>CAWJNE010000001.1:0-304364 GCA_963844175.1 uncultured Acidimicrobiia bacterium
GGGCGGCCTACGGACCCGACCGGCACGGTAGGTGTCCCCCGCTGCTCGCTCGACCCGCCGAGCCCGACTCGCGAGGAAACCGGAGCTGCAGGAGCGTCTCAAGAAGTGCACCTCACAATTGCGGTGGAGACGTTCGTCCAGGCAGTGCCAACCCGTTCATCCATGCCGAGTCACCCCAGCTCAGATTCGGCTGCAGCGTCGGCAGTGGTGGCGCCGAGCGGTGATGCAGGTGGCAAGCAGTAGCAAGTGAGTAGCACGACCACCCCAGTCAGCAACCGATCGACACCGCAAAACCGGTGCTGACCTGGGGTTTCTTAGCAGCCCGTACGGGATTCGAACCCGTGCCGCCACCTTGAGAGGGTGGTGTCCTAGGCCTCTAGACGAACGGGCCAAGCAGCGGACGGAGGCTAGCAGCGCCGCCGGACCGCCTGGCTGGGGAGAGAGGAATCGAACCCCTAATAACAGAACCAGAATCTGCTGTGTTGCCTGTTACACCACTCCCCACTGGAGCGGTCGTGCAGTGTAGCGGCGGGCCCCCGAGGGCCGGCTGGGCTTCGTCGGAGGGTTCGGCGCACCCGTCCGAGACCGCAGACCCTCGGGTGCGCTGAAACCCTCGGATGGTCGGGTCAGAGGTCGTCGAAGCCGATGAGGCGGCCGAGGGCGACACCGGCGGCCTCCTGGAGATGGCGCTGGAACGACTCGCCACCGTCCACGACGCTGTACGGCGTCGGTGACGTCCACGCCTGCAGACCGACGTCCTCGGCGATGATCCGGCTGCGCAACGAGTGGTACGGGTCGGTGACGATGAGGACCTCGTCGAGCCCCCGCGCCCCGAGCAGGTCGCTGACGCCCTGCAGCGACTCGTACGTGTCGAGCCCGTCGCCCTCGAGCACGATGGCCTCGGCCGGAACGCCCCGCTCGACCAGGTAGGCGGCCGAGGCCTCGGCCTCGGTGAACCGGTCCTCCGGCTGCTTGCCGCCCGTCACGACGATCAGCGGGGCCAGGTCCTCGGCCCACAGGTCGACGACGTGGTCGAGGCGGGCGGCCAGCACCGGCGACGGGTCCCCGTCGTACTGTGCGGCGCCCATCACGACGATGGCGTCCACCGGTCGGGCTCCATCGCCGCTTCCGGTCGACCAGACCTGGTACAGGCTGACGAGGAAGTACCCGACGATCAGCCCGACGACGAGCAGCAGTCCGACGGCGACGGAGCGTCCGACGGTCCACCGCCGGCGGCGACGTGACCCGCGGCGCGGCGTGGCGCGCGGTCGGACGATGCCGACGGGCGTGTCATCGCGGCGGATCGACGAGCCCGTGTCGAGCGTCATCCGGCGGCCTTCAGGGCTGTACGAAGCCGATCGAGGGTCCGCTCCCGGCCGATCAGCTCCAGCGACTCGTACAGCGGCGGCCCGACGCTGCGACCCGTGACGGCCACGCGCACCGGTGCCTGCGCCTTGCCCGGCTTGACGCCGAAGCCCTCACCGACGCGCTCCACGAGCTGCTTCAGCGTCGCTGCCTCCCAATCGGCCGACATCAGCTCGTCGGCGACCTGACCGAGCAGCGGCGCCGCCCATTCGGGCGCCATCGCCTTCGCCTGCGCCGCCTCGTCGATCTGCGGGTCGTCGAACAGGAAGTCGACGTAGCCGGGGATCTCGCTGAGCACCTTGACCCGCTCCTGCACCAGCGGCGCGATGGCGCGGTAGACGTCGCGATCCCACCGGCCGTCGAGCCACGGCTCGCTGGCCGCCACGAAGTCGTCGACGGACAGCGCCCGGATGTAGTCCCCGTTGAACGACCGCAGCTTCGTGATGTCGAAGAAGGCGGGCGAGTGCGTGACGTCCTCGAGCCGGAACTCGTCCTCGATCACCGACCACGGCACGATCTCGGACTCGCCCCGTGGCGCCCACCCCAACGTCATCAGGTAGTTGACCATCGCGTCGGCGAGGTACCCCTCGTCGCGGTAGTCCTCGAGCGCCACCTTGTCGCGCCGCTTCGACAACTTCTTGCGCGCCTCGTTGACCAGCACCGGCACGTGGGCCCACACGGGCGGCGCGTGGCCGAGCGCCTGCCACAGGAGCTGCTGCTTCGGCGTGTTGGGGAGGTGCTCTTCACCGCGCACGACGTGGGTGATCCCGGTGGCGATGTCGTCGACGGCGTTGGCCAGCACGAACAGCGGGGTGCCGTTGCCCCGCAGCAGCACGAAGTCCTCCAGCGCGTCGTGCTCGAACGTCACGTCCCCGCGGATCAGGTCGCGGACCACCGTCGGCCCGTCGTCGGGCACCCGGAAGCGCAGCACCCTGCCGTGACCCGGGCCGAGGCCCCGATCGCGGGAGTACCCGTCGTACCCCGGCCGGCCAGACGCCTTGGCCCGTTCCTGGACCTGCTCGCCGGTGAGGTCGCAGTAGTACGCCCGACGCTCGGCGTACAGCCGCTCGGCCGCCGCCACGTGGGCCGCGGCGTCAGCGCTCTGGAAGTACGGGCCCTCGTAGGTCGGGTCGTCGGAGCTGATCCCGAGCCAGGCCAGGGCGTCGATGATCCCCTGCGTCCATTCCGGCCGGCCGCGCGCCTCGTCGGTGTCCTCGATGCGCAGCACGAACCGCCCGCCGAGCCGCCGGGCCAGCGCCCAGTTGAACAACGCGGTGCGCGCCCCACCGACGTGGAAGAACCCCGTCGGCGAGGGAGCGATCCGAAAGCGCGGGACCATTGCTCGATGACGCTACTGGGGGACATCCGAGGGTTTGAGGCGACGCGAGGGGTACCTCCAAACCCTCGGGTCACTCGCCGCAGGGATCGGTGTCGTCGCAGCAACGACCCGAGGGTTTGGAGGTGCCCTTCGACGCATCAAACCCTCGGATGGGTCTTCAGCGGGCGAGGTTGCGGAGTTGGCGGAGGGCGACGGAGAGCGTGGTCAAGTCGTAGCCCTCGGCGCGGCGGATCTCGGTGAACATCGCGCCGGCCCTGGCCACGGCCCGCTGGTTGAGCTCCAGCCAGCGGTCCACATCGCCGTCGGTGGTCTCGACGACGACCGCCGTCAGCTCGGCGAGGGCCGTCAGCAGATCGTCGCGCAGCGCCGAGCGGGCCTGGGTCTGCCAGCGGTCCGATCGCGGCAGCGTGCCGATGCCGTCCCACAGCCACGAGAGGTCCAGCCGATCGAACACCCCCCACTGGACGCGGGCCACGTCCACCACCTCGCGGCCGTGGGCGGCGGCGACCTCGACCACGTCGAACCCGGTGTGCAGCAGCGGCCACACGCCGGCCCGCTCCGCCAGCCCCTCGGGCACGCCAGCCGCCAACCGAGATGCCTCCCCCGAGTGGACGGCCGCCTGCATCCGCCCCACGAGCACCGGCCCGAGCTCTGCCGCCAGCCGGGCGATCCCGGGTTGGAACTTGGCCACGGCTGCGGCGATGTCGATCGGTGGGCGGCGGTGGCGCAGGAGCCAGAGCACCCCCCGCTCGACCATCCGGCGAGCGTCGAGGAACAGCTCGAGCTGCACGTCGGCGGCGATCTCGTCAAGCTCGTCGATCTCGTCCCACAGACCGTCGAAGTCGAAGATCTCGCGCGCCGCCACCCAGGCCCGGGTGACCTCGACCACGGAGGCGCCGGTGTCCTCCGTGACGCGGTGGTCGAACGAGATCCCCGACTGGTTGACCATCTGGTTCACGACCCGGGTGGCGATGATCTGGCGCCGCAGCGGATGGCGACGGATCTGAGCGGCGTACCGCTCCTGCAGCGCCGTCGGGAAGTACGCCACCAGGTCGTCCTCCAGCAACAGGGCGTCGGGCAGGTCCGAGCGGGTCACCTCGGCGACGTTGGCGTTCTTGGTGTAGGCGATGAGCACGGCGAACTCGGGCGACGTCAGACCGTTGCGCGCCGCCTGGCGCTCGGCCAGTTGCTTGTCCGACGGCAGGAACTCGAGGTCCCGGTCCATCCAGCCCTCGTTCTCCAGGACGTCGATGTACCGGGCGTGGACGTTGACCATCGGCAGGGCCTGGCGCCGGGCGATCAGCAAGGCCAGCGTCTGGGCCTTGTTGTTGTCCAGGACGAGCCGGGCGACCTCGTCGGTCATCGACGCCAGCAGTTCGTTGCGCTGCTTCATGGTCAGCTCGCCGCTGGCGACGACGGCGTCCAGGAGGATCTTGATGTTGACCTCGTGGTCGCTGCAGTCGACGCCGGCGGAGTTGTCGATGGCGTCGGTGTTGACCAGCCCGCCGGCCAGCGCGTACTCCACCCGGCCGAGCTGCGTCAGCCCGAGGTTGCCGCCCTCGGCCACGATGCGCGCCCTGAGCGCCTTGCCGTCGACGCGCACCCCGTCGTTGGCCCGGTCCCCCACGTCGGCATTCGTCTCCAGGCCCGACTTGACGTAGGTCCCGATGCCACCGTTCCAGAGCAGATCGACCGGCGCCGTGAGCACTGCCGACACGAGCTCGTTCGGCGTCAGCGGCCGGTCCGGCGTCCCCAGCACGGCGCGTGCCTCGGGGCTGAGCGTGATCGCCTTCTGGGTGCGTGGGAACACGCCGCCGCCGGTCGAGATCAGCGCCGGGTCGTAGTCGGCCCAACTCGATCGGGGGATGTCGAACAGTCGCTGGCGCTCGACGAAGGAGATCTCCGGGTCGGGGTTCGGGTCGATGAACACATGGCGGTGGTCGAACGCAGCGACGAGCTTGAGGTGGCGCGACCGCAGCATCCCGTTGCCGAAGACGTCGCCGGACATGTCACCGATCCCGGCCACCGTGAGCACGTCGTTGTTGGCGTCCTTGCCCAGTCCCCGGGCGTGGCGGCGCACGCTCTCCCACGCCCCGCGAGCGGTGATGCCCATCTCCTTGTGGTCGTACCCGGCGCTGCCCCCCGAGGCGAACGCATCGCCGAGCCAGAAGCCGTACTCGGCGGAGATCTCGTTGGCGACGTCGCTGAAGGTCGCCGTGCCCTTGTCGGCGGCGACGACGAAGTAGGTGTCGTCGTCGTCGTGGACCACCGTGTCGGGCGGGTGGGCAACTACGTCCTCCTGCTCACCGACGAGGTTGTCGGTGAGGTCGAGCAAGCCGCGGATGAAGAGCCGGTAGCACTCGACGACCTCGGTGCGCAGCTCGTCGCTGTCCGCTGGCGGCCGCTTGACCACGAACCCGCCCTTGGCCCCGGTCGGCACGATCACGGCGTTCTTGACCATCTGCGCCTTCATCAACCCGAGGACCTCGGTCCGGAAGTCCTCCCGCCGATCGCTCCAGCGCAGCCCGCCGCGAGCGAGCGCACCGCCGCGCAGGTGGACGCCCTCGACGCGGGGGCCGCACACCCAGATCTCGTGACGCGGTCGGGGCAGCGGCAGTTCGGCGATCGCCCCTGGGTCGAGCTTGCAGGCGACCGCCCGGCGGTTCCGGTAGTAGTTCGTGCGGACGGTCGCCTCGATCAGCTGCAGGAACATCCGGCAAATGCGATCGTCGTCGATGCTGGGGATGGCATCGAGCCTGGCGATCACGCGTTCGCGCACCGCCTGCTGAGCGGCCTCGCGCTCCTCCCCGGACGGCCGCTCCGGATCGAATCGGGCGTGGAACAGCGCCATCAGCTCGGCGACGAGCACAGCGTGCGTGCGCAGCGTCGACTCGATGTAGGACTGGCTGAAGGCGAACCCGATCTGACGCAGGTACTTGCCGTAGGCCCGCACGACGGCCACCTCGCGCGCCGTCAGCCCGGCCGCCAGCACCAGCCGGTTGAAGCCGTCGCTCTCCACCTCGCCGGAGATCACGGCCTCGAAGCCGGCCTGCAGGTCGGCCCAGCGGCGGGGGTCGATCTCGGCACCGGCGGGCACTCGCACGCCGATGTCGTACAGGTACACCCGCTGGTCGTCGGCCCGGAACCGGTACGACTGCTCGTCGAGTGCCTCCAGGCCGAGGTGGTCGAGCAGCGGCAGGAGGTCCGAGAGCGCGGCCGGGCTGCCCCGGCGGAAGATCCGGAAGCGCCACTCGCGGTCGGGCGCGTCGATGTCGTGGGCGACGGCCGTCGCCATGTCGCGCTCGCCCTCCAGCAACGAGCCGATCCGGCGCACGTCACCGGTCGCCCGTCCCGGCGGGACGGCCGCCCGGTACGCCGCCGGCGCGTGAGCGCCGATGCGGTCGTACAACACACGGCCGGGCGCCTCGCCGACCTCGTTCACCAGCGCCTCGCGCAGCCGATCGGACCACGACGTCGACAGCTCGTCGACGACCCGCTCGAGGACATCGGGATCGGCGCCGCTGGCGCCATCGGGCCGCCGGACGCTGACCGCGATGCGGGCAAGGGAGCTGGCGGCGACGAACGACTCGAACGTGCGCTGCTCGGCACCGTACGCCTCGGCGACCACGTCGGCGATGCCCTCGGGCAGCTCGGCCGTGAACCGACTGCGCGGCAGGTAGACGAGCACCGTGACCCACGGCCCGACGGGCTCGGGGACCTCGAAAACGCGCACCAGTTGGCGCTCCTGCAGCCCGACGATGTCGGCGACGAGCCGGGCCACGGTGACGGGGTCCTGCTCCAGGACCAGGTTGCGGGGCAGGTTCTCGAGGACCGTGCGGGTGGCCCGGCCGAGGTGGGAGTGCATCGTGTGCTCGTCGAGGGCCAGCGCGGCCAGCGCCGCGGGGCCGAAGCCGGGGATGTCGGCCACGCTGACGCGGTAGGCGTTCGTGGCCAGGAGACCGACGAAGCGCGTCTGGAGGTCGCCCGGTCCGGCGACGCGCACGACGGTCTGGCGCTCGTCACGGAAGACGCTGGACGTCTCGTCGGTGCGGGCGATGACCACCGGACGGTCGCCCGGCATCGGCCTCGGAGCGGCGGCGCGGCGATCGCCCCGGGCCAGGCCGAGCTCGCTACCCGGCCGCAGTGTCGGTGCGCCGTCCGGCTGCAGGTCGTACTCGGCCGAACCGAGGAACACGAAGTTCCCGTTGGCCAACCACGACAGGATCGGGTCGACGGCCGCCAGGTCGAGCATCCGCTGGCGCATCGCCTCGAAGTCGCCGACCGCCCGCCGGACGTCCTCGATGGCGGCCAGGACGTCGGCCTGCACCCGCTCGGCGGCCGCGGCGTCCATGCGGTCGATCTCGATCTGCGTCCAGGCCTCGATCTGGCCACTGGCCTCGCCGACGGACTGCACGTCGACCAAGCGGTGATCGTCGTCGCGCCGCACGATCAGCATCGGGTGCACGAGCAGGTGGATGCCGAGCCCGTGGCGGTCGAAGACGATGCGGATGGTGTCGACGAGGAACGGCATGTCGTCGGTGACGACGAGGGCGACCGAGTGCGGCGAGTGCCAGCCGTCGCGCTCCCGGTCCGGGGACATGACGCGGACGAGGGCGTCTCCGGGGGCCCTGGTCCGCCCGAGGGCCAGGTGGGCGACGGCAACGGCGTAGAGGTCCTCGAGCTTGCGGTCGTCGACGTCGCCTTCCGGCAGCTCCGAGTAGTAGCGGGGCAGGAACCGCACGAGCAGCTCGTCGTCGGGTTGGCGGAGGGAGGCCAGCTCGCACAGCCGACCGAGGGCCTCGGCTACGCCGTGCCCAGCCGTTGGATGGAGCTGCATCACGACCTCCCGATCCGACCTCGTTGTCGGTCCTCCGTGCGGCGCGGACTGTAGTGGCCGTCCTCGGGGCGTGGCTCACGGCCGGGTCACGGCGGCCTCGTAGCCTGGTGGCCGATGCAACGCCAGGACGAGCTGCACCACGGGCACCGTTCGGTCGCCGGTGGCGCGGCGCGCGCCGCGGTGTTCGGGGTCAGCGACGGCCTGGTGTCGAACGTGTCGCTGATCATCGGCTTCGCCGGCGGCGGCGCCGGCTCGTCCGTGGTGCGGCTCGCCGGGCTGGCCGGCGCCGTGGCCGGCGGGATCAGCATGGCGGCCGGCGAGTGGGTCAGCGTGTCGGCGCAGAACGAGCTGATCGAGCGGGAGCTGGAGGTCGAGCGGCGCGAGCTGAATCTGCACCCGGCGGCCGAGACGGAGGAGCTGGCGGCCATGTACGAGGCCGATGGCATGGAGCCGGACCGGGCCAAGCAGGCCGCCGCCGACGTGATGCGCGTGCCGGCGGAGGCGCTGGCCGTCCACGCCCGGGCCGAGCTCGGTGTCGACCCGGGCAAGCTGCCGTCGCCGATGGCCGCGGCCACGTCGTCGCTCGTGTGCTTCCTGTTCGGTGCGCTGCTGCCGGTGGTCCCCTGGTTGTTCGACGTGTCCGGCACGGCGCCGACGATCAGCTCCTTGGTGATCGCCACCGTCGCCGCCGGCTTCGTCGGGGCGATCATCGGCCGCTCGGCCGCTCGGTCGGTCCCCCGCTCGACGATCCGCCACGTGCTGATCGTGCTCGGCGCCTGCGCCGTGACCTACGCCGTCGGCCAGGTCGTCGGCATCAACGTGTCGTAGCTGGCACCGAACCCGACGGCGCGGTGAGCGGTGAGGGGAACGTGTCCCCTCACCGCTCACCTCATGGGCTGATCACCTACTGATAGAACCCGTCGCGGAGGTTGATGCGGTGCTCGACCCACACCTTCATGCAGGCGAGCATCCCGGTCCAGCCCTCGCAGTTGTCGAACGCCGCGGCGCGACCCTCGTCGGTGTCGCGCCACCCCTCCTCGGCGATCGTGACGAGCGTGCGGCCGCCGTCGAGTGGCTCGAAGGTCATCGTCACGGTCGTGTCGTACGACGAGCCGTGCTGCGTGTCGTCGTTGGCCGCCCAGTGCAGGACGATCCGCCGGTTCGGCTCGACCTCCACGACGTGAACCGGGAAGGCGCCGGGGAAGTCGGCGAAGTCCCAGGTCACCGTGGCGCCGGTCTCGAGGCGCCCCTTGGCACCGCCGGTGGTGAAGTAGCTGGAGAGCTGATCGGGGTCGGCCACGGCCTCGAAGACCTCTTCGACGGGCCGGGCGATGCGCCCGGCGATCTGGAACCGCAGCGTGGTGCTGATCTGATCCGCTGTCATGTTGTAAACTTATAACATGCTGCTCGAGGATGCAACGGCGTCCGCCGACGATGCTGTCTTCAAGGCGCTCGGCAACCCGACCCGGCGCCAGCTCCTCGACCGGCTGAGGGACCACCCCCGCACGACCGGTGACCTCTGCGATGGCCTGCCCGAGCTGGACCGCTGCACCGTGATGCAGCACCTCCGCGTCCTCGAGGACGCCGGGCTGGTGATCCCGGTGCGGCGTGGGCGGGAGCGCTGGAACCACCTCGATCCCCTGCCGATCAAGCGCATCCACGACCGCTGGATCGGGGCCTACGCAGCGTCGGCCGTGGACCGCCTGGCCACGCTCAAGGCCGACCTCGAACGGCGCAACTAACGGCGCAGCCGATCGCGCAGGCCGAGTGCGTGCTCGGCGGCCGCATCCGGCGTCGCGCCGAGCACCGTCAGATGACCCATCTTCCGGCCGGGGCGCGGCTCGGACTTGCCGTACAGGTGCAGGCGGGCCATCGGGTCGCCGAGGGCCGCTGACCAGTCGGGGTCGCCGTCGGCCCACAGATCGCCGAGCAGGTTGACCATCGCCACCGCCGGGGCGGTCATCGTCGTGCCCGCCAACCCTGCGCCACAGACCGCCCGCACCTGCTGGTCGAACTGGCTGGCGGCCGCACCGTCGAGGGTCCAATGCCCGCTGTTGTGCGGCCGCGGCGCCAGCTCGTTGGCGAGCAGCCGGCCATCACTGACGAACAGCTCGACGGCCAGCACGCCGACGTACTCGAGGGCATCGGCGATGGTCGTCGCCAGCTCCACGGCTGCTGCGGCCAGCGGCTCCCCCACGCCCGCCGGCACGATCGTGAGGTCGAGGATCCCGTCGACGTGGTGGTTCTCGGCGACGGGGAACACGGCGTGGCGACCGTCGACCGTGCGGGCCAGGACGACGCTCAACTCGGCGTCGAGCGGCACCAACTGCTCGAGCACGCAGGGCACGCCGCCGAGGTGTTCCCACGCCGCGCCGACGTCGCCGGCAGCATCGACGATGCGCTGGCCCTTCCCGTCGTAGCCCATCCGCGCCATCTTCAGGATCGCCGGGTAGCCGACGCCGTCGGGTGCGGCGGCCGACTCGACGACGGCGAACGGCGCCGTCGGCACGCCGAGTCCGGCGAGGTACTGCTTCTCGGACCGGCGGTCCTGGGCGACGGCGACGGCCCGCGCCGACGGTGCGACGACCACGTCGGCGGCCAGCCGAGCGAGGGCGTCGGCGGGCGGGTTCTCGAACTCGGTGGTGACGACGGCGCACGTCGCCGCCAGGTGGTCGAGCGCGCCCGGGTCGTCGTACGGGGCCACGAGGTGCTCGTCGGCGACCCGCCCGGCCGGCGCCACCGGGTCGGGGTCGAGCACGATGGTGCGGTAGCCCGACGAGCGGGCGGCGACGACGGTGTAGCGGCCGAGCTGCCCCCCGCCGAGTACGCCGATCGCCGCCGGCGGGACGATCACAGTGTCACGTGCCGGGGGCTGCCGGGGGCTCGCTTCCACCGTGTCACATTCCGGAGGCTGCCGGCGGCTCGCTTCGCTCGCGGGGTGGGACGGTCGAGCGGGCGGCGTGGTCGTGGCGGCGGGCCCGGTCGCCGACCAGCGCGGCGTGCAGCTCGGCGTCATCGGCGGCGAGCAGCTCCACGGCGAACAACGCGGCGTTCGTTGCGCCGGCCTCGCCGATGGCGAACGTGGCGACCGGGACGCCGGCCGGCATCTGCACGATCGACAGCAGCGAGTCCTGTCCGTTCAAGTGGCGCGACGGCACCGGCACGCCGAGCACGGGAACCGTCGTCTTGGCGGCGAGCATCCCGGGCAGGTGGGCGGCCCCGCCGGCGCCGGCGATGATCGCCCGCAGCCCACGCTCGACCGCCTCCTCGGCGAAGGCGAACATCTCGTCCGGCATGCGGTGGGCGCTGACCACGCGCGCCTCGTGCGGCACCCGGAACTGGTCGAGCACCTCGACCGCCGCGCCCATCGTCGACCAGTCGCTGGCCGAACCCATCACGACGGCGACCCGCGGCGACGCCATCTACAGCCCGAACGACCGCTGGCGGATCGGCTCGATGCGCAGCACGACACGCTCGCTCTGGATCTGCGGGCGGTAGTCATGGCCGAGGTAGCGCTGCGACAGCTGGTCGATGTGCTCCCGGGCGCCGTCACCGCGCACCTCGCCGGTGACCCGTCCACGGACCTCGGCGTAGCGGTAGGAGTTGTCGGCGTCCCAGATCGTGACGGTCACGTCCGGTTCGTGCTGCGTCGCCTTGTACTTGGCCCGGTGGATCTCGGTGTTGATCAACAGCTCATCGTCGTTGGCGTCGACCCACATGACGTGGCTGAGCAACTGGCCGTTCGGCAGGCGCACGACGAAGGTGCCGAAGTTCTTGCCGGTCGAGGCAAGCGCGCGGATGGCCGGGTCGAGCATGCCGACAACCTACGGCCTGGTCCCAGCGGCCGGCCGCGTCACATCTGCGGGACGTGGACGTGCTCGTCGGCCCGATCGAGGGCGTCGGCCAGCTCGTCGACCGTCCACGCCGGCCGGCGGTCGAGGACGGTCTCGTGCGGGTGGGTCCACAGCCCGAGCTTGCGGCCGTTGAACGTCACGATCTGGCTGCGCAGGTGGGCAGCCCGATCGCTGCACAGGTGCACCACGACCGGCGCCACCGTCTGCGGCGTGCCGAAGCCGAGATCGGCCGGCTCGGGCACCGGGCGTCCCGCCTCCTCGGCCCGGCGGGCGGCTCCGGCGAAGACGACCTCGGTCATGTCCGTCTGGGCGATCGGCCACAGCGCGTTGACCCGGATGGCGTACCGCTTCAGCTCGACGTCCCAGGCGTACATCATCCCGAGGACGCCGGCCTTCGACGCCGCATAGTTGGTCTGCCCGACCGAGCCGACCATCGCCGACCCGGAGATGATCTGGAGCAACAGCCCACCGGTCGCCCTCATCGCCTGCGCGGCGTGACGGCTGATCGACCACGTGCCGCGCAGGTTCACGGCGACGACCTCGTCGAACTCCTCCGGGGTCATGTTCATCAGCGTCCGGTCACGCACGATGCCGGCGTTGTTGACGACGGCGTCGATCCCGCCGTGCTCGACGACGCACGTCTGCACGAGTCCGGCGGCCACGTCGTCGTCGGCCACCGACCCGACAGCGCCGACGGCCGTGCCGCCGCGCTCGCGGATGCCGTCGACGACCTCGTCGACGAGCTCGGCGCCGGTGCCGTTGACGACCACCGCCGCGCCAGCCGCAGCGAGGGCCTCGACGAAGCCGCGGCCCAGCCCGCGCGTCGAGCCGGTGACCAGGATGCGCTTGCCGTCGAGGAGCTGCACGGCCGGCGAATGTACGTGGTGCCGACCAGAATGGCCCGATGCAGCAGCGCAACGTGCTCGGTGACGAGCTGATCCCCTGCTCGCTCGACCCGTTGACGGGTTACTACCGCACGGGCTGCTGCGAGAATCGTGGCGACGACCCGGGCCTCCACGTCATCTGCTGCCGGGTTACCGCCGAGTTCCTCGAGTTCTCGGTCAGCCGGGGCAACGACCTCGTGACGCCGATGCCGCAGTACGGGTTCCCCGGTTTGCGCGACGGCGACCAGTGGTGCGTGTGCGCTGCTCGCTGGGCCGAAGCGTTGGAGGCCGGGATGGCCTGTCCGGTCGTGCTCGACGGCACGCACCTCTCAGCGCTGGAGTTCGTCGATCTCGACGACCTGAAGGCCCACGCCGTCGTCTGATCAGCGGCCGAGGAGCTGGCGCCACTCGGCCGGATACCGGAGGGCGACCTCGGCGGGGGTCGAGCGCAGGGTCGCCTCGGGCGTCGAGTCGACCAGGTCGCGCAGCAGGTCGTAGTGGTGCAGCGTGTCGGCGACGCCGCTGAAGGCCTGGCGCCGGAGGACGACGAGCTCATCGGGCGGGCCGGCGTCGAACCAGCCCCAGATCGTGAACGCGATGCGCAGGTCGTGGATCACCGGGGCGCGGCCGAACATCGACGCCCGCCGCATGGCGATGGCGTTGCCTCCGGCCACGGCGTCGTCGATCGACTCGTAGGGCTGGGCGACCAGCTCGGGTCGCAGGCGGTTGGCCAGCAGCAGGGCGTAGCCCTGGTCCGGACCTTGATAGCCCAGCCCGGCACCGGTCGGCTGGCGACCCGTGAGGTCGCCGGGACGATCGGCCCGCCACTCGTCGGGCACGTGATCCGGTGATGCGTAGCCGCGGGCGTTCTCCATCGGATCGACGGGAGAGAACCGCGGCGCAGCCATCGGGCCTAGTTCTAGCCCGCCGCGGCCGGCCGGGCTTCGGCGTGAGCGCGAACAGAGCGGCGCCGCTCGCTCACCCCGATCCTCCGTCGGGAGGGCGGGCGTGCAGCAGCCCGTACACGATGCTCTCCTCGAGCGCTCGCCACGACGCCTCGATGATGTTCGTGCTGACCCCGATCGTCGTCCAGTCCCACGCGCCGTTGGTGGCGTCGAGCAGCACCCGGGTCACCGCGCCCGTCGCCCCTGCGCCGTCGAGGATGCGCACCTTGAAGTCGGTGAGGTGCACCCGATCCAGCCCCGGCAGCGCCCCGTCCAGCGCCATGCGCAGCGCGGTGTCGATGGCGTTGACCGGTCCATTGCCCTCGGCCGTCGACACGCGCCGGTCGTCGTCGACCCACACCTTCACCGTCGCCTCGGTGCTGAAGCCTCCGCTCGGCAGCTCGTCAGTGATCACGCGCATGCTCTCGACGCGGAAGAAGTCGTGCTCCCACCCGGCGGCGCGGCGCATCAGCAGTTCGAGCGAGGCGTCGGCGGCCTCGAAGTGGTACCCCTCGTGCTCCAGCCGCTTGAGATCGTCGATCACCGCGTTGACCGCCGCACCGTCCAGCTCGAGTCCGAGCTCGGCGGCCTTCATCGAGATCGTTGCCCGGCCGGCCATCTCGCTGACCACGAAGCGCGTGCCGTTGCCGACGAGCTCTGGGTCGACGTGCTCGTAGGCGTCCTTGGCGCGCACGATGGCGCTGGTGTGCAGCCCCGCCTTGTGGGCGAACGCCGACGACCCGACGTACGGCGCCTGCGGGTTGACGGCCCGGTTGAGCAGCTCGGCCACGTGGTGGCTCACGGCCGTCAGTCGCTCGATCCGACCCTCGGGCAGGCACTGGTAGCCGAGCTTGAGCTGCAGGTTGGGGACGATCGTCGTGAGGTTGGCGTTGCCGGTGCGCTCCCCCAGCCCGTTCAACGTGCCCTGCACGTGGCCGGCGCCGGCCAGCACGGCGGCCATCGAGTTGGCGACCGCGCACCCCGTGTCGTCGTGGCAGTGGATGCCGATCGTGACGTCGTCGCCGACGTGGGCGTAGACGAACCCGACGATCTCGGCGATCTCGTGCGGCAGGGACCCGCCGTTGGTGTCGCACAGCACGAGGTGCGTGGCGCCGTTGACGACCGACGCCTCGAGGGCCCGCAACGTGAACTCGGGGTTGGCCTTGTAGCCGTCGAAGAAGTGCTCGAGGTCGACGAGGACCCGTCGCCCGGCCGCGGTGAGGAAGCGCACCGAGTCGGCGATCATCGCCTCGCCCTCGTCGAGCGTGGTCTGCAGCGCCTGGGTGACGTGGTAATCGGAGCTCTTGGCGACGATGCACACGGCCGCCGTCTGCGCCTCGACGAGGTTGCGCAGCGTGGCGTCGTCGTCGACCTTGCCGCGCGGACGGCGAGTCGAGCCGAACGCCACCAGCGTGCTGGTCGAGAGGTCGAGCTCGCGCTCGGCGCGGGCGAAGAACTCGATGTCCTTCGGGTTGGCGCCCGGCCACCCGCCCTCGATGTAGTGGACGCCGAGCAGATCGAGCTGCTCGGCGATGCGCAGCTTGTCCTCGACCGTCGCCGACACGCCCTCGACCTGCATGCCGTCACGCAGGGTGGTGTCGAAGACCTCGACCGTCCGTTGGTTCATCGCTGGCTCGCTCTCGATCGGTGGGCACCGACCCCGGAGACGCAAACAGCCGCCCGGAGGCGGCTGGGACGTGCACGGGGACGGGCCACGTGCACTACGGAATGATGATGATCGCGGCGAACGGGGTGGCGGTCGCCGAGATCACGGCGCACAGTCAACCGGGTGACCACGGCCGGCGTCAACCTGGAGCGCGGTGAGCGGTGAGGGGCCCTGGTCCCCTCACCGCTCACCTCGTGCCGTTCGGGCGGTGGCGTCAGACCTCGTCGAGGACCTGCGCGTGGCTGCCGACGAACTCCGGGTAGGCGAGCACGCCCATCTCCGGCTCGTCCAGGCCGACCAGCTCGTCGGCCTCCTTGGAGCGGATGCCGCCCTTGCCCATCGCCTTGGACACGGAGTCGTGGATCTTGAAGAAGGCGAAGGCGACGCCGAAGATGACCGTCCAGATCACGACGACGCCGAGGGCCTGGGCGCCCAGCTGGCCGACACCACCACCGAAGAACAGCCCCTCCACCCCCTCGACGTCCGAGCCGTTCCAGCCCCCGCCGTAGCTGCCGTTGGCGAACAGCCCGACGCACAGCACGCCGAACGTGCCTCCGACGCCGTGGACCGAGATGGCGCCCACGGGGTCGTCGATGCCACGCCGCTCGATGATGCCGATGGCCAGCACGACGATGATGGCCGCCAGGCTGCCGATGATCGCCGACGCGGCCGGCGTGACGAAGGCGCACGGTGCGGTGATCGCCACGAGGCCGGCCAGCATGCCGTTGGCCATCATCCCCGGGTCGGGCTTGCCCGTCCGCATGTGCGTGAAGAGCATGGCCACGATGGCGCCGAACGCCCCTGCGATCGCCGTATTGGTCGCCACCGTGGCGAACTGCACGTCGGACGAGGCGAACGTCGATGCGGCGTTGAACCCGAACCAGCCGAACAGCAGGATGAACGTGCCGAGCAACGCCATCGGGATGTGGTGGGCGGCCAGCGTGCGCGGCTTGCCATCGGCGCCGTACTTGCCGATGCGTGGGCCGAGCACCATGGCGCCGGCCAAGGCGGCGGCGCCGCCGACGGCGTGCACGACACCACTGCCGGCGAAGTCCACGTAGCCGGCGCCGAAGCCGAAGCTGTCCCACGTCTTGGCCAACCAGCCGCCGCCCCACGTCCATGCGGCGAAGATCGGGTAGTAGATGGCGCCGCAGAACAGGCCCCAGATCACGAAGCTCCCCCACTTCCACCGTTCGGCCATCGCTCCCGTCGGGATCGTCGCCACGGTGTCCATGAAGGCGACCATGTAGAGGAAGAAGGCCAGCACGCCGGCGTTGATGGCGTCGCCCGACAGGGCCCACGCTCCATCGAAGAGGAAGATGAAGTTGCCGCTGCCGATCAGCGGACCACCGGTCGGGCCGCCCAGGCCCTCGCCGAAGTAGGCCTGCATGTCGTAGGCGCCGAAGGCGAACGGGAACCCGACGAAGAAGAACCCGATGAAGCCGAGACCGAAGATGGCGAAGTTCGTGCTGACCACGTGGGCGGCGTGCTTGGCCCGGCAGAACCCGGTCTCCACGAGGGCGAACCCGGCCTGCATGAAGATCACCAGGATCGCCCCGATGACCACCCAGAGCATGTTCGTCGTGCCCGTCAGGGCAGCGACCGGGTCGTCCTCCTGGGCAAAGGCAACACCTCCCGTGAAGAGCACCATCGCCGCCGCACCGAGGGTGCCGCCGACCACGTACCTGAAGGCCCGTCTCTTGCGCATCCGTCCTCCGCTGTGTCGTTGACGTCGAGCGGCGCGCCGCCCGGCCGAGATGGCAGGGGCCCGCCATCTGGCGACAGACAAGACGAGGAGCGTTTCGTGGGCGCAGCCGGGATGTTTCTTCTCGATTGCGTTCTTGCGCGCGCCGACCAGGTCGCCGTCACCGACCGGCGAACCGGCCGCGGCGGGGGCGGTCGCCGGTCAGCAGCCCGCGCAGGCGGACCACCGCCCGCTCGTCGAGCTTGCGGCCGTGCCGGTCGGTGACCCCGAACCGACCGGTGAACCGCGGCCCCGACGTGACCGACCGAGCGCCGTGGACGACGAGGCCGGCGGCCGAGAACGCCGCGGCGACGGACGCCAGCGCGCCGGGCCGATCCAGCCCGGAGACGGTGACGGTGGTGTGCCACGGCAGCGATCCGTCGTCGACCTCCACCTCGATGTCGTCGACCAGCTCGAGCAGCGGCTTGCGGGACAGGGCAGCCTCCATCACCTCGGCCATCGTCCGGGCGCGGGGACGCACGGCCGACCGGACGACGAACGTGTCCACGACACCCCCGTCCGGCCATGTCGCCACGTTGGCGGTGATGATGTCCGCGCCGGCATCGGTCAGCGCCCGCGCCAGGCGCGACAGCAGCCCGTCGACGTCGCGCGTGGCGACGTCCACGATCCAGTGATCCGGACGCCCCTCGGGGCTGACGGCCGCCCGCACGACCCCCGGGCGGGGAAGCGGCTCGATCAGGCGGGCCTGACGAGCCAGCTCATCGGGCTCGTGGGTCAAGAGGTAGGCCGGCGGAGCGATCTCCAGCCGTCCGCGCGCTCCTGGCTCGGTCGCCAGCGCCAGCGCCTGACGCCGGCGCACCTCGGCCAGCGAGTCGGCGCTGGCGCCGAGCAGCTCGGGATGGGCCAGCAGGTCGGACACCCTGGTGTGCAGTTCGTCGAGGGCCCGACGGTGGCGTGCGCCGCTGGCCAGCGCCAGGAGGTATGCGGCGTCGGCGGTCGAGCGACCCCCCAGGTGGGTGGCGATCTGGCGCAGCTCGGACGGCTCGAACGAATCGAGGTCGGCGGCGGCCGAGCGGAGCAATCGGGCACCGCTCAGGATCGCCTCGACGGCGGCGACGTCCGGCACGGCCAGCTGACCCAGCACCGAGCCGATCTCGGGCTGGCCGGGATCGGCGCCGACGACATCGACCACCACGCCAGCCAGCAGCAGGTCGTCCACGGCCGCCCGCTCGTCCGGGCCGAGCTCGGCGACCAGCTCGTCGAGCCGCGACACCGTCGGGAAGCGCAGTGCATGCGTCGGGTCCAGCTCACCCGGGTCGTGACGACGCCGCTCGACGGCGGCCGCCACGTCCGGAAGCGCCCGCTCGAGCACACCCGTGACGTCCAGGAAGCGGATCGATCGCGGATCGCCGACGTGCAGCACACCGAGCAGAGCCCGGGTGTCCGGCGCGGTCCAGGTGAGCGGCACGCCGCGGCGGGCCGCCAGCCAGTCCAACAGGTCGTCCGACGGGCGCGCCTTGGCCGAGGCGACCAGCGCCGCCGCCTCGAGGGCCACCTCGACGACGGCGCTCGTCGGCGGCTCGACGGTGAGGGTGATGACGCCGCCGCGAGCTTCGACCCACCCGACAGCCGGCTGCTCGACCGGCCCGTCGTCGTCTCCCGGGATGACGAGCCGCACGTCGCCGCCCCGTTCGATCCGCCAACGCAGCAGCGGTGGGGTGACGACGGTGCTGAGCAGCACGACGAGGAGCAGCGCGCCGTACAGCTCATCGTCGAGGACCCCCTGGGTGAGCCCGATGCTGGCGAAGATCAGCCCGACCTCGCCCCGCGGGAGCATCCCGATGCCGATGAGGAGGCGGTCGGCGCGCAGACCCCCGGCACCGATCCCCGAGACGAGCTTGCCGACCACCGCCACCACGAACAGGGCCCCGGCGATCAGCAGCGCCTGGGGTTGGAACATGGCCGCAAGGTCGGCGTTGACGCCGATCAGCACGAAGAACACTGGAACGAACAGGGCCGCGACGCTGTCGAGATCCGCCGCCACCCGCTGGTGGTGACCGCTGCGGCCGATCGCCAACCCGGCCATGAAGGCACCGATGATGAACGCCAGCTCGGCGATGTCGGCGAGCAGTGCGAACCCCAGCACGAGGGCGAGGGCGGCGACCGTGAGCGTGGCGCCCGAGCGGGCGAACCGGTGGAGCAGGTCGAGTGCGCGCGGCACCACGAGCAGGCCGACCACGCCGGCGATCACCAGGAAGCCGACGGCCCACGCCACCGTGGAGCCGACCGAGGCGACGGTGACCGACCCGCCTCCCACGACCTGCACCACGACGGTCAGGATGATCAACCCGATCACGTCGTCGGCGACGGCGGCACCGAGGACGACGCGCGCCTCGGTCGTCGCCAGCGCTCGGAGATCGCCGAACACCCGGGCCGTGATGCCGACGCTGGTAGCCGTCAGGGCGGCACCGAGGAAGATCGCCGGTTCGGCGCCCTGCCCAAGGCCGAGCGCCACCGCGCTGCCGAGCACGAACGGGACGGCGACGCCGACGACGGCGACGACCAGCGCCGCCCGCCCGACCCGCCCGAGCTCGGCGAGGTCCATCTCCATGCCCACCTGCACCAGGAGGAGGAGCACGCCGATCTCGGCCATCACGCCGATGCTGACGGCGCGATCGGCGCCGCCCAGGTCGATCAGCCCGAGCACGGAGGGACCGATCACGACGCCGGCGGCGATCTCGCCAAGCACTGCCGGGATCCCCACCCGCTCGGCCAGCTCGGCCACGAGCTTGGCGGCGACGACGACGATCAGCAGGTCGAGCAGCAGGCGCGCCAGATCGACGCTCTCGATGGCGGCCAGCACGTCAGCGGCTGCCGGTCATCAGCTCGTCGGCGCGGGCCCGGCACTGCCCGGACAGCATCCAGCCGCGTCGGCGCACCGTGACGATGGCGTCGGGTCCGAGCACGCTGCGCAGGCGCACCAGCGCGGCCTCGCAGCGCCGTGGGCTGAGGTCGCCGAGCCCGGCTTTGGCGCGCAGCTCGTTGCGCCCGACGACACGGCCCTCATGTGCCGCCAGCACGGCCAGCACGTCGAGCTCGCGCTGGTTCAGCGGCGCCTCGGGGACCGGCACGCCGGGATCATCCCGCCACCCCGTGAACGCACATTGCCCGGTGCTGTGAACGGCGCGTGAACGCGTCGCGCGCCGGGTCGCGTCCGGACCCCGGCTCGTTCGGGCGACCACGATCCCGACGTCAGCGAAAGTCCCCGAGCGTTCGTGACGCAGCGAGCACGAATGGTCAGGTCGGCCGTGCCCGACCCAGCCGAGCGAGCGGAGTCTTCGGAGCGAGCGAGGCCATCGCATTTCGTGAGCGCTTCGCCCCCCGACCGCAGCGGGCGTGGATGGTCAGGTCGGCCGTGCCCGACCCAGCCGAGCGAGCGGAGTCTTCGGAGCGAACGAGGCCATCAACGCGAACTGCCCCGGGAGCGCTTCGGCCGGAGCCGCTGCGCTGCCCGGGGCAGCCCAAGTGGGGCGAACCATCCACCGCTGGTCGACCTGCTGGCGTTAGCCTCTCGCTCGACCTCACATCGCCCGTCGTGCCCGGAGGCGCGGCGGGCGATGCCGCGTTATCGGCCCGGTCGCCGGTTGCCCGGCCCCGTTGCCGTCATGGCACCTTCCCGCTGCCCCGGACAAGTCCGAGACACCGAGCCGGCACCACGAAGACCGCTTCCCGGTGCGCCAGTTGGGGTGGCTCACCATTCCACGGCCCGTGCTCCACCACGTGCCCGACCGGCGAACCGGTCAGCCACCCGATGCAGCCACGGTGGTAATTCGTCCCGTGCACCGGAGCCGCTGACCCCGACCTTGCCCGAGGGCGTGGGACGAGGCCGTTTTCCGCTCTCAACACCACCCGAAGGCGGCTCCTGCAGACTCGGACCCCCGTCCCGGTCGGCGTTGCGCTCGCCGGTACGAGGGCACACATTGCCGACTGCATCACCGCAGGTCAAGAGCTAGTTCTGAATTCACACCGTTCTCCCCAGAACTTTCTCGTTACCCCCAAGTCGGTGCCGTTCATCCACCGTCCATCCACCGCTCATGCACAAGTTCCGCACACCTGCCGGACGTTCCGCGGGCGTCGTGCCGTCGTGCCCGGACGGTCAGGTCGGCGGTCCGGCCAAGCGCCGCAGGCGATCGACCCGGTGGTCGGGGCCGCCGAGGTAGCGGGTGAGGACGCCGAGCACGGCGTCGACGTCGAGGCTGCCGGCATCGAGCATCTCTTCCAGGTCGGCCCAGTCGCGAGATCGGTCGAAGAAGGCCTTGAACACGGCGAGATCTGTGCACGACAGGAACGGCAGGTCGGCACCGGCGAACGGCTCGGCGCGGATCCGGCCCTCGATCTCCTGGTGGAACGGCGTCGTGTCGAGGAACACGTCGACAGGAGTTCGATCGAACCACAGGCGCACCTGGCCATCGGCGAGCAGGCGACCCCGCGCCGCAGCGTCGGCGGGTGCGTGCGCGGCCAGCGCCGCCAGCACCAGGTCGGCGTCGGCGATGCCGACGAACACGTTGACGTCGATGTCGACCGTGCCGCGCGCCCGGTGCGTGCACCAGGCCAGCGCCAGCGCGCCGCCGAAGGCGTGGGGCAGCCCAGCCGAGTGCAGTGCCTGGTGGACGAGGACGATCTTGGCGGGAAGGCTCGGCCCGTCCGTCACGCCGCGACGGTGGTCGACGAGCTGCCGGCCGCCCAGGCGAACCGCGGCGCCTGGAGGGTGGCGGCGTGGCGCACGGGGAACGCATCGGCAAGCTCGAGCGCGTCGTACAGCTCCTGCCCACGCTGGAGACGGGCCTCGTCCGACGCCATGCCGGCGGCGGCCAGCGTCACCCGTGGCTCGTAGCCGCACGCCCGCACGAGGCGATCGAGGGTGGAGACGGTCGGCACCTTGGCCCCCCGCTCGTAGGTGGCGATCGTGGAGTGCGAGGTGCCTGCGGCCTCGGCCAGCTGGCGCAGGGAACGGCCGGAGCGCAGCCGGGCGGAGCGGATCAGCACTGCGGCGTCGATCACGAGGTTGACGCTAGCGCGGTATCCGATCGGATACCACCTTCAGGAGGCGAGCTCGCACCAGTCCTTGAACTGCGGCTCCTCGCCGCGCACGACGCGGGCGTACATCTCGGCGATCGCCACCGTCGCCTCACCAGGGCACGGCACCAACCGATCGTCGACCGAGTTGACGGAGCTGACCTCGGCGGCGGTGCCGCAGACGAAGATCTCCTCGGCGATGTACAGGTCGCTGCGGGCGATGTTGTCGAGCCGGCAGTCGTAGCCGAGATCGGCGGCGATCCGCATCACGGTGTTCTGCGTGATGCCCTCCAGCGCCCCGGCCGACAGCGGTGGGGTCAGGAAGATGCCGTTGCGCGAAACGAAGATGTTCTCACCGGTGCACTCGGCGACCAGGCCGTTCGATGCCAGCATGATCGCCTCGTCGTAGCCGGCGCGCAGCGCCTCAACTTTGGCCAGCGACGAGTTCACGTAGTTACCGGTGGTCTTCGCCGCCGGGGGCATCGTGTTGTGCTCGTGGCGGGTCCAGGACGAGATCTTCATCCGCACGCCCTTGGTCACCGCATCGTCGCCGAGGTAGGCGCCCCACGGCCAGCAGGCGATCGCCACGTCGACCGAGCACGGCAGCGTGTTGAGCCCCATCTCGCCGTAACCGAAGTAGGCGATCGGCCGGACGTAGCAGGCACTCAGGCCGGTCGAGGCGACGGTGGCCTTGCACGCCTCGACCAGCTCGTCGACCGTGTAGGGCAGCTCCATCCCGAGGATCTTCGCCGAGTTGAGCAACCGCACGATGTGGTCCGTGAGGCGGAACACGGCCGGCCCCTGCGACGTCTCGTACGCCCGGATGCCCTCGAACACGCCCATCCCGTAGTGCAGCGTGTGCGTGAGCACGTGGATCTGCGCCTGGTCCCAGTCGACCAGTTCGCCGTTCATCCAGATCTTGGGTGTGGGCGTAATGGGCATGCGCTCATCCTCGCACCAGGGCCGCTACGGCGTCACCCACGATGGTGGTGCTCCCGGTGACCGGCTCGGCGCACGCCGCCCGCACCCGGTCGCCGGCGTCGGGCGCTCCGAGGAAATCGAGCATGAGCGCCGCCGACAGGATCGCCGCTCGCGGGTCGGCGGCGCCGGTGCCGGCGATGTCGGGGGCCGAACCGTGCACCGGTTCGAACAGGCTGGGCCCGGTTCGGGCGGGGTTGAGGTTGGCCGATGACGCCAGGCCGACCCCTCCGGACACGGCGCCGCCGAGGTCGGTGAGGATGTCCCCGAAGAGGTTGTCGGTGACGATGACGTCGTAGCGCTGCGGGTCCTGGACGAAGTAGATCGTCGCCGCGTCGACGTGGTGGTAGGCCGTCGCCACGTCCGGGAACTCGGTGGCGACCTCGTCGAACGTGCGCTGCCACAGGTCGCCCGAGAACGTCAGCACGTTCGTCTTGTGGACGAGCGTGAGGTGCTTGCGATCCCGGCCGCGGGCCAGCTCGAAGGCGTAGCGCACGCACCGCTCCACCCCCATCCGCGTGTTCACGCTGCCCTGCGTGGCCACCTCGTGCGGCGTGCCCCGACGCAGCACGCCACCCTCGCCGACGTAGGGACCCTCCGTGTTCTCGCGGATCACCACGAAGTCGTGGCCGGGCGCCGTGAACGGACGCTGGTTGATGTACAGGTCGAGCGCGAAGCGCATCTTCAAGAGCAGCCCGCGCTCGATCACGCCGGGCGCCACGGCCGGCGTGCCGACGGCGCCGAGCAGGATGGCGTCGAACCGCCGCAGCTCCTCGAGCGTGTCGTCCGAGAGGATCTCCCCGTCGCGGAGGTAGCGGGCGCCGCCGAGATCGAAGTCCGTCGTGTCGATCGGGACCTCGGTCGCGCGCAGCACCTTGACCGCCTCGGCGGTGACCTCGGGACCGATCCCGTCGCCGCCGATCACTGCCACTCGATGGGCTCCGTGCCTGGTCATGACCCAGGATGCTAGGGATCGGCGGGCGCGCCCTCCCCGATCGGCTCGGTGGGCACCGATAGGCTCGATCCACCTATGACCTCGCAACAGCTCTCGCGAGAGGCGTACGACCGGCTGCAAGCCGAGCTGGACGACCTGGTCACGCGGGGCCGGATCGAGGTGGCCTCGAAGATCGAGCGGGCCCGAGAGCTCGGCGACCTCTCGGAGAACGGCGATTACCACGCGGCCAAGGACGAGCAGGGCCACATGGAGGGGCGGATCCGCCAGCTCGAAGCGCTGCTCGAGGACGCCGAGATCCTGGAGGCGCCAGAGCCCGGCGTCGTCGGCCCGGGCACCGTGGTCACCATCGTCTACGAGGGCGACAAGGACGACGATGCCGAGCGCTACCTGGTCGGCCACATCGAGGAGCGGGTCGATGACCTCGACGTCGTGAGCCCGACGGCGCCGCTCGGCGCCGCGCTGCTCGGTGCTCGCGCCGGCGACACGGTCGCCTACGAAGCTCCGAACGGCGAGCTGCGCGTGCGCGTCCTCGAGGTGTCGGCGGTCTGAGCGCGCACCCTCGCCAGCGACGGGCCGGGACGCGTTGAGCGACGCCGCCGGCGCCCTGCCGGTCGACGCCGGCCCCGACGTCGCTGACGTCGGGCTCCCGTCGACGCCCCGCGGGCCGTGGTTGCCGCCGGGTCGGGACGTTCGCATCCCGGCCGGCACGGTGCGTGTGCGCGAGCTACCAGGACCGGCGGGGGCGCCCGCCGTCGTGCTGCTGCACGGGTGGAACGCCACTGCCGACCTCAACTTCTTCCGCTGCTACCGACCGCTCGGCGATCACGCGCGGGTCATCGCCTTCGACCAGCGCGGGCACGGCCACGGTGTGCGCAGCCGGCGGGGGTTCACGCTCGAGGACTGCGCCGACGACGTCGCCAGCGTGCTCGACGCGCTCGGCGTCGAGCGGGCCATCCCGGTCGGGTACTCGATGGGTGGCGCCATCGCCCAGCTGATGTGGCATCGCCATCGAGACCGCGTGCGCGGTCTGGTGCTCACGGCCACCGCCGGGCGATTCAGCGACCGGCGCGAGGAGCGGTTGACGTTCCTCGGCATCAGCAGCCTTGCCATGCTGGCCCGGCTGACCCCGGCGCAGGCCCGCAACTGGCTGTCGTCGCAGCTGTACCTGCGCCGGCGCGCCGGGACGTGGAACGACTGGGCACTCGACGAGCTGGCCGAGCACGACTGGCGAATGGTCCTCGAAGCCGGCGGGGCGCTCGGGCGGTTCCGGTCCGACGGCTGGATCCGCCGCATCGACGTGCCGGTCGGCGTGGTCGTGCCGACCCACGACGAGGTGGTGCCGGTACACCGCCAGCACCGGTTGGCCGAGCTGATCCCGCAGGCCCACCAGTTCGATGTCGTCGCCGGCCACGACGCCGCCGTCGCCGCACCCAAGCGGTTCGTGCCCGTGTTGCTCGACGCACTGGCCTGGGTCAGCGCCCGCTCGTGACCCCCGCCCGCCGCCGTCGGCTCATCCTCGCCATCACCGCCACCGTCGCCACCGCAGCGGTTCTCAAGCGTTTTCAGGGGTCAAGAATGACCCCGAAACCACCGAGAGAACGGCTGGGACCCATCTCGCGCACGTCGCGCGTCGCCCGCAACGCCGAGCTGGCTCGACTCGGCATGGCCGTCGGCGCCACGTACGCATCCGCCGAGGCGCGCAAGCTGTTCGCCACCGCCGAGCGGAAGGTCGTCCTCGACGAGCAGCGGCGCCTGCGCACGGCCGAGCAGGTCGCCGAGCGGCTGGGCGGCATGAAGGGCGCCCTCATGAAGATCGGGCAGATGGCCAGCTACCTCGACGACGGGCTCCCGGAGCCGGTCCGCCAGGCGCTGGCCGCGCTGCAGGCCAGCGCGCCGCCGATGAGCGCCGACCTGGCCGCCGGGGTCGTGGAGCGCGAGCTCGGTCGCCCGCCGTCGGAGGTGTTCGTCGAATGGGATCCGGAGCCGATCGCCGCGGCGTCGATCGGGCAGGTGCACCGGGCCGTCGCCGTCGACCCCCGCACCGGCCAAGAGGTGGCGGTCGCCGTCAAGGTGCAGTACCCGGGCGTCGACGAGGCGATCGAGGCCGACCTGGCCAACACGCAGCTGTTCGGCACGCTGCTGCAGCAGGGGTTCTCCGGGCTCGACCCGACCGAGCTGGTGGCGGAGGTCCGGGAGCGGGTCACCGAGGAGCTGGACTACCGGCGCGAGGCGGCCAACCAGACGCACTTCGCCGACTTCTACCGCGGCCACCCGACGATCCGGGTGCCGGAGGTGCTGCCGGACCTGTCGACCGGCCGGGTGCTGACCAGCGAGCTGGTGCCCGGCGCGCCGTTCTCGGAGGTGTGCGGGTGGGACCAGGAGCAGCGCAACCTGGCCGGCGAGACGCTGTTCCGGTTCGTCTTCCGCAGCCTGTACCTGATGCGGGCGTTCAACGGCGACCCGCACCCCGGGAACTACCTGTTCCAGCCTGACGGCGTGGTGTCGTTCATCGACTTCGGGCTGGTGCGGTACTTCACGGTCGCCGAGACCGAGATGTTCGCCTCGATGGTCGAAGCGGCCGCGGTCCAGCACGACTTCTCCCGCTTCCGGCGGATCATCGAGGGCGGCGGCCTGCTGCTCCCGGACGCGCCGGTGTCGACCAACGACGCCGGCGGGTACTTCGCCCAGTTCTACGAGCCGATCTCGGCCGACCGGACGATGACGTGGACCAAGGGGTACGCCAGCGGGGTCGTGCGGCACACCTTCGACCGGACGAGCCCGGTCGCCCAGTACGTCACGCTGCCCCGGGAGTTCGTGTTCATCCAGCGGATCAACCTCGGGCTGTACGCGCTGCTCGGCGACCTCGGAGCCATCGGGAACTACCGGCGGATGGCCGAGGAGCTGTGGCCGTTCACCGATGGCCAGCCGTCGACGCCGACGGGCGAGGCGGAGGCCAAGTGGCTGGCCAACCGGCCGGGTTGAGCGCCGCTCGCGCCTGACGGTCCCGTCTCGGGGGCGACCGATAGGTTCGCCCGATGCCCAAGCGCAGCGTGGCCGTGGTCGTCATCGCCCTGGCGACCGTGGTGTCGTCGTGCGGCGGTGACGAGGCCAGCGAGGACGAACCGGTCGACATCAGCCTGGAACGCCAGGGCGAGTCGGCCACCGAGGGGTCGACCGTCGAGGCCAGCGTGCCCGAGGTGGCGGTGCCGGCCTCCGCGCCGACCGAGCTGGTGGTGACCGAGCTGCGGCCGGGGTCTGGGCCGGAGGCGGCCGCCGGCGACGTGGTGCTCGTCAACTACGTCGGCGTGCGCGGCGCCGACGGAACGCAGTTCGATGCCAACTACGGGACCGACCCGTTGCCGGTGGTGCTCGGGCAGGGCGCGGTGATCGAGGGGTGGGACCAAGGCCTCGTCGGGGTGCAGGCCGGCGAGCAACTGCAGCTCGACATCCCGGCCGAGCTGGCCTACGGGGACGAGCCGCCGGGCGGCGACATCCAGCCGGGCGACGCCCTGTCGTTCGTCCTCGACGTGCTCAGCGTGGGCAAGGGCTCGCCGGTGCCGGCGACCGAGGAGTTGCCGATCGACGACGAGCCGGTGACAGAGCTGGTCGTGGCTGATCCTCGCGAAGGCGAGGGGGCGGAGCTGGAGCAGGGGCAGGTGGCGTTCTTCGACCTGTTGCTGGCGCGTGGCGACACGGGCGAGGTGCTGCAGAGCTCGTGGGAGCCGGATTCGCCGGCGCGGGTGGAGTTCGGCGCCCAGGGCACGGCCCCGTTCCTGATCGAGGGCCTGACCGGGATGCGCGTCGGCGGCCGCCGGGTGCTGACCATCCCGTTCGACGAGGTCTTCGAGCCGGCCCAGGCCGAGGAGCTGGGCATTCCCGACGGCACCGACCTGATCGTCGTCGCCGACCTCCTCACCACCTTCTGACCCCTTCGTCCACAACCCCACCCCCCATCCCGATTCTGAGCAAGGATCCCCGCCAGATCTGGCGGCAATCGCGCCACGGAATCCGTCACGCCGGGCGCAACGACCGCCTCCGCTCGTCGTAGATGATCCGCAACTGGAGTCCGAAGGCGGCGACCTCGTCGTGGACGGACTCGTCGTGGCGGACGATCCGCCAGCCGATCTCGTCGCACGCCCGGTCCCGGGCCTGATCGGCGCGCTGGCGGAGATCGCCGCCGTGCCACCACGAGTGGCCGGGCTCGACGCCGAGCCGGACCTCCGGCCAGGCGGTGTCGATGTGGATCGTCTCGCCGGACCGCAACGTCAGCGGCAGCTGCCGCTCCGGCTCCGGGAGCCCGGCCCGGCGGATCGACTCGATCACGTCCAGCTCGAGCCCGGACTGGCTCGGCGCCTTGCGGAGCGAGCACCGCTCCAGCCAGTGCTCGAACGTCGAGACGCCGGTGCGGCCGCTGCCGCGGACTCGGGCGAGGAATTCGGAGGCCTCGTCGGGCGTGAGGAGCTTGCGGTGCCAGCAGTCCTCGGCCGCCCGCTCGAACCGGTGCTGGTTGAAGGTCCGCGCCAGCCGGAACAGCATCATCAGCGGCGAAGCGATCCGTAGCCCGTCCGGGCGGGTCGTGGCGTCGTCGGCGGTCTGGACCCAGTTCGTCGTCTCGCAACGCCCCCAGGACGGCATGGTGACGCGGCGCCGGCGCTCGGCCGTGATCTCGACGCGGTTGCGCGGCATGTTGCGCAGCCCGTACAGCACACCGGCGCTGACGCCGCTGATGTACGAGCCTTCGCCGACGTGGAGCTGGAGGATCATCGCCCGGGAGAGGAACGAGTCCTTCGAACCGGTGATGCGCACCACGCCCGGGACCTCCCGGATGAGCACGCCACTCCGGCACGCCCGCTCGATGCTCCGTGTCGAGACGGACAAGTCGTGCAGCTGATCCACGGAGGCGACCCACTGCTGGGCGGCGAACAGAGCGAGGACGTCAGGATGGTTGATCACAACCCTCCTGGGCGTCGCCAGTCGGCGGAAGCGGAAAACGCGATTCCGTGGCGCGATCCCCGCCAGATCTGGCGGGGATCCTTGCTCAGAATCCGATGTGGGGGGCGACGACGGGCGAGGTGCGGTCGAGGGAGGCCTGCAGCTCGGCGGCCGTGACGTGGCCGGCGACGGCGGGGTCGGCCAGCGCCGCCTGCACCGGCACGACCCGGTAGGGGTGGCGGCCGAGGTACGTCGGGATGGCGACCGGCGGGGCGACGGCGAACGTCCCGTCGGGCTGCTCGACGAACTCGGCGCGGACCATCATCCCGTCGAGCGCCCGCACGCCGCAGCAGTCCGTCGAGTCGCCCATCCCGCTCAGCTGGTTGCCCATCCCGAACACGACCCACCGGCCGTTGACCTGCTCGATCGGCTGCACCACATGGGCGTGGTGGCCGATGATCAGGTCGACGGCGCCGCTGGCCGTGAGCTGCTCAGCGACGGACCGCTGCTCGGCCAGCACCTCGGTCACCCCCTCGGCGCCCCAGTGCAGCGACACGATCACGACCGACGCACCGGCCGCCCTCGCCTGCTGGGCCTCGGCGATGATCCGCGCCGGATCGATGAGGTTGGCCCGCCACGGCTCGCCGGCCGGCGGGTCGAACCCGTTGAAGCTGTAGCTCGCCGACAGATGGGCGACGGCGACGCCGTTCACGTCGAACGTCCTCGGCGCCGCCTCCTCGGCGCTGCGGGCCATCCCGGCGTGGCCGAGACCGGCGGCATCGAACGCGCCGAGGGTCGAGTCGACACCGGCGGCCCCCTGGTCGAGGGCGTGGTTGGAGGCCAGCGAGCACCGGTCGTAGCCCGCCGCCGCGATCTCCCCGGCGATCTCGGGCGGCGCACCGAAGACCGGCACGACACCGTCGACCTCGGTGCCGGCGGCGGCCACCGGCGTCTCGAGGTGGCAGATGGCCACATCAGCGCCGTCGATGAACGGCTGAACGGCCTCGAACATCTGCCCGTAGTCGTACCCCGCTCCTCCGGCGTCGGCGGCGGCCTGGTCGAGGACCGACGTGTGCGACAGCAGGTCACCGGAAGCGAGCAGCGTGAAGCGCCGCGGGGCGAACACCGTCGCCGTCGCCGTCGTCGACGCCGTCTCGGGCGGCGCGATCGCATCGATCCCGGCCGCCACGGCCACTGGCGAGGTCACGACGCGGCGGGCGCCACCACCCGAGAACAAGCTGTATGCCACGCAGAGCCCCACCACCGCGACCATCAGCACCAGCGTTCGCGCCGGGCGCACGGCCGAACAGTAGAGCCCGGAGCGGATTCCGTGGGCGCACTACCCGTCAGATCCGGCGGCAACCCTCGCTCAGCATCAGGTTGGCGGGTGGAGGTCGAGGCCGAGGTCGAGGACCCGGGCGGAGTGGGTCAGCTCGCCGACGGCGGCGTGGTCGACGCCGGTCTCCCCCACCTGGCGGGCCACGGCGAGCGTCAGCCCGCCACTCGCCTCCAGCAGCACCGCCGGGTCGAGCTCGTCACGCAGCCCGACGGCCTGACGCATCTCGTCCAGCGAGAAGTTGTCGAGCAGCACCAGGTCGGCGCCGGCGGCGATGGCGATGCGCAGCCCGTCGAGCGAATCGACCTCGATCTCGACCGGGATCGTGGCCGCCAACGCACGCACCGCGGCGAACGCCTCGGCCACCCCTCCGGCGGCGATCACGTGGTTGTCCTTGACCAGCGCGGCGTCGGCCAGCCCCATCCGGTGGTTGGCGCCACCACCGCAGCGCACGGCGTACTTCTCCAGCGCCCGCAGCCCGGGCATCGTCTTGCGCGTGTCCCGGACCACGCACCCGGTCCCCGCCAGCTCGTCGGCCCACCGGCGGGTCAGCGTGGCGACCCCCGACAAGTGGCACAGCAGGTTGAGCGCCGATCGCTCGGCCGTCAGCAAGCCTCGCGTCGGCGCCGTGACCCGCGCCACCGCCTGGCCGGCGACCACCCGGTCACCGTCCTCGACGAGGTACTCGAACTCCGATGCCTCGTCGCCGCACACCACCTCGACGGCGGCCGCCGCGACGGCCAATCCGGCCACGACCCCGTCGGCGCGCGACCCGAACGTGCCCCTGCTGCGGTGATCGGCCGGCACGGTCGCCACCGACGTCACGTCCACGCCGCCCATCAGGTCCTCGTCCACGGCCGCCTCGACGGTGGCGACGACGGCATCGGGATCGAGACTCGCAGCGCGCAGGCGGTCGCGGGTGCCCGTCGAGACGGCGTGGAAGTCCATCAGCCCACCTCCACCTCGTCGCCGCTCCCGACGACGACGTCGAGGTGGCGCACCCACTCCGGCCGGGGCTCGGGGAAGTCGGTCCGGCGGTGGCACCCACGGCTCTCCGTCCGCTCCGTCGCCGCGACGACGACGGCCGTGGCCACCGTGGCGACGTTCGTTGCCTCCCACGCCCGCCGCGTCGGGCGACCGGCGGTGTCGACCTTGCCGGCCACGGCGTCGAGCGCAGCTGCAGCGGCGCCGAGCGACTCGGCGTCGCGCAACACCCCGACGAACCGGGACATCGCCGATCGCACCTCCGGTCCGTGCTCGGCGGTGAGCAGCGACGCGTCGCCCGACGGCGCCAGCGGGACGACGGGCGGCGGCAACTCCCAGGCCAGGTCGCGCCCGAGTCGCGTGCCGGCGACGACGCTCTCGGTGAGCGAGTTCGAGGCGAGCCGGTTGGCGCCGTGGACGCCCGTGCACGCCACCTCCCCCACCGCGTACAGCCCCGGCATCGCCGTTGCCCCGTCCAGCCGGGCCGGCACGCCTCCGCAGGCGTAGTGGGCGGCCGGTGCGACCGGGATTCGATCCGTCGCCGGGTCGATGCCGATCTCCCGGCACGCCGCGGTGATCGACGGGAACCGCGTGTAGAACCGCTCGCCGAGGTTGGTGGCATCGAGCTCGACGTGGTCGTCGACGCCGCCCGGCGCCTCCGCCATCCGCCGGCTGATCGCCGCCGCCACCACGTCGCGCGGCGCGAGGTCCTCCTGCGGGTGGACACCGGCCATCACCCGCCGCCCGGCCCCGTCGTACAGGATCGCGCCCTCGCCGCGCACCGCCTCGCTGACCAACGCCTGCTGCCCTCGGGCGTCGGGGCCGCGCCACAACACGGTCGGGTGGAACTGCACGAACTCGACGTCGCGGGCGGCGAGTCCGGCGCGCAGCGCCAGCGCCAACCCGTCGCCCGTCACGGCCGGCGGGTTCGAGGTCGACGCGAACACCTGCCCGTAGCCGCCCGTTGCCAGCACCACCGCCCGCGCCGTGACCGTGCCGACGGATTCGACCCCGCCGGCCGGGTCGAGCAATGCCACGGTCACGCCCGCCGCCTGTGTTCCGGTCGGGCCGTCGCCAACGACGAGGTCGAGGGCGAACGCCCGCTCGAGGACCTCGGCACCAGCCGCCATCGCCGACTGGTCCAGCGTGCGCTGGACCTCGGCCCCGCTGCGGTCACCGCCCGAGTGCACGATGCGGTCGTGGCGGTGGCCCCCCTCGCGGGTCAGCGCCGGCTCCGAGCCGGCGGCCGACGGGTCGAACGCCGCACCCAGCCGCATCAGGTAGCGGATCGCCGTCGGCGCCTCCTCGACGAGCTCGACGACGACCCGCTCGTCGCACAGCCCGGCCCCGGCGGCCAGCGTGTCGAGCACGTGGTCGGCGACGGAGTCATGCGGGTCGAGGACGGCCGCCAAACCGCCCTGCGCCCAGGCCGTGGAGCCGGCGTCGAGGGCGTCCTTGGTGACGATGAGCACCCGTCGCACCGGGCGCACGGCCAGCGCGGCGGCCAGCCCAGCGGCGCCGGATCCGAGCACGACGACATCGACGTCGCGCTCCCACGTCGGCGCCGGCGCAGCCAGCCGTCGGGGGACGAACGTCACCGGGACCCTGACGCTTCGGCGCCCGTCCGCGGCGAGCGGCTCACTCGACCGACGGTGATGTTGACGGTGTGCCGATCTCGATCATCCGCTCGACGGATCGCCGAGCCCGCTCGGCGACGTCCGGGGGCACGTCGACGACGTCCACGCCGTCGCGCAGCGAGCGCAGCAGCTTGGCCGGCGTGATCATCTTCATGTACTTGCACACGGCGGCCGGGTTGACCGGCTCGAACAGCACCAGCGGGTTGGCCTTCGACAGCTGGTGCAGCATGCCCGTCTCCGTCGCCACCAGGACCTTGCTGGCCGTGCTCTGCGCCGCCGCCTCGACCATGCCGCTCGTCGACAGGATCTTGGTGCGGGTCTCGGGCACGACCCCGGCTCCGACGAGGTACAGCGCGCTGGTGGCGCACCCACACTCGGGGTGGATGAACAGCTCGGCGTCCGGGTCCTCGGCCACCCGGGCCTTCAGGTCGGCGCCGTTGATGCCGGCGTGGACGTGGCACTCACCGAGCCAGATGTGCATGTTGTCCCGTTGCAGCTGGCGCTGGACGTGGGCGCCGAGGAACTGGTCCGGGCAGAACAGCACCTCGGTGTCCTCCGGGACCGACGCCACGACGTCGACGGCGTTCGACGAGGTGCAGCAGATGTCGGTCTCCGCCTTCACGGCCGCCGTCGTGTTGACGTAGCTGACGACGACGGCCCCCGGATGCTCCGCCTTCCACGCCCGCAGCTGGTCGGCGGTGATCGTCTCGGCGAGGCTGCACCCGGCGCGCTCGTCGGGGATCAGGACGGTCTTGTCGTAGCTCAGGATCTTCGCCGTCTCGGCCATGAAGTGCACGCCGCAGAAGACGATCGTCGACGCCTCGACCTGCGCCGCCACCCGCGAGAGCCCGAGCGAGTCACCGACGTGGTCGGCAACCTCCTGGACCTCGGGCACCTGGTAGTTGTGGGCCAGGATCACGGCGTCCCGCTGACGGGCCAGCTCCCGGACCTGGTCGACCCAGTCGTCGGGCAACGTCTGGTCATTCACCCCATCGATGGTACGGCGGCGTGGTCACCCGTCGGCGAACGTGACCCGTCGGGCATGACGGACGTCACGGCGTCGAACGCGTATCATCGCCCGTCGCGATCGCTCGTCGATCGCGACGTGAACAACAGGCGCAAACCAAAGGACGGGACCACCATGAACACCCCCTCTCGCCGCGCGCGGCTCGCCGCCGTCGGCCTCATCGCCACCGCCGTCCTCGCGGCGTGCGGCAGCGACGACGACTCGGGCTCGTCCGACTCGACAGCGGCGCCGACGACCGCCGCCGCCGACACCACGGCCGCTCCGGCGACAACCGCTGCGGCGGGCACCGACACGACGTCGATGGCCGGGATGATGATGGTCGCCGTCAACGCCGTCGACTACGCCTTCGAGGACCTTCCGGAGACGGTCGAGGCCGGCACGATGCTCAGCCTGACGAACAACTCGACGGCCGAGGTGCACGAGCTCGTCGCCTTCCTGCTCCCCGAGGACGAGACGCGACCCGTCGAGGAGCTCGTGCAGCTCCCGGAGGAGGAGCTGGGTGCCCTGTTCGGCACCGCCGAACCGGCGACGGTGATCATCGCCCCGCCGGGCGAGGCCGGGTTCCCGGTCGTCGGTGACGGTTCGCTGACCGAGCCGGGCCGCTACGCCGTCATCTGCTCGATCCCGATCGGTGCCGACCCGGCGGAGTTCCTGGCCGCGGCGCAGGAGCCGAGCGAGCGGCCCGCCCGAGGTCGAAGGCGGGCCGCCGCACTTCACCGCCGGCATGTACGCCGAGCTGACCGTCGAATGATTGCTCGCTCCGCTCGCATGGCCGGGCAAGGCCGGCCTCGCAAACATGCTCACTGCGGACGGGGCCCAAAGCGCGCACGCGCCTCGGTTGCATGAACCGCCGGCCGTCGCCGCCGTCAATCGGCGGCCACGGCCGGCACGATGATCCGTGACGCCGCGGCGGCGACCAGCCCGCCGTAGCGGGCGCCCGGCCGGCGCCCGAGGCGCTCGACGGGGCCGCTCACGCTGACGGCGGCGACGACCGCGCCGGTGGCATCGCGCACCGGGGCGCTGACCGAGGCCACGCCGGGTTCGCGCTCCTCGACGCTCTCGACCCAGGCGTCGGGCTGGCCGAGCAGCACCCGGCCGGCCGAGCCACGATCGAGCGGGAGCAGCGCGCCTTCGGCGACGATCCAGCGCAGCCCGTGCGACGACTGCAGCGACACCACGCAACGGCGGTGCTCGCCCTCGCGCACGAACAGCTGCGTGCTCTCGCCGGTGTCGTCGCGCAGCTCCCGCAGCGCCGGGCCGGCCAGCTCGGCCAGGGGGAAGGCCTCGGCGGCGGCGCGGCCCAGGGCGACCAGCGCCTGCCCGAGCACGAACCGACCGTCGGCGCGGCGTTGCACCAAACCGTGGTCTTCGAGGGCGACGGCGAGCCGGTGGGCGGTCGCCCGGGGCACGCCGGAGCGCGCCTGCAGCTCCCCCAGCGACGACGCACCGTCGCGCAGCGCGTCGAGCAGCGCCACGACCTTGTCCACCACGCCGACGTTCGATACGCTGTCCACTGAGCAAGAACGCTATCTCAGAATGTGAGACGACCATGGGGCAGACGTTGCCGGAGAAGGTCTGGGAGCGCCACGTCGTGCACCGCGCTCCCGGCGAGCCCGACCTGCTGTACATCGACCTCCACCTCGTCCACGAGGTGACCAGCCCGCAGGCGTTCGACGGGCTGCGCCTCTCGGGACGGCGCGTCCGCCGTCCCGAGCTGACCGTCGCCACCGAGGACCACAACGTGCCGACCGTGGACATCGATCAGCCGATCGCCGACCCGGTCTCAGCCCGCCAGGTCGAGGTGCTGCGCGAGAACGCCCGGGAGTTCGGGGTCACACTGTTCCCGATGGGCGACCCCGGCCAGGGCATCGTCCACGTCATCGGGCCGGAGCAGGGGCGGACGCTGCCGGGCATGACGATCGTCTGCGGCGACAGCCACACGGCCACGCACGGAGCGTTCGGCGCACTGGCCTTCGGCATCGGCACGAGCGAGGTCGAGCACGTCCTGGCCACCCAGACGCTGCCGCAAGCGCGACCGACGTGGATGTCCGTCGAGGTCGAGGGCGAGCTCCCCGACGGCGTCACCGCCAAGGACGTGATCCTCGCCGTGATCGGCGAGATCGGCACCGGCGGCGGCATCGGACACGTCATCGAGTACCGCGGGTCGACGATCCGGGGCCTCTCGATGGAGGGGCGGATGACGGTGTGCAACATGTCGATCGAGGCCGGCGCCCGCGCCGGGCTGGTGGCCCCGGACGACACGACGTTCGCCTACCTCGAGGGACGGGCCCACGCCCCGCAGGGAGCGGCGTGGGAGCAGGCCCTCGACGCCTGGCGAGAACTGCACAGCGATCCCGATGCGGACTGGCACCGTCACGTGCGCGTCGACGCCACGACGCTGCGACCGCAGGTCACGTGGGGCACCAACCCGGGCCAGGTGACGACCATCGACGGGCAGGTCCCCTCCCCCGACGACTTCGCCGATCCCTCGGCGCGCGAGAGCGTCGTCAGGGCGCTCGATTACATGGACCTCGAACCCGGCACCGCCGTGCGCGACATCGCCGTCGACACCGTGTTCATCGGGTCGTGCACCAACAGCCGCATCGAGGATCTCCGGGAAGCGGCCGGTGTGCTCGATGGGCGGCACGTGACGGCATCGCGCGTCATGGTCGTGCCGGGCAGCCACGCCGTGAAGGCGCAGGCCGAGGCCGAGGGGCTGGACCTGATCTTCGCCGCCGCCGGCGCCGACTGGCGGGAGCCGGGATGTTCGATGTGCCTGGCCATGAACCCGGACAAGTTGGCGCCGGGCGAGCGGGCGGCGAGCACGAGCAACCGCAACTTCGAGGGGCGCCAGGGTCGAGGCGGCCGCACCCACCTCGTCTCACCGGCGATCGCCGCGGCGACCGCTGTCGCCGGCCACTTCGCCACCCCGGACGACCTCTGATGGCCTCGCTCGCTCCGAAGACTCCGTCTGCTGCGGGCACATGCAGACCTGCCGTGAGCTCGCTTCGCTCGCGAGGGCTGGCTCGGACGAGGCCGACCTCACGAACAGTGCTCACTGCGGCACGGGCCGAACGGTGCTACTCGTGAGGCCCGTCAACGTCATCTCCGGGAACGGGCTGCCACTCAAGCGGTCGAACGTCGATACCGATCAGATCATCCCGGCCGAGTGGCTGAAGCGGGTCGAGCGCACCGGGTTCGAGAAGGGGCTGTTCGCCACGTGGCGGGACGATCGTGACTTCGTGCTCAACGACGAGCGGTTCGCCGGAGCGTCGATCCTCGTCGCCGGGCCGGCCTTCGGGGTCGGGTCGTCACGCGAGCACGCCGTCTGGGCGTTGCAGCAGCACGGGTTCGATGCGGTGATCGCGCCGAGCTTCTCGGACATCTTCCGCAACAACTGCACGAAGAACGGCCTGGTGCCCGTCGCCGTCGACGAGGCCGTCGTGCAGCAGATCTGGGCGGCGATCGACGAGGACCCGGAGACGGAGATCATCGTCGACGTCGCCCGCGGCATCGTCGAGGTGCCGGCGATCGGGATGGTCGAGCCGTTCCCCCTCGACGAGTCGACCCGTCACCGGTTCCTCAACGGCCTCGACGACATCGGCATCACGCTCGGCCACGGCGCGGCGATCGACGACTTCGAGGACCAACGCCCCGGCTGGCTGCGCACGCCCTAGGTCGTGGGCTCGGGCACCTCTTCGCCCGGGTCAAGGGGGATCGTGGTGGTCGTGTCAACCGGCTGATCGGCACACACAAACGACCCGCTCGCCACGTTGCCGGCGTCGTCGGTGCCCTCGAAGGACCCGGACCGCCCCCCCTCGTCGAGCTGCAACGTGACCTCGAACGACGTGGTCAGCTGCTCGATGTCGGCGATCTCCAGGATCGCCGCGTGCTCACCCGCCGCCGTCGCCGGCTCCTCGGTGTGCAGCTCGACGGACACGAGACGGCTGCCGGCACCGAGCCGCCGGAGGTCGATGACGGAGACCGAGATCGGGTCGCCGCCGTCAAGCGCGCTGCACGACGCGTTGAGGTTCAACGGGTCGAGGTCAGTGGCCGGGATGGCGGCCCGGTCGATGGCGAGGGTCTCGTCGACCCCCTCGCTGGCGACCTGGACGTTCACGCTGACGAACCCGACCGCGCCACCCACGCCGGCGGACGCCGGCGGCGTGGTGACCACGTCGGGCACCGTCGGGGCGGTCCCCCCGGTGTCGCCGGGGGCGCCTTCGATCGGCGCCATCGTGTCCTCGGACGCCTCGCTGTTGCCGCAGCCGAACAGGGCGACCATCGCCACGGTCAGCGATGCGAGGACCGCTGCCGACCGTTCCCCCCTGCGCATCGAGCGAATGTAGCCGTGACCAGGTGCCACGCGGCCGTCAGGCCTGGTCGCGGCGGAAGATGTCCAGATCGCGCAACCGCGCGTCGTTACTGAACACCTCGACGGGCGGCTCCAGGGGCAGCCGCAGCGTGCGCTGGAGGATGCGCATCTGGGTGTGCTGGTTGTACTCGACCAGCGTGACGGCCCACCCGTCGCGCCCGGCACGCGCCGTGCGGCCGGAGCGGTGGAGGTACTCCTTGGCGTCCTTCGGTGGGTCGTAGTGGACGACGCCACCGACCTCGTCGATGTCCAGCCCGCGCGCCGCCACGTCCGTCGCCACCAGGACCGCCAGCTTGCCCTCGGCGAACCGCCGCAGCGCCCGCTCGCGGGCGGGTTGCGGGAGGTCGCCGTGGATCGCCGCAGCGTCGACGCCGAGGTCCTGGAGCGCTCGGGCGACGCGATCACACAGCCGCTTGGTGGCGCAGAACACGGCGAGCTTCGGGATGCCCTGGCTGATCGTGCCGATCACCCGGTCCTTGTCCATGTGGTGGACGGCGAGGAACAGGTGGTGCATCGTGCCGACCGTGTCCGTGGCGGCGTCGACGGCGACCTCGACGGGGTCGCTGAGGTAGCGCCGCACCAGGTGCCCGACGTCGCCGTCCAGGGTGGCCGAGAACAACATGGTCTGTGTCCGCCCGGTGCAATGGCGAAGGATCCACTCGACCTGCGGCGTGAAGCCGTCGTCGGCCATCCGGTCGGCCTCGTCGAGCACGACGACGTCGACGTCGGCCAGCGTCAGCTCCTGCGACTTGAGCAGGTCGATCAGCCGCAGGGGGGTGGCCACGACGATCTCCACGCCCTCGCGCAGCACGTCGATCTGGTCGTGGCGGCTGGCGCCTCCGTAGACGGCGAGGATCCGCTGGCCCACGTGGGCAGCGAGCGGCTCGAGCACCTCGGCGACCTGCACCGCCAGCTCACGGGTCGGCACGAGCACCAGGCCGCGGGGCGCGGCGGACGTCGCCGTGTCGTGGATCCGGGCCAGCATCGGCACGCCGAAGGCCAGCGTCTTGCCCGACCCGGTCTGGGCGCGACCGCAGACGTCGTGGCCGTCCATGGCCACGGGGATGGCGGCCGTCTGGATCTTGAAGGGTTGGGCGAACCCGGCGGCCGCCAGGGCCTCGTCGACGTGGGCGGGAACTCCCAGTTCGGCGAACCCGGTGGGGGCTTCGACAGCGGGCAGGACGGCGACGGTGGTCAGCGCAGTGGTGCGGTGACTCGTCGCTTCGGTGGCGGGGCGGCGCGGCCGCCGCCGGCGGCGGGGCGCACCACGCCGGGGGGAAGCTTCGGTCATGGTGACGAGCACGTTACCGGGAACGGTCGTTCGCTCCCGGTGACCCCGTGTTGCCCCGATCGACGGACCTCCCGTCCGAGGGCCGGGTGGCACGCACGGTTCGCGTTGGCGGGGCCTCGCTCCGCCGTGTACGGTCGGTCCCGATGGCTGCGCCGCACCTCTGGTCCCGCCTGCTGCTCCTTACGTAGGGCGAACGACGTACCTCGCGCGTTCGCCCGCCCCCGCCCCCATCGGCCGGGGGCTCCTTCATTTTTCGCCCCGGCCAGCCGCGACCGGACCGTTCGACCCGCCTCAGGAGCACCACATGCCACCGCCACCCGCCACCCCCCGCCCGATGAACTTCGAGAAGTACCGCCCGTACGTACCGATCGCGCTCGCCGATCGCACCTGGCCCGACCGCACCATCGACCACGCACCGCTCTGGTGCTCGGTCGACCTGCGCGACGGGAACCAGGCCCTGATCGACCCGATGGACCCGGTCCGCAAGCGGCGGATGTTCGAGGCCGTCGTCGCCATGGGCTTCAAGGAGATCGAGGTCGGCTTCCCCGCCGCGAGCCAGCCCGACTTCGACTTCATCCGCCAGCTGATCGAAGACGACCTGATCCCCGACGACGTCACGATCCAGGTGCTCGTGCAGTGCCGGCAGGAGCTCATCGAGCGGACCTACGAGTGCATCCGTGACGCGCCGCGCGCCATCATCCACTTCTACAACTCGACCAACCCCCTGCAGCGCGAGGTCGTGTTCGGCCTCGATCGGGACGGCATCGCCGACATCGCCGTCAACGCCGCCCGGCTGTGCCGCAAGCTCGAGGAGCAGCACCCCAACACGGCGCTGCGGTACGAGTACTCGCCTGAGAGCTTCACGCTCACGGAACCCGACTTCGCCATCGAGATCTGCGAACGGGTGATGGACGTCATCGAGCCGGAGGACCAGCGGCCGATCATCCTCAACCTGCCGGCGACGGTCGAGTGCTACACCCCCAACGTCTACGGGGACGTCATCGAGTGGTTCCTCCGCACGATCAGCCGGCGCCAGCAGGTCGTGCTGTCGCTGCACCCGCACAACGATCGCGGGTGTGCAGTGGCTGCCGCCGAGTTCGGCGTGATGGCCGGCGCCGACCGCGTCGAAGGGACCCTGTTCGGCAACGGCGAGCGAACCGGCAACGTCGACATCGTCACGCTGGCGATGAACCTGTTCGCCAACGGCGTCGACCCCGAGCTCGACATCACCGACATCGATGCCCTGCGCCGCGTCGCCGAGTACTGCAACCGCCTGCCCGTCCACCCGCGCCACCCCTACGTCGGGGACCTCGTGTACACGTCGTTCTCCGGGAGCCACCAGGACGCCATCAAGAAGGGCTTCGAGGCACTCCCCGAGGACTACGACCAGTGGGGCGTCCCGTACCTGCCGATCGACCCCAAGCACGTCGGCCGCACGTACGAGGCGGTGATCCGCGTCAACAGCCAGTCCGGCAAGGGTGGTGTGGCCTACGTGATGAAGGCCGAGCACGGGTTCGACCTGCCACGCCGCATGCAGATCGAGTTCTCCAAGACGATCCAGCACATCACGGAGGACTCGGGCACCGAGATCACGCCGCTCGTGATGTGGGACGCGTTCCAGTCCGAGTACCTGCCTCCCCAGCCCCGGTACGAACTCGTCGGCCACGAGCTGCACACGCTCGACGGCCGCACCTCCGTCACCGCCCAGGTGCTCGTCGACGGCCAGCATCGCACCGTCACGGGTGATGGCAGCGGGCCGATCTCGGCGTTCGTGCGGGGCCTGCGGGCGGAGTTCGCCGTCGACCTCGACGTCGTCGACTACGCCGAGCACGCCATCGGGCGCGGCGCCGAGGCGACCGCTGCGGCCTACGTGGAGACGATCGCCGGCGACGACGAGCGCGAGCCGCGTTGGGGGATCGGCATCGATCCGGACATCACGACCGCCGGACTGAAGGCCGTCCTCGGCGCCCTCGAGCGCCAGCAACGCTGACACCACCAGCGCGGCACCCACGTCCGCAGACGGGGCGCAGTGCGGTCGTCGCGTACGCTCTCGGCGCATGGGTCTGCGGCGAAGGTTTCGACGGATCAAGCGGCTGGCCTGGCTGGGCGCGATCGTCGGCGGCATCGTCGCCGCCCGCAAGGCGGTGCGCGCTCGCCAGCCGATCCAGCAGGTCGGGCCGGTGCCGACGTGGCCGCCGCTGGAGCGGAGCGAGCCACCCGTCGCTGCGCTCGGCGACCTCGTCACCGGTGGCGCGACGACGTCGCACGATGCCCCGCCGGCCACGCTGGCCACCGTCGTCGGCGAGGGCGCCGTGCCCGATCCCGATGACCCCACGCCGGTCGTACCCGGCGATGCGCGGTGGCTGCCGGCCGATGGCGGTTCCTGCCCGCTGAGCCACCCGGTCAAGGCCAACTCCAACTCGATGATCTACCACGAGCCCGGCGGCCGCTTCTACGACCGCACGCGGGCCGAGCGGTGCTACGCCGACGCCGTCGCCGCCGAGGCCGACGGCTACCGTGCCGCCAAGGGTTCGTAGAGCGGAGGTCGAGTGAAGGTCGTTGTCGACTACGACGTGTGCGCATCGACGGGCAGCTGCATGCAGGTCTGTCCGGAGGTGTTCGAGGTCCGCAGTGACGGGTACCTGTACGTGTTGCAAGAGGAGCCGCCGCCCGAGCTGCACGACAAGGTGCGCGAGGCGGCCGATCTCTGCCCGACCGCCGCCATCTCCCTGGAGGAGTGAGCGAGCACGCGCGTTGAACCACCGACCAACGGCAGCGTCCGCGAGCGAACAATCGTTGCAAGAGTGAGCGAGCACGCGCGTTGAACCACCGACCAACGGCAGCGTCCGCGAGCGAACAATCGTTGCAAGAGTGAGCGAGCACGCGCGTTGAACCACCGACCAACGGCAGCGTCCGCGAGCGAACAATCGTTGGATCAGTGAGGGTCAGCGGGTTCCACGACCGGCTGGCGGCCGCCTGGTCGTCGTCCGGCTCCATGCTCTGCGTCGGGCTCGACCCTGATCCCACCCGCTTCCCGGCGCCGCTCGACGGGGCGCCGGACGCCTTGCTGCGGTTCTGCACCGCGATCATCGACGCCACGGCGGACCTCGTCTGCGCCTTCAAGCCGCAGTTCGCCCACTTTGCGGCGCTGCGCGCCGAACCGGAGCTGGAGGCGATCTGCACCCACGTGCGGGACCGCCATCCCGGCGTGGTCCTGATCCTCGATGCCAAGCGCGGCGACATCGGCTCGACGGCCGAGCGGTACGCACGCGAAGCGTTCGGGCGCTACGGCGCCGACGCCGTGACCGTCAACCCCTACCTCGGGACGGATGCTGCGACGCCCTTCCTCGAGCAGGGCGGCGTCCTGGCGCTGTGCCACACCAGCAACCCCGGCAGCGGTGAGCTGCAGGACCTCGACGTCGGCGGCCGCCCGCTGTACCTGCGGGTGGCGGAGATGGTCGCTACCCGGTGGTCGGCGATCGGCGACTGCGGGCTCGTCGTCGGAGCGACCTACCCGGCGCAGCTCGGCGACGTCCGCCAGCTCGTCGGCGACCTGCCGATCCTCGTCCCAGGCGTCGGCGCACAGGCCGGCGAGCTCGAGGCCTCGGTGCGCGCCGGGTCGACCGGCTCGGGCGTGGGCCTGCTGCTCAGCTCGTCCCGTGACGTGCTCTACGCGTCGTCGGGCGACGACTTCGCCTCGGCGGCCCGGGCGAGGGCGCTCGCCACTCGTGACGCCATCCGCGCCTCGGTGGTGGTCAGCCCGTCAAGCTGACGACGCTGAGGATCCCCGGCGCGGCCCGGAGCGCGTCGACGGTGTTCGTCGGCACGACCGATGTCGTCGAGATCAGCATGACCGCGGTCCCCGCCGTCTCGGCCCGCCCGACGTCCATGTCGGCGATGTTCAACCCGGCGTCGCCGAGCAGGGTGCCGACGGTCCCGATGACCCCCGGCCGGTCGTCGTTGGTGACCATCAGCAGGTGGTCGGCCGGCGGGATGTCCAGCCCGTGCCCGTCGATCGACACGATGCGGTGCTCGCCACGGTGCGCGGCGACGGTGCCGCTCAACGAGTGCCCGCCACCGGACACGGTGACGAGGTTGACGTACTCGTCCGCCGTGGTCGAGCTGACCTCCCGGACGTCCACCCCGTGCTCGCGCGCCCGCTGCGGCGCGTTGACGTACGTCACCGGCTCCTCGGTGATCCGCCCGAAGAACCCCTTCAGCACGGACAGCCCGACGATGCGCGTGTCGAACGCGCCGACCTCGCCCTCGACGGCGATCTCGATCGTCGCCGGCAGCTCGCTCACGAGCAACCCGAACAGCCGGCCCAATCGCTCGGCCAGCGGAACGAACGGGCGCAACGTCTCGTGCGCCTCGGCCGCCGACAAGTTCACGGCGAACGGCACGAACTCACCGTCCAGGGCCAGCTGGACCATCGTGGCGATCGTGTCGCCGGCCTTGTCCTGGGCCTCACGAGTGCTGGCGCCGAGGTGCGGCGTGACCACCACGCCGTCCAGGCCGAACAGCGGCGACTCGATGGTCGGCTCGGCGTCGAACACGTCGAGGGCGGCCCCGGCGATCGTGCCGGCACGGATGGCGTCGGCGAGCGCCGCCTCGTCGACGATCCCGCCGCGAGCGACGTTGATGACGCGCAGTGCCGGCTTGGCCTTCAGCAGGAGGTCGCGACCGATCAGGCCCGCGGTGTCCTGGGTCTTCGGGAAGGTGGATCGTGAGGAAGTCCGCTTCGGCGACGACCTGGTCCAGCGGCAGCAGCTCGACACCGAGCTGGCGGGCCCGGTCGGCCGAGACGAACGGATCGTGGGCAACGAGCCGCATGCCGAAGCCACGAGCGCGATCGGCGACGAGCTTGCCGATCCGGCCGAGGCCGACGATGCCGAGCGTCTTGTCGGCCAGCTCGACGCCCTCCCAGCGACTGCGCTCCCACCGCCCGGCGACCAGCGCGGCATGGGCCTGCGGGACGTTCCGGGCCTGGGCCAGCAGCAGCGCCATGGTGTGCTCCGCCGCCGACACCACGTTGCTCTGCGGGGCGTTGACGACCATCACTCCCCGGCGGGTCGCCGCATCGACGTCGACGTTGTCGAGACCGATGCCGGCGCGGCCGACGACGACGAGGTCTCGTCCGGCATCCAGCACCCCTGCGTCGACCGTCGTCGCCGACCGGATGATCAGCGCCTCGACGCCCGGCAGCGCCTCCACGAGCGCCGCGGCATCGAGGTCGTGGCGCACCTCGACGTCATGACCGGCCGCCCGCAGACGGTCGAGCCCGCTCTCGGCGATCTCTTCGGTGACGAGGATCCGCGCCATACGGTCCACTGCCTACCGCCTCGTCCCACCGAATCGCGCAGTACGTTCCAGCCGTGGGGTCCGGGGGTGAGGCGACGGACCACGTCGCCGCCATCGAGCAGTGGTTCGTCGGGCGTGGGCTCCCGCACTTCGTCGAGCGCCAGGATCCGGCGTCGGTCATCTGGGGGCGCGCCCTCCCCTTGCTCGTCGTCGCCTACCTGCTGCTCGGGCTCAACGCCCTCGACCTCACCCACTGGAGCTTCGGCAGCAACCTCGCCGTCGCGGCGTTCGTCGTTGCTGCCTCGATCGTCACCTGGTTCGCCGCCAACCGGTTGCGCGGGCGGCGCTGGACGGAGCGCCCGCGCCGCATCGGCCCGGCCGAGCTGGCCGTGTTCATCGTGGTGCCGACGGTGCCGTCGATGATCGTCGGACAGTGGGGCGACGCGCTGCAGACGTTCATCCAAGCGGTGGCCCTGCTCGCCGCCCTGTGGGCGCTGACCAGCTACGGCGTGCTGCCGCTGCTGCGCTGGGCCGGGCAGCGCACCCTCGCCCAGTTCGCCGTGTTGTTCAACGTGGTCGTCCGCGCCCTGCCCCTGCTGCTGCTGTTCCTGACGTTCCTCTTCATCAACGCCGAGGTCTGGCAGGTCGCCGGCACACTCGACGGACCGGTCTACGCCGTCGTGCTCGCCATCTTCTTCGCCCTCGGAGCGGTGTTCGTGCTGTCGAGGGTGCCGTCGCTGATGCGCCAGCTGAACCGCTTCGACACGTGGCCCGAGATCGGCGAGCTCGTCGCCGACACACCCGGCGACGACGTGCTGCGCGCCACCGGCGTGCCCCCCGGCCCGGTGGCCGACGACCCGATGACCGTGCGCCAGCGGCTGAACATCGGGATGGTCACGATCTTCTCCCAGGCCATCCAGATCACGCTGGTCGCGCTGAGCCTCACGGCGTTCTTCGTCGCCTTCGGGTTCCTCGCCATCCCGCTGGAGACGGTCCAAGCCTGGACGGCGGTCGACGATGTCAACGTGCTCGTCTCGTGGACGTTCGGCGGACGGACGCTCGTCATCACCGAGCCGCTGCTGCGCGTCGCCGCCTTCCTCGGCACGTTCTCCGGCATGTACTTCACCGTCCTCCTGTCGACGGACGCCACGTACCGCGAGGAGTTCGCTGAGGACGTCGCCCCGGAGCTGCGCCAAGCTCTGGCCGTGCGTCGCACGTACCACGTCGCCCTGCGCGCCCCGACGATCCAGCCCGCCGCCGCCGACGCCGCGCTGCCTCGGGCGCCCGAGCGAACGGGTTCGACCCGTGTGTGAGAGTTGGCGCAGCGTGAGCGAGCGTCCGGGTCGATCGCCCGAGCCGCGGCCCGAGTGTGAGAGCGAACAGGCAGCTACATGACCAACGACCTCGAGATCCGCCTGCTCGACGATCCGACCGAGATGCACCGCATCGCCACCGTCTTCGACCAGGTGTGGGGTGCGGCGACCCCGCTGATCAACGTCGAGCTGGCCCGCGCCATCAGCCACGCCGGTGGCTACGTGGCCGCCGCCTACGTCGAGGGGCAGGTGGTCGGCGGGTCGATCGGCTTCCTCGCCCGGCATCGTGGTGGCGCCGCCCTGCACAGCCACCTGACCGGGGTGCTGCCCGGCGTGCGCGGCACCGGGCTCGGCGCCCGCCTCAAGCAACACCAGCGGGCATGGGCCGCCGACCAGGGGCTGGCCTGGGTGACGTGGACCTTCGACCCGCTCGTGCGGCGCAACGCCCGATTCAACCTGCGCGTGCTCGGTGCCCAGGTCGAGGAGTACCTCGTCGACTTCTACGGGCCGATCGACGACGCCATCAACGCCCGCGGCGAGAGCGACCGGCTGCTCGTGGCCTGGTCGACGACCGACGACGACGATCGGCCGACCGACTCCGCAACGGCGGGGGACGCCGTCGCCGTGCCGACGCCGGACGACATCGTCACGCTGCGGCGCACCGACCGCGCGGCGGCCGAGGAATGGCGGCGGCGCCTGCGCGGCGAGCTCGGTGACCGCTTGGCCGCCGGCGGCCGAGTCGTGTCCTTCTCCGAGGACGGCGAGTACGTCGTCGCCCCAGCACCATGATCGAGCTCGCCGAGCTGCGCGAGATCCGGCTGCCGTTGGTGACGCCGTTCCGCACCAGCTTCGGGGTGCAGACCAGCCGCCGCATCCTGCTCGTCCGAGCCACCGTCGACGTCGACGGACGGCGCGTCGACGGGTGGGGCGAGTGCGTCGCCGGCGACGAGCCCACCTACTCCGCCGAGTACGTCGACGGGGCGGCGCTCGTGATCACCCAGGAGCTGGCGCCCCGCCTCGGGGCCGTCGAGCGGGCCACCGACGTGGCGTCCGCGCTGGCCGCCGTCAAGGGCCACCCGATGGCCAAGGCGGCGCTGGAGATGGCGGTGCTCGATGCCGAGCTGCGGGCCGCAGGACGGTCCTTCGCCGAGCACGTCGGCGCCATCCGCGACCGCATCCCGAGCGGCGTGAGCGTCGGCATCCACGACACGATCGCCGACCTGGAGCGGGCCGTCGCCGGGTACCTCGCCGACGGCTACGTGCGGATCAAGTTGAAGATCGAGCCGGGGTCGGACCTGGAGCCGGTGGCCGCCATCCGCAGGATGGCCGGCCCGGACGTCCCGCTCCAGGTCGACGCCAACACGGCCTACACGCGCGACGACGTCGAGCTGCTCTGCCGGCTCGACGAGCACGACCTGCTGCTGATCGAACAACCGCTGCCGGAGGACGACCTGCTGGGCCACGCCGCGCTGGCGCGCGCCGCCGACACCCCGATCTGCCTGGACGAATCGATCCTTTCCGTCACCACGGCGGTCGACGCCATCGAGCTCGGTGCGTGCGAGGTCGTCAACATCAAGGCCGGGCGGGTCGGCGGGTACCTCGCCGCAGTGGCCATCCACGACGAGTGCCGGCGGCGAGGGATCCCGGTCTGGTGCGGCGGGATGCTGGAGACCGGCGTCGGGCGGGCGGCCAACGCCGCGCTGGCGGCGATGGAGGGCTTCAGCCTCCCGGGCGACGTGTCGGCGTCGCGCCGGTTCTACGCCCAGGACATCGTGACCGAGCCGATCGAGGTCGTCGACGGCCACGTCGCCGTGCCCACGGGACCGGGCTTCGGGTTCGAGCTGGACCTCGCCTTCCTGGACGAGGTCACGGTCAGCAGCCACGACCTGCGGTCCTGACCGGCGGACGTGACGGGGCCGGGCGGGGTAGGTTCCTCGGCCATGCCATACCCGTTCCTGTCCGACGAGTGGATGACCGAAGCCCGAGCCATCCGCCAGCGCCACGCCGGCGAGACGGCCAAAGTCACGCAGTCGTTGAAGATCAACCAGGTCGTCACCGGCGCACCCTTCGCTGAGGGGACCGTCGAGAGCTACCTCGACACCTCGTCCGGTGACGTCGTGATGGAGCTCGGTCGCCTCGAGGACGCCGACGTCACCATCACCACCGACTACGCCACGGCCAAGGCCCTGTTCGTCGACCAGGACCCAGCGGCCGGGATGCAGGCCTTCATGTCCGGCAAGATCGTCGTGCAGGGCGACATGATGAAGCTGATGGCGTTGCAGACGGCGATGCCCAACGACGAGGCGAGCCAGCAGATCGCCAACGAGATCAAGGCCATCACGGACTGACCTCGCCGGCGGCGTCGATCGCCTGCACCGCCACCTGCGTCGGGTTGATGGCCGCCGACCGCGTGCCCGTCGGATCGAGACGCCGGCGGACCACGACCGCGGCGGCCTGCAGCGCGGTGTGGTCGGCGCGCTCACGATCCGTGACGTGGACGAACGTCCAGCGGCTGGCCCGCTCGGCCACACCTGCATCGGCCGGCTCGACGCCGGTGGCGGTGAACACACGGCAGTCGTAGGTGCGGCAGGCCTGGGGGCGGTGGGCGTAGATGGAACACCCGTCACTCCGCAGCATCGGGCAGTGGCCCCGCTCGTCGTAGCCCATCACCAGGTGACCCGGCCGTCCCGGGGCCGGGAACAGCAGCGCGGCCGGGATATGCGCTGCGGCATCGTGCTCGTCCGGGCCGATGTGCACGAACTGCGACGCCCGGCAACAGGCGGTGCAGGTCCCGCACGGCACGTCGGCGTCCTGCTCACCGCGCCGCGCGCCACGTGTGGCGGCGAGCCACGGCCCGAACGGGACGGGTTCCTCCGACGTCATCGGCCGGCGCTCGTCATGCCTCCGCGGGGCGCAGTGTCAGCAGCAGCACGCTGTTCGGGAACGCGCGGTGCTCGACCAGCCGCCAGCTCTGCTTGACCCGATCGTCGGGGAACACCCGCAGCCCGGCGCCGATCGACACCGGGAAGACCATCAGCCGGAGCGTGTCGACGAGGCCGTCGAGCAGCAGGGCGTGCACCAGCGTGGCGCTGCCGTTGACGAGCATCGGACCGCCCTCCGAGCGTTTGAGGGCTCGAACGGCCGCGCCGACGTCGCTGTCGATCACGGTCGTGTTCCACTGCGGGTCGGCCAGCGTCGTCGACACGACGTGCTTGGGCATGGCGTTCATCCGGTCGGCGAACGGCCCCTCGTACGTCGGCCACGCGCCGGCGAAGCTCTCGTAGGTGGTGCGTCCGAGGAGCAACGACTCCGCCTCGACGACCTCCGCGAACTTGTACTGCTCGTGCTCCGGCGCGAAGGCGTCCCCGACCCAGCCCGTGTGCGGATGCGTCGGCTCACCACCCGGCGCCTCCATGACGCCGTCGAGGGTGACGAGCTCCGAGACGATCAACTCGCGCATGGCGACGACCTTGTCACGTCGAGGCCGGTCGACCCATCGCCCGGGCGCCGATCAGCCAGGGGGCAGCGCGCTGGCCAGCGCGTCGCGCAGGCCGTCGACCGTCCACCGTTCTGACTGCTCGACGGTCTCGGCCATCTCCCAGGACCGCACCCGCTTCACGACGCCACCCTGGACGAAGAACGTCTCGCCGTTGAACGGGCAGTCGGCCGTGCTGAGGAAGGCGACGAGGGGCGACACGTTGGCCGGGTCCCACTCGTCGAAGGCGCCTTCCTTGGGGGTCATGACCTCTTCCAGACCGGGGGTGGCCAGCGTCAGGCGGGTGCGCGCACCGGGCGCGATGCAGTTGCTCTTCACCTCGTAGCGCGTCAGCTCCTTGGCGATGATCTGGCTGAACGTGGCGATGCCGGTCTTGGCCGCGCCGTAGTTGCTCTGCCCAGGGTTGGAGAACAGGCCCGACGTGCTCGACGTGTGGACGACGTTGCGCGGCTTGGCGCGGCCGTTCTTGGCCTCCTCCCGCCAGTAGGCGGCGGCCCACTTGGTGGGCGCGAAGTGGCCGCGCAGGTGGACGCGGATCACGTCATCCCACTCGGCCTCGCTCATGTTGACGAGCACCCGGTCGCGCAGGATGCCGGCGTTGTTGACGAGGATGTCGAGGTCGCCGAACGCCTCGATGGCCGAGTTGATCAGGTGCTGCGCCCCGTTCCAGTCGGCCACGTCGTCGTCGTTGGAGATGGCCTCGCCACCAGCGGCCCGGATCTCGGCGACGACCTCGTTGGCCGGCCCGGCATCCTCGCCGGCGCCGTCGTTGGCTCCGCCGCGGTCGTTGACCACGACCTTGGCACCCTCGGCGGCGAACAGCAGCGCGTGCTCGCGCCCGAGGCCACGACCTGCTCCGGTGATGATCGCCACACGACCGTCGAGTGCACCCATCGGCGGCACGGTAGTCGGCGACCTCCAGAACGGCGCCAACTGCGCTCGAGCCGTACGGCGCCATCGACACGGTCCCCGAGCGTTCGCTACGCAGTGAGCGTGACAGCCCAGGCCGGCGTTGCCCGGCCCAGCCGAGTGAGCGGAGTCTTCGGAGCGAGCGAGGCCATCGACACGGTCCCCGAGCGTTCGCTACGCAGTGAGCGTGACAGCCCAGGCCGGCTTTGCCCGGCCCAGCTGAGCGAGCGGAGCCTTCGGAGCGAACGCGGCCATCAGAGCAACACCATGTCGATGGCGGTGCCACGGGGGTACTGGTCGCCGGGATCGGCCGACTCGCCGGTGACCGACGCCGACACGAAGACGCCCTGGGTGCTGCCGAGCAGGCCGCCGATGTTCAGGCCGGCCGACGCCAGCGTGGCCTGGATCTGCGGCAGCGTCTGGCCGGTCAGGTCTGGCATCGCCACCAGATCGGGTCCCTTCGACGGGGTGAGCGCGATCGTCGACCCACGCTCGACCGACGTGCCGGCAACCGGCTCGATCGACACGAGGCCCTGATCCGGCACGGTGTCGCTGAAGACCGGCTCGGCGACCGTCACCACCAGGCCCAGGTCCTCCAACTGTGTGGTGACGTCGTCGATCGGCGCGCCGCCGACGTCCGGCACGACGCGTGGCTCCGGGCCATCGGACACCACCAGCTCGACCTCGGTGTCCGGCAGCACCTCGTCGCCGGCGACCAGTGCGTCGTCGTCGGCGACGGACCACGAGATCACATCTCCCTCGGGGACCTCCTCGTCGAAGGCCTCGACAGCAGGGAGGGCCACCAGGCGCAGCTCGGCCAGCGCCGTCTCGGCGTCGCTGAGGCTCCGACCGGCCAGCTCGGGGAGCACCCGCAGCTCCGGCCCCTCGCTGATCACGATCAGGAACGGCTCCCCCTCGGCCAGCTGTTCGCCGGCCGCCGGCGACGTGCGGATGATCTCGCCGGGGTCCGGCTCCTCGTCACTGCGGGCGAGCTCGGTGTCGATCTCCCAGTCGAAGCCCTCCGTCAGCTGCGTCACGTCGGCCTCGGTCAGGCCGACGAGTGCCGGGACCTCGTGCGTCGGCGTGCGGAACAAGCGGTAGGCGACGTAGCCCAGGGCGGCGAGGGCGCCCAGCACGAACAACGCCAGCAGCCACGGCCACGCCCGGCGACGTCCCCGGGCTGCGTCGGGCGCGTCGATCGTGACCACCGAGGCGCGTGGCGGTTCACCGGCCGCTGCGGGCTCGGCGGTCGGCACCGGCCCAGGCGCCGGGGTCGGCTCGACCGGCGATGCCGCGGTCGGGGTCGGGGTCGGGGTCGGCGGGTCGGCGGGCGCGCGCTGGGCGAGGGCCGCCAGCTCGTCGACCGTCGCGTCGGCGTCGCCGTCGTAGAGCACCGGGGTCGAGGTCTCGACCGACGCGCCGTGTCCTGCCCCGGAGCGGGCCAGCACCATCACCGGTGCGGCCGCAGCCACGGCGGCGACGGCCAGGGCGGTGCCGCCAGCAGCCACCGGGGCGTGGTGATCCTCGTCGTCGGCGGCATCGCGGGGGAACCGTGGCGGCACCACCGGCGGGGCGACCAATGGGCGAGGCGGCGCCAGGTCGGCCGCCCCGTTCGTCTCCTCGGTGGTGCCGGTCACGTCCTGGGCACCGGGGTCGTCGGGGTGGCCCGCCGGACCCACGCCGTCGCCATCGTCATCGGTCGCGCCGCCCCCGTCGTCGTCGTCCACGACCGGCCCGCCACCGTCGTCCAGGACCGGCCCGCCATCGTCGTCCGCGGCCGGCCCGCCGTCGTCGTCGGCGGGCCCGTTGTCGTCCTCGGCGGGCCCGTCGTCCTCGTCGACGACCGCCTCCTCGACGACGACCGGGACCGGGTCCTGCGGACGGTGCACGCCGCCCGTCGGGTCGTTGGGCCGACGCAGCCGGTTCGGGTCGTCGTCGAAGGCCCTCGAGACGAGGATCGGGATGGGCGCCGGTCGCGGGAGGTTCTCCGCCACCCGGACCAGCCCGCGACCCAGCTCGGCCGCCGTCGAGCGCTCACTCGGCTCCGGACGGCCGGCCCGCTCCAGCACGGCGGCCAGCGGCCCGAGGTCGGCGGACACGGGCATCAGCCGGCCGACCCGGGCGGACAGCGTGGCCACGGTCGAACGGGCGGCGAACGGCACGCTGCCGGTGACGGCCTCGACGAGGATCAGCGCCAGCGAATACACGTCCGTCGGGGTGTCGACCGGCTGCGCCAGCGCCTGTTCGGGCGAGGCGTACCGAGCGGTGTGGGTGGACAGGTTCGACGGGTTGCGCCAGTCGTGGGCGCCGAGCAGCCGGGCCAGTCCGAAGTCGACGATGCGCAGGCGCCGGTCGTCGCCGAAGACCAGCTTCGACGGCGACAGCTCGGTGTGCACGAGGCGATGGCGATGGGCGAAGTCGAGCCCGCGACAGGCATCGAGACCGACGACCAGCGCCTGCGACGGGTCGAGCAGTCGACCTCGGTCGAAGAGGTCACGCAGGCTGCCGCCGTCGAGGCGCTCGACCACGGCGAAGACCGTTCTGCGCTTCCCGATCTCCTCCTCGCCCCAGTCGTGGACGGCGGCGAGGTTGGGGTGGGACAGGGTCGACACGACCTCCATCGTCCGTTCGAAGCGGCGACGGAAATCGACCGACTCGGCCCACTCGGGACGGACGAACTTGATCGTCACCGGGCGCCCAAGCTCTTCGTCGTCGGCGTCGGCGATCACCGCGCTGGCGCCCGCCGACGCCACGCCCGTCACCCGGTACCGGTCGGCGAAGACGCGCCCCACGAGACCGCGGCGCGCTCCGCTGGGGTTGGTGGGGTCGTCGGCGCTCATCGTGGTGGGTCGGCACGAGGGGGTGGTGCCAATGCAGAAATTACCGTCGGGGGCCTCGTGGATGGTGGCAACGACGGGTCCACACCCCGGCATGATGGGATTTGTGAACGCCGAAGGCGACGCGGACCCGGACAACTCGCTCGTCGTGAGCCCCAGCTCGGCCGTCGCCGTCGACGAGGACGCCGACGCCGAACCCCAGCCGACGCGGCCGCGGCGGCGCATCAACCGCGAGCTGTTGCTGATCAGTCTGGCGCTGGCCGTCGGCCTGGTGCTGATCGCGCTCGGCGTGCTGCGATCGGTCACCGGCGACGAGGTCACGCAACTGCCGGACGCCATCGAGGAGATCGCGCCGACCCCCGACGCCGAGCAGGTGCTGCAGCAGACCGATGTCTTCGTCGACCTCGGCGAGGGCTACGAGGGCGAGCTCACCGTCGACGGCGTGGCGCTGGAGACGATCCGCCTTGACGAACTGGCGCCATTGGACGCCGAGCCGGGCGAGCAGGTCGAGGTGCCGCCGGGGGCGATCTTCGAACCGGGCAACGGCACGCTCCGGTTCCGACCGGGCCCGGGGACCGGCATCGACTCGTTCGACCCCGGAACGCACACCGTCGTCGTCAACTACTGGCGCACCGAAGAAGGGCGCGACACCGCCCGCTCCTACGGGTGGACGTTCGTGGTCATCTGAACCCCGCCGCCCACAACAGCGCGCTGCGGTGAGCGATCGGTGCCCGGAGTGCCCTCACCGCTCACCGCTGTCGGGTCGCCGCTGACCTACCAGGCGTCCCAGTGGATGACGGTGTCGGGGTCGGGACGCATGGCTGGCTGGAAGTCCGTGCCGACCGTGTGGGCGACCGGCGTGAGGCACACCTGCTGCACCTCGTCGAACGGGATGCCGACGATCTCGGCGACCTGCTGTTCCATCATCAGGTGGACGGTCGTCCACGCCGTGCCGAGGCCGCGCGCGCGGGCAGCGAGCATGAAGCTCCACGTCGCCGGCAAGACGTTGCCGAGCATCGACGCCGAGACCATCGCCGGTTGTCCGTCGGCGCGGCCGGCTGCGCTGCAGGCGATCACCAGCACCGGCGCCTCGCCCATGTGCTCGCCGAGGTAGTCGGCGGAGGTCTGGACGCGCCGCTGCTGCGCCTGCTCGGGCTCGGTCGGTTTGACGATCGAGCCCACGTACACGCCGTCGAGACCCTTGTAGATGTCGTAGCACTGCCGGTAGACGTCGCCGATCGCCGCCCGCTTCTCGGCGTCGGTCACGACCACGAACTGCATCGTGAGGTTGTTGCTGCCCGACGGCGCCTGCAGCGCAGCGGCGACGCACTGGCGGATCAGGTCGGGCTCGACCGGCCGCTCGAGGTCCAACCGTTTGCGCACGGCGCGCGTCGTGTTCAGTACCTCGTCAGCGGTCAGCTCCGGCATGGTCCGCACTCTAGAAAGGCGGAGTCGCTTTCGTGAGCGCTTCGCGCCCCGACCGCAGCGGGCTTGAAGCCATCAACTCAGCGTGCCGGTGTCGAGGAGGCGGGTGAAGGCGGCCTCGTCGATGATCGGGACGCCCGCCGCCTCGGCCTTGGTCACCTTGCTGGCGCCGGGGTTGTCGCCGGCGACGAGGGCGAAGGTCTTGGCGCTGACGCTGCCCGGACTCGTGCCGCCCCGCGCGACCACCTCGGCCGCCGCCTCCTCCCTCGACCACGCGGCCAGCGTGCCCGTGACCACCACCGCCTTGCCGGCCAGGACCTGCGGCCCCACCTCGACGGGCTCGGGCACGACGCCGAAGTCGACGCCGGCGGCGCGCAGCCGCTCGACGAAGGCCCGGTTGCTGTCGAGGCCGAACCAGGCGGCGATCGATCGGGCGATGATCGGGCCGAGCCCCGCGACGCCCCCCAGCTCCTCCTCCGACGCCGCCATGATCGCGTCCAGCGTGCCGAAGTGGGCGGCCAGCGCCTGCGCCGCCGCCGGGCCCAGGTGCTTGATCCCGAGGGCCGTCAGCAAGCGCGGCAGCGGTCGCTGGCGCGAAGCGTCGATGGCTCCGAGCAGCTTCTCTGCGCTGATCGCGGCGAACCCCTCGAGCGTGAGCAGCTGCTCAGCGGTGAGGCCGTACAGGTCGGCGGCGTCGCTGACCAGCCCGGTCGCCGTCAGCTGGCCGACCGTGCGCTCCCCGAGGCCCTCGATGTCCATGGCGCCGCGCGAGGCGAAGTAGATCACCCGCTGGTCGCGCTGGAACGGGCAGGCCGGCTCGACGCAGCGCGTGTCGGCCTCGCCCTCCAGGCGCACCAGCGTGCTGCCCAGGGGGCAGGGGCACGTCGTCGGGAACGTCCAGGGACGCGAACCCTTTCGGCGCATCGCCAGCACGGGGCCGACGACCTCCGGGATCACGTCGCCGGCCTTGCGCACGATCACGGTGTCACCCGGCCGGACGTCCTTGGCCCGCACCTGGTCCTCGTTGTGCAGCGTGGCGACGCCGACCGTCGAACCGCCGACGAACACCGGCTCGAGCATGGCGAACGGCGTCGCACGTCCGGTGCGGCCGATGGACACCTGGATGTCGCGCAGCTCGGTCGTGCGCTCCTCCGGCGGGAACTTGTAGGCGATCGCCCAGCGCGGCGCACGGGACGTCGACCCGAGCCGCTCACGCTGGTCGACGTCGTCGACCTTCACCACCACGCCGTCGATCTCGTACCCGAGGTCGTGGCGGTGGGCCTCTCGATCCCGGCACAGCTCGACGACAGCCTCGAGGTCATCGGCCACGACAGTCTCGGGGTTCACGGGCAGGCCGAGCCGGTCGAGCAGGTCGAGGGCCTCGCGATGGCCCTCCAGCTCTGGGCCCCCGCGCACCTCGCCGAGCTGGTACACCCAGAACGACAGGTCGCGCTTGGCCGTGACAGCGGGGTCCTTCTGGCGCAGGCTGCCGGCTGCGGCGTTGCGCGGGTTGACGAACAGGCGACCGCCGGCGGCTTCGGCCTCCTCGTTCATCCGCTCGAAGCTGGTCACCGGCAGGTAGACCTCGCCGCGCACCTCCAGCACGGCGGGCACCTCCTTGCCGCGCAGCCGCTCGGGGACAGCACCGATCGTGGCCACGTTGGCCGTGACGTCCTCGCCGACCCGGCCGTCGCCGCGCGTCGCCGCCTGGACGTACCGGCCACGCTCGTACCGGATGCTCATGGCCACGCCGTCGATCTTCAGCTCGCACACGAAGCGGACCGGCTCGTCGGGCAGCCCCTTGGTGACCCGCGCTCCCCACGCCCGCAGCTCGTCAGCCGTCATCGCGTTGTCCAGGCTCATCATCGGCACGGAGTGCACGACCGGCGCGAACAGTGCGCTCGGCGCGGCCCCCACCTGGTCGCCGGCGGCGAGCGGGCCGACCAGCTCCGGATGCTGCGCTTCGAGCTGGCGCAGCTCGCGCGCCAGCAGGTCGAAGTCGGCGTCGGAGATCTCCGGGTCGTCCTGCTGGTGGTACCGCTGGTTGTGGTAGGCGACGAGCGCGCTGAGCGCCGCCATCCGCTCGGCAGCGTCGACCTGGTCGTCGCTCATGCAGCCACCTGTTCGCTCGCACGCCCTGGCTGGCGCGTGCGCGGTCGGCCCGGACGCTCGCTCACGCAGCCACCTGTTCGCTCGCACGCCCTGGCTGGCGCGTGCGCGGTCGGCCCGGACGCTCGCTCACGCTCCGATGGTGTAGCGCGTGACGGCCGCCTGGTCGTTGACACGCCGACCGATCTCGCGCAGCAGCCGGCCGACGCGATCGGCGACGGACGGCGTGTGCATCCCGAGACCGCAGTGCGCCGTGAGCAGGCTGCGCTGCCGCAGCAACGTCGGATCGCAGCCCCGGCGGACCAGCTCGCACCACACGTCGGACAGCCGCCGCCACAGGCGATCGCTGGTCGCCGGGATCGGACGATCGGTGGGGACGGCACCCCAAGCGATCCGCCCGCCCGCTTCGAGGAAGCGCACGAGGTAGCCGGCGACGGACACCAGCTGGCTGTGCACCGGGATCGACAGCACGTCCGGTCCGGCGGCAAGCAGGGAAGCGATGTCGACGGACTCGGCGCAGCAGTGCACGCCCACCGTCGCCATCGGCTGCACCGCCGCCATCGCGCTCGACAGCAGGTCGATCGCCGGGTCGGGCGCGATCGGGAACCCGGGGTGCATGAGCTGCCCGAACCACGGCTCGTCCAGCCAGACGAGCTGCGGCGACTCGGGGAGGGCGACGGCGACGGCGTCGGTGATCGCCGCCAGGTGGGCGCGCACCGATCGCACGGCGACGGCGAACGCCGTGCCGGCTGGGATCCCGGCGCGGGTCAGCGCCACGCCGAGCGTGACGGGACCGACGAACTGCCACTTGACCGGCCGGGTCACACCTCTGCTGCCGGCGGTGCGCAGGAACCCGCGCAGCGAGGCGAACGCATCGCCGTCGAGGTGACACGTGATCGCCGCCATCGGGTCGATCGCCGCGCGGTCGACGGCGATGCTGCCGTACTGACCCGGCCGGATGCCGGGGATCCCGACGACGGCCTGGGCGATCATCCCTTCGGCCGGCGAGCGCCGCGGCAGCGACGGGACCGTCGGGACGTCGTACTCGCGCAGCGCGAAGGAGACGGCGTCGCGCACGGACCGGTGCGGCAGGCTGCCGACGCCGACCGTGGCCCCCGGTCGCAGCGCCCCACCGATCGCCGGCGGCCGGCGAGACGGTCGATCGGCCACGCCCGCACGGGACTCGTCGATCAGCGTTTCGGCCATCGCCCCACGTTCCCTCTCGCTCCGTCCTCTCTCACCCACCTCCCGCCCGAGGGAGGCGTTGCGAACGTTCTAGTCCAGCGGCCACGGCGACCACGGATCCGCCGTCGTACGTCACGGCAGGACGCGGTGGCCCACGGGTGGGGTCGCTGCCGCAGCAGGCCATCCTTCCTGCGTGCTCGCCACCGTCATGATCTGGGGCGCCCGGCTGGCGTGGCTGGCCGTGGCCCTGATCGGCGGCCGGGCCGTCGGCGATGTCGTCGAGGGGCGCAGCGGTGCGGTGGCGGCGGTGGCCGTGATCGGCGCGTGGATCGGGTGGGCGGCCGGGGCCGTCGCCCTGGTCGTGCCGTCGGTGGTCACGCTGACGCTGCTGCGGGCCGTGGTGCCCGGGGCCATCGCCGTCACGGTCACGGTCGTGTTGTTCGGGGGCGGTCCCGACGACGGCCTGCTCCTCGGGTTGCCGGCGTGCATCGCGGCGCTGCTCGTGACGTCGGCCGAGGTCGGGCGCCCGTACCTGCAGGCCTCGGCGTACGGCGACGAGCGACGCTTCGGCCTGCGCCCGCCGCTCGGTTACCTGGCCGCCTGCGTCGTGACGTGGGTGGTCTGGGTGGCGGCGCTGATCGCCGCGCCGCTGGCCCTGGCCGCATCCGTGTGGGCCGTCGCTGCACCGGCGGCGCTCCTCGCCGCTGGCGGTGCGCTGACCCTCCCCCGCCGCTGGCACCAGCTCACACGGCGGTGGCTGGTGTTCGTGCCGGCGGGAGTCGTCGTCCACGATCCCGTCGTGCTGGACGAGACGCTGATGGTCCCGCGCCGTCGGATCGTCGCCGTCGCCCCCAACGAGCTGGGCCCGGGCACCGCTGCCGGCGCCGCCGACCTGACGGGACCGACCCCCGGCCTGGCCGTCGAGATCGTGCTCGACGAGCCGGCCCGCGCCACGCTGGCCCGCCGACCCGGTGAAGGCAGAGGTCGACCGATCACCGCGTCCGCGCTGCTCGTGTCGCCGACCCGCCCGGGCGCAGCGATCAACGAGGCGCGGCGGCGACGGCTGCCGTGACCGCAGCGATGCCCCCGCCGAGCACGTACTGGTCGCTGAGGTCGTAGAAGACGACGCTCTGCCCCGGCGCGACGTGGCGCTGCGGGGCGACCCACTCGACGAGCGCCACGCCACCGGCCATGGACAGCCGCGCCCGCGCCGGCGCACCGTGCGCCGAGCACTGGACCAAGACGTCCCCCGTGACCGGTTCGTCGACCCACGCGACGCGATCGACGCGCAGCTCGTTTCGCCGCAGTGCGTCGTCGTCGCCGAGCGTGACGATCCCGGCCCGGCGGTCGACGTCGACGACGTACTGCTTCGGGCCACCGCCCGGCAGACCCAGCCCCCTGCGCTGGCCGACGGTGACGAGCTCGACGGCGTCGACCACGCCCACCACCGCTCCGGTCGAGTCGACCACCTCCGCCGGGTGGACATCGATCCGCCGCCGCAGGAAGGAGGCCCGCCCGCCCGTGGAGGTGATGAAGCAGACGTCCTGGCTGTCGGGCTTGGCCGCCGTGCGCAGCCCGAGCGCGCCGGCCATCGTGCGCACCGCGGCCTTGTCCCGAACGGTGCCGACCGGGAACCGCGTCGTCGACAGGTCGGCCTGACCGAGCATGTGCACGACGTAGCTCTGGTCCTTGCGGCGATCGGCGCCACGGCGCAGCACCCAACGTCCGTCACGTGACTCGATGCGGGCGTGGTGACCGGTGGCGACGGCGTCGAAGCCGAGCAACGCGGCGCGCTCGGTCAGGCGGTCGAACTTGATCCTGCGGTTGCATTCGACGCACGGGTTGGGCGTGACCCCCCTGGCGTGGTCGGCGACGTACGGGTCGACGACGTGGCGGTCGAAGTCCTCCGTGAAGTTGAAGACGTGGTGCTCGATGCCGAGCTGATCGGCGACCCGTCGTGCGTCGTCCACATCGGCGACGCTGCAGCAGCCGGTATCGCTCTCGCCGCCCCACAGCCGCATCGTGACCCCGACGACGTGGTGGCCCTCGTCGACCAGCATCGCGGCGGCCACCGAGGAATCCACCCCGCCGCTCATGGCCACCATGATCTTCATCGCGCCGACCTCAACGCCCGACGGGAGTCCGCCGACGCAGCGTGGCGACGGCGGACGACAGCACGGTCAGCGCCTCGTCGACGTCGGCGTCCGTCGTCGTCCGACCGAGGCTCATGCGCAGGGCGCCGTTGGCCCACGATCGCTCGACGCCCATCGCCGCCAACACGTGCGACGGGTCCATCGCCCCGCTGGCACAAGCTGATGCCGCCGATGCGCACACTCCTGCTTCGTCCAGCAGGTACAGCAGGGACTCGCTCTCGATGCCCTCGAACATCACGTGCGCCGATCCGGCGATCTTGCGGTCGCGGGGCACGGTCTCGCGCACCCCGTCGGCGGCGTCGACCAGCCCGTCGACCAGCCGGTCACGCAGTCCAGCGATGCGCGGACCCTCACCTGCCCGCTCGGCGTCCGTGGCCGCCAACGCCTCGGCCATGGCGACGATGCCGGCCACGTTGTGGGTGCCGCTGCGACGGTCGCGCTCCTGGCCGCCGCCGACGATCAGCGCGTCGAGGGCCGTCCCGTCACGCAGGGCCATCACCCCGACGCCCTTGGGGCCGCCGAACTTGTGGGCGCTCAGCGAGAGGGCGTCGACCGCCGGCCACAGGTCGCGCAGGTCGAGCCAGGACGCGGCTTGCACGGCATCGGTGTGCAGCACCGCCGACGGCGCCCGCTGGCGCACGTGCTCGGACACGGCGGTGAGATCGGAGATCGTGCCGACCTCGTTGTTCACGGCCATCACGCTGACCGCCGCGACGTCGTCGCCCAGGGCACCGTCGAGCGCGTCGAGGTCGACCTCACCGGCGGTGTCGACGGCGACGACGGTCCCGCCGTGGCGCTCGACGACGTGCAGCACGGCGTGGTGCTCGGCGGCTGGGCAGACCGCCCGACCGCCACGCCGGCCGAGCGCTCCGGCGACGACGGCGTTGTCGCCCTCGGTCCCACCGCCGGTGAAGACCACCTCACCCGGCCGGCACCCGATGACCTCGGCCACCCGATCGCGCGCCTCGTCGACGGCGCGCCGGGCGTCACGGGCGAAGCGGTGCGACCCGCTGGGGTTGGCGAACCGCTCGGTGAGGAACGGCAGCATCGCCTCGACGGCCGACTCGCGCATCGGCGTCGTGGCCGCGTGGTCGAGGTACACGAGCCGTCCCATGGGGGCTGACGCTAACGGCCGGTGTCGAGCGGCCCAGGCCGCTTCGGTCCGGCGGGTCCGCTACAACGGGTCGCGCATGGAGGGCTACGGGCGATCGACGTACGGCGACCGGTTCGCCGACGTGTACGACCGGTGGTACGGCAACGAGCGCGCGCCGGCGGGGATGGTCGCCCTCGTCGCCGCGCTGGCCGGTCCGGGCGGGCGGGTGCTCGAGCTGGGGGTCGGGACGGGTCGCCTGGCCGTGCCGCTGGCCGAGCGCGACCTCCGCGTGACGGGTGTCGACGCCAGCTCGGCGATGCTCGAGCGGCTGCGGGCGCGCGATCGGCAGCACCTGGTCGATGCCGTGGAGGGCGACATGGTCGACGACCTCCCGCCGGGACCGTTCGACTGCGTGTTCGTGGCCTACAACACCTTGTTCAACCTCGAATCGAGCGCCCGCCAGGCGGCCTGCTTCGCGGCCGTCGCCGCCCGACTGGCGGCCGGCGGCCGATTCGTCGTCGACGCGTTCGTCCCCGAGGACCCGCCGCGCTCGGGCACCGTCGTCGCGCTGCGATCGATGACCGCCGACGAGGTGGTGCTGTCGGTGTCCGATCACGACCCGGCGGCGCAACGCGCCGTCGGCCACCTCGTCCAGCTCGTCGACGGTCAGCCGGTGCGGTTGCGCCCGTGGGCCGTCCGGTACGCGCCGCCCGCCGAGCTGGACGCGTTCGCTGCCGATGCGGGCCTGACGCTCGTCGAGCGGTGGGCGGACGAGACCCGACTGACGTTCGATCCGACGAGTCCGCGACACGTCAGCGTCTACGGGTCTCCAGCGTGACGATCCTGAAAACGCTTCCACCGTGGCGCAGTTGAGACCGGTCGTCCTCCTAAGCTGAGCGAACAGTGAGTCAGATGCGCCTCAATCCTCTCACCGGGCGGTGGGTCACGATCGTGGCGGAGCGGGCGGAGCGGCCATCGGACTTCGCTCCTCGCACCGTCGACATCGAGACCATGCCCGGTCGCCCGTGCCCCTTCTGCCCCGGTCACGAGGAGGCGACGTTGCCGGCGTTGGAGACCGTGGACGAGGGCGGCAGCTGGAAGATGCGGGTCATCCCCAACCTCTACCCGGCGTTCCGCGGCGACTCGGGGTTCGTGGTCCACCACCTCGGACCGGTCCACGTCGCCGCCGAGGCCAGCGGGATCCACGAGGTCTTCGTGTACACGCCCGAGCACCGGGGCGGGCTCGACCAGCTCGATGACGAGCAGGCCGAGGAGCTGATGAACGTGCTCCAGCGCCGCCTGGCCGAGCACGCTGCGCTGCCCGAGGTCCGATACACGCAGGTCATCGTCAACCACGGGCGGGAGGCCGGCGCCTCACTGGCCCACCCCCACGCCCAGATCCTCGGGCTGCCGTTCGTGCCCGGCGAGATCCTCGACGAAGAGCGCGCCTTCGCCCGCTTCGCCGGCGGGTGCGTGCTGTGCACCACCGTCGAGGCCGAGCTGGCGTCCGGCGACCGGGTCGTGTTCGCCGACGACGACGTCGTCTGCGTGACGCCGTACTGGAGCGGGGCGCCGTACGAGATGCTGCTCATGCCACGCCGTCACGAACCGCACTTGCAGGACGCCGACCCGGCGAGCCTCCATGCGATGGGCCGCGGCATCCGCGACGCCCTCGCCCACCTGGAGGCGGGCATCGGCGACGTCGCCTACAACCTCGGCTTCCACACCGCCCCGCACGAGCACGGCGGCCAGTACCACTGGCACGTGCACCTGTGGCCGAACCTGGTGACCCAGGCCGGCTTCGAGCGCGGCACCGGCGTGATGATCAACGTCATGCCGCCCGAGCGGGCCGCCGAGACGCTCCGGGCCGTGCGCACCCCCGCCTGAGGGGGCAGTCGCCGAGCGAGCCGACGAGCAGCGCGGTGACGGCGATCTCCATCGGCGCCGACTACGACGCGCCGCCTGATCGAGTGTGGGAGGTCCTCGAGCCGATCGAGTCGCACGTCGACTGGATGGCTGACGCCGAGTCGATCCGCTTCCGCACCGATCAGACCCGGGGAGTCGGCACGACGTTCGAGTGCGTGACGAAGGTCGGGCCGATCCGCCTGACCGATCGGATGGAGATCACGGAGTGGGACGCCGGGCGAGCGATGGGCGTCCGCCACGACGGGCTGGTCACGGGGACCGGCCGGTTCACGCTGGAGCCCATCGACAGCGGTGAGCGGACCCGCTTCACCTGGCAGGAGGACCTGACGTTCCCGTGGTGGCTGGGTGGCCGGGTCGGTGAGCGGGTCGGCGGGCAGCAGGTCATGCGCCGGATCTGGGCCGGCAACCTCGAACGCCTGCGCCGCCTCGTCGAGCGACGCTGTTCTTGATGGCCTCGCTCGCTCCGAAGACTCCGCTCCTCACCGCTGATCCAGGTCGCTGGGCTGCCGTGAGCTCGCTGCGCTCGCGAAGCCGTACAAGGCCGGCCTGACCTCCCGGGCTCGCTGCGTCACGAACGCTGGGGAACCCCGGTCTGACGGGGTCGTATCCAGGCGCCGTCGTAGTCTCCGACGATGCGGGTGCTGATGCTCGCCTGGGAGTTCCCGCCTGCCTACGCCCGTGGGAACGCCGCGCACGTCGACGGGTTGAGCCGCGCCCTCGCCGGCGTGGGCTGCGACATCGTGCTCGCCACGCTGGCCACCACGGGGGTGCCCGACGACGTCGTCGACCGCGGCGTGCGTGTCCTGCGGGCGCGCACCGATCTGCCGTGGCTCCCGGACGACGAGCTCGTCACGCGGGTCGTGTCGGCCAACCACCACCTGGTCAAGCTGGCCACCCGCCTCGACGGCTGGGTCCCGGACATCGTCCACGCCCACGACTGGCAGGTCGCCTGGGCTGGCGACACGCTGGCCGAGCTCTGCGCGGCCCGGCTGGCGGCCACGTTCCACGCCACCGAGCGGGGCCGCCACGGTGGCCGTGTCCCGCCGGGCGAGGCGAGCACGATCCACGCCGTCGAGTCGTGGCTGGCTCATCGCGCCGACGAGGTGATCGCCAGCTCCCGGTTCATGCTGCGCGAGGTCGTCCAGGGCTTCGAGCTGGCACCGTCCCGTGCTCACCTCATCCCCAACGGCATCGACCCCACCTGGTGGGCCGACGGCCGGGACGCCAGCGAACGACGACCGCTCGTGTTCACGTGGGGACGGGTGCAGTACGAAAAGGGCTTCCAGGTGCTGGCCCGGGCGATGCGGCTGCTGCGCGCCCGCCGCCCCGACGTCGAGTGCGTGATCGGCGGACGGGGCAGCTACCTGCCGGAGCTGCAGTCGCAGATCGACCTGGAGGGCGTCAGCGATCTCGTGCACCTGCCCGGCTACCTTCCCGACGACCACCTGCGCGACACGCTCCACCGCGCCGGCTGCGTGGTCATCCCGTCGCTCTACGAGCCGTTCGGGATCGTCGCCCTCGAGGCGCTGGCCGGCGGTGCGCCGCTGATCGTCGCCGAGACCGGCGGCCTGGCCGAGCTGGTCGACGGGACGGGCGCCGGCCTGACGTTCGAGCCGGGCAACGCCGCCCAGCTGGCGTCGTGCATCGAGCGGGTGCTGGAGGACCCGGCGCTGGCCGACGACATGCGCCGCCGCGGCGCCGACCTCCTGGCCGAGCGCTACTCGTGGGACGCCATCGCCGCCGCCACCTCCGCCGTCTACCTCCGCCACCCCTCCATGCCGTGAGGTGCTGACGAGGATCCGGTACGGAACGCCCTACCGGTCGCGGCGTCAAAACGCGACGGCGGCGTACGCTGCGCGGCCCATGCGCCCGGTCCGTCGGCTCGAGGTCCTGCCCGCCCTGCCCGCCGCGCTGGCTGCGCTGCCGGAGCTCACGACGAACCTCCACTGGACCTGGGATCAGGAGGCGACCCGGCTGTTCGGGCGGCTGTGGCCGGGATGGCGCCCCGGCGTCGCCCACCCGGCCGAGATGCTGCGCACCACGAGCCCGGCTCGCCTGGCCGAACTGGCCGCCGACGCCAGCGTCGTCGACGACCTCGGCGCGGTGTCCCGTCGCCTGCGCACGGCGCTGACGTCCACCTCGTGGTTCGACTCGCGCCCGGGCTCGCCGCTGCGCACCGTCGCCTACTTCTCGCCGGAGTTCGGCATCAGCGAGGCCCTCCCCCAGTACTCCGGCGGGCTGGGTGTCCTCGCCGGCGACCACCTCAAGGCGGCGTCGGACCTCGGCGTGCCGCTCGTCGGCATCGGCCTGCTGTACACGGAGGGCTACTTCCGCCAACGCCTCGACGGCGACGGGTGGCAGCAGGAGAGCGTCGTCGAGTTCGACCCCCGATCGCTCGGCCTGGCCGATACCGGCGTCGAGATCACCGTCGACCTCGCCGGTGATCCGGTGCGCGCCCACGTGTGGCGGGCCGACGTCGGGCGCATCCGGCTGTACCTGCTCGACACCGAGGTGGCCGGCAACTCGCCCGACGGCATCGCCGTCACCGATCGCCTGTACGGCGGCGACCAGCACCACCGCCTGCGCCAGGAGATCGTCCTCGGCATCGGCGGCGTCCGGGCCCTGCGGGCGCTGGACATCGATCCCGACGTCTTCCACACCAACGAGGGCCACGCCGGGTTCCTCGGCCTGGAGCGCATCCGCGAGCTGGTCGGCGGTGGCCTCCCGTTCGCCGCCGCCGTCGAGGTCGTGCGTGGCGGCGGCGTCTTCACCACGCACACACCGGTGCCAGCCGGCATCGACCGCTTCCCTCGCGAGCTGATGGTGCGCTACTTCTCCGGGTTCGCCGCCGAGTGCGGGATCACGTTCGACGAGCTGCTGGACCTCGGTCGAGCGCCCGACGGCACGGCAGACGAGTTCAACATGGCGGTGATGGGTCTGCGGTTGGCCGGACGCTCCAATGGCGTCGCCCGCCTGCACGGCGCGGTCAGCCGGCGGATGTTCAGCGGGCTGTGGCCCGGGCTCGGCGTGGACGAGGTGCCGATCGGCTCGATCACCAACGGGGTGCACGGGCGGACGTGGGTGTCGGCCCGCGTCGACGCGCTGCTGACGCGCGTCGTCGGCGACGACTGGCCGGGCGCCGACGCCGAGCGCTGGGCGCGCGCCGCCGATGTCGACCCGTTGGAGGTGTGGGCGGCGCTCAACGACGGTCGGGCCGAACTGGTCCGGCTGGCCCGCCGACGCCTCGGCGCCGACGTCTTGCACCCGCGCCGGCTGACGATCGGGTTCGCCCGGCGCTTCGCCACCTACAAGCGGGCGACGCTGCTGCTCTCTGATCCCGAGCGGCTGCGCCGCCTGCTGCACCACCCCGAGCGTCCGGTGCAGTTCGTGTTCGCCGGCAAGGCCCACCCGGCCGACCAGCCGGGCAAGGAGCTGATCCAGCGCATCGAGCAGTTCGCCCGCCAGGCCGACGTGCGCGACCGCTTCGTCTTCCTCGCCGACTACGACATGTCGATCGCCCGCACGATGTACCACGGGTGCGACGTCTGGCTGAACACGCCGCGCCGTCCGCTCGAGGCCTGCGGGACGAGCGGGATGAAGGCCGCCCTCAACGGCGCGCTGAACTGCAGCATCCTCGACGGCTGGTGGGACGAGTGCTTCGACGGGACGAACGGGTGGGCCATCGAGTCGGCCGAGGACGATCCGGACCCCGACCGCCGCGACCAGCGGGAGGCGTCGAGCCTGTTCTCGATCCTCGAGCAGGAGGTGGCGCGGGCGTTCTACGACCGCGACCTCGACGGCGTGCCGCGGGCGTGGATCGACCGGGTGAGCGCCGGCTGGACCTCACTCGGCCCGCGGATCACGGCGGCGCGGATGGTGCGTGACTACACGACCACGCTCTACGAGCCGGCGGCGGCGACCGGCGAGCTGCTGTGCGCCGACGACGGGAAGCCGGCCGTCGAGTTGGCGGCCTGGCGCCAACGCGTCGTCGACGCGTGGCCGGGTGTCGCGATCACTGCCGTGGACGTCGACGTCGACGACGCCCCGGCCGGGGCGACGAGGCCGGTGACGGTCACGGTCGAGCCGGGCGGACTGTCACCCGACGACGTGCGGGTGGAGGTCGTCCACGGACCGCTCGGTCACGACGGGGAGTTCCGCCGCGACCTGGTCGTGTCGGAGCTGCACGCGCTCGAGGCCACCACCTACGCCGGCGAGATCGTCGTCGGCCTACCCGGCGCCTACGGCGTCACGGCGCGGGTCATCCCGGTCCACCCCGGCCTGGCGACCGCCTTCGACCTCGGATTGGTCGCCTGGGCCTGATCGAAGATCATCGACCGGCACGGTTCCCGAGCGTTGCTCGGCGCAGCGGCAACACGACCACCGGCCGATTCGTCGGCGAGGCACCGCGGCGAGCCGCTATTCAGCGTGGTTGAACTGGACGATGGCGAACCACAGCAGGGCGAGGCCGACGACGACGACCACCAGCACCTGGGCGACGATCGGGACCTCCCAGCCGAACCACTCGAGCGGCGGGTTGAGCCGGGCCAGTGCCTCGGGCGGTGCGTCGAGGACGTCGAACACGGCGCTGCGGATGGCGTGCACGGCGTACGTCACCGGGTTGAGCAGGGTGGCGACCTCCAGCCACGTCGGCAGGCTGCTGACCGGGTACAGCGCCGCCGAGAGGAACGACAGCGGCAGGATCAGCATCTGCATCACGCCCATCATCGACTGGATCTGCTGCACCCGGGCGGCGATCACCAGGCCGACTGCGCACAGCGCGAACGACAGCAGGAACAGCTCGCCGATGAGGACGACGATCATCATCGGGTCGTACGGCACACCGACGGTGCCGGCCAGGGCCAGGATGATCAGGCTCTGCGCCGTCGCAACGGTCGCGCCGCCGAGCGCCTTGCCGACGAGGATCGAGCCCCGCCGGATGGGCGCCACGAGCATCTCGCGCAGGAACCCGAACTCGCGGTCCCACACGATCGACGCCGCCGAGAACGTCGCCGTGAACAGCACCGAGGTCGCCAGGATGCCCGGGAACATGAACGTCTTGAGGTCCACGCCGCCCGTCGAGCTGTCGGTGAGGGTCGACAGCCCGGTGCCCAGCACGTAGAGGAACAGCACGGGCTGCACCAGCGCGGCGACGGCCCGCAGGTGGTCCTGCCCGAACCGGAGCAGCTCGCGCTGCCAGACGATCTTCACGCCCCGCCAGTCCTGGCGCAGCCCGCTGTCGACGACGCGCACCGACGCCACCGTCGGTCGGGATGTGGTTGCGGTCGCCGTCATCAGCGCCTCCCTGCGTTGACGAAGTTGCGCATGTTGTCGACGCTCGTCGCCTCGGCGTCGCGGATCGTGCGACCCGTGTACTCCATGAACACGTCGTCCAGCGACGGCCGGGCCACCGAGACCGACTTGATGGGCAGCCCGAGCTCGGCGAACAGCCGGGGCACGAAGTGCTCGCCGTCAGGCACGCCGAACGTCACCAGCCCGTCGCGCACCTCGGCTTCGATCCCGAACTGCTCGGCGAGGGCGAGGATGGCGGCCTCGTCGTCATCGGTCGAGATGCACACCCGATCGGTGCCGACGCTGGCCTTCAAGTTCGCCGGCGTGTCGAGCACGACGATCTTGCCGGCGTCCATGATGGCGATCCGCTCGCAGTTCTCGGCCTCGTCCATGTAGTGCGTCGTGAGGAAGATGGTGATGTCCTCGCGCTGGCGCAGCTCCTCGATGTAGCCCCAGATGCTCGACCGCGTCTGCGGGTCGAGGCCGACGGTGGGCTCGTCGAGGAACAGCACCCGCGGCGAGTGCATCAGCCCGCGGGCGATCTCCAGGCGCCGGCGCATGCCGCCCGAGAAGGTCTGCACCTTGCTCGTGCGGCGTTCCCACAGCCCGACCATCTCGAGCACCTCGCGCATGCGGTCGGGCACGGCGGACCGCGGGATGCCGTACAGCTCGGCGTGGAAGCGCAGGTTCTGCTCGGCCGACAGGTACACGTCGAGCGTCGTGTCCTGGAAGACGAGCCCGATGTGGCGGCGCACGTCGATCCGCTCGCCGACGATGTCGAACCCGGCGACACGCGCCGATCCGGCCGTCGGGTCGGCCAGGGTGCAGAGCATCTTGATGGTCGTCGACTTGCCCGCGCCGTTCGGCCCGAGGAAGCCGAACACCTCACCGGGGGCGACCTCGAAGGAGACCCCGTCGACCGCCGTCAGCGTGCCGTAGCGCTTGACCAGCCCGTCGACCTCGATCGCCGACGGGGGTCGCTGACCGTTGCCGTCGACCATCGCTGGAGTTGACACTTGCAACTGTTGATCGTTGATACTTGCCACGATATGGTCTGAGTCGTGGCACGTCAACTCGCCGCCGCGATCGACCCGGTGATCGTCTCCGAGCCCGACGTCGTCGGCCTGGCGTTCCGCCTCGCTGGCCGCATCCGCCAGGAGTTCCACGCGCAGATGGTCGGCGAGCGGTGGGCCGTCGACGCCCAGCTGCGCCCCGGCTGCTTCGGGGTGCTGCGCGCCGTCGGCGGCGCCGAGCGACCCATGTCACAGCGCGACGTGAGTCAGGCGATCGGCATCGATGCGAGCGACGTCGTCGACCTCGTCGATCGCCTGGAACGGGCCGGCTTCCTGCGCCGCCGCCGTCACGACCGGGACCGCCGGCGCAACGTGCTCGAGGTCACTACGCAGGGGCGACGGGCGATCGAGCGCTTCGAGGCCGTGTCGAGGCGGGTCGACGACCTGATCCTCGAGCCGCTGGAAGCCGGCGACCGCACCGTCCTGCGCCAGTTGCTCCTGCGCCTCGTCGATCACTGGGAACCCCCCGGCTGACGCTGACACCCCCTCGATATGGTCGACCGGGTGACCTCCACCCCCGATGTCGCGGTGCGCGCCGACGACCTCTACAAGACCTTCGGCGAGACCAAGGCGCTGGCCGGTGTCAGCTTCCAGGTCGAGCGGGCCAAGGTCGTGGGGCTGCTCGGACCGAACGGCGCCGGCAAGACCACGGCGGTGCGCGTGCTGACCACGTTGGTCCGCCCCGACTCCGGGCGGGCGTTCATCGACGGCATCGACGTGCTCGCCGACCCGATGCGGGCCAAGTCGCGCATCGGCCTCACCGGTCAGTACGCCGCCGTGGACGAGCGGCTCACCGGGTTCGAGAACCTCGAGCACGTCGGCCGCCTGTACCACCTGCCGATCGCCGAGGCGAAGCGGCGCGGGCACGAGCTGCTCGAGCGGTTCGGGCTGACCGAGGCCGGGAGCCGGGTGGTCAAGGGCTACTCGGGCGGCATGCGGCGGCGGCTGGACATTGCCATGAGCCTGATCGCCCGGCCGTCGGTGCTCTTCCTCGACGAGCCGACCACGGGCCTCGACCCGCGTAGCCGGCTCGGGGTCTGGGATCTCATCGAGGAGCTGGTCCGCGGCGGCACCACCACCCTGCTCACGACCCAGTACCTCGACGAGGCCGACCGGCTGGCCGACGAGGTCGTCGTCATCGACCACGGCTCCGTCATCGCCACCGGGACGCCGCAGCTGCTCAAGGAGCAGGTCGGCGGCGACCGCATCGAGCTGACCTTCCCCGGGCCGGTCGAGCTCGGGTCCGTCATGACGGCCCTGCACGGGCGCACGTGCGGTGAGCCGACCGTGACCGACGACGGCCGGCGCATCGTCGTGGGCGTCAACGAGCTGGAGGGCATCGTCCCGGCGGCGGTTCGCCAGCTCGACGCGGCCGACATCGCGCTGGTCGACGTCGTCGCCCGCGAGTCGACGCTCGACGACGTCTTCTTCGCCCTCACCGGCCACGCCGCCGAGGATCAACTGGTCGAGGACCCCACCGCCGAGCGCCAGGAGGCGAACGCGTGACCGCCGTCGACATCCGCATCGCCGACCAGTCCCCGAGCGCACCGGTCAGCGTGCCCGACGACATCCCGCGGGGCGCCCGCTGGGTGCTCAAGGACAGCTGGACGGAAGCGACCCGCCACCTGCGGGCGGTGCCGCGCAACCCCGAGCTGCTGATGTTCGCCACGATCCAGCCGGTCATGTTCATCGTGCTGTTCGTGTACATCTTCGATGGGTCGATCCAGACCCCGATCCCCTACGTGCAGTACGTCATCCCCGGGATCTTCGCCCAGACGGTCGTGTTCAACTCGGCGTTCACGGGCGTCGGCGTGGCCGACGACCTGAGCAAGGGCATCATCGACCGGCTGCGCTCGCTGCCGATGTACCAGCCGGCAGTGCTCATCGGCCGCACGCTCTCCGACGCCGTGCGCAACGTCGCCACCTACGCCGTCATGATCGCCGTGGCCGTGGCCGTCGGGTTCCGGTTCGAGGGGTCCTTCCTCGGGTCGATCGGGGCGACCGCCCTGATCTTCCTGTTCGGCTACGCCTTCAGCTGGATCCAGGCGCTCATCGGGCTCTCGGTGGGGTCGGTCGAGGCGGCCAACTCGGCCGGGTTCATCTGGATGTTCCCGCTGACGTTCCTGTCCTCGGCGTTCGTCGACCCGGAGCAGATGACCGGCTGGCTGCAACCGATCGTGGAGCACAACCCGTTCACGACGCTCACCGACGCCAGCCGGGCGCTCTACAACGGCCAGGACCCGGGCAGCGATGTGTGGGTCTCCGTGGCCTGGGCGCTCGGTATCACGGTCGTATTCGCCATCCTGGCCAGCCGCAAGTTCGCCAACAGCACGTCGGCCTGATCGTCAGCGGCCCGTGAACTCGGCCTTGCCGGGTCCGTGCTCCAGGAAGCTGGCCACGCCGATCTGACTGTCGGCGCTGTGGAACACCTCGACGAACGCCTCCTGCTCGAGGCGCAGGCCGTCGGCCAGGCTGGTCGACGAGCCGTCGTCGATGGCCCGCTTGGTCAGCGCCTGGGCGACCAGCGCGCCGGCGGCCACCTCGGCCGCCAGCTCCAGGGCCCGGTCCGTGGGGTCGCCGTCGACCGCCTCGTCGGCCAACCCGATGCGCACCGCCTCGTCGACCTTGACCTGCCGGCCGGTCAGGCACAGCTCCTTGGCTCGGCTGGGGCCGACCAGTCGGGCCAGCCGCTGGGTGCCGCCACCGCCGGGGATGATCCCGAGCAGGATCTCGGGCTGACCGAAGGCCGCTCGCGGCCCGGCGATGCGGTAGTCGCAGGCCAAGGCCAGCTCGCACCCACCGCCGAGCGCGTAGCCGGACACGGCGGCGATGACGAATCGTGGGAGGGCGGCCAGCGCGTCGAGCGTGCCGTGGATGGTGGCGGTGATCCCGGCAGCCTCGTCCGGTCCGCCGAACTCGGAGATGTCGGCGCCCGCGGCGAAGATCCGCTCCCCGCCCGTCACGACCACGGCGCCCGGCGGATCGGCGGCCAGCTCGTCGACGACCGTGCGCAGGTCGGCGAGCAACGCCTGGGACAGGGCGTTGACCTTGCCGTTGGCCAGGGTCACGACGGCGACACCGTCGGTGCGGCGGTCGAGGTGGACGAGGTCAGGCATGACGAGAGTCTCGCGGTCCACGATCCGGCCGTCGGCATCGACCGCGGCCTCGTCGATCCGCACCTCGGGTCAGGTCGGTTTCCGCTTCCGGGGGTTCGGGACGCCCAGGGCGGATGTGCGAGCTCTCTTCGATCTGATGTCCCGCCAACACGGCGTCGCCACGACCAACCAGTCGCGCCAGCTCGGCATCTCACGGCGCGTGGAGCGCCGACGCCTGGCCGACGGGACGCTGCGGTCCCCGTTCCCGGGCGTGCTGGCGGCCGGCGGCGCTCCGGTGACGTTCGAGGGGCGGGCGCTCGCCGCGGCCTGGTCGCCCGGCGTCGTGGCCGTCTCGCACTGCGCGGCCGCCCGGTTGCACGGCCTCGCCGGCTTCGGCCGACCCAGCGGCCAGACCGACGACGACGCGCCGATCGACGTCATCGGTCGGCACGGCGCCAAGCTCCACCGGTCGCTCGGCGCCCGTCCCCACTTCACCCGGGCTGACCTCGGAGCGCACGTCACGACGATCGGCCCGATCCCCGTGATGACGGTGGCCGCCACACTGGCCCTGCTCGCTCCGGAGGTGGGCATCGGGCCGACTGCGAAGGCCCTCGACGGTGCGTTGCGCGCCGGCGTCTCGCCCGAGGAGCTGCGCGCCGTGGCCCAGGCCTGGCGCCGGCGCGGTCGATCCGGCCCGACGATCCTGCTGCGGCTGCTGGACGCCCGGGTCCAGGCGATGCGCATCATGCACGCCGATGGCGGCGCACGACGCCCGTCGCGCCCGTCCGTCGCTCGACTCCAGTGATGGGGACCGTGGCCGCGCTCGGCCCGCCTCAGCCCGGCGGAGGCGTCATGACCGGAGCGAGCATCTCGTCGGCGGCGGCCCACGGGTCGCGGCGCCGTCCGAGCACGTCCTCCACCAGCTGGTCCCAGTGATCGCCGGTGCACACCTCGCGCGCCCGCTGCTCGAGGCGGCGGGCGACGATCTCCTGCAACTCGGCGCCGAGGCGAGCTCGGCGGCGGCGCTCGAGCAGGCCGGTGGCCGCGGCGTGCCGCTGGTGCTCCCCGATCGCCGCCCACAGCTCGGCGACGCCCTGCCCACTCGAGGCCACGGTGGCCACGATCGGCACCCTCCACCCGTCGCCGTCACCGCTGGTCTCCGCCGTCAAGTCGAGCATCTGCTGCAGGTCGCGCCGGGTCTCGTCGACACCAGGTCGATCGGCCTTGTTGATCACGAACACGTCGGCGACCTCCATCAGCCCGGCCTTGGCGGCCTGCACGCTGTCGCCCCACCCGGGGTTGACCACGACGACCGTCGTGTCGGCCTTACCGGCGATCTCCACCTCGACCTGTCCGACGCCCACCGTTTCGACGAGGATCCACCGCCGACCGAGTGCGTCGAGCAGGCGGATCGCCTCCGGTGTCGCCAGCGCCAATCCACCGAGGTGTCCGCGCGTCGCCATCGAGCGGATGAACACGCCGGGATCGGTGGCGTGGTCCTGCATCCGCACGCGGTCGCCGAGGATCGCCCCACCCGTGAACGGAGACGACGGATCGACAGCCAGCACGGCGACCTCCTCGCCCTGGGCGCGCAGGTGCGTCACGACGGCGCTGGTGAGCGTGCTCTTGCCGGCCCCGGGAGCGCCGGTCAGACCGACCGTGCAGGCCGACCCGGCGCTGGGAGCGGACAGCCGACCGACCTCGCGGGCACCCTCGCCGCCGCGCTCGATGAGCGTCAGCAGCCGGGCCAGCGCGCTGCGGTCGCCCGCCTCGGCGGCACGGTACAGCGCCTCAGGCGGGGATGGGCTCGAGGTCACTCGTGTTGATCACTTCGGTGACGCCGTCGACCCGATCGCGCATGATCCGCTCGATCCCGGCCTTGAGCGTCTGGGACGACGCCGGGCACCCGACGCAGGCGCCGGTCAGTGTGACCGTGACCACGCCGGTCGTCTCGTCGACGTCGCGCAGCACGATGTCGCCGCCGTCGGCCTGGAGGGCCGGGCGGATCACCTCGATGGTCTTCTCGACCTGGTCACGCATCGTCGTCGCTCTTCGTCATGTCACCGTGGGGGGGTCACCGCCAGCTGCGGTCGACGTCGTGAGAGTCAACCAGGCGCGTACCCTTCGCGTCATGACCAACGCCCCCCTGGTCGTCGCCATTCCCGGCGCCGTGCTCGCCCACCAGGGCGGCTGGGACGAGATCCTGCTCGTCGTCGGGCCGGTCGCCATCGTGGTCGGCCTGCTCGTGCTGGCCCGACACCGCGTGCGCCGGCGCAGCCCGGCTGATCCGCAGCCCGAGGCCCCCACCGTGGACGGTTCATCCACGCGTGATGTCAGCGCCAACTGACTTGAGACGGCCGACGAGGTCGTCGTACCCACGGTCGATGTGGTTGACGCCGCTGATCACCGTCTCCCCGTCGGCGGCCAGGCCGGCCACCACCATCGCCGCCCCGGCGCGGATGTCGTGGGCCCGCACCGGCGCGCCCGACAACCGCGGCACCCCGCGCACGACGGCGTGGTGGCCGTTGGTGCGCACATCGGCACCCAGCCGGATCAGCTCCTCGACGTAGCGGAACCGGCCGGGGTACAGGTTCTCGGTGACGATGCCGACGCCCTCGGCCACGCTGAGCATCGTGATCATCAGCGGCTTGTAGTCGGTGGCGATGCCGGGGTACGGCAGCGTCTGGACGTCGATCGACCGCAGCCGGCCGTCGGCGACCGCCCGCAAGCCCCCCGGCACGACGTCGAACCGCACCCCCATCTCCCCCATCCGGGCCAGCACGTTCTGCATGTGCTCGGGCCGGGCGTGGCGCACCGTCAGCTCGCCGCCGGCCACGGCCAGCGCGGCGAGGTACGTGGCGGCTTGGATCCGATCGGGCACCGTCCGGTGGTCGGCGGCGTGCAGCGACCCGGGGGCGACACCGGTGACGACGAGCCGTGACGTCCCGATCCCCTCGATCTGGGCGCCCATCCCGACGAGCAGCTGGCAGAGGTCGACGACCTCCGGTTCGCGCGCCGCGTTGTCGATGGTCGTGACGCCGTCGGCGTAGACGGCGGCCGTCACGATGTTCTCCGTCGCGCCGACGCTGGGGAACCCGAACGTGACGTCGGCGCCGTGCAGCCGATCGGCGAACGCCTCCACCTCGCCGTGGCTGAACTTGAACGTCGCGCCCATCGCCTCCAGCCCGGCGACATGCAGGTCGATCGGTCGCGCGCCGAAGTCGTCGCCCCCGGGCATCGACAGCCGCACTCGCCCGCACCGGGTCAGCAGCGGGCCGAGCACGTTGATCGACGCCCTGATGCGCTCCACTTGCTCGTAGGGCGCGACGGGCACGAGCTCGCCCCGGTTGACCATCCGCAGCCGACCGCCGCCGAGCGGCTCGGACGAGATGCCGATCGCCGCCAGCAGGTCGCTCATGATCGCCACGTCGACGATCGCTGGCACGTTGGACAGCTCGTAGGTGCCGTCGGCGAGGATCGTCGCCGCCATCAGCTTGAGGATCGAGTTCTTCGCCCCGGGCACCTCGATGGTGCCGCGGAGGTCGCCGACACGGCGCACCACGATCTGATCGGGACCCACCGCTCCGGTCATCGACGTACGCCACGGAACGGAGCCACGGCGGCCCAGTATGCTCCCGCCGTGCCGGGTGGCGGTCACGGTCCCGACACCGGTCGCGTGCGCCAGGTCGTCAGGGAGTGGCCCGACGAACCCGGCGTCGCCAGCACGCTCGAGCGTCCCCGCGAGGACCTGCTTGCCGAGCGACGCGTCGCCGTAACGACCGACGACATCGCCTTCGAGCAGGCCGAGGGACCGTTCAGCACCTACCGCCGCGACGTCGCCGTGGTCGACACGCAGGGCGGACGGCGGTGGCGGGAGACGACCCACTACCGGCTGGCGATCCCGTGGTTCGGCTGGCTGTTCGCCATCCCGGTGCGGGCCGCGCTCGGCCGTCGCGGCGCCGCCCTGACCCACACCGATCACCACGGCGAGGTCCCGCCGACGCCGTGGTGGGCGCCGCCCGACCGCCTGGATCCTCGGGCGATCAGCGTGCTCGGCCTCCTGGCTGCGGCGTCGATGGCCTCGGCCTTCGTCAACACGCTGTTCACCCAGACGGTCGAGTTCGCCGCCGACGACTTCGGTGTCGGTGACGTGGGCGTCGGCGTGGGCGGGTCGATCGTGCGGGCCGGCATCCTGCTCGTCCTGCCGGTCGCCGTCATCGCCGATCGGATCGGCCGGCGGCGCGTCGTGATCGCCATGGCGATCGCCGCTCCCCTCATCACGGCGAGCGGGGCGCTGGCCCCGACCTTCCCGTTCCTGGTCGCCACACAGGCCATCGGCCGTCCGATGGGGCTGGCCCTCGACTTCCTGATCGCCGTCGTCGCCGCCGAGGAGATGCCGCGCAACTGCCGCGCCTACGCCGTCAGTCTGCTGGCGATGGCCAGTGGGCTCGGTGCAGGGGTGGCCGTGATCGCCCTGCCGCTCGCCGACCTCTCCCCCGGGGCGTGGCGCTGGGTCTACGCGGTGGCGTTGATCTGGCTGCTGGTGGCGGTCGACATCGCCAGGCGCCTCCCCGAGACCCGCCGGTTCGAGCGACCACACGTCGTGTCGCCGCCGATCGACCGCCAGCCGGTTCGTCGTGCTGGCGGCCGTGGCGCTGCTGGCCAACTTCTTCGTCGCTCCGGCCAGCCTCTTCCAGAACGGCTACCTGGAGGACTCCCGAGGGTTCTCGGCGACGACGATCGCCATCTTCACCGTGGTCACGGCCACGCCGGCCGGCATCGGCCTGATCGTCGGCGGCCGCATCGCCGACATCCGCGGCCGTCGCCGCGTGATCGCCGTCGGTGTTCCGGCGGCGACGGCGCTGGTCGTGCTGTCGTACAGCCTGGGCGGTCCCGTGATGTGGCTCTCCGTGTTCGCCGCCGGGATCCTCACGGGCGTCACGATTCCCGCGCTGGCCGTCTACCGGACCGAGCTGTTCCCGACCGGCAACCGCAGCAGGGCAGCCGCACTGCTCACCACGTCGGCGTTGCTCGGCGGCATCGGCGGGCTGCTGCTGATGGGAGCGTTGCTCGATCGCGACTGGTCACACGGGCGGGTGATGGGCATGTTGGCGCTGGCGCAGGTCGTCGTCGTGGTCATCGTCCTGCGGTGGTACCCCGAGACGGCCCATCGGGAGCTGGAGGACCTCAACCCGATCGACGAGGTCGCCGAGCGCTCGACGTCACCTGGAAGGAGCCCCTGACTCCCGCTGCCGGCAGTTCGGCAGCCCTGACTCCCGGTTCTCGGTCGTTCGGCACCCCGCGACCAGGTTGTCGTCCGTCGGATCGGCCCGGGTAAAGTCTCGCCCGCCCACCGAGCCCGGTTCGTGGGTGCACCCGGGGCCCCCGGATCACCAACGCGCGGCAGCGTCGCCGCGCCGAGCACCAGGAGACGAGTTGGACCTCTCTTTGTTCGCAGCCGAAGGCGGCTGGCAGGAGTTCGCCCTGAAGGGCGGCGAGTGGACCGTGCTGCTGCTGTCGGTGGTCGCCGCGCTCGTCGCGCTCATCGTCGGCGTCTACCTGGCGAAGTCCGTCCTGGCCGCCGACCAGGGCACGCCGCGGATGCGTGAGATCGCTGCGGCCATCCAGGAGGGCGCGCTCGCCTACCTGAAGCGGCAGTTCCGCACGATCGCCGTCATCGTGGTGCCCGTCGCGGCGATCGTGTTCTTCACCTCGACGGAGATCCTCAGCCCCGATGGCGAGTCGGGCCTCACGTTCCTGCAATCCGGGCTGTGGCGCACGGTCGCCTTCATCCTGGGCTGCGTCGCCTCGGGCCTCACCGGCTACATCGGCATGACGTTGGCCACCAGGGGCAACGTCCGCACCGCCGCCGCGGCGCGCAGCGGCAGCATGGCCGACGCCCTGACCGTGGCGTTCCGCACCGGCGGCGTGGCCGGCATGTTCACGGTCGGCCTCGGGCTGCTCGGCGCGACGCTGATCATCATCCTGTTCCAGAACACCAGCTCGGCGATCCTCGTCGGGTTCGGGTTCGGCGGCTCATTGCTGGCGCTGTTCCTGCGCGTCGGTGGGGGCATCTTCACCAAGGCCGCTGACGTCGGCGCCGACCTGGTGGGCAAGGTCGAGGCGGGCATCCCCGAGGACGACCCGCGCAACCCGGCCACGATCGCCGACAACGTTGGCGACAACGTCGGTGACTGCGCCGGCATGGCCGCCGACCTGTTCGAGAGCTACGAGGTGACCCTCGTCGCCTCGATCATCCTCGGTGTCGCCGCCTTCGAGTCGATCGGGGCCAACCCGGCGCTCGGTCTCGTGTTCCCGCTGGCCGCCCGCGCCATCGGCGTCGTCGCATCGATCGCCGGCGTGTTCACCGTGCGGGCCCGCCAGGGCGAGACCAACGCCCTGAACCCGATCCGGCGCGGCTTCCTCGTCGCCGGCGGCCTGACCTTGATCGGCACGCTGCTCGTCGCCCTGCTCTACGTCGGCAACGACCAGGACAACGAGGGGTGGCGGTGCTTCGGGGCCGTGGCCATCGGCCTGATCCTGGCCCAGCTGGTCAGCCGGCTGACCGAGTACTACACGGGCACCGAGTACGGACCGGTCCAGGAGATCGCCGAGTCGGCCGAGACCGGCCCAGCGACGGTCGTGCTGTCGGGCACGTCGAGCGGCCTGGAGAGCTCGGTGTACGCCGTGGTGGCGATCGCCATCGCCATCGCCGTCTCGCTGGCCCTGGGCGGCGGGAACCTGACGTTCTCGTTGTACCTGATCGCCCTCACGGGCATGGGCATGCTGGCGGCGACGGGCGTGATCGTCTCCGAGGACACGTTCGGGCCGGTCAGCGACAACGCCGCCGGCATCGCCGAGATGTCCGGCGAGTTCCACGGCGAGCCCGAGCGGATCATGGTCAGCCTCGACGCCGTCGGCAACACGACCAAGGCCGTGACCAAGGGGTTCGCCATCGGCTCGGCGGTGATCGCCGCCATCGCGCTGTTCGCCAGCTTCATCGAGACCGCCGGCGCCGAGCTCGGTGTCGTCGCCAGCAACCTCGCCGACGGCGTCCTCCGCCTCCCCGAGCTGGCCGTGAACGTGGCCGAGCCCGAGATCTTCATCGGCCTGCTGATCGGCGGGTCCGTCCCGTTCCTGTTCTCCGCGCTGGCCATCCGTGCCGTTGGCCGCACCGCCGGTGTCGTCGTCCAGGAAGTGCGCAGCCAGTTCGCCGACGGGAAGATCATGGCCGGGACGAAGCAGCCCGACTACGGCCCCGTGATCGACATCTGCACGGCCGCCTCCCTGCGCGAGTTGACCACCCCGGCACTGCTCGCCGTGCTGACGCCCGTGATCATCGGCTTCGGCATCGGCTGGCAGGCGCTCGGCGGCTTCCTCGCCGCGGTGATCCTCACCGGGCAGCTGATGGCCAACTACCTCAGCAACGCGGGCGGCGCCTGGGACAACGCCAAGAAGTACATCGAGGACGGCCACCACGGCGGCAAGGGCTCAGAGGCCCACAAGGCGGCCGTGATCGGCGACACCGTCGGCGACCCGTTCAAGGACACCGCCGGCCCGGCGCTCAACCCGCTGATCAAGGTGATGAACCTGGTCTCGCTGCTCGTCCTGCCGGCGATCATCAGCCTCGAGGTCGACGAGAGCCCGTGGCGCTTCGCCGTCGCCGGCGCTGCGCTGATCGTGCTGATCGGCGCCATCGTGTACTCGTCACGGCCGACCCAGGGCCTCGCCGGCGGCACCGTGCCGCACCAGCCTCCGGCGAGCGCCACGCCGGAGCCAGCGGGCACGGTGACGACACCGTTCGCCGGCGAATAGGGCGCGATGCTGTCGGCCCTGTCCGACTGGGTCACGGAGGTCATCGACGCGCTCGGCTACGTCGGCGTCGCGCTGCTGATCGCGCTGGAGAACCTGTTCCCACCGATCCCGTCGGAGATCGTGCTGCCCTTCGCCGGCTTCGTGGCCAGCGACCGGGGCGGGTTCGCCCTGGTCGGGATGATCATCGCCGCCACCATCGGCTCCCTCGTCGGGGCGTGGATCCTCTACGGCCTGTCGGCGTGGATCGGCAGGGAGCGGCTGCGGCGGTTCCTGCTGCGCTACGGCAAGTGGCTGCGGCTGACCACTGAGGACGTCGACCGGGCCGAGGACTGGTTCGATCGGCGAGCGGTGGTCGCGGTGCTCGTCGGGCGGTGCGTGCCGCTGATCCGGTCGGTGGTGTCGATCCCGGCCGGGTTCCGCAGGATGCCGTTCGGGATCTTCACGCTGTACACCCTGATCGGCTCGCTGGTCTGGAACGCCGTGCTGATCAGCATCGGCTACGTGCTGCGCGACAACTGGGAGGACGTGGAGCCCGCGCTGGACTGGTTCCAGTACGTCGTGCTGGCACTGATCCTCGCCGCCATCGCGTGGTTCATCTGGCGCCGCCGGTTCTCGGCCCAGGCCCGGGCTCAGAGCTGAGCGAGCCAGTCGCGCACGACGGCTGACACCTCCGCGTCCTTGCCCTTGAGGTCGTGGCGACCGCCATCGACGAAGTGGTGGGTGACCGGTCCACCGATCGTCCCCGTCCACTCCGCCAGCTCGTCGGGTGACCCGAACGGGTCCCGCGTGCCGTGGACGAACAGGCACGGCACCATGATCGCCGGCAGGTGCTCGACCCGCAGGTTCTGCGGCTTGCCCGGCGGGTGCAGCGGATACGAGATCAGGACCACCCCGGCCAGGCCGTCCGGTGGTGCCAGCTCGTCGGCGCCGGCGGCGACCATCGAGCACATCCGCCCGCCCATCGACCGGCCGCCGACGACCACCGGACCGCCGATCGCCGCCAGCTCAGCGCGCACCGCGGCCAGCAGCTTCGGTGGCCGGTCCGGCGCCCGGCGGCCCTCCTTGCGGTACGGGAAGTCGGCCCGCACCGTCGTCCACTCGGGCGCCACCGCCCGGTCGACGGCGACGAGGGTCGACTGCTCGCGGCTGGCCCCCGCACCGGGGAAGAGAAGCAGCGTGCCGTGCACGGTCACGTCACTGACGATCGTTCGCTCGCTTGGCTTCGCCGTTGGTGCGGCACCTCGCCGTGAACGCTCGCTCACAGTTCGGCGGCTGCGAGCAGCAGGATCTTGCGCGCCTCGGCGAGCTCGAACACGGCCGTGCTGGCCTGGGCCTGGTCGCCCCCGTGGTCCGGGTGGACCGACCTCATCCGCGTGCGGAACTGGGCGACGACGGCCTTCCTGTTCGGGGTGGGTGTGCCGGGCGGGAACCCCAGCACGTCGAGGGCCCAGGCGCGTGGGTCGGCGAGTGCGCTCAGCGTGGTCGAGTTGGTGCCGGCCAGGTGGGCGATCAGCGCTCCGCCGACCGGCCCTCGCCAGCGCATGGCCTTCTGCAGCACCGGGGCGATGACGTGCCGGATCATCGGATCGAGCCGCTCGACGGCGTAGATCGCGCCGAGCACCTGGGCCATCGGGGTGCCGGTCGTGTGGAAGTCGAAGCTGATGTCCTCCCCGTCCCCGATCAGCCGGTGCGTCGACAGGGCGAGCCCGTGGCGGTCGACCTGGAACCGATGGCGCAGGCGGGGCTGGACGACGCGGACGTCCCGGTCCACCTGGTCGATCAGACGGTGGACGTCGGGGACCAGGTCGGCGGGCAGGTCGGCACGGTGGCGGGCGATCACGGCGCCGAGCAGCAGCCCCCCGAAGCCGGGCGCCGGCTCGACCGGGAGCACCAGGTTGCCGAGCGCCAACCGCCGCGTCGGGGCCAGCGGGCGGGTGTGCCACACCTCCAGCTCGGCCAACAGCACCAGGGCACGTTACGGGCACGGGGCACGGGCGAGGCCCGGCACCGGCATCGGCGGCGCTCAGCTGGAGTGGCCGAGTTGGGCGGCGGCGGCACCCCAGAACGACTCGAGGACGGCGGCCCCTGACGGACCGTCGAGCTGCACCTGGGTCAGCAGGATGGCGGCGCTGCCGTCGGCCGGGACGACGTAGGCGGAGGTCCCGGTGCCACCGACCCATCCGTAGCGGCCCAGGACGTTCCACGGCCGGCTCACCTCGATGTCGACACCGCCGCCGTAGCCCCACGACTGGCCGTTGAGGAACACCGTGTCCGTGGCCCGCACGTCGTCGGTCAGCTGGTCGGTCATCATCGCCGCGACGAGCTCGGCGGGGAGCACGTCGCCGCCGCCGGCGAGCAGCATCCGTTGGAACGCCAAGACGTCGGCGGCGGTCGACACGTGGCCGCCGGCTCCGCTGACGAAGGGCGGCACCGTCGCCCACTGGCCGTCGGGTGCGTCGGCCAGCTCGAGGGTCCCGTCGTCCCGCCGCCGGTAGTAGGAGGTGGTCCGATCAGTGCTGCCAGCGGGGAACGCGAACGCTGTGTCGTCCATGCCGAGCGGGCGCAGGATCCGTGCCGCGACGTACTCGGCGAACGGTTGGCCGGTGGCGCGGGCGACGAGGACACCGAGGATGTCGAAGGCTGCGTTGTACGTGAAGCCCTCGCCCGGCTGGTGCAGCAACGGGATCTGGGCCAGGATCGCCATCCACTCGTCCGGGGGCGGGACGGCCTGCGGTTGTGGTGGCCCCTGATGCAGCCGGCCCGTGAGCTCGGCGACGACGGGCGCCGAGAAGTCGGAGGGGAAGCCGTGTCCGTTGGTCGAGCGGAGGAGGTCCCCCACCGTGATCGACCGGACTGCCGGCACGGTGTCGTCGATCGGCGCCGTGACCTCGCGCAGCACCCGCGGCTGGGCGAGTTCTGGCAACAGGTCGTCAACAGGATCGGCGAGGGCCAGCCGGCCATCGGCGACGAGCGCCAGCGTGGCAGCGGCCGTGATCGGCTTGCCGATCGACGCGATGCGGAACAGCGCGTCCTCCCTCATCGGCGGCCCGCCGACCGCCAGCTGCCCGAGCACCGTGACGTCGACGTCGTCACCCCGTGCCACCACGGCGACCAGGCCGGGCACGTCACCGGCGTCCACGTGGGGAGCGAGCGCATCAGCGATGGCGGCCATGACCTCAGACTGGCACCACCGCTACGGTGCGGGCGATGAGCAGCTCCGGCATGAAGCGGAAGGGTCGCCGCCATCTGCCCAAGGTCGGCACGCGCCCGCAGGTCGAGCAAGAGCTGCACGACCGCCGCCAGGCCGCGCTGCACCCGTTCGCCGAGGATCCGTTCCGGCGGCGCGGACCGAGCGCCGCCGTCATCGCCGCGATCGTCGCCTTGGTGGTGGCGATCGGTGTGCTGGCGCTGATCATCGCGACCTGATCACGGCGGCCGCGGCCGCCTTCGACCGGCCGCGGGCGATCTCTCCGCTCGAAGCGTCTCGTTGACAGAGCAACACTTGTTCGATAGACTAGTCATATGTTTGAGCACGAGGTCGAGGCGGAGGTGCGGCAGCTCGCCAGTGCCGACGTCGCTACCTCTGACGCCGCCGGGTTGGCGGTCTTGGTCACGGTGTCGGGGCGGGTGCGGTCGTGGCTGGACGCCGTCGACGTGGCGATCGCTCAACGCGCCGGCGAGCTGGCGGCGTCGGGCGTTGCGCCGTGCCCGTCGGATGTGGTCGCCGACGGCGGGCGCCGCACGGCCCGCGAGGCCGGGGCGGTGGCTCGACGCGCCGGGGCCTGTGACCTGTTGCCCGACGTCCACGCCGCCCTCGCCGCCGGTGACCTGTCGGCCGGCCACGTCGACGCCATCGCCCGCACCGCCGCCAACCTCGACGACACCGGCCGCAGCGAGCTCGCCGCGCTGCAGCCCACGCTGATCGCCAACGCGGCGACATCGTCGGTCGAAGCGTTCAACCGGGACATGGGGCGCCTGGAACGGATCCTGTCCCGAGACGACGGCCTGTCGAAACAGGCCCGCAACCGTCGCCACCGCAACGTGCGCCGCTGGGTCGACCGCATCACCGGGATGTGCCACACCCACCTCCAACTCGACGCCGAGACCGACGCCCGACGTGGCCGCCACCCTCGACGCCGCCGTCGCCGCCGCCAAAGCCCGCCACCAGGACCCGGACCTGACGTTCGACCAACTCCAAGCCGACACCCTCGTCGAGCTGATCACCCGCCCCGACGAGACCGACGCAACAAGTGGCGAGACCGGTCGGGTGCCGGAAGTGATCGTGCTGATCGACCTCGACACCCTGCGCCACGGACTGCACGATCACGGCATCGCCGAGACCGCCGACGGCAACCCGCTGCCCGCCGACACGATCCGGCGGATGTGCTGCGACGCCGACATCATCCCCGCCGTCCTCAACGCCCACGGCGCCACCATCGACGTCGGCCGCGAACGACGAGTCGCCACCCGCCACCAACGCCGCGCCCTCCGGGCGATGCACACCACCTGTGCCCACCCCGACTGCACCGTCCGCTTCGACAACTGCCAGATCCACCACGTCGTGCCGTGGGAACACGGCGGACCGAGCGACCTCGCCAACCTGCTGCCGCTCTGCACCACCCACCACCACCACGTCCACGAAGGCGGCTGGACCCTCACCCTGAACCCCGACCGCACCATCGAGCTACGCCGACCCGACCACACCACCCACCACACCGGCACCACCATCACCCGAGCCCCCACCGGCCTCACCACCACCACCCACCACCAACACGCCGCCCCCCGAGCACGAGCACCAGCCGCCTGACGTCCGGTGGCGGGCGCCGTGTCCGACCAGCAGACGGCAGTATCCCCAGCAGCTACACGAGCTCGCGAACGAGCGAGCGGAGGTGCTGAGCTGCGCCGATCACGTCGGACGAGCTGGCTTTGTCGTCGTCGACCAGCGCCAGCAGGTTCTGGGCTGCCTCCACGGCGCCGGCCCACGTGGGGACGTCCAGGCCGTACGGCGGGAGCTTCCGATCCAGCTGCGGCGTCAGCTCTCGCAGCTCGTCACCGCCCATGCGGTCGTCGGGGTCACGGGCCAGGCGGTCGCCGGCGCTGAACATCGTGCTCAGCGCGCCATCGGGCGGCTCGCCGCCTGCCGTCCCGGCCTCGAGGACCACCGTGCCCTGCTCGACGGCATCGAGGAGCTCGTCGACCTCGGCTTCCCGATCGGTCGCCACGACGACCGTCGTGCGATACCAACGGTGCGGGACCGCCCGCTCGATCAGGGCCAGGCCCAGCGTGCGGCGGTCGGCGGCCGGCCACTCGTCGAGGCCGTACTCGACGCCGGCGTCGTCTGGGTCGAGCGGCGTCGCGAACGGGCCGAGCAACTCCTCCAGCCGTTCGAAGATGGCGTCGACCTCGCCCTCGGCGTGCTCGGGCACGACCAGCTCGTCGCCGTCCCACAGGTGCTCCACCTCGGCCTCGGCCAGCGCTGCGCTGAGCTCGGCCCGCTGGTCGAGCGACCACGTCGACACGTCGTAGTGGACCTTGACGGCTTCGGGGTCGTTGGGGTCCCAGTCCGGCACGGCGGGGACGATAGTGGTGCGCCGTCGCAGTCCGACCGGCATCATGGCCGCGTGGACACTGGTGACCTGCTGCAGGAGCTCTTCGGTCGCATACGCGAGCACGTCGAGGAATCGGTCGACGGGCTCGATGCGTCGTCGCTGACCGCCACCGTTGCGCCCGGCACGAACCCGATCGGCTGGCTCGTGTGGCACCTCACCCGAGTGCAGGACCACCACGTCGCCGAGCTGCTTGCCCGGCCGCAACTCTGGGTCACGGACGACGTGGGCCGGAACTTCGGGGTCGCCAGTGACCCCGACAACACCGGGTACGGCCACGGTGCGCAGGACGTGGCGACCATCCGCCCGATCGATGCCGCGGCGCTCGTCGACTACTACCGGGCCGTCGCCGCCCGCACCGACGAGCTGCTGGCCGGCGTGACCGACGACGAGCTCGACCGGGTCGTCGACGAGCGGTGGAACCCGCCGGTCACGCTCGGTGTGCGGCTCGTCAGCATCGCCGACGACGACATCCAGCACGCCGGCCAAGCCAAGTACCTGCGCGGTCTGCTCACCGCGGGTCGGTAGTCGCTCGCCGCCGCGCCGCACCACGGGTCATGGGTGGTGCTGCAGGTGCTGGTTGAGCCGCGCTGCTTGGCGCGTCTGATGATCGCGTTCGGCGAGGTTCGGTGCGTTGCGAGCGGCGGCGGCATAGAGGCGGGCGGCGAGCTCGAGGTCGCCGTTCTTCTCGTGGAGGTATGCGGCGACCGCGTCGCGCCGCGGGACGTGGTCGTCGACCTTCGCCAAGGCGGCCAGCCCCGCCGGCGCACCGTCGGCCTCGCCGACGGCAACTGCGCGGTTGAGCCGGACGATCGGTGTGTCCGCGAACCGCAGCAGCTCGTCGTACCACTCGACGATCTGCACCCAGTCGGTCTCCTCGACACGCGACGCGTCGGCATGGAGCGCGGCGATCGCCGCCTGCGTCTGGTACTCGCCGAGTCGGTCGCGGGCGAGTGCCGCTTGCACGATGACGATGCCCTCGGCGATGAGCTCCCGGTCCCACTGGCTGCGGTCCTGCTCGGCGAGCGGCACGATGCTGCCGTCCGGGCGGGTGCGGCTGCGGCGACGCCCATGGTGCAGCAACATCAGGGCGAGCAGCCCGTGCACCTCCGGGTCGGCCACCAAGGTCGCCAGCTGCCGGGTCAGCCGGATCGCCTCGGCGGCGAGGTCGACGTCGCCGGAGTAGCCCTCGTTGAACACGAGGTACAGCACGCGCATCACGGTGCGTACGTCGCCGGGCCGATCGACACCGGTCCGGCTCACCGTGCTCTTGGCGCGGCTGATGCGCTGCGCCATGGTGGGCTCGGGCACGAGGTATGCCTGCGCGATCTGCCGCGTGGTGAGGCCGCCGACGGCTCGGAGCGTCAACGCGACCGCCGACGACGGCGTCAGGTCGGGGTGCGCGCACAGGAAGTAGAGGTGCAGCGTGTCGTCGGCGCTCGGGATCGCGCCGGCCGGCGGCTCGCTGTCGTACCGGACCTCCCGGTCGCGGCGCGCCGTCTCCGACCGCGTCATGTCGAGGAAGGCGCGCCACGCGACCGTGATCAGCCAGCCCGTCGGGTCGGCCGGCAACTCGGTCTCCCACGCCGAGAGCGACCGGGTGAGCGCCTCCTGGACGGCGTCCTCGGCCGTCGCGAAGTCCGCTCCGCGACGGACGAGGACGCTCAGCACCTGCGGGACGAGCTCGCGCCGCTCGACGGCGTCCACGATCAGTCCGTGACGGTGGGCGGCTCGGTGAGGAAGGGTCGAAGTTCCAGCCATTCGTGGATCGGCTTGCCGCCGGCACCGGGTGCCGCCGACAGCTCACCGGCCAGCTCGATGGCGCGCTCGTAGCTGTCGACGTCGATCACCATCCATCCCGCGATCAGGTCCTTCGTCTCGGCGAACGGGCCGTCCGTCACGGGCGGGCGCCCCTCGCCGGCGGAGCGGACCCACACGCCGTCGGGCGAGAGCGCCTGGCCGTCGATGAACTCGCCGCTGCGCTCGAGTCGCGCTGCGAAGTCGTTCATGTAGGCGATGTGGGCCTCGACCTCGTCGGGCGCCCATTGGTCCATCGGGACGTTGTTGACCGCCGCCGGAGCGCCTCGGTAGTGCTTGAGCAACAGGTACTTGGCCATGGGGTTCTCCTCTGTGTGACAGCGGCCCTGGCGGCCGCTTGCACCCCTGGGACGGAGCAGGCCACGCGTTCTCGACATCGTCGCGGAAATTCGTGTGACCGGGGAGTGGGCCGCGCCGTACCTGCTAGCCGCTCGTCGCATTCCGCTCGCCCGTCACGCGGTCGAGGAACGCGGCGACGAGGCGGTACTCGGCCAGCTGGTGCTCCGGCTGGCGGAACCCGTGGCCCTCGCCCTCGAACAGGTGCAGCTCGACGTCGCCGCCGCCCGCTCGCAGGGCGTCGACGAAGGCCACGGTGCCCTCGACCGGCACCACGGGGTCGGCCGTGCCGTGGAGCACGAGCAACGGCACGGCCACCTCGGCCACGACGGCGAGCGCCGATCGGTCGCGATATCGCTCGACGTCCTCCAGGGGGCCGATGAGGCGGATGGTCGAGTGGGCCTCGAACCGGTGGCTGCGCGCCGCCAGATCGGCGAGGTCGGTCACGGGGAACAGGGCGATCCCACCGGCGACCGCGGCGCGGCCGCCACCGAGCAGGCGCAGCACCGTGTAGCCGCCGGACGACCCGCCCATCACCACCGTGCGTGCCGGTGTCGCCCAACCCTGGCAGTGGGCCTGGTCGATCCACGCCGCCGTATCGGAGACGTCGAGCTCGCCCCACCGCCCGTCGAGCGCCTGCTGGTACGCCCGCCCGTGGCCCGTCGATCCGCGGTGGTCCGGCAGCAGGACGTCCCAACCACGCTGCAGCCACATGGCGACGCGCGGCATGAACGTGACGGGCCACTGCCCGGTCGGCCCGCCGTGCAGCATGACCAGCAGGCGACCGGTCGGTGCCGGGCTGCGGTACCAGCGGGCGTGCAGTGTCGTCCCGTCGTGGTCCAGCGTGATCGTCTCGGGCTCGACGAGCGGCACCTCGTCCCAGCCCGCCGCCGGACCAACGGCCACGACCCGACGTTCCCACGTGTCCGTGTCATAGACGGCGATCTGCGTCGGCGTGCGGGCCCCGGTGCGTAGCGCGGCGAGCCGGTGGCCACGCCACGACAGCTGGCCGTGGATCCCACGAGCGACGTCGCGGCTGACGCCGGTGTCGACGTCGACCACCGACAGCCGACCGAACCCGCGCTCGTTGCGGGCGACGGCAACGTGGCGGCCGTCCGGCGAGATGGCGAACGACGCTTGCCCCTGCCCCCACGACGCATCGGCGTGCTCGGTCCCGTCGCCGTCGCCGTCGGCGAGGAGCGGCCGGGGACCCCACCACACCTGCAGCCAGCCGGCACCGTCGTGAACGTGGACCGCCGTGCCGTCGGGAGCGAACCGCGGCTGCTGGACGGCGCCGCCGAACGGTCGCCACCGCTCGTCGCTCGACCCGTCCGTGCCGCTCGCCACCACGGTCACCCGCGCCGCCCCGTCCCAGGGCATGTCGGGCACGCTCCACGCCTGGTAGCTGACGAACCGGCCGGTCGGGTCGACCGTCGGGTCGGCGCAGAAGTCGTGGCCACCGTCGTCCAGCCGTCGTGACGGTCCCGCCGGGATCGGATACCGCCACACCTCGGCGGTGTCGACGACGGCGACGACGAACGAACCGTCGGGAGCGACCGCGGGTGCAGAAATCGGCCGATCGGCGTCGGCGTGGGCCAACCGCTCCACCGGCCCTCCGGGCACGGGTTGGCGCCACAGCCCGCCGTCCGTCCCGCAGTAGACCACGGCGGAGCCGTCGGGCGTCCACGTGAAGCACCCGCCGTACATGCCGCGCCCCGGCGAGGGCGGTGGGAACGTCGTCAGCTGGCGCTCGGGGCGCTGCGGATCATCGAGGTCGAGGAGCTGGATCGTCGCCGGGCCGCCCGCCCGACTCGCGAAGGCCAGGCGCCGGCCGGCGGGGTCGAGTCGCGGCTCGGTCACGTCGCGCCCGGCGATGCACAGCTCGGGCGTGATCCGGACCGTCATCGCCCCAGTGTGCTCGCGAGATGGCCGTCGCGAAGATGGACAGATGGATCACGGGGTTCCTCCGGCGTTTGGCGCGTCGTGTTCCTCGATCCATCACGTCAGCCGCTGATACCAGCGCCGCTCGGACAGGTCGAAGGCCCAGGTCATCGACGAACGCTGTGCGACCGCGGGACGACACGGCCGCTGGAGATGGAGGGCGGCGGGACGGAGATCTGCAGCAACACGGCTCGGAGCTACCGTGACGCGGATGCCGCCGACCTCACGCCGACCGGACCGCAACCTGGCGATGGAGCTCGTCCGGGTCACCGAGTCGGCGGCGCTGGCCGCATCCCGCTGGGTCGGTCGCGGCGACAAGAACGGTGCCGACGGGGCCGCCGTCGCGGCGATGCGCACGGTGCTGTCGACGGTGACGATGGATGGCGTCGTCGTCATCGGCGAGGGCGAGAAGGACGACGCACCGATGCTGTTCAACGGCGAGCAGGTCGGCGACGGCACCCCGCCGCTGGTCGACGTCGCCGTCGATCCGATCGACGGCACGACGCTCACCGCCCAGGGCCGGACCAACGCCCTTGCCGTGATCGCCGTCAGCGACCGCGAGTCGATGTTCGACCCGGGACCGTCGTACTACATGGAGAAGATCGCCGTCGGTCCGGAGGCCGTCGGCTCGATCGACATCAGCGCCAGCCCGACCCAGAACCTGCGCTGGATCGCCAAGGCCAAGCGGGAGTCGGTGCGCGACCTGACCGTCGTCATCCTCGACCGGCCGCGCCACGCCGAATTGATCGACGAGGTGCGCGCCAGCGGCGCCCGGATCCGGCTGATCACCGACGGCGACGTCTACGGCTCGATCGCCGCCGGGTCCGAGAGCAGCGGGGTCGACGTGCTGATGGGCGTTGGGGGCACCCCCGAAGGCGTCATCTCGGCCGCCGCGCTGAAGTGCATGGGCGGCGAGCTCCAGGGACGGTTGTGGCCGCGCGACGAGGACGAGCGGGCGGCGATCACCGCCGCCGGACTCGATCCCTCGGCCGTGCTGACCACGGACGACCTGGTGCGTGGCGACAACTGCTTCTTCGCCGCCACCGGCATCACCGACGGACCGTTGCTGGACGGCGTGCGCTTCGACGCTCGGGGCGTGACCACGCAGAGCCTGGTCATGCGGTCGCGCAGCGGCACGGTCCGACGCATCGATGCCCACCACCAGATCGCCAAGCTCCAGGAGTACAGCGACATCGATTACACGTGATGGTTCGTGGGCGGCCCGAGGCGCGCCGCCCCGGACTCACGTCCTCGGCACGATCCCGCTGGCGACCCGCTTGGCCCAGCGCGGCGTCACCCCGCCGACCCACGTGACGGTCTTGTAGAGCGCGCCCGGCACGATCACGGCCCGGCCCTTGGCCGTCGCCGCCAGCGCGTCGCGTCCGACGTCGGCCACGTCGCACCACACGAACGCGGGGAACGACGACTGGTAGTGCTCGGTGTTGCTGACGTCCTGGAACTCCGTGCGGATCAGGCCCGGGCACAGCGCGGTGACCGTGACGCCGTCGCCCTTGACCTCCTCGTGGAGGCTCTCGCTGAGGCTGAGCACGTAGGCCTTCGTGGCGGCGTAGACCGCGAGGTGCGGCCCGGGCTGGTAGGCAGCGACGCTGGCCACATTCAGCAGCCAGCCGCGGCGGCGCGGCACCATCGTGGCCAGCGCGGCGTGCGACAAGCGGGTCAGCGCCCCGACGTTGAGGCCTACCTCCTCGTCCAAGCGATCCGGGTCGGTCTCGTGGAACGGCCCGCTGGTGCCGAACCCGGCGTTGTTGACGACCAGGTCGATCGGCCGGTCGACATCGCCGATCCGGGCGCAGACGGCGTCCTGGCCGCGACGTCCGTTGAGATCGGCGACCAGCACCTCGACACCGGGCAGCTCGTCCGCCAGCGCGAGCAGCCGATCCTCTCGCCGAGCCACCACCACGACCGGCACCCCGGCCGCCGTGAGCTGGCGCGTCAGCTCCTCCCCGATCCCGCTGGAGGCGCCGGTGACCAGCGCAGAGGTGAACGGGTAGGACGCAGCGGCAGCCATCGAACCATTGTGGCGCTCGAACCGTTGGGTGTCAGGTGACGAGGAGGCTGACCGTGTCGCCGCTGACCTCGACGAAGCCGCCATCGATCTGGAACGACTCGACACTGCCGTTGGGCAGGTAGACGCGGGTCTCGCCCTCCACGAGGGTGCCGAGGAACGGGGTGTGGCCGGCGAGGAACGCCAGCTCGCCCTCGGTCGTGCGCGTGAGCACCTGCGTCGCCTCGCCCTCGAAGAGCACGCGCTCGGGTGAGACCACGGCGACGTTCACCGGGTCAGCCCTCCTGCAGCGTCTTGGCCTTGGCTTCGACCTGCTCGATGCTGCCGACGTTGAGGAACGCCTGCTCCGGCAGGTCGTCGTAGTCGCCCTGCACCAGGCGCTCGAAGCTCTCCACGGTCTCGGCCACCGGCACGTACTCGCCCTTCAGGCCGGTGAACACCTCGGCGACGAAGAACGGCTGCGACAGGAACCGCTGGATCTTGCGCGCCCGGTTGACGGTGAGGCGGTCCTCCTCCGACAGCTCGTCGAGGCCGAGGATGGCGATGATGTCCTGCAGCTCCTTGTAGCGCTGCAGGATCTCCTGGGTGCGGCGGGCAACGGCGTAGTGCCGATCCCCCACCACCTCCGGCGACAGGATCGTCGACGTCGACGCCAGCGGGTCCACGGCCGGGTAGATGCCGAGCGCCGCCACCTGACGAGACAGCTCGGTCGTGGCGTCGAGGTGCGTGAACGTGGTGAACGGCGCCGGGTCGGTGTAGTCGTCGGCCGGCACGTAGACCGCCTGCAGGGACGTGATCGAGCGACCGCGGGTCGACGTGATCCGCTCCTGCAGCTGGCCCATCTCGTCGGCCAGCGTCGGCTGGTAGCCCACCGCCGACGGCATGCGGCCGAGCAGCGTCGACACCTCGGAGCCGGCCTGCACGAACCGGAAGATGTTGTCGACGAACAGGAGCACGTCCTGGTTCTGGACGTCCCGGAAGTACTCGGCCATCGTCAGCGCCGACAGGGCGACGCGCAGGCGCACGCCCGGCGGCTCGTCCATCTGCCCGAAGACCAGCGCCGCCTTCTCGAAGACGCCGGACTCCATCATCTCGAGGCGGAGTCCTGTGCCTTCACGGGTGCGCTCGCCCACGCCGGCGAACACCGACACGCCACCATGCTGTGAAGCGACCCGGTTGATCATCTCGGTGATCAGCACCGTCTTGCCCACGCCGGCACCACCGAACAAGCCGATCTTGCCGCCGGCCACGTATGGCGTCAGCAGGTCGATGACCTTGATGCCGGTCTCGAACATGCGCGCCGACGGCTCCAGGGCGTCGAACCCCGGCGCCGGGCGGTGGATCTCCCACCGCTCCATCTCGGCGTAGCCCTCCGGCGGCTCGTCGAGGGCGTCCCCCCAGGCGTTCCACACGTGGCCGAGCACCTGCTCGCCGACCGGAACGGTGATCCCATGACCGGTGTTGCGCACGGCCGTGCCGCGGGTCAGGCCATCGGTCGGCTTCATGCAGATGGCCCGGACGCGACCCTCGCCGAGCTGCTGGGCGACCTCGGCCAGGATCCGAACCGTCTCGCCCTCGATCACCACGTCGAACTCGAGCGCAGTGTTGATCTCCGGCAGGTCGCCGCGTGGGAACTCGACGTCGATGACGGGGCCGGCGATGCCGACCACCCGGCCGTCGGCCCTCGTCCTGGTCTCGTCCGTCACGGTCATCGGTGCGTCCTTTCGATACTGCGCGTCATGGCCCGATGTCTCCGAGGAGTACGTCGACGCGGGGGTTGTCGTCGAGGATGCGGTGGGAGGCCGAGTCGACCTCGCCGCCGAGGGCTTCGGCGCCGCTCACGATCTCCATGATCTCAGTGGTGATGGAGTCCTGGCGGGCCCGGTTCATGATCCGGCTCAACGTCTTGATCAGCTCGTCGGCGTTGTCGGTGGCCGCCTTCATCGCGCGCTGGCGGAAGGCGTGCTCGGACGCCGCCGCGTTGAGGAGGGCGGCGTAGATGCGGGCCTCGACGTAGCTCGGCAGCAGCGCCTCGAGGATCGTCGTCGGGTCGGGCTCGAACTCGTAGTCACCGCTCGGGGCGTCGGCAGGTCCGGCCTTGCCGTCACCGCCGGCCACCGTGTCGGCCGACAGCGGGACCAGCGGGCGCAGCACGACCTCCTGGTTGCCAGCCGTGATGAACCGCGTGTAGACGAGCTCCACCTTGTCGACGGCGCCGCTGGTGAACAGCTCGACGACGTGCTCGCCGATCGCCCTGGCATCGGCGCCGGTCGGGTGGTCGCTGAACCCCGTGAAGGACTCCCCGAGGTCGTACCCCCGGAAGCGGAAGTACCCCTCGACCTTGCGGCCGACCGGGATGACCTGGTACTGCTTGCCGGCCAGGACGTCGGCCTTGATCTCCCCTTCGGCCGCCCGATCGACGCCGGCGTTGTAGCCGCCGCAGAGACCGCGGTCGGCTCCGACGACGACGTACGCCGTCGTGCGGATCTCGTCGCGGCCGGCGAGCAGCGGCGAGCCCTGTCCTGCCCCGGCGGCCGCGAGGTCGCGCACCACCTCGGTGATCTTCTCCGAGTACGGCACGGCGGCGTGCACTCGGTTCTGCGCCTTGACGATCCGCGACGCGGCGATCAACTCCATGGCGCGCGTGATCTTCTTCGTCGCCTGGACGGTCCTGATCCGTCCGCGAAGGATTCGCTCCTGACCGCCAGCCACTGTCGATGGCCTCGCTCGCTCCGAAGACTCCGCTCACTCGGCCGGTGTCTCGCTAGCGCTCGACCTGACCATCCACGCTCGCTGCGGACGGGGGCCGAAGCGGTCACTCGCGTGCTCACGGTGGTGCTCCAACTCGTCATTCTGTTGCGAGGGTCTTCTGGCTCTTGGCTGCCTCGAGCTCCTCCGCGTCGGTCCGCGTCGGATCGACGCCCGGGCGGTCGGCGCCGGTCGCCGTGAACTGCTGCTTGAACTGCTTGATGGCGCCGTCGAGATCGTCGGGGACGCTGCCGCCGCCGATCTCGTCGAGCAGCGAGCCGTGCGTCGAGCGCATGTAGTCGAGCAACTCGGCTTCGAACCGCCCGACGTCGCCGACGGGGACGTCGTCGAGCAAGCCCTTCGTGCCGGCGTAGATCGACACGACCTGCTCCTGCACGGGCATCGGGCTGTTCAACGGCTGCTTCAGCAGTTCGACCAGCCGGTAGCCCCGCTCGAGCTGCGCCGACGACACGGCGTCCAGCTCGGACCCGAAGGTGGCGAACGCCTCGAGCTCACGGAACTGAGCAAGGTCGAGCTTCAGCGTGCCGGCGACCGATTTCATCGACTTGATCTGCGCATCGCCGCCGACGCGGGACACGGAGTTGCCGACGTCGATGGCCGGTCGCACCCCGGACTTGAACAGGCTGTCGATGACGAAGATCTGACCGTCGGTGATCGAGATCACGTTGGTCGGGATGTAGGCCGAGATGTCACCGGCCTTCGTCTCGATGATCGGCAACGCGGTCAGCGATCCGCCGCCGTTCTCGGCGGACAGCTTGGCCGCCCGTTCGAGCAGCCGGCTGTGCAGGTAGAAGACGTCGCCCGGGTACGCCTCGCGCCCCGGCGGTCGGCGCAGCAACAACGACACCTGGCGATACGCCTCGGCCTGCTTCGACAGGTCGTCGTAGATGACGAGAGCGTCATCGCCCGCGTCCATCCAGTGCTGACCCATGGCGCACCCGGCGTACGGCGCCAGGTACTTGAACGGCGCCGGGTCGGCGGCCGGTGCGGTGACGACGACGGTGTAGTCCATCGCCCCGTTCTTGCGCAGCGTCTCGACCGTCTGGGCGACCGTCGAGCCCTTCTGGCCGATGGCCACGTAGATGCACTTCACCCCTTGGCCACGCTGGTTGAGGATCGTGTCGACGGCGATGCTGGTCTTGCCCGTCTTGCGGTCGCCGATGATCAGCTCGCGTTGACCCCGGCCGATCGGCGTCATGGAGTCGATGGCCTTGATGCCGGTCTGCAGTGGCTGGTGCACGTTCTGGCGACCCATGATCCCCGGCGCCTGGATCTCCAGCCGTCGCAGTTCGGTTCCGACCACGTCGCCCTGGCCGTCGACGGGCTGGCCGAGGGCGTTGACGACACGGCCGAGCACGCCGTCGCCGACCGGCACCGAGAGGATGCGGCCCGTCGACTTGACGGTCTGGCCCTCCTCGATGTGGTCGGCATCACCGAGCACGACGGCGCCGATCGAGCTCTCGTCGAGGTTGAGGGCCAGGCCGACCGTGCCGTCCTCGAACTCGAGGAGCTCGTTCACGGCGGCGTCGGGGAGCCCGGACACTCGAGCGATGCCGTCACCGACCTCGCTGACGCGCCCCACGGTGCGCGCCTCGAGCGACGGCTCGAAGCCGTCGAGGTTGCGGGTCAGGGCCGCCGCGATGTCGGCGGCGGAGAGGGTCAGTTCGGCCATTGGTACTGCGTTCCTTCGATGTGAGCAGGGAGCTCCGTGAGAATGAGGGTCAGAGTCGGCTCTTCAACTGGTCGAGGCGGGTGCGTACGGTGTCGTCGATCACCGTGTCGCCGACGGTGGCCACCAACCCGCCGAGCACACTGGGATCGACGATCACCTTGAGCGAGACGTTCTTGCCGGTGGCGTTGGCGAGGGCGGCCTTCAGCCGGTCCTGCTGATCGGCGCTCAGCTCGACGGCCGAGCGCACCTCAGCCACCTCGAGCTGCTTGGCGCTGGCGGCGCGCTGAACCATGCGGTCGACGATCGCCGGGAGCTCGCGGCCCCGTCCGGACCCGACGACCATCGAGAGCAGCTGCACCGTGGTCGGCGTCGCCGTGCCGCCGAGGAGGTCCTCGATGATGGCCTGGCGCTTGGCCGGCGGGATCTGGTCGTCAGACAGGGCGTTGCGCAGCTCGTCACTGGACTCGTACGAGCGGGCGAAGCGGAACAGCTCGTCCTCGACCTCGTCGAGGGTGCCCTCGGCTCGGGCCAGCTCGAACAGTCCCCTGGCGTACCCGTCGATCCGATCGTCGGACTCGGCGGTCATGATGCGACCTCCGCCGGGCGGCTGGCGCCGACGCGTGAGATGAACTCCTCGACCAACCGTTGGCGGGCCTCGTCATCGAGCGACTCGGTGACGACGCGATCGGCCGCCGCAGCAGCGAGGCGTCCGATCTCTCCGCGCAGCTCGTCCGAGGCGCGCCCGGCGACGGCGGCGATGTCCGCATCAGCCTTGGATTCGAGGTCGGCGATCTCGTTGGTGAGGCGGGTCCGGCCTTCGTCGATGAGTGCGGCGGCACGCTCGTCGGCTTCGGCGAGCAACTGCCGACGCTCCGACTCGATGTCGCCGCGCATCGTCCTGATGCGCTCGGCCTCCTGCTCGGCGCTCGACAGTGCGTTCGCCGAGTCGTCGAGCTCCGCCTGGATCCGCTCGGTCCGCGCGACGAAGCCCTTCTTCAGCGCCGGACCGGCCTTCCAGATCAGCAAGCCGATGACGAGACCCGTGGCAATGCTGCCGAACAGCAGCTCGTAGCCCTCCGACAACAGCGGGTGGTGGGTCTGGCTCGGGTCCTCGACCGCGAGCAGGGTCATCACGTTCATCGCCCAACCCCTGTCCGCATGACGTCGGCGACCACGTCGCGCACCGACCCCGAGTCAGGGCGGCGACCGGTGGCCAGCTCGGTGGCTCGGGCGGCGACGTCGCCGACGGCCGCCTCGATCGCCTCCCGCTGGGCGGCCTTGGCCTCTTCGGCCTGCGCCGCGGCGGCGGCGCGCCGCTCGGCGATCCGGGCGTTCACCTCGGCCAGCTTGTCGGCTCGTTCGGCGTCCAGCGTGTGACGCGCGGCGTCGATACGGGTGACCGCCTCGGCCCGCACACCGGCCAGCGCCTCCTGGTACTCGGCGACCTCCCGCTCGGCGGCCGCCGTGGTCTCGTCGGCCTGTTCGTGCTGCCCGCGGATCTTGCCGTAGCGGGCATCCATCCCCCGCTTCACCTTGGGCACCAGGAACAGGCGCATGGCGAGCAGGAACACGAGGAACGCGCCGAACCCCCAGAGCAGCTCCTTCATCTCGGGCGCGATGGGGCTCGGGCCCTCGTCGGCCTCCAGCGCCTCGTCGATCTCCTCGCCCGTCGTCTCGCCCTCGTCGCCGTCCTCGGCGGTGACGTGGACCTCGAAGGTCGAGTCGCTGCGCTCGTAGATGACTGCGGTCAGCACCTCAGCTCCCCGTCCCGATCAGAGACCGAGCAGGATGAACACCACGAAGCCGATCAGGGCGAGCGCCTCGGTGAAGGCGATCCCCAAGAACATCGTGGTGCGGACCATGCCGGCGGCCTCGGGTTGGCGGGCCATCGCCTCGATGGCCTTGCCGACCACGTAGCCGATGCCGATGCCGGGACCGATCGCTGCGAGGCCGTAGGCGAAGCCGGCGCCGATCGCCGCGCTGACGGCTTTCGGATCCTCCTCCGCGGCCTGCTGGATCAGGTGGGCGAACGCTTCCATGGATGTGGTTCTCCTGTTGCTCTATCAGTGAGATCGCTGTTGGTGATGAACGGGGTCAGTGCTCGTGCGAGCGGGCGAGGCCGATGTAGACGGCGGTGAGGATCGTGAAGATGTAGGCCTGGAGGAAGGCGACGAGCACCTCGAACGCCGTGACGAACACGAGCATGAAGAAGGGCAGCACGGCCATCGGCCGCAGGATGAACTTGCTCGTCTCGGCGAAGAACAGGGCGTCGGTGAGCAACGCGAACGTCACGAGCAGCATGTGGCCGGCGAGCATGTTGGCGAAGAGTCGGACGGCCAGGGCGAACGGTCGCAGGATGATGTTCGACATGAACTCGATCAGCCCGACCAGCGGCCGCAGGGCCACCGGCACCGTGCGCGGCCAGATCATGTCCGTGATGTAGCGGTAGCTGTTGTGGCGGAAGCCGACGACGTTGTAGACGACCCAGGCGATCAGGGCCAGGAACAGCGGGAGCGCCATGCGGGCGGTGGCCGGCATGTACAGCGGCGGGATGATCCCCGGCACGTTGCACAGGTAGATGAAGATGAACGTCGTCAGCAGGAACGGGGTCCACCGCAGTCCCTCCCGCCCGATCGCCTGCATCACGATCTGGTCCTCGATGAAGTCGACGCCGATCTCGGCGAGGTTGCGCACGCCGGTCGGCGCGACCATCGGGTCCTTGCGGCCGGCCAACAGGTAGATCGTCATGCCGATCAGCGCAGCCAGGCAGGCGATCAGCGCGATCTTGTTGAACGTCGGGAAGAAGTCCTGCCAGCGGATGACTTCGTTGATCGGCGGGAATTCGAGACCGAGCACGTTCCGTTCCTTGGGTGGTGGCTACGAGCGGGCGGGTTTGAGGCCGGGATAGGCGAGCGACATGGCGACGTACTTGAGCTCCCAGATGAGGAGCCCGAGATGCGTGACGATGATGGCCGTTCCGAGGGCGGGCAAGGAAATCCACCCCGCGTCGCGCACCAGGAAGACGGCGAGGAAGATCAAGCCGAGTCGCAGCAGGTACCCGAAGAGGATGGCACCCATCATCACGGGCAGCGAGATCCGCACGCCCCAGGCGATCAGCGCCGCGGCGAGGGCGAAGTTGGCGAGCACGAGCCCGATGGCGTAGGCCGACGACCAGGCGCCGGCGGCACCCCAGATCACACCGCAGACGGCGATCAGCAGCGGGGCGGCGAGCACGCCGCGCTTGATCATGTCGCGCGACACGCTGACCTCTGGGGCCGGGCCGGCGAGGTTCTCCCTGAGCAGGTCGAGGTTGCTCGGCGTCGTCATGGCGCGGCCTCCTCGGTCGTGCGGTCGGCGGCCGGCACACCGGTCCGACCGGCCCGGGCATCACGCTCGGCCTGGTGGCGGTCCATCTGGGCGTCGTAGTTGTACTTGTACTTGGCGAAGAAGCCGATGCCGGCCAGCAACGTGAAGCCGATCGTGAACCACGGCATGGTCCCCAGCCACCGATCGAGCAGGAAGCCGATGCCGAAGAACACGCCGACGGTCAAGGCGACGTCGATGCCGTGCATCGTGCTGTCGTCCTCGAAGAGGCGCTGGCGGCGCTCGGGGGGTGGGATGAGCTTCATCGGCGTTGATGATCGTCCACAGCGTCGGGTGACGCTTGTGAAAGTAAGAACAAGCTACCGAGGCCGGTGCGGCGTCTGCAATTCCCTGTCAGGTCAAGTGCTCCGGCCGAGCACGATGGACGCATGACCGTCGCCGAGGCCCGCGCCACATTCCGCCAGCTCCACCGCCCCGGTGAACCGCTCGTCATGCCCAACGCCTGGGACGCCGGTTCGGCGCGGCTGCTCGCCTCGCTGGGCGCTGCCGCGATCGCCACGACCAGCTCAGGGTTCGCCGCCACGCTCGGGAGGCGCGACGGCGCGGTCACCGCCGACGAGGCGATCAACCACGTCGGCGCGCTCGTCGCCGCCAGCCCGGTGCCCGTGAGCGCCGACCTCGAGGACTGCTACCACACCGCGCCGGAGGGCGTCGCCGCCACCATCGGGCGGGCGATCGATTGCGGCGCGGCGGGCGGGTCGGTCGAGGACTTCACCCGCGCCGATGGCGGATCGATCTACGACCTGGGGTTGGCGACGGAGCGGGTGGCAGCGGCCGTCGAGGCCGCCGCGGGCAGCGGGTTCGTGCTCACGGCGCGGGCCGAGAACCTGATCCGCGGCGTCGACGATCTGGACGACACCATCCGCCGGCTGCAGGCCTACGCCGCGGCCGGCGCCGACGTCCTGTTCGCGCCCGGGCTAGCTGACCTCACCCAGGTCCGCACCGTCCTTGGGCAGCTCGACCGTCCGGTCAACGTCATCCTGCTCCCGGGCGGGCCGACCGTCCCGGAGCTGGCGGAGGCCGGCGTCGCTCGGATCTCGGTCGGGGGCGCGCTCTGCTGGGTGGGCTGGGCCGCTGTCGCCGATGCCGCTCGCGAGCTGCTGACCGCTGGCACCCACAGCTACGACGGGGCCGTTCGTGCCGGGGGCATCGCGGCGGGCGCGGCGTTTGGCTGAGACCTTCCCGATCAGGTCGTAGCTGCGCTGCTTGCGCACGCTCGGGTGCAGGACGGTGTAGAGCACGATGCCGATGGCCGCCATCCCGAACGGCAGGTAGGTCGGGTTCTCGTCGGAGAGGACGGGATAGAGGACGAACGCCGACAGCAGCGCGGTCCACGCCCACAGGATGACGACCGAGCGGCGGTGGCCGTGGCCGAGGTTCATCAGGCGGTGGTGGAGGTGGCCCTTGTCGGCCACGTCGAGCGCCTTGCGGCGCGTGGCCCGGCGGACGATGGCGAACAGCAGGTCGAGCACCGGGACGCCGAGGATGAACAGCGGGATGACGAGCGGGGCCAGGAAGAAGTAGGTCTGGCCGATGAACGTCTGGTCGGGATCGGTGCGACCGCCGACCACGCTGGTCGCGACTGCGAGCAGGAGCCCGAGAAGCATCGCGCCCGTGTCACCCATGATGATTCGCGCCGGGTTGAAGTTGTGGGGCAGGAAGCCGACGCACAGCCCGACGGCGATGATGGCGATCAGCGGGCCGATGTTCGGCGGTGAGACGAGGTCGAAGTCGGCGAGGCGCTGGCTGTAGAGGAAGAAGGCGCCCGAGGCGATGGCCACGATGCCGGCGGCCAGCCCGTCGAGCCCGTCGATCAGGTTGATGGCTTGGGTCATCCCGAGCAGCCAGAGCACGGTGACCAACGGGAGCCAGTCGTCGGAGAGGTAGAAGACCCCGAGGAACGGCAGCCGGAAGTAGTACATGACGACGCCGAACCAGACGAGGGCCAGGCCGGCGATCACGGTGCCGGTGACCTTGGCGGGCGCCGAGATGCCTCGGATGTCGTCGGCCAGGCCGAGGGCGACGATGATGGCGGCAGCGATGAGGACGCCCTGCGGCTCGGAGTTGCGGGCGAACAGCGAGTCGAAGCGGTCGAGCAGGCGGGCCACGACGATCGCCACGATGAGGCCCATGAACATCGCCAGCCCGCCGATGGCCGGCATCGGTTTGGTGTGCACGGTGCGGTCGTTGGGCTCGTAGAGCCAGCCCCGCCAGCGGGCCAGCGCACCGACCAGCGGGGTGAAGACGAACGTCGCCACCCCGGCCACGGCACCGATCAGCAGGTAGTCACCCGTGTTCGGCATCAAGACGCTGCAACGTTACGACCCGCCCGCCTCCGGTCCGCCCACCAACCGCGAGTAGAACGAATCATGTCAGAACTGACGTCAATCCGCGATCGCGAACCTGCGACCAGGATCCGGACGAGAACGAATCAGGCGGTAGGCGGGGAAGGCGGCGCAGAGGGCGTTGACGTCGGCCTTGACCCCGGCCAGCGCGCCGGAGGTCTCGCGCTCACGCAGGGCGCGGGCGATGAGGCCGGCGATCTGCGCCATCTGCGCCTCCTCCATGCCCTGCGTCGTGACGCTCGGCGTGCCGATGCGCAGACCGCTCGTCACGAACGGGCTGCGCGGGTCGTCGGGCACGGTGTTCTTGTTCAAGGTGATGCCGGCCTCGTCGAGCGCGATCTGGGCCACCTTGCCCGTCAGCTCCGCGTCGAACGGCCGCAGGTCGACGACCATCAGGTGGTTGTCGGTGCCGCCGGACACGAGCCGGAAGCCCTCCCCCGCCAACGACTCGGCCAACGCCGACGCGTTGGTGACGATCTGGTGGGCGTACTCCTTGAACGACGGGTGGGCGGCCTCGCGGAACGCCACCGCCTTGCCGGCGATGACGTGCTCCAGCGGCCCGCCCTGCCAGCCGGGGAAGACCGCCTTGTCGATCGCTGCGGCGTGCTCGGACTTGGACAGGATGCAGCCGCCGCGTGGTCCGCGCAGCGTCTTGTGCGTCGTGAACGTGACGACGTCGGCCAGCGGCACCGGGTCCGGGTGGGCGCCACCGGCGATCAAGCCGGCGAGGTGGGCGGCGTCGAACAGGAACAGCGCGCCGACCTCATCGGCGATGGCCCGGAACGGCTCGGGGTCGAGGCGCCGCGGGTAGGCCGTCGTGCCGGCGACGATCAGCTTCGGGCGGTGCTCGAGCGCCAGGTCGCGCAGCTGGTCGAAGTCGATCCGCTCGTCGCCCGGCGCGATGCCGTACTGCACGAAGCGGTAGATGATGGCGCTGGCGTTGACCTTGGCGCCATGGGTCAGGTGCCCGCCGTGGTCGAGGCTGAGGCCGAGCACGGTGTCACCCGGATCGAGCAGCGCCTGGTAGGCGCACATGTTGGCGTTGGCTCCGGAGTGCGGCTGCACGTTGGCGTGCTCGGCGTTGAACAGCGACTTGGCGCGCTCGATGGCGATGGCCTCGACCTCGTCGATGACCTGGTTGCCGCCGTAGTACCGCTTGCCGGGGTAGCCCTCCGAGTACTTGTTGGTGAGCACCGAGCCGACGGCGCGCAGCACCGCCGGTGAGGCGAAGTTCTCGCTGGCGATCAGCTGCAGCCCCGTCGTCTGGCGTTCGAGCTCCCGCGCCAGCAGGCCGTCGATCTCGGTGTCGGGCTCGGTGTCGGTCGGAAACGGCATCGCCGCTGAGCCTACGGCTGGGGCCCATGGCCGGGGTCGACATATCGTCGCCCGGACCCGAGCGACGAGTCTCCAAGGAGCGAACATCAGCACCGTGAGCGACGAGTCTTCGAAGGAGCGAACATCAGCACCGTGAGCGACGAGTCTTCGAAGGAGCGAACATCAGCACCGTGAGCGACGAGTCTTCGAAGGAGCGAACATCAGCACCGTGAGCGACGAGTCTTCGAAGGAGCGAACCATCAGCACGACGATGGACCCGCGCACTGCCGTGCTGATCGGGGCGGGCCAGTACGTGCACCGTGCCGAGGGCATGGACGACGCGCTCGAGCCCGTGGCGCTGATGGAGCTGGCGATACGCGCCGCGGCGGCGGATGCCGGCCTGGCCGATCCACCGGCCTTCGACAGCATCCGCGTCGTCAGCTCGCTGTCGTGGAAGTACGCCAACCCGGCGTGGTTCCTCGCCGAGCGCCTCGGGCAGTCCCCGCGCCAGCTCGGCTACACGACGGCGGGCGGCAACACGCCGCAACGACTCGTCAACACCACGGCTCGCGAGCTGGCCACCGGTCAGCTCGACATCGCCGTGCTCGTCGGTGGCGAGGCGTGGCGCACCCGCATGCGGGCGCGCAAGACCGGCACGATCCTCGACTGGCCCAAGGCACCGGAGGACCAGCCGCCGACCATGTTCGGCGGCGACCTCGACATGACCCACCCGGCCGAGGCCGAGCGCGGCGTCTACCTGCCGGTGCAGCTGTACCCGATGTTCGAGACGGCGGTCCGCGCCGACAGCCGGGCGCAGCCCGGAGGAGCACCTCGTCCACGTCAGCGAGCTGTGGTCGCGGTTCAGTGACGTGGCCGCCGGCAACCCGTACGCCTGGCTGCCCGAGTCGAAGACGGCCGAGGAGATCCGCACGACGACACCGCAGAACCGGATGGTCGGCGCGCCGTATCGCAAGTACATGAACTCGAACAACGACGTCGACATGGCCGCCGCCGTGATCATGTGCACGGCCGAGGTGGCCGAGCGGCTCGGGGTGGCCAGGGATCGCTGGGTGTTCCCCCATGCCGGGACGGACTGCCACGAGCACCCGTTCGTGTCGTACCGGGACAGCTTCACGCGGACACCGGCCGTGGAGCTCGGTGGCCGCCAGGCACTAGAGCTGGCCGGCGTCGGGATCGACGACATCGCCATCGTCGACCTCTACTCGTGCTTCCCGTCGGCCGTGCAGCTCGGCGCCCGGTCACTCGGCCTCGACACGGATCGCCAGCTGACGCGCACCGGCGGGCTGGCCTTCGCCGGCGGACCGTGGAACAACTACGTCATGCACGCCATCGCCGCGGTCGTCGGCGATCTGCGGAACCAGCCCGACGAGAAGGCGCTCGTGTGGGCGAACGGCGGGTACGTGACGAAGCACTCGTTCGGGGTGTACGGCACCGCGCCGCCGGCCGGCGGGTTCCGCCACGCCAGCCCGCAGGCCGAGGTCGACGCGCTGCCCAGCCGTCGTCTGGCGACGGTCGAGGAGGCCGCCGGCCCGGCGACGATCGAGGCGTTCACCGTGATGCACGGCCGCGACGGCAACCCGGAGCAGGCCATCACCACCTGCCTGCTCGACGACGGTCGGCGGGCCTGGGGGCTGTCCGGCGAGCACGACGTGATGTCCGCCCTCGGCGAGGGCGAGTGGGTCGGCACCCGCGCCACCCTCGACCCCGACGGCCACCTCCACCTCTGACCATCGGAGGGTTTGCGTGCATCCGAGGGTCAGCTGCGGGGAAGCCCCTCAGGAAACCCTCCGATGCAGGAAACCCTCGGATGGGTGGGGGCGTGGGCGATGACGAAGGTGGCGATGATCCTGGACTGCGACCCGGGGCACGACGACGCCATCGCCATCGTCGTCGCCGCCCGCCACGCCGACCTGCTCGGCATCACGACCGTGGCCGGCAACGCGCCGCTCGATCGCACGACCCACAACGCGCTCGTCGTGCGCCACCTGCTGGGGATCGACACGCCGGTGCACTCCGGCGCCACCCGGCCACTCGTCGAGGAGCCGCGCGCCGCGCCGTTCGTGCACGGCGCCAGCGGGCTCGACGGTGCCGACCTCCCCGCCCCGACCCGCCCGCTCGACGGGACCGACGCCGTGACGTTCATCGTCGAGACCTGCCGGCAGCACCCGGGCACGTGGCTCGTCGGGGTCGGCCCGCTGACCAACCTGGCCCTCGCGCTCCGCGCCGCGCCCGACCTCGCCGACCACGTCGCCGGCATCTCGATCATGGGCGGTGGGACGTTCGGCAACCGGTCAGCGGTCGCCGAGTTCAACATCTGGGCCGACCCGGAGGCGGCGGCGATCGTCTTCGGCTCGGGCGTCCCACTCGTCATGGCCGGGCTGGACCTGACCCACCAGCTGATCGCCACGCTGCCGCGCATCGACGACCTGGCGACCGTCGACAGCCAGCTGGCGATCACGTTGACCGCACTGCTGCGCTTCTTCTCCACGACCTACATCGCCCGCCACGACGACCTCCCGGGCGCCGCCGTGCACGACCCGTGCGCCGTCCTCGCCCTCACCCATCCCGAGCTGTTCGAGCGCCGATCCCGCCACGTCGCGGTCGAGACGACGGGGCGCCTCACCCGCGGGATGACGGTCATCGATCGCCGCACACTGCTCGAGCGACCGGCACCGAACTGCGACGTGCTGGAACGAATCGACGCCGACGCCGCCTGGCAGGTCATCGTCAACGCCATCGCCCTACGGTGAACCCGTGACGCTCGACGAGGCCGCCGAGTCCTTCCCCCGCCAGTCGGCGCGGACGCAGCGCTACACGCTGGGCGAGCCGCGCAACGTCGTCGTGTCGCCCGACGGGCAGCGCATCGTGTTCCTGCGCAGCCGGGCCGGCACCGACCCGGTCAACTGCCTGTGGGTCGTGGACGCAGCGACGGGCGACGAGCGCCTCGTGGCCGACCCGGCGGACCTGCTCGCCGGTCGGGGTGATGCAACGGCGACCGACGACCTGCCGGTGGAGGAGCGGCTGCGGCGCGAGCGAGCCCGAGAGGCGGCCGGTGGCATCACGGCCTTCGCCACCGACGACGCCGTGACGGTCGCCGCCTTCGCCGTCGCCGGGCGGCTCTTCGTCGCCGGGATCATCAGCGCCGCGGCGCGCGAGCTCACCGTCGCCGGACCCGTGTTCGACCCCCGGCCCGACCCCCGCGCCCAGCGCGTCGCGTACGTCACCGGTCGGCTGCTCTGCCTCGGCGAGCTCGACGGACGCTGGCACGTCCTCGTCGGCGGCGACGATGACGAACCGGACACGGTCTCGTGGGGCAGCGCCGACTTCATCGCCGCCGAGGAGATGCACCGGTTCCGCGGGTTCTGGTGGAGCCCCGACGGCGCGGCGCTCGCCGTCACCCGAGTCGACACCGCACCGGTCGGGCGATGGTGGGTGGCCGACGCCGCCGATCCCGCAGCGGCTCCGACCGAGGTCGCCTATCCGGCCGCCGGCACCGACAACGCCGTCGTCACCTTGCACGTCGTACGACTCGACGGGACGCGGGTCGAGGTGCGCTGGGATCGTGACGAGCTGCCGTACCTGGCCGACGTGCAGTGGTCGGAGCACGGGCTGATCATCGTCGTGCAGCGGCGGGACCAGACCGTGGTCGCCGTGCTCGACGTCGACCCGGTGACGGGCGATACCAGCGAACGTTGGCGCGCTGTCGACGACGCCTGGGTCGAGCTGGTGCCCGGCGTGCCGCGACTCGGTCCGCTGGGCGAGCTCGTCACGTGCGCCGACCTCGACGGCACCCGCCGACTGTTCGTCGACGGCACACCGGTCACCCCGGCCGAGCACCAGGTGCGCGCTGTCGCGACGGTCGACGGGCCGGGCATCGTGTTCCTCGCCAACCCGATCGACGACGCCACCGTGCTCCACGTGTGGCGGTACGTCGGCGGCGAGCTCGAGCCGCTGACCGACGAGCCCGGCGTCCACGCCGTCGCCGCCGGCGGCGGAACCGTCGCCATTCGCACGACGACGCTGCGCGAGCCGCGGGTGCAGTGGGCGACGCTCGACGGCACCGAACTGACCTCCTACGCCATGCAGCCGCACCTGCTGACCGAGCCCCGGCTGTCCTTCGGTGGCGAGCGCCGGCTGGCGACGGTCGTGCTGCTCCCCCGCGACCACGACGGCGCACCGCTCCCCGTCCTGCTCGACCCGTACGGTGGGCCGCACGCGCTGCGCGCCGTGCAGGCCCACCACGCCCACCTGACGTCGCAGTGGTTCGCCGATCAGGGCTTCGCCGTCGTCGTGGCCGACGGGCGCGGCACGCCGGGCCGCGGGTCGGCCTGGGAGCGGGCCGTGCACCTCGACCTCGCGACGGCCGTCCTCGACGACCAGGTCGAGGCCCTGCGGGCGGCCGCCGAGGAGCACAGCGTGCTCGACCTCGGTCGGGTCGCCATCCGCGGGTGGAGCTTCGGCGGCTACCTGGCGGCGTTGGCCGTGCTGCGACGGCCCGACGTCTTCCACGCCGCCATCGCCGGCGCTCCGGTCACCGAATGGCGGCTGTACGACACGCACTACACCGAGCGGTACCTCGGTGATCCGAACGAGCAGCCCGACGTGTACGACGCCAGCTCGCTCCTGCCGCTGGCCGACGGGCTGACCCGTCCGCTCCTCCTCGTCCACGGTCTCGCCGACGACAACGTGGTCGCTGCCCACACGTTGCAGCTGTCGTCGGCCCTCTTGGCCGCCGGCGCCCCGCACGAGGTGCTGCCCCTGGTCGGCATCACCCATCTCGCCGCCTCCGAGGTCGTGGCCGAGAATCTTCTGCTGCACCAGCTGGACTTCCTGCGCCGGTCGTTGCCGGCGGCCGCTCGGCCCTGACTACGGTGCGCACGATGGAGGAGCGGCTCAGCCAGCTCTACGAGGGCGTCGCCGTGCACGCCACGGCCGACCGCGAGCACATGGCCGCCCTCGAGCTGCTGGCCGTCGTCATGCTCGCCGACTCCCACCTCAGCGACGACGAGCTCGGGGTGCTGCGCGAGCTCACCGAGGACTGGCGCGGCACTGCCTTCTCGTACGAGCAGTACCTCGGTCAGGCGATGGCCACCTCCCGCCGAGCATGGGCCACGGGCACCGTCAACGAGCTGCTCGACGACATCGACGCCCGGATCACCAGTCGGGTCCTGCGCATGGCGCTGTTCTCCGCCGCTCGCGAACTGGCCGGTGTCGACGACACCGTGACCCCCGAAGAGGGCACCGTCCTCAACGAGATCGCCGTCCGCTTCGGCTAGAAGCGGGCGATGGCGACGCGGTCGCGGCCGGCCAGGTCCTGGCGGATCTCGACGTCCGCGTCACCGGTTGCGCTGAGCAGGTCGGCCACTGCGGCACCCTGGTCGGCGCCGATCTCGAGCACGAGCCAGCCGCCGGGTCGCAGGCGAGCCGGCGCGCCGGCCACCACCTCGCGGATCGCATCGAGCCCGTCCGGGCCGGCGAACAGGGCGTGGTGTGGTTCCCACTGCAGGACCGACTGGTCCACGTCCGGCGACCCGTCGGCCACGTAGGGCGGGTTGGCCACGACCACGTCGAGGCGCACGTCCTCGGGCAGGGCGTCGAACCAGCGACCGGCGACGATCCGCACGTTGGCCGCCCCCCGCCCGATGCCGGCCAGGTTGGCCCGGGCCACGTTCAGCGCGTCGCCGTCGTCGTCCGTCAGCCACACCTCCACGCCGACGACCGGCAATTCGTCCGCGAGGGCCAGGCCGATGGCGCCCGAACCGGTGCCGAGGTCGGCCACGACGATCGGGGGCGAGCACCGACGAGCCAACTCGACGGCGACCCCGGCGACGACCTCCGTCTCCGGCCGTGGGATCAGCACCCGCCGGTCGACGAACAGGTCGAGGTGCCGGAACCCCCATCGTCCGAGCACGTAGGCCAGCGGTTCCCCGGCGTCGCAGCGGGCCAGCATGGCGTCCAGGTGGGCGACCATCCGGATCGTCGCCGGCTCATCGAGCACCTCGTCCAACCGATCGGCTCCGCTGGCCACCTCGCACAGCCACCGCGCCGCCGGACGATCACCCAGCCGCGCCGCCGTCTCGGCCAGCAGCACGTGCCAAGTCGTCGGGCTGCCTGTTCGCTCGCTTGACGTCGCCGTTGCTGCGGAGTCGTGCCCCGGACGCTCGCTCACGAATCGGGATCGTCGGCCAGCAAGCGGGCCCGCTCGTCCTCGGCCAGCGCGGCGACAACGGAGTCGAGGTCACCGGCCAGCACGTCGGCCAGCCGGTAGATGGTGAAGCCGATGCGGTGGTCGGTCAGGCGGTTCTCCTTGAAGTTGTAGGTGCGGATCTTCTCGCCCCGCCCCCCGCCGCCGACCTGCGACCGCCGTTCGGCCGACCGTTCCACGTCCCGTTCGCGCTGCGCCGCCTCCAGCAGCCGGGCCCGCAACACCTGCATCGCCCGCGCCCGGTTCTGCAACTGGCTGCGCTCGTCCTGCATCGACACGACGATCCCGCTCGGCACGTGGGTGATGCGTACGGCCGAGTCCGTCGTGTTGACGCTCTGGCCGCCCGGACCGCTCGACCGGAACACGTCGATCTGCAGGTCGCGGTCGTCGACCGTGACCTCGACCTCGTCGGCCTCCGGCAGCACGAGCACCGTGGCCGACGACGTGTGGATGCGGCCCTGGCTCTCGGTGATCGGCACCCGCTGCACGCGATGCGGACCGCCCTCGTACTTGAAGCGCGGCCACGCCTCCGTGCCGCGCACGGACAGCGTGACCTGGTTCAGGCCGCCGAGGTCGCTGACGTCGGTCGACAGCTCTTCGACCTTCAGCCCGTGCCGCCCGGCGTAGGCGCGGTACATGTCGTAGAGGTCGCGGGCGAACAGGTTGGCCTCCTCGCCCCCCTCGGCACCGCGGATCTCGATGATCACATCACGCCCGGCGTACGGGTCAGGGGGCACGAGCAGCTGGCGCAGCTCCTCGTCGACGGCGGCCAGTGCCTCCACGGTGGACGCCACCTCGGCCTCCCACGACGACCGTTCGACGCCCTCGGTGTCGGCGAGCACCTCCCGCGCCGCGGCGAGGTCGGACTCCAGCGCCAGACGGCGACGCCCGGCGTCGACGACGGGATCGAGCTGGCGGTACCGGGTGGACACCCGTCGCAGCTCGGCGGGATCGGCGCTCACCGCCGGGTCGGCCAGCCGGGCCTCGAGGTCGGCGTGCTCGTGCTCCATCGCCGCCAGGCGGGCGAGCAGGCGAGGTGGGTCGGACACGGCGCGAGCAGGTTACCGGTCATGGAATCGTCACGATCCTGCGTTGTCATCACTCAACTTTGCTGTAGCGTGATGATCGCATCACTTGACCCATCACCACCCAGGAGTTGTCCAGATGCTCGTCAGGACCAGGACCCGCCCCTTCGATCAAGCCTTCGACCAGCTCACCCGGTCGTTCTTCGCGCCCACCACCCTGCGCACGCCGACCGTCGACGCAGCCTGGAGCGACGGCTCGCTCGTGCTGACCGTCGATCTGCCGGGGGTGCCGGCCAGCGCCGTCGACGTGTCCGTCGCCGGTCGCACGCTGACCGTCGCCGCCCACACCGAGACGCTGGACTGGGAGCGCAGCCTGCGCCTCGGCAACGCGCTCGATCCCGAGCAGGTCGTCGCTCGCCACGTCGACGGCCGCTTGACGGTGTCCGTCGGCGCCACGCCGACCGCCGAGCCCCGACGCGTCGAGATCGTCACGGACCCGGTCGAGCCGGCGGCCATCGAGGCGCAGGACGTCCCTCAGGACGTGACGGGGACCAGCGACAGCGAGGGCTGAACGGCCAACGCTGCCAGATCGGCGGTGATCGGGAGCAGATCCCGGTCAGCGCCGACGACCACCACCTCATCGACGCCCGGCTGGTGCAGCCGGGCGTCGATCGCGTACGGGATCACGTCGAGGTCGCCGCCGCTCGTGCACACCACCAGGACGTCGGACCCGTGCTCGGTGCCGTCCTCGCGCCGCCCGAGCGCCGAGCACGCGGCACGGTCCTTGATGCTCGGTCGCCGCACCGGCGGCTGGATCGGCACCACGGCGGTCAGTCCCAGCAGCGACGGCTGTTCCTGCAGGCGCCAGCGCAACAGGCGCTCGGGGGCCAGGCGGTTGAGCGGGTGCGGCACACCGTCGGGCCGGCGGTGTTCGGCCACCGCAGCGACGACCCCGGCGAGCGCCTCGACGGTCGGCACGTCACCGTGGACGATGGCGAACGCCTCGCGGTCGTGAGCGCCCACGCCGACCTCCAGGCGCACGGCGCCGGTGTGCGGATCGTCGACGACCCTGCACACCTCCAGGCCGCGGACCTCGCCGGTGACCACGCCGTGCTCGACGTTCGGCGTCGCCCCGCCGGCCACGATCGTTGGGACCAACTCGAGGTGGGCCGGCGTCGGCTCGGGGGGTGGCGAGGGCGGCTCCGCCACCGCCGGGAGGAGCGTGCGGTCGTCGACGTGCCACACGTCGACGGGCAACGTGATCCCCGCCGCCCGGCGGGCCAGCACGCCGGTGTCACGCGCCGCCAGCAGGTGGAGGCGAGCGGCGCCGTTGCGCACGGCCCAGGCCAGGGCCGGTCCGAGCCCGTGCGCCGGATCGTCCTCGACCAGCACCCAGGCGTCGTCGCCGACCATCGCCGCAGCTCCGGGCGGGAACGTGCCCGGGCTGGCGTCGATCTTCGTACCCAGGTGGTCGCCGATCAGCGCCAGAAGTTTGAGTGACCGCAGGCGGGCCCTGCGGCCGCCCTCATCGGTCGTCGTGGTGGAGGCCCGGCGGCCCCCGTCGGTCACTTCTTGGCGCGCTGGCCGTAGCGCTTGTTGAAGCGCTCGACCCGGCCGCCGGAGTCGACCAGCTTCTGCTTGCCGGTGAAGAACGGATGGCACTCGTTGCAGAGCTCGATCGTCAGATCGCCACCGCGCGTCGACCGGGTGGTGAACGTGTTGCCGCACGAGCAGCGCACCTGCGTGTCGTGGTAGCGGGGATGGATGTCGGTCTGCATGACAGCTCTCCAGGGCGAGATCGGGACGCTCAAGTGTACCGGGAGCTGGCTCGACGGTTCCCGGCGACGCGCAGCCGGCGGACGTCCACGGCCGCTCCGGTCGCCTCGTCGACGACCAGCGGTCGGACCTCGGCGCGCGACTCCCGGTCGACCAGCACGACCGGCGGCTCGTCGCCCTCCCACATCCAGTCCGATCCCCAGCGCCACATCGCCGCCAGCACGGACCAGAACGCTCGGCCCTTGTCCGTGAAGCGGTAGTCGTAGCGGGGAGGGTGCTCCTCGTAGGCCACCTTGACCAGCAGCCCCTCGTCGACCAGCCGGTTGAGCCGTTGGGCCAGCACGGCCCGGCTGCAGCCCAGCGCACCCTGCAGGTCGTCGAACCGCGATCGCCCGCTGAACAGCTCGCGCAGCACCAGCGGCGTCCACCAGTCACCGACCAGGTCCGTGACCCGGGCGATCGGGCACGGCCAGTCGTCGAAGCGGGTGCGGCGCACCTACGACCCCGCCACCGGCGCCTCGACCCGCTCGAGCCGGGCCGGCACGTGCTTGTGCCACGGCGTACCGGCGACCCAGTCGCGGTCCTCGCTCGACGTCAAATCGTTCGGCGCCACGCCGGTCACGGCCAGCGTGCCGTCCTCACCGGGGAAGTCGAGGCCCAAGCCGTTGGGCAGCGAGACGTGCCCCGGCTGCATCGCTTCGTCGATCGCGGCGACGGCGACGGCCGAGCCGCGCTTCGTGGTGACCTTGACGGCGTCTCCGACGACCACGCCGATGCGATCGGCGTCGATCGGGGCGATCCGCAGCGCGCCCGCGCCGTCACGCTTGCGCCAGGCCGGGTCGCGCAGGATCGTGTTGGCGGTGAACGACCGCCGCTCGCCAGCCGACAGGACGAACGGGAACGCAGGATCACGTTGCGGCGGCGCCTCGGTGGACAGACCGTCGAGCTCGTCGAGCAGCTCCTCGATGGCCAGGTGGACGAGCCCGTCCTCCGTGCGCACGCGCGACCAGACGACGTCCGGATCATCGACGCTGAACACCAAGCCGGAGGGCGAGTCGAGGATGGCGTCGAACAGCGCTTCGCCGGCCGCCGGTCCGGTGCCGAACCCAGCCCGCTCGACCGAGTCGGGGAACGTCTGGGCGCAGCGGTGCGCCGCCGCCCACAGGACGGCCGCAGCCGCCGCGTCGTGGGGCAGCGTCGGACCGAGCGTGCGGTAGAGCACGACCGGCGCCAGCCGGCCGAGCTCCGGCTTGGCGGCGACGGCGGCGAAGAACGCCTCGGCGAACCGTCCCCGGCTCTCGGCGGCCGCCTCCCGCAGGGGGCGCAGGTCGTCCTCGGTCACCGCGCCGAGGGCTTCGCACAGCCGAGCGTGGATCTCCGGTTCGCCCAGCGTGCCCGGGAGCGGCTCGAGCAGCGGCCGGCGGAGGTGGAAGACGTTCGCCGGGAAGTCGAAGTTGAAGAACGTCGCCTCCCACTTCTCGAATTGCGACGCGGCGGGCAGCACGTAGTCAGCGAGCCGGGCCGTCTCCGTCATGGACACGTCGATGACGACGAGCAGGTCGAGCGACGCCAGCGCCTCACGCATCCGCGGACCGTCGGCCAGCGAGTGCGCCGGGTTGCCGCTCTCGACGAGCATGGCGCGGTACCGCTGCGGGTGGTCGGTGAGGATCTCCTCGGCGATCACGTTGCACGGCACCAGCCCGGAGATGATCCGGGCCCCGGCGACCGGGCTGCGCCGCGAGGACCCACCGCCGCTGACGGCTGATCCGGCGAGGCTGACGATCGACGACGGGATGTACTGGCCGCCCGGGATGGCGAGGTTGCCCGTGAGCAGCCAGATCAGCTTGTCGAGGTAGCTGACCAGCGTGGAGTGCAGCGACATCTGGACGCCGAGGTCCTCGAAGACGGCGACGCTGGAGGCGGCGGCGATGCGGCGGGCCGCCCCCCGCAGCAGCTCATCGTCGACGCCGGCGATCTCGGCGAACCTGGCGACGTCGATCGTGCCGAGGTGGGCGACGACCTCGGCCAGCCCGGTGGCGTGGGCGGCCAGCCAGTCGTCGGCCAGGAGCTGCTCCTGGACGAGCACGGCGCAGATGGCGGCGAGGCACCAGGCGTCCGTCCCCGGCTTGACCTGGAGGTGGATGTCGGCCAGCTCGGCCGATTCGGTGCGCCTCGGGTCGACGACGATGAGGGTGCGCTGCGGGTCGCGCGAGATCTCCTTGAGCGTCGCCCGGGCGCGCGGGAACCCATGGGACTGCCACGGGTTCTTCCCGAAGAAGACGCCCACCTCGGCGTGCTCGAAGTCGCCGCGCGTGAACCCGCCGAGCAGCTTGGCGTTGACCCAGAACTCGCCGGTCTTCTCCTGGGCCAGCGCGCTCGACCGGTAGCGGGACCCCAGTGCGCCACGCGTGGCCGTCGAGTACGAGCCGCCGAGGTGGTTCCCCTGCCCGCCGCCGCCGTAGTAGAAGATCGATTCCCCGCCGTGGGTGTCGCGCACCTCGGCGAAGCGGCCGGCGACCTCAGAGATGGCGGTGTCCCAGTCGATCTCCTCGTAGGTGCCGTCAGGACGCCGGCGCATCGGCGCCGTCAGGCGGTGGCGACCGTTCTGGTAGTGGTCGAGGCGCAGCGCCTTCTCGCACGTGTAGCCCTGCGACGCGGGGTGGGCCTTGTCGCCGCGGATGCGTTCGAAGCGGCGACCGTCGTCGCCGCCCAGCCGCACCTCGATCCCGCAGTTGCACTCGCACAAGATGCACGCGGTGCTGTGCCAATCAGTTGTCAACGTGGTCCCTCCAGACTGAGTTCAACGACAGAATGCACTCGGCCGGGACGGCGGGTCAAGCCGGTGTGACGGGTGTCGCGTCCGTCGATCGGTGGACGGCTCACTCCCCCGCCACGCCGGGCCAGTCCGGCACGGAAGTGGGCTACGTCCACCGGAGCTGGATGCGGCCGACCGCCGAGTTCGCCGAACGCACCCCTGACCAAGTGCTGATCGGTCGTCCGACGGCGATGCGCCGGTGGCTCCTCATGGAGCCACCGGCGCTCTCGCGTTGGAGCGACCCGTCTCGCGTCCACCGATCGGTGGACGGCGCGCTCCCCCGCCCCACCCGCCGAGCAGCCGATACCGGCAGCACCCCGATGCCGTCATCGTGGTCCTTGTTCCCGGAAGCCCCGGAACGCACCGGAACCCCGGTCAACCACACAGAAGGATGAACCACCATGCGCAGGCTCGCCGCCCTCGCCACCATCACCACCGCCGCCGCCGCGATCGGAGCCTTCGGGGCGGTCAGCCTCGCCGGCATGGCCAGCGCCGACGGCGCCGGCGCCGGCGTCGTCACCGAGGAGACCAAGTCGTACACCCGGCCGACGAGCACGTCCGAGCCGATCCACCTGTTCCGCGAAGGCGACGTCGTCGACGTGGTGTGCTTCACCCTCGGCGAGACCCCCGACGAGGAGGGGCGCATCCAGCCGTGGTTCCGGGTCGCCCCGGCCAGGCCGATCGGTGAGCGGACGACCGGATACGTCCCGGCGTCGGTCATCCAGCCGTCGGAGGACGCCCCGCCGGTGACGTTGCAGCGTTGCTGAGCGGACCGATGGTCGACGGCGGTGCGCCGGGAGGGCTACTCCAACAGCCCCTGGCGCATCGCCTCGGCCACCGCCGCGGCCCGGTCGGAGACCCCCAGCTTCTCGTAGAGCCGCTGGGTGTGGGTCTTCACCGTGCTCGCCCCGATGATCAGCTCGGCGGCCACCTCCGGGATGGACAGCCCGCGAGCGAAGCCCTCCAGCACCTGACGCTCGCGCGCCGACAGGGCCGGGCCGCTCGGCTGCGAACGCAGGCGGATCTGGTCGGCGAGCCCGCCGGCGAGGCCGGCCGGGACGACCGTCTCGCCGCGCGCCACCTTGAGCACGGCCTCGACGATCTCCACTCGCCCGGCGTCCTTCGGCAGGTAGCCGGCGGCACCCTCCTGCAGCGCCCCGAACACGATCGCCCCGTCGGTGTGGGCCGACAGCAGCAGGACGCGCGTCGCCAGCTGGTCGCGCACGACGGCGCGCACGACGGCGAGGCCGTCCAGGTCGGGCATCTGGTAGTCGACGAGGGCCACGTCGGGGAGCTCCCGCCGGATCACCTCGATCGCCTCCCGCCCGTCGGCGGCCTCGGCGACGACGTCCACGCGACCGTCCTGGCCGAGCCCGCGGGTCACCCCGTCACGGAAGAAGGGGTGATCGTCGGCGACGACCACGCGCACCCGGGTGTTCGCCTCAGACATGGCTGGCGCAGCGTACTGCGCGAGAGGATGCGGCCATGAGGGCGATCGCGGGGGCATCGGTCGGTGGTGCGGTCCTCGAGCACGCCAACCGCGGCGTGCGCATGCAGCTGCTGCTGCGCGTCGCGCTCGGCTGCCTTCATGGCGCTGACGATCGCCCTGGTGCCGCCCGTGCAGAGCACCACGTTGTGCGCGCTCATCGTCGGCGCCTACGCCGTCGGCGCGGTTGCGTTCGGGCTCTGGGCCTGGCGCGGCGGTGCCGTCGTCGCCCGCTGGGCGTGGCTCGGGCTGTTCGTCGACCTGGCCGTGCTGGCCACCGTGACGCTGGTTGCCGGCGTCGACGCCAACGAGAGCTGGACGTCCGACGTCCTCGTCAACGGCTTCTTCGTCATCCCGGTGCTCGCCGCCACCCAGCTGCGCCCGATCGTCTGCGCCGCGGTCGTCATCCCGACGATCGTCGCCTACGCGGTGTCCAGCGTGGCGACCCAGTCGGCGAACGAGGAGCCATCGGTCTCCATCGTCCTGCGGACGTTGGTGCTCGCCGGGCTGGGCGCCGGGTGCGTGCGCCTGTCCGCCATCCAACGATCACGGGTGGCCGCGATCGCCCGGCTGCTCGAGGATCGCACGGCGCTGCTCGACGACCTCGTGCAGGTCGAGGATCACCAGCGCCGCGAGCTCTCCGAACGCCTGCACGACGGAGCGCTGCAGTACGTGCTGGGTGCCCGACTCGACCTCGACGACGTGCGCGACGGCGCCGATCCCGATGCCGTGGCGCGCATCGAGCGGGCGCTGACGGAGTCGTCGCAGCTGCTCCGCTCGACCGTCACCGAGTTGCACCCGGCCGTGCTCGAGCAGGCCGGCCTGGCCCGCGCCGTCACCGACCTCGCCCACTCCCAGGGTCGAGGCGGGCTGGTCATCGACGTCGATGTCGACGCCTGGCCCGAAGGGACGCGCACGCCGGTCGACCCGTTGCTGTTCGGCGCCGCTCGAGAGCTGCTCGGCAACGTCGTCAAACACGCCGGCGCCAGCAGCGCGCGCATCACGCTCGGGCTCGACGACGGGTGGGCGCGCCTCGAGGTCGTGGACGACGGGCGCGGGATCGGCGCCGGCGACCAGGAGCGCAGCATCGACCGAGGCCACATCGGGCTGCACGCCCAGACGCGGCGGCTGGAAGCGGCCGGCGGCACGCTGACCGTCACGGGCAGCCCATCGGGCACGATCGCCGTCGCCGAGGTGCCGATCTGATCGGCCGCAGCGGCCGATCTGTGAGTTGAACGGGCGGATGTGAGCCGGCTCAGCTCACAGATCGGCGCCCTACATGGACGGTTGCTTGGCGATCTCGTTGAGGAATTCGTCGTTGGTCCGGAACGTCTTCAGACGATCCATCAGCAGCTCCAGACCCGGGGCGGCGTTGCCGTCGGCGGCGAGACCCGAGAGCACCCGCCGCAGCTTCCAGATCATCTGCAGCTGCTTGCGGTCGAAGAGCAGCTCCTCGTGGCGGGTGCTCGACGCGTCGACGTCGATCGCCGGGTAGATCCGCCGCTCGGCCAAGCGCCGGTCGAGGCGCAGCTCGAGGTTGCCGGTGCCCTTGAACTCCTCGAAGATCGCGTCGTCCATGCGGCTGTTCGTGTCCACCAGGGCCGTGGCGAGGATGGTCAGCGAGCCGCCCTCCTCGACGTTGCGGGCGGCGCCGAAGAACTTCTTCGGCGGGTACAGCGCGCCGGCGTCGATGCCGCCGGACAGGATGCGCCCGCTGGCCGGGGCGGCGAGGTTGTAGGCGCGGGACAGACGGGTGATCCCGTCGAGGATCACCACGACGTCCTCGCCCTGCTCGACGAGCCGCTTGGCCTTCTCGATGGCCAGCTCGGCGACGTGGGTGTGCTCGTCGCTCGGCCGGTCGAACGTGGACGAGATGACTTCGCCCTTGACCGTGCGGCGCATGTCGGTGACCTCTTCGGGGCGCTCGTCGATGAGCAGCACGATGAGCTTGACCTCGGGGTTGTTGACCTCGATCGACGTGGCGATGGTCTTCATCACGAACGTCTTGCCGGCCTTGGGCGGCGAGACGATGAGCCCGCGCTGGCCCTTGCCGATCGGGGCGACGAGGTCGATGATCCGAGCCGTCATGTTGGTCGGATCGGCCGGGTTCTCGAGGCGCAGCTTCTCGTCCGGGAACAGGGCCGTGAGGTCCTCGAACCGCGGGCGGCGCTTGGCCGCTTCCGGGTCGCCCCCGTTGACGGTGCGCACCTCGAGCAGGGCCGGGTTCTTCTCGTTGCGGGCGGCTGGCCGGCTCATGCCGGTGATGTGGTCACCCCGGCGCAGGCCGTACTGGCGGGCCAGCTTGACCGGGATGTAGGCGTCGTCGCGGCTGGCGAGGTACCCCTTGACGCGCACGAAGCCGTAGCCCTCGTCGCGCATGTCCAGGTACCCGCTGACCTCGACCGGTTCGTTGCTGACGCCTTCCTCGCTCGGCTCGACGTCGAGGGCTCCGGCGTCGTCGCCCTGCGGTCCGTCGACGCCACGCGCCCCGCCCTTGCGGCGGCGCCGGCGGCGCCGGTTGCGGCCCTCGCCGTCGTCGGCGCCGTCGTTGCCGCCTTGACCCTGACCCTGACCCTGACCCTGCCCCTGGCGACCACCCTGGCGGTCCCCACCGCCCTGCTGGCGCCCGGGCTGACGATCCTGGCGGCGTTCGCCCGCGGCGGGTCGCCCGGAGGGGGTGCTGACCAAGCCCTCGTTGGCGGCGGCCGTCACCTCGTCGACGGCTTCGTCGATTGCCGCGGCGATGCCGTCCTCCACGGTCGGCTCACTCGCCGTGGCGGTGTCGCCGTCACTCGCCGACAGCTCCCACTCGGCCGGTGGCTCGTCGAAGAGCACGGGCTCGGGCGGAGGTGGCGCGGCGGCGTCCCCATTGCTGCCGTTGACGGTGACGGGTGGTGTCGCCGAGCCGTTCGTCGGCACGGCGTCGACCACGACGGCGGCCACGGCCGGGGCCGACCCGCCGGTCGACTCCAGGATCTGGTCGATGATGTCGGACTTCTTGGTCCGGCTGCTGGCCTTCACGCCGAGCGCCTTGGCGATCGCCAAGAGCTGGTCCTTGTCCTTCGATTCCAGGACGGACTGTTCGAGTGCCTCTGCGGCCACGAGTACCTCTTCTCCGGTACGGGGTCCGTGAGGGGCAACGTGATCGGTGACTCGGGAACCCGCCCGATCCGTCGATGCGCCCCACGGAGATGGATCGCTCCCGTGCAGCACGCCTGGGGGGACGTGGAACGGGGTCGGCCTGGCGAACCAGGTGGCCACAGGCTATCGACCAAGGACCCGCCACACAAACATCCCCCACCAGACGCCTAGAGTCCGCACCTGCTGGCGAGGCAGGGAGGACGACGATGACCGGTCGTCGGTTGGACGGCAAGGTCGCACTGATCACCGGCGCGTCGGCCGGGCTCGGTCGTGTCGCCGCCGAGCTGTTCGCCGCCGAAGGTGCGGCCGTGGTGATCGCCGATCGGGACGACGGCAATGAGGTGGTGGCGGCGATCGAGTCCGCCGGCGGGCGGGCCCGCTACGTCGCCACCGACGTGACCGACGACGCCAGCGTGGCGGCCGCGGTGGGCGGCGCCGTGTCGACCTTCGGTGGCCTGCACGTCCTGTACAACAACGCCGGCGTCTCGCCGGCCGACGACGACGGGCCCGAGCAGACGTCGGACGAGACGTGGCGCACCGTGCTCGACGTCAACGTGACGGGGGTGGCTCGGTGCTGTCGCCACGGCATCCCCGCGCTCCTCGCCGCCGGCGGCGGGAGCATCGTCAACGTCGCTTCCTTCGTCGCCCACATGGGGGCGGCCACCCCGCAGATCGCCTACACCTCCTCCAAGGGCGCCGTCGTGGCGATGACGCGGGAGATCGCCACGATCTACGCCCGCCAGGGCATCCGGGTGAACGCGCTGTGCCCCGGGCCCGTCCTCACGCCGCTGCTGGCGAAGTTCCTGTCCGACGACGCTCGCCGGCGGCGCCGCCTGGTGCACATCCCGATGGGGCGGTTCGGCGAGCCGATCGAGATCGCCCGGGCGGCACTGTTCCTGGCCTCTGACGAGTCGTCGTTCATGACCGGCCAATCCCTGATCGTCGACGGTGGCATCACGGCCGCCTACACCACCCCCGAGTGAACGAACGCATCGGCAGTGTGAGCGAGCATCCGGGGTGGCCTCCCGAAGTAACGGCCGAACCAAGCGAGCGAACGATCGTCTGATGTCGCCCAACGTCCACGTCCCACCCGAGCAGCTCGAGGGCGACATCCGCGGTGGCGACATCGACACCGTCATCGTCGGCTTCCCCGACCACCACGGGCGCCTGATCGGCAAGCGCACCGACGGCGAGTTCTACCTGGATGCCGTCGTCCGTTCGGGAACCGAGAACTGCGACTACCTGCTCGCCTGCGACCTCGACGACACGCCGATCCCCGGATTCCGATGGTCCAGCTACGAGCAGGGCTACGGCGACATGCGCGGGGTCGTCGACAGCACGACCATCCGGTACCTACCGTGGCTCGACCGCACCGCGGTCGTGTTGGTCGACCTCGTCGAGGTCGACTCGGACGAGCCGGTCGAGGTCTCGCCACGACGGATCTTGCGGCGCCAGGTCGCCGCGGCGGCCGAGCTCGGATTCGTCCCGATGGTCGGCAGCGAGGTCGAGTTCTTCCTGTTCGCGGAGCCGACCGACGTCGCCAAGGCGCACGGCTACCGAGACCTGACGCCGGGCTCATCGTGGGTCCAGGACTACGACATCCTCCAGACGACGCGCCAGGAGGACGTGATCGGCGCGATCCGCCGCGGCCTGCGGGACGCCGGGTTTCCGGTCGAGTTCTCCAAGGGCGAGGCGGGACGCGGCCAGCACGAGCTGAACCTGACCTTCCAGGACGCGCTGGAGATGGCCGACACGACGCTCGTGTTCAAGAACGCGGTCAAGGAGATCGCCGCCCAACACGGTCGGTCGGCCACGTTCATGGCCAAGCCGCACTTCGATGACAGCGGCTCGAGCGGGCACATCCACTCCAGCTTGTGGGCGACCGACGGCTCCGGAAGCCTCATGCCTGCGGGTCACGGCGAGGCGGGACCGGAGATGAGCGAGCTGTTCCGGTGGTACCTCGGAGGGCTCCTGGCCACGGCGGGCGAGCTGTCGTTGCTGTTCGCCCCGAACGTCAACAGCTACAAGCGCTTCCAGCCCGGGAGCTGGGCGCCAACGGCCATCGGCTGGGACACCGACAACCGGACGCTCGGGTTCCGCGTCGTCGGCCACGGCCAGGGGCTGCGCGTCGAGTCGCGCATCCCCGGCGCCGACGCCAACGCCTACCACGCCTTCGCTGCGACCATCGCCGGCGGCCTGCACGGCATCCGCCATCGGATCGAGCCGCCGGCGGCCTACCGGGGCAACGGTTACGCCGCCACCGACCTGCCGCGCGTGCCGTCGACGTTCGCCGAGGCCATCGAGTGTTGGCGCTCGAGCGCCGTGGCGGTCGAGCTGTTCGGCGAGGACGTGCACCACCACGTGCTGACCCACGCCGAGTTCGAGTGGCGGGCGTTCAACGCTGCGGTGACCGACTGGGAGCGCCACCGCTACTTCGACCGGATCTGAGCATCCGAGGGTTTGCTGCATCGGAGGGCTAGGTGCGGGGAAGCCCCGCAGCAAACCCTCGGAGGCAGGAAACCCTCCGATGGGGGTGCGTGGAACGCGAGGGCTGGAGGGTCAGGTCGTTGCCGCGAGGTGAGCGACGAGGTCCTCCACCGTGGCCAGGTCGTTGGGCACGACCTCGGTGTGCTCCGGCCGCTCCATCAGGTCGGCGAGGTCGGGCGGGAGCGGCGAGCGGACCCCGGTCGCCAGCTCGACGGCGTGCGGGAACTTCGCCGGGTGGGCGGTGGCCATCGAGACGATCGGGCGGTCGGGAGCGCCGAACCGGCGAGCCGCTGCGGTACCCGTGGCCGTGTGCGGGTCGATCAGCATCCCCGTCTCGGCGTGCACCCGGCGCATCTCGTCGATGGTCTCGGCATCGTCCACCGCTGACGCCCGGAAGGCGCCGTCGATCCACCGCGCCCTGCGCTCCGGATCGACGTCCAGCCGACCCGAGGCCCGGAAGCGGTCGAGCTGCTCAGCGGTGCGCAGACCGTCGCTGTCGTTCATCACCCACAGCATCCGCTCGAAGTTCGACGACACCTCGATGTCCATGCTCGGGCTGAGCGTGGGCACCACACCCGCCGTCGACATGTCGTCGTCGTTGACGAACCGGGCGAGGATGTCGTTGGCGTTGGTGGCGACGATGAAGTCGGTGATCGGCGCGCCCATCCGCCGTGCGACCCAACCTGCGAAGACGTTGCCGAAGTTGCCGGTCGGCACGCACGCCGTGATCGGCCCGGCCAAGGTTCGGGCGGCCGTCACGTAGTAGACGACCTGGGCCATCACTCGGGCCCAGTTGATGGAGTTGACGGCCGTGAGGCGCATCCGCTCCCGGAACGGGGCGTCGTTGAACATCGCCTTGACGAGGTCCTGGCAGTCGTCGAACGTCCCCTCGACGGCCACGGCGCGGATGTTCGGTGCGTCGACGGTCGTCATCTGGCGGCGCTGGACGTCGCTCGTGCACCCGTACGGGTAGAGGATGACGGCGTCGACGTACTGGCACCCGCGCACGGCCTCGATCGCCGCCGAGCCGGTGTCGCCGCTGGTGGCGCCGACGATCATGACCCGGTCGCCACGGGCCCGCAGGACGTGGTCGAACATCCGCCCGACGAGCTGCAGCGCGAGGTCTTTGAAGGCCAGCGTCGGGCCGTGGAACAACTCGGCCAGCCATTGCCGATCGTCGATCTGGACCAGTGGGACGACAGCCGGGTGGCGGAAGGTGGCGTAGGCGTCGTCGCACATCCGGCCCAGCTCGGCCGCCGGGATCTCGTCACCGACGAACGGCGAGATCACGCGGTGAGCGAGGGCGGCGTAGGAGCCGGCGGCGTCGAGCTCGGCGGCAGGCGGCAGCAGCGGCCACTCGGCGGGGACGTACAGCCCGCCGTCGGTGGCCAACCCGGCCAGCAGGACGTCGGCGAACCCGAGCTCGGGCGCCCGACCGCGGGTCGAGACGTAGCGCACGGCGCTAGCCGCCGATGACGCGCAAGATGCCGCCGACGTGGCGCACGACGTCCAGGTCGCGGAGGTCGCGGACGGTGGACTGCACGGCGGACTCACCCGCCTCGTGGGTGATGAACACGAGGCGGGCGTCGGCCCCGATGCCCTCCTGCTCGGCGGCCCGGATGCTGACCCCGTGGGCGGCGAAGACACCCGTGACGGCATGCAGCACGCCGGGCTGGTCGGCGACCTCGAGGCCGAGGAGGTACTCGGCCGTGGTCTCGTCGATCGGGCGGATGCGGGCCCGCCCGAACGAGCCGAGCGTCCCGTGGGTCCCCTTGGCCAAGTTGACGGCGGCATCGATCACGTCGCCGAGCACGGCGCTCGCGGTCGGCCGGCCACCGGCGCCGCGGCCGTAGAACATCAGCTGGCCGACGGCGTCGCCCTCGATGAACACGGCGTTGAAGCTGTCGCGCACGCTGGCCAGGGGGTGATGGCGCGGGACCATCGCCGGGTGCACCCGCACAGCGACCTCGCCGGAGGGCTCGTCCAGCTCGGCGATGGCGAGCAGCTTGACGACGTAGCCCAGGCGATCGGCGACGGCGATGTCGGCCGGCGTGAGGTGGCTGATGCCCTCGTGGTAGACGTCGCCGGCGACGACGCGGACGCCGAAGGCGATAGAGGCGATGATCGCCGCCTTGGCGCCGGCGTCGAAGCCCTCGACGTCGGCGGTGGGGTCGCGCTCGGCGTAGCCCAGGCGCTGCGCCTCGGCGAGGGCATCGCCGTACGAGGCGTGATCCTCCGTCATGCGAGTGAGGACGAAGTTGGTGGTGCCGTTGACGATCCCGAGGACACGCCGGATCGGTTCGCCGCGCAGGCTCTCGCGCAGGGCGCGAACAAGCGGGATCCCGCCGGCGACGGCCGCTTCGAACAGCAGGTCGACACCGTGTTCGTCGGCGGTGCGGAACAGCTCCACACCGACGTTGGCCAGCAGCTCCTTGTTCGCCGTGACGACCGGCTTGCCGGCGGCGAGGGCGGTGGAGATCAGCTCGCGGGCGGGTTCGATCCCGCCGATCACCTCGACGACGACGTCGACGTCCGGGTCGGCGACCACGTCGTGGGCGTCCCGGGTCAGCACGCCGGGCGCCAGCTCGACGTCGCGGTCCCGGGAGACGTTGCGCACGGCGACCCGAGTGACCTCGAGGCGCACGCCGGTGCGGGCCTCGATCTCCTTGGCCTGGGTGCCGATCAGCCCGACGAGCGCGCCGCCCACGTTCCCGCAGCCGAGCACCCCCACCCGCACGTGACGATCGAGCACGGCGGAAGGCTACGGGGCGGTGGGCCGTCTCGTCCGAGCGGTTGGCGGGAGCACGATCAGGGTCCGAGGTCGAGCGGCATGGCGTCACCGAAGTTGATGCCCATGTCCCGGGCGGTGAGGATGGTGTCGCAGTCGAGCGGCACCGTCTTCAACCGGCTGGTGGCCTCGCGCAGCGGGACGTAGTCGACGTTCGGCGGGTCGAGGGCCACCATCACGCCGTTCTGGCCCTCCTCCAGCCCGCGCACGGCGGCGGCGCCGAAGCGCAGGCCGAGCAGCCGGTCGAACGATGTGGGCGTGCCGCCGCGCAGCAGGTGGCCGAGCACCACCACCCGCGCTTCCTTGCCGGTCATCCGCTCCAGCCCCTCGGCGACGATGGCACCCATCCCGCCGAGGCGTTCGGCCTGGCCCATCGTGCGCCCGATGATGTTTGCCGCCCCGCCGGCCGGCGCCGCGCCCTCGGCGACGACCACGATCGAGAACTTGGCGCCCCGCTCCTCGCGCTGGGCGATGGTCGCCGCCACGGGCTCGAGGGTGAACGGGATCTCGGGAATCAGCACGGCGTGGGCGCCGGACGCCACCCCGGCGCAGGTGGCGATCCACCCGGCGTACCGACCCATGACCTCGACGACGAGGATCCGGCCGTGCGACGTAGCCGTGGAGAACAGCCGGTCGATGCACTCGGAGGCGAACGAGACGGCAGTGTCGAACCCGAACGTCGACGTCGTCTTGTCGAGGTCGTTGTCGATCGTCTTGGGCACGCCGATGACCCGCAGCCCCGCGTCGTGGAGGTGGGCGGCGATGGTCAGTGAGCCGTCCCCGCCGACCGTGATCAGGGCGTCGATCTCGTGCTCCTTGAACAGCCCGACCAGCTCGTCCGTGCGGTCGACCTCGATCCACGACCCGTCCTCCTGCTGGACGGGGTAGGCGGTCGGGTTGCCCCGGTTGGTCGTGCCGAGGATCGTGCCGCCCTGGTGGACGATGCCGCGCACGGACTCCCGGGACAACGTGACGACCCCGCCGTCCGGGTAGCGATCGGGGTGGAGCAGGCCGTTGAACCCGTCGCGGATCCCGACGACGTCCCAGCCCCGGTTGCGCGCCGCCAGCGTGGCCGCCCGGATCACCGCGTTCAGACCCGGGGCGTCACCACCGCCGGTGCTGATGGCGATGCGCTGCAGCTCAGGCGGCACCGTCGCACGGTAGCCCGGCGCCCGGAGCCGTGCGTCCGGACGGTTCCGTGGCGCAATTGCCGCCAGATCTGGCGGCGATCCTTGCTCAGAAACAGTTCCCGAGCGTTCGTGCCGCAGCTCGCGCCTGCCTCAGGTCGGCCTTGTCCGACCCATGCCGAGTGAGCGGAGTCTTCGGAGCGAGCGAGGCCATCAGGTCAGCGGGCGAGGTCGTGGCGGCGTTCGACGGCTTGGATCACCATGTCGAAGCTGCGGCGGTTGAGGATCGCTCCCTCCCGCCGCACGTCGCGCGGATCGATGTCGAGCAGGCGGTCGACCTTGGCGTAGCTGGTCCGCCCGCGGGCGTCCCACGGCCCCGAGCCGACCTCGACGTGGTCGTCACGGCCCGTCTGCTTCGAGGTCAGTGCCACCCCCGACAGGTCCTCGCCGTGGCGACCGATGATCACCACCGGGCGGTCCTTGCCCAACTTCGGGTCGTCCTCGAACGGAACCCACGTCCACACGACCTCACCGGGGTCAGGATCGCCGTCCATGGCGGGTCGGTACTCGACCCGCACCCCCTGCTCGACGGCCCGGGTCGGTTGGTCGTCGCGTCGCGTCGTACGCCCCGTGTTGCGCTCGGCGTTGCGGACCGAGGCGACGACGCGCTGCACCGCACCGCGCACGACGTCCGACAACCGGGGCATCAGTCGAGGTTACGCGGCTCGTCGGCGCAGATCACCCGACGTCGGTGGCGAGCAGGTCGTCGATCGTCTCCCGGCGCACGACCAGCCGCGTCCGCCCGTTGGCCACGAACGCGACCGGTGGCCGGGTGACCTTGTTGTAGTTCGAGCCCATCGAGTGGCCGTAGGCACCCGTCACCGGCACCGCCAGCAAGTCGCCGACCACCAGGTCGTCCGGCAGCCGGGCGTCGAACAGCAGGACGTCGCCCGACTCGCAGTGCTTGCCCACCACGCGGGCCCGGCGAAGCCGCGGCGCCTCGACCTCGCGCGGCAGGAAGGCCTCGTACCCGCTGCCATAGAGCACGGGCCGCGGGTTGTCGCTCATCCCGCCGTCGACGGCCACGTAGGTGCGCACGCCGGGGATGTCCTTGATCGCGCCCACGGCGTAGACGGTGATCGCCGCTCCGGCGACGATCGCCCGACCGGGCTCGACCATGACGTTGGAGCGGACCCCTGCGGCGCGGCAGGCCGGCAACACCGCCTCGGCCCACTCGGTGATCGTCGGCGCCTCCTCCCCCACCACGTAGGCCACGCCGAGCCCGCCACCGAGCACCAGCTCGGGCAGGTCGAGCGGGGCGGCGAACGATGCCATCGTCGCCGCTGCCTTGGCCATGCTGTCGACGGCGAAGACGTTCGAGCCGATGTGGCAGTGCAGCCCCACGAGCTCCAGCGCCGACGACCGCTGCGCCCGCTCGACGGCCCGGGCGGCGTCGCCGTTGGCCAGGTTGAAGCCGAACTTCGAGTCGTCCTGGCCCGTGGCGATGTACTCGTGGGTGTGGGCGTGAACGCCGGGGGTGACCCGGATGAGCACATTCGGTGCTGGATGTCGCCGCGCCGCCAGCATCGACTCCAGCCGGTCCAGCTCGTCGAACCCGTCGACGACGATGCTGCGCACCCCGGCCTCGAGGGCGAGCGTCAGCTCGGCGACGCTCTTGTTGTTGCCGTGCATCGTGCACGAGCCCGCCGGCACGCCGGCGGCCATCGCCACCTGCAGCTCGCCACCGGTCGCCACGTCCAGCAGCAGGCCCTCCTCGACGGCCAGGCGGGCCATCGCCTTGCACAGGAACGCCTTGGCGGCGTACACGACGCGTTCCGCGCCGAACGCGGCGATCGCCTCTCGGCAGCGGGCGCGGAGGTGTTCCTCGTCGTAGACGAACAGCGGCGTGCCGAGCTCGGCGACCAGCTCGTCGATCCCGCACCCGCCGATGGCCAGCGAGCCGTCGGGCCGGACCACGGCATTGTCCGGCAGCAGCGAGATCGGAAGCGAAGTCATGTCAACACCTCACCGTGGCCGGTCACGCCGAGCACTCATTGGCCGTGGCCGTGGGGATGCGCTCACAGCACACGATTGTGACGGCAAGATCGGAAACTCGTTCGTATCAGCGGGTGGCGACGCGGCATCATGACTTCGCCACGACCAGCCGACGACCCCGAAGGAGGTGTCCCGATGATCCACACGACGCTCGACCAGTGCCCCGATCTCGGCGCGCCCTCCCGGCGCGTCACGGCCACCGGCACCGGCGCCTGAGCGAACTCCCGAGCACCGCTCGGTGAGCTGACGCGGTCCACCCGCGTCCCCACCACTCCTCGGTCGCATCCACGCGACCGAACACGTCCCGGAAGGACATCCCATGTTCCAGCAACACCCACAGATCCTGCACGTGCTCGTCGAGCAGCGGCACGCCGAACTGCGCCAAGAGGCGCATGACCTGCGTTTCCACCGACTGGCACGTCGGCAGCGGCGACAGCGCCGACAACGCTGACGCCGAGACTCGCGCTACCTACATCTGGTCGGGGGCATCGATCCCGAGCAGTTGCAACCCGCGAGCCAGCACCCGGGCGGTCACGTCGCTCAACGCCAGGCGACTCGCCCGGGTGCTGGCATCTGCGGCCTTGAGCACCGGGCAGTGCTCGTAGAACGCCGTGAACGCCTGCGCCACCTCGTAGAGGTACGTCGTCAGCCGGTGCGGGCTGGCCCGCTCCACCGCCTCGACGACGGCGGTGCCGAAGCCGAGGAGGCGCATGACCAGCTCCCGCTCCTGCACGGCGGCGACGACCACCGCCGTCGCCTGCGTGGCGCTCCGATCGACGCCGGCGCGTCGGAAGATCGAACAGATCCGGGCGTGGGCGTACTGCAGGTAGGGCGCGGTGTTGCCGTCGAACGACAGCATCCGCTCCCAGTCGAACACGTAGTCCCGCACCCGATCCGTCGACAGGTCGGCGTACTTCAACGCCCCGATGCCGATGGCGTGGCCGATCGCCGCCCGCTGCTCCGGTGGCAGGTCCGGGTTCTTGTCGGCGACGGCGGCTTCGCCGCGCTCGATCGCCTCATCGATCACGTCGACGAACCGCACGCTGTCCCCGCCCCGCGAGCGCAACCGCTTGCGGTCGGTCCCGAGCACGAGGCCGAACGACGCGTGGTCGGCGCGAGCCGGCGGTGTCAACCACCCGGCCATCGCGCTGATCGCGAACACCATCGCCAGGTGCTGCGCCTGCTCGGCGCCGACGACGTACAGCAGGCGGGTCGCCTCGATCCGCTCGAGCCGATCGATCACGCACGCCAGGTCGCTGGTGGCGTACGTGAAGGCGCCGGCGCGGCTGCGCACGATCAGCGGCAGCGGATCGCCGTCGCGGTTCGTGAAGCCTGGCGGGAAGACCACCAGCGCACCGTCGGACTCCTCGAGCAGCCCGGCCGCTCCGAGCCGGTCGAGGACCTCCGGCATCAGCTCCTCGTAGCGGCTCTCCCCGGCCAGGTCGTCGTCGGTGAGCAGCACGCCGAGCTTGACGTAGACGTCGTTCCAGTGCGCCGCGCTCAGGGCGACGAGGAGGCGCCACAGGCGCAGCGTCTCGGGGTCGCGCTGCTGCAGCAGCACGACCCGGGCGCGGGCCCGCGCCTTGAAGGCCTCGTCCTGCTCGAAGGCGGTCGTCGCCGCCTTGTAGAACGCGTCGAGGTCGCCGAGGCCGAGCGACTCGGCCCGATCGACGCCGACGTCGACGAGGTGCTCGATGAGCATGCCGAACGGGCGGCCCCAGTCGCCGATGTGGTTCTCCCGGACGACGTCGTGACCGACGGCGTCGAGCATGCGGGCCAGCGCGTCCCCGATGACGGTCGAGCGGAGGTGCCCGATGTGCATCTCCTTGGCCACGTTCGGCGCCGAGTAGTCGACGACGACGCGCTCGCCGGGCACCGCCAGCGGGATGCCGAGCCGCTCGTCGGCGGCGAGGTCTGACACCAGCTCGCCGAGCAAGCGATCGGCGATCGTGAGGTTGAGGAACCCCGGTCCGGCGATCTCGATCGCCGCCACGCCGTCGAGGTCTGCGGCGGCCAGCACCTCCTCGGCGATCTCGCGCGGCGGACGTCCCAACTCCTTGGCCAGCGCCAGCGCGCCATTGGCCTGGGCGTCGGCCCGGTCGGATGGCCGCACGACGGGATCGACGCCCGGCCGTCCGGCCACGGCATCGAACGCCGGCTGCAACCGCCGCGCCAGCACGTCCATCGGATCGAGCGACATCACCCCATCATGCTGGCCGCCCTCGTGCTCTGACGAAGCTCCGAGACGGTTTCCGTACCGATCGTGACGCGGAACCTCAGACCGCGGCGGTGGCCGCCGTGGTGTCGGCGTCCGGCGACGGGGTACCGGGCGCCAACTCGACGTCGAGCGTGCGGCCGAGGCGTTGATCGAGTCCGGCGACGTGGGCGTGGTCGACCGAGAGGTGGGCGTCGCGCCCGGAGAACTCGATCGTCATCACGCCGTTGTCGAACCACAGCCCGTGTTCGACCTGCCAGCCGATCGCCACCTCGTCGACCTTCGACCACTTGCCGAGGCGACGCATCGCCCGGTTCATCCCGTTGCGGTTGAGCAACTTGAAGCCGCGCTTGGCGACGCGCTGGATGTCGTTGCGGAACGGCGACATGGTCAGCTGGTGGATCGCCGTCTGCGGGTGCTCGACCTCGGTCAGCTCGGCAGCGGCGGTGTAGCTGCAGTGCACGTCACCCGACAGCATCACGATCGTCGAGGGCGGCGGCTGGCGCCGCACGGCGTCGCCCAGCAGGTCGGTGAACTCGGCGAACGACTCGCGGAACGACGCCCAGTGCTCGAGATCGAGGACCTGCCGCAACCACTCGCCGAACCGCTTGCCCGGCTTGCCCCACGTGCCGCTCGACGAGATCGCCTCGTCCCAGCCCTCCATGTGGTGCACGCCTGGCGGGAGGAGGAACGGGAGCGTCGAAGCGAGCACCAAGTGGTCGTACGGCTGGTCGGGTTCGAGCACCTCCTTGCGCACCCAGGCCCACTCGTCGGCGTCGACCATCCGCCGGTCGTCGGGGTCGAGGTGCCGCGAGCAACGCGAATCGATCGCCACGAGGCGCACACCGCGGCCGGCGCCGCCCAGGTCCCGGTAGAAGCTCCAGCGGATCGACGTGGCGTCGATGTCGGCCCGCCACGCCACCTCGTCGAGGTAGCGGGTGCGCTCCTCGTCGTCGTGGATGGACCGGATGCGGGCGTAGACGTCGTCGGCGTCGAGCTGCTCGGGACTCATGTTGCCGAGGTGCTGGTAGACCCAGTACGAGGCGTAGGCGCCGACCACGCGGTCACGCCACCACGGCTGCTCGGTGACCCAGCGACGCCACGACAGCGACGTGTTCCAGTCGTCGCGCAGGTCGTGGTCGTCGAACATCATCCCGGTGGGCACGGTCGACAGGAGCCAGCGCACCGCCGGAGGCATCCAGGCCTCGTGGTACAGCCACGTGTACTCCTCGTAGTTCTGGATCTCTCCGGCGACCTCGGGGTCGTCCTGGTCGTCGTGGACGTGGCACAGCCGCTCGGAGATCGCCTCCGAGGGGTCGTCGGCGTAGACCTGGTCACCGAGCAGGAGCAGGATGTCGGGCCACTCGGCGTGGGGCGTCTCGGCCATCTGCGCCGCCATCGCCACCAGCGCATCGGCGCCGAGGGCGTCGAGCTGTTCCTGGTCGAACGGCTCCGATCGGCGGCAGCTGCCGAAGGCCAGCCGGTACGGCGCATCGGGATCGGGCGTGCGGATCACGCTGGGCGGGAACGGCGAGTCCCGGACCGGCCACACCTCGTGCCCGTCGAGCGTGACGCGGTACTCGTGCTGGCTGTTCGGGGCCAGGTCCTCGATGCGGACCAGGGCGTAGTGGTGGCCGTGCACACTCCAGGTGTCGGCGCCGTGGGCGCTCTCGCCGGCGTGCACCTCGACCCGGCACGGACGGTCCGTCTCGACCCAGATCGTGGCGCGAGACCCGTCGACATAACGCAGCAGCGGCCCGACGTTCAACTCCGGTCGGCCGCCCGCCTCGATTCCAGTCACAAGGACGGAACCTACCCACACCGATCCGACTCAATCAGACGGCGCGTCGCCGAGGCGCCACGTCGGCACGTACCTTGGCGCGATGAACATCCTGTACACCGCGGTGGCCCACGCCACGGGCGACGGCCGCAACGGGCACGTGCGCTCGGACGATGGCGTGATCGACCTGGACCTGCGGGTCCCCAAGGAGATGGGTGGCCCCGGCGGCGAGTACGCCAACCCGGAGGTGCTGTTCGCCGCCGGGTACGCGGCCTGCTTCCACTCGGCGATGAAGTTCGTCGCCCTCGCCGAGAAGGTGGACGTCTCCGACTCCGAGGTGTCGGCGACCGTCGGCATCGGCCCCAGCGACACGAAAGGCTTCGGCCTCGAGGTCGAGCTCGACGTCAGCGTCCCCAACGTCGACGAGGCGGTGGCCAAGGCCATCGTCGACAAGGCCCACCAGGTCTGCCCCTACTCCAACGCCACTCGGGGCAACGTCGACGTCACGCTGCGCATCGTCTGACGGCATCGGCCGGCGCCGCGCCGCAGCCTGCATGGTCAGAGATGTGGCCGGACGTCCGGCCACATCCCTGACCAGGAGGCGCGCACCCCGCCGGTAGCCTCGGCGCCCGTCCCGCCCTCGTAGCTCAGGGGATAGAGCATCGGCCTCCGGAGCCGTGTGCGCAGGTTCGAATCCTGCCGAGGGCACTCCCGCTCAGACGGCCCTCCAGGCCGCCATCGACCACGGCGCACCGCAAGCGACGGTCGACGAGCTGCAGGCCGACGTCGACGAGCTCCCCGTCCAACGCAACACGTTGTTCAAGGGCGAGACCGCCCGGCCAGACGCCCGAGGGCGCCCCATCCTCGCCAGAGCGGAAGGAGCGCTACCGCTGGCGCCCGCTCCGGCGTCAGCCGAGTTCGCCCACCGCAGCGACCAGGTCGCACCATCGGCGCAGTTGCGAGTCCGGCAGGAAGCGGTCGGTGACCCGTTGATGCGCCCGCCTCCCCATGAGGTCCCGACGAGCGGGATCCACCATGAGCTGCGACAGAGCCCCAGCGAACTCGTCGGGATCGTGTGGATCGCGCAGCAGGATCCCCGATTCACCATCGACGATCTGATCCACGATCCCGCCAACCGCAGATGCGACGACGGCGCGACGTTTGAACATCGCCTCGGACACGGTCAAGCCGAAGCCCTCGGCGAGGCTCTTCTGGACGACCACAGTGGCGTGACGCTGCAGAGCGTTGACGATGATGGCGTTCTCCTCGCGGTCGGCCATCGGGAGACAGGCGAGCGCGACCCGCTCTCGGGCGTGGTTCGGCAACTCGCGCCAGGCCGCTTCGCACTCCATCAGCACCTCTCCGCCCTCGGGGTCGTCGGCGACAGCGCTGACCGCCGGCCCAGCCAACACCAGTTGGCTGTCGTGATCGTCGACGACGAAATCGGCGAACGCCCGCATCACGCCGACCATGTCCTTGAGCCGATCCCACCTCGAGACCTGCACGACCAGGGGGACGTCGGCAGTCGGCAGCGGTCCCGCGCGCACGAGGTCAACGCTGCGCTCGATGCGTCGGACCAGCCCATCACGCGTCCGGTACTCCGCGACGCCGCGCGGTCCGGAGATCAGCCCGACGGCGGTCAGGATCGCCGCACCGTCGTCGTCAGCCAGTACTTGGTTCTTCGGCGCCAGCGGATCGATGGACGGCGGGATCTCGTGCACCATCTCGGCCGGGATCCAGGACGGCGCGAACTGCCTCCTGGTGAACACATACGCGTCCACGAGGTGCGGGTCCAGGTATCGATGCAGGAACTGCCAGCCGAGCTCGGTCGTCGCGTTGGGCTTGTCGGTGCCGATGTGGCATCTCCAGACCACCCGAGCTCCGCGGCGACGCACCGGCTCGGCAAGGCCAGCCGTCTGCGGGTCGTGCAAGATCACGACGTCGCCGGCGCGTACCGACGTGGCGAGCTGGGCCGCGTTCTTCCGAAGCACCGCCTGATAGTGGACGTGCTCGGCCTCGCCGAGTGGATCGCCATCGCCGTCCGCCCCATGGAGCAGGTTGTGCAACCGCTTCGTGATGGCAAAGAACCGTTGGTCGCCGTCCAGGACCATCCAGCGGGCGTCGACGCCGGCCCCGCGTACGTACGGCAGCAACGCTTCGAGCATCTCGGCGACGCCGCCGCCCACCGATGTCGCGTTGACGCACACCACGCCGGCTCCGTCCAGCTGCTGGCGGAGCAGCTCGGCGCCAGACAGAAGGTCGGCGACCCGATCGGCGTGGGCGAAGTCTGCGAGCCGGCGCGGATCGGTCGTAGGTACGGCCACTTCCTGCATCAGCGGTGTTCCAATCTCACGGACACTCCCGGCTCGCGCAGCTCGGCCGTCGGGCTGCGCCGCATGAGGTTGGACACGACGTCCGACGGCGAGCTGGCACCGGTCAGCACCGCGAGGACACCCGCACAGATGGGCATCTCGACACCGGCCCGAGCGGCGACTCGAACGACGGCCGGCGCGGTCTCAACGCCTTCGGCCACGGAGTCACCAGCTCGCGTGATGTCCTCCAGCCGAAGGCCGCCGGCCAGCTGCTCACCCACCCGATGGTTGCGGCTGAGCGGACTTGCGCAGGTGGCGACGAGGTCGCCGGTTCCGGCCAGACCGAGGAACGTCAGCGGTCGACCCCCCAGGGCGACGCCGAGTCGCGTGATCTCGGCGAGACCGCGGGTGATGAGCGCGGCCATCGTGTTCTGCCCGTACCCGAGACCCGCGGCGACACCGGCGGCGATGGCGATCACGTTCTTCACCGCTCCAGCGACCTCGCATCCGATGACGTCGTCGCTCGTGTAGACCCGCAGACGGTCGCCGGCCAGGAGGCCTTGGACCGTGGCTGCCGACCCGCCGTCGGCAAACGCCACGCAGGTCGCCGCTGGTTCACCGGCCATGATCTCCCGCGCCAGGTTCGGTCCGCTGATCACGCCGACGAGCTGCGGGTCGTGGCGCGGCAGCTCGTCGATGATCACCTCGGACATCCGCAGGCCGGTCTGCAGCTCGAGCCCCTTGGTGGCGCTGACGACGAGCGCACTCGTCCGCACCCGCCGGTGCGCTGCGCGCACGACGTTTCGCAGGTGCTGCGCCGGCACGGCGAGGATCACGACACTCGCCCGAGCCAGTGCCACGTCGAGCCGGTCGGTCGCTTCGAGCTCAGCGGGGAGCGCGTAGCCGGGCAAGAACCTGTCGTTGCGGCGTTGCGAGTTGATGGAGTCGGCGACCGCCTTCTCCCTGGCCCAGATCGTCGTCGGAGCTCTCGGCGACAGGATCGAGGCAAGGGTGGTGCCCCACGCGCCAGCGCCGATCACTGCGATGGTCGGCTCAGCCACTGGCACGTCGTTCAGCGCGCCGTGCGCGCCGTCTCGGACCATGCATCAGGGCCGACGATGGCGAAGCGTCGCCCCGTGACCTGTGACGGATCGATGCGGACGAAGTGGTGCTTCGGTGCGGCATGCCACGGGTACAGCGGCAGCGCGAGAGCGTCGAAGAGATCGTCGATGCGTTCGAGTTCGGTGGCCTCCCCCTTGACGATGACGCTCCACGCATCGCCGGTCACGGGGTCGACACCGTCGGCCTCGAACGCCACGCGGCTGCCCAACACCGATCCGGCGAGCTTCGTGCCTGCGGCCGTTCGGAACACGACGGCGCCACGATCGACGACGTAGTTGATCGGGAAGATCTCCGGGCGGTCGCGGAGGCAGACGGCGAGCCGGCCGACGACTTCGGTGGACAGCCACTGGAGACATTCGTCCGTGGACAACATGGTCACGCCGGGTTGTACGGAGGTCATGATCGGCTCAGCCTCCTGTCACCGTCGACACCGACGAACCGGCCGGTGGGGCGAGCGTTCGCCACGGCCCTGTTGCGCTGCTGGCTGCGTCCCCTGCTCCGTCGACGGGGTGGACCGAGTGGTCGGCCTTCGTCGGTACGACCAGGACGGGGTGCTCCGAACGATGGACGAGCTGTCGAGTGACGCTGTGCCAGTGCCAGCGTCCGTCCGTCCACCGCGTGCTCGCCGTTACGAAGATCGGGTCCTCCAGCTCGTGGGCGAACTCTTCGAGCGGACGCTCCGGGTGACGCCCGTGAAGGACCTCCCACGCCGCCTTCACACCTGCACGGGCCAATTCGCTCGAGACACGGTGCGCATGAGCCGATTCCACCAGCCCGACGATGGACCCACTGTTGGCGCGGGGGAGGACCTCCACGATCCATGGATCGTCGCTGGTGAACGACTCCATCCACCGGATCACGGTGGCCACCACGACCGAGGGGTCATCTTGCGGGTCGACGCAGGCGATCGGGGTCGGGCGGGTGAGTGAGAACGCCGACGGGACGTGGGGGCCGACGAGGAGGACGGGTTGTTCCACGAGTTGCAGCACGCGCTCGGTGACGCTGCCGAGCACGTGGCCGATCGCCGGCCGCTGAGCGGTCGTCGCCATCACGAGCAGCACGTCGGACCGACCTCGCAGGTGATCGACGATGGCGCCCGCAGGGTCATCGCTACGGATCACCTCGTACGAGTGAGCGGGCCAGCCGCTCGAGGTAGCTCGCTGGCTGAGCTCGAACGCGTCGACCTCCAGCTCCTCCCGAGATGGCGTGACGGTCAACAGCTCGATCGTCACGTCGGCCAGTTCTGCCAGCTCCCGGACGATGGGGAGTGCCCGGTCGCCGTGTGGCTCGAGGTCGAGGGCGACGACGAGGGTGGTGTACATGGATCTCGCTCCCTTTCGAAAGGATTGGCAATGGCGCCCGAACGGCGGCTCCGCGGGCCGGGCTCAGGCGTGCGGCATCTCGTGGATCTCAGCGGGCAGCGCCACGTCGGGGTGGTCCGGGTGGTCCTGCAGGATGTGGTCCTTGACCTCGTTGTGGTACTCGAACCGGAGCTCGCAGTACGGGCACTGGCGGGGTCCCTTGCTCATGGCTCCATCGTCGCTCCGGCACGGAGGTCGGCACCAGGGACCTCAGTCCTTTGTTCGGGCGCCTCTGCACGACGACGACTGTGACCGTCGCGGTGGTACGGCCTCCGGCCATCGTCGCGAACCATCGACCGACACGGGTCGTGTGGGTGTCGACGGACCCGCGGAGGAAGCGGTGTACGTCGCCGGCCACCTGAAGCCGGAATCACCAACCTGACGGCGCCGACGTGAGGCCGACGTCGCATCATCGATGCCGCCAGCGACCGAGGAGGCGGTGACGCGAATCGTGCCGAACGCGCGTGGTCAGGCGTCGATCGGCGCCGTCCGGTAGCAGTCCAAGATGTGACGGCCGAGCGTCGTCTTGTGGACCTCGTCGGCTCCGTCGTAGATGCGCGCGGCCCGCTCGCGCCGATACCAGTAGGCGAGGATCGTGTCGTCGGTGACGCCGAGCGCGCCGTGCACCTGGATCGCCGTATCGATGGTGCGCAGCATCGTGTTGGCGACGGTGAACTTGATGCCGGCGATCTCGTCGCGAGCGGCCCTCGCGCCGTGGCGATCGATCATCCATGCGGCATGAAGCGTCAGGAGTCTGGCGGCACGGATGTCGGTCGACAGTTCGGCCGCCCAATGCTGGATCACTTGGCGGGTGGCGAGCGTGTCGCCGTCCGGGGTGATCGTGCGTTCGTTGGCCCGCTGGCACATCAGCTCGAACGATCGGGCGGCGATGCCGAGCCACCGCATGCAGTGGTGGATCCGCCCAGGACCGAGCCGCTCTTGGGCGATCTTGAACCCCGCACCCTGCTGGCCGAGCAGGTTGGCGCGCGGCACCCGACACGACTGGTAGAGCACCTCCGCGTGGCTGTCGTGACCCTGCCCCACATGGCCCATGACGCTGACGTTGCGGACCAGGTTGAACCCCGGAGCATCCGTGGGGACGATGATCATGCTGGCGCGTTGGTGGGGAGCGGCATCGGGGTCGGTCACGGCCATCACGATGGCGAACGCCGCGCCGTCGGCCGACGACGTGAACCACTTCTGGCCGTTGATGACGTAGTCGTCGCCGTCGGGGGTGGCCGTCGTGTGCATCATCACCGGGTTCGACCCGGGCGACTCTGGTTCCGTCATCGAGAAGCAACTGCGCACCGCTCCATCGACCAATGGCCGCAGGAAGCGTTGGCGTTGGTCCGGCGTGGCGTGGCGGTCCAGGATCTCGATGTTGCCGGCGTCGGGAGCCTGGGCGCCGAAGGCGAGGTGCCCGAGTGGTGACCGTCCGAGTGCCTCGCTGAGCAGCGCGTGCTCGACCATGTCCAGGCCGAGACCGCCGTACTCGACCGGGTGGTTCGGGGCCCACAACCCCATCTGGCGCACCTTGTGCTGGGCCATTGACACCGCTTCGTCGACCGTCGCCGGATCGCCGTGCAGCATCTCGCCCTCGATTGGGATCAGCTCCTCCGCCACGAAGCGCTCCACCAGCTCGAGGATGGTCCTCATCTTCTCCGACAGCTCGAAATCCACGAACGCCTCCTCGCTGCGACGGGTCTACCCGGCCTGCAAGCAGGTCGCCCAGGGCCGAACGTCCCGTCGCACGGACTCCGGTCACGGCGGTCTGCACGATGAGACGTCGGCGGTCCGAGCGGCCTGGGGATGTAGCCGGGCGGGCGCTCGGGACGTTCGCCCCTGGCTCGAGGCCCCGCAGCACGGCACGCTGAGCAACGTGGGTGAGGAAAGCGCATTGTTCGAGATCCAGCTCGAGGAGTGCGCCGACCTGTTGTGCTCGACCGCTTTGGGACGGGTGGCGGTGACCATCGGCGGGCACCCCGAGATCTTCCCGGTCAACCACGTCTTCGACCCCGAGTGGGGTTGCGTCACGTTCGCGTCCAACTCGGGCACCAAGCTGAACGCCGCGTTGGCCTCGCAGCTGGTGGCGTTCGAAGCCGACGGGTTCTCCGACGACGGGAGACGGGGCTGGAGCGTGCTCGTCGTCGGCCACGCCGAGGAGATCCTGGACACGGAGACGATCGCCCGTCTGTCGACTGGCCGGGACCGACTCTGGCGCACCGGCGAGTCAGTCCACTGGCTGCGCATCGTGGCGACGAAGATGACCGGACGGCGCATCTGCAACCTCGATCGTGCGCCGACGCCCCCGCCTCCGGCCGGCAACCAGACGCCTTCGCATCAGATGCGGTCGCGACGCGTCGCTCCGCTCGATCATGTCGCCGGGTCCTCGAGCAGAGCGTGTGCCCTGAAGGACGTTCGGTCATGGATCGGTTGAGCCCGTTGGACAGCGTGTTCCTCCACGTCGAGGACGGGGTGACGCACATGCACATCGCGTCGTGCGCGATCTTCGAACGGCCGGCACCGCCATACCACGAGCTCGTCGAACTCGTCGCCGGCAAGCTGGCGCTCCTTCCGCGGTATCGCCAGAAGGTCCGGTTCACGCCTGGTCAGCTCGGGCGGCCGGTGTGGGTCGACGATCCGCACTTCAACCTCGCCTACCACGTTCGCCATTCGGCGCTGCCGCCGCCGGGCGGGCAGGAGGAGCTCGACAGCCTGATGGGGCGGCTGATGGCAGTGGAGCTCGACCGCCATCGCCCCCTGTGGGAGATGTGGATGATCGAGGGACTCAGCGGCGGCCGGTGGGCGATGATCTCGAAGGTTCACCACTGCATGGTCGATGGAGTGTCCGGCACCGACCTGATGGCGTTGCTGCTCGACTCGAAGCGTCGCGTCGGCAAGCGACCTCACGCTGACAGATGGGAACCGGCTTCCGAGCCGAGCGACGCCGCGCTCGTCATCGGTGCCGCCGCGGATCTGCTGCGCACGCCGGCCGAGCAGCTGCGCGCCGTTCTACGCAGACCACTGCGCACCGTGAGCTCGTTCCGAGACCTGGTCCAAGGCGGGATCGCGTTCGGCCGGGACCTGCGGCCGACACCGGCCCTGTCCATCGAGGGCGCGATCGGGCCGCACCGTCGGTGGGCGGTGGCGCGAACCAGCCTCGCGGAGTTGAGGGCGATCCGAGGCGTGCTCGGCGGGACCGTCAACGATGTGGTACTGGCGGCGATCACGGGCGCGTTCCGGGATCTGCTCCTCGAACGCGGCGAGCGGGTCGAGGGCGTCGCACTGCGCTCCTTGGTGCCCGTGTCCGTCCGGGCACCCGACGACCACACGCCGAACAACCAGGTGGCTGCGATGGTCGCCGAGCTCCCCGTCGGGATCGCCGACCCGGTCGACCGGTTCGCCGCGATCCACGAGCACCTGGCGGCGCTCAAGGCTTCCCACCAAGCCGAAGCGAGTGAGGCGATGAACGCACTGGCCGGACTCACTCCCCCGCTGCTCACTGCCCTCGGGCTGCGCTTGGCCACGGCGGCGATGCGCCGGGTCCCCCAGCGCAACGTGAACACCGTGACGACGAACGTGCCGGGACCACCGTCAGCGCTCTACGCCTTGGGCCGAGAGATGTTGGAGTACCTCCCGTATGTGCCACTCTCGCAGGGTGTTCGCATCGGTGTCGCGATCCTGTCCTACAACGGCCAGGTCCGATTCGGAGTCACGGGCGACTACGACACGGTGCCGGAGGTGCAATGGTTCTGCGGTCGCATCGAGGCGTGCGTGGCGGAGCTCGGCGAACGAGCGGCGAGCGTGGAGGCCACCGCCGTCTGAACACGAAGGATCCTGCAGACCGGATCGCCCGGTTGTCAGACCGGTCATCGCTACCGCGGCAACGGGGCCCGGCGAGCCGTAGGGCCGAAGGCCCTGACCTGCGCCGCTTCAGCTCGGATCGGTCCTCAAGCGTGCTCGGAGCGCTGGCTCAGCGCGACGGTCGGAGTGCCGGAAGGACGAAGACGCCCGGGCTCTCCCATGAACGGAACTGGATCTTGGCGATCTCGTCGAGCTGAGCCGCCAAATCGGCGAGCGCACGAGACGCCGCAACCTGTGCGCCAACGGTGGGCACGTCGGGATCGCTCGGGTGCTTGCGAGTGTCGCCCTGGCCGACAAGACGATCGAGTCCAGCGGTAAGTACGGCGTTTGCGTGCAAGCGGTCGCCCCCGTGCCGCGTGAACGCAACCTCGATCCTCCAGACCGACTGGTCGAGCGTGGGACTCAGATGCGGTCGGTCGGCGACCAGGTTGGCGGTCATGTCGTCATCGTCCCCGAACGAGACGATGGTCGGTAGAGCCCTAGGTCCTTCGGTCCGACCGACGTGTCCTGATCCGCATGTCGGCACCGGCGACGGTGCCACGACGAGATCAGCTACGGCTTCGGGTGAGGTAGGATCGTCCTCGGCCGCAGCGCCGTTCGCTCTTGGGAGACGACGCTGCGCCGAGCGATGCTCGAGCGACCTCGCGCGCGACGTCGAGTGTGATCTGGGAGATTCGACTGGTCATCGATGTGGCTGTTCCCGTGGCTCGACCACCTGATGGATGAGCGCGATCCGGGGGCCCAAACCGACGCCCGCGCGTTCGCCCACCGGACGGCGCTGTAGCAGGATCAGGAGGTGCCGGTGTCCCTCCACCACGTCGTCATCGATGCCCACGATCTCCCTGGTCTGGCCCGGTTCTGGAGCCAGGTGCTCGACTGGCCGATCCTTTCCGAACGTGAACGGGAGGTCGTCATCGGGCCGGCTGACGACGCGCCCATCGGCATCTGCTTCATGCCGAGTTCCGACGACAAGCTCGTCAAGAACCGCGTGCATCTCGATCTCAATCCAGGTCGCGAGGCCACTGCCGGCGAACGCGACGCCGAGATCGAGCGCCTCATCGCCCTCGGAGCACGACGCGTCGATGTCGGTCAGCGTGGCGACGAGACGTGGATCGTGCTCGCCGATCCAGAGGGCAACGAGTTCTGCGTCGTCCGCCCGAAGAAGACGCTGACCAGCTGAACAGCGGCGACCGCCGTGTCAGGTATCTGGCTGATCGCTGCGCTACGGGGCGCGAACGCTGACGATGACGATGTCGTCGGAGGCATTCCCCGCCTCGTGGTCCATCACTTCGTCGAGCAATCGGTACGTGAGCCCGTGCGCCGACTCGCCAAGCTGCTGGACGGTCCGGCGGAGGCGGGATTCGCCGAAGAAGCCCTCGGGCGAGCGCGCTTCGGTGACGCCGTCGGTGTAGATCACGACGGCATCACCGCGGGCCAGCCGGCGCGACGACGACTGCAGCATCGGGTCCTCGAAGGGTCCGAGCAGGGTCCCTGGTGGCCCAAGCTCGGTGACGTGGGTCTGCGCATCGACGTGCAGCGCTGGAGGGTGGCCGGCCTGGCAGGACGTCACCGTCCACCCGCCGCCGTCGTGGGTGGTGAACCGCACGACGACGGCGGTGCACCAGCGCGGCGTCGCGTCGCCGTGGCGGAGCACCGTGTTGAGCGTCGCCAACATCCCTGCCGGCTCGGGATTGGTGACTGCGGCGGCGCGCAGCGTGTAGCGGGCAAGCGCGGTCAGGATGGCGGCATGGACGCCTTCGCCGGTGACGTCCCCGACCAGGACGATCCAGTCGTTGTCGCCGATCTGGAAGATGTCGTAAAAGTCTCCGCCGACCTCCTCGCCGGTACCAGCGGGCCGATAGACCGCAGCGAGCTCCAACCCGTCGATCGTCGGGGTGGACGGCGGGAGAAGCGTCTGCTGAAGTGTGCCGCGCCCGCGCCTCGGACTCCTCCGCGCGCAGCCGGGCCGCCAGCAGTTCTTGCTCGTACGCCCGCCGCTCGGTGGCGTCCAAGACGGCGATGCGCAGCGCCGTCGGCTCCTGGCGGACTCGTGCCAGCGTGGCGCTGACGAGCACCGGGACGCGGTGCCCGTCGGCGTGCACAAGTTCCAACGCAACGGCGCGAATGGTGCCCGAGGTGAGCAGCAGCGGTGACAGGGTGCGTCTCCGCGTAGATCCTCCCGCTGACGCTGAGCAGGCTGGCGAACGTGCGATGTCCGATCAGCTCGGCCGCGTTCAGCCCACTCATCATCTCGAGCGTCCGGTTGACGCGCTGGATCACGCCATCGGGCGTGGCGAGGATGTACCCGCACGGCGCGTCGTCGAAGAACGCATCACCTTCATCCACCACCGCGGGATCGGTCATCAGCGAAGAAGTCAGCGATGGCCTCGATCGTCGCCGCCGGCGCACTCAGGTTCGGGCAGTGTCCCGTCGCGTCGAGGACGACCAGCTCGCTGCCGGGGATCGCATCGTGGACGAAGCGACGACCGCGATCGGAGCGATCACGTCCTGACGACATTGCAACACCAAGGTCGGGACCGTGACGCCCGAGAGGTCGGCGCGATTGTCCGACAGGAACGTCGCCCGCGCGAACCGCTTGGCGATCGCTGGGTCGGTCCGGCAGAAGCTCTCGGCGAGCTCCAGCGTGAGATCGGGGCGATCGGCGTTGCCCATGATCGCAGGTGCCATTGCGTTCGACCACCCGAGGTAGTTGTGGTCCACCGACGCCAACAGCTCGTCGATGTCGGCGGGGCTGAAGCCGCCGACGTAGCCGTCGTCATCGACGTAGCGCGGGGAGGGACCGACCAGCACGAGCTTGTCGAAGCGCGCCGGCTCTCGGTTCACGGCGAGCACCCCGATCATGGCGGCGACGGAGTGTCCGACGAAGACCACGTCGTGCAGGTCGAGCGCGTCGCAGATCTCCAGGACGTCTGTCGCATACCCGTCCAACGTGCGATAGCGCTCGATGTCGTATGCCGACAGATCGGACCGCCCGGCCCCGACATGGTCGAAGCAGATGGTGTGGAAATCGGGGAACGCCGGTGTGACGTGGCGCCACATCTGTTGGTCACAGCCGTAGCCGTGGGCGAACAGCATCGGCTGGGCGCCCGGGGTCCCGCCAATCGTCACGTGATTCCGTTCGATCACGCCCACGCGTCGGGACGCTCGTCAGCCGAGAACACATCGACTTCTCGCGACTGCAGCGAGTTGCAGCCTCCGAACCGCGCGGGCAACGGCACATCTACCGACCTACCAGGGCTTTGACCAGGTCCCCGCCATACTGGCCGATCACGGTGCCTTCGGGCAGTGGAGGAACCATGGGACGGACGGCGCGATCGGTTGGTGCGGCACTCGTCGCGGTGAGCGCGCTCGTCGTCGCCGCGGCGTGCGGTTCGTCGGACGGCGGGGGCTCGGACGACGGGGAATCGACGACGCCGTCGAGCACGCAGGCACCGTCGAGCACGCAGGCACCAGTCGAGCACGCAGGCACCAGTCGAGCACGCAGGCACCGTCCAGCACCGAGGCACCGTCCAGCACCGAGGCACCGTCCAGCACCGAGGCACCGTCCAGCACCGAGGCACCGGACTACGCCGCCACGCTCCAGCAGGAGCTCCCCGAGCTCATGAAGCAGAACGCCATCCCGGGGGCGTCGGTGCTGGTCCGGACGCCGGAGGGCGACTGGTCGGCCCAGTTCGGCACGAGGGAGGTTGGCACCGAGGAGCCGATCACGGCCGGCGACTACTGGCGGATCGCCAGCAACACCAAGACGATGACGGCCACCATCATCCTGCAGCTCGTGCAGGAGGGGGCGCTGGCGCTCGACGACCCGCTCTCGAAGTTCGTCGACGGGTTCCCGAACGGCGACGAGATCAGCATCGGGCAGCTGCTCGAGATGCGCAGCGGCCTCTACTCCTACACCGCTGACGAGGCGTTCAACGCGACGCTGGACGACGACCCGCTGCGGGAGTACACCCCCGACGAGCTCCTGGCGATCGCCCAGCCGCAGCCGGCGCAGTTCGCGCCCGGGACGCAGTTCAACTACTCGAACACCAACTACGTGCTGCTCGGGGTCATCATCGAGCAGCTGACCGAGCAGCCCATCGCCGAGGTGTTCGAGGAGCGGATCTTCGAACCGCTCGGGCTCGACGACACGTCGTACCCAGCGGCCGACGACCCGGACATCCCCAGTCCCCACGCGCAGGGGTACCAGTTCCTGACGAACGTAGAGACCATCGACTCGTACGCCGTGCCGGCCGCCGAACTTCCCGCCGCGCTCGACGGCTCGCTGGCGCCGATCGAGAGCACGATCCTCAACCACTCGGCGTTCTTCACTGCCGGCGCGGTCATCTCCACCCTGCCGGACATGGCCGACTACGTCGAGGCGCTGGTCGGCGGCGAGCTCCTCGACGAGCGCACCCAGGAGATCCGGATCGCCAGCATCAAGCCGATGGCCTCGGGCTCCCAGGGCGGGTACGGGTACGGGCTCATCGAGTTCCTGCCCGAGGTCTACGGCCACGACGGCCAGACCCCCGGCTACTCGTCGGTCATCGCGTACGACCTGGAGCGGGACATCACCATCGTCATCGCCACGAACATGTCGGCGTCGCCCGTCGACGGGAACAACGCCGCGATCGTGCTCATGAAGCAAGTGGTCGGCGAGCTCTACGGGTCGCCGGCGAGTGACGACGCGGCAGGGTCGGGCGCCGGCCAGGACTGACCGACACGAACGAGCCGTCGCACGTCGGCCCGGGGTCGGAACGACCAGACCCCGGCGTCCGAGTCCTGACCGGACGAGGTTGCTCGGGCCCTAACGCGGCGCGCCGCGGCGGACGATGAGCAACATGAGGGCGCCGGCGGCGACGGCAAGTGCCGCCGCGACGGTCGTGGTCGCGGTGGCCGCGGTGGCTCCCGTGTCGGCAATGGTCACCGGGGGCGCCGGTGTGCAGGTGAGCTCGAACGGCCCGAGATCGGGTTCCGTCCCGAAGAACTGATATGCACCGGAGACGGGGATCTCGTAGGCCAGCACCGGCGGTCCGGTCGCGGCGTCGAACGGCGCGCCGGTCAGCCAGACCTCGATCGAGATCGACGCTGCGCCCGCGACGTCGACCCGAACCACTTCGCCTTGGTCGAACTGGTTGCCTCCGAGCTCTGGGCCAACGCCGTTGGCCTCTCCGGCGTTGAAGCTGTCGCAACCGTCTGACGCGCTGGCGATGCCTTCAGGGACTGCAGCGGCGGCCGCCAGCACGAGTGGGACGAGAACAGGCCAACGGCGCATCGACGGTTCCTCCGTGCTGAGTCGGTGGGCGTCGACTCGTCGACCTCACCGAGAACGGCTGTCGACACGGTAGTCCGGGTTGCGTCGTGGCCTGATCCGAGCGCGGCGGCGTTGAGATCGCTCGCGCCGGGTAGGAGCTGCGCATGTCGACCAGCGCACTGCCGCCATCTGACGATCCGACACTCGAGGAGGACGACACCGTGCCGTCGGGTCATCCCGACGCCGACTCCTGAGTCGCTCTGGAGCCGCGACGCATCGTCGTTCGCCACGAGTGACCGGCGCTGGATGCCTGCTCAGGACGGCGCGAGATGCCAATGTGTCCGGCGGCTCGAAGCGCGTTCACGTGTTGAGGACATGACCAAGTGGATCACCCGCAGCAGCTGCATCTCAGGTTGGATCGAGACGAACGGGCACCTGGCATCGCCCGGCGGCGAGTCGGCGAGTGGCTGGCGGCGCACGACATCGACGAGGCCGTCACGGAATCGCTGTTGGTGATCGTGTCCGAACTCGTCACCAACGCCATCGTCCACGCCGATTCGGCGCCGCAGCTGACCATCGCCGTGGACGAAGGTCGTGTGCGCGTCGAAGTGTCCGATGCGGCCGTGACGCCGCCCGTGACCAGGTCCCCCAATGACCACAGCCGTGCCGGCGGTTACGGGCTGCGACTTGTTCACGCGCTGGCCGATCGGTGGGGATGGGAATCGACCGGCGCGGGAAAGCTCGTGTGGGCCGAGACCCGGCGCGATGGCTGAATGACGGGAATCAGTCGGCCGCGGCATCCAACGCCGGCGCCTCGACGTCCAGGACGTCGCTCGCCCCGCTGAGCTCCAACACCCGACGCACGCTCGTCGACGGGTTGCGCACCTTCAGGCGTCGGCCGGACTCGCCGAAGCGTCGCTGGGCCGTCAGGATCGCCACCAGTCCCGTCGAGTCGAGGAACGTCACCTCGGTGAAGTCGACGGTGATGCCGCCTTCGCTGGCTTCGATCAGCGACTCCAGGCGCGCCGAGAGGTCCGGCGCCGCCGCGAGGTCGAGCTCACCGCCGAGGGCAACGGTCGTGTGGCCGTCCATGTGGACGACGGCGAAGGGGAACGCTTCCGACTCGCTGAGCATGCCGATCCTCCGAGGGTCCAGAGAGGTTCGAACGGTGTTTGGTGCCCTGTGCCTTCAAGGCGTCGTCATCGTAGCCGGCCGCTGGATCACGTCACCGCTCGACCGCCGCCGTCGTCTCGAGCGCTCGACGGGCGCCGGCCCGCTACGCATGCTCTCGGCCGCCGGGCGCAAGGGCGGCAAGGCGGCGGCCAACAAGCGCTGACCCAGCTGCCATCCCCGACAGCCCGCCGGAACCGCACGTCGGGCTCCGGAGGGACGGGGTCGCATCCCGATCTAACGTCGCCGCATGGCTGTCGAGTTCCTGGAGCTCATCCCCGTCGTGCCGTACGCAGACATCCGCGCCGGTCACGACTTCCTCGTCGACGTCCTCGGCTTCAGCTCGGGTGGTCTCGTCGAGGCGCCGGACGGCACGGTCGTCCACGGCGAGGTTCGGGCGGGCGCCCAGCGGATCTGGCTCCACGCCGACGCCGGCGGACTCTCCACGCCGCTCGCCTCCGGAACATCGACCGCCGGCATTGTCGTACAGGTGGCCGATGTCGACAGCCACTTCCGAGCGGCGCAAGCGAAGGGCGCGACGATCGAGCGCGAGCCGACGGACGAGGACTACGGCCAGCGCGAGTACGGCGTGCGCGATCCCGAAGGCCACCGGTGGTTCATCGCCACCCCGACCACCTGACGGCGCGGGTGGTCACGATTCCTTGGCCAGCATCACCTCGGTCGACTTGATGATCACGATCACGTCGTCGCCGGGTGCGACGCCGAGGTCGTCAGCGGCGTCCTTGGTGATCGCCGCCGTGATCCGCTGACCGTCCGGGAGCGCGACCCGGACCGTCGACATCACCTCCCCGTGGTTGACGGCGTCCACGGTCGCCTTGAGCTGGTTCCGGGCGCTCAGCTTCACGGTCCACTCCGTTCTCGGAATCGTCGGGTCGGTCTGGTCGACGGCAGGCGGGACGGTGTCGAGCGCCTGGTCGAGGAACCGGCGGACGGCGCCCGCGCTCTCCCGGCGCCAGATGTCGACGAGATCGTCGCCGGGTCGCGATGCGCCGAGCGCGGCGATGGCCGGCTGGAACACTCGCTGCTGGGCGTCGAGCAGCGACGCCCGGTCGAGGCCGGCCCGTTCGCGCAGCCAGAGCTTGACGAGCAACTCGGTGCGCACGTCACGAAGGTGCTCGACGGGCGCGTCGAGCCAGCGCCTCGCGTACCGCCGGCCGGCGGGCGTCGCACCGACGATGACCCGGTCGCGACCGCGGCCGGCGACGTGCCCGCGCCGGGTGACCAGCCCCCGGTCGACGAGGCCGTCGATGGCGCGGTACGTGAGCGGGCGGCTCAGGGACCAGATCCGCCCGAGCTCGCCGCCGGGTGCGAGGACGGAACCGATCGCCCAACCATGGGTGAGCCCTTGGACGACCAGCACCAGGCAGACGGCGTCGGCGAAGGGCAGCTGCCGCTCATCGGGCTGGCGACGCGACGTCGTGGTCGAGGGGATGGTTGCGGCGGGCGCCACGTCCGCACTGTAGCGAGACCAGGCCATTGACGTCAGGTTCTCTTTATTGATAACTCAGGAACTGAGTACAGTCGCCAGGCATGGAGCGACTTCGCCTGCTTGCCGTCTCGGTCGTCGCTGCCTCGATGTTGGCTGCGGCCTGCGGGGATGACAACGGATCGACGGACACGACGGCGCGCTCGGGGATGGCAGGCGAGATCACGGTGTTCGCCGCCGCCTCGCTGACGGATGCCTTCACTGAGATCGGCAGGGCGTTCACGGCGGCCAACCCGGACGCCACGACGACCTTCAGCTTCGACGCGTCGTCGGCGCTCATCACGCAGATCACCGAGGGGGCGCCGGCCGACGTGTTCGCGTCGGCGGACACCGCCAACATGGACAAGCTCGTCGAAGCCGAGATGAACGGCGGCGAGCCCGAGGTCTTCGCCACCAACCTGCTGGCGGTCATCGTCGCCCCGGACAACCCGCTGGGGATCACCGGTGTCGCCGACCTCGCCGACACGGACATCAAGACCGCCATCTGCGCCGCTGAGGTCCCGTGCGGCCGGTACGCCGCCGAGATCTTCGCCAACGCCGACGTCACCGTGACCCCGGTGACGCTGGAGCAGAACGTGCGCGGCGTGGTGACCAAGGTGACGGCAGGCGAAGCCGACGCCGGCATCGTGTACGTCACCGACGTGCTCGCCGCAGGAGATCAGGCCGAGCTGGTCGAGATCCCCGAAGACATCAACGTCCTCGCCGAGTACCCGATCGCCACCGTGGCGGAGTCGGCCAACGCCGAAGTCGGTGCGGCGTTCGTCGAGTTCGTGCTGGGCGCGGAAGCCCAGGACATTCTCGGCGAGTACGGGTTCGGAGCTCCGTGAGCACCACTGCGCCGGCGGCCGAGCCGCCCGCCGCCGCCGGTCGCCGCACGCGGCGACACGCTGGTCGCCCTCGACTGCCCCTCGTCGCCCTCGTCCTGGCCGGCGTCGCCACGGCCTTCTTCGCGCTGCCGTTCCTCGGGCTGCTCTGGCGGGCGCCATGGGGTGATGCCTGGTCGATCCTCACCTCGGACAGCGCCCTGACGGCCCTTCGCCTGTCGCTGTGGTGCTCCCTGTGGGCGACGGTCGCCGCCGTCGGGTTGGGGGTGCCGTTGGCGTGGGTGCTGGCGCGGCTGGAGTTCCCCGGACGCGGCGTCGTGCGGGCACTCTGCACCCTGTCGATGGTCCTGCCCCCGGTGGTCGGCGGCGTCGCCCTGTTCTATGCGCTCGGGCGGCGCGGGCTCGCCGGTCAGTACCTGGACCAGTGGTTCGGGTTCACCCTGCCGTTCTCGACCGCCGGCGTGATCGTCGCCCAGACGTTCGTCGCCATGCCGTTCCTCGTGATCACCGTCGAAGCTGCGTTCCGCCAGCAGGACGTGCGCTTCGAGGATGCCGCCCGCACCCTCGGGGCATCCCGCTGGTACGTCTTCCGCCGGGTGACCCTGCCCGCCATCCGCCCCGGCCTGATCGCCGGCGCGGTGTTGGCGTGGGCACGGGCGCTCGGCGAGTTCGGCGCCACGATCACGTTCGCCGGGAACTTCCCCGGTCGCACCCAGACCATGCCGCTGGCCATCTACATCGCCAACGAGATCGACCCCGAGCAGGCGGTCATGCTGAGCCTCGTGCTCATCGCAGTGTCGTTCGGTGTGCTCGTGGCGTTGCGGGACCGCTACCTGACGGGGGGTGGTGCGGCGGTCCCGGCACGGCCATGACCCTGCAGGGGCGGGTCGTCCGCGCACTGGGCTCGCTGCGCCTCGACGTCGAGCTCCTCGCCGAGGTCGGCGAGACGGTCGCCATCCTCGGCCCGAACGGCGCCGGCAAATCGACGCTCCTGCGGTGCCTGGCCGGCCTGCTGGCCCTCGATGGCGGCCGGATCGAGCTCGACACCGAGGTCGTCGACGACCCGGCCGGCGACGTCTTCGTCACGCCCGAACGGCGCGCGTGCTCGGTGGTGTTCCAGGACTACCTGCTGTTCCCGAACCTGAGCGCGCTCGAGAACGTGGCGTTCGGGCTGCGCGCCCGCGGGATGCCGAAGGCGCAAGCCCGGTCGCGGGCGGCGGAGTGGCTGGCCCGCATGGGCCTCACCGATCACGCCAGCCACCGACCGCCGGCGCTGTCCGGCGGGCAGGCCCAGCGGGTCGCCCTGGCCCGGGCGTTGGCGACCGCACCACGGCTCTTGTTGCTCGACGAACCGCTCGCCGCGTTGGACGCCGGCGCACGAGCGGCCGTGCGCGGCGACCTGCGCCGCCACCTGTCGACGTTCGACGGGGTCCGCCTCCTCGTCACCCACGATCCCATCGACGCGTACGCCCTGGCCGACCGGGTCGTCATCCTCGACGCCGGCCGGGTCGTCCAGACCGGCACGCTGGCCGACGTCAGCGCCCGCCCCCGCTCCCGGTACGTGGCCGAGCTGGTCGGCATCAACCTCCTCGCCGGCGAGGGTGGGGACGGCGTCATCACCACACCTGGTGGAGGACGCGTCGTCGCTGCCGACGCAGTGGTCGGGCCGACGTTCGCGGCGATCCAACCACACGCGATCGCGCTGCACCTGGCGCAGCCCGAAGGCAGCCCGCGCAACGTCTGGCCGGTCGTCGTCGCCGACGTCGACCGTCGCTCCGATCGGGTGCGGGTCCGCCTGACCGGCGAGATCCCGCTCGTCGCCGAGATCACGACCGCTGCGCTCGAGCAGCTCGCGCTGCGGCCCGGCGACCGCGTCTGGGCGTCGGTGAAGGCGACCGAGGTCACGACCTACCCGGCGTGAGGCGCTCGCCTGTGGAACGGTCGTCCCTCGACGGCCGCCGGCGCAGCCGGTCAGGCCCGTAGCGCGGCGATCAGGGACGCAGCAGCACCCGGCCGAGGGCTCGGCGGCTCTCGATGTGGTGGTGGGCGTCGGCCGCCTCGGACAGGGGGAAGACCCGGTCGATCACGACCCGCAGCTCACCGTCGGCGACGCGCTGGAGCAGCTGCTCGATCATCGAGCGGACGCGCGTGGGGTGGACGGCGATCTCCGCTCCCAGGAAGACCCCGGTGAGCGTGGCGTTGCGCTCCATCAGCGGCCACACCTCGGGTGGCGACTGCTCCCGACCGGCCCGCCCGACCCAGCTGATCCGGCCGCGATAGGCGAGCGAGGCGATGCTCGCCTCCAGCGTTCGTCCCCCGACGGGATCGACGACCAGGTCGACGCCGCGACCGTCGGTCAGCTGACGGACCCTTCCGGCGACGTCCTCGGTGGCGTAGTCGATGCCGTGATCCATCCCCAGCTCGCGCAGCGGCGCCAGCCGCGCTTCGCTCGACGCCGTGGCCAGCACCATCGCCGCACCGGCCCGCTTGGCGAGCTGGATGGCGGCGAGCCCGACGCCGCCGGCGCCCGCCTGCACGAGCACCGTCTGCCCGGCCTCGAGGTGGCCGAACTCGAACAGGCAGTCGTCGGCGGTGCCGAACTCGATCGGAACCCCGGCGGCCTCGTCGGTGGACAGCCCGTCGGGGATGGCGTACACGACGGCGGCAGGCACCGACACCACCTCGGCATGGCTGCCGAACGCCATCGTGGCCACCACCCGTTGCCCGACCTCCAGGCCGGCCACGCCGTGCCCCAGCTCACGGATCCGACCGGCGGCCTGGTAGCCGACGACGTGTGGCGTGGTGACCAGCTCCCCGCCGGCGCGGTTGAGCAGATCTCCGCCCTGGATGCCCACGGCATCGACGTCGATCAGCACTCCGCCGTCACGGACGATCGGGTCCGGGACATCGACGTACTCGAGGACCTCGGGTCCACCGGTGCGCGAGTAGGCAGCCGCTTTCATGGCCGCGACCGTACTGGCGCCCCGGATTCGCGGGCCGACCCCATCGCCGCCGCGCCCGCCGTCACGCCGTCCCGCCGATGTGGGCGAGCTGTCCGTCGCGGTCGAACAGCATGATCAGCTCGGCCGGCCCCTCGACCGCGTCGAGGGCGTGCGGCACCATCGTCGAGAACTCCGCCGCCTCCCCCGCCGCCACCTCGACCCTCCGCTCGCCGAGCGTCAGCAGCACGCGTCCGGACAGCACGAAGAACCAGTCGTTGCCAGGGTGGACGCGCTGCTCACCCCGCGGGGCATCGGCCTCGATGCGCAGCTTGACGGCGACGGTGCTGCTCGACGCCCGGCTCAGCGGCCACGTCGTCCGGCCCGGCGTCGAGGTCGAGTGCGGGCGGATCACCACGTCCTCGTCCTCGCCGCCCAGCTCGAGCAGCGCGGCGATGTCGACGTGCAGGGCCCGACTGAGCGCGAGCAACACATCGATGCTGATCGTGCGCTTGCCGGTCTCGATCCGGCTGATCGTCGACGGGCTGAGGTGCGCTCGCGACGCCAACTCGTCGAGCGACCAGCCGAGCGACTGGCGCATGGTCCGCAGCCGAGCACGGGCGATGGCTTCGATGTCGGCGGCCTCGTTCACCCCGCCAGCATGCCCAGCTCTTGCGGATCTCGCAAGAGAGGTTGCAGCACATTGCCCGGTGCGTACCGTTGTCGCCATGCCGAACCACGAAGCAGCAGCCGGCGTCGACGTGATCGTCGTGGGAGGGGGTGCCGCCGGGCTGGCGGCGGCGCTGCTGCTCGGACGGTCGCGCCGCTCCGTGCTGGTGATCGACGCCGGTGAGCCGCGAAACGCTCCGGCCGACCACGTCCACGGCTACCTCGGGCGTGAGGGCACGCCGCCGAGCGACCTGTTGGCGATCGGGCGGAGTGAGGTCGCCGCGTACGGCGTCGAGGTGCGCGAGGGCCTCGCCGTGGACGCCCACCGACACCGTGACGGCACGTTCGTCGTCGAGCTCGCCGGCGGTGAGGCGGTCAGCGGTCGGCGGCTGCTCGTCGCCACCGGCGGCCACGACGAGCTCCCGGCGATCCCGGGCGTCGCCGAGCGGTGGGGCCGAGACGTCATCCACTGCCCGTACTGCCACGGCTGGGAGGTGCGCGACCGATCGATCGTCGTCATCTCGACCAACGGCATGGGAGTGCACGGCGCGTCGCTGTTCCGCCAGCTGTCCGACGACGTGACCCTCGTCGTGCACGCCGGTCCGGGCCCAACGGAGGCCGAGCGGGCCCAGCTGACCGGGCGCGGGGTGCGCATCGTGGTGTGCACCGTTGCCGAGCTCGTCGTGACCGATGGTCGGCTCACGGGCGTCCGCCTCGACGACGGGAGCGTGCTCCCGGCCGCAGCGGCGGTCGTGAGCCCACGGCTCACCGCCCGCGCCGACCTGCTGGCCCCGCTCGGCCTCGAGCCGGTCGAAGGCCCCACGGGCCTCGGCACGACGATCCCCGCCGACGCCACCGGGGCCACGGGCGTCCCCGGCGTGTACGTCGCCGGCAACGTCGGCAACCTGCGGGCCCACGTGCTGCAGTCGGCAGCCGAGGGGGCGATGGCGGGCGCGGCGATCAACGCCGACCTCGTCACCGAGGACCTGGCCGCCGCGGCGCAGCCCGCGGAGGGCGGCCCTGACGAGCGACCGGTGTTGGACGAGGCGTTCTGGGAGGACCGGTACCGATCGAAGGCGGCGATCTGGAGCGGGCAGCCGAACGCGCAGCTCGTCGCCGACATCGCCGATCTGCAGCCGGGGACGGCGCTCGACGTCGGCGCCGGCGAGGGGGCTGACGCCATCTGGCTGGCCCAGCGCGGCTGGCGGGTGGTGGCCGTCGACATCTCGTCCGTCGCCCTCGATCGGGGGCGGCGCCAGGCCGAGGAGCTGGGCCTGGCGGACCAGATCGGCTGGGTGCACCTCGACGTCACCGCCGCCGCGCTCCCGCCCGGCCCGTTCGACCTGGTGTCGGCCCAGTTCGTGCACTTCCCTCCCGAGCATCGTGGCGCGGTGTACACCGCGCTCGCCGATGCGGTGGCGCCGGGTGGCACGTTGATGATCGTCGGCCACCATCCGAGCGACCTGGACGCCGGGATCGACCGACCCCGGTGGCCGGAGCTGTTCTTCACGGCCGACGAGCTGACTGGTGCGCTCGGCCGCAACTGGACGGTCATCGCGGCCGACGCCCGCCGCCGTCAGGTCAACGGGTCCGACGGCGCTCCGGTGACCATCTGCGACGCCGTCCTCGTTGCCCGTCGCACCGGCGTCACGCCCACTGGCCGTTCACACTGACCACGAGCCCGACCTGATCGGCCTCCGAGATCGGACCAGACTCGGCCAAGCCGAGCCAGCCGATCAGCGCGTCCTGGTCGCCGACCCGCAGCCGGGCGCAGCCCTTGCTGCGTGGTTCCGGCGGCACGTTGTTGGCGCCGTGGATCGCCTGGCCGCGGTCGAAGTACAGCGGCTTGTACATGTTGCCGTTCAGCGGGTTGTCGCCGGCGACCGGGAAGTCGCTGCTGTTGTGCCACCCACCGTTGCCCCGTGCCGGGTTGTAGCGGAAGATCGGTGAGTAGTCCTGGTCGCGCGTCTGGGCGCCAGGCTCCCCCGTCGAGGTCGGGAACACGAAGACCAGCCGTTCGGAGCCCTCGCCGGCGTAGAGGACCTGGCACGTCCGGTCGATGAGGACCCAGCGGTACGACTGGGTCGGTGCACCGGCCGGGATCGACACCGATTGCATCGACATGAGCGCCTGCTCCTCGGGGCTGCCCGGTGCCATGTCGGTGCGGCTGGCCGGCAGGCCGAGCGAGGTGCGCGCGGCACACAGCAGCTGACGGGTGAAGCGGCCGGACTCACCGTCCACCCCGAGCTCCCTGAACCCGAGGGGCGTGTAGAGCTCGTTGAGCTTGCGCTGCTGGGCATCGATACCGGTGCTGAACGCGTCCAGCGGCGGCGGGGGCGGGGGCGGCGGAGGCGGTGGGGGCGGTGGGGGAAGGCGCGGCGCACCGGTCACGTCGTCGACGCCGTTGTTGACGCACCGATCGAGCAGCGTTCCCGCGGAGAGCGCGTTGGGGTCGCCGATCGCGTTCTCGGACTGCAGGCCCTCGACGGTGACCATGATGTCGGCCAGCTGGGTGACGATCAGGCTCAGCGAGTCACCGGGGCGCACCTCGACGACGCAACTGGCCGGCATGACCGGCACCGTGGTCGTCGTCGCCGGGGCGGTCGTCGTCGTGGATTCGGGGACGGTCGTCGACGTCGTCGACGTCGTCGACGTGCTCGACGTGGTCGACGGGCGCTCGGTCGTCGTGGTCGACCGCTCGGTCGTCGTGGTCGACCGCTCGGTCGTCGTGGTGGTGGTCGAGCGCTTCGACGTCGTCGTCGGTCGGCGCTCGGTCGTGGTCGGGGCCGCGGTGTCGGCCACCGAGGGGTCCGGTACCTCGCCGGCGTCCTGCCTGCCGCTCGAGCACGCCGCGACGACCAGCAACGTGGCGCCGCCGAGCAGGCCTGCGATCCGTCGCACGGGGCGTCACGGTAGGCGGGCGCACCGGCCGACTTCCGGCACCCTCGCCTCGGCCCGATGAGCGGTGAGCGGTCACCGACCGCTCATCTCTCACCGCACGGCGGCGCGCTCGTACGCTGCGGTCATGGTCACGGTGCGCACCTTCTGCCGGATCTGTGAGCCCAGCTGCGGCTTGCTGGCCGACGTCGAGGACGGTGCGCTGGTCAAGCTGTCGCCCGATCGCGACCATCCCGTGACCGCCGGCTTCGCCTGCCACAAGGGGCTGGCCGCCGTCGACGTGCACGACGACCCGGACCGTCTCGACCACCCGGCCATCGCCAACGACGGGGCGTGGCGCACGACGAGCTGGGACGAGGCGATGGCGCACATCGCTGATCGCCTGCGCGCCATCACGGCCGCTCACGGTCCGGGTGCCGTCAGCGCGTACGTCGGGAACCCGACGGCGTTCAACGCGCTCGGCTCGCAGCACATCGGACTGCTCCTGCGGACGCTCGGCGTTCGGCGCACGTTCTCGTCCGGCACGCAGGACTGCGCCAACAAGTTCGTCGCCAGCGAAGCGGTCTTCGGGTCGTCGCTCGTGCATCCCATCCCGGACCTCGCCAACACCGACCTGTGCCTGATCATCGGGGAGAACCCGCGGGCCTCCCAGGCCAGCTTCTACTCGATCCCCAACGTGCTCGGTGAGCTCCGGCGGGCCACCGGCCGCGGAGCGCGCATCGTGTTCGTCAACCCCCGCCGCATCGAGACCCCGGACCGCGGCGTCGGCGACACGCTGCTGATCCGCCCGGACACCGATGTGTGGTTCCTCGCCGCGCTGCTGCACGAGATCGACCGGCTGGGCGGCTTCGACCGCGCCGCGGTCGAGCGCCACGGTCGGCACGTCGCCGAGCTGCGGGAGTTCATCGACCGGTACCCGGCCGACGAGGTGGCCGACGTCACCGGCGTGCCGGCCGACGAGGTCCGCGAGCTGGCGGCGGCGTGGGTCGCCACGCCGCGCGCGTCGGTGCACGCGTCGACCGGCATCAACATGGGCCGCCAGGGTTCACTCGCCTACTGGCTGGTCCACATGCTCTCGTTCGTCACCGGGCGCCTGGACGTCGAGGGCGGCAACCTGAAGAGCGACGGGTTCTACGCCAACGCTCGGTCCGGCGCCGGCGACCCGGCGCAGGGCTACGTCGAGACCGAGTTCGGGACGCTGCGGCGCGGCGCCCTGCCCGGCACGCTGATGGCCGACGCCATCCTGGACAGCTCGGACCCGGTGCGGGCGATGTTCGTCGTCGCTGGGAACCCGCTGCTGTCCATCGCCGGGCAGGATCGGCTGCGCAAGGCCTTCGAGCAGCTCGAGCTGCTCGTCGTGCTCGACATCTACCCGAGTGCCACGGCCGAGCTGGCCCACGTCGTGCTGCCATGCGCCGACATGTACGAGCGTGACGACCTGAACATCGTCAACATCGGCACCAGCGCCCGGCCCTTCGCCCAGTACACCCCGGCCGTGGTCGAGCCCCGAGCCGATCGCCGACCGGAGTGGTGGATCGCCCATCGCCTGCTCCAGGAGCTCGGCCATCCGTCGTTGCTCGACGACGCCGTGCCCGACCCGTGGTCCAAGTGGCGCCACCTCCTCGCCCGTGGATCGGGCATCTCGCTGGCGGATCTCCAGTCGTCCGGTGACGTGCAGGTCTTGCCGGCACCTGCGCCCGGGACGTTCTTCGAGCAACAGGTGCTGACGGCTGACGGGCGTGTCGACTGCTGCCCGCCAGCGTTCGCCGGCGCACTCGACCGCTGCCACGACCTGTTCCGGGCCGAGGTCGCCGCCGCCGGCGACGGCCGCCTGCGGCTGATCCACGGTCGCGATCCGTGGATGCACAACTCGTGGTTCGCCAACGTTTCGCGCATGAAGCGAGGTGGACGGACGTCGAACCCGCTGAGCATCAACCCGGCCGACGCCGGTGCGCTCGGCATCTCCGACGGTGACCGGGTGGTCGTCACCAGCGATCACGGCACGGTCGACTCCGTCGCCGCCCTCGACGCGGAGCTGATGCCCGGCGTCGTCGCCATGGTCCACGGCTGGGGCCATGCCGCCAGCCCCCGGTTGCGCATCGCCGCCGCCGACCCGGGAGCCAACCCCAACGCGTTGCTGCCCAGTGGCCCCGGAAGTTTCGAACCGCTGTCCAGCCAGGCCCACATGACCGGCATCCCCGTCGCCGTCAGCCGCGCGTGAACGACGCCGGGCAGGCCACCGTGGCCGTCGCAGGGTGCGAGGCGACGTCGGGCAGCATCGCCGTCGCCGGCAGCGTGGCCACCGCAGGCAGCGTCGCCGTCGCCGGCAGCGTGGCCACCGCAGGCAGCGTCGCCGTCGCCGGGAGCGTGGCCACGTCGGGAAGCGTCGCCGTCGCCGGCTCGGTCGGCACGTCCATGAGCGCCGGGGTGGCCGGCAGCGTCCTCACGTTCCTCGGCGCCGGCATTCGCTGGTGCATCGCCACCGTCGGCTGCATCCGCTGCCGGCGTTGCGTGGCCTGTGTCGGGTGCGTGGACTGCGTGGACTGCGTCGCCTGCATCGGGTGCGTCGGTCTGCGCGGCGCCGTCGGCCAGCGCGGCCGCCGAGCGGCCGAGCGGTAGGTTGCCGGTCGTACGCCAACGGGGATCGGAGGACGTGTGCACGAGCTGGCGTTGGGCCAGGCGATCGCCGATGCCGTCGTGCAGCATGCCGACGGCCGGCCGGTCGAGCGGGTGCTCGTGCGCATCGGCCACCTGCGCCAGGTCGTTCCCGACTCGCTGCAGTTCTCGTGGGAGTTGCTCGTCGACGGCACCGAGCTCGACGGCTGCGCGTTGGAGATCGAGCACGTACCCGCCGTCGTCGCCTGCCGCACCTGCGGCGCCGAGACGACGCTCGACCTCCCCGTGATGGCATGTGCTGGGTGCGGCGGCCTCGACGTCGAGCTGCGCAGCGGCGAAGAGTTCCTCATCGTCGCCATCGACGTGACCCAGGCGGTGACCTGATGGGCCGGTTCCACCGCCACGCCGACGGCACGGTGCACGACCACGACCACGACCACGACCACGACCACGAACATCGCGACGTCGGGGACCACTCCGGGTACGTCACCACCGGCACGGCGCGCGTCGACGTGCTGGAGCGGATCCTCGACGAGAACGACCGCATCGCCGGCGCCAACCGGGCCGCCTTCGCCACTGCCGGCGTGCGCGCCGTCAACCTCATGTCCGCACCGGGCGCCGGTAAGACGACCCTGCTCCGGCGCACGATCACCGAGCTCGGAGCTTCACTGCGCGTCGGCGTGCTGGAGGGAGACATCGCCACGAGCATCGATGCCGACGCGCTGGCCGCGCTGGGCGTGCCCGTCTCGCTGGTCAACACGAGTGCCGGGTTCGGCGGTGAGTGCCACCTCGACGCGGTCATGGTGCGCTCCGGCCTGTCCCGCCTCCCGCTCGACGTGCTCGACCTCCTGATCATCGAGAACGTCGGCAACCTCGTGTGCCCGGCCGAGTTCGACGTTGGCGAGCACGCCAAGGCGATGGTCTACGCCGTGACCGAGGGCGAGGAGAAGCCCCTCAAGTACCCGGTGATGTTCCGCACGGCCGATGTCGTGCTGGTCAACAAGATCGACCTCCTCCCACACCTGGATCTCGATCTCGACGCCTTCCTCGCCAACCTCCGGGCGGTCAACCCGACCGCCACGGTGATCCCGGTCAGCGCCCGCACGGGTGAGGGTGTCGCGCCGTGGTGCGACTGGTTGCGTGGCGTAGTGGCACCCGTGGCCTGAGCCACGCACGGCTCCGGCCGGTGTGCGAGGCTGATCGGGCTCACGTGGGAGGTGGGTCGATGCCCGGACGGGCGCTGCTGATCGGGAGCCAGACCGGCGGATTGTCCGGCGTCCACGCCGACGTGGAGGTGATGGCCGACGCCCTCGTCGGTCACGGCTTCATCGCCCGGTCGCTCACCGGTCCGGAGGCAACGGCGGACGGGATCGTCGCCGCCTACCGCGACCTCATCGCCGACACGGCTACCGACGATGCGGCAGTCGTCTACTACTCGGGTCACGGAGCTCGCGTGCGCAACGCGATGCGAGCGCGGGACCCGAGTCAGCCGGCCTGGCTGCAGTACGTCGTACCGACCGACATCGACGACCGCACCGACGGGCGCTTCGGTGGGTTGCTGGCCGAGGAGCTCAGCGCCCTGCAGTGGCAGCTCACCGACCGCACCGCGAACGTCACAACGGTCCTCGACTGCTGCCACTCGGCGCGGATGTCCCGCAACCCGACCGTCATCCCGAAGTCGAACGAACGGTTCGGGTTCCCCTGGGACGCCGTCGCCGCGCGTTGGGAGCAGTCGCGAGGGAGTGCCGGTACCGGGGACGCCAACGCCTCGGCGGTGCAGGTCGTGGCGTGCGAGCCCGACCAGAGCGCCTACGAGGTCGCCGACAGCGCCTTGGGCGGGACGCACGGCGCGTTGACCGCCGCCCTGGTCACCGTGCTGCGGCGCAGCGACGCGACCAGCCTCAGCTGGAGCGAGGTCATCGAGATCGTCCGGCCGAGCGTCCTCGACCTCCTGCCGGCCCAGCGCCCCGACCTCCTCGGGTCGCCCGCCGCGGGCGACCGACTGCTGTTCTCGCTCACCACGAAGGACACGACCGGCGTGTTGGTCGTCGTGGTCGACGGTGGCGCGGCGTGGGTCGACCAGGCCGCGCTGTTCGGAGTGGCCGAGGGCGACGTGTACGCGGTGGTCGCCCCCGGCGGGGACGTGCGTGCGCCGTTGACCACGGCACGAGTCGACCTCGTCGCCGGCGACCGGGCTCGGCTGCGTCTCGACGGCTGCGCCGTGGCCGACCTCCCACCCGCAGTGCTCGCCCACCCGGTCGAGGTCAGCTTCGGCCGGCGGCCGGTCGCCATCGTGCCCGCCGACGCCCCGAGCGGAGGTCCACTGCGCGAGGCCGTCCGCACCTCGGCGACGGTGCGCCTCGTCGATGCCGGCGAACCAGTCGCGCTCTTGGCCACCGTCCGGGTGGACGACCGGGGCCTCGAACTACTCGACGCCGGTGGCGCCGCGTTGACCGCCGATCGGATGCCGGCGACGGCGGCCGGTACGGCTCGCGTCGTCGAGTCGTTGCACAGGCTGGCGCGGGCGACGCACGTGCGCGAGCTGGTCGCCGGCAACGCTGGAGCGTCGCTGGACGACGACGTCGAGATCAGCTGGTCGCGGCTCGATCCGACGACCGGAGCGGAGACCCCGGTGGGCCAGGGCGAGCACCTCTTCGACCTCGACGCCATCGTCGTCCGGGCCACGAACCACTCCTCGGCCAACCGCTACGTCAGCGTCATCGACATCGGGTTGACGGGCGCCGTGACCCTCATCACGACCGCCCAGCCGTCGGGCACGACGATCGCCGCAGGCGAGACGTTGGTCATCGGCGAGGGATCCGACCACGTCGTGCGGGGCATCGAGCTGTTCTGGCCACCGGAGCTGCCGACCGATGGACCGCGTCCGGAGACGATGCTCGCGCTGGTCGCCGATGCGCCCATCGACGGGCTGGCGCGGCTCGGCCAGGCCGGCATCAGGACGAGGAGCGCCGCCGCCCCCGATCGACCGAGGAGTGCCGTCGAGCGGCTGATCGACGACCTCTCGGTCGGTCGCCGAGACGCCCGTCCGCTGGCGGCGATGGCGTCGCCGCCGACGCGCTACCGCGCGCACCGCCTCGACGTCCTGCTCCACCCGGTCACCCGGCCGCCCACCGCCGACGAGCCGTCGTTCGAGGTCGACGAGCGGCCCGACCCGACCTTTCGGCTCGTCGTGCCGCGGGGTACCCAGCCGCCGGAGCACGTGTCGGTCCGCCTCGCTGACCTCGTCGTGCACAGCAACCGGGCGCTGCTGGCCGCCAAGGTGCGCGTCGACTTCCTGGTCGTCACGGCGCCGGTCGATGGTGGTGCTGTGCCGTTCAGGGCGGAGACGGTGTTCTTCGATCGCGTCCGCGATGGCGATCGGCTGCCCCTCGACCACCTGCTCGTGTACGACGGACCGGTCAGCCGGTTCCTCGACCTCGCCGTGTGGGTGTCCAAGGCCGATCAGCGCGAGGTGCACCTCGCCGAGCTGCTCCACGCCGAGCTGGACGATGACGCCGTCGCCGGGGCGGTCACGAGCCTGGCCGGGCTGGCGGTCGCCGCGCCCGCTGCCGCAGCCGTCGCCGGGTCGGCTGCGGCGGTGGCCACGCTCGTGCGCACCGGCGCCCGCCTGCTCGACGCCATCACCGGAACGAGCATCGGCGTGTACCGCACCTCGCTGCTCCCCCACGAACGGTTCGGCGCCGGCGACCCCGCCCAGCGCCACCCGGCCGCGGGCTCGATCCGGGCCCAGGACATGTCATTGGCCTACGAGGTCATCGACGCAGCAACCTCGACCATGGCTACCTCGCTCGATTGTGGCTACCTCGATTGTGGAAGGTGAACACTGATGGCCGACCGACTTCCCGTGGACGACGTCGTCGTCCTGTTGCCGGGGATCCTGGGCAGCGTGCTGGAGCGCGACGGCAAGGAGGTGTGGGCGTTGTCGCGCGGCGCGGCGTTCCGCGGCCTGATGTCGCTCGGGGGCAGCATCAAGGACCTGCGTCTCGGCGACGACGATCCCGACGTCGACGACCTGGGTGACGGGGTGCGAGCGACCCGCCTGATGCCCGACGTGCACTTGATCCCGGGCTTCTGGAAGATCGACGGCTACGGCAAGATCAAGCGCTGGTTGTTCGACCGCTTCGACTTCGAGGACGGCGTGAACTGGTTCGACTTCCCCTATGACTGGCGGCGCGACAATCGCGTGGCCGCTCGTCGGCTGGCCGAACAGGTGCCGGCATGGTTGGCCGGTTACCGGGACCGACCCGGCAAACAGGACGCCAAGCTCGTCCTCGTCGGGCACTCGATGGGCGGCCTGGTCGCCCGCCACTTCCTCGAGGTGCTCGGCGGGTGGGAGGAGACGAAGGCGCTGCTGACCTTCGGCACGCCGTACCGGGGGTCCTTGAACGCCCTCGACTTCCTGGCCAACGGTTATCGCGAAGGGATCGGGCCGTTCAAGATCGACCTGTCGGACCTGCTGCGCTCGTTGACCTCCGTGTACCAGTTGCTGCCGACCTACGCCTGCGTCGAGGAGGGCTCCGGGCTGGTCGCGGTCGCCGACGCCACCCGTCTCCCGCCGAGCGTCGACGCCGCCCGTGTTGCCGCCGCAGCCCGGTTCCACGGCGACATCGCTGCTGCCGTCGAACGCAACGGCGGGTACGGCCGCTACCTCATCACGCCAGTCGCCGGGATCTTCCAGCCGACGAAGCAGTCCGCTCGGGTGAGCGCCGACGGGGGCGTCGAGCTGCGGATGGATCTCGACGGCGACGACGATGCGGGCGACGGGACGGTGCCCCGGGTCTCGGCCACGCCCATCGAGCTGTCGGACACGCAGCGCGAGGTGTACGCCACCGAGAGCCACTCGGCCCTGCAGAACGTCGACTCGTTGCTGGTCCAGCTGGCGGGGCTGCTGACGTGGGAGCCGCTGACCGAGCACAAGGGCTCACCGTTCGACGGGTTCCGGTTGACCGTCGACGACCTGCTGGTGCCGGGTGAGCCGTTCGACGTCGAGGTGGCGACGGCGGCGCCCATCCTCGACGTCGGCGTGGTCGTCGAGAACGTGGACACCGCCGAGCGCAGTGAGGTCGCCGGTTCGATCGGCGTCGACGGCACTGCGCACGTGACGATCCCGCCACAGCAACCCGGGATCTATCGGATCACCGCCGAGGATCGCGATCAAACCGGCGTGCGGTCGGTGCAGGACCTGGTCGTGGTGGCCGACGAGACCGTCGCCGAACGGGTCGCCGAGACCGACACCACCACCGCCTGACGGCGCGGGCGCGCGGCAGTCAGCCCGCCTCGGCGGCGACTGCGGCCCACGCCGCGCGCAGGTCCTCGACCAGCGCGGCGCTGATCTCGGCCGCCGCCTCGTGCGGCTCGACGGCAGCCACCTCGGCCGACAACCACGGGTGGCAGGCCTCCACCTCCGCCGTGGTCGGCCGCTGGTGGATCCGCCGCTTGCCCCTGAGCTTGAACTTGAAGTGCTTCACGGCGTTCGTGGCGTACACGCCGGAGCGGTCGACGCCAGCGTCTCGTAGGCAGGCCCAGAGGACCGCGCCAGCCGGACCCACGAAGGGGTGGCCCTGGCGGTCCTCTTGATCGCCCGGCTGCCCACCGACCAGCATCAGGCGCGAACGGCTCGCCCCTTCGCCGAACACTGTGGCATTGGCGCCTTCGTACAGCGGACAGCCGGTGCACGACGCTGCGGCGGCGGCCAGTTCGTCCACCGAGGCATCGTGCGGGACGAACGGGCCGGCGGTGCCAGCGGCGCTTCGTCGGGCGGTCATCGCCGGGCCGTACCCGTGCGTTCGATCGGCAACCTGACGTTTGCTGTGGTGCGGGCCGGTCAGAATCCTCCAATGAGCGACGAGGGTCGGCCCGACGACGACTTGGACGACGAGGACCGGGACCTCCACGAACTCGACGACCGCACGCACCGCAAGGAGCTGCGTCAGCGCTATTACGGCCTGCTGCAGGAGCTGCGAGTGGTGCTGCCGGGGGTCCAGGTGCTCGTCGCCTTCCTGCTCACCGTCCCGTTCTCCCAGCGCTTCCCGGAACTCGATGACTGGGGGCGCCGGGCCTACGGCGTCTCACTGATCGCCTCGATGCTGTCGGTGATCTGCTTGCTCACGCCGACCGTGTACCACCGGGTCGCGAGGCGAACCGAGCGCACGGCTCGGTTGCGGTGGGGCATCCGGATGACGATCGCGGGGCAGTGGCTGATCGCCGTGGCCCTCGTCTCGGGGTTGTGGTGCGTCAGCCGCCTCGTCTTCGGGTTCCGGGCGGCCTGGGTGATGACGACACCGATCGCGCTGGCCATCGTCGCCTGCTGGCTGCTCCTGCCGAAGCTGTCCGGCAGCGACCCCGACACCCGGCCGGACCGGCACGAAGCCTGACGTCCGACCGGGCCACCGGTCAGTTCGGATTGATCGTCCGGCCGTCACGCACCGTTCCCGGCCACCCACCGGTGGGCATCGGTCGGGCCTCGATGAACGCCTTGAACCGGCGGAGGTCACGCGACGCCCGCGCCTTGACGATGCCCAGCCGGTCGCCGACGCGTTCGATGACGTCGCCGGGCTCGAAGTCGAGGTCCAGGGTCACCTCGGTGCGATCGACCCCGAGCTCACGGAACGTCACCTGACCGCGGTTGGAGGTTCCCGACGTGGCCTGCCACGCAACCTCCCGGTTCGGGTCCTGACGGACGATCTCGGCGTCCCACTGACGGGTGACACCGGCGATCTTCGCCTCCCAGCTCAAGTGGGTGTCGTCGGTCTGGCGGACGGACTCGACGCCCTCCATGAACTGGGGGAACTCTTCGAACTGGGTCCATTGGTCGTAGACCATGGTGATCGGGCGTTCGACCTCGACGGTCTGGATGGTGGTCGACATGTGTTCGACTCCTTCGGGCGTTCTGGGGATTTCGACGCGCCTACCCGACCCGTCCGATCTCACACGCCGACCGCTCGACGATCGTCAGGTCGTCCGAGGGTTTCCGGAGGGGAAGCCCCGCAACACACCCTCCGATGCAGCAAACCCTCCGATGGGTCAGCGGGGGCGGACCCGTAGGCGCACGAGGTGGCGCCGGCCAACCGCTTCCGCAGCCACATCGCATCGGCGACGGCGTGGCCACCGATGTCGTTGTTGAAGTAGGCGTAGACGTCGGTGCCCTCGTCCAACCAGTCGCGCAGGCGGTGCGCCGTCCGCCACAGCCGCCGACCGGTGTACGCACCCGCGTAGGCGTGCCGGCGGGCATCGGGGCCGTGGAACCGGACGTAGGTGAAGTCGGCGGTGCGCACCCACGGATGTTCGGGCAGCAGATCGTGGAGGCAGAGCGCCGCGCCGTGACGCTGCAACACGGCGAACACGTCGTCGTGGAGCCAGCTGGCGTCGCGCACCTCGAGCGCCCACCGATGGCGACGCGGCGCCGCGTCGAGGAACTCGTCGAGCCGGCCGACGTCGCGTCGCCAGCGCGGGGGCAGCTGCACGAGATTCGGCCCGAGCGACCCTCCCAGCCGCTCGACACGCTCGAGGTGTCGCGGCAACCACGACCGGGCGTCGCGCAACTTCATGCGGTGCGAACCGAACTGGCCGACCTTGACGGCGAACACGAAATCTGGCGGCGCCTGGGCGGCCCAGCCGTCGACGGCCGAGGCGGCGGGCAGGCGGTAGAAGGTGTTGTTCAGCTCGACGGAGTCGAAGCGCTCGGCGTACCACTCGAACCATCGGCGGGCCGGCAGCTCCCGGGGGTAGACGACACCGCGCCAGTCCCGGTACGACCAGCCCGAGCAGCCGACCCGCGCCCGCCCTACCAATCGACCTCGGTGCAGCCGGTGTGGCTGGACGGTTCGACCTGGAAGGTGCCGTGGCTGATCGAGTAGCCGACGGCGAGGAGCTGGCGGGCCGAGTCGAGCACGCCGTGGGCATCGGCTCCGTCGTCCGTGACGAGGTGGGCGGATGCCGCATCCATGTCGGACGTCAGCGTCCACACGTGGAGGTCGTGCACGCCGACCACCCCCGGGATCGCCGCCAGCTCGTCGTGCAGTCGGGCCAAGTCGATGCGCGCCGGCGCCGACTGCAGCAGGATGTGCACGGCCTGGCGGCCGAGGCGCCAGGTGCGCGGCAGGATCCACAGCCCGATGGCCGCACCGACGACCGGGTCGATCCATGTCCAGCCGAACAGCTGCAAGGCGACGGCGGCGACGATCACGCCGACCGAACCGACGGCGTCGCTGAGGACCTCGAGGTAGGCGCCCTGCACGTTCAGCGATTCCTTGGCCCCCTGGCGCAGCAGGGCGAACGACACGAGGTTGGCCACCAGGCCGACCACGGCGACGATGAGCATCGGCCAGCCCTGCACCTCGGGCTCGTCGCGCAGCCGGTCGACGGCTTCGACCACGACGAACACGGCTACGCCGAACAGCAGCACGGCGTTGACCAGCGCAGCCAGGATCTCCAGTCGGTACAGCCCGAACGTGTGCGGGCTCGGCGTGGTCCGTTCGGCCCGGGCGTGGCGGTCGGCGAGCTGGATCGCCGCCAAGGCCATCCCGAGCCCGATCACGTCGGTCAGCATGTGGCCGGCGTCCGACAGCAGGGCGAGGGAGTTGGTGACGAAACCGGCGACGGCCTCGACGACGAGCACCACCAGCCCGATGGCGAAGGCGATCGCCAATCGCTTGCGATGGCGGGTGCCCGACCGCGCCAGGCCCGCCCCGTGTTGGTGGCCGTGGCCGTGGTCGCCGGTCACCGCGGCGATCGTACCGCTCGGTCTCCGAGCGTCCGTGGCCGCGCCTGGTCGCTCGCTCGGTGTCTCGGGCTGGTCGCTCGCTCGCCATCGACCAGCGCTCGCTCGACACCGGCCACCGTCAGCTCAGTGTCTCGGCCTGGTCGCTCGCTCGCATAGCGTCGTCTGGCGTGACGCACCAGTCCGATCCGACGTTCCACACGCTGCACGCCGTCCGCCTGCGCGGGCGGGCCACGACCGAGGCGGTCACCCACTCCCTCGGCACGGCGGCGGGCGAGGTCGAGCACCTCCTCCAGCAGGCGGCCGAGGCCGGCCACCTCAAGTACCGCGAGGGCCGGGCCGCCGGCTGGTCGCTCACCCCGGAGGGCCGTGACGCCCACGCCGCGTTGGTCGCCGCCGATCGCGAGGGGTGCGGCGCGGCGGAGAAGATCCGCGCCGCCTACCAGCAGTTCCTCGGCATCAACCAGGAGCTGATCGGGGTCTGCACGAACTGGCAGGTCAAGCCGGACGGGTCGATGAACGACCACGCCGACGCCGACTACGACGCCGGCGTCATCGCCGACCTGGGGGCGATCGACGAGCGCGTGCAGCCGGTGTGCACGCAGCTGGCGACGACGATGCTCCGCTTCGGCGGGTACGGCGGACGCCTCGGCGAGGCGCTGGACAAGGTGCGCGCCGGCGAGACGCAGTGGTTCACCAGCCCGGCCTGCGACTCGTACCACACCATCTGGTTCGAGCTGCACGAGGACCTCCTGCAGACCCTCGGCATCGAGCGGGCCAAGGAGCAGCCCCACTGACTCGTTCAGGGGCGTTGGCGGTACTTGGCGGGGAGGCGGCCGCGCTCGTCGCGGACGTCGAACTCGGCGCCGAGCTCTTCGATCCACTGGATCGTGCCGCTGCGCTCCATCAGGTCGGGGGCGGTGACGAGGGCGACGATGGCACGACCGACGCCGAGAGGGGTCTGTGCCTCGTCGACGTTCGACCCGCGCTTCTCGGCCCACTCCTTGATGAACTCGGTGGCCACGTTGCCCGGGTACACCGTGCAGCAGGCGATGCCCTTCGGCTCGAGCTCGATGGCCATGTCGGCTCCGAGCCGGTCGAGCCCGGCCTTGCCCGCGCCGTAGCTCGAGCTGAAGTGGTAGGACTGCCCGCCCGGCGACGACACGTTGATGATCGCCCCGCCGGGTCCGCCGGCGAACAGCAACGGCGCGGCGTGCCACGACGCCACGTAGTGGGCGCGCAACCCGATGCCCACCTGATCGTCCCAGATCGACACCGGGTGGTCCCAGAACCCCCCGCCCCACGCCGGCGGATCGGGGATCTTGTACACGTTGTTGACCAGCACGTCGAGCTTGCCCTGCTCGGCACCCACCCGCTCGAACAGGGCGGCGATCTGGGCATCGTCGCCGTGGTCGGTCTGCACGGCGACGCCGGTACCGCCGGCCGCCTCGACCATCCGCACCGTCGCGTCGATCGTCAGCTCGCCGTCGCCGGTCGAGCGGCCGGTGACGTAGACCGTCGCGCCCTGCTCGCCGAGCGCGATCGCCGTCCCCCGCCCGATCCCGCGTGACGACCCGGTGACGACGGCGACCTTGCCGTCGAGCGGCCCGCTCATGACGCGGACCGCGCCGTGAAGTCGACGTCGAGGCTGGTCAGACCGCGCAGCATGAAGCTGGGGAAGTACTCGTACCGGTTGGTGTCCGGCAGCGAGATCGTGTCGAGGCGTCTCGACAGCTCCTGCAGGGCCACCCGGCCCTCCAACCGCGAGAGCGCGGCACCGAGGCAGAAGTGGACCCCCTTGCCGAACGCCAGGTGCTCCTTGAGGTTGGCCCGGTCCGGGTCGAACTCGTCCGGGTCGCTGAACAGCGCCTCGTCCCGGTTGGCCGACGAGTAGATCACCACGATCCGGCTGCCGGCGGGGATGTCGACACCACCGAGCGTCACGTCCTTGGTGGCGATGCGGAACATCCCCTGCGTCGGCGTGGAGAGGCGCAGGGTCTCCTCGACGACCTTGTCGACACGGGACGGATCGTCCTTGAGCTGTCGCCATTGGTCCGGGTGCTCGGCGAGCAGGCGGACCATCTCGGTGAGCATCTTGGTCGTCGTCTCGTTGCCGGCGACCAGCAGCTGCTGGAGGATGCTCAGCATCTCCGGCATGTCCAGCGTGCGGGTGTCCGTGATCTCCGGATCGTTGTCGCTGACCCGGGCGTTGAGCAGGTCGGTCAGCAGGTCGTCTTGCGGTTCGCGCCGGCGCCGCTCCAGCTGATCGGCGAAGTAGTGCTGGAAGTCGTTGACGCCCCGTTCGGCCTCCAGGCGCCCTTCCACGCCGAGGTCGGTGCCGATGCCGGCGATCGAGTCGTCCGACCACTTCTTGAAGTCGGCCAGCCGCTCGTCCGGGACGTTGAGCGCCTTGGCGATGACCTCCACGGGCAGCGGCACGGCGAACTGCGACACGAACTCGATCGAGCCCGAGCCGATCCACGAGTCGATGAGGCGCGTGGCGATCTCCCGGATCGTCGGCTCGAGCGAGGAGATCACCTTCGGCGTGAACGCCTTCGTCACCAGCCGGCGATACCGGGTGTGGTCCGGCGGGTCGGCGGTGAGCATCGTCGGCACGCGGGGATAGCCCTCGGCGACGACCTCGATCATCCGCTGGCGCACGTCGTCGGGCAGCGGCATCGACGTCTGGCCGAACTGGTTGGAGTACGTCTGCGGATCGCGCACGACCTCGAGCACGAGGTCGTACCGGGTGACGAGGTAGAAGCCGTGCCCGCCGACCTCGTGCACGGGGTCCTTGGCGCGCATCGCCGCGTAGTGCGGGAACGGGCACTGCAACGTCTGCGGGTCGAACGGGTTGAAGCCCTGCAGGTCCACGTCGGGGGTGGGTTCGGTCGTCGTCATCGCGATCTCCTTCTCGACTCGCTCACAGGTCGGCCAGCGCAGCCTTCAGCTTCGGCATGTCCATCGCCCTGGCCATGATCTCGTCCATTCCGCCCACGCTGCCCGTGAGGTTGGCCATCACCACGTGCTCCAGCCCGTGACGGGCGTAGCGCTCGAACTGCACGGCCAGCTCGTCGGCGTTGCCGATGAACAGCACCTGCTGGACCATCTCGAACGGGATCGTCGGCGCCAGCTCACGCAGCATCTCGGGATCGAGGTCGTGGATGATCACGTCGATGAAGCCCTTGGAGTCGTCACCGAGCGGGTGGGTCAACCCGTTGGCTCGCCACATCTCCCCGGTGGCGAACAGGCCGAACAGCTTGCCGAGCGGCTCGGCCTCGAACATCTCCGCCGCCCGGTCGACGCTCTCGGCGAAGAGCAGGAACGGCAGCAGCGAGCACACCGGAGCCGGTCGACCGGCGGCGTCGGCGGCGGCCAGGATGACCTCACGCTTGGCGCCGTACTCGTCCGGCGTCATCCACCACGCCGGCAGCCAGCCGTCGCCGTACTGACCGGTGAGGCGCAGCATGCGCGGCCCGTGGCCGGCCACCCACACGGGCGGTCGACCCTTGCCGGGCGCCTCCAGCGGCAGGCCCATCCGGCCGGTGCCGCCGTCGGCCATGCGGCCGGTGTCGAGCAGCGAGCGCAGGTCGCGCAGCACGTCCTCGAGCAGGCTGACCGGTCGGTCGAACGGATAGCCGAACGGGGTCAGGCTCTCGGCCTCCCCGGACCCGATGCCGAGGATGAACCCGCCGGGGATCAGATCGTTGAGCGACAGGCACAGCCGGGCCAGATCGGCGGCGCCGCGGCGCGTCCCATCCGTGACCGAGATCCCGTACGGCAGGTCGGTCATCGTGCCGACCTTCATGCCGTACACGAACGGGTCGTAGAAGGCGTCAGGGTCGGCGGCCATCGACGACAGCGGCGTGTCGGCCCACAGCCCGGGGTGGAACACGCCGAGGATGTGGTCCGGTGCCCAGTACGAGTCGAACCCGACCTGGTCGTAGAGCGGCAGGACCTGCTCGGTGCTGGCGAACGGGAACTGCGTGGGCAGGGTCATCCCGACCCGCATCAGCGCGTCACTTCCCGGTCATCCGCTCGACCACCGGCGCGAACGCCGCGGCGTTGGCCGAGCCGATGCTCACGTAGCTGACGCCATAGGCGGTCCGTCGCTCCTCGAGCTGTTCGCAGATCGAGTCGACCGACCCGATCAGAGCGTGTGGGTACTCGCCGAGCTGCTCCACGTCGAGGCCGAGCATGGGCGCCATCTTCTCCAGCGTGCCCGCCCGGTCGTCGGTGACGACCGAGAAGTAGCCGCCGATCTCGATCTCCAGGTCGTCGAAGCGATCACCGGCACCGGCCTTGATCCAATCGACCTTCTGCTTGGTGAGGTCGGCCGTGCTGCTGCCGACACCGGCCGGACCGATCTTGCCCGAGCTGTTGTCGAAGTTCAGGCTGACGATGTCGGCCTCACGGCCGGCGATGCCGAGCACGCGCTTCGAGCCGCCGCCGATCATGAACGGCGGCGCCGGGCGCTGGACCGGCTTGGGCACGCCCTCGAAGCCGACGGCGTGCACGTGGTCGCCGGTGACGTCGACCTCGCCGTCGCCGAAGCAGGCCCGCAGCACGGCGATCGTCTCGACCATCCGATCGATGCGGCGGCCGGGCGGATCGAAGTCGACGCCGATCGCCTCGTACTCGCCCTGCAGCCAGCCGGCGCCGATGCCGATCTCCAGGCGGCCACCCGAGAACCAGTCGAGCGTGGCCAGCTCCTTGGCCAGGATCACCGGGTTGTGGAAGTCGGCGCAGAACACGCGGCAGCCGATCTTGATGGTGTCGGTGACCTCGGCGGCGACGGCCATCGCCGGGATCGACGCCACGTCCTGCACCGGGTGGTTGGTGGCGGCCAGCGCCGGGCCCGGACCGATGATGTGGTCGGCCAGGTGGAACGACGAGTACCCCATGGCCTCGGCGTTGCGGGCCTGCTCCCGCCAGTCGTCGGGCGACGTCGCCTTGTAGCTCTGCACGCCGAACCTGAATTTCCTCATGCTCCAACCTCCAGAACCGTGATCTTGCCCGTATCGGCGTCCAGCTCGATCAGCGCACCGTCGGGGATCCGCTCGGTGGCACCGGTGGCCGACACCACGCAGGGCAGCCCGAGCTCGCGGCTGACGATGATGGCGTGGCTGATCTGGCCACCGACGTCGACGACGACGCCACCCACGGCCATGAACAGCGGCGTCCAGGCGGGATCCGTGAGCGGGGCCACGAGGATGTCGCCAGGCCCGAGGTCGCCGGGGTCGCTGGGGTCGGTGACGACCCGGGCTCGCCCCGTGATCTGGCCCGGGCAGCCGGGGACGGCCTGGAGCACCTCGCCGGCGACCATCGGCTCCTCGGTCGATTCACCGCGCTTTCGCCACGTCGAGATCGGCGGGACCTCGCCGTACTTGATGAAGTACGGCGGGATGACGCCCCACAGCTCCTGCCAGCGGGCGTACCGGTCGGCCAGCAGCTCCCGGAAGGACGCCGGGTCGGCGACGAACGCCTCGACCTCGCCGTCGAGGAGCATGAACACGTGGCGCGGGTCGGCGAGATCGCCCGCCTCGGTGTGCCGGCGGCCGAGCTCGCGGAACGCCATCCGGCCCTCGTGCACCGCACGGACGATGTTCGTCTTGGTGCGCTCACGGAAGGCCAGCTGGTGGGCGGCGACGAGCGCCGCCTCGAACTGTCCGGCCAGCTCGTCACCGAGCGGCGCCACCTTCGCCCTGACCTGGTCGACCATGGCGGCACGCTCATCGGCCTTCCGCTGGTTGCGGATGCGCGGCGACTCGCCGTCGGCCTGCATCCGGACGCGATCCAGCGCAGCCAGGGCGATCTCGGGACGCGTCTCCCAGGTCTCGGCGCTGATCTCCCACTCGTTCGGCCCGCGCGACCCGTAGTCGGTGAGGAACTGCTCGAAGTCGTTCCGGAACTCCACCACCTCCGGCGCGCCGGAGTCGGCCACGCGGTCGAGCAATCCCTCGACGCCGTCATCGAACGCGGCGGTGAGCTCGGACGAGGCGCGGATCTGGCGGGACAGCTCCCACAGCGCGTAGCTCGGCTCGGCGGAGTCGACGTCGCCGAGTCCGGCGAGCAGCTTCATCGGGATCGTCGGGTCGCCGATGGCCTGACCGACGGCGAACAGGATCCCCGGTGCGATGCCCGAGCTGCTCGACGTCACCGTGTGGCTCTCGAAGAGCTTCTGCAGCATCGGCTGCGTGCTGCGGGCGTAGGCGACGAGCTCCTCGTCGGAGATCGACGACAGATCGGGCCGGGTGTCGCGCAGCTCGATCGTCTCCCGCTTCTCCTCGTCGAACTCCGGCCACGACGAGGTGGACATCACCCAGCCGAGGTGCTCCATGATCTTCGGCACCAGGTCCGGCCGGTCGTCGAGCGGGTGCTCCTCGTACGGCGGGACCTCCGGGTGATCGCCGAAGAAGGCCAGATCGAGCTGGTCGACGGTCACGGACGGGTTGCGGACACCCTGCATGCGGACGTTCGACAGGTTGATGTACATGTACCCGCCGAAGAACCCGGCCGCCTCCGGGAAGTCGGGGTCGAACTCGTCGACGTCGTACAGGCCCTGGCGCACGTAGCCGTCGCGCCATCCGGGCACGATGCCGTTGTCCCACGTGAACTGTTGCCCCAGCGGCGAGGCCGGTGTGGGGAGCACCTCGCCGGCGTTGGCACGCGTGAAGTGGTTCCATCGCGGGCCGATCGGCCAGTCGGTGATCCAGCGGTCGTCCATCCAGTCGTGCCCCCTTCGGCCGACGCTCGACACTCCAGCGCACGGCGTGCGGCGTAAACTAACCGACGGGTTAGTTTCCTGTCACCGCCGTGACCGGTGCCTGACGATCGACACAGGGAGGCCGTCATGATCCCCGAGACGCGACCGAACGATTGGGACGAGCTGGCCGCGCGGCTGCTCGATCACCTGGACGGCGGGACGACCGACTCGGCCGAGTCCGTGCGCGCCGTTCCGGTCACCGACTACCTCGACGAGATCCGGTGGGCCAACGAGGTCGACCGCATCTTCCGGCGGTCCCCGGTGGTCGTGGCGTTGACCGCCCACCTGCCGGCGCCGGGCGCCTACCGGTCGATCGACCTGGCCGGCATCCCGGTCCTCACCGTCCGCCAGTCCGACGGCGGGGTCAAGGCGTTCATCAACGTCTGCCGCCACCGTGGCGCCCAGGTCGTGGCCCACGGCTGCGGGACGGCGCGTCGGTTCACGTGCCCGTACCACGCGTGGAGCTACAACAACGAGGGCGCGTTGGTGGGCGTGTCGGGGCGGTCGACGTTCGGCGACCTCGACACGGGCACGCGCGGGTTGACGGAGCTGCCGTGCGAGGAGCGGGCCGGCATGGTGTTCGCCGTCCTCGACCCGGCGGCGACGCTCGACGTCGACGCATGGCTCGACGGTTACGACCACGTCCTCGAGTCGCTCGGCCTCGACACCGTCGAGCTGATGGACGAGCGGGAGCTGATCGGCCCGAACTGGAAGGTCGCCTACGACGGGTACGTCGACGGCTACCACCTCGACATCCTGCACAAGGACACGCTCGGCAAGGACGTGATGGGCAACATCATGACCGTCGACGCGTGGGGCCCACACCAGCGGGTGGCGTTCGCCAGGCGCAACCTCCACGAGCTGCGCGACGTACCGCGCGACGAGTGGAAGGCCAGCAACCACATGGGCCTGGTGCACACCGTGTTCCCGCACGTGTCGGTGGCCGGCAACGGCGGGACGGGGATGATGGTCAGCCAGCTCATCCCGGGACCGACCCCGGACCGGTCGCGCACCATCCAGACCCACGTCATCATCGCCGGCGCCGACGATGAGCAGCGCAAGCAGACGATGCTGCGGGCCGACTTCCTCGAGTACGTCGTGACCGAGGAGGACTACAAGACAGGCCTCGGCATCCAGGCCGGGCTGGCGTCCGGCGCCAACACCGAGTTCCTGTTCGGTCGCAACGAGCCCGGCAACCAGCGGTTCCACGAGTGGGTCGACCGGTTGCTCGCCGACCCGGTCGAGGTCCGCTCGCCGTCGGCCCGCGCCGGCGCCGCCGCCGACTGAGCTGGCCGGCACCGATCGCCACGTCAGGCGGCGCGCAGCTGGGTGCCGTCAGAACGGTAGGCGCTCCCCATCCGAGGGTTTGCTGCATGCGAGGGTTTGCAGAGGGGCTTCCCCGCAGCTGACCCTCCGGTGCACGAAACCCTCGGATGGATCTGGCGCGGGCCGACTAGGGCTCGAAGGTGGTGAGGGCTCGGGCGACGCGGGTGGCGCTGACGGGGACGTTCGTGCCGAGGGGTTGGGCGAACACGCTGACCCGCAACTCCTCCAGCAGCCAGCCGACCTCGACGAGGTCCGTCGAGGCTGCGGCGCCCGCCCGGGACAGCGCCGCGTAGCGCTGCTCCAGCGGCACGACCTCGGCCCGCCGGCGGGCGTCGCGGGCGACGTCGAGCCGTTCGAGCCGGTGCTCGACGCCGCGCACGTAGCGCAACACGTCCGGCAGCCGCCGCGCCCCGGCCGAGGCGACGAACCCCGGTCGCAGCAGCCGCCCGAGGTGCGCTTCGGCGTCATCGACGACCGGGCGCGCCGCCTCCGCCGTCAGCTCGGCCAGCCGCAGCCGGACGCGGGTCTCGGCAGCCAGCACATCGGCGGCCGTCTCCAAGGCCCGTCGGGCGATGGTGCCGGCTTCGTCCCTCACGCGTCGCTGCAGCTCGGTGAAGGCCACCTCGTCCCACGGCAGCTCGCCGGCGTCGTCGAGCACGGCGTCGACGGCCGCCAGCACGGCATCGGCGGCCAGCTCGTCAACCGGGATCCCGGCCGTGCCCACCGCTCCCGCCCGCCGCCGATCGAGGTCGCGACGAACGCTCGCCGCCGACGGCGCAGCCGTCAGCACGAGCAGCCGGCGGACGCCCCCACGCATGGCTCGCTGCTGCACGTCGGGGTTGGTCGTCACGCGCAGCGCGACGCTCACCCCTTCGTCGACGAGGGCCGGGTAGCCGAGCGTCCCGCCGGCTCCGGCGACGACGGCCGGAAGCTGCCCGACGTCCCACGACACGAGGCCGGTCCGCTCGGCGATCGGTGACGCTGCGGCGACGGCGGCGCGTGCGGCCGCGGCCATCCGCCGCCGGATGGCCTCGAGGTCGTCGTCGGCGTCGACGACCTCGCCGTCGGCGTCGGCAACGACGAAGTTCACCTTGAGGTGCGCTGGCACGTCTACGGGCCGGAACGCACCCGGCGGGACCGATGGCTGGAGCGCCACGGCCAGGGCATCGATCAACCGTCCGGATGGGGACCCGAGTCGATCCCACGCTGCGTCGACCGTCTCGGCCATCGGGATGAGCGTCCGGCGGACGTCCTTCGGCAGCGTGCGCACCAGGGCGTCGACCAGCGCCCGCCGGTAGCCCGGCACCTGCCAGTCGAACCCGTCCGTCGTGACCCGGTTGAGCAGCTCCAGCGGAACGTGCGCCGTGACCCCGTCGAGCGGCTCACCCGGTGCGAACCGGTAGGTCAACGGCACCGCCACGTCGCCCTGTCGCCATGCGTCGGGGTAGTCCGCCGAGCGCACCAGGCCGCCACCGACGAGATCGTCCGTGAGGTCGAGCTGTGCCGTGTCGTGCTGGTCCCGCCACCAACGATCGAAGCGCCGGCCGGTCGTCACGTCGGTCGGGATGCGCCGATCGTAGAAGTCCTCGACGCGGTCGTCGTCGAGCAGCCCACCACGCCGCGCTTTGGCCTCCAACGCGCCGACGCCATCCCGGAACGCACGGTTGCGGGCCAGGAAGGCGTGTGGGGCGTCCCACTCCCCATCGACGAGCGCATGGCGGACGAACATCGCCCGGGCGTCGGCGGCATCCACACGGTCGAGCAGCACCACTCGGCCCGTCACGATCGGGAGCCCGTAGAGGGTGACCGTCTCCGTCGTCACAGCCGACCCGCGATCGGCGTCCCACCACGGCTCGCCGTACGAGCGCCTGACCAGGTGCCCGGCCGCCCGCTCGATCCAGTCCGGCGTGATCGTCGCCACGCGACGGGCCCGGAGGCGGTCGGTCTCGACCAGCTCGGCGGCCATCACCCACCGCGGCGGACGGCGCGCCAGCACGGATCCCGCAGCGATGACGAACGACGAGCCCCGCGCCCCGCGGAACTGCCGACCGTCCTGATCGCGCCCGCCGACGTGCGACAGCAAGCCGGCCAGCACCGCGCGGTGCACGTCGTCGGGCCGCGCCTCCTCGTTGGTGACGCGCAGGCCGACCTCCCCCGCCACCCGGCGGAGCTGGCTGAACAGGTCCTGCCACTCGCGCACGCGCTGGTGGTTGAGGTACTCGGCCCGGCAGCGCTTGCGGAACTGGTTGCCGGAGAGCTGGCGCTGCTGCTCCCGCACGTACCGCCACAGCGCCACGATCGACAGCAGGTCGCTGCCCGGCACGTCGAACCGGCGATGCAGCTCGTCGGCCTCCTGGCGCTGCTCGACGGGACGCTCACGTGGGTCGCGCATCGAGAGTGCGGCGGCGATCACCAGCACGTCGTGGACGCACCCCTGCTCGCCGGCGGCGAGGACCATGCGTCCGATGCGCGGGTCGACGGGCAGCCGCGCCAGCTTGCGGCCGATGCGGGTGAGTCGGCGGTCGTCGGCGTCGCCGGAGATGGCCCCCAGTTCCTCGAGCAGCAGGAAGCCGTCGCGGATCGCCGCCGTGTCGGGGGGCTCGATGAACGGGAACGTCGCCACATCGCCGAGGTCGAGCGCAAGCATCTGGAGGATGACCGCCGCCAGGCTCGTGCGCAGCAGCTCCGGTTCGGTGAACTCCGGGCGAGCGGCCAGATCGTCCTCGGTGTAGAGCCGGATGCACACCCCGGGGCCCAGCCGGCCGCACCGGCCGGCCCGCTGGTCGGCCGAGGCCTGCGAGATCGGTTCGATCGGCAGCCGCTGCACCTTGAGCCGGCGGCTGTACCTCGAAATCCTGGCCACGCCCGTGTCGACCACGAACCGCACGCCCGGGACGGTGATCGATGTCTCGGCGACGTTGGTGCTGAGGACGATCCGCCGACCGGCGTGGGCCTGGAAGATCCGCTGCTGCTCCCCCGTCGAGAGCCGGGCGTACAGCGGCAGCACCTCGGTGCCCGTCGTGAACCGGCGGCGCAGCGCATCGGCGGCGTCGTGGATCTCCCGCTCGCCGCTGAGGAACACGAGGACGTCGCCCGGTCCGCTGGCCGCCAGCTCGTCGACGGCGTCACCGATCGCCTCGGCCTGGTCCCGCTGGACCTCGATCGGCCGGTAGCGGACCTCGACCGGGTACGTCCGCCCGGTCACCTCGACGACCGGCGCCGGCGTGCCGTCGCGATCGGCGAAGGCGGCGGCGAAGCGCTCCGTGTCGATGGTCGCCGACGTCACGATCAGCTTGAGATTCGGACGCTGCGGCAGCAGCCGCCGGAGGTACCCGAGCAGGAAGTCGATGTTCAGGCTGCGCTCGTGGGCCTCGTCGATGATCAGCGTGTCGTAGCGGCGGAGCTGGGGGTCCCGTCCCAGCTCGGCGAGCAGGATGCCGTCGGTCATGACCCGCACCTGGGTGCCGTCGCGCACCCGATCGTCGAAGCGCACGGAATACCCGACGACGTCGCCCAGCGCGGTGCCGAGCTCGTCGGCGATGCGGGCGGCGATCGTGCGTGCCGCCACGCGGCGGGGCTGGGTGTGCCCGATCAGCCCGTCGCCGCCGCGGCCGAGCTCCAAGCACAGCTTCGGGAGCTGCGTGCTCTTGCCGGACCCGGTCTCCCCCGCCACGACGACGACCTGATGATCACGGATCGTCGCCAGCAGCTCGTCGCGGCGCGCCGTGATCGGCAGGTCCGCCGGATAGGTGATGGCCGCGCCCACCCGGTCGAGTCTCGCGTGACACCCTCACGTGGTCCCCGAGCGTTCGTGCCGCAGTGAGCGTGCGTGGTCAGGTCGAGCGTCAGCGAGACACGGCGGCGGAGCCGCCCATCAGTTCGGCGCCATCCATGAGCGCCGGCACGTCGACCACCGTCACGGTGCCGGTGGAGCCGTCGATCGAGATCGTGGCGCCGTCGGGGATCCGCTCGGTGGCGTCGTGGACCGACGTCGCGCAAGGAACACCGAGCTCGCGACAGACGATCGCCGCATGGCTGCCGACGGCGCCGACGTTGACGACGACGCCGGCCACGGTGAGGAACAGCGACGCCCACGACGGGTCGGTGGTCGGAGCGACCAGGATGTCGTCGGGCTCGAGATCCGGCGCGTCGATCGGGTCGAGGACCACACGCGCCGTGCCCGTGACCGCTCCCGGCGCACCGGGGCCGCCCTGCAGCACGTCGCCGGCGGCGGCCGGCTCGACACCCGCGGCGCGGCGCGGCGGCCAGCTGTCGATCGGCGGCGCCGGTCGGTCGCCGCCGACGATGTACGGCGGCTGCAGGTCGTGCAGGGTTTGGAAGTCGGCCTCGCGCTGGGCCAGCGTCGCCGAGAACGAGTGCGGGTCCGCGAGGAACGCATCGAGCTCGTCGTCGAGCAGGTCGAACACCTCCTGCGGCTGGGAGATCACGCCCCGCTCGGTCATCCGGTGCCCCAGCTCGAACATCGCCAACTTCGCCTCGTGGATCACCCGGATGCAGGCGTTCTTGCCCGTCTCGCGCATCGCCAGGAACACGCCGGCCGACTTCACGCCGGCGGCGAAGGTGCCGGCCGCCTCGGCGTCGGCGGCCAGCGCCTCCCCGATCTCGGCGGCGACGCGCTGGCGTTCGGCGACGGCGCGGGCCCGGGCCAGGTGCGGTGACTTGTCGTCGTTCTGCTCGCGCAGGCGGTCGACCAGGCCGAGCGCCAGCGACGGACGCGTCGTCCACGAGTGTGAGCGTGCGTCCCACTCGTTGGGACCACGGTGACCGCTGTCGGCCAGCACGGACCCCCACGCGTCGAGGAACGCCTTGCCGTCGGGCGACGTGGCATCGATCCGCTCGAGGACACCGTCGACGCCGGCCTCGAACGCAGCCGTCAGCTCGGCGGAGCCGCGCACCATCCGGCCGAGGTCCCACAGGGCGAAGGACGAGTCCGCCGACTCGACGTTGCCGAGCCCGGCCATCGCCTTGACGGCGTCCTCCGGCCGTCCGATCGTCGCGCACACGGCTTGTACGGCACCGGGGCCGAGCGATGCGGCGAGGCACACGACGCAGTACGGGATCCAGACCTCCTCGAGGACGGCCGCCATGGCCCGCGCCCGCTCGACGAGTCCGGCGTCGGTGAGCGCGCCGAGATCGGGGCGTTCGGCCACCACCCGGCGCGCCGTGTCGGCCGCCTCCTCCTGCAACGGGTACGAGTCCGTCGACATGACCCAGCCCATCGACGCGGCGAGCTGCTCGCTCGCCGATGGGCTCTCGTCGTCGGGATGGGTGACGTGGGGCGGGACGCCCGGGTGGTCGCCGAAGTACGCCTCGTCGATGGCGGCGGCGGTCGCCCCGGGCATCCGCTCGCCCATCAGGCGGCTGAGCGACAGCGGGTTGTAGAAGTAGCCGCCCCAGTTGCCGAACACCGCCAGTGGATCGAGGTCGTACTCGTCGAGGGCGACGACACCGAACTCCACGAACCCCTTGGCCACGCCGGGCTGGCAGCCCTTCGCCCACACGAGGCTCCAGCCGAGCACGCTGATGGGGTCCGGCCCAACCTCGTCGGCGTTGGCCCGCGTGTAGTACGGGAAGCGCTTGCTGCCCTGCGTATCGGTGATCCAGGTGTCCATCGAGCCCCCTTCTCACCGTCCCCCGACGGTGGTCGGCTCACGCTACGCGACCATCCCTGCTGCGGAGCAACGGCCGGGGGCGCGTTGCAACTTAGATGTCGTTCGGATTACCGTTGCGTGTCGCTCGATCCCCAGGAGGGACCCGATGAACCGACGACTCGCGCTTCTCGGCGCCGGTCTTGCCGCGCTGACGTTCGCCGCCGCCTGCACCCCGCAGCAGGTCGAGGTGTGGAAGCAGTGGCATGCCCAAGATCCCGCTGCCGCCGAGGCCTGGGCCAACGACTACCTCGCTCAGCAGAACAGCGTGACCCCGCGCGGCGTGTGGGACGACCTCGCCGATTGCGAGTCCGGCGGCAACTGGGCCATCAACACGGGCAACGGCTACAGCGGCGGCCTGCAATTCCTCCACTCGACGTGGCGGGCCTACGGCGGGCAAGAGTTCGCCCCGCTGGCCTACCAGGCGTCGCGGGAACAGCAGATCATCGTCGCCGAGCGGATCCTCGACGACGTCGGCTGGGGCGCGTGGCCGACGTGCTCGCGTCGGCTCGGCCTGCGCTGACCCCGCTCCCGTAGGGTCCACGGGCATGTCGCCCGCCGAGACCGTGACCACGTTCATCACCGCGCTCGAGCGCGGTGACCTGGATGCCGCCATGGCGTTGCTGGCCGACGACGTCGAGTACGACAACGTGCCGATGGGCAAGGTGCACGGACCGCAGGCCGTGCGCGACCTCCTGGGCCCCATGCTGGGCGCCTGCTCCACGGTCGAGTGGATCGTGCACCGCCAGGCCGCCGAGGGGCCACTGGTGTTCAACGAGCGGCTCGATCGGTTCGAGCTGCCGTTCGGCTGGCTCGAGGTCCCGGTGACCGGCGTGTGGGAGGTTCACCGGGAACGGATCACGCTGTGGCGCGACTACTTCGACGAGGCCACGTACAAGCGCCAGCTCCCGGCGAGCTGACCGCTCAGACGAGGTCCGGACGCGTCGCCGCGAGCGCCGCATAGTCGTGGGCGCTCGGCAGCTTCTGGCTCGACGCGCCGCCGTCGACGCACAGCGTCTGGCCCGTGACGAAGCCGCTCTCGTCGCTGGCCAGGAACAGGGCTGCGTTGGCGACATCGTCGACGTGGCCCATGCGGGCCAGCGGCGTCTGCAGGCGCACGGCCTCGATGACCAGCGGGATGGCGAAGATGCGCGCCGTCATCGGCGTCTCGATGAGGTGCGGCGCCACGCAGTTGATCCGCACCCCCACGTCGCCGTACTCGACGGCGGCGATGCGCGTCACGTACTCCAGGCCCGCCTTCGATCCGGCGTACGCGGCGAGCCCTCGCGACGGCGCGTGGGCGGTCAGGCTCGATACGGACACGATCGAACCCCCGCCGCGGGTCGCCATGGCGTTGGCTGCATAGCGGATCACCTGCACCGCACCGACGAACTGCACGTCGACCATCCGGCGCAGGGTCTCGCTGTCGAGGTCGGCGATCGGTGTGCTCTGCTCGTAGCCGGCGTAGTTGACCATCACGTCGAGGGCGTCGTGACGCTCGATCGTGCCATCGACTAACGCCGCCACCGACGCCTCGTCCGTGATGTCGCACGTCGGCCCCCGACCCGCCGAGCGAGGCGCCGACCTCTTCGGCCAACGCACCGCGCCGACCGGCGATCACCACCGTCGCGCCCTCGTCGGCGAAGCGCTGGGCAGTGGCCAGGCCGAAGCCGGTGGCGCCACCGATGATCACGGCCAGCTTGCCGTCGAGCCGCCCCACGACCGGAACCTAGCGACCACGCCCGTGGGTGGTCGATTCGCCATCGGGATCGGGCCGATCCTGCCGCCGGACGGGTGCGGGCCTACATTCCACGGCATGCCCCTGGAAGGTGAGTACGAAGCGAGTCCCGCCAAGTGGGTCCGCGACCAGGTCGACACCTACGAGCGCACCGGCGGTCGCGAGGCCAGCACGCTGATGGACACGGGCCGGCCCGTGATCATCCTGACGACCCGCGGCAACAAGACGGGCCGAGTCCGCAAGACCCCGTTGATGCGCGTCGAGCACGCCGGCGAGTACGCGCTCGTGGCGTCGCTGGGTGGTGCGCCGAAGCACCCGGTCTGGTACCACAACCTCACGGCCAACCCCGACGAGGCGATGGTGCAAGACGGTCCCGAGCCGTTCGACGTCACCGTGCGCGAGGTCAGCGGTGACGAGCGGGCGCAGTGGTGGGAGCGGGCCGTCGAGGCCTACCCGCCGTACGCCGAGTACCAGGAGAAGACCGAACGGGTGATCCCGATGCTCATCGCCTCGCCTCGACTGAGCGACGTGACGGGGAGCGACCCACCGCGTGGTCCAGTGGACGACCGGCAACGTCGGTCGGGCGGCGCTGCGCACGATCATCGAACGACCGGAACTCGAGCTCGTCGGCGTGTACGTCACGTCGCCCGACAAGGCCGGCCGCGATGCCGGCGAGCTCGCCGGAGGTGCCCCGATCGGCGTCGCCGCCACCGACGATCGAGCCGCCATCGCCGGCCTCGGCGCCGATGTCGTCGTCCACACGCCGCTGCCTTCGCTCGTCCACGGTGACGATCCTGGGCGAGACCTCGACGACTTCGAGGCCCTGCTGAGCGCCGGGTCCGATGTCATCACCACCGTCGGGTACATGTACCCGGCGGCCCACGGCCCCCAGCTCGTCGAGCGACTGGAGTCGGCCTGCCAGGCGGGCGGCTCGTCGTTCCACGGCACCGGCGCCAACCCCGGGTGGTTCGGCGACGTGCTGCCGCTGGTGATGTCGGGGCTGTCGCTGCGCATCGAGCGGATCACGGTGCAGGAGATCAGCAACTTCCAGCACTACCCGTCGCCGGAGATCATGTTCGACATGATGGGTTTCGGCTCGACTCCCGACGAGTTCGCCGCCCGTGCCGATCGCCACCGCAGCTGGCTCGACGGCTTGTTCCGCGAGGCGGTCACGATGGTCGCCGATGGGCTCGGGAGCCCGGTCGACGAGGTGACCTCGGCGATGACGTCGTGGCTCGCCGACCGGGACTACGTCACCGCCGCCGGTCCGGTCGCCGCCGGCACCGTGGCCGGTCAACGCTGGCAGTGGTCGGCGACCAGCGCCGGTCGCACCGTCGTCGAGCAGGAGACCGTCTGGCGGATGCACGAGGACGCCGCCCCGGACTGGCCGACCGGCGACTGGTCGATCGACATCAGCGGCGAGCCGCAGCTGCACGTCGCCCTCCCCCATCGCTGGAACCGCGACGTCCTGGGCTCGACGGCCGCCCACGCCGTCAACGCCATCCCGTACGTGGCCGCCGCCAGGACCGGGATCGTGACGTTCCTCGACCTCCCGCTCGTGGCGGGACGGGGAGCCGTCCGCAGCTGACGCGCCCGCGGGGTGGTGGCACCACGGTCCTGGGGTGACAGCACGGTTCACTGCGCTGACCGGCGTGCCTACGCTCGACGACATGAGAGCGGGGGCGGGCGCCTCCTCCGGGTGGTCGGGCACGTGGTGGCTGGGCTCCCGGTGGTTGCGTCGACGGTGGGCGGCGATGATCCCCGTGCTGATCATCGTGGCCGTCGGGACGGTCGGCGCAGCGATCGCCGTGTCCACCGCCGACCGGACGAGCCGCGCCTACGGCGCCTTCGTCGAGCATGCGGCGGTCGGCGACCTGGTGCTCAACCCTTCCGTCAGCACACAGCCCGTCGACGAGCTCATCCGCGCCCTGCCCGGCGTCGAGCGCGCCACCTCCGACACGGTCTTCTCCACGACCTTGGACGACGGACAGCCGCGCACCCGTGCTGCGATCGAGGAGGGGTCGCTCGGCCTGTTCGTGCACGGCTCGTCGGATGGCAAGTTCGTCGACATGGACCGGCCCGTCGTCCGGTCGGGACGGATGCCGGCGGCCCGCGACGAGGCGGTGATCACGCCGGATGCCGCCCAGGCTCTCGATCTCTCGATCGGTGACTCGGTGCCGCTCGCCTTCTGGCAGGCGGGCATCTCCGATGAGGCCCCTGCGACGCTGTCCGAGTTCGCCAACGAGGTGATCGACCCGATCGGGGTGGAGGAGGTGCAGATCGTCGGCATCGTGACACTGCCCGGCCAGGTGCTGCCCGACGAGCTGCTGCCGCGCGCCGACATGATCGTGTCGCCTGAGCTGGCCGCCGACTACGACTGCCTGCCGGCGATGCCCCCGCGTGGCGGCACGTTCGAGGAGGCGCTGGCGATCCTCCTTCCCGAGGACTGCGCGCTCGACATATCGCTACTACTCGCTGTCGTTCGCCGACGGCGCCGCCGGTGTCAAGCCGGCCCTCGAGGAGTTCGTCGCGACGAACGGCGCCGCTGAACGAAGCGCTGACCGACATCAGCGACCTCGAGGAGGTGGGGATCGAGCCACCCAGCCATTTCCTGATCGCCACGGAGCGCGCGCTCGAGGAGCGACGCGTCGACCGTTCGGTGCAGCCGGTGGTGGCGGCGCTGCTCGTGCTGGCCGCCGCCGCCGCCGTGGTCACGCTGGTCCTGACCGGTCTGGCCGTGGCCCGGGAGCTGCGCCGGACGCAGACGGACCAGCAGCAGTGGCGTGAGCTGGCCGTGGCCCGGACGGCGCGGGCGACGGTGGTCGGCTTCCCCGCGGTCATCGCCGTGGTGCTCGGCCTGCTCGTCGGCTTCGTCGCCGCAGTGATCCTCGCCCCGGGCGCCGTGGGGCAGGTCGCCGTCGTCGAGTCCGGCGACGGGCCGGCCATCGACAGGCCGCTGCTCATCACGAGCCTGGCGCTGGGAGCGGTCGCCATCGCCATGGTCGCCGTGCTGGCCGTCCGCTCGACGGGCCGCAGGGCCGTCGAACGGAGCGCGGCGACGACGACGCGCCTCGGTCGGTCGGTGCCCGCCGCGGTCGGCTCGCCGTCGGTCGCCGACGGGGTGCGGGCGGCCGTCGGTCCACGCACCGCGCTGCCGGTGATCGCCGGCGGTGCGCTCGTCGGGGGCGCCTTGGTCGCGGCGATCGTGTTCGGCAGCAGCCTCGCCAGCCTCGTCTCGACCCCCGCCTCGTACGGGTGGCCGTGGGACGTGGCGGCGATGACCGGCTTCGGGTACGGGGACCTTGACATCGATGGCGCGCACGCCGTGCTCGACGAGGACCAGGACGTCGACAGCTGGGCGACGTTCGGCTTCCTCAACGAGATCGCCCTCGACGACCAGCCGATGATGGCGATGCTGGCGACGGACAGCTCGTCCGACCTGGGGCTGCCGGTGCTCGAGGGCGCGCTGCCCGACGGCACGGACGAGATCGCCCTCGGCTCGTCGACCGCCGACTCGCTCGGGTTGGAGGTCGGCGACTCGGCCGAGTTGGGAGGGTTGTTCCCACCGACCCCGGTCACGGTCACGGGGCTCGTCGTGTTCCCGTCCCTCGGCCCCTTCGCCGCCGACCGTGTCGGTGCCGGCACCGGGATGCTGCTCCCCGAGCGCCTCGTCAAGGACGTCGCCGAGCGAGCGGGGTTCGGCGATCCCGTCGCCGACCTGGCGACGTTCGTCGGCGTCGAGTTGCGGTCGGACGCCGCGGCCGGAGCGGCGAGCCGCCTCAGCGCCCAGCTGGCGCCGCTCGACACCACCGGCAGTCCTGCCGTGACCTTTGAAGTCCCGGTTCGGCCACCGGAGCTGGTCGACCTGACCTCCACGCGCTCCGTCGCCGTCATCGTCGCCGGTGTCCTGGCCGTGATGGGGACGATCGGGCTGGCCTCGGCGTCGTGGGCATCCGTCAAGTCCCGCCGACGCGACCTCGCCGTGCTGCGCACGTTGGGCTTCACCGGCGCCCAGATCCGCCGCTCGGTGCGCGTGCAGTCGGCGGCGACGGTGGCGGTGGCGGTCGTGATCGGGGCACCGCTCGGGCTCGTGGTCGGGCGGGTCCTGTGGCGTCGGTTCGCCGACCAGCTCGGCGTCGTGCCCGACCCGGCGGGTGTCTGGCTCCCGCTGGCACTGGTCGTCGCCGGCGCCCTGGTCGCTGCGGTCGTCGCTGCCCAGCTCCCGGCCTTCCTGGCGACGCGCGAACGGCCGGCCGACGGCCTGCGCACGGAGTAGCCGCTCGCTGTACGGCGATCGGTACGAAATCCCGTACCGGATCATCGTCAGAACCGGGGGTGGGGGTCAGGTGAAGGTCCAGGTGATGCGGTGGTGGTGGCCGTGCAGGCGGTGGCGATCGTGGGTGTCCGGGCCGCAGGCGAGCATGCCGAGCCCACGGTGGGCCAGGTCGAGGTGGACGAACGTCTCGGCCCGCTCGGGCAGGCGGTGGGCGTGCGTGGCGTCCGTCAGGTCGGCCACGGAGTGGTGCAGCGCTGAGAAGGCGAACGGTCGGTCGGCGTGGACAGTGATCGCCTGGGTGGCGGACGCCACCTCCAGCCAGTCGGTGTCGAGGTGCAGGCCGTGCTCCTGCGGCATCACGAACGGCAGCCGCTGCTCGGCCACGGTCGACCGCCACGTCCCGCGACGAACGGCGGCCCGCCGGTCCGGGTAGGACGATCCCGGCCCGAGCCCCGACCACGCCAGCTGCTCGAAGCCGGCGGGAAGCGTGAACGCCACGCCGACCCTGGGCAGGTCGTCCAACGAACGGTCGATGCGGACGTCGTCGGTCAGCTCGACGCCGCCGGCGACCGGCCGAGCCGTCTGGCGGTGCACGATCCGTGCTCCGGACGCCGTCGGGTACGTGATGATCCGGGTGATCGTCGTGCCACGTCGCCGGATCTCGACGTCTCCATGCGTCAACCGGTCGAGGCCGGCCGCCCGCCAGGCGCCGGCAGGACCGGGCGTCGGGCGCCACGCACCGGGCGGGTCGTCGTTGTCCGTCGGCGCCCGCCACAGCGACAGGCGGGGCCAGCCGAGCCGCAGGTCGCCGACGGCGATGCCGTCGGCGTCCGCGCCTGCACCGTTGTCATGACGCCGGTGCGGCGGTGCCGGGCGGGTGGCGTCGGCGTTGGCCAACTGGCACGTCGCCAGGGCCCAGTGCCCGCCCGGCCCACGACGGCGGGCGGCGCGGTCGGAACGTGATCGTCAACGTGTCCGCCCCGAGCGCCGCCGCCGGATCGTCGAGGTCGGCCGACGAACGGGCGCCGACCGCCGGGAGCTCCAGCCGGCCGGAGCCGACGACGACCCCGTCGGCGACTGCCTCCCAGGTGGCGCCGACGTCGGACAGGTCCGTGAACCAGCGGCGGTTGCGCACTCGCAGTCGCCCGTCTGGCGCACGCCCGACGGTGACGGGTTGGGCCAGCGACGCCAGCTCGCCGAGCAGCGGGTGGGGCAGGCGATCCGCCGAGACCAACCCGTCGCAGACGAAATGGCCGTCGTGCTCCTGCTCGCCGAAGTCGCCGCCGTAGGCCAGCCAGGTCGTGCCGTCGGCATCGGCGCGGCGCAGCGCGTGGTCGGCCCATTCCCACACGAACCCACCCTGCAACCCGGGCTCGACCCCGAACACGGCCCAGTAGTCGTCGAGCCCGCCCGCCTGGCCCATGGCGTGGCCGTACTCGCAGAGGATCAGCGGGCGCCGCCGATCGCGGCCCTCCCGGGACCACCGCACGATGCGCTCGACCGGGGCGTACATCGGGCAGACGAGGTCGCTGACCGGGTTGGCAGCGTCGAGGTCGAAGCTGATCGCTCCCTCCGAGTGCAGCGGGCGCGACGGATCGACGCGCCGGATCCACGCCGCCATGGCGTCGTGGGCGGCACCGTTCCCCGATTCGTTGCCGAGCGACCAGGCGATGACGCACGGGTGCGAGCGGTCGCGCACCACCATCCGCTGCACCCGCTCGAGCAGTGCGGGCGCATACGCCGGGTCGTCGGCCAGCGAGCCCCAACGGCCGTGGGCCTCGACGTTGGCCTCGTCGATGACGTACAGGCCGAGCTCGTCGCAGAGGGCGTAGAACGACTCGTCGTCGGGGTAGTGCGCCGTGCGCACCGCGTTGACGTGGTGCCGCTTCATCAGCTCGAGGTCCCGCCGGGTGTCCTCGACGGTGACGGTGCGACCACGGTCCGGGTGGTTCTCGTGACGGTTGACGCCGTTGATGACGACGGGCCGGCCGTTGATCAGGAGCGCTCGGTCGGCGACCTCGACCCGGCGGAAGCCGACCGCGGAGCTGCGCACGTCGAGCACCGCCCCGCCGGCGTCGCGCAGCACCGTGACGACGCGGTAGCGGGTGGGTGTCTCGTGGTTCCACGGCTCGATGTCGGGTACGTCGACCGTCGCCCGGACGCGTGCGCCGCGCCACAGGTAGCCGAGCACGACCTCCTCGCCGGCGTCGGCGGGGGCCCAGCGCGGCACCTCGCGACGACCGGTCCGAGCGATCGTGCGGGGGCGGCCGGCGATCGACTCGACGGTGATCTCGACGGTGAGCGCCTGGCGGTCGTCGGCTCGCCGGACACGGACGTCGACGGCCAACGTCCCGGTCGTGCCGTCGGCCTGCAGGCCGGGGACGGTGGCGATGTCGGCGAGGTGGTTCGGTGGGACGGAGACGAGCTCGACGCTGCGGTGGAGGCCGGGCAGCCACCACTGGTCCTGGTCCTCGATCCACGATGCGGCGCTCCACCGCGGCACGACGATGCACACCTCGTTGCGCCCACGGCACAGCGCAGCGGTGATGTCGTAGGTGGACGCAAGGCGGCTGTCGGCGCCCAGCCCGACGAAGGTGCCGTTGATCCACACGAAGCCCATCGAGTCGGCGGAACCGACGCGCAGGTGGGTGTGGCGCCGTCGCCACGTCGCCGGGACGGTGAACGACCGCCGGTACACGGCAGTCGGGTTGTCCTCGGGGATCTCCGGTGGCTGACCCTGGAACGGCATGCGCACGTTGAGGTAGATCGGGCCGGCACCTCCTGCCCCGGCTGGCTGCAGCACCCACGTGCCCGGCACGTCGATCTGACCCCAGCCGCCGGTCGGCCCACCGACATCGTCCGACCCGACGTCGTCGAGGCGGGCCACGATGCGCACGGACCACCGCCCGTCGAGCGAGCGCACCCACGGCGACGGACCGCCCGCCCGCGCCGACGCCACGTCCGGGTACGGCGCCGAGCCGGCGGCCATCGCCAGCCGGCCGACGCCGGTGACCCCGGGCGACGTCGCCCACCGAGACAGCGGAAACACGTCGGCAGACGTAGCAGATGCTCCGCCTAGCGGCGGGCCACGGCCAAGGGCTCGACCTCGATCTCCTCGTGACCCGGCGGCGGGCCGTGGTCGACCCTGGGCGTCAGCCGGAGCTGGCGACGCAGCCAGGGACCGGCGCCGGCCAGGCCGCGGGGGAAGCGCACCGTGACGAGGAGCAACCCGATGCCCGACAGGACGAGCTGCTGCCCGGCCGCCGGCGGCGAGCCCAGGGCCACCAGGAGCAGCCCGGACGGCGCGAGCACACCGGCGATCAGCGCACCCGACACCGATGCCACCCCGCCGAGGTAGGCCAACGCCAGCAGTTGCAGGCCGCGCGACGCCTCCAACCCCGACCACGAGAAGTCGACGTTCTTGTAGGCGAACACCAACCCGCCCAAGCCGGCGACGAACGACGAGAGCGCGGCGGCCTGCAGCTTGACGCCGGCGACGTTGACCCCGCTGGCCGCGGCGGCCCGCTCGTTGGCCCGCACGGCCAGCATCCGCCGTCCGATCGGTCCGCGCCGGACGGCGAGCACCATGGCTGCGGCCGCCACCAGCAGGATCAGCACGAAGTACCCGAACGGGCGGTACGGGTACGGCCCGGGTCCGGTGATGGCGAACTCCACGCCGAACACCTCCGGTGGGTCGACGTGGGCCAGTCCGCCGCTGCCGACGAAGCTGGGGTTGCGGAACAGCAGCTGCTCGATCGCCACCGCCGCGGCGAGGGTCACGATGGCGATCTGGATGCCGCGGATGCGCAGGGCGGGCAGGCTGATCAGCACGCCGAGCGCGGTCGTGGCGATCAGCGCGATCAGCGGAGCGATCGGGAACGGCAGGCCCCACTCGCTCGACGCCCTGGCCAGCATGAACGCGCTGAAGCCGACCAGGGTCAGCTGGGCCAGCGACACCAGTCCGAGGTAGCCGGTGAGCAGCACGAACGACAGGCAGATGATCGCCACCATCATCGAGGTGATCGCGGCCAGGCGCATCGACGCGTCCCCGAACGTCATCAGCGCGAACGCAGCGAGCAGCAGCCCGCCCACGACGTACGGCCGGCGCGACGGCATCGGCGCCTCCGGGAAGCGGCGGTCGAGCAGCGTCCCTCGGTCGGGCACGCTGCGCCCGAACACCACCAGCACGATGACGATGGCGAGGAACGGGACCACCGTGTCGATGCCGCCGAGCAGGAAGTCGGGCACCTGGCGTCGTGACACCAGGTGCACGGCGAACCCCTCGAACATCCCGATGGCGATCCCGGCGGCCATCGCCACCGCGAACGACCGCAGGCGGGCGGCCAGCGCGGCGGCCAGCGCCGGTACGACGAAGAGGCTGTAGTTGAAGGGGTTGACGCCGCTGATCGGGCTCATCAGGATCCCCGCAACCGACGCCACCACTGCCGCGAGCACCCAGTTCCCCAGCCCGAGCCGCGACGGCGACTTGCCCATCAGGATGGCGCCCTTGGCGTTCTCGGCGGCAGCTCGGGTGGCCAGCCCGAACCGGGTGAACCGGTACAGCGCGGCGACCGCCGAGCCGATCAGCACGACGACGCCGACCAGCCAGAACCGGTCCGTCGGCAGGACGCTGCCCTGCACCTCGATGAGCCGGTCGGGCAGGATCGGCTCGGCCCGCTCCGTGGTCGTGCCGACCTGCGTCACGGCTGCACCCTGCAAGACGATCGTCAGGCCGACCGACGCGACGAGCCGTGTGATCGGTGGTGAATCGCGCAGGTAGCGGAAGATCAAGAGGTACGCGAGCGCGCCGATCAGCGCACCCATGGCGACGGCGACGACGACCGCCGGCAGCACCGGCCACGGGTCACCGAGCCCGATGCGCCCAGGGAGCCCGACGATCGGCAGCACCAGCTCGCCGGTCGTCTGCAAGCGGACGAACACGACAGCCGGGAACATCGCCATCGCCCCGGCGGCCAGGTTGACGACGCCGGAGCCGCGGTAGACCAGGATGACGCCGATGGCGATCGCCGCGTAGACGGCACCCGCCGCCAGGCCGAGCAGGGGGAACAGCAGCCACGCCGCCATCGTTCAGTTCCCTCCTGCCGAGTCCGCCACCACCAGCACGCGCCGATCGGGCGCGCCCGACGTGTTCGGCATCCGGGTCAGTGCACCCCGGACGCCTCGGCCACCGCCTCGTCGATGGCGGCCTCGCCGAGGTAGCTCGACTCGAGGAGGTCGCGGTTGCTGGCCAGTTCTGCTGCGGTCCCCTCCATCACGAGCTCGCCGTGGTTCAGCACGTACGCCCGGTCGGCGACCTCCAATGCCATGTGCACGTGCTGCTCGACGATCAGGACACCGCAGCCCGTCTCGTCGGCGATCCGCCGCACGATCGGCAGCAGCCGCTCGACGATGATCGGCGCAAGGCCCAGGCTCATCTCGTCGACGAGCAGGCACTTGGGCTGCGACACCAGCGCCCGGGCCATCGCCAGCATCTGTTGCTCGCCACCCGACAGCAGGCCGGCCGCCCGCTTGCCCAGCGGCGCCAGCGCCGGCAGCAACGCCATCGCCCGGTCGTAGGCGACGGCGCGCGACTTGCGGTCGCCGGACAACCCGAGGCGGATGTTCTCGTCCACCGTGAGGTCGAAGAACAGCGAGCGGTCCTCGGCGACATGGGCCAGGCCGCGCCACGCGACGCGATACGCCGCCACGCCCTCGATCGACGAGCCGAGCACGCTGACGCTCCCGGCGACGGGCTTGAGCAGCCCGGAGATCGTCAACAGGGTGGTCGTCTTCCCGGCCCCGTTCGGTCCGAGCAGCGCCACGACCTCACCCTGCCCGACGTACAGGTCGAGGTCGCGGACAACGGCGATCTCGTCGTACCCCGCGTGCAGGCCCTCGACTGCGATCAACGCCCCGTCAGGCATCCTTGACCCCTTCCTGTGCGAACTCGTCGTCCGTCTCGCCCGGCAGCTCGGCGTCCGGGTTCACGGGGAGCGCGGCGTCCGGGTTGACCGGCAGCGCGGCGTCCGGGTTGATCATCAGGTCGACGTCGTGGTGCAGCGCGGCGGCCAGCTCCGTCCCCTCCTTGGCCTGCGCCTCCCCGGCCGTCTCGCCGAGGTAGGCGGCGATGACCGCCGGATCCTTGCGGATCTCAGCCGAGGTGCCCTCGGCGATGATCCGTCCGAAGTCGAGCACGTAGATGTAGTCGCACACGTTGAGCACGAGGCCCATGTCGTGGTCGATCAGGAAGATCGACGTACCGCGGGTCAGGAACTCGCGCAGGTGGGCGCCCAGCTTCTGGCTCTCGGCCGTGTCCAGGCCGGCGGCCGGCTCGTCGAGCAGCAACAGCTTCGGCGCCGCCGCCAGCGCCCGGGCCACACCGATCAGCTTGCGCTGGCCGTGGGAGAGGTCACTCGGCAAGCGATCGGCCCACGCTTTCAGCTCCAGTGCCTCGAGCGCCCGATCGACCTGCTCCTCCCAGTCCTTGCGCGACCGCCCCGGGCGGAACAGGTCGAGCACGAACGAGTACCAGCGCGGCTGCTCCGCTGCGACGAGCAGGTTGTCGCGCACGCTGAGGTCCTCGAACAGCTCGAGTGACTGGAACGTGCGAGACAGCCCGAGATGGGCGCGGCGATCGGCGGACAGCTCGTTGAGCTCGTGCCCGTCGAACTGGATGGTGCCGGTGGACACCGCGGTGAATCCGGTGATGGCATCGATGAACGTGGTCTTGCCGGCCCCGTTCGGTCCGATCAGCCCGACGAGCTTGCCCGGCTCGACGTGCAGGTTGACGCTGTCGTTGGCCGCCAGTCCGCCATAGCGGACGGTCAGGTCGCGGGTCTCGAGGAGCGCCACGTCACACCGCCTCGGCGACGGGAACGGTGCGGTCCGCTGGCCCCGTGGACACCGGGTGCGTCGCCTCGCCACGCCGGCTGCGGATGATCTGCATGATGATCGATCGGATGAACAGCGCCAGGAACGCCCCGAGCAGCGGCATCCAGATCTTGCTGTAGCTGTCGACCCGCAGCGGCCACACGATGTAGCCGAGCACGGCGCCGAGCAGGGCCACCGGGCCCAGCCGCTTCCCGACGGCGGCCCACTCCGCCCCTCTGGCTCGCAGGAGCCAGCGCCCGAAGTACTGCATCATGCCTTGGAAGAACGGGGCGATGCCCTCGGGGTGGATGATCGCCGTCAGCACGAGGCTGGCCCCGCCGATCACGGCGCTGTAGTCGCCGATGTTCGTCCCGACGAAGAAGTAGTTGCTGACGACGGTGATCACGCCGGCCGGCACGAGCAAGCCGGCGATGATCGCGCCGTTGATCGATGTGATGCCGCCGAGGTAGGCGAAGGCGACGAACACGATGCTCGACTGGTAGACGAAGTTGGCCGACGACACGTCGTTCTGGCGGAACGCCAGCATCACTCCGCCGATGCCGGCCAGCCCGGCGGCGATGGCGAAGGCCAGCAGCTTGGTCCGCGACACGTTGATCCCGGCGGCCGCCGCGGCGCGCTCGTTGGCCCGCACGGCCAGGAACCGGCGACCGGTCCCGTTGCGTCGGAGGTTGGCCACGCCGACCGCACAGAGAGCGAGGACGACGAAGACGAAGACGGTGAACGCAGGTCGGTTCTGCAGCCCCCTGCTACCCGTCGACGCCAGGCTGATCCCGAAGAACGACGCCGGGCGCACGTTGGCCGGCGCGCCGGCGCTGAGGTCCGTCAGCGCCTGGTTCTCCAGGTACAGCGTCTGCAGTGAGATGGCGAAGGCCAGCGTCACGACGGCCAGCTGCACGCCTCGGATGCGCACCGCCGGGAGCCCGAGGACGACGCCGACCGCCACGGCGGCGATCACCCCGAGCGCGGCGGCGATCGGCCACGGGAACCCCGGACCATCGACCGGGAACGGGTTCGTCGTCGTGGTCGAGCCGTTGGCCATCATCCGCGCCATGAAGAACGCCGCGACACCCGCCAGTGACATCTGGGCCAGTGAGATCTGCCCGACGTAGCCGGTGAGGACCACCATCGACAGCATGATGATCGCCGCCGTCAGCGACACCGTGAGGGCCAACGAGAAGACGGTGCGTGTGCCGGCGTTCTCGAACAGGAACGCCGCCCCGATGACGACGATGCCCCACACGACGACGTGCTGCGGGACGCGCACCGGTGTGGGCGACAGCGGCAGTCGTTTCTCCTCCACGGTGCCGCGCAGCGGCAGGCTCTTGCCGCGCACGAACAGGACCGCGGCGATGACGAGCAGCGGCAGCGCGTCCTTGACGCCGTTGCGGAAGAACTCGGGGAACCAGTCGCGGCCGGACCAGAACTGCAGCAAGCTCTGCACGGCGCCGAGCAGCAGCCCGGCGATGGTGGCGACCATGATCGACTTCAGCCCGCCGATCAGGGCCGCGCCGAGGGCGGCGACGACGAGCGCGCTGAGCCCGATCGGGGTCAGCGACCCCTGCAGCGGGCCGACCATGACCGCCGCGAAGACGGCGAGGACGCCGGCGATCACCCAGTTGACGGCGGCCAGGAACTGCGGCGAGTAGCCGAGCAGCACGGCGCCCTTCTCGTTGCCGGCCGCAGCACGGGTGGCCAACCCGAAGCGGGTGAAGCGGAACAGAGCCCACAGCACGATCCCGGTGACCAGTGCGATGCCTGCGGCCCACAGCGTGTTGCTCGGCACGGCGCGGTCGAGACCGAGGAAGTTCTGCACCGGCTCGTCCGGGAGCACGGACTCGGGCTGGCGACCGGTGCCGCCGAAGTTCAGCTGGGCCACACCCTGCAGGTACAGGAGCACGCCGACCGAGCCGATGACCTTGCCGAGGGGGGCGGCGTTGCGCAGCGGGCGGAAGACCAGGAAGTGGCACATCAACCCGATGAGCGCACCCATCGCCATGGCCAGCACAAAGGCGAACCAGAACCCGACCCCGGAGTCCCCGAGGCCGATCGTGACCGGGACGTTGAGCCAGTCCGTCGGCAGGAAGTCGACCCAGGGCAACTTGATCTGGCCGTTCCGGCGTGCCTCGTCGAACGTGAACACGCCGTACATCGCCATCGCGCCGTAGGCGAAGTTGATGACGCCAGACCCGCGATAGACGATCACCAGTCCGGAGCCGAGCATCGCGTAGATGGACCCGAGCCCCAGACCGAGGATCAGGAAGAAGAGTGCTTCCTTCATACGAGCTTCCCCCGAGTCCGTGTGTGGTTGGTCAGCGGTCCGGTGCGGCCCCCCAGGACCGCACCGGACAGGTTGTCATGTCTGGACCGGTGCCCTGCGCACCGGTGCTGTGATCAGGGTCCGGGCCGGAGCTCGGTCCCTGCCACCAGGTCGATGCCGGAGAAGGTCTCCCTGACCGGCACGAAGGTCTCGCCGTCCCACTGGTTGGCGGTGACGAGTGAGTTGCAGACCGCGACGTAGGGCTCGGGTGCTGCGGCGCACGAGAGCGGCGTCGAGCCGAAGGCGTGACGGTTGTCCGTCGCCGCCAATGCAGCGTCGAAGCTCTCCGGCGTGATCTCCTCGCCGGCGACCGCCATCTCGCTGGAGATGGACCACAGGGTGATCATCGACGTGAACCCGAGGGCGCCGAAGCCCTTGGTCACGTCGGCCTCCGGCATCCCGTACTCGGCGGCCTTCGTCTGGTAGCTCGTCGCCTCGGCGGCGGCGAGTGGGTCGTCGAGGGTCGCCGGGTCGACGATCACCGAGTTCCCCGAGCCGATGAAGTACACGCCTTCGGCCAGCGGCCCGGCGGCGCGCATCGCCTCGAAGTCGGTGCACGCCCCGGAGAGCACGAGCGGGATGCTGTCGGGCGTCCACCCGAGGCGGCCGAGCCCGTCGACCAGGTTCCAGCAGTCCGCACCCTGGCCGGAGAACATGATGGCGTCGGGCTCGTAGCCGAGGATCTCGCTGACCTGCGGGGTCACGTCCGGCGTCGCCGGCTTGATCGGCACGCCGAGGTACTCGAGGTCGGGCATCGTGCCGGCCCGCTCGGCGTCACCGGGGACAGAGCCGTTGAGGACGTCCATCGGCTTGGCCTCGAGGTCGTAGAAGCAGACCACGCCCGGGGGCGTGTCGGCCCACGGGATGGCGACCTTCGTCGGGTCGAACTCGGTGGTGGTGAACTCGGCCATCCCGGTGTGGACGCCGAGGCAGCCGCCGCCACCGCCGATGGCGTAGGCCCCGGCGGCGGTGAAGTCGGCGATGGTCACCGGCGACATCACCACGGCCGGGATGCCGGCCGCTTCGAAGATCGGCAGGTGGTTGCCGAAGAAGTTGATCGACGAGGCGATGAGGAACGGCTGCTTGCTGACCAGCTCGTTGGCGCAGCGCTGCGAGTCGTCCGGGGCGATGGCGGTCTTGCAGATCTCCAGCTGGATCGGCCGGCCTGGCACGCCGTTCTGGATGTCCGAGCCCCAGCCGCCGAGCTCGTTGTTGATGTACTCGACGGCTGCGGTGGCGGCCGTCGAGAACTCCGGGAAGCTGCCGGCGGGGTCGCCCTCCGGGTTCTGCAGGCCGATGACGATCGGCTCGCCCTCGGCAGCCAGCGGGCTCGCCGCGGCGCACTCGAGGTCGGAGAGGAGGCGGCCGGCGCCCGTCCCGCCGGCCTCGTCGAGGGAATCGTCGATCTCGGGGCATCCGGCCGAACCGGTCGGGGTGCTGCCGCCACCGTCGGTCGAGTCGGGCTCCGTGGCGTCCGGCTCGGTGTCGCCCGACTCGGTCGAGTCCGGCTCCGTGGAGGCTGATTCGGTGGAATCCGGCTCCGTGCCGGCCGGCTCGGTGTCGTCACCGCCGGCGGTCGTCGTGGCCTCGCCTGACGTCGTCGACTCGCCGCCCGACGCCGCCGACGTGGTGGCGGCATCGCCGCCGCCGTCGTCATCGCTCCCGCACGCGGCCACCACAAGGGTGCAGCAGCCGAGCATCGCCAGCGCCTTTCGAGACGCCGTGCCGCGACCAAACTTCATCAAGATCCCCCTGGGGTCAGCGCTGCCCTGGTGCAGCCGCTCCCACTGTGCCAGGAAAGTAACTGACCGGTCAATTTGGTGAGGGCGAGCGAGCGCAGCGATGCGAGCGAAGACGATCTGGGCGCGGATCTTCTCACTCGAGGTGAGACGGAGCGCGCCCAGATCCGTGCATCGCTCCGTCGACCATCCAGGCGGCCGTGGATCTGGGCGCGCTCCGTCTCACCGTGAGAAGATCCGCGCCCAGATCTTGGACCGGAGCTCGCAAGCTCGCTCCGCTTACGGCCCAGGTCGGAGTTCGGTGCCGCTGACGAGCTCGGCGCCGGAGAACTCGGGCCGGACCGGGACCAGGTTGGTGCCGTCCCATTGCGAGACGGTGTTGATCGAGTTGCACACGGCCACGTAGGGCTCGGGCGCCGTCGCGCACGACAGCGGCGTGGAGCCGAACATGTGGTCGCCCTCGGTGGCGTCGACATAGGCGGCGAACGTGTCCGGCGTGAGCTCTTCGCCCGACTCGACCACCCGCACGGACATCTCCCAGAGGGCGATCATGCTGTTGAAGCCCTGGGAACCGAAGCCCTTGTACAGATCGGCTTCAGGCATGCCGTACTCGAGCGGCTTGGTCTGGAAGATTTCGGCCTCGAACTTCTGCCGGGGATCCTCGATGGACTCGAGGTCGTTGGTGTTCGAGCCACCAGCCGTGACGAAGTACACGCCCTCGGCCAGCGGTCCGGCGGCGCGCATGGCCTCGAAGTCGATGCACGCCCCCGACAGCACGAGCGGGATGCTCTCCGGCGTCCAGCCCAGTCGGCCGAGCCCGTCGACCAGGTTCCAGCAGTCGGCACCCTGGGCGGAGAAGATGATCGCGTTCGGGTCGAAGCCGAGGATCTCCGTGACCTGCGGGGTCACGTCGGGTGTCGCCGGCTTGATCGGGACGCCGATGTGCTCGAGCTCGGGGATCGACCCCGCCCGCTCGCTGTCGCCGGGCACGGCGCCCTTGATCACGTCGAGCGGCTTGGCCTCGAGGTCGTAGTAGCAGACCACGCCCGGCGGGGTGTCGGCCCATGGAACGGCAACGCGCGTCCCCTCGAGGTCGGTGGTGGCGAACTCGACGAGCGCGGTGTGCTGGCCGAGGCAGCCGCCGCCGCCGGCGATGGCGTAGGCGGACTGCGAGGTGAAGTCGCCGATCGTGACCGGCGACGTGATGAAGGCCGGGATGCCGGCCGCCTCGAAGATCGGCAAGTGGTTGCCGAAGAAGTTGATCGAGCTGACGATGATCTCCGGGTTCTTGGAGACGAGCTCGTTGGCGCAGCGCTGCGAATCGTCCGGCGCGATGGCCGTCTTGCAGACCTCCAGCTGGATCGGCCGGCCCGGCACCCCGTTCTGGATGTCGGCGCCCCAACCACCCAGCTCGGCATTGATGTAGTCGACCGCCGCCTGCGTGCCGAGCGTGGCCTCGGGGAAGCTGCCGTTCGGATCGCCCTCGGGGTTCTGGAAGCCGATCACGACCGGCTCGCCCTCAGCCTGCAGCGGGCTCTCGAGCGCGCACTCGAGGTCGGACACGAACCGACCGGCACCGTTGCCGCCCGTCTCGTCGAGCGACGTGTCGATCTCCGGGCACCCGGCCGAGCCGGCCTCGCCGCCACCCTCCGTCGACTCGCCGCCGCCCTCGGTGGTCTCGGCGCCGCCCTCGGTCGTGTCGGCGCCGCCCTCGGTGCTGTCGGCACCGCCCTCGGTCGTCTCGCCGCCGCCCTCGGTGGTCTCGGCGCCGCCCTCGGTCGTGTCGGCGCCGCCCTCGGTCGTGGCCGTGTCGGCGGCCGTCGTGGCGGTGGCGCCGCCCGACGTCGTGGCCGACTCGCCGCCGCCGTCATCGTCACTGCCGCACGCCGCCACGACGACGACGAGGGCGGCGACGAGGGCGACGGATCGCTTCATCGTTCGATGCATGATCAGCCTCTCTGGCTCGGTTGTTCGATCAGGGTCCAGGTCGCAGTTCAGTCCCGGTGATCAACTCGGCCCCCGAGAAATTCTCGCGCACCGGCACCAGGTTCTCGCCGTCCCACTGGGCAATCGTCGAGATCGTGTTGCACACCGACACATAGGGCGGCGGCGCGGAGGCGCAGGACAGCGGCGTGCCCCCGAAGAGGTGGTCGTTCTCGGTGGCTGCGACGTAGGCGGCGAAGTTCTCCGGAGTCATCTCCTCGCCGGAGGCGACGAGCCGGGTGGACATCGCCCAGAGGCTGATCATGCTGCTGAACGTGCCGGCGCCGAACCCCTTGGTCAGCTCCGACTCCGGCAGGCCGTACTCGACCGGCTTGGTCTGGAAGAACTCGGCCTCGGCCTTCTGGCGGGGATCCTCGATGGCATCGAGGTCGTTGGTCAGCGCGCCGCCGGTGGTGACGAAGTACACGCCGTTGGCGAGCTCGCCGGCGGCGCGCATGGCCTCGAAGTCGATGCACGAACCGGACAGGACGAGCGGGATGCTCTCGGGCGTCCAGCCCAGGCGACCGAGCCCGTCGACCAGGTTCCAGCAGTCGGCACCCTGGGCGGAGAAGATGATCGCGTTCGGGTCGAAGCCGAGGACCTCGGTGACCTGCGGGGTCACGTCGGGTGTCGCCGGCTTGATCGGAACGCCGATGTACTCGAGGTCGGGGAGCGTGCCGGCGCGCTCGGAGTCGCCGGGCACCGTGCCCTTCAACACGTCGAGCGGCTTGGCCTCGAGGTCGTAGTAGCAGACGACGCCTGGCGGCGTGTCGGCCCAGGGCACGCCGACGCGCGTCGCCTCGAGGTCCGTCGTGGCGAACTCGACGAGCGCGGTGTGGGCGCCGAGGCAGCCGCCCCCGGCGGCGATGGCGTAGGAGGCCGGCGAGGTGTAGTCGGCGATCGTCACCGGCACGGTGACGATCGACGGGATGCCCGCCGCTTCGAAGATCGGCAGGTGGTTACCGAAGAAGTTGATCGTCGACACGATCATGAACGGGTCCTTGGAGACCAGCTCGTTGGCGCAGCGCTGCGAGTCGTCGGGAGCGATCGCCGTCTTGCACACCTCCAGCTGGATCGGTCGCCCGGGCACCCCGTTCTGGATGTCCGAGCCCCAACCGCCGAGCTCGTTGTTGATGTACTCGACGGCGGCCTCGGCGGCGAGCGTGGCCTCCGGGAAGCTGCCGTTCGGGTCGCCCTCCGGGTTCTGGAACCCGATCACGATCGGGTCGCCCTCGGCCTGCAGGGGTGCCGCGCTTGCGCACTGCATGTCGGAGATCGTCCGACCGGCACCGTCGCCGCCGGTCTCGTCGAACGACGTGTCGATCTCCGGGCACCCGGCCGTGCCGGCCTCGCCTCCACCTTCGGTCGACTCGCCGCCACCCTCGGTGGTGTCGCTCCCGCCCTCGGTCGTGTCGCTCCCGCCCTCGGTCGGTCGGCACCACCCTCGGTGGTCTCGGCACCACCCTCGGTCGACTCGGCACCACCGGCAGTGGTCTCGGCGCCACCGGCAGTGGTGTCGGCGCCACCCTCGGTCGTGCTGGCACCGCCGCTGGCGGCGGTCGTCGATGCCCCGCTGTCGCCGCCGTCGTCATCGCTGCCGCACGCGGCGGCGACGATGGCCAAGCTGGCAAGGACGGCGATGGAACGCGAGGTGCGTCGTTGCATGTTGTGGTCTCCGAGATGTGGGTGGCGGTGCGTGTAGTCGGGAAGGGTCAGGGTCCGGGGCGCAGTTCGGTGCCGGCGATCAGGTCGAGCCCGGTGAACCGGGTTCGTACGGGAACGAGTGCCTCGCCATCCCACTGCGTCGCCGTCACCAGCGAGTTGCAGACGGCGACGTAGGGCGCGGGGGCCGTCGAGCAGGACAGTGGCGTCGAGCCGAAGGCGTGCTGGTTGTCGGTCGCTGCGATGGCGGCCTCGAACGTCTCCGGTGTCAGCTCCTCGCCGGCCGCAGTGAGCTGGCTGCCGATCTCCCAGACGGACATCATCACCGACCAGCCCTGCGTGGCGAAGCCCTTCGTCAGCTCAGCCTGCGGCAAGCCGTACTCGAGCGGCTTGGACTGGTAGATCTCCGTCTCGAACTTGTCTCGCGGGTTCTCGATGTTGGCGGGATCCTGGGTCACGGTGCCGCCGGAGCCGATGAAGTAGATGCCCTCGGCCAGCGAGCCGGCGGCCTCCATCGCCTCGAAGTCGAGACAGGCGCCCGACAGCACGAGCGGGACGCTGTCAGGGGTCCAGCCGAGACGCCCGAGCCCATCGACGAAGTTCCAGCAGTCGGCGCCCTGGGCCGAGAAGATGATGGCGTCGGGATCGAAGCCCAGCACCTCGGTGACCTGCGGTGTCACGTCGGGCGTCGCCGGCTTGATCGGGACACCGATGTGCTGCAGGTCAGGCATCGACCCAGCCCGCTCACCCTCCCCGGGCACGGTGCCGTTGAGGACGTCGAGCGGCTTCGACTCGAGGTCGTAGTAGCAGACGACCCCGGGCGGGGTATCGGACCAGGGGACGCTGACCTTCTGCACGTCGTCGAACTCGGTGGTGGCGAACTCGACCAAGCCCGTGTGCACGCCGAGGCAGCCGCCGCCTCCGCCGATCGAATACACGCCGTCGGCGGTGAAGTCGCCGACGGTGATCGGGGTCCCGACGATCGCCGGCACGCCGGCGGCTTGGTAGATCGGGATCTGGTTGCCGAAGAAGTTCAGGCTGGAGACGATCAGGAACGGGTTCTTCGCCAGCAGTTCGTTGGCGCAGCGCTGCGAGTCGTCCGGCGCGATGGCCATCTTGCAGACCTCGAGCTGGATCGGGCGGCCCGGGACGCCGTTCTGGATGTCGGCGCCGAAGCCACCGAGCTCGGTGTTGATGTACTCGACCGCTGCCTGTGCGGCCAGGCTGTACTCCGGGAAGCTGCCAGCCGGGTCGCCTTCGGGGTTCTGGAAGCCGATGACGACGGGCTCACCCTCTGCCGCCAGCGGAGCGTCCAACGCGCACTGCAGATCGGAGATGAAGCGCCCGGCGCCGACACCCTCTTCGGCGTCGATGGAATCGTCGATCTCCGGGCAGCCGGCCGAACCCGCCGGCGCCTCCGAACCGCCCGTGGTGGTCTCGCCACCCTCGGTCGGCTCGGTGCTCTCCTCGGTCGGCTCGGTCGTGTCGGCTCCACCCTCGGTGGTGTCGGTGCCGCCCTCCGTGGTGTCAGCACCCGCGGTGGACTCCGTGCCGCCGGCGGTGGTCTCCGTGCCGGCAGCGGTCGTGACCGCGCCGCCGGTGGTCTCCGCCGACGACGGCTCGTCGTCGTCGCTGCCGCACGCCGCGGCGATGAGCGTGAGGCTCACCCCGACCGCGATCATCCGCCCGCGACGCACCTGAGTGCGAAAGCTCATGTGCCCGATCCCCCTTTGTGTCGAGGTCCCCCGACCTCACGACGCAGCATGCCAGGAAAGTGACTGACCGGTCAATTAATACCTTGCAAGCGCGACGACGCCGAGCGTGCGACCGAGATCTGGGCGCGGAGAGTCCCACGAACGAGACAGACCGCGCCCAGATCGAGCTGGCCGGCGCGGCCGTGCCGTCGGGCTACTCGCTGCGCTCCCGGTAGTCGCCGAACTGCCGATCGCGGTCGCTGAGCGCGGCGCTGACGCCCTTCTCGGCGAACGTCTTGAGGTACTCGGCGGAGGCCGGCTGGTGGAAGCCCATGGCCTGGATGTCGGCGCCGGCGCGCATGCCGGTGCGGATGCCCATGGCGTCCATCGCCCGGTGCGCCGAGCGCTTGTTCAGCGCCAGCAGGTCGAGCGGGATGCGGGCCACGCGCTCGGCCATGGCCAGCACGGCGCCCTCCAGCTCCTCAGCCGGGTGGGCTCGGTTGGCGAACCCCCATTCGGCAGCCTCGGTCCCCGACATCGAGTCGCCGGTGAGCAACGCCTCCATCCCCCGCCGAAGCCCCATCATCCACGTCTGCCACTGCAGGTCCGGCGGCGACATCAGCCGCACCGGTGGGTAGCCGATCTTGGCGTCCTCGGCGACGTACACGAGATCACAGGCGGTGGCCAGCTCGGTGCCACCGGCCAGGCAGTAGCCGTGCACCTGCCCGATGATCGGCGTGGCCATGTCCCACATCTCGAACCAGTTGTTGACGACGTGGCGCGACCACCACCCGTCGACCTTGGCGATCGCCCGCTCGACGTCACGGTTGGGGCCGCTCAAGTCGTAGCCGGCGCAGAACGCCGGGCCGGCGCCGCGGATCACGATCACCGAGACGTTGCGGTCGCGGTCGGCGGTGCGCAGCGCGTCGAACAGCGCGCCACGCAGGTCGTCGTTGAGGGCGTTGCGCTTGTCCGGCCGGTTCAGCGTCAGCCGCCGCACCTTGTCCGCCGGATCGTCGACCAGCAGCACGGGCTCGCTCATGACGTGGCCACCCGTTCGCCGGCACCCGCCGCACCGGTCGCGCCGCCCGCACGTGGAGCCTTGTCGACTGCCGCCGCTTCCCAGTACGGCGCCCGCAGCTTGCGCTTGTTGATCTTGCCCATGGTGTTGCGGCCGAGGTCGTCGACGAGCTCGATCGAGCGCGGGCACTTGTAGTGCGACAGGCGCTCCCGGCACCACGCCACCAGCCCCTTCGGGTCGGGCGGGTCGGCGGGGTCGGCCGGGATGACCAGGCCGCGCAGCTCCTCGCCCATCTCGGCGTGCGGCACGCCGATGCACGCCACGTCGGCAACGGCGGGGTGCTGGAGCAGCACCTGCTCGGCCTCGGCCGGGTAGATGTTCGACCCACCCGACACGACCATGTCCGAGAACCGGTCGGTGATGAAGACGTAGCCGTCGGCGTCGAGGTAACCGATCTCGCCGAGCGTGAACACGCCGGGAGCGATGTGGGCGGCGGCCGTCTTGGCGGCGTCGTTCGGGTAGACGACGCCGCGGCCGGTGGTGTCGCGGAAGAACAGCCGGCCCTCGGTGCCCGCCGGGACGGGCTGGTCGTCGTCGTCGAGGATCATCGCCTCGAACGGTGGGATCGACCGGCCGACGGAGCCAGGGTGGGCCAGCCACTCCTCGCTCGAGATGCTGCACGTGGTGCCGACCTCGCTGGCGCCGTAGGCGTCCATGAAGATCGGCCCCCACCACTCGATCATCGCCCGCTTCACGTCGACCGGGCACGAGGCGCCGGTGTGGGCGACGAACTGCATCGAGGAGACGTCGTAGCGGTCCTTGACGTCGTCGGGCAGGGCGAGCAGCCGCACGAAGTGGGTCGGCACCATCACCGCGCTCTCCGTGCGGTAGCGGTCGATGGTGGCCAGCGTGCGCTCGGCGTCGAACTTGCCGAGGATCACCGACGGGACGCCGGCGACGAGCAGGCGCATGCCCGACAGCGGGCCCGTGTGGTACATCGGCCCGACGACGAGGTGGGTCCCGAACCGGGCGAAGGCGTTGCCGCGCAGCGCTTCGAGGTGCTCGGCCATCGTGCCACCACCGGCGAACATGGTCGGCGGCAGCTCCGTGCCCTTGGGCAGCCCCGTCGTCCCAGACGTGTAGAGCAGGTTGGGTCGCGGCCGGGTGTCGAGCGGCGGGTGCGTGTCGTCGGCGCCGGCCAGCCAATCCGTCCAGGGCGTCACCCCGTCGACCGGCTCCTCGAGGCCCCAGCCGACGACGTGCTCGACGCCGGCCTCGGTCGCCGCGGTGACACCGCGCTCGACGGTCTCCGGTCCGACGAAGAGCACGCGGGTGTCCGAGTCACGGAGGATGTAGGCCGTCTCGTCGGCGGTCAGGTGGAAGTTGACGGGCACCGTCGATGCGCCGGCGAGCAGCCCGCCGAGGTGGGCCAGGGCCGTCTCCGAGGCGTTCTCGGCGAAGACCGCGACGCGCTGTGCCGGTCCGAGGTCCATCGAGCGCAGGCCGTTGGCCACGCGGTTGAGCACGTCACCGACGTCGGCCCAGCCCATGGAGCGCGACGGATCGGTGAGCGCGACCTCGTCGGGTCGCTCGGCGGCCAGTCGTGCTGCGAACTCGGGCATCGGGTCGAACCTACGGGGCGTCGGTTGGCTAGAACGAACCCCATGACCGCCACCCTTGCGCCGATCGGGACCGACGACTACGTCGCCATCCAGCGCCTCATCCACCGCTACGCCGACGCCGTCGTCCACCGTGACGGCGTCCAGTGGGCGAGCACCTGGGCCGAGGACGCCACGTGGGACCTCGGCCGCAACCGGCTCGTGGAGGGTCGCGACGCGATCGTCGAGCTGTGGTACTCGGCGATGGGCGGGATGGCCGCAGTCGTGCAGATGGTGCACAACGGCGAGGTGTGGGTGGACGAAGGCGGCGACGCCGACCGGGCCACCGGGCGCTGGTACATCGACGAGCGCTTCCGCCGCAGCGACGGCACGAACAGCATCCTCCTCGCCCACTACGACGACGGGTACGTGCGCACCGCTGACGGCTGGAAGTTCTCGCGGCGCTTCCTCCAGCCGCACTACATGGGCCCGCCCGACCTGACCGCCGACTTCACCAACCTGCGCAGCACCCTCCACGAGCGTGGCGTCGCCGCCGACGTCTGATGGCTCGCTTCGCTCGCTGGGCCGGGCAAGGCCGGCCTCGTCGGACCCGGCACTGCGCCACGGGCCGAACCGTCAATGCCTCCACCCGGTCGGATCCTCGGATCGAGAGGCGGACGAGCGCTCGGCCATCATCGGGCCGGTGATCGACTATTCAGTGACGGACCCGGACGTGCTGGCCGATCCGGTGCCGGCGTACGCCCGGCTGCGTGCCGAGTGCCCGGTCCACCGGGCCGAGGTGGACGGCCGGGCGCTGTACTCGATCAGCCGGGCCGCCGATGTCCACCGCATCCTCGTCGACCCCGCGCACTGGTCGAACGCCATGGGACCAGGCCTCTCGTACAGCTCGAGCGGTGCCGGCGACATGCAGCACGACGATCCACCCGAGCACACTCGGCGCCGCAAGTTCGCCCGCGACTGGTTCGGGCCGACCGCCGTCGCCGAGCTCGAACCGGCGATCCGCGACGTCACGTCCGCGCTGATCGAGACGATCCGCCCGGTCGGGCGTGCGGAGCTGTACGGCGACGTGGCCCTGCCGCTGCCCGTGACCAGCTTCTGCGCCATCCTCGGCCTCGACCTCGACGACCGCGACCGCTTCCTCGAGTGGGCCGACGAGATGGTCGTGTCGATGGCCTACCCCGAGCAGGGCCGCCGGGCCCGCCACGAGTTGAGCGCCTTCACGGCCGCCGAGATCGAACGCCGCCGCCGGGCCGCCGACGCCGGCATCGACAATCCGCCCGGCCTGCTCACGCACCTCGCCGTCGACGAGTACTCGGCGGACGGTGAGCGGATGCCGCTCGGCGAGCTGGTGAACATGGTCAACCAGTTGCTGATCGCCGGCCACGAGACGACGACTTCGCTGATCACCAACTGCATGTGGCGGCTGCTCGAGGACGTGCCGCAGCGGTGGCAGCGGGTCGTCGACGATCCGGCGTTGATCCCCAACGCCGTCGAGGAGAGCCTGCGCTTCGACCCGCCGGTGCTCGGGCTGTGCCGCACGCCGAACGAGGACACGACGATCGACGGCGTCGACGTGAGTCGGGGTGCCAAGGTCATGGTGCTGTACGCCTCGGCCAACCGCGACGAGCACCGCTTCCCCGACCGACCGGACGACTTCGTCGTCGACCGCCCACTGCTCGAGACGCGCAAGCACTACTCGTTCAGCTGGGGCATCCACCACTGCCTCGGCGCCCACCTCGCCCGGCTCACGGCGCGCGTCGCCATCGAGGAGCTGGCGGCACGGCTGCCCAGCCTGCGCCTCGACGGTGAACCGACTCGGGTGCCGTCGCCGTTCCTCTGGGGGCGCAAGTCCCTGCCCGTCCGCTGGGTGAGCGAGCCGCGAAGCGCGAGCGAACAGTCGACCGTGGTGAGCGAGCCGCGAAGCGCGAGCGAACAGTCGACCGCTGGGCGGGTCCGTGGCTGACGCCGCCGGCATCGACCTGTTCGACCCCGACACGTCGGACTGCCCGTACGACGCCTACGCCACGCTGCGCGCCGAGGCCCCAGCGTGGCGCGAGCCGCGCACCGGCATGTGGGTGATCACCCGCTACGACGACATCAAGGCGATCGTCACCGACCCCGAGCGGTTCCCCAGCGCCCGCGACCGCAAGAAGGTCGACCCCCGGGCGGCTCGCATCAAGGCGATCTACGAGGCCAAGGGGTGGGTGCCGTCGGCCACGTTGGCCGGGCGCGACGACCCCAACCATCGCCAGATGCGTCGGCTGTTCGACCACGCCTTCAGGCCGGCCCGCATCGCCGAGCTCGACGGCTACATCACCGACCTCGCCCACCGCTTGATCGACGAGCTCATCGGCACGGGAGATGTCGATGGCGGCTCGTCAGCCGTCCGATGCGATTGGGTCGCCCAGTTCGCCGTGCCGCTGCCGCTGATCGTGATCGGCAAGCAGATGGGCGCGCGGGAGGAGGACATCTGGCAGATCAAGGCGTGGACCGACGCCTGGGTGCAGCGACTCGGGATGATGCAGACCGAGGAGGAGATGGTCTGGTCGACGGAGCAGGAGATCGAAGCCCAGCACTACTTCCAGCCGGTCTTCGAGCGGCTCCGCCGTGAGCCCGACGACACGTTGCTCTCGGACCTCGTCAACACCGAGATCCCGGAGTGGGGCCGCCCGCTGAACGACAACGAGCTGCACGCCGAGATGATGGCGGACACGTTCGTCGGCGGGTCCGAGACCACGACCAACGCGCTGTCCGAGGGCGCTCGGCTGCTCGCCGCCCACCCCGAGGCGTGGGCCCAGGTGACGGCCGATCCGGATCGCTACGTGCCGCTGCTGGCCGAGGAGGTGCTGCGCCTGGAAAGCCCCGTGCAGGGCCTGTTCCGCTCGACCGCCGTCGACGTCGAGCTCGGCGGCGTGACCATCCCGGCCGGCTCGATCCTCAACATCCGATGGGGGTCGGCCAACCGCGACGAGTCACGGTTCGAGTGCCCCGCGGACTTCGACCTCGACCGCGACAACGTGCGCCAGCACCTCGCCTTCGGGTTCGGTACCCACCACTGCCTCGGTGCCCCGCTGGCCCGCCGGGAGTTGAACATCGGGTTCCGGGCCCTGGTCGACCGGTTCGCCGACGTCTCGTTCGTCGAGGGGGCCAACGACTTCCGCCACCAGCCCAACTTCGTCCTCCGCGCCCTCAAGCACCTCCACCTCGAGCTCACCCCCCGCTGACCCCAATTCCGATTCTGAGCAAGGATCGCCGCCAGATGTGGCGGCGATCGCGCCACGGAACCGGATCAGGGACGGCCGAGCGAGCGGGCGACGGCGCCGCTGTCGTGGTAGTCGACCTCGCGAACGACGACGCCGTCGCGGACGCGCAGCCACGTCATCCCCTCGCTCTCCCACTTCTTGCCGACCGCGTCCTGGCCGAGACGGCCGGCGGAGGCATCGGTCACGGTGGCGCTCATCACCCAGCTCAGCGCCACGCCGTCGTCGCTGGTCCAGAACTGGTCCGGGATCAGCTGCAGGTCGGGCCACACGACGATCCCCTTGTCGAAGAAGTCGCGGATCGCCGGCCACCCCTGGTGCTCGCCGCCGACGATGTCGTACAGCACCGCATCCGGAGCCAGGTACGGCTCTGGACGGTCGGCGTCGCCGCTGCTCCACGCCGCGAACAGGTCGGTGGCCAGCTGGATCCGGGAGTCGTCGCTCATGGCGGCGATGGTCGCACGCCCTCTGCGCCCGACCCGTACGGAGCCGTCAGCGGTTGACCCAGGACATGTCGGGATACCGATCGCCCGCCGCCGCCCCGACCGGTGACACGGCATCGATGCGGGCGAGGTCGTCGGGACTGAGCTCGACGTCGGCGGCGCCGGCGTTCTCGGCGACCCGCGCCGCCCGCTTGGTGCCGGGGATGGGCACCACGTCGTCGCCCTGGGCGAGCAGCCACGCCAACGCCAGCTGCGCCGGCGTCACGCCCTTGTCCTCGGCGATCCGCCCGATCTCGGCCACCAGATCCAGGTTGCGCTGGAAGTTCTCGCCTTCGAACCGCGGGCTGCCGCGCCGGAAATCGAACTCGGCGAGGTCCTCGGGCGTCTTGATCTGGCCGGTGAGGAACCCTCGCCCGAGCGGGCTGTACGGGACGATGGCAATGCCCAGCTCACGGCACAGCGGCACGATCTCGCCCTCGATGTCCCGGCTCCACAGCGACCACTCGTTCTGCAGCGCGGCGATCTGGTGCACGGACGCCGCCCGCCGCAGCGAATCGGCCGACGGCTCGGAGATCCCGAGGTGGCGGACCTTGCCCGCCGTCACGAGCTCGGCCATCGCCCCCCAGGTCTCCTCCACCGGCGTCGCCGTGTCGACGCGGTGCTGGTAGTAGAGGTCGATCACCTCGAGGCCGAGGCGACCGAGTGACGCATCGCACGCCTGGCGGACGTACTCGGGCCGGCCGTTCACCGACCGGCTCCCGTCGGCGCTCACCTGGATGCCGAACTTGGTGGCGACGACCACGTCGTCGCGCCGTGCCCGCAGTGCGTTGCCGACGATGCGCTCGTTGTCGGTCATCCCGTAGATGTCGGCGGTGTCGAAGAACGTGATCCCCAGCTCGAGCGCGGTGTCGACTGCCTCCAGCGCGGCTGGCTCGTCGCCGGCGCCGTAGACGGCCGACATCGACATGCACCCGAGCCCGATCGACGAGACGACGAGCCCGTCGCCAAGGTTGCGTTGCTTCATCCGGTCGAACCTACGCGGTGCACGATGTCGACCAACCGGCGCAGGAACACCTGGTGCAGGGTCGTGCCGATGATCGCCATGTTCGGCGCCCGGTTGACGCCCCGCTCGAACAGGCCGAGGCAGGTCCGGTTGGCGCAGGCGCCCTTGAACAGGTTGAACGCCTCCCAGTACCGCCACCGCTCGTCGCTCATCGAGACGCCGGCGTGCTCGGCGAACAGCGCCAGCCACCGCTCCCGAGGCATCGTCCGTGACCCGCGCATCGACAGGCAGAACGACCAGTCCTCGGCGGGATCGCCGAGGTGCGTGAACTCGAAGTCGGTCAGCGCCACGACCCGCCCCGCGTCGTGGACGAAGTTGCCCGGACCCGCATCGCCGTGCACGACCGACAGCCGATCGAGCGGCGGTGCGTGGTGCACCAGCCAGGTCGCTGCTTCCTCGAGCAGCGGGATCGGCGTTGCCGTCGCCGACCGGTACACCGACCGCCACCGCTCGACCTGCATCGGTGTGGCGTGCGCAGGAGTCGGCGGGACGATGTCGAACTCGATGCCGGACAGCTCGATCTGGTGCAGGCGGTGCATCGTCGTGACGAACGCGGCTGCGGTCCGATCGTCGATCGCCCGCTCGTCCTCCGGGGCGGCGCCGACATCGAGATGGGCCATCACGAAGAACGGGCGGCCGATGACGGTGCCCGAGGGCTCCGACGCGACGATGCGGGCGACGGGGAAGCCGATGGCGTGCAGGCTGCGCATCACCCGGGCCTCCTCGGCGCCCGACGTGCCGAACACGCCGCCCTGCTCGACGCGCACCACGTAGCGGCCGCCGCCGACCATGGTGACCCGGTACATCGCCCGCGAGTGGCCCGTGCCGATGCGTTCCACCCATGCCCCGGACGAGTCGACGCCGAGCTGACGGCCCATCCACCGCAGCAGCGCGTCATGCACCGCGCACCCGCCCCCGGAACCCGTCCATCATCACCATCGTCGACGCCAGCTCGTCGTCCAGCTCGGCGACGAGGACCGGGCGCAGATGGGCGCGCACCGCCGCAGCGTCGCCGTCGGCGTCGGATCGACCGACGGCGGCGGCAAGGGCGGCGGCGGCGCGCTCCTCCGGGCCGCCCTCGTCGGGCACCAGCGGGTTGCCACTGAGCACGTGCAGCGCGGCGAGCAACGCCCGCGACCGTGCCGGCCGGCGGTCGGGCTCGCGCCCGGCCGTGTACTCGACCAGGGCCAGGAGCTGGGCGTTGACCTGGCGCCCCCAGTCGCCACCGGCGTAGATCACGCGCAGCGCCGGGGCGACGCAGGCGGCGACCGCCTCGTCGGACACTCGGTCGATCATCGGAGTCGCGCCGCTGCCACGGCTTCGGCCTCGAAATCCCAGCTCGCCCGCCACACGGGGTCGGCCAGGGGGCCATCGAGCTCGTGCCACCCCTGGGCCCGGAACCAGCGGTAGGTGTCCTCGTGACCGGCACGGAAGTCCCACCGGGGCTGGAAGCCCAACAGCCGCCGCGCCTTGTCGATGCTCAGCACGGCGTGGTGGCGCCAGCCGAAGAGGTGGCCGAAGATGCCCGCCGGCAGCTCGGCCAGTGCCGCATCGGGGACCTCGACGACGCCCGGCTCGACGCCGACGATCGACGCCAGCTCGGCGACGTACCGGCGCGTCGTGACCGCCTCGGCGGTGACGTTGAACACCTCGCCAATCGCCGCGTCAGTGCCGATCATGGCGACCATCAGCGCGCAGAGATCGTCGACGTGGCCGTACGACGCGGTGACCAGCCCGCTGTGCGGCAGCAGGATCGGGCGACCCTGCACGAGCCGCACGAACATCGGCGTCTCCATGTCGTAGATGTTGTTGCGCGGTCCGTAGATCGCCGCCGGCCGCACCACGGACACGGGGAACCCGCTGGCGCGATGGCGATCGAGCATCGCCGCCTCGGCCAGCGCCTTGAACCCGCCGTAGGTCCCGGCCCCGCTCTGGTCGGTCGGCTGGTCCTCCGTCCACGGGACCACGCCGCTCCAGGACTGGTCGTAGGCCATGATCGAGCTGACGTACACGTAGTGGCCGACGTGACCCTCGACGAGGTCGAGCAGCCCCGAGATGTCGGCGCCGCCGGCCACCATCACGAACCCGGAAACGTCGTAGATGGCGTCCCAGTCACGCCCGGCCAGCGCGCCACGCATGGCCTCGACGTCGGTGCGATCGGCGGCCAGCCGTTCGACCTCCGCCGGCAGGTCCGTCGCCGTGCGGCCGCGGTTGAGCACGGTGACGTCGTGCCCGCCGGCCAGCAGCTCGTCGACGAGGCGGCGACCGACGAACACCGACCCGCCGAGCACGAGGGCCCTCACGATCGCTCGCCTGCCCACTTGAACCGTTCCGCCGAGCACCGCCCGAAACGCACGCTCGCACTCACGATCGCTCGCCTGCCCACTTGAACCGTTCCGCCGAGCACCGCCCGAAACGCACGCTCGCACTCACGATCGCTCGCCTGCCCACTTGAACCGTTCCGCCGAGCACCGCCCGAAACGCACGCTCGCACTCATCCCGGGAGTCCGGAGTAGGGGCCGAGCACGACGCACTCGAGGTGGCCGGTGCCGGTGTCGTGCGGGTCGTCGACGTTGGTGCACCGCCCCCACGCCTCGGCGTAGTGGCGCCGGTCGAGGCGCGCACCCTTCGGCTCGACGATGCCGATCACCCGGTCGATCTCCCACACCTCGCCCTCGTGGTGGTCGTCGCCGCGGTAGACGCCGCGCCCAAGCCCGTCGTCGAACCCGGCGAAGTAGCCGCCGCCCTGGAGGTAGACGGGGTACGAGATCGGCTCGATCCGGTACCGCTCGACGGCGCCGTCCGGGCGGGTCAGGCGCACCTCTGCCTCATCGAGCCGCGGCACCGCTCGGCCGTCGACCTCCTCGAAGGCGACGTCGTGGTCGACGGCGGTGTAGGCGAACGACTCGCGCTCGTCGCCGTACGGGAACATGCACCGGCTCTCGAACTTCGTCGGTGGCCCATCCCCACCGGGGTGATGGAACTGCCAGAACACGGAACGATCCGGGAGGCGGAACACGCACCACTGGCGCAGTCCCGGCGGGGTCAGCGGTTCGAGCGGCGGAGCGATGGCGGGCGAACGCGGGCCGCCGGTGTGGTTGCCGATCCCCCACGAGTGGTCGCGCACACCGGTCCAACCGTTCACCTCGACCCGCTCCCCCGGCACGGCGAACCAGCCCGACACCAGGCAGCACTGGTCGTAGTTCGACCGATCGCTCTGCAGGCGACCGTTGACCACGACCTGCACGTGATCCTCGTTGTACGGCGGGCACCACCCGTCGAACGTCAGGTCGCAGGACTGGCCGTACTCGTTCTCGGCGCATCGGATGCGCAGCGTGCGCAGCCCTTCGAGGATCTCCACGCTGAACGGGCCGCAGTCGAGGTCGTCGATGCGCGGTCGCAACCGTCGCGACCAGCGCAGGTTGTACTGCCGGCCGGTGCTGCCTTCGTCGACGGACACGCAGGTGAAGGCGTCGAGCACGTCGTTGTTGGCGTGCAGCCGGAACCCCATGAACCAGGCGTACCGACCGCCGTCGTCACCCATCGTGAAGTAGTAGCCGTCGCTCCAGTGCGGCGACCCGTCGCCGACGACGTCGAACGTCTGGCCGAGCTGGTGCCGGGGAAGTTCGTCGAGCTTCGTCAGGCGTCTGCTCACTGGGCGCAAGCTACGCGCCGATCGGCGCGGCGGTCACAGCGCACGGGCGATCGCCGCCGCCGAGTGGATGGCGTCGTAGATGCTCGACGTGCCCGTGACGTCGCCGACCAGGTGGAGCTCGAAGTCCTGCTCGACGAGGTGGTCGGCCAGCTCGACGTTCGGCTGGTGGTAGCCGACGATGACGACGGTGTCGGCCGGCAGGTCCTCCGTCACATCGTGGCCGATCCCGTGGACCAGCACCCGCGTCGGCGTGATGTCCCGCAGCGCGACGTTCGGCACGAACCGCACGCGGGCGGCGAACAGGCGCTCCCGGCTCGCCTCGACCGTGGCCGGCGGGTACGGGATCTTGGCGCCGACCTGCTCCAATCGGCCGGCGATCGTGACCGCTGCTCCGGCCGCCACGAGCGTGTCGGCGACCGAGACCGCCTCGAACGTCCCGGTGTCGTCGAAGACGACCGCCGTCGACCCGACCGTGGCCCGCCCGCCGAAGCCCAGGACGTCCCAGCTGGTCCACACGTGCGGGAGCTCCGCCCCGGGGACGGGGATCGACGGGGTGGACAGCTGGAACCCGTCCCGGCGGGGCGTCGAGCCGGTGGCGATGATCACCGCGTCCGGAGCGGCGTCGATGACGAGGTCGGGGTCGACGGGCGTGCGGAGGTGGACGTGCACGCCGAGGCGGACGATCTCGTCGGCCAGCCAGCGGGTGATGGCGCCGAGGTCGGCGCGATGCGGCGCCGACGCCGCCATCCGCACCTGGCCGCCCAGCTCGCCGGCCAGGTCGTACAGGTGCACCTCGTGGCCCCGCTGCGCGGCCGTGCGGGCGGCTTCCATGCCGGCCGGTCCACCCCCCACGACGATCACCCGCTTGAGCACCTCGGCCGGCGCCGGGGTCTCGAACGGGACGGTCGCCTCCCGGCCGGCGGCCACGTTGACGACGCACTGCAACCGGCCCGTCGTCATCAGCTGGGCGACGCAGCCCATGCTCGTGCCGATGCAGGGCCGGATCTCGTCCTCCCGCCCGCGCGCGCCTTGGCCACGAGGTGCGGGTCGGCGACCATCGCCCGCACCATCGACACCATGTCGGCGACGCCGGTGCCGATCAGGTGATCGGCGTGGTCGAGGGCCAGGATCCTCCCCGTCACGATGGTCGGGACGGCGACGGCCTTGGTGACCTGCTCGCTGGTCTCGATCTCGTAGCCGAGCGGGTCGTCCAGCGTCGACAGGAACTTGTGGAACCGCCAGTACGACGACATCGACACGTCGAGGAAGTCGATCAGCGGCTCGATGGTGCGGGCGATCGCCGCCGCCTCGACCGGGTCGATGCCGCCCTCGATGAAGTCGGTGCCCGACAGCCGGACGCCGACCGGGAAGTCGGGACCGACCTCGCCACGGATCGCCTGGAGGATCTCGACGAGGAACCGCGTCCGGCCCTCCGTCGAGCCGCCGTAGCCGTCGTCGCGCAGGTTGGTGGCCGGCGACAGGAACTGGCCGATGAGGTAGCCGTGGGCGCCGTGCAGCTCGACGCCGTCCAGGCCACCGTCGCGGCAGCGGCGGGCGGCGGCGGCGAACGCGGCGACGACGTCGTCGATCATGGCCGCCGTCATCGGGCGAGGGATGCGGTCGATCGACGGCGCCGGGACGGCGCTGGCCGAGATCGGTTGGCCCGCCCGGCCGTACGCCGCGCCGCCGTGCCAGAGCTGCTGGAACACCTGGGTGCCGTGGGCGTGCAGCCGATCGGCGAGCTCGGCGTAGAAGGACCGCACGCGGTCCGTGTACACCGGGATCCCAGTCGCCGTGCTCGGCTGGACGCCGGCGATCTCCAGGATGGTCAAGCCGAGCCCGCCGGCGGCGCGGGCCTCGTGGTAGGCGATCAAGTCGTCGCCGGTGGTCCCGGTCGAGTGGGCCGTGCGGGCGATGCGGTTGGGGACGGTGCACCCGCCGATCGACAGCGGCCGGAAGACGTGCTCGTAGGCCATGTGGCTCCTCGTTCGCTCGCTCACTCAGGCCGTTGCTCGCTGCTGCACCGTGAACGCTCGCTCACAACCGGGCTCGGCGACCTGTTCAAACTCGCTGGTCGCTCGCTCGACCACTCGAGCCGTCGGTCGGAGTTGCACCCCGGACGCTCGCTCGCACTGCCGTCCAGGCGACCGGGTAGCGCTCGAAGCCGTGCAGCACGGCTGCGGCGACGGTGTCGGGCTCGCCGGCGCGGCGGAGGTCGGGCAGCCGGTCGAGGACGGCGTCGAGCGTCACGGCCGCCTCGAGCCGGGCCAGGGGCGCGCCGAGGCAGTAGTGGATGCCGTGGCCGAACGCGTAGTTGCGCTTCAACGTGGCGAGGTCCCGTGTGATGTCGAACCGGTCCGGGTCGGGCCACGCCGCCGGGTCGCGGTTGGCCGAGGCGAAGAGCACCAGGACCTTGGCGTCCTCCGGCACGGTCTCGCCGTGCAGGTCGACGGGACACGTCGGGGTGCGGAACAGCCCATGGACGGGCGCGTCGAAGCGCAGGCTCTCCTCGACGGCCGCCGGGATCAGCGACCGGTCGGCGTGCACCATCGCCAGCTGCTCGGGGTGCTCGAGCAACCGGTGCACGACGTTGCCGATGAGCAGCGTCGTGGTGGCGCTGCCGGCGACGAGGAGGAACTGGCAGAAGCCGAGCACCTGCTGACCGCTGAGCCGCCGACCACCCCGCTCGACGGTGAGGAGCCGTGTCAGCAGGTCGTCCGGCACGTCGTCGCCGGCCTCGACGGCGGCCTGTCGGCGGGCGATGTGGTCGCCGAAGTAGGCGATGAAGTTGCGGTAGGCGTCGGCGACGTATGGCAGGAGGCGACCGTCGGGACTACTGACCCCCTCGGCCATCGGCATCACCCACGACCGGAACTTGTCGATGTCGGTGACGGGCGTCCCCAGCATCCAGCACATCACCGTGAGCGGGACCGGCATGGCCAGGTCGGCGATCAGGTCGCCCTCGCCGCGCGGTGCCAGGCCGTCGAGGATGGTGTCGACCAGTCGTTCGATGTCGGGGCCCATCGCCTCGATCGCCGACGGCTTGAACAGGCGGGAGATCGCCAGCCGCTCGTCGGTGTGCAGCGGCGGGTCGCTCGAGACGAGCACGCCGTTGGGCGCCGCCGGATCGGCGTACGACAGGCCGGGACCGAACCGGGACGACCACGTCCCGTCGTCGCGCAGCACCGCCCGCACGTCCGTCTCGAGCGACAGCGTGTAGTGCGGCGCGGGCTGGTCGGTCTGGTGCAGCGGGCAGCCGTCCCGCAGCGCGGCGAACGTCGACCACGGGTCGTCCTGGAACGAGGCCGAGAGGAGGGAGAAGTCGACGGTCATGTCGTCGCGTCCAACCCGAGGCCGGCGGCGGCGGCCGACATGGACGCCTCCACCCGGCGCTGCGACACCCCGATCGTGGTCAGCGCCTCGAGCTGGCAGCAGCCGAGCAGCACGAGGAACAGCGCCTTGACGTCGGCGCGATCGGCGCCGCCCGCCTCCAGCTCGGCGGCCCGCTCGGCGTGCCACGAACCGAGCAGCTGGGCGAGGTCGGGATGGCGCATCGAGGCGCCGTGCAGCTCGAGGAGGAACCGGCGGGTGTCGGCGAAGCCGGGCGCCAGGAACCGGCGGACCACCGTGTCGACGTCCAGGTGGCGCTCGCCGCCGACGGCGGCGAGCGTCTGGCGAGCGGCCTCGACGAGCAGCTCGGATCGGCCGCCGAAGTGGTTGTAGATGGCGCCCGTCGTCACGCCGGCCCGGCGGGCGATCTCGCCGACGGTCGCACCCTCGTAGCCGCGCTCCACGCACACCGCCGCAGCGGCCGCCATCAGCCGGTCGCGCGTGCTCTGCGCCCCGACGGCGGTCAAGCGGGGGCGCCCCCTCGTGCGGGCCGGCTCAGGAATCGCCACGGAGATCGCCCTGCCAGCGGTTGCGGTGGATCACCTCGGCGATCGGCCGGCGGTTGACCGGCCCGAACTTGGCCGCCGGCCAGCCGACCGGGATGGTGGCGGCGATGCGGACGTCGTCGGGGATGCCGAGCACCTCACGCACGACGGGGTCGGCGACCTGGTGCAGCGTCGTGAAGACGGTGCCGAGGCCGAGCGCCCTGGCGGCGACGATGAGGTTCTGCGCCGCCGGGTAGAGCGCCGACCAGGTCATCCGCTCGTTCGGTTGCTGGGGCGGATACCGCACGGATCCGCAGACGAACACGATCAGCGGCGCCTCGGCGAAGGAGTCGACCAAGTGGGCGGTGCCGTCGAGCATGAGGCGCATCGTGCGGTCGGGCCGTTCCATCGCCGCCACCCGCTCCGCCATCGCCGTCCGCACGGCATCACCGATGCGCCGCTTGGCCTCCGGGTCGTCGAGCAGGACGAAGTCCCAGTTCTGCGTGTTCCCCGGGCTGGGCGCCCGGGTGGCGGCCCAGATCAGCCGCTCGACGAGCTCGTCGGGGATGGGGTCGGGCCGCAGCCAGCGCATCGCCCGGCAGGTGCCCATCGCCTCGAGGACTGCGTCGGCATCGAGCAGCGCGGCCACTCCAGTGTGATCTCCGGAATCGACATCAGTCATAATGAGCATTCATTATTGCCAGACGGCACGGTTCGATGCGAGCCGGCCGGGAGGAGGACACTGCCTGCGATGATCGCCGACCACACCGAACGAACGTTGATCGACCTCCTCTCGATGGCCGGCCGATCCGCCGTGGTCACGGGTGGGGGGCGCGGCATCGGAGCGGCGACGGTCCGCCGGCTGGCCGAGGCCGGCGCGTCGGTCGTCGCCGCCGACCTCGATGTGGCGGCGGCCGAGAAGGTCGCTGCCGACGCGCCTGGCAACGTGATCGCCGCGGCGGTGGACGTCGCCGACAGCGCGTCACTGGCGCAGCTCGCCGACCTGGCCGTCAGCGAGTTCGGGCGGCTCGACGTGTGGGTCAACAACGCCGGGATCTACCCGACCACCGGTCCGGCGATCGAGGCGACGGACGAGTTCATCGACCGCATGCTCGAGGTCAACGTCCGGGGCACGTTCGCCGGAGCGCGCGAGGCGGCCCGACGCATGACGGAGGGTGGCGTGATCGTCAACGTGGCGTCGACGGCGGGCTTCCGAGCGGCGCCGGGGATCAGTGCCTACGTGGCGTCCAAGCACGCCGTCGTCGGATTGACCAAGAACCTGGCCATCGAGCTCGGTCCCGCCGGGGTACGCGTCGTCGGGGTGGCGCCGGGCGTCATCGACACCCCGGGCGTCCAGGAGCAGCTCGCCCCGCTGAAGGAGGCCGGCCTCGACGTCGGCGCGCGGATGACGCGCACGTTGCTCGGGCGGGCCGGACAGCCCGACGACGTGGCCCGGGTCATCACGTTCCTGGCCTCCGACCTGGCGGCATGGGTCACCGGCGACGTCGTCGCCGTCGATGCGGGCGCGCTGGCGAGCTGACCCGATGGACGCAGCACTGATCGAGCGCCTCCACCGGGAGATGGTCTACGAGTTCGGGCGCACGGCGCCGCCCGACGGGTTCCCGGCGTTCCACGACATCCCGGCCGGGCGCTACGTCAGCGACGTGTTCTGGGAGCTCGAGCAGGAGCACCTGTGGCCGCGGTCGTGGGTCCTGGCCGGGCGGATCGAGGACGTGGCCGAGGTCGGCGACTTCTTCACGTTCGACGACCTGAAGGTGCCCGTGCTGGTCATCCGCGGCAAGGACGACGAGGTGCGGGCCTTCTACAACACGTGCCAGCACCGGGGCGCGCCCGTCGTGCGCGACACGGCCGGGACGGCGCGCACGCTGCGCTGCCAGTACCACTCATGGACCTACGACATCACCGAGGGGCGCCTGGTCGCCGTGCCCGACGAGCGCGACTTCGTCGGGCTGGACAAGGCGACTCGATGCCTGCCCCGTCTGCGCTGCGAGATCTGGGACGGCTGGATCTTCGTCAACCAGGACCCGGAGGCCGTGCCGCTGCTGGAGTGGATGGCGCCGATCCCGGAGCAGCTGGCCGAGCTGCAGGGACCGTCGCTGCGGCGAGTGGCGACCCGCCAAGAGGTCGTGCCGTGCAACTGGAAGGTCACCGCCGAGGCCTTCCTCGAGGTGTACCACTTCCGCCACATCCACCAGCGCGCAGGGCGAGAGCCACCTCGACAACCGGGGCGCCACGATGGGTCTGCTGCCGAACGGATCGTCGCGGATGATCACACCGTTCTCCAAGGCGTCGTGGTCGGCGGTCGGGATGGGTGACTGGGACGACTGGCGCCACGTCGAGACGCCAGGTTTCGAGGACATCCCGACGGTCAACGACCTGGTGCGCTGCACGAGCTCGGCGTACTCGATCTTCCCCAACCTGATCACGCCGATCGCCGCCTACGGGTTCCCGTTCATCACGTTCTGGCCGATCGACCGGCGGACGACGCGGATCGACTGGACCCACTACGCACCGATCGACTTCGACCCCGATCGCGACGGGTTGCCGGCGCACTGGGAGCGGCGGATGGAGAACTTCGACCGGATCATGGACGAGGACTTCATGAACATGGCGCCGATGCAGCGCTCGCTGGAGTCGCCGGCCTTTCGAGGGATGCCGATCAACTACCAGGAGCGGCGGATCTGGCACTTCAACGAGCAGCTCGATCGCGTCATCGGGATCGAGCGGATCCCCGAGGAGCTGCGCGTCGAGCAGCTGCTGGCGAGATACGTCGGTGACTGACGAGCTGGCCGACCGGATGGCGATCATCGCCGTGACGCACGACTACTGCTGGGCCCTCGACACGAACTCGTGGGACGCGTTGGACGACGTGTTCCTCCCGGACGCCACCGCCGAGCTGGGGCGCCCGCTCGAAGGGCGCGACGCGATCAAGGCGCGCATCCGCTCGGCGCTCGAGCCGCTGGACGACAGCCAGCACCTGGTGGCCACGCACCAGGTGCGCGTCGACGGCGACGAGGCGACCTGCCGGTGCTATCTGCAGGCGCAGCACGTGCGCGCCGGCGTCGAGGGCGGCGACACGTTCATGTTCGCCGGGCGGTACGAGGACCGCTTCGAGCGCACCTCCGACGGCTGGCGCATCCGCCATCGCACCATCGTCCGCATGTGGACGGATGGCAATCCTGCGGTGGTGCGGCACTGAACCCGCTGGGGGCACCGGTGCAGGTCGCCTACGCCGTTGCCGACGTGCGAGCCGCCGCCGACCGCTGGGCGACGACGACCGGTGCCGGGCCGTTCTTCGTCATCGAGCACATTCCGCTGACTGCGGCGCGGGTGGGCGGCGCGCCAGGCGAGTTCGATCACTCGTCGGCGTACGGGCAGTGGGGGTCGGTGATGGTCGAGCTGGTGCAGGAGCACACGGCGCCGCTCGTCGAGCCCGGGTCGGGTGTGCACCACCTGGCGTTCATGGTCGAGTCCCTGCCGGCCGCCCAGGGGTGGTGCGTCGATCAGGGGTGGCCGGAGTTGCTGTGGGCCAGCACCAGCGGCGGGCAGGAGTTTGCGTTCATGGACGCCCGGGCCGAGCTCGGCCACCTCGTCGAGCTGTACGAGCCGTCGGAACGCCTGCTCGCCTTCTACGCCAAGGTCGCCGCCGCCGCCCACACCCCCGAAACCCGCGAGTAAGCACCGATCGACGACAGATCTGACGTCGATCGGTTCTTACTCGCGATCCTTGGGGTCGGTCAGCGGGGGGCCAGCTCGGCGTCGCTGATCCAGCTGCCGTGGAAGCCGTACGGGACACGCCGCGGCAGATGGACCCGGGCGACCGGTTCGGCCGTGGGGTCGCTGGCATCGAGGATCACGAGCTCGGACTGCGCGGTGGCGTCGTCGTACACCATGCCCATCGCCCAGCCCTCGTCCTCGCCGCTGGCGTCCGACTCGCGCACGAAGACGAACTCGCCGGGATGGGCGGTCGGCCCGAGGTCGAACACTTCGGAATCACCGGCGGCGAGGTCGTACTTGACGATCACGCCGGGCGCCTCCATCCCGCCGGTCGAGCCCGGTCGCGGTGCGGCCGCCCAGCCGTACCGGTGGGGCAGCCCGACCACCCGGTCGTCGACGCGCGGGAAGGCGTGCGACACGCCGTCGAGCTGCTGCTCGCGCACGCTGCCGGCCTCGAGGTCGAACGTCCAGCGGTGCAGGTAGCACGGCGCGAAGTCGTCCATCGAGTCCCGCCACATGTACTCGTGGCGACCCACGTCGCACACGACCTGCGACCCGTCGACGTAGGCGTTCATCGGGTGGAACACGTAGCACGGGTCGACGTCGAACCACTGCACGTCGGCGTCGACCCCGTGGCGGGGCAGGATCCCGACGCGGGCGCCGTAGCTGTCGTCCCAGCCGATCGGCACACCGCCGGACATCGCCTTGTCGAGGTCGAACGTCACCGGGAGGTCCATGAAGATGGCGTGGTCCCTGGTGATCATGAAGTCGTGCATCATCGTGGCGGCGGGCACGGTGATCGGCGCCGAGTGCACCAGCGCCCCACTGGCGTCGAGCACGTGGTACGTCAGGTAGGGCGGCAGCACGCTGTAGCCGAAGAAGTGCAGCTCGCCGGTCTCGGGGCACAGCTTCGGGTGGGCGGTGAAGGCGGTGTTGAGGCGCCCGTCGAAGTCGTCGCAGCCGAGCGTCTCCAGCTCGGGCGACAGCTCGTACGGGAGGTGCCCCTCCTCCAGGGCCCAGATGCGGCCGGCGTGGGCGACGACGTGGGTGTTCGCCGCGCTCGCCGTCGGGTCCATCATCGTCGCGGGGTCGGTCGCGTCGAGCTGCTTGTCGAACTTGGTGGTGCGCACCCACCGGTTGCGGTACCACGACGCCTTCCCGCCCTCGAGGCGGATGCCGTGGACCATCCCGTCCCCGAAGAACCAGTGGCCGGCCGTACCGCTGGCCGGGTTTGACCCGTTGCGCAAGTACTGGCCGGAGAGCGCCGGCGGGATCGCTCCCGTCACCGGCAGGTCGTGGGTGGTCAGCTCATCGAGCACCGGGCCGTAGTTGCCGGCCAGGAACCATGGCGTTTGGACGTCGGTCATCGTCTCTCCCTCGTTGTCCGCGAACGACTCGCCGACAGTGTGCCTGTCAGGCGACCACACCGTCGACGCGGGGCCGACCGACGTGCGGGCCCTCGGGCTCGACCGCGGCGGCGAAGGCGACGGACGGATCGGGGCCGTCCCGGTCGACGTGCGCCGACTCGACGATCGTCACCCGCTCGGCGATGCGCCACTGGCCGGCGCGTCGCTCGAACCGGTCGAGGTGCCGACCGAACGATTCGATCAGCGCGCCGTCGCCACCGATGGCGCGGTGCTGCCAGTACGTCTCGGTCGTGGCCACGTCGCCGCTGATACCGAACAGGTGGTGGTTGGTCACGACGTGCTGACCGGCCGCCTCGCTCGGCTCGACGTCCGGCGGCACGGCGTCACCGTGGAAGCAGTCGCGCACCAGCTGGTCGTCGCCGCGGTCGAGGCCGCGGCAGCACTGCGTCACGATGTGGTGCAGTCGCTGGGCGATCGCCAGCTCGTCAGGCGATGGCACGCCGACGCTCATGTGAGGACCTCACGGTGGGCGGTGACGCCGACCAGGGGCACAGTACGAGCTCGGCCATGAGCGAGAAGACCGTGCTGATCATTCACTCGCTCGAAGACTCGCTCCCTCATGTCAGTGCACGACGATCGCGTCGTCGGCGCCCCACGGGGTCACCTCGCCGTCGGCCCGGTAGCGGTCGGGGAGCTCCTCGACCATGTCGAGCGTGGCGGAGAGCCGGCCGACGCCGACGAACAGCGCGACGTTGAGGCCGAGCTCGACGATCTCCGGCTCGGTGAACAGCTCGCGCATCCGGTCGTAGAAGGCGTCGTCGATGGCCAGGTGGTTGGTGGCGAACAGCTCGCCGTAGCGGATCGCAAGGCGCTCCCGGTCGTCGAGGTCGTCGGCCTCCATCGGCCGCTCGAGCGAGCAGACCAGGTCCTCGGTCAGCCCGTCGGCCAGCGCGTCCGGGTAGCGGATGGCCATGCAGCTGCGGCACTGGTTGTGGAAGGCGACGCGCAACCGGACCAGCTCGATCAGCCGTTCCGGCAGCGTGCGGTTGATCTTCAGCGCGGCGCCGAACGCACCGAGCCCTTTGGCCATCTCGGGCTGGTGGCCGAAGATGCGGGTGAGCCCGAGCTCCAGCGGCGTGCGCTCGTCGGCCCGGCTGCGGCGGCGCAGCTCCGGGTCGAGTTGGTCGGGGGTGAGCATCGAGACGCGGGCCATGCGGTCCAGGCTCGCACTCCCACCCCGCCCCGACCGAGCCCAGCCATCCGGTTCTCAAGCGTTTTCAGTAGTCACGAGCGAACACGAACCACCAGGAGAACATTCGCGCCCGCTGTGCTCGCGACACTTCTGGCAGTTTCTGTCCGTTGGTGAATACTGAAAACGCTTGAGAACCTGTTTGCTCGGGACCGAGGCGGGGGTCAGCGGAGGGGGGTCCACCAGGGGGCGACGGCGGCGGCGAAGCGGTCGGTGTAGGCGGCGGTCAGCGCGTCGGCGCCATCGGGGGCGGACTGGTGCTCGGTGGGGGGCAGATCCGACGCCCCGGCGATCGGGTCGACCCACTCCAGGCGCAGCGACTCGAACACCTCACCCAGGTCGGGTGACGCCACCTCGTGGTGCTCACTGGTCTGGTGACGGATGAACGTCCGGTGGTCGTCGAAGGCGAGGAGCGTGTAGTAGGTGCGCTCGTCGGCACCTCGCCAGTACTGGTAGTGGCGCACCCCGGTCTCGTGCTCGTGGGTTGCCGCCCACAGCCGGCGGGCGATGTCCTCGAAGCGGGCTTCCATCCCGGGCTTGACGCGGAGGTGGGCGAGGATCGTGGCCATCCGCCGAACGTAGGACGGCCTCGCCGCACGCCTACCATCGACGCGTCGGTGCGCGGAGCTGAACAGGGGGTTGAGGTTGGATGATCCGTCCGTGATGCCGGAGCGCCTGGCGGCGTTCCTGGCGTTGCACCACCCAGAGGTCACCGACGTCCGCGTGACCTCCTACGACGTGATGACGGGGGGCTACAGCCGGCTGCTCGCCCGCGCGACGGTCGTCTGGACGCGCGGCGGCGCGACGGAGCAGCGCTCGCTGGTGCTGCGCGGCGACCCGCCGCCCGACCGCAGCCTGATCCACACCGATCGACGGTACGAGTGGGACGTGCTGCACGCCGTCGCCGGACGCAGCCGCATCGCCGCACCCCTGTACTTCGACGCCACGGGCGAGCACCTCGGGACGAAGACGATCGTGCTGGAGCACTCCACGGCCACCTCCCTGCTCCCCTACTGCGCCGGCCGCGAGGACGTCGGCGATCTGCCGACCCGCCTGGCCGAGGCGGCAGCCAGCGTGCACACCCTCCCCGTCGACGAGTTGCCGCCGAGCATCGAGCGCCCGACCAGCTACGACGACTACCTCAGCGCCCGCATCGACGAGTGGCGGCGCACCGACGCCGAGCACGTGGAGAGCGCCCCCTTCCTGCGCTACGTGGCGGCGTGGCTCGACGCCCACCGGCCCCCACCGGTGCCGCTGACCCTGATCCACGGCGACTTCCAGAGCGCCAACATGCTCGTCGACGACGACGGCCACCTCGTGCTGCTCGACTGGGAGCTCGCCCAGATCGGCGACCCGCGGGAGGACCTCGGGTACTTCAAGGCCGTGGCCCAGGCCGCGCCGCCCGACCTCACCGCCGCCGACGAGCTGTACACCCGCTACCGGCAGCTCACCGGGCTCGACGAGACGCAGGTCAACCCGGCCGTCGTCTCCTACTTCCTGATCCTCGGCGTGATCGGCACCGTCCGCCGGCTGCTGGAGGGCGGGGCGGCGTTCGCCCGTGGCGACAACCACCTCCTGGCGTCGCTGTTCAACCTCAACTCGGTGCAGTTCGGCCACACGATGTGGCTGCAGGCGTCGATGCAGCTCGAGGCGGTCCTGGCGCCGGCGGGGACGTCCTGACGTGCTCAGCCGACCGACCACCGACCATGCCATCAACGGCGTGCTGAGCGTCCTCGACGAACAGGTGCTGCCGACGATCACCGACGAGCCGGCGCGCGTGGCCGTCCAGATGATGCAGCAGATCCTGCGCGGCGCGGCGGTGCGGGCGGCCCACGAGATCGCCTGGATGCACGAGGAGATCGCCGCCATCCGCGACGTGGCCGCCCAGGCCGGCGACGCCGCCTCGCTGACCGAGGCGATCGCCGCCCTCGACGCGCTCGACGGCGACAGCCTGCACCTCGAGGACGTGCAGGCCCGGTACGACGCCGCCGGGGAGGTGCTCTCGCGCTGCGTCGAGGCTGCGTACGAGGCCGGCGATGCCGCCGCAGTCGAACGGGCCCGTGCCGTCCTCCAGCTGCGCAGCGCTCACGAGATGGCGATCATCGGCCAGCTCGACCTCGTCGGACGCGGGTGAGCGCGTTTGTGCGCTGACGCGCGGCCGGGCGACGGCGGGCGCACAAACGCAACGGTGGAGGCGGCGGATCGGCTGCTGACGACGACGCGCTCGGTGCGTCGCCGGCTCGACCTCGGTGGCGCGGTGCCGCAGGATGTGGTGCGGACCTGCCTCGACATCGCCCAACAGGCGCCCAGCGGCAGCAACAACCGGGCGTACCGGTGGATCGTCGTTCGTGACCCCGACCGCCGCCGCCGCATGGCCGACGTCTACCGCCTCGGGCTCGGCGAGTACGCCCGAGCGACGGCCGAGCTCGAGCAGCGGGGGTTCGAGGGGCGGGTCGATGCCGACCCGGACGGCGCCGGCACCCGAGCCCGGGACGCCCAGACCCGGCGCGTCTTCGCATCGGCCCGGCATCTGACCGAGCACCTGCACGAGGTGCCAGTGCTCGTCGTGCCGTGCCTCCTCGGTCGGCTGCCCGACGCCTACGACAACTTCCGCGCCGCAGCGTTCTACGGCTCCATCCACCCGGCGATCTGGAGCTTCATGCTGGCGCTGCGCGTGCGCGGCTACGGCAGCGTGTACACGTCGCTGCATCTCGTGCACGAGCGCGAGGCGGCCGCCGTGCTCGGCATCCCCGACCACGTCACGCAGGTCGGGCTGATCCCCGTGGCGCCGTTCCTCGGCGAGGACTTCCGCCCGGCCGACCGTGGCCCGATCGACGAGATCGTCGCCGAGGACGGCTGGGCGTTCGACTGACCACATCGGAGGTTTTCGGCGCGCGGGAGGGTTCCGTCCCGGAGGGCGCGCACGAAGCCCTCGGATGCGCTGCGACCCTGCGGCGGTCAGAGGACGGGAGGGATGATGACCTCGGTGCCGGTGAGGATCACCTCGGCGCGGCGGGTGATCCACTCCCGGTACGGGTCGTGGCTGACGATCCAGAAACGTTCGCCGACGATGGCGTCGTGGACCTGCTCGGCGATCTGCGCCGGCGTCAGCGCGGTCGGCGGCGGGTTGCGCTGGGTGCCGATGTCGAGCTGCTCGGGCCTCGCCGCGCCCGGCCGGTTGCGACCGCTCTCGGAGATGCGCGTCGGGACCACGCCCGGGCACAGCACCGACACGCCGATCGCCCCACCGGCGGCCCGCAGCTCGCTGTGCAACGCCTCCGACAGCGCCACGACCCCGGCCTTGGCGACGTCGTACGGAGCGATGTTCGGGAACGGCAGCAACCCGGCGATCGACGCCGTGTTCACGATGTGCCCCGGCTCGCCACCGGCCAGCATCCGCGGCACGAACGAGCGCACGCCGTGGATCACACCCCACAGGTCGACACCGAGCACCCACTGCCAGTCCTCGATCGACTGCTCCCATGACGGTCCGGTGCTCACGACGCCGGCGTTGTTGCACACCACGTGCACCACACCGAACCGTTCGTACGCCGCATCGGCCAACGCGTCAACGGCGACCGGATCGGCCACGTCCGTCACGACCTCGGCCACCTCGGTCCCGGCGGCGCGCAGCTCCGCTCCCGCGGCGGCCAGCGCCGGTTCCTCGACATCGGCCAGCACGAGTCGCGCCCCTGCCGTGGCGAATCGATCGGCCAGCGCCCTGCCGATACCGCTTGCGCCACCGGTGACGACGGCCACCCGACCCCGCAACCCATCCAACGTCACCCGTCCTCCTCGAATCGCTCGACCAGCGGCGTCCATTCGTCCAGCAGTGGCAGCACGACGTCGACATCCTCGTAGGGCAGCGTCAGCACGGCCCGGGTCACGCCCTCGCCGGCCAGCTGGGTCAGCCCGGCCGGGTCGGTCGTGGCGCCGAACACGCTGACCGCGATCGACGCCGGATCTCGTCCGGCTCGCTCCGCCGCCTCGCGCAGCGGGGTGATGCGCCCGGCGATCGTGTTGCGGGCCGAGATCGGCATCCAGCCGTCGCCGTACTCGATGATCGCGGCGAACAGCTTCGGCCCCCACCCGCCCCCGAGGTGGATCGGCGGATGCGGCCGCTGCACCGGCTTCGGCAACGCCCACGCCGGTGCGAACCGCACGTGCTCGCCGGCGAACGCAGCCTCGTCCTGCGTCCACAGCGCCTGCATCGCCAGCACCTTCTCGCGCACCATCGCCCGGCGATCGGCCCACGGGACCCCGTGGTTCTCCTGCTCCTCCCGGTTCCACCCGAAGCCGATGCCGAACTCGACCCGCCCGCCAGTCAAGTGGTCCAACGACGCCACCTGCTTCGCCGTCCAGATCGGGTCGCGCTGGCCGATCAGCGTGACGCTGGTGCCGAGACGCAACGTCGTGGTGACTGCGCCGGCCATCGCCAGCGCGTTGAACTGGTCATGCATCCGCCAGTAGTCGTCGGGCAGCGGCTCGCCGTCGCGCGAGCCCGGCCACGGCGTCTCGCGGCTGACCGGGATGTGGCTGTGCTCGGGGTACCACAGCGACTCGAAGCCGCGCGCCTCGACCTCCTGGGCCAACCGCACCGGGTGCACGGTGCGGTCGAGGCAGAACGTGGTGATGGCGACCTTCACTTCGTGGCGAGTGTGGCAGCACTCCTACCTTGCTCTCCCATGGAGGGCTCCTGGATCGAGGGCAAGGTGGCGATCGTCACCGGCGCGGCGCGCGGCCTCGGAAAGGGGTTCGCCGAAGCGTTGGCCGCAGCCGGCGCCCAGTTGTCGCTCGGTGACGTGCTCGACGACGTGCGCGACGTCGGCAATGCGCTCGGCGCCCGCGCGCAGCTGGCCGACATGCGCCAGCCCGACGACGTGTGGCGGCTGGTGGACGACACGGTCGAGGCGTTCGGCGGTGTCGACATCCTGATCAACAACGCCGGGATCTGGGCCCGCACGACACCGACCGACCCCGTGCGCGAGTCCGATCGACCGGTTCGACGACATCTTCGCCGTCAACACCCGCGGCGTCTTCCTGGCCGGGCGGGCCGTGATGCCGATCATGCTCGGTCGCGGCGACGGCCACATCGTCAACATCGTCACCGACCACGTGTACACCGAGCCGCAGCGGCCGACGGGCGGTGGGGCGACGATGGACATCTACGACGCCGCCAAGTGGGCGGTCAACGGCCTCACGCTCACGTGGGCCAAGGAGCTGGCGCCGACGGTGCGGGTCAACGGCCTGTGCATGGGCGCCACCGACTCGGCGATGCTCCGGTCGCTGTTCCAACCCGACGGTCCGCCCCCCGAGACCGTCGCCCGGTGGAAGCGACCGGAGCAGCTCGGCGCCTTCCTCGTCGAGCTCCTCGAGGAGGGTCCCGCCGGCCGAACGGGCTGGAACCTGCCGATCTGGGTCGACGACCCGATCGTCATGCCCGACCTGACGGACGACTGGGGCGTGCGGGTGGGCACGATGACAGCGGCCGCGCCGTGAGCACGCCCGACCTGACAGGACGCGTCGCCGTGGTGACCGGCGCCGCCGGCGGGCTCGGACGGGCCTACGTCGGCGCGCTCGCCGGTGCTGGGGCGACGGTGGCTGCGGTCGACGAGCGACCGGTCGACGACGTCGGCGGCGCAGCGTGCGGCATCGTCGCCGACCTCGGTGACGAGGACGAGGTCGAGCAGGCCGTCGGCACGATCATCGGTGACCTCGGCGGCATCGACCTGCTGATCAACAACGCCGGGCGGTGGAAGCGCACGCCCGCCGACGCGCCACGCCAGCAGGCGCTCGCCGACTACCACGAGCTGATGGACGCCAACACCCGGAGCGCGTTCCTCCTGCAGCGGTCGACGGTCGACTCGATGATCGAGCGGGGCGGCGGCGACATCGTGAACGTGTCGACCTACTACGTGCTGCCCCCGCGGCCGGCCGACTTCGCCGGCACCAACCCCGTCGGCACCGACCTCTACGCGGCGTCGAAGTGGGCCCTGTCGGGCTTCACCCAGGCCTGGGCGCTGGCGCTGCGGCGCCACAACATCCGGGTCAACGCGGTGGCGATGGGGGCCACGGACACGCCGATGCTGCGGGCGCTGTTCGCGCCCGACGGCCCGCCGGACGACGTCGTCGCGACGTGGATGACGGCCGAGCAGCAGGCCCAGCTCGTGCTCGACCTCCTCGCCGAAGGTCCAGACGGCCGGTCGGGCGAGACCATCGGGTCGTGGGTGGGTGCGCCGATCGAGCTGCCTCCACGGCGGCAGCGGGGGGAGGACATCGTCTGATGGACATCGAGCAGCTGGCAGCCCGGGTGGCCCGGCTGGAGGCCAAGGAGGCCGTGCTGGCGGCGTTCAACCGCTACCTGTACACCCTCGACGTCGGTTACCCGGCCGAGCTGGTGGACGGCGTGTTCACCGAGGACGCCGTGCTGGAGGTCGTCAACTTCCCGCCCGGCACGATGCAGGACCTGACGCTGACGGGCCACGCCGAGATCCGTCCGCTCTACGAGGACCACACGAAGTCGGCGCCCGCCATCCAGGGCGGCCACCACGCCACCAACATCTCCGTCGCCGTCGCCGACGACGCGGGGTCGGCCGAGCTGACCGCCTACTTCCTGACCGCCGTCGGCACCACGGGGTTCGTGCAGGGCGGGCAGTACCAGGGCGAGGCCGTGCCCGACGGCGACGGCGATCGCTGGCGGTTCCGCCGCTACCGCATCCTCAGCGGCTGGGGATGGCGCGTCGGCGCCGACGCCCTGCGCCCGATCTCGGACCCGCTGCCCGCCGATCGGGCCAAGGGCGGGGCGCGCCCCGCGCGGCCGTGAGGGATGCGGCACCGCGTCGCGTCGCTACCGTCGCGCTGTGGCGCGGCGTGAGGATCGGCCGGCGACGGCGAAGGACGTCCACGACCTGGCCGGCGGGATGCCGCACGTCACGGTGGACGGCGGCTCCAAGGGCAACGCCGTGTACCAGGTCGGTGGCAAGTCGTTCGTGTTCTTCCGCAACCCGCGCCCCGACGCCTTCGATCCGCAGACCGGCGAGCGCTACGACGACGTGATCGTCATCTGGGTGGAGTCCGGCGACGACAAGGCCGCCCTCGTGCAGGATCCGCGGTCGCCGTTCTTCACGACGCCGCACTTCAACGGCCACCTGTCGGTGCTCGTGCGGGCCAGCCGCCTCGCGGAGGTCACGTACGGCGAGCTGGCCGAACTGATCCAGGACGCCTGGCTCTCGCGGGCGTCGAAACGTCGCGCCACCGCCTGGCTCGACGCCCACCGTTGACCACCTTCTGGGCGCGGACCTTCTCGATGCCGGGCACCTGCGCGCCCAGATGTCGAACTGAGAAGGTCCGCGCCCAGATGGAGAGGCGCGGCGGCGTGGCTCAGCGACCGCCGCTGACCGTCAGGGTCTCGCCGGTGACCCACGAGGCGGCGGGGCTGGCCAGGTAGACGGCAGCGGCGGCGACGTCGGACGGGTCGCCCAGGCGACCGAGCGGCACCGACTCGGCCAGTGTCGGGAGCTGCTCGTCGGTCACGCCGCCGATCGTGCGCAGGGACTCGGTCGGCACGATGCCGACAGCCAACGCGTTGGCCCGGATCCCCTTCGGTGCCAGCTCGACGGCCAGCGTCCGGGTCAGCTGGTTCATGCCGGCCTTGGCCGCGCCGTAGGCGGCGAAGCGGGGGGACGGGTTGAGCGCGCTGGTCGACGAGATCCCGATCAGCGACGAGCCGGGCTGCATGACGGGAGCACAGGCCTTGGCGGCGACGAAGTGCGGGCGCAGGTTGAGCGCCAGTTGGGCATCCCAATGCTCGTCGGGCATGTCGAGCACCTTGAAGGTCCCCTTGTGCTCGGAGCCACCGGCGTTGCTGACCCACACGTCGAGACGGCCGAGCTGGTCGACGGCCGTCGCGACGAGGCTGGCGATGAACGCAGAGTCGGTGATGTCGCCCGGCACGCCGATCGCTCGACGCCCCCGAGACTCGACCTCGGCGACGACGCTGTCGATCTCGTCCGTGCGCCGGGCCGTGACGACCACGTCGGCACCGGCCTCGGCCATCCCGAGGGCGATGCCGCGGCCGATGCCTCGACCGGACCCGGTGACGACGGCGACGCAGCCGTCGAGCCGGAACCGATCGAGCAGTGACTCACCCTCGCTCACGAGGCTGGCCTCATCCCAGGGGGCCGCCGTCGAACCAGCGTTGGAACATCGGCTCGAGGGCGCTCCACACCAGCTCGACGAGGATGCCGCTCGGCGGCTGGACGTACGTGAACGCGCCGAACCCTTCCTCCGGGGACGTCTGGGCGATGCGCAGCGTCCAGCCCTCGTCGATCAGCCGCTGGGTCTCGCCACCGACGTCGTCGCTCCACAGTCCGACGTGGTGCAGCCCCGGTTGCTCCCGGCCGTCCCAGATCGAGCCCGGCGGACCCTCCAGCAACTCGACGCGCTGCGGTCCCTCGGCCGAGTACGTGAAGCGCAGCGGCAACGTGGCCGGCCCCTCGCCCGGCAGCCACACGGGCTGCTGGCGCTGCTGCGGCTCGCACCATGTGATGCCCAGCGCCGGGCCGAGCTCGGCCATCGCCGCGTCGAGGTCGGGCACGCGGACGCCCTGGTGGTAGCAGCGGGAGTAATCAAGCATGCGATCGACGCTCCTTCTTCGTGCGCGCTTTGGCCCCCGACCGGAGCGCGCGTGGATGGTCAGGTCGGCCTTGCCCGACCCAGCGAGCGGAGCGAGCCATCAGGTAGTCGACGCCCATCAGATCTGCCTCTCTGTCCCGGCCCAATACTGCTCGCGCAGTGGACGCTTCTGGATCTTGCCCGCCGCCGAACGCGGGATCTCCGCCACGAAGTCGACCGACTTCGGCGCCTTGTACCCCGCCAGCAGCTGGCGGCAGTGGGCGACGAGCCGGGCGGCCAGCTCGTCGGACGCCTCGACGCCGCCTGCCGGCTGGACGATCGCCTTGACCTGCTCGCCGAACTCATCGTCGGGCACGCCGATCACCGCCGCGTCGGCGACGTCAGGGTGACCCTGCAGCACGCCCTCGATCTCGGCCGGGTAGATGTTCACGCCGCCACTGATGATCATGTCGATGCGCCGGTCCGAGAGCCAGAGGTAGCCGTCCTCGTCCAGGTAGCCGACGTCACCGCTCGTGGCCACGCCCGGCCGCAGGTGCACCGCCTCGGTCTTCGCCGGGTCGTTGTGGTACGTGAACTCCATCCCCATCTTGTTGCGGAAGTAGAGCGCGCCCTCCTGGCCGGTCGGCACCTCGTTGCCCTCGTCGTCGACCACCAGCACGTCGACGGTGTCGAGTGGCTTGCCGACGCTGCCGCCCTTGGCCAACCACTCCTCGCTGGTGATCATGGACACGACCGAGCCCTCCGTCGAGCCGTAGTACTCGGTGATCTTCGGCCCCCACCACTCGATCATCGCTCGCTTGACGGTCGGCGAGCACGGCGCCGCGCCGTGGAGGGCGAGCACCAGCGAACCGCCGTCGAACCTCGCCTTGACGTTGTCCGGGAGGTCGACGAGCCGCTTCATCTGGGTCGGCACGAGGTGCAGGTTGGTGACGCCGTGGCGGTCGATCAGCTCGAGCACCTCGGCGGCGTCGTACTTGTGCTGCATCACGACGGACGAGCCGGCGATCATCGGCAGGAACGAGAAGGCGTACTGGGCCGAGTGGTAGAAGGGCCCGCACAGCAGCGTCGTCCCGGGGATCGGGAAGAACGCCGCGAACCCGCCGGCCACCAGCTGCATGATCTCCGGCGTCAGGTCGTTGTTGCCGAGCAGCGAGCCGCGCACGCCCTTCGGCCGCCCGGTCGTGCCGGACGTGTAGAACATCGGACCGCCGAGCCGGGGGTCCTCGGGCTCCGTCGTCGGCGCGCCGGCCAGCAGGTCCTCGTAGGCGACGAAGGACCGATCCGCCGTCTCGCCCGTCGAGGGCGCGTCGATGCCGACGACCAGCCGGACCGCCTTGCTGCGGTCGTCGTCGAGGGCGGCGGCGACGGCATCGACGTACCGCCCGTCGACGACCACGGCGACCACGTCGGCGTCGTCGAACACGTAGGCCAGCTCGTCGGCCACCCAGTGCCAGTTGACCGGCACGTAGGTCCAGCCGCCGTGGGCGCAGGCCATGGCGATCTCGAACCACTCCCGGCGGTTGCCGACGACCACGGCGATCGTGTCGCCGGTGGTCAGGCCGGTGGCGCGCAACCCGTTGACGAGCCGGTTGACGCGCTCGTCGAACTGGCGCCACGTGGTCGCACCGGTGGCGTCGACCAGCGCGGCCTCGTCGCCGCGGGCGTGGGCGAACTCTTTCGTCAACGTGGCCATCGAGGTCCCGCCCGTGCCGCGCCGCTAGCGGCTGAGGATCGTCACGCCGGAGATCCCCGGCGCGCCATAGACGTGGGTGTAGGCGACCTGCGGGTCGTTGGGCACCTGGCGCTCACCGGCGTCACCGCGCAGCTGCAGGACGTTCTCGTAGACCTGGCGCAGCCCCGAGGCACCGATCGGCTCACCGTTGGCGAGACAACCACCGTCGGTGTTGACCGGGAACCTCCCACCGATCTCGGTGTCACCGCGCTGGATGAGGTCCTCTTGCTCGCCGTGCGCGCAGAACCCGTTCTCGGCCATGTGCATGACCTCGGCACCGGCCTCGGTGTCCTGCAGCTGGGCGAGATCGATGTCCTCCGGACCGATCCCGGCCATCTCGAACGCCGCCTTGGAGGCGTCGACGGTCGGGCCGGCGTTGTGCTCGAGGGCGATCGACGGCGCCAGCACCTCGAAGCTGCCGAAGCGCCGTGAGCGCACGACGGCGGACTTCAGGTACACCGGCTTGTCGGTGTACTGCTTGGCCTTGTCCGCCCGGGCCAGGATCAGCGCCACGCCGCCCTCGCCGGGCGAGCAGAACATGTACTGGGTCAGCGGGTAGGAGAGCATCGGCGACTCCAGCACCTCAGCCTCCGACAGCGGCTTGCGCCGCCATGCCATCGGGTTCTTCGAGCCGTTGCGGAACGCCTTCTCCGACACCTTGGCCAGCGTCGACTGGCTGATGTCGTGCTCGTGCATGTAGCGGTTGATCTTCATGCCGAAGAACTGCGTCGTGAGGGCCAGGCCGGACGAGCCGTACCAGTCACCGAGCCCCGAGCCCTTGGTGTTGACCCGGAACGCACCGCGCTCGTGCTTGTCGAACCCGATGGCGATGCCGAGGTCGAACACCCCCGACTTGATCGTGTTGTAGGCGCTGAACAGCGCCGAGCCACCGGTGGCGCAGCCGTTGGCCACGTTGATGAACAGCAGGCCGGTCAGGCCGAGCTGCGACACCATGGTGTCGGCGGCACCGGCGGCCGCCGAGCCGCCGAAGGCGAACTGCATGTCGTCCCAGGCCACGCCGGCGTCGGCCAGGGCGCGGCGCACGGCGATCGTGCCCTGCTCCATCCCGGTCACGCCCTCGTGGCGCCCGAACTCGTGCATGCCGATCCCGACGATCGCAACGTCGTCAGACATGGTGCTCTCCTCTCGTTCGAGGTTCCTGGAGGTCGTTCATGACGTGCCTCCGATGGGGGCGAAAGCGAACGTGACGAGCTCGTTGCCGTCGTCGTCGACGTTCAGGGGGACGATGACCAGCTCCATCTCCATGCCGATCTCGAGCTTGGCGGGGTCGGCCTCGGTCAGCCGAGCCTCCACCTTCACCTCGCCCGGCAACTCGACGTACCCGACGCCGAACGCCTCGAACGACTTGGGGTCGGCGTTGCCGATGTACGGCGGGGCCTTGGGCGGGAAGCCCTGGACCGTCCAGGTCCAGAGCGTGCCGCGGGTCGACAGCTCGACGGTCTCGGCGTCGACGGCCATGCACTTGGGGCAGCCGTCCTGCACCGGGAACATGTGGTTCCCGCAGTTGCGGCACCTGCTGCCGAGCAGGTGCGGGTCGTCGGACGGCCACGTGAACACCCCGTCGGACACGGGGACCTGAGCGGGCATGGTGTAGGAAACTAACCGGTGGATCAATTCCCGTACGAGCCCGGTCACGACGTGGTGCGCGAGATCCGCCGGCGGCTGCTGGAGTACTGCCGCGGCATCGACCGCTGCGATGCCGCGCTGGTCGCGTCGGTGTACCACCCGGACGGCACCGACGACCACGGCAGCTTCGTCGGCCTGGGCTCGGACTTCGCCGTGTACGCCACCGACGCCCTGCGTCGTCACGCCCTGGCCACGTCGCACGTGATCGGCGACTCGCTGTACGCCGTGGTCGACGAGACCACGGTCGACGTCGAGACGCAGGTGATGGCCGTGCACCGCTGCGCGGACGGCGAGGGCGGCGAGTACCTCGAGCGGTTCGGTGGCCGCTACTTCGACCGCTTCGTGCAGCGCGACGGGGCGTGGAAGATCGCCGACCGCAAGCTGACGTGGGACTGGGACACCCGGGAGCCCGTCCAGCGAGCCTTCCCGCCAGGCCGCTTCACCCCCTCCCCCCGCGCCTGACCCATCGGAGGGTTTCCTGCATCGGAGGGTGTGCAGAGGGGCTTCCCCGCACGTAGCCCTCGGATGCAGCTAACCCTCGGATGGGTCGGGGATCGGGTAGTGCACTCCGGGGATGCCGGGGGCGAGGGCCTGGAACCAGTCGGGGCGGGGGACGATGCCGGCGTAGCCCTCGCCCACGCGCGGTGTGTCGGCGTTCCACTCGTGGTGGATCGGCGGGATCTGGAAGTACCCGTTGGCGGCGTTCGTCCCGCCGTCGACGCTGAGGTCGTGGCCGGTGATGTACCCGGCGGCGTCCGACGCCAGGAAGAGGACGGGGTCGACGATCTCCTGCAACTCCCCGACCCGGCGCATCGGCGTGCGGCTGGCGATCCACGTCGTCATGCCCATGCCCTCCAGTGCGGCGCGGGTCATCTCGGTGACGATGAACCCGGGGGACACCGAGTTCACGCGGACCCCGCGGTCGGCCCACTCGCACCCGAGCTGCAGCGTGAGGTTGCGCAGCGCACCCTTCGCCGCCGTGTAGGCGATCACGTTCAGCTCGTTGGCGCCGTTGCCCATGATCGAGCAGATGTTGACGATCGAGCCCCCGCCGCGCTCCAGCATGTGACGGCCGACGTCGCGCAGGTACATGAAGGCGCCGTTGAGGTCCACGGCCAGGATCCGCTGCCACGTCTCCATGTCGAACTGCTCGGGTGCGACGCCGCGCAGATCGCTGACACCGGCGTTGTTGACGAGCACGTCGATCCGACCGCGCTCCTCGACGCCGGTGGCGACGACGCGCGCCACGTCGGCCTCCACCGAGACGTCGCCGGCCACCGCCGTCACCGCAGCGCCCTGCTGGCGGCACGCTTCGGCGACCGACTCGAGCAGTTCCGCCGAGCGGGCGGTGAGCACCAGGTCCGCACCGGCGGCGGCGAACGCCGTGGCGAACCCCTCCCCGAGGCCGTACGAGGCACCCGTGATGAGCACCGTCTTGCCGCTGAAGTCGAACATCCGCGCCCCCGTCGTCATCGTGTCGGCGCGGACAGTAGCGAGGGTCAGGCGGGTGGTGCCCAGCTCGGGTCGCGTCCGCTCATCCCGAGCACCCGGTCGAACAGGGGCGCCTGCTCCGGCACGGCAACGACCGGGCCGAACAGCCCCTGCCGGGCGGCCTCCTGCCCCGGTGCCGAGAACTGGCTGACGAACCCGTGGCAGGCGGCGACCGACTCGTCGTCGACCCGGTAGTCCTGCCCCGTCGCTCGGGCGAGGTCCCACCCGTGGAGGACCAGCTCGTCGAGGGCGACGACGCCGGCGACCTCGCCCGGCAGGTCGATGCCCCCGGCCTTCGTCATCCCGGTCCACGCCTCCGGATCTCGCCAGGCCTCGACGAGCTCGTCGAGGTGCCGTGGCAGGTTCGTGCGCCACTGCGGGTCGAGCGCAGCGGCGTCGGGGGCGGGTGCCTGCGAGCCGGCGGCGAGGTCCTTGGCCGCCGCCGACACGAACGCCGTGCTCAGCCCGTCGAGGTGGTCGAGGAGCTCCCCGACGGTCCGGTCGGTGGACGGGGTCGGCACGTCGAGGTCGCCGACGCCGTCGAGCAGGGCGGCGACACGGGCTGCTGCGGGGCCGAGATCGATCATCGTCATGGCACGGTCCTTTCGAGGTCGTGACGTGGTGACCGACCGGCCGGCGCGGACTCATCGGTCTGGGCGACCGGCACGAGCGAGGTCGTTCCCCGCTAGCGCTCGCCGAGGTCGTCGGCGGGCAGGTCCATGTGCAGCAGTCCGGGGAGGTAGCGGTCGAGGTCACCCTCGAAGTCGGCCGCCCGCACCTGCTCGATCGTGCGCCGACTGCCGAGCAGGCGCAGCGCCTCGAACGGGGTGGCCGTGAGGGTCAGCTCGGGCTCGCCGTCGCCGACCACGTGCTCGACACCGTCGGCGACCAGCCGGAACCCCGGCAACCCGTGCTTGGCCAGGTCGCCCTGGACGAGCCGCATCCCCAGCGCGACGGCGACATCCATCGACTCGCCGGTGCGCTCCCCCGGCTGGTCGACGGCGCCGCGCAGATCGTGCTCGTGGACCATCACGTCATAGACGAGCCCCCACCAGCGGTGCGGCTTCTCGGCGATCATCACCTCGAACGCCGGCGCGGTTGCGGCCCACTCGGCGGCGAGCTCGGCCGGCCGCCGGCCCTTCCGGTCGGCGATCTGGCCGTCGACCCACGCCTGCACGTCGCCGTCCGGCCGGCGCCCGGCGCCGAGGTCGGCGGCCAGGCCGGTGACGTGGGCCAGCAGATCGGCGGTGGACCAGGCCGGGCAGGAAGGGACGATCGCGGACGCCGCGGCCCCGTCGAGGCCCTCGGCGATCTCCCCCATCCGCTCGCGGGCCGCCCGATACTGATCGGCGAGGCGGGCATCGAGGTCGTCGCTCATGACCGCACTGTTCCACGTCGGGCTCGTCGGGCTCCGACGCTCCGTCAGCGGATCAGCAGTGCGGCGAGCAGCGCCACGATCACCGAGTTGTAGACGAACGTGAGCACGGTGTGGAGGTTGACGACTCGGCGCATGTGCGGCGTGGTGATGTTGACGTCCGTGGCTCCGAACGTCGTGGCGACGGCGATCGAGAAGTACGCGTAGTCGGCCCAGGCGTACGTGCGCTCGCCCGGGAACACCAGACCGGGCCGGGTCAGGTCGTGCTGGGCGTAGTGCAGCGTGTAGCTGGCGATCGACAGCGCCCAGCAGCTGAGCAGGATGCTGACGCTGGCCGGCACGAGGATCCAGTCGTTGAGGTTGATCGGGTCCACGTGGGGCAGCACCAGCACGACGGCAAACGCGACGAGCGACGATTCGATGGCGAACGTCGGGCCGTCGCCGCGTGGCTCCACCTTCTCGAAGCCTCGACCACGCCGCTGGCCGCGCGCCGCCATCCGCACCGCGAACTCCGCAGCGTCGACGTGGCTGAACGTGCGGACGGTCAGGATGACGTAGACGACGACGAAGATGTTCCACCCGGCCAGCGACAGCACCACCGTGGTAGCGAGCGCGTCACCGACTTCCGGCGAGATGATGCCCAGGATCGTGCCGGCCACCAACGGCACGGCGACCGAGGCGGCGATGCCGACGAGCGCCCGCTTGCCGTCCGTGCAGAGCGCCGGCGCGGCACGGACCTGGGCCTCGGTGGGCGCCGGCGGTTTCGCCGGCTGCGGCGCCGCCTCGTCTGCCACGCCGCCAGTCTCGCGAACCGCGAACTCAGGCCGCGACGAGGGCCGCCCGCATCCCGGTGGCGATGCGGGCGATGTGTTCGTCGGGGTGCGCCCATCCCCAGCTGCTGCACACTTCGGGCGACCAGTTGACGGTGGAACCGGCGGCACGCAGGGCGCGGATGAACCCGGGGAGGTCGAACTCCCCGTCGCCCGGCGCCAGACGGTTGGTGAGGCAGTCCGTGTAGTAGTCGGGGTCGGCGGGCGACTTGGGCCCGTCGTTGACCTGGATGCACTGGATCAGGTCGGCCGGGAGCGCGGCGATGGCGTCCAGGTCGTCGGCCCCTCGCTCGTGGTGCCAGATGTCGACGCAGATGCCGCCGTTGGGGCGGCCGGCCTCCTCGACGATCGCTCGAGCGTCCTGCACGGAGACGATGTCGGTGAAGGGCAGGAACTCGATGCCGACGGTCACGCCGTGGTCGGCGGCCCGGTCGCACAACGCCCCGAAGGCGCGCGCCGCGTCGGTCACCGGCGCATCGGCGGGTCCGATGGCCTGCAGGTACCGGCAGCCGAACGCGTCGGCCATCCGCCAGGCCGTCTCCTCCAACTCACCGGCGGCGTCGCCGCCGGGCCCGTCACGGCCCAGCCCGGGGACGACCTCGATCTCCGCCAGCACGAGGTCGTGCTCGTCGAGCAGGTCGGCGAGGTGACCCGGCGCCTCACCGGCCGCTTCGAGCTGGCGGTAGTGGCCGACCCACAGACCGATGCCGGCGAAGCCGTTGGTGGCGGCGAGGCGGAGGCGGTCCTCGATCGGGTGCTCCCGACCCAGGCTGAAGTGGCTGAGCACGAGGTCCTCGGGACCCAACTGGTATGCACTCCGGCGAGCCATCCAGCGAGTGTCACACAGGAGGTCCGATGTCGGGTCGGTTGGAGGGGAAGGTCGCCGTGATCACCGGCGGCGCCAGCGGCATCGGTGCCGGCACGACGCAGCGCTTCGTCGAGGAGGGCGCCCGGGTCGTGATCGCCGACCTGCAGGAGGACGCCGGACAAGCGTTGGCCGCCGAGCTCGGCGATGCCGTGCGTTTCATCCGCTGCGACGTCACCGATGAAGCGGACATCGCCGCCGCCGTCGACCACGCCGTCGCCGAGTTCGGGCAGCTCGACGTGATGTTCAACAACGCCGGCATCGTCGGCGTGATCGGGCCGATCGCCGACACGCCGGCTGACGGGTGGGATCGCACGGTCGCCGTGCTGCTGCGCGGGGTGTTCCTCGGCACGAAGCACGCGGCGCGGGTGATGGTGCCCCAGGGCTCGGGGGTGATCATCTCGACGTCGAGCACGGCGGGCATCCTCGGTGGGCTCGGACCGCACTGCTACACGGCGAGCAAGCACGCCGTGATCGGGCTGACGAAGTCCGTGGCGTCCGAACTGGCGTCGAGCGGCGTGCGGGTCAACGCCATCTCGCCGGGGAGCACCGTCACCGCGATGACCTCGGCCGTCATCTCCGGTGACCACACGGCGACGGACAAGGCTGCGGCGCAGATCGCCGCCGGTTCGGCGCTCGGCATCGCCGGGTTCCCCGAGGACATCGCCAACGCTGCCGTCTACCTGGCCAGCGACGAAGCTCGCTACGTCACCGGCCACACGCTCGTCGTCGACGCCGGCCAGACGACGATGGGTGGCCTCGGTCGGTTCCACCAGCAACCGACCGCCGTGCTCCACGAAGCGGGCCGCCGGACCTGATGGGCCACTACGTCGACCTCGCCGGGCACCCGACCTGGATCGAGGAGGTCGGATCGGGCGCCGAGACGATCGTGCTGCTGCACGGTGGGCTGGGCAACGGCGACGAGCTGCTGGACGACCTCGGTCCGCCGCTCGCCCAGCGGTACCGCGTCGTCGCGCCCGACCGCCGTGGCCACGGGCGCACGGCGGACACCGACGCACCGTTCCACTACGAGGAGATGGTCGACGAGACCATCGCCGTGCTCGAGCAGGTCGTCGGTGGCCCGGCTCACCTCGTCGGCTGGAGCGACGGCGGCATCGTGGCGCTGCTGCTGTCCCGTCGCCGCCCGGAGCTCGTGCGGCGCCAGGTGCTGATCGGCGTGAACTTCCACTTCGACGGCATGCGGCCGATCGAGATGGCCGAGGACGATCCGTTCGGCCAGGCGATGTACGAGGCCTACGTCGAGCGGACACCCGACGGCGCCGACCACTTCCCCGAAGTGCTGACCAAGGCGCTCGCCCTCTTCGCCTCCGAGCCGACCCTGACGACGGAGGACCTGCGGACGATCGAGACACCGTCGCTCGTGCTGGTCGGCGACGACGACTGCATCGACCTGAGCCACACGGCGGCGCTGTACGAGTCCCTGCCGGCGGCCGAGCTGGCCGTCGTGCCGGGCGCCAGTCACGCCGTGCCGATGGAGCAGCCGGCGGCGGTGGCGCGGCTGGTCCTCGACTACCTCGGCGCCGACCTCCCACCCGTCACGTTGATGCCGGATCGCCGCCGCTGACGGCGGCGACGGCCGTCGCCTTGGCGTGGCGGTAGTCGCTCTTGCCAGTCGGGCTGCGGACGAGCTCCGGGACGCGCACGATGTGGCGCGGTGCCTTGTACCCGGCCAGCCGCTGCTTGACATGGCCGATCAGCTCGTCGTCGCTGATGTCGGCGTGGTCCCGGGCCAACTGGACGACCGCAGCCACGGCCTCGCCGTAGCGGTCGTCCGGCACCCCGACGACGTTGCAGTCGACCACGGCCGGATGGACCTTCAGGGCCTCCTCGACCTCTTCCGGATAGACCTTCTCGCCCCCGCTGTTGATGCACACGGAGCCCCGTCCGACGAACGTGATCGTGCCGTCGGCGGCGACGTGGGCGTAGTCGCCCGGGATGACGTAGCGCTCACCTCGGATCTCCCGGAACACGGTCGCCGACTTGGCCGGGTCGTTGTAGTAGCCGAGCGGCCCGGAGCCCTTGTAGGCGAGCACGCCGATGCGGGCGTCGCCGGGCTGGATCTCCTCGTCGTTCTCGTCGAGCAGGACGCCGCGGTCGGCGATCGTGAACGTGGCCGTCTCGACCGGTTGCTGGCCGGGGAGCGTCATGCTGGTGGCGAAGGGCCCACCCTCGCTGGCACCGAGCATGTCGAGCAGCAGCATCTGCCCGCGCTGGCGCAGCGCCACCTTGGTGTCGTGGCCCCAGGTGATGCCCGAGCTGGAGATGACCCGCACGCTGGACAGGTCGACCGGCGAGCCGAAGGCCTCCCGGTCGATCAGCGCGCCGACCATGGGTCGGGCGAAGGGGTCGCCGACGATGGCGATGTCGGTGACCCGATGCGTCTCGACGAGCGACCACAGCTCGCCGGCGTCGAACCGCCGGCTCTCGAGCAGCACCACGGTGCCACCGCGCAACAGCGCGGCCATCGCCAGGAACAGCGCCGTGCCGTGGATCAGCGGCGGGGCCGAGATCATCACCGGCGAGGCGCCCGCGGCGCGCAGCGCGGCCGTGGCCTCGGCGACGCCGTCGACGGTCGTCGGCACCTCCATGCCGGCCGCCACGTAGGCCGGGTAGGACAGCGCGAAGAACAGGTCGCCATGGCGCCACACGACGCCCTTGGGCATCCCCGTCGTGCCGCCGGTGTAGAGGATCAGCAGGTCGTCGCCGCTGCGCTCGATCGGCGCCATCGGGCTGATCGACGCGACGACGTCGTGGTACCACTCGGCGCCGTCGAGCAGTGGCGTGCCGCCGTCGTCGATCTGCACGAGGTGGGCGGGCCGGTCGGCGGGGTCGACGGCGGCGACCCGCTCGGCCAGCGCGCCGTGGAAGACCAGCACGTCGGCCGTCGAGTCGCGCAACAGGTACGTGACCTCGCCGGACTGGTAGCGGAAGTTGACGTTGATCGGGACCGCCCGCGCCTTGAAGGCGCCGTAGGCCAGCTCGAGGTACTCCGGACCGTTGAAGAGGTACAGCGCGACGCGCGATCCGGGCTCGAGTCCCCACTGCGTGAACCGCGCCGCCAGCCGCGCCGCGGTGTCGTCGAACTCTCGCCAGGTGATCCGCCGGTCTCCCTGCACGATCGCGTCGGCGGTCGGGTCGAGCGCTGCGATCCGCTCGTAGAGGTCGGCCCAGTTCGGGTGCAGTGCCACGGTCGCATGATGCCTTGACGGTTCGGCCCGTGGCGCAGCGAGCAATCGACCCAGGCCGGCCTTGCCCGGCCCAGCGAGCGAAGCGAGCCATCAGGATGTTGCCCGATTCGTCGATGCGCGATGGCCCCGGGCAACCTCGGGGCGCGATGGCCCGAGAACCCAGACGACCGAGGTGGGCGTGAAGCGAGGTGTGCAACCGGCCGGCGTGTTCGACGCGGCGAGCTACGGGTTCAGCCAGGGCGTGCTGGTCGACGGCGTGCTGCACGTCAGCGGGCAGGTGTCGACGGCCGACGGGTTGGCGGCCCAGGTCGCCGAGGCGTGGGCATCCGTGGTCGCCGTGGTCGAGGAGGCCGGCGGGGCCGTGGCCGACATCGTCAAGCTCAACGTGTTCACCCGCGACCCAGCGGCGTGGTCGCACCTCCAGCCGCTGGTGACCGCGGCGATGGAGCCGCCGTATCCCGCGTCGACCATGGTGACGGTGGTCGGCCTGGCCAACCCCGACTTCCTGGTCGAGATCGAGGCGACGGCACACCTCGGAGCAAGCGCGGGATGACGCTCACCACCGCGCCCACGCTGGCCTGGGCCAACCCGGACGTCGATGCCGTCCCGCGCCTGGTCACCGACTCGCCCGGCCCGCGGTCCGTCGAGTGGAACGCCCGCATGGAGCGGCACACCGCCGGCAGCGTCACGGCGATGGTCAAGCTGCACCCGGTCGCCTACGAGTCGGGCCGGGGCGTCACGCTGACCGACGTCGACGGCAACACCTACCTCGACTTCTCCAGCGGCATCGTGATCACCAACATCGGACACGCCCACCCGCGCGTCGCCGAAGCGATCGGACACGCCGCGGGCCAGCTCGACAACGTCCACGACTTCGCCACACCACTCAAGGTGCGGGCGCTGGAGGCGCTGGCAGACGTCACGCCGCCGGGGATGTCGCTGTTCACGTTCTTCTCCGCCGGGACGGAGGCCGTCGAGGGCGCCATGCGCGTGGCCCGGGCGATCACCGGACGCCACGGCTTCGTCAGCTTCCACAACGACTACCACGGCCGAACCGGCGGGGCGGCGAGCGTGACGTCATCACGGTCGTCGAACGCGCCTCGCGACGCCGGGTCGTACCTGCTGCCCGGCGGACACGCCTACCGCTGCGCGTTCTGTCAGGGATCGTGCGACCTGCGCTGCGCCGAGTTCGTCGGGCAATCGGTCGGCCAGAACCTGCCCGGCGAACTGGCCGGTGCGGTCATGGAGCTGGTGACCAATGGCAACGGCGCCACGACCTACCGACCCGGATACGTGGCCGCCGTGGCCGAGCAGGTGCGGGCGGCCGGCGGGGTGTTCATCGCCGACGAGATCGCCACCGGGTTCGGTCGCACCGGCCGCTGGTTCGCCAGCGAGCAGGAGGGCGTCGTCCCCGACGTGATGGCGCTCGGCAAGGGCATGGGCAACGGGTTCCCGGTGACCGCCATCGCCGTGCGCGACGAGCACGCTGCGGCGCTGGCGGCGTCGTTCCCGAGCACGAGCTACGGCGGCAACCCGATGGCGTGCGCGGCGATCGTCGCCGTCATCGAGGTGATGCGCCAGGAGGACCTGGTCACCCACTGCGCCGCGCTCGGCGAGTTCGCGCTGGAGCGGATGCGGGCGATGGCCGAGCGGCACCCGATCATCGGCGAGGTGCGAGGCCGAGGCGCGCTGCTGGCCATCGAGCTGGTCAAGGACCGAGCGACCAAGGAGCCGTTCGTCGAAGCCGGCAACCTCGTGTACCAGACGGCGTTCCGCCGCGGCCTGGCGTGGGCGACGGCCGGTCACATCCTGCGCATCACGCCGCCGATCGTGATGTCGAATGAGCTGATGGCCAAGGGGCTGGACATCATCGACGAGGCGATCGGCGACGCCGAGCACCACTTCGGGTACTGACGTCCGAGCGCCTCGTCCGAGGCGATGCGACCCTACCAGTTGGGGTTGACGAGGACCTTGGTCTGGTCGGTGCGGCCGCTGGCCAGGTCGGCCAGTGCGGCGTCGAGGCCGTCGAGGCGGGCGGTCGACGTGTGCAGCGGCTCGACGCTGACGCGGCCGTCGGCGATCATCCCCATCGACAGCTCGAACTCCTCGTGGAAGTAGGCCAGCGAAGCGTTGAACGCGATCTCCTTGATCAGCCACACGATGGGCGAGATCGTGGCGTCGGTGTCGGGCACCCCGACCAGGCTCACGGCTCCTCCGCGGCGGGCGAGGTCGACGGCGACCTGGATGGCGGCCGGGCGGCCGGCGCACTCGTAGACGACGTCGGCGCCGAGCCCGTGGGTCAGCTCGAGGATCAGCTCCGCCGCCGGCGCGCCGGGCGCCACGACGTGGTCGGCGCCGAGCGCAGCGGCCATCGACCGGCGATCGGCGTTGGGCTCGATGGCCACGATCGCGCCGGCGCCACCGGCGCGCACCCACTGCAGGGTCGACAGCCCGATCGGCCCGGCGCCCTGCACGACGGCGGTGTCGCCGAGGCGCAGCTTGCTGGTGCGCACGGCGTGGAAGGCCACGGTCATCGGCTCGACCTGCGCCGCCTGCTCGTCGTCGAGTCCCGGGTCGGTGCGCACGACACGAGAAGCCGCCACGGCGAGGCGAGGCGCGAACCCTCCGTGCGGCGGGGCCAGCTCGTCGCGCCCGATCGCCGAGAGGAACGCCACCTGGCAGCGCTCGGCCTGGCCGGCGCGGCACGCCGTGCACTGACCGCAGGACGGCGCAGCAGCGACGACGACCCGGTCGCCCTCGCCCAACGACGACACGGACCGCCCGACGGCCGAGACCGTCCCCGACCACTCGTGGCCGCAGATCGCCGGGTTGTACGGCTGCCCCGACTGGTAGGCGTGGACGTCGGTGCCGCAGATGCCGCAGAACGCGATGTCGACCACCACGCCGTCGTCGTGCGGTGTCGGGTCGGGGAACTCGCGCAGCTCGACGGTCGACGCTCCGGTGATCAGGCCAGCCAGCATGCCCGCCATGATTGCCCGGTGATCGAGCGATGATCGTCGTCGAAGCCGCCCTCCGCCTCAACGACCCGGCCCGCCGGGACTCGCTCGTCGTGGAGTCGGTGCCCATCCAGCAGGCCACGCGGGACGACGAGGACGGGTGCTTGGTGTACTGCTTCGCCGCCGACCCCGTGCACCCCGACCTGATCCAGGTCTACGAGCTGTGGACGGACGACGACGCGCTGCAGCGGCACTTCACCCATCCCAACTACGCGGCGATGCGCCAGTTGCTCAACGGCGCTGGCCTGGCTTCGGCCGTCAGCCGCAAGCTGCGCGTCGATGCCGAGAGCCCGGTGTACGACGACGGCGTGCCGATCGCCGGCTTCCCCGCCTGACGCAAACGCCGGCGAGTCGTGCGCTTCGGCCCCCGACCGCAGCGAGCACGCTTGGTCAGGCCGGCCTTGTCCGGCCCAGGCCGAGGAGCGGAGTCTTCGGAGCGAGCGAGGCCATCAACTCAGTCCTTGATGCGCTCGTCCATCTGGTCGTGGTAGTGGGCGATCTTGCACTCCCGCGCGGAGAGGATGTGCTTGGTGTAGCCCGATGACCGCTTGGTCCTCGCCAGCTGGTCGTAGATCGAGATGTCCTCGCCGACGACGATCTTCAGATGTTCCCACTGGGCCATGGTCGACTTGAGGTACGCCGCGTACTCCGGGTCGCTCTCGTCGCCCTGGTAGATGATCTCCCAGCACAGGAACCGGGTGCGGTCGACGTCGATCGGGATCGGGTTGAACACCTGGATGTGCGGCGGGTTGCAGTTGAACACCGTGTTCGGGAACACCACGTAGTGGCAGATGGCGTTCTGGTGGTGGTCCCAGTCCTCGGCCAGCTTGTCGAGCTTGTCCGTGCGGGGCACGAAGCACATGTAGTTCTGACCGACGATGTGGAACGACGTCTGGCGGAACGTCTTGCTCGCCGCGGCGCCGACGTGGTGCAGCTGGGTGACGTGGTACACCTCGTTGAACCCGTCGACGATCGCCTTGTAGCTCACCGGGACGTCGAACTCGAGGACCTCGTGGAGGACCATGTCCTCCATCTTGAACCGACCGAGATCGGCCATGATCTCCGGCCCGATCCAGTCGCTCAGCGACGGCGCCTGGTCCGGGCCGAGCAAATTGATCCAGATCCACCCGCCCCACTCGTCGACCGCCACGGCCGGTGCCCTGACGTCGGCCAGGTGTTCCTCGCTGAAGTCCTCGCGCTCGGGGACGCCGACCAGCTTGCCGGTCGTGTCGTACACCCAACCGTGGTACGGGCACGTGAACCGGCGGGCGCCGCACCCGGTGGCCGGGCCGACGAGCGCCGGACCGCGGTGCTGGCAGACGTTGTGGAAGGCGGCCAGCGACCCGTCGCGCTGACGGGTGATGACCACGGTCTCGCCGTGGCCCTCGAACGTGATCCAGTCGCCGGGATCCTTGGCCTGCTCGGAACGTCCGGCGAGGATCCAGCTCTTGCCCAGCACCCGTTCGCGCTCCAGCTCGAAGCGCACCGGGTCCGTGTAGACGTCGCGGCGCATCGTGCTCGCCCCGTAGTCCGGCACCTGCTTGACCCCCGGACCGAGCCTGACCGGAACGTCCCCTCGCGTCGGTGTGTGCACCATGGTCGATTCTCCTACCCGTTGTACAACGCTTGATACATATCACTTGTGATACCTTCGAGTCAATGCCGAGGACCGTGGACGTCGACGTCCGCCGGACCGAGATCGTCGAGGCGGCGGCCCGCCTGATCGCCACCGGCGGCATGGAGGCGGCCACCATGCGCGACATCGCCGCCGAGGCCGGGTGGACGACCGGTGTCGTCAACCACTACTTCGCCGATAAGCGCGAGGTCCTGCGGCGCACGCTCGAGCACTCGCTGCGCCAGCGCCGCGCCGAGCGCCGTTCCGACGCCACGCCGCCCGAGCAGCTGCGCGCTGCGTTGGCCGCCGCGCTGGCCCTCGACGCGCAAGCCCGCCAGCACTGGCTCGTCACGCTGGCGTTCTGCACCCAGGCCGCCGGTGACGCCGAGTTGGCGGTCGTCCAGCGCGACGCCTACCGGGTGTTCCGGACCCGGGTCGCCCACCTGGTGGAGACGTGCGGCATCGCCGTCGGCGACGCCCAGACCGTCGCCGAGCACCTGATCGCCACCGTCGACGGCGTCGCCCTCCAAGCGATGTTCGACCCCGCCTCGTGGCCGGCCGACCGCCAACTCGCCGCGCTCGACGACCTGATCGCCGACCTCGGTCATGATGGGGGACGTGAACGGCGACGCGCGGACTGAGCGGCAGGCGACCAAGAAGCAGCGGGACAAGGAGCTCGTCCGGCTACAGGCGGAGCTGGTCAAGCTGCAGGAGACGGTGCGCTCGCAGGGGCTCCGGGTCGTCGTGCTCTTCGAGGGGCGTGACGCAGCGGGCAAGGGTGGCGTGATCAAGCGCATCCTCGAACCGCTCAACCCGCGGTTCTGCCGCGTCTCCGCCCTCGGAACACCGACGGAGCGGGAACGGTCGCAGTGGTACTTCCAGCGCTACGTCGCCCACCTGCCGGCGGCAGGCGAGATGGTGCTGTTCGACCGGTCCTGGTACAACCGGGCCGGCGTCGAGCGGGTGATGGGGTTCTGCACCGACGACGAGCTGACCGAGTTCTTCCGGTCCTGTCCCGAGTTCGAGCAGATGCTGATCCGTTCGGGGATCGTGCTCGTCAAGTACTGGTTCTCGGTCAGCGACGACGAGCAGGAGCGCCGGTTCCAGGGCCGGATCAAGGATCCGTCGAAGAACTGGAAGCTGAGCCCGATGGACCTGCAGTCCCGGGCCCGGTGGGTCGACTACTCCCGGGCCAAGGACGACATGTTCCGGCACACCGACACCAAGCAGTCGCCGTGGTGGGTCGTCGAGGCCGACAACAAGCCGAGCGCGCGGCTCAACTGCATCCACCACCTGCTGAGCATGATCCCCTACACCGAGCCCGCGTCGCCTCAGATCGAGCTGCCGCCGCGCCAGGACGACATCGGCTACGTCCGCCCACCCGTCGCCGACCAAACCTTCGTGCCGAGCATCTACTGATGGCCTCGCTCGCTCCGAAGACTCCGCTCCTCGGCCTGGGCCGGACAAGGCCGGCCTGACGATCCACGCTCACTGCGCCACGGGCCGAACCGTCAATCGCGCCGGCCGATCTGTCGCGGAACCGGTCAGGCGGTGAACAGCCCTCGGGCCGTCTGGTAATCGGCCTTGCCGTTCGGGGCCCGCGGCACGGAGTCGACGGCACGTAGCTGCTTGGGCACCTTGTAGCTCGACAACCTCGCCTTCGTGTGGGCGATCACGTCGTCGCCCGCCGGTGCGGCCTCGCCGTCGAGGACGGAGAACACGCCGACCACCCGTTGACCGAACCGCTCGTCGTCGACCCCGAAGACGAGGCAGTCGGCGACGGCGGGGTGCGTCTTGACGATCTCCTCGACCTCCTCGGGGAACACCTTCTCCCCCGCCGTGTTGATGCAGTTCGACCCCCGGCCGAGCAAGGTGATCGACCCGTCGGCCTCGACCATCGCCATGTCGCCCGGGAAGCTGTACCGCACCCCGTCGATCGTGCGGAACGTGCGGGCCGTCTTCTCGTCGTCCTTGTAGTAGCCGAGGGGGATGTTCGGCCCGCTGACGGCGACGATCCCGATCTCGCCCGACCCGGGGACGACCTCGCGATCGTCCAGGTCGAAGACCCTCGTCGTCGGCATCGCGCCGAACGACGCGGTGGTGCCGACCGCGCCCTTCACCGCGATCCGCTGGGCCATTCCCCCCTCCGTCGACCCGAGGACGTCCATGATCACGGCGCTCGGTGTGAACTCGAGGAGCCCCTCCTTGACCTCCGTGGAGAGCATCGCGCCGGTCGAGATGTAGGCGTTGACCGCGCTGGCGTCGTACGGCGTGTCGGCTCGTTCGCGCAGCGCCTGCAGCATCGGCCGCCCGAAGGCGTCGCCGACCATGACGATCGTGTTGACCCCTCGCCGTTCGACGACCCGCCACAGCTCGTGGGCGTCGAACGACCGACCCTCGAGCAGCGCCACCTCACCGCCCGACAGCTGGGGCAGCAGTGCACCGAGCCACACGCCGGTGCCGTGCATCAGCGGGCAGGCGGGTAGCGCCGTCGTCTGCATGCCGCCGGCGACCGCCGCCTGCACCGCCTCGACCACCTCCTCCGTCGACTGGAACGGCGCCCGGCCCATCCCCACGGCGACGAAGCCGAGGAAGCCTTCGGTGAACGGTCCGATGGCGTACATCACGCCCTTCGGCATGCCGGTGGTGCCGCCGGTGTAGAGCAGGTAGACGTCGTCGGGGCTGCGCTCCCGGCGGGGCGCCGGCTCGTTGGCGGCGAGCACGTCCGCCAACGCCTCCGCACCGGCGACCTCGACCCCGCCCGGTGCCGGACCGTCGTCGACGGCCACGTACCACTCGAGCTGCGGGACGCGGTCACGGATCCGCTCCAGCCGGTCACCGAGGCTGCGGTGGTAGACGATCGCTGCGCAGTCGGCGTTGTCGAGCAGGTACGCCAGCTCGTCGTCGAGGTACCGGTAGTTCACGTTCACGGGCGTCAGCCGCTCCTTGAACGCGGCGTACTGCGTGACCAGGTACTCGGGCGAGTTGTACATGAACATCCCGACCTTGGCGTCCCGGCCGAGGCCATGGGCGGCGAAGCCCGCCGCCAGCCGGGCCGCCCGATCGTCGTACTCGCCCCAGCGCACGACGCGCTGACCCTGGCTGATCGCCGGCGCGTCGGGGATGGCGTCGGCCAAGGCTTCGAAGATGTCGGCGAACAGCAGCACTGATCCCCCTAGTCGCAGCCTCCGTAAGTTAGGAGTCGTGTCCAACTCGGTACCAACGCGGCCGGTGCGCGCTGTCGTCTTCGACTTCGGCGGTGTCCTGATCACGCCCATCACCACCGGCATCACCACCATCGCCGAACGCCACGGCGCCGAGCCACGGGCGATGGTCGAGGTGCTGATCGGCCCCGTGGAGACCGGCGACCACCCGTGGCACCGGGCGGAGCGGGGCGAGATCGCGGTCGCCGACATCCAAGCCGGGCTCGGGACCTACGCCTCGACGGCCGGCATCGAGCTGGTCGGTGACGAGATCGACGTGCTGCTGGTGCCCGCCTACGCGTTCAACGGAACGGTGCTCGACCGGATCCGTGCGCTGCGCGCCGAGGGCATCCGGACCGGGCTGCTGACGAACACGTTCGCCGAGTTCCGCCCGACGCTGGAGAAGGATCTCGACCTCACGATGTTCGACGCCGTCGTGGAGTCGTACGCCGTCGGCGCCCGCAAGCCGGAACCGGCGATCTACGCAGCGATGGCGGCGGCGCTCGGCGTCGAGCACGACGAGATCGTGTTCCTCGACGACTTCGCCCAGAACCTCGCCCCCGCCGCCGACCTCGGCTGGCGCACGATCCACGTCACCGACATCGCCGCCGCCCTCACCGACCTCGACGACATCATCGCCGCATCCCGCGAGTAAGAACCGATCGGCGTCAGATCTGACGTCGATCTGTTCGTACTCGCGGATTTGGGCTTCGTGTGGACGGAAACTAACTGCCTGGTCAATACTGAGCCGATGACGGCGACCGAACTGCGGCCTCGTTCCCCCGGGATCACCTACCAGGAGCTGCTCGAGGCCGACACCCACCCGGTGCCCGACGTCCTGCGGCTGGAGTCTCCGCGCTTCCTCGGCCACGAGGACGTCTCGCGTGAGCGGTACACGTCACGGGAGTGGCACCGCCTGGAGGTCGAGCGGCTCTGGAAGCGCGTCTGGCAGTTCGTCTGCCGGGAGGAGCATCTCCCCAACCCCGGCGACCACATCGTCTACGAGCTGGCCGAGCTGTCATTCATCGTGATCCGCACGGACACGGGCGAGATCAAGGCCTACCCGAACACCTGCCTCCACCGCGGTCGGCGGCTGAAGGACCACGACGGCCACTGCAGCGAGATCCGCTGCTCGTTCCACGGTTTCGCCTGGGCCCTCGACGGCGCCCTCGCCGACGTGCCCGCCCAGTGGGACTTCCCGCACGTGACCGGACACGCCGACGAGTTCCACCTGCCCGAGTGCAAGGTCGGCACGTGGGCCGGCTTCGTGTTCATCAACCCCGACCCCGGCGCCGAGCCGCTGGAGGACTTCATCGGCGACCTGTCCGACCACTTCCAGGTCTGGAACCTCGAGGACCGGTACGTCGAAGCCCACGTGTCGAAGGTCATCAGGGCCAACTGGAAGATCACCCAGGAGGCGTTCTGCGAGGCCTTCCACGTGAACGCCACGCACCCCCAGATCCTCCCCTACCTCGGTGACACCAACAGCCAGGTCGACGTGTGGGACACGTTCGCCCGGGTGATCACGCCCGGCGGGACGCCCAGCCCGTTGCTCGGCTGGGACCCGACCGAGGAGGAGATGCTGCGCTCCATGCTCGACGTGCGCGTCGACCAGGACCCCCCGTTCACGCTCAAGGATGGCCAGACGGCGCGGGCGTCGGCGGCGGCCGCGAGTCGTGAACGGTGGCGGCCGGCCGTCGGCGATCGGGTCGACGGGATGAGCGACGCCGAGATGATGGACAGCCTGGACTACACGCTGTTCCCCAACTTCCACCCGTGGGGTGCGTTCAACCGCATCGTCTACCGCTTCCGCCCGAACGGTGACGACCACCGCTCGTCGATCATGGAGGTGCTGTTCCTGGCGCCCTTCAAGGGGAAGCGGCCGCCGCCAGCGCCGATCCACCACCTCGGCGTGGACGAAGCGTGGACCAACGCGCCCGAACTGGGGATGCTGGCCAAGGTGTTCGATCAGGACACGTTCAACATGTCCAACGTGCAGCTCGGCCTCGAGGCGTCCTTCAAGCCCGGCATCACGCTGAGCACGTATCAGGAGTCGAAGGTGCGCTGGTTGCACCAGCTGCTCGGCGAGTGGATCGGCGAGCCAGCCGACGTGCCCGTGACCGTCAGCCGCTAGGAACGAGCCCGTCATGACCGAGCGGAGCGAACCGTCATGAGAGGCATCGTCCACCCGTTCACCAAGGCGCTGTACGAGCAGGACGGCGAAGGGAACATCCGGGTCACCGACGGCGACCGGTCGGGCGTGTTCACCGTCGGCGGCCGCTGGGTGCGTGGTGAGCTCCAGGAGTGCGACCCGCAGCTGTGCGGTTGGGTGGGCGGTCCCCAGATCGCCAACCACCGGGTGACCGAAGAACCCGGCTGGTAGCCGCGGGCGGCGGGCGCATGCACGACGAACAGGCGATGCCGGCACGCCTCGCCGCCTACCTCACCGCTCGAGACGCCGACGGCCGGACGGCGACGGTCACCACCTACCGGCCGATCATCGGCGGCTACAGCCGACTGATGGCCCGCGCCGACATCGAGTGGTCCGACGGGGTCACCGAGAGCGTCGTGCTGCGCGGCGACCCGCCGCCGGGCAAGTCGATGATGGAGACCGACCGCGACCTCGAGTGGGCGCTGCTCACCGCGCTCGGCGATGCCGTGCGGATGCCGGCGCCGCGCCACTACGACGCCGACGGCCGCGACCTCGGCACGAAGTGCATCGTCCTCGAGCACGTCGACGGTCCGTCGCTGCAGGCGGTGCTCACGGCGCTGCCCACGAACGAGGACGGCACGGTCGACTTCGGCCGCCACGGCGCCGACCTCGTCGACACCATGGCCGCGCTGCACAGCGTCGACACCAGCGTCGTCGACGGTGTGCTCGACCGACCGGACGACTGGGAGACGTACCTCAGCGGCCTGATCGACCGCTTCCGCCAGGCCGACGCCTCGCACATCGAGGCCGTACCGTTCCTGCGCTACTGCGCCGCCTGGCTCGACGCCCACCGCCCGCCACCGCTGCCGCTGCGCCTGGTGCACAGCGATTTCCAGACCTCGAACATCGTGGTCGATCCCGCCGGCGCCCACCATCTGATCGATTGGGAGCTGACGCACGTCGGCGACCCGCGCGAGGACCTCGGGTACTACAACGTGTACTCGGCAGCCCTCGGGCCGAATCTGTTCGCCGCCGATCCCGAGGGCTTCCTGGCCCGATATCGGGAGCAGACGGGCTTCAGCGAGGACGCCGTCAACCTTGGGACGATGGCCTACTTCACGTCGCTGGCCGCCGTGACCGTCTACGCCCAGGTGCTGGGCGGCGCCGCAGCGATGGCCCGTGGCGCCAACGGCGGTTTGATGACGACCTACACGATCAACGCCTTGACGGTCGGTCACGGCAACTTCATGTCTGCCTGCACGGCGCCCGAACTGGCCACCGCCTGATGCTCAGTCGACCGACCACCGAGCAGTTGCTGCTCGACTGTCGCGACGAGCTGTTGAACGCGATCGAGCCGGCGGTCGCCGACGGGCCGGCCAAGATCGCCGTGCAGATGATGGAGAACGTGCTGCGCAACTGCGCCGCCCGGGCTGCCCACGAGGTGGCGTGGATGCACGAGGAGGGGGCGGCGATGATGGCCTTCGCCACCCGCGTGCAGGCCAGCCCGTTGTCGACGCCCGAGGTCGAGGCCACGACGGCCGCCCACGCCGCGGGAGCGTCCGAAAGCCGCCACCTCGACGAGGTGTGTGCGACGTACGACCTCGCCGGCCGGGCGTTCGGCGCCGCGCTGGAGGCCGTGATGGCGGGCGAGGGCGACCTCGCCGACGAGCTGCACCGCGCGGGGCGAGCCGTGCTCGACGTGCGGCTGGCCAACGAGCGCCAGATCATGGGCGAGTGGGCCTTCGTGGGCCGGGCGTGACCGACCACCCGCGTTTACGTCCGGATCCTGGTCGCACCGACGACCAGGATCCGGACGTAAACGATCAGCTCGACGTGCTCGTCGTCACCGGCGGGCACCCGTTCGAGGCCGAGCCGTTCTTCGCTGTGTTTGACGACCTGCCGGGCATCCGATGGTCAGGCGCGACCGCCCCAGAGGCCGGTCACGACGTCGTGGTCTTCTACGACCTGCCCGGGCTGCGGTTCACGCGCAGCGATCCACCGGCGGAGCTGATCGAGCCGTCGGCGGACCAGCGGGCCGTCATCGACCAGCTGTGCGCGGACGGCGCCGGGCTGGTGTTCCTGCACCACGCCGTGGCCGGCTGGCCGGCGTGGCCGGAGTACGCGGAGCTGGTCGGCGGACGGTTCCACTACCAGCCGGGTCGGATGGGCGGCGTCGACTACCCGGACTCGGGCTACGTGTTCGACGTGACCCACACGGTCGAGGTGCTGGCGCCCGAGCACCCGGTCTGCGCCGGTCTCGGTGAGTCCTTCACGCTCACGGACGAGCTCTATTGCTTCCCCGTGCTGACCGGCGATGTGACCCCGCTGATGCGCACCACGTTCGACACGTCCGACGCATCGCGGTTCTTCTCCGCTGACCTCGCCATCCGGGGCCAGCGGGAGTCCAACGACGGCTGGACGCACCCTCCCGGCAGCGACCTGGTGGCGTGGGCCCGCCAGGCCGGCGCCAGCCGCGTCGTGTACCTGCAGTTCGGCGACGGACCGGTCACCTACGCCGACCCGTCGTTCCGGCGGGCGCTGGCCAACGCCATCGACTGGGCGGCGCAACCGTGACGGGGGTTGGGTTGTGCATGCCCCAGCTCGGGCCCGGGCTGACGGTCGACGTGCTGCGCGACTTCTGCGTGCGGGCCGAGCAGTACGGCTACACGAGCCTGTGGGTGCAGGATCACTTCCTCTGGCCGCTCGAGCCGATCCGCGGCTACGCCGGCCGACCCGGCGCCGTGGTGCCGACGCAGTACCAGAGCGTCCTCGCCCCGACTGAGTTGCTGGCGGCCATGGCGACGTGGACGTCGACCCCCCGGCTGGGCACGTCGATCCTGGTCGCCGGCAACCACTGGCCAGGTCAGCTGGCCGGTCGGCTGGCGACGATCGACCTCCTGTCGGGTGGCCGGCTGTCGGTGGGGCTCGGCGTCGGGTGGTCGGCCGAGGAGCACATCGCCTGCGGCACCGACATCGCCACCCGGGGCCGGCGCATGGACGACTTCGTGCCGGCGCTGCTGGCCTGCTGGGGGGACGACCCAGTGAGCTACGAGGGGCCGTTCTTCTCGATCCGGCCGTCGATCGTGCAGCCCAAGCCGCAGCAGCAGCCTCGACCACCGCTCCTCTCGGGCATGTGGAGCGAGGCCGGGCTGGAACGCACCCGGCTGCTCTTCGACGGGTGGAACCCGGCGGGCATGCCCGTGGCCGGGTCCAAGGCCATCCTCGACGACCTCAACTCCCGGCGGCCGCCGGGCATGGCGCCGTTGACGATCCACCACCGCTCCTTCGCCCAGTTCCCGCGGATGAAGGCGCTGCCCGGCGATCCCGTGGACCGGCTGGCCCACGAGGCCGCCGAGGCGGCCGCCCACCACTTCGACGACTTCATCATCGAGCACAACTTCTGGGACGGCGTCGCCGACCCCCGGGCCTGGCTCGACGTCCCCGAGCAGTTCGCCCCGGTCGTCACCGCCGCTGCCGGCTGAGCGCGTTTGTGCAACGGGCGTCGGCCCGCCGACCGTTGGTGAACAAACGCGGCGGGTGAGGTCGGGGAGGATGGCGGGGTGCGCCGGCTGACCGCCCGCCAGGTCAACCTCCTGCTGGAGGTGCTGGTGGTCGCCGCCCTGGTCACGGGGGCCGCCTCGTGGGTGGTCGGCGATCGCTGGACCCGTTGGCTGACGTTCGCCCATGCGGTGGCCGGACTGATGCTGCTCGTCTTCGCACCGGCCAAGTTGCGGGGGTCGGTCGCCACGGGGTTCCGGCGCCGGCGCTCGACCCGGTGGGCCTCGGCGATCTTCGGTGGGCTCGTCGTCACGACCGCGGTGCTCGGCGTCCTCCATGCCACCGGCTGGTGGTTCGGTGTCGGGGCCTGGACGGCGCTGTGGACTCACGTCCTCGTCGCCGTGGTGCTCATCCCGTTCTTCGTGTGGCACCTCCTCACCCGGCCGGTGCAGCCACGACGCGCCGACCTGGACCGCCGGGCGGTCGTCGGCACTGCAGGTGCAGCGGCGGTCGCAATGGCGGTCTACGGCGCCCAGGAGGTCGCCGCCCGCACCCTCGGCTGGTCGGGTGGTGACCGCCGCGGCACTGGGTCGCACGAGGTCGGCTCCGGTGATCCCGCAACGATGCCCGCCGTCAGTTGGATCGACGACGTGGCGCCCGCCGACACGGCGGAGGCCGGGTGGCGACTCCTGGTCGACGGCACGCCGGTGCCGATCGACGCGCTCTGGGCGACGGCGCAGCCGGTGGTCGCCACCCTCGACTGCACCGGCGGCTGGTGGAGCGAGCAGACGTGGGATGCCGTCCCCCTCGCCGAGTTGCTGCCCGAGGTGAGCGGGCGCAGCGTTCGCGTCCGCTCGGCCACGGGTTACGACCGCTACGTCGACCGTGCCGACCTGCAACGGGTGTACCTGGCCGTCGGCTACGGCGGGCGTCCGCTGCGCCCGGGACATGGCGCGCCGGTGCGCCTGATCGCACCCGGGCGGCGTGGCCCGTGGTGGGTGAAGTGGGTGGTAGCGGTGGAGCCGTCGGACCGCCCGGCGTGGCTGCAGCTCCCGCTGCCCCTGGCCTGACGCCCGCCTACGATCCGGGGATGGCAGTCCACCCCGGCCGGTACACGGCCGACATCGAGGGCGATTTCGTCGTGTTCCTGATCGGCATGCGCTTCAACAAGCCGTGGAAGGTCCGCCAGTGGTGGCCCGTCTTCACGGCAATGCCGAAGATGCTCAAGACGCTGGACGACCACCCCGAGCTCGGGTGCTTGGGCTCGCACTCGTGGCCCGGTCGGACCACGCTCCTCCTCCAGTACTGGCGCAGCTTCGAAGACCTCGACCGGTTCGCCCGGGACCGGGAGCTCCCCCACCTCGAGCCGTGGCGGCGGTTCAACCGCGTGATCCGCGACAGCGGTGACGTCGGCATCTGGCACGAGACGTTCCAGGTGCGGGCCGGCGAGTACGAGGCGGTCTACGGCAACATGCCCGAGTTCGGACTGGGCAAAGCGGCGGAGCTCGTACCGGTCGGCCGCAAGGGCAACTCCGCCGCCGCCCGCATCGGCGCCAGCGCGCTCGACGAGCCGGCCGTCGAGGGGTACTGATCGCAGCGGGGTAGGTTCGCGCCTCGAGGGGCGGCTGACCACCGGGAGGACCATATGGATCGAGTTTCGCGACGCTCGCTGCTGCGCACGGGTTTGGGAGCGGCGGCCGCCGGAGCGGCCATCGGCGCCGGACCGTTCCAGGGTTTCGTCGCCCTGGCCGAGGGTGCGGCCCGCCGAGGGCCGGACTTCCGCAACCTGCGGGCGATCCCCGACCTGCGCGACGGCCAGGTCAGGCTGCACTTGCCGGAGGGGTTCCAGTACCGCTCGTTCCACGACACGGAGTTCCCCGTCGTGCTCACGGACGGGACCGCGCTCCCGGGACGCCACGACGGCATGGCCGCCTTCCCCGGTCCCAACGGCAACGTGATCCTCGTCCGCAACCACGAGATCACGAATTCGCCGAACACGCCCGCGTTCGGACCGGGGACGCCGTACGACGCCGGCGCCGGCGGCGGCACGACCACCGTCGAGGTGATGCACGACGGCGTCGTGGTCAACGCATTCACCAGCCTCAACGGCACGATGTTCAACTGCGCCGGCGGCGCCATGCCGTGGGGCAGCTGGATCACGTGCGAGGAGACGATCAACGGGCCCGATGTCGGTCCCGATTTCACGGGCGCGTCGAACGCCTCGCTCCAGAAGCGCCACGGATTCATCTTCGAGGTCCCGGCCGGCGGCCAGTCCAACCGCCAGCCGATCATGTCGGCGGGTCGCTTCTCCCACGAGGCCGCAGCCTGGGACGATCGCAGCGGAGCCCTGTACCTCACCGAGGACAACTTCGGCTACCCGTCGGGCTTCTACCGGTACCTGCCGCCGAACGATCCGATGGCTGACGGCGCACTGGCCGACGGTGGCCAGCTGCAGATGCTCGCCGTCGATGGCATCACCAACGCCGATCTTGCGGCCACCCAGCCGGCGGGCGCCAAGTACCCCGTGCGCTGGGTCGACATCGACGATCCGGCTCCGACGTTCCCGGCCGGCACCTCGAACAACACGGCGCTGCAGTACGTCGGTCTTCAGGGGTTCGCGCAGGGTGCGGCGCGCTTCTCCCGACTCGAGGGCGCCGTCGCCGACGGGAACGTGATCTACTTCACCTCGACGCAGGGCGGCGGCCCCGCCGAGCCGGGCCTCAGCGACACGGTGCAGGGCTGGGGCAACGGCTTCGGTCAGATCTGGGCCTACCAGGCCCGCGCCGAGCGCCTCGACCTGGTCTACCAGTCGCCTGGCCCGGACACGCTCGACTTCCCGGACAACGTCACGACGCGCGGTCGCAACACGCTGGTGCTCTGCGAGGACTCCACCGGCGACAACTTCCTGCGCACGCTGACCAGCTCGGGCAAGCTCGGCGACCTCGCCCTGAACCGACTCGACCTCCGCCGCTGGCGCGCCGCGCTTCGGCGACGAGTTCGCCGGCGCCACCTTCAGCCCGAATGGCGAGACGCTGTTCGTCAACATCCAGGCCAGCCGCGGGATGACGTTCGCCATCTGGGGCCCCTGGGCCAAGAACGGCGTCTGACCATCCGAGGGTCTGCTGCATCCGAGGGCTACGTGCGGGGACGCCCCTCTGCAAACCCTCCGATGCTGATCAGTCGGACTGGCGGGCGGCGATCCAGTCGGCGGTGGCCTTGCCCATCTTGGCGCCGTCGTAGCCGATCCGCTGGGTGGGCTCGACCTCGAGGATGACGCGGCGCGGCGAATCCAGGAACGACTGGAACGCCTTGGCCCGGGCCGGGTCGTTGGCGTTCAGGGCCATCGCCAGCTCGGGATAGAACCAGTTCTTCGTCTCCTGGTCGTCGTGCAGCGTGCACATCCCCTTGTACGTCACGGTCTTGTTGCGCGGGATCGGCGAACCGGTCGACGTCACGACGATCGACACCCGCGGGTCGCGCCGCACCGCGCTGATGCGCGCCCGCTGGCTCGACGCCGTCAACCAGAACTTCCCGTCGCGCCAGACGTACGACATGATCACGCCGACCGGCCAGCCCTCCTTGTTGGACCAGATGAAGGTGCACTCGTTGTGGCCGAGCAGCAACTGCTCCTCGACGTCGTCGTCGAGTCCGTAGACCGTGACGTCCTCGTAGTTCTCCGGGTCGTCGCTCATGGCATCACTCATCTCGTCCTCTCACGGGAGCTCGCGGGGTTGGAACTGGCCGGTGCTGGCACCGATGCCGCCGTCGGCGGCGAGGTACTGGCCGGTGACGAAGCTCGCCGCCGGCGACAACAGGAAGGCGATCACGGCGGCGACCTCGTCGGCCCGCCCCCATCGCTGCATGGGCACGGTCCGGCGCAACGACTCGTAGCGATCCGGGGCGACGTGCTTGATCCCCTCGGTCATGCCGGTGTCGGTCGGTCCAGGGCAGACGGCGTTGACCGTGATGGCGTCAGCGGCCAAGTCGAGCGCGGCCGCCCGAACGAGGTTGATGACCGCCGCCTTGGCCGTGTTGTAGGGCCACATCTCGGGATCGGCGCGCACGCCGGAGGTCGATGCAGTTGCAACGATCCGCCCGCCGCCGACGGCGCGCATCGCCGGCACCGCGGCACGGATGCCCAGCAGCACGCCGCGCACGTTGACCTCCATCGTGCGGTCGAACACCTCGATGGGCAGGTCGACGAGATCGCCGCGCGCCGGAACGCCCGCGTTGAGGGCGACGGCATCGAGGCGACCGAAGCGATCGACGGCGGTGGCGACCGCCGACGCGTTGGCGTCGATGTCGGTCACGTCGGCGGCCAGCGCGACGATGCGGTCGTCTCCATCGGCCCAGCCGAAGCGGTCCAGGTCGACGTCGGTCGCCACCACCTTGGCGCCGTCGGCGACGAGGAGCTCGACCAGTGCTCGACCGATCCCTGACGCCGCCCCGGTCACGAGTGCGACACGTCCCTGGTGGCTCATCGAAGCACCTCCCCGCTCACGATCGACCCTCGCCCGGCACGAGGTCGGCGAGCACCTTGCGGCGCTGGATCTTGCCGGACATCGTCTTCGGCAGCTCGTCGACGAAGATCACGCGCTTGGGGATCTTGTAGGTGGCCAGGCCCGAGCGAGCCGCGGCCAGCACGGATGCTTCCGTGAGGTCCTTGCCGGCGACGACGGCCACGACCTCCTCGCCCCAGTGGTCGTGCGGGGCGCCCACGACGGCCACCTCGCGCACGCCCTCGACGCCGTACAGCACGCTCTCCACCTCGGCCGGATAGACGTTCAACCCACCCGTGATGATGAGGTCCTTCTTGCGATCGACGATCGAGAAGTACCCATCGGCATCGCGGGTGGCCAGGTCACCGGTGTGCAGCCAGCCGTCCACGAGGGTCTTGGCCGTCTCCTCGGGGTCGTTCCAGTACCCGGCGAACACAACGGGGCCGCGCAGCACGAGCTCGCCGACCTGGTCCGGCGGGCACTCGACGTCCTGGTCGTCGACCACTCTCGCTTCGCAGTACAGGAGATCGAGTCCGCACGAGCCGAGCTTGCGGGCGATGTCCTCGGTCGGCAGGAACAGTCCCAGCCCGTTGCCCTCCGTCAGTGCGTACGCCTGGGCGAACGGAACGCCACGAGCCTGGTAGGCCTCGATCAACGGCAGCGGGACGGGCGCCGCGCCGATGAACCCGAGCCGGATCGACGAGAGGTCGGTGGCGGCGAACGTCGGGTGGTCGAGCATCGCCTTCCACATCGTCGGCACGCCGGCGACGAACGTGATGCCGTAGCGCTCGATGTAGGCGAGGGTGCGACCGGGGTCGAAGCCGTGGTCGAGGATCATCGTGCCGCCGCTGTGGACGACCGGCATGGTGGCCGCCATCGTGCCGCCGGTGAAGGCCAGCGGGAAGTGGCAGATGTGGACGTCGCCGGGTGCGTGGCGGACCTGGATCACCCACTGCAGCGTGCAGAACAGGATCCCGCCGTGGGTCGTGATCGCCCCCTTCGGCATCCCGGTCGTGCCCGACGTGTACAGGATCACGGCCGGGTCGTCCAGGTCGATCGGCTCGGCGATCGGCGCCGGGCGCTCGGCGGCGACGACGGCGGCCGGCGGATCCAGCGTGGTCACCCAGTGGCGGACCTCGAGGTCGGGCGCCACCTGGGTGATGATGTCATCGAACTCGCCGTCGGTCACGACGACGGTGGCACCGCTGTGACCGAGCGTGTACGTGACCTCGCGGGGCTGAGGAAGTGGTTGACCGGGACGACGATGGCGCCGAGGCGAGCGACGGCGAAGAAGACGTAGAGGAACTCCGGCCGGTTGCGCATGTACAGCCCGACCCGGTCGCCGCGCTCGACGCCGAGGTCACGAAGGGCCGTCGCCCAGCGGTCGATCTGCTCGTCGTAGGTCGCCCAGCTGATCGGCTCGTCGTCGAAGATCACCGCCGGGACCTCGGGTCGCAGCCGTGCCCACCCCGACACCCAGCTGGCGATCCCGGCGAACATCTCCCCGACGGATAATTGACCGCCCGATTAGTTCAGTACCCGGGCCGGTATGGGAGCGCTGACGGATCGCTCAGGCGGCGGACCGGACGGCGGCGTAGCCGACCGCGGCGGCGGCCACGCCGACGACGATCGATGCGGCGACGTACACCAGCGCGGTGAGCGCCCGCTCGTCCCGCAGCAGCCCGGTCGTCTCGTTGGTGAACGTCGAGAACGTCGTGAACGCGCCGAGGAACCCGACCCCGATGACCAACGCTGCCGTCTCGGACCAGCGGGCGGCGAGCACCATCCCGAGGAGGAGTGAACCGACCACGTTGATGGCCAGCGTCGCCCATGGGAACGCTCGGGGGCCGATGGCCAGCCCGATCCCGTACCGGCTCAGCGCGCCAGCGGCCCCGGCGACCCCGATCAACGCCACCCGCACCACGGCGGCTGAGTCTGCCCGACCTACGGTCGTCCTGGTCATGTTTGTGGTCCCCCGTCCGGCCAGAAACCTGACCAGGACCGTGCACCCGCCCGTTCGAGGCAGCTCCCGAGCGTTCGTGACGCAGTGAGCGTGTATCGGTCAGGGAGGCCGCCAGGCCGACGAGCGAGCGAAGCGAGCCATCAGTACGGCATCGTGCCGCCGTCGACGGGGAAGAGGCAGCCCGTCATGTTGCGGGCCGCGTCGCTGGCCAGCAGCACGGCGACGGCGCCGACCTCCTCGACCGTGTTCAGCCGCTTGATCGCCGACTCCTGGGCGAACACGTCGAGCAGGGCGTCGTAGGTCCCGAGGCCCATCGCCACCGCCGACGCCGGCCCGGTGGCCATCACGATGTCCGTCTCGACCAGCCCGGGGAGGATGGCGTTGATCGTGATGCCCAGCGTGCCCACCTCCTTCGACGCCGACTTCACCAGGCCGTTGACGGCGTGCTTGGTGGTCACGTACCCGGAGATCCCGGGCTTGCCGAGCTTGCCCTCGACCGACGACGTCACGAGGATCCGCCCGGACTCGCGCGGGATCATGTGCTGCAGCGCGCGACGCATCCCCCAGAAGACGTGGTTCAGGTTCCAGTCGATCTCGAGGCGCCACTCCTCGTCCGTCATCAGGTGCACCGGCGCCGTGTCCTTCACCCCGCCGGAGTTGAGCACGCAGATGTCGAGCTTCCCGTACCGCTCGATCGTGTGGTCGATGAGCCCCTCGACGCACTCCTGGGTCGACGAGTCGCCGGCGAAGAAGTCGGCCCGCTCCCCCGCGCCCATCTCGTCGAGGCAGATCTGCCCCTTCGCCGGATCGCGGCCGTTGACGACGACGCTCGCCCCCTCGGCGAGGAACGCGTCAGCGATCCCCCGACCGATGCTGCGCGTCCCGCCCGTGATGCAGGCGACCTTGTTGTCGAGCTTGCCCATGTTGGCCTCCGGATGTCTTCAGGTCTTGACGGTTCGGCCCCGTTGATCAGTACGGGGAGGTGCCGCCGTCGATCGAGATCATCGAGCCGGTGATGCCCCCGCCGGCGTCCGAGGCCAGGAGCAAGGCCACCGCCGCCACGTCCTCGACCTCGTTGAGCCGCTTGACCGCCGACTCCCTGGCGTACCACTGCAGGAACTCGTCGTAGGTCATGCCCATCGCCTCGGCGGCGCCGGGTCCCTCGGCCTTCATGATGTCGGTCTCGATGCCGCCCGGGGCACAGCACGTTGACCGTGATGCCGAGCGTGCCGACCTCTTGCGCCGCCGACTTCGTCAGGCCGTTGATGGCGTGCTTGGCCGAGACGTACGGGCTGACGACGGGCTTGCCCACCTTGCCCTCCAGCGAGCCGATCGAGATGATCCGGCCCCACTCGTTGGGGATCATGTGCTGCAGCGACCGGCGCATCACCCAGAACGTGTGCCAGAAGATCCACTTCATGGCGTTGTCCATCGCCTCGTCCGTGAGCTCGGCCACCGGCGCGAAGTCGCTGCTCCCCCCGGCGTTGGGCACGGCGATGTCGATCCGACCGAACCGCTCGACGGTCCCGTCGACGATGGCCTCGCAGTCCTCGCGCCGGCGGACGTCGCCGGCGATGAAGTGCACCCGGTCACCGGCGCCGAGCTCGTCGATCGTCCCCTGCGCCTTGGCTTCGTCCCGGCCGTTGATCACGACGCTGGCGCCCTCGGCGAGGAACGACTCGGCGATCGCGCGACCGATGCCCCGCGTCCCGCCGGTGATGCACGCAACACGACCGTCCAAGATCCCCATGGGCCGCGGAACCTAGCGGACGTGGTGCGGGTCGGTCTGCGGCGGAGCGCCGACCCAATCGGCCAGTCCCAGCGAACGCTCCCGCCCGCCGCGATCGTGGACGTCGACCTCGTACCGCACCCGGTCACCGTCGAAGCGCAGGTAGCTCATCACCTCGACGTGCCACTTGCGCCCGACGACGTCCGGCCCGAACGGCTCCGGCGTGCGCACCGTGGCACTCATGACGTAGTGCAGGGCCAAGCCGTCGTCGTTGGACCAGAACTCGTCCGGCTCGAGCAGCAGGTCGTCCCAGCGGTCCAGGCCCCTGGCGAAGAATGCGCGGATCGCCGGCCACCCCTCGAACCGGCCACTGGCTGCATCGCTGAGGACGGCATCGGGCGTGAAGAGCGGCTCGGGCGCGTCAGGGTCGCCGCTGCTCCACGCGGCGAAGACGTCACGGGCCACGCGCTCTCGTCGATCCATGTCAGCTCCTCCCGCCGCGCACTCGAGCCAGGTAGCGCTGGCCGGACTCCCGGCCCTCGGGGTCGCGCAGGCCGGCCAGCAGACCGTCGGCGTCGGACCAGCTGCGCCCCGTGCCGACCATCGACTCGGTGACGGCGTTGGTGTGGGCCTTCGTCGCCAGCAGCGCCAGCTTGGGCATCCGCACGAGGGTGGCCACCAGCTCGTCCACGGCGCCGTCGAGGTCGGCCTCCGCGACGACACGGTTCAGGAACCCGGCCGCCCGCGCCTCGTCGGGCCCGAAGTCACGACACGTCATCACCAGCTCCTTCGTCAGCGCCGGCCCGATCTCACGCACCAGGCGGGGGATGCCGCCCCACGCCAGCGGGATCCCCAGCTCGACCTCCGGGATGCGGAAGCGCGCCGTTTCGGCGGCGAGGCGCAGGTCGCACACCGCGGCCAGGACCACGCCGCCGCCGACGCACCAGCCGCGCACCTTGGCGATCGTGACGGCGCGCAGCTCGTCCATCGCCCTTGCCATCCGCCAGCCGGCGTCGGCGTCGTCGCGCGGATGACGATCGTTGGTCGCCGTGCCGAACGCCGAGACATCGGCGCCGGCGGAGAACGCCCTCCCACGGCCGGACACCACGACGACCTTCAGGTCGTCGTGGCCGTCGAGCCACCGTGCCGCTTGCTCGATCTCGCCGAGCGTCTGCGACGACAACGGGTTGAGCTGGTCCGGCCGGTCGAGCACGAGGTCACCACGTGAGCCGTCGACGGTGACGGCGAGGGTCTCCAGCTGCATGCTCGCCGGACAGTACCGTCGCGTCGTGGTGCAGGTGTGAGCCGGACCACCGCTGGGAACAGGCTGGTCCCCGATGCTGGAGGTGCGACATGACGGACCATCGTGATGAGGGAGCGTTCGACCCGCCGGCGGGTTCAGCGGCCGACGACCGCATCGCCGCTGCCGAGAACCGTGCGATGGCTGCGGAGCATCGAGCGGAGGCTGCCGAGCGGCGCTACGACGATGGAGATGTCGGGCGACAGCAGGTCGTCGCCTCCCGGCCGACCTACGGGGTCGGTTCGCTGCTGGCGTTGCTCGGTGCGCTGGCCGTCGCCCTCGGCGCGTTCCTGAACTGGGTCCGCAGCAGCGGCAGCTTCACCACGGCCAACGGCAACGACGTGTCGATCCAGTTCCTGTGGGACCCGATCCCCGCCGACAGCCAGCCGTCGCTGCTGTTCCTGGTGCTCGCCGCGGCCGTCCTCGTCGTGGTCGGGACGTTCATCCCCGCCGCCCGCGTGCTCGGCATCATCGGCGGCGTCCTCGCGCTGGTGACGGCCGTGCTCTTCTTCATCAGCTTGACCCGACTCATCTCGGACTTCGACCTCGACGACGGGGCGTTCGAGGTGGTCGGCTTGGGATGGTGGTTCACCGGGATCGGTGGCATCCTCGCCATCGTCGGTTCGGTGCTCATCCCTCGCCGAGACGTCGTGCGCTGACGTCCCCGTCTACCGTGCCGGCGATGCAGCCGGAGATCGGTCAACTCCTCTCGCTCGACGGTCGGCACGCCCTCGTCACCGGGGGCGCCACCGGGATCGGCGAGGCGATCGCCGTCGTGCTCGCCGCAGCGGGAGCGACGGTGACCATCGGTGACATCGACCTCGACGGCGCGCGGCGGGTGGCCGACGAGATCGGCGGCTCGGCGGTCGAGCTCGACGTCACCGACCCGGCGAGCGCGGATGCCGCCGTGGCGGCGCGTCCCGACCTCGACCTGCTGGTCAACAACGCCGGCACGTACCTCGAGGCCGGCAGCATCCTCGACCAGACCCACGAATCGTGGCGCCGATCGATCGACGTCAACCTGGCCGGTGTGTTCAACTGCTCGAAGCCGGCGGCGGCGGCGATGGTCGCCGGCGGGCGCGGCGGCTCGATCGTCAACATCGCCTCGGTCGACGGGTTCCTGCCCTGCCTCGGCACGGGGTACGACTCGGCGAAGGCGGCCGTCATCCACCTGACCAGGTCGCTGGCCGTGGACCTGGCTCCGCACGGCATCCGGGTCAACGGCATTGCGCCGGGCAACGTGCCGGTGCCGACCCTGCACAAGATCCGCTCCGGTGAGCTGCCGCCGCTGTGGCCCGCCGACTCGTCGACCACCGGCCTGATGGGCCCGATGATGCGGCAACGCAGCGCCAACATCCCCCTCGGCCGCCCCGGTCGCCCAGAGGAGATCGCCCACGCCGTCCTCTACCTCGCCTCCCCCGCCGCCACCTACGTCACCGGCCACACCCTGACCGTGGACGGAGGTTGGACGCTCGTGTAGCGGCGGCCTACTAGCGTCGGCGGACCGTGCCGAGCCGAACGTCGACGTTCACCGGCGGCGAGGGAGCCGTCGAGCGCCTGGCCGCCGCGCTGGTCGAGAGCGGCTTCGACGTCGGCGCTCCCCGCCGTGCCGATCGCCTGCTGCTCGACACCTTCGACGGACGGCTCGACGACGCCGGGCTGCGCCTCGAGCACCGAACGACGCCCGACGGGCCCGTGCTCGTCCTGTCCGACACCCACTCGACCCCGGCCCGGCTGGCCGCGCCGCGACCACCACGCTCCGCCACCGACCTCCCGGCGGGTCCGTTCCGCGATCGCCTCAGCGCGGCGACCGACGGGCGGGCGCTGCTCCCCCAGCGGGCGGTGTCCGGCCGCGGTCGGAGCGTCGTGCGCCGCAACCGCCAGGACAAGACGGTCGCCGCGGCGACGATCTACGACGGCCTGCGGGTGGGCGACGACACCTGGCCCACGGTGGTGGAGGTCAGCGACCTCGTCGGGTACGACGGTGCCGGCACCCGGCTCGTCGATGTCCTGCGTGCCAACGGCCTCGCCGAGGCCGACGGTGACGCGTTCGATCTCGGCGGACCGCTCGTTGCGCCGGGCCGGGCGACGGCGTCACCGACGATCCCGCTGGACGGCCGGGAACCCGCCGCCGATGCGGTCCGCGCCGTGCTGGTCCACCTCCTCGATGCCGTCGAGATCAACCGTCCCGGCACGATCGACGACCTCGACGCCGAGTTCCTCCACGAGCTGCGCGTCGCCGTGCGACGCAGCCGCTCCGTGCTGGCCCACGCCCGCCGGGTGCTCCCGATCGACGACGTGACCCGCGGGCGTGCCGAGCTGGCCTGGCTGGGAGCGGTCACCGGCCCGCCACGGGACCTCGACGTGTACCAGCTGGAGTGGAACGAATACGTGCGCCTGCTGTCGCCGGACGCCCGGCGCCAGCTCGAGCCGATCCGGCTGCACCTCGACGACCAACGCGTGGGCGCCCACGACCGTCTCGCCGCCGACCTCAGGAGTGATCGCACCGTCGAGTTCGTGACGTGGTGGCGACGGACGTTGACGATGCCCGCCGGCGTTCCCGCGCCCGACGGCCAGGCACCCGTCGCGGAGGTCGTGGGTGAGCAAGTCCGCCGGGCCCACCGCCGACTCGTCGAGGGCGGGCGGGCCATCGGGCCGACGAGCCCGGCCGACGCGGTGCACGAGCTGCGCAAGGACGCCAAGCGCCTGCGCTACCTGCTCGAGTGCTTCGGCGCGCTCTGGGCCACCCCCGCTCGCAAGGCCTTCGTCGGCCGGCTGAAGGCGCTCCAGGACAACCTCGGCACCCACCAGGACGCCGACGTCCACGGCCACCACCTGCGGGCGCTCGCCGCCGAGCTCGCCGGCCGACTGCCGGTCGAAACCGTGCTCGCCGCCGGCCAGCTGGTCGAGCAGCTCGACCAGCGGCGGGCCGCCACCCGCGCCGAGTTCGTCGTCCGGTTCGCCGACTTCGACAGCAAGCCGACACGCCAGGCCCTGCGCGACCTGCTCGGGTCGAAACGGTTGCGGCCGCGATGAGGGTGCTCGCCACGTACAGCATCAAGGGTGGGGTGGGGAAGACCACCTCGGCGGTCAACCTCGCCGACCACGCCGCCCGGGCCGGCTGGCGGGTCCTGGTCTGGGACCTCGACCCGCAGGGCGCGGCGACATTCTTCCTGCGCGTCAAGCCCAAGGTCAGGGGCGGCGCCCGCGGGCTGATCGGCCCGCACGGTGAGCTCGAGCCGCACGTCCGGGCGAGCGACGTCCCTGGCGTGCACCTGCTGCCGGCGGACTTCTCGCTGCGTCACCTCGATGTCCTGCTCGACGTCACGCCGCACGCGGCCGGGTCTGGTCGGGCCCGGCTGGGCGAACTGCTCGACCCCGTCACCGATCGCTACGACGTCGCCATCCTCGACTGCCCACCCGGCATCACCCTCGGTTCGGAGAGCGTGTTCGGCGCCGCCGATGCGCTGCTCGTCCCGACCGTCCCCTCCACGCTGTCGGCGCGCACGCTCGAGCAGCTCGATGACTTCCTACGCGCCTGGCCCGGCGCTCCCGCCGTCCTGCCGTTCCTGACGATGGTCGATCGGCGCCGCCGGATGCACCGTGACGTCGCCGCTGCGCTGACCAGCTCGTGGCCGGCGTTGCTCCGCGCCACCGTCCCCAGCTCGGCCTCGGTCGAGCGCATGGGGGTCGAGCGGGCACCGCTGTCGGCGTTCGCCCCGCGCGGCGTGGCGAACGCCGCCTACCGCGACCTGTGGGCCGAGATCGCCGACCGCCTGACGACGATCGGAGCACCATGACGTCGACGAGCGAGCCCCGCCAGCGCTACACATCGCGACAACGCCTCACGCTGCTGGCCACCAGTCTCGGGCTGTTCATGATCTTCCTCGACGCCACGATCGTGAACGTCGCGCTGCCGGACATCCAGGCCGAGTTCGACGCCGGCGAAGAAGGCCTGCAGTGGGTCGTCGCTGCGTACAGCCTGACGATGGGCATGTTCATCATGTCCTCGGCGACGTTCGCCGACCGCTTCGGCCGGCGCCGAGCGCTGCTCTTCGGCACGGCGCTGTTCGCCGGGGCGTCCGCTCTCTGCGGGCTGGCGCCCAGCCTGGTCGTGCTCAACATCGGCCGCGGCGCCCAAGGGGTCGGTGCGGCCATCGTCAACGTCGCGTCGTTGGCGCTCGTCAGCGCGGCGTTCCCGGACGCCAAGCAGAAGGCCGGCGCCATCGGCCTGTGGACCGGCGTGGCCGGCGTGGGCCTGGCCATCGGGCCGACGCTCGGCGGCGTGCTGACCGAGACGATCGGTTGGCGCAGCATCTTCTTCGTCAACCTGGGGATCGGCGCCGTCTCGATCGTGCTCGTGCGGGCGTTCGTCGACGAATCGCGCGACGAAGGAGCCACCGGCTTCGACGGGCGCGGCGAGATCCTGTTCATCGCCGCCGTCGGCGCCCTGACGTATGCCCTGATCGAGGGCCCGCACGACGGCTGGTTGTCGCCGCTCATCATCGGACTGCTGGTGGCGGCGGCCGTGCTGGGGACGACGTTCGTGCTCGTCGAGCTGCGCACCACCACCCCGATGATGGACGTGCGCCTCTTCCACGACCACGTCTACTCGGTCGCCATCGTGACCGTCTTCGTCGTGCTCTTCGCCGTCTACGGGCTGTTGCTCGTGCTCACCCAGTACCTGCAGAACGTGGAGGGCTACAGCGCCGAGGGCGCTGGCCTCGTCCTGCTCGCCCAGACGGTGCCGCTGATCATCTTCTCGCCCATCGCCGGGAACCTCGCCGGGCGGATCGGCGGGCGCGTGCCGACGCTCGGCGGACTCGCCGCCGCCGTGGCCGGGTTGGCCGTCATCATCGCCGGCGTCGGGTCCTCGCTGCCCGCCGTGTGCGTCGGGCTCGTGCTCCTCGGGTCGGCCGCCGCGTTCGCGTTGCCCACGGCGACCAACGTGGCCATGGAGTCGGTGCCGGCCGCTCGCGCCGGCATGGCGTCCGGCATCCTCAGCGCGCAGCGGGCGCTCGGGTCGACGGCCGGGTTCGCCGTGATGGGGACCGTCCTGGCCGCCGTCGTGGCAGGCACGCTGCCGGGACGGTTCGAGCCCTATCTGCCGGCGGCCGACGTCGGGCCGGCGGTCGACGCCGTGGTCGCCGACGCCAACCCTCGGGCCGTGACATCGATCATCGGGCCCGGCAAGCCGTTGCCGTCGAACGTCGCGTCGGTACCCGAGCTCGTCGATGCCGCCGACGACGCCTTCGTCCAGGGGATCCGCATCGCGCTCGCAACGGGCTTGGTGCTGTGCCTGGTGACGCTGTTCGTGGCCTTCTTCGTCCTGCCTCGCGGCACCGGCCGCCGGCAGGGACGGACCGAGCGGACGGATGCCCACCACCTCGCCGACGAAGACCCGGCGCAACGGGCGCCGGACTGAGGCTCAAGAACGAACGAGCTTGCCCTCGACGAGGCGTTTGATGCCCTCGATGGCCGTGCGGTGGACCCCCTGATCGTCGGACACCGCATCGACGAGGCCGATCATCATCACTCGGATCAGCACGACGACGCGCGCCCGGTCGTCGACGTCGATCTCGCCCGTCGTGATGCCGAGGTCCACGAGCGACTCGAAGAACGACTCGCGCCGCACGTAGCCGGTGCGGAAGATCTCGCGCAGCTCGGGGTTGCGCCTGGCGTCGATGCGCACGGCGCCGAGGAACCTGGCCAGGCTGGGATCCGTGTTGTTCATCTCGTGGGCGAGGTCGAGGATGATCTCCAACCCGGAGACGAACGTCTCGGCACCGTCGACAGCGGCCTCGAAGCGGTCGTAGACCACCGCCTGGGACGTGTCGTACACGGCCCGGTAGAGGTCGAGCTTGGACTCGAAGTAGTGGTAGATCGCGCCGGTCGTGACGTCGGCGGCGGCGGCCAGGTGCTTGTTCGTCGTCGAGGCGTAGCCGAGCTCGGAGAACGTGGTCCGCGCCGTGCTGAGGATGCGCTCACGCGTCGCGTTGCTGTCGGACGCGGGCGGCCGACCGAGCCGGCGCGCCGCCGGCCGCCGCGCGACCGCCCTCTTCATCGGGCCAGTATGGCCCACGACGGCACCCCGAGTGCGGAAATCTACCGGACGGTCAATTATCGTCGGGGGTCATGGCCGACCCGCCGCCGCTCGACCAGTTCCTCGCCGAGGCCGGCGAGTGGCTCGACGAGCACGCCGAGAAGCGGGGGGCGGGCGAGGACGAGCTGGTGTGGGGGAAGGGCGATTTCGACGTCTCGGTGTTCCACGCGCTGTCGTTCGAGGACGAGCGCGACCTGCTCGACCGGGCCAAGGCGTGGACGCAGGCCAAGGCCGATCGCGGCTACCACGCCATCAGCTGGCCGACCGAGCTCGGTGGGCTGGGCCTGCCGTCGTCGTACGCCCGGGCGTTCGGACGGCTGCAGAGCGGGTACGTCCTGCCCACCGGCCACGAGACCCACGGGGTCACGACCGGCCTGGTGGCGCCGACCATCCGCGCCATCGGCACCCCCGAGCAGCAGGCCGAGCTGGTGCCCCGATTCCTCGCCGCTCGCGAGCTGTGCTGTCAGCTGTTCTCCGAGCCCGGCGCCGGGTCGGACCTCGCCACGCTCGCGTGCCGCGCCGAGCGCGACGGCGACGAGTGGGTGGTCAACGGTCAGAAGGTCTGGAGCTCGGGCGCCCAGTTCGCCGAATGGGGGCTCCTGATCGCCCGCTCGGACCCGAACGTGCCGAAGCACCGGGGCCTCACGGCGTTCGTCATCCCGATGGACCTCCCGGGCGTCGAGGTCCGCCCGATCAAGCAGATGAGTGGCGGTTCGTCGTTCAACGAGGTCTTCTTCGACGGCGCCCGTGTGGCCGACTCGTACCGGCTCGGGGGCATCGGCGACGGGTGGAAGGTCGCCCTCACGACGCTCGGCTTCGAGCGTGACCACTCCGACAGCGGCGGTGGTGGCGGCCGGGTGGGTGGTTCGTGGCGCCAGTTGCTCGGCACGGCCCGGGCAATGGGTGTCACCACCGATCCCGTGATGCGCCAGCAGCTGATGCGGGTCTACACGCACGGGCGGGTCGAGCAGTTCACGAACCGCCGAGCCGCCGACGTCCGCCGAGCCGGTCAACCGGCCGGTCCGGAGGGATCGCTCGGCAAGCTGCTGTGGACCGAGGGCATGACCCTCATGTCGCACGTCGTGTCCTCCGTCCTCGGCGCCGCGCTGGTGGCCGACACCGCGCAGTGGGGCACGTACGAGTGGGGCGCCCAGGTGCTCGGGGCGCCCGGCTACCGCATCGCCGGTGGCTCCGACGAGGTGCAGCGCAACATCGTCGGCGAGCGCGTGCTCGGGCTGCCGCCGGAACCACGGGTCGACAAGGACGTCGCCTGGAAGGACGTCCCCCGCTGACCACCACCGACCAATTCCGCGAGTAAGAACGATCCGCTGTCATTTCTGACGCCAGATCGTTCTCGCTCGCGGATCACACCACACAAGCAAAGGGGCTTCGAGATGGATCTCGGACTGCAGGGCAAGCGAGCGCTGGTCACCGGCGCCACGAAGGGACTCGGGCGGGCGATCGCCGAGTCGTTGCTGGCCGAGGGTGCGGCGGTGTCGATCTGCGCCCGCACGGCCGAGGACGTCGACAAGGCCGTGAGCGAGCTGTCGGCGTCGGGGCAAGCGTTCGGCACGGCGCTGGACGCCTCCGACGGCGAAGCCGTCAAGGCGTGGGTCGCCGACTCGGCGTCGAAGCTCGGCGGCATCGACATCTACGTCCACAACACGTCGGGCAAGCCGGCGCGCAAGATCGAGGGCTGGATCAACAACTTCAACATCGACCTGATGTCGCTCGTCAACGGCGTCGACGCAGCCAAGGAGGCGCTGGCCGACGGCGGCGGATCCGTGATCTCCATCGGCACCACGGCGACGGCGGAGCACTTCGCCTCCGGGTCCGGGAGCTACAGCGCGCTCAAGTCGGCCGTCACGAACTGGACGCTCGGCCAGGCCCAGGTGCTCGGCGCCCAGGGCGTGCGGTGCAACGTGGTGTCGCCGGGCCCGATCTTCATCGAGGGCGGTGACTGGGACATGATCAAGCAGAACATGGCCGACTTCTTCGCGGCCACCCAGAAGGGCCATCCCGGCGGCGACCTGGGTCAGGCGCAGGACGTGGCCGACGCGGTGACGTTCCTGGCCAGCGAGCGGGCCAAGCACATCAACGGCGTCAACCTGACCGTCGACGGCGGCTTCTTGAAGCGGGTGGATTTCTGAGCGAGGCGCCCGGTCGTCGCGTCGACGTCACGCTGGTGGCCGGCGGGAAGTACCACGACATCGACTTCGCCCGCCGGCAGTTGCTCGACCTGCTCGCCGAGCACGAGGAGCTGCGGGTCCGGGTCCAACCGGACTACGAGGACGCCGAGGCGATCGCCGCTGGCTCGATCCTCGTCAGCTACACCTGCGACGTCCGGCCGTCCGAGGCCGCGCAGCAGCGCATCCGGCAGTGGGTCGAGGACGGCGGTCGGTGGGTGGCGTTGCACGGCACGAACGCCGCGCTCGACCTCCCGCGTCCGAACGGGGTCGAGGCACCGCGGGTCTTCCCGCACTGGGCCGACACCCTCGGCAGCCAGTTCGTCGCCCACCCGCCGATCCAGCCGTACCGCGTCGAGGTGTCGGCACCGGACCACTGGCTGGTGGCCGGTGTCGAACCGTTCGAGACCGACGACGAGCTGTACCTGTCGGAGTACGCCGACCGGAAGGCGCTGACCCCGCTGCTGCACACCACGTGGAGCGGCGAGGCGACCGGGTTCGCCGAGTCCGACTGGACCACGGTGGAGCCCGAGCACCTCGTCATGTACCTGCGGCCGTTGGGGGCGGGCGCCGTGCTGTACAACACTCTTGGGCACTGCCGAGGTCACTACGACATGGTCCCGCTGATGGACTACTACCCACGCGTCGAACGCTGCTCGTGGGAGCAGCCGGCGTACCACGAGCTGCTGCGACGATCCCTGCGCTGGGCGCGCGGCGACGAACGCTGATCACGCAAGGAGACACCATGGAGCTGGCGACGATGGACCTGTCGAAGGAGGTGCTGTTCGACATGCACCGGCGGATGGTCCGCATCCGCCTGTTCGAGGAGGCCGCCGGGCGCCTGGCCGAAGCGGCGAAGCTGCCGGGCTTCCTCCACCTCTACGTCGGCGAGGAGGCCGTCGCCGCCGGCGTGTGCGCGGCGTTGACCGACGACGACCAGATCACCTCGACCCACCGCGGCCACGGCCACCTGGTCGCCAAGGGCGGTGACTTCAAGCGGATGATGGCCGAGCTGATGGCCAAGTCGACCGGCTACAACAAGGGCAAGGGCGGGTCGATGCACATCTGCGACCTCGAGCTCGGGATGCTCGGGGCCAACGGGATCGTCGGTGCCGGCTCCCCGATCGCCGTCGGCGCGGCGTTCGCCAACAAGTACCGCAAGTCCGATCACGTCGCCGTGCCGTTCTTCGGTGACGGCGCGACCAACATCGGCGCCTTCCACGAGGCCGCCAACATGGCGTGCGCGCTGCACCTGCCAGCGGTCTTCGTCTGCGAGAACAACGAGTACAGCGAGTTCACCCGGCGCGACGACACGATGGCGATCACCGACATCGTCGACCGGGCCGCCGGCTACGGCATGCCGGGCGTCATCGTCGACGGCATGGACGTGGTCGCCGTCCACGAGGCGGCGGTCGAGGCCGTCGCCAGGGCCCGCCAGGGAGGCGGACCGTCGCTCATCGAGTGCAAGACGTACCGGTTCTACAACCACCACGGCGTGCAGAACCTCGGGCTCAAGTACCGCACCGACGACGAGGTTGCGCAGTGGAAGGAGCGTGATCCGATCTTCTCGTTCGAGCAGCGGTTGATCGACGCCGAGGTGGCGACGGCCGACGAGTTCGAGACGATCTGGGCCGAGCTGCGCGCCGACATCGACGCCGCCATCGAGTTCGCCGAGGAGAGCCCCGTGCCGACGACGGACCAGATCCTCGCCGACGTCTACACCCTCACCTCGAGCTTCGCCGGGAACGGAGCAACGTCATGACGGACACGAAGAGCCCGGCCACCGACGACGCCCCGGGCGTGGCCGAGGACAACGACGCCCGGGTCGAGACGGCCGACACCGTGCCGGCGTCGACCGAACCGGCGGCCGCCGAGGAGCAGACGGAGCGGTCGTTGGCCTACGTGATGGCGTTCAACGAGGCCGTCAAGCAGGCCATGGAGGACGACCCCGACGTGTTCGTGGCCGGCGAGGACGTCGGCGCCTTCGGCGGCGTGTTCGGCACGTTCGGCGGGCTGCAGAAGAAGTTCGGCAAGGAGCGCGTCGTCGACACGCCGATCAGCGAGCAGGCGATCATCGGGCTCGGCATCGGGGCCGCCGTCACCGGATTGCGACCGATCGTCGACCTGATGTTCATGGACTTCATGTGCGTGGCGCTGGACCAGATCGTCAATCAGGCGGCCAAGCTGAAGTACATGTTCGGCGGCACCGCCACACTGCCGCTGACGATCACGATGACCGGCGGTGCCGGCCTGTCGGCCGCCGCGCAGCACAGCCAGAGCCTCGAGGCGATCCTCTGCCACATCCCGGGCCTGAAGGTCGTGTATCCCTCCAACCCATACGACATGAAGGGCCTGCTGCGCTCGTGCATCATGGAGGACAACCCGACCGTGATGGTCAAGCACAAGCGCCTGCTCGGCATGACCGGCCACGTGCCGGAGGAGCGTTACGTGATCCCGCTCGGCAAGGCGGCGATCGCTCGCCCGGGCTCCGATGTCACCGTCGTCGCCTACGGGCGGATGGCCAACGAGGCCGTCGCCGCGGCGGAGAAGCTGGAAGGTGAGGGCATCTCGGTCGAAGTGATCGACCCCCGCACGCTGCAGCCGCTCGATCTCGACACGATCGTCGAGTCGGCGCGCAAGACGAACCGGGTCGTCGTGGTGCACGAGGCCGTGCGCTTCGCCGGGCTCGGAGCCGAGATCGCCGCCCAGGTGCAAGAGGTGGCGTTCGACCACCTCGACGCGCCGGTGTCGCGCATCGGGGCGCCGTTCTCGCCGGTGCCGTTCAGCCCGGTCCTCGAGGCCGACTACGTACCGGACGCCAAGCGGATCGCCGCCGGCATCCGTGACGTCCTGGCCAGACCAGGCGCTTGACGCCGCCGTGACCACGGTGGATCGACGGTTCGGCCCCCACCGCAGCGCGCGATCGACCACGGCCGGCCTTGTCCGGCACAGCGAGCGAAGCGAGTCATTGGTTGGCATCGTCGTCAACCCCCTGGCGGGCAAGGACATCCGGCGGCTGGTCGGCAACGCCAGCCCCGTCTCGGACGCGGCGAAGGTGGGGCTCGTCAGGCGGGCCGTCGTCGGCGCCGCCGAGGGTGGTGCGCGGCGGATCCTGGTCAGTGACGACCACCACCACCTCGGCCACCGGGCGCTCGATCGGCTCGACCTGCCGCACGGCGTGACCGCCGCGGTGGTCGCCGAGCCGCTGTCGGGCGATCGGCTGGACACGGTCGCCGCCGCGGCCCACCTCGCCAAGGTGGACGCCGGGGCCGTCGTCGTGTTCGGAGGCGACGGGACCAACCGGGACGTCGTCGTCGGATGGCCGGAGGCGCCGCTGGTCCCGGTGTCGACCGGGACCAACAACGTCTTCCCGCAGGCGTGGGACGCCACGTCGGCCGGCACGGCCGCCGGGCTGGTGGCGTCGGGCGCGGTCGATGTGGGGGCGGTCGCCCGGCGGGCCAAGCGCATCCTCGTCCACGTGACCGGGCAGGACGACCGCCCGGAGGTGCACGACGTGGCGCTCGTCGACGTGGCCCTCGTCGCCGGGTCGTTCGTCGGCAGCCGAGCGGTCTGGAAGCCAGACGGCATCCGCAGCGTCGTCGCCGCCATCGCCACGCCGGCGAGCAGCGGGCTGTCGAGCATCGCCGGTCGTGTCCACCCGGTCGGTCGCTGGACCCCCGAGGCGGCCGTGCTCGACCTCGGGTCGGGCGGCCGCTCCGTCCGACTGCCGTTGCTGCCCGGCACCTTCGCCGCCGTCGACGTCCTGCGCAGCGCCGCGCTGGCGATGGATCAACCGGTCGTGTGGGACGGCCCCGGTGTGCTGGCCCTCGACGGCGAGCGCACCCACGTGCTGCGCCGCGGCGACCGGGCCACGATCACGGTGCGCCACGACGGTCCGAGCGTGATCGACGTCGAGCGGGCGTTGCAGGTCGCCGTCGAGGCCAGGCAGTTCGACGTGTTCGCCGAGGAGGAGTCCGATGCCCACTGAGTTCACGATGCCCAAGCTCGGCCTCACGATGGAGGAGGGCACGATCATCGAGTGGCTGGTGCCCGACGGCACCGACGTCGACGACGGCAGCCCGGTGCTGGTGATCCAGACCGACAAGGTGGAGACCGAGGTCAACGTCACGGGCTCGGGGCGCTTGCAACAGCGCGCCGGGGTCGGTGACACGCTCGCCTGCGGCGAGGTGATCGGCGTCTTGCTCGGCGCCGGCGAGGAGGCCCCCACCGGCAACGGGGGCGCCCCGGCGCCGACGGTGACCGAGACGGCACCGACCACGATCGAGCCGTCGCCCGAGGCCGAAGCTGCCGCCGCGCCGGCGCGGCCCGCCGCCGAGGCGCCGCTCGACGGCGGCCGCCAGTTCGTCTCGCCCAACGCCAGGCGGGTCGCCGCCGAGCTGGGCGTCGACGTCGCCAAGCTGCGCGGCACCGGCCCGGGGGGCCGCGTCGTCTCCGAGGACGTCGAAGCCGCCGCCGCGTCCGCACCCGCCCCCTCGGGTTCGGCGCCAACCTCACCATCGAAGACGATGGCGATCCGACCGGAGAGCGCGGCGACGCCGGCCCGGACGGTCGCCCACACCTCGGCGACGTTCGCTGCCCGCAGCCTGGCCGATCTCCTCGGTCTCGACATCTCGTCGGTGCCGGCAGCCAGCAGTGACGGTCGGGTCACGCGCGAGGACGTCGCCGCCCACGTGCGCTCGCTGCTCGGCGGGTCGGGCCCGCCGTCCCAGGCGGCGACCCAGCCGCCCACCACCGTCACGCCGATGCGTGGGATGCGCGGCACGATCGCCAAGCGGATGCACCAGTCGCTGCGCGAGATGGCCCAGCTGACGCTGACGATGGACGCCGACCTCGACGCCGTGGTCGCCGACCGGGCCGCCCGCAAGGCGCAGGGCGCGGCGCCGGGGTACACGGACTACGTGATCGCCGCGGCGGGGAAGGCCCTGCGCGATCACCCGCACGTCAACGCCCAGATCACGCCGGACGGCGTGGCCCACCTGCCGGACGTGCACGTCGGCATGGCGGTCGCCCTCGACGGCGGGCTCGTGGTGCCCGTGGTCCGGCACACCGACCAACTGTCGCTGGAGGACCTGGCCGCCGAGACGAGCCGGCTGGCCGAGGCGGCGCGCACCGGGAAGCTGACGCTCGACGAACTGGAGGGCGGCACGTTCTCGGTGAGCGCGCTCGGGATGTTCGGCGTCGACGCGTTCACCCCGGTGATCAACCCACCGAACGTCGCCATCCTCGGCGTCGGGCGGCTGCGCGACGACCTCGTGCTGACGGACGGCGGCATCAGCAAGGTCACGCGGTTGACGCTCAGCCTGACGTGGGACCACCGGGCCTTCGACGGCGCTCCCGCCGCCGAGTTCACGCGGGCGATCGTCACCAACCTCGCCGATCCCGCCACGCTCTGACACCCGTCCTGGTCAGGTTCTGACGCTCGTCCTGGTCAGGTTCCTGGCCTGACGTCCGGCCAATCCCCTGACCGTGACGGTGGGCGGCGTCCGAACGGCGAGGGCGCAGGTCGGTACGCTCGGCGTCCGTGACGGCGCCCCTGCGGTTCAACGTCGATCGAGCGAACGTCATCGCCGTCGTCGGGCTCGCCGTCATCGCCGGCTACTTCGCCGTGCTCGCCCGCGCCATGGCCGTCTGGGACTACGACCGGTGGATGGTGCTCATCCTGCTCCCGCTCCTGGTCTTGGCGGGCATGTTGATCATCAGGTTCGTGACCCGCAACGATGCCCGGCCCCTGGCGACGCTGATGGTCGTCGCCCTGCTGGCCAAGCTCGGCGCCACGTTCGTCCGCTACTTCGTGACGTTCGAGCTGTACGGCTACGGCGATTCGACGGCCTACGACCAGCGCGGCGCGGAGATCGCCAACGCCTTCCACAACGGCGACCTCAAGGTCCTGGACATCGTCTCGTTCCGACAGGAGACGCAGTTCATCGACGACCTGACGGGGCTGATCTACTCGATCATGGGGCCGAGCCGGCTCGGTGGGTTCCTCGTCTTCTCCTTCGTCGGCTTCTGCGGGTTGATCCTGTTCCACCGCGCCGCCCGCATTGGAGTGCCCGAGCTGGACGAACGTCGCTACGCGCTCTTCCTCTACTTCATGCCGACGCTGATCTTCTGGCCCTCCTCGATCGGCAAGGAGGCGGTGATGCTGTTCGCGCTGGGACTCGGCGCCTACGGGTCCGCCCGCCTGCTCGCCCGCCGCACCGTGGCGGTGCTCCCACTGGCAGCCGGGATCGGTCTGGCCTACTGGATCCGGCCGCACGTCGCCTTCGTCATGCTCCTGGCGCTCGCGGTTGCGCTGGTCTTCCGCCGGCGGCCGCGGACCGGCCAGCCGTCCTTCGGGCCACTCGGGCGCCTGCTGATCGTGATCGGCCTGGCCATCGTTGCGGCGTTCGCGCTGGGCGAAGCCGTGGACCGCCTGCTGCCGGTGAACAACGACGCCACCGGCGTCGAAGCCGTCGGGGATCTGCTGGATCGGGCCGAGTCGGGAACGGCTGAGGGTGGGTCGCAGATCTCCCGGCAGACGCCGAACTCACCGCTCGAGTACCCGCAGGCGGTGTTCTCCGTGCTGTTCCGGCCGACGATCTTCGACGCCACGTCGGCCGGCGCCGCCGTCGCCGCCGCCGAGACGACGTTGGTGTTGATCATCACCGTGCTGTCGTGGCGGCGACTGAAGAACCTGCCGACGCTGATGTTCCGACGGCCGTACCTGATCCTGAGCGTCGTGTACATCGGGGTGTTCGCGTTCGCCTGGTCGTCGTTCTCCAACCTCGGCGCGCTCGTCCGCCAGCGCGTCCAGGTCTGGCCGTTCGTCCTCCTGCTCCTTGCGCTCCCCCTCGTGCTGCCGCGAGACCGGCCGCGACCAGCCGAGCAGCGGGTCCCGATCGGCACCTCGGCACGGTGACGGGCGACCGCCTCGTCCGCCATCCGCATGCCCGCTGGCGCCGGTGCGTCGACGGTGTGGTCGTGATGGCCGCCGAGGCGCCGGAGCCCGTGCTCCTGTCCTCGCCGGGCGACGCGATCTGGCTCCTCCTCGAGCATCCTCGGACGGTGGACGAGCTCGTCGACGAGCTCACCCCCGAGTTCGACGGCGACCGGACGGCGATCGCGACCGACGTCGCCGCCTTCACCGCCGACCTCGAGCGCGCCGGCCTCGTGCAGCGATGACCTGGCCAGATCTCCCCGCATCGACCGTGGTCGCCGATGTGCTCGGCACGACCGTCGTGTTCGGCCAGCGCTCCGGCATGCTGGCCCGCGTCGATACCGTCGGCGCCTTCGTGCTCCACCACCGCGACCACTTCGCCGACCACGCCGACGCCGCCGCCGAGCTCACCGAGCTCCTGGGAGCCGATCCGGCGCAGGTCGACGCCGACCTCATTGCGCTGGAAGCGCTTCTCGACGAACTCGACGACGACCTCCCTCCAGCGATCGACCCGACGCCTGGATCGGCGCGACAGCTCCCATCGTCCCCGCCGATCGCCCGCTGGACGATCGACGCCCTCGGGGTACCGGTCGAGGTGCGATGTCACAGCGCGCTATTCCTTCAGGTCATCACGCCGCTGCTCGACGCCCACCCGCCGACTTCGGCGCCTCCCACTCACCGATTCGACGCGTGGGACGACGACCACGGGGTGACCGTGACGCAGGACGGTCACTTGGTGGCCGAGCGCGCCAGCACGGCCACCGCCGTCAATGGGCTCACGACGGGCATCACCGTGCTCGCCATCCTCGCCGATCGGTCGCGGCTGCTGCTGCACGGCGGGGCCGTCGCTGACGCTGGGGCGGCCGTGCTGATCGGCGGGGGCAGCGGCGCGGGCAAGAGCACCACAACCATCGAGCTGTTGGCCGCCGGGATGTCGTTCCTCACCGACGAGCTCGTCGAGTTGGACCCGGCTTCGGGCGCCGTCCGCGGCTTCCCGCGCCCGATCGGACTGGAGGGACCGGCGCGCTCGTGGCGGCCGCAGCTGCGGCCGCCGTGGGCCGAGGATGAAGACCTCCACCGATGGCCGGTGCCGCCCAAGGCACTCGGTCCGATCGTCGAGCGCGGCAACCTGGAGCTCATCGTCCACCTCGAGTACACGGACGACGCGACCACAACCGTCGAGACACTGGAGCCGTTGGAAGCGCTCGGTCGCTTGTGCCTCCTCACGTTCAACCGCAACCGGATCTCAGGGCCGGCGCTGACCGAACTGGCCGAACTGCTCAGTGCAGTCCCGTCGATCGTCGTCCGCCACGACGGGGCACCGAACGCGGCGAAGGCCGTCATCGAACGCTGGAGCCCCGCCAGTGGTGTCGGACGCGACTGACACGACCAGGAAGCAACGGTGCGCCACATCGCTGCCCAAGGGTTCTCGATGCAGGTGTCCGTTCGGCGGGACGACGGGGCCGAAACGGCGCCTGTCGGTACGGACGGTCGGCCCTGAAGAAGGCGCCGCGACGAGCTCCGCAAGCAGAGGACGAGTGAAGAACATCTCGCCAGATTCCGCATCTGGGAAGGCAACGGAGACGCCGCTGGACCAACGGGCTGCTCGTCGCCGGCGGACAATGCATGGTCATGGATCTCGAGCGACGCCAGCACGGCGGACACATGGGTGTGCCTTGCCGGACCTGTGACTACCATCGCCGCCGTGCACGCATCGGTGGAGCGCGAGCGGGCGGCGATCGGCGACCGTCGACGGGTCGGCCCGTATCACGTTCTCGGGCGGCGGTTCATGGTCGAGTCCGACGACCCGGACCTCGTCCGCGCCATCGGGACAGGCTGCGTCGACCTCGAGGCGGACGACGAAGGCACCGACGCCACCATCTATCGCGTGGAGCGCGCCGGCCCGCCCTGGTATTCCTACGGCTGGAGCGTGTGGCGTGACGAAGAGCTGCTCGCTGCGGAGGCACTCGGCAACTACGTGCCGACGATGATCCCGTCCGACTTCGCCCGCCATGTGATCCACGGGAGCGACGCCGCCGTGGCGGTCAGCGGTGTCGCTCTGGCGCGGGACGATCGCGCCGTCGTGCTGGTCGCCGCCGCCATGGTGGGATCGGCCACGCCGACGGACCGACCCCTCGACCTCTTCGCCGTCGCGGCGCACTGCATGCGGCGCGGCTGGGGCCTCGTCGCCCTCGACGTCGTGCCGATCAACGGATCCGGCGCATTCGGCTCGGTGGACCCGTTCCATCGTCCCTTCGCTCCCGAGGCGGCCACACCGCTCGCCGCGATGCTCGGCTCGGCACGCACGCGCGAGCTGGTGCCCGCGTCGCGGGTCGGCCAACTCGTCGGACGGACGGTCATCGGAGCGTTCGTGATCGTCGCTCCATCTGACGTCGCCGAACCGATACTCGAAACCGCTGCGCCATCGGTGGTGCTCCGTGCCCTGGCCTCGCGGCTCTCTGGCGGGGCCGACGTGCGGCGCACCACCTTCATCCGGCTGTCCGAACTCGCCGAGCAGGTTCCGGGTCTCGTGCTCCGTGTGGCCGACGACCTCGGCGCCGCGTCGGTGCACCTGGATCTCGTCACATGAGCGACGTCACGTCGATCGAGGCGCCGCCCTGCCCGCGGCCCGACATCGAGACGGCCTTCGTCGGTGGCGAAGCTGTGCTGCTCAACGTCGACACCGGCGTGGTGTACGCCCTCAACCCGTCGGCCTCCGTGGTATGGCTGATGCTCGACGGCGTGCTGTCGACGACGGCGATCGCCGACGAGCTGAGCGAGATCATCCATGTCCCCGCAGACGAACTGCTGCCCGACGTCGAGGCGGCGATCGCCGGCTTCGCCGAGCAGGGACTCCTCGAGCTAACGCCAGCGGCAGCGACGCAACTGTCCAAGAGTTACCTCTTCCCGCCCCCGGACCCTTGAGGCAGTGGCACGTTCCGCCCCGTGTGGGCGGGTCATCGCACTTTCCTCGTCGGCGAACGGACGGTGCGGGTCGGCTGGGACGACGCCGCGACTGCAGCCGCTGTCTGCGACGCGACTGCGGCCTGGCCGGAGGCGCCCGAGCCGCCCCACCTCCCGGTCACCTTCGGGGTGCGCTCGGTCCCAGTCGGACTACTGCGCCGCCGGATCTGGCTGGTCCACTTCGGCACCCCGGTCCGCCACCGCGCCAATGACCTCACCAGCGCCGCGAGGTTCGTCGATAGCCTGCTGCGCAGTATCGCGGTTGCGGGACCTAACGACGGCGAGTTGGCTACGGCGCTCCGCGCGTACGCGGCAGATGGGCGGGCCGTACTGGTGAAGGTCCCCGACGACATAGATCTCGATGAGCGCCCGTTGCGCAAGCGCGGCATCATTCAGCTGCCGACGCTCTCGGCGATCGTGCGACCGGCCGAGAGCGTGGTGGTGCACGACGGTCGGAGCTTCGAGCTGCGCGGTGCGATCATCGACCGGCGATCGGCCCCGGACGCTGCCGAGGTCGACGACGCCCGGCGTCATCTGATGGCGCTCGCCGCGAACGACCGCATTACGTGGGCGTGGGCGCTCGATCGCCTCGAGGATCGGGTGGTCGTCACGGACGATGTCGCGAGGGAGCTGAGCCGCCTTCTGGCGTGAGGTCATGGCACGACAGCGGGCGGACTGATGTGTGGAATCGCGGGCTTCATCCCGGCGGCTGCGAGGTTTGACGTCGACCAGCTGCAACGGATCGGCAGTCGGATGGCCGGAGCGCTGGCACACCGGGGGCCGGACGACATCGGCGTGTGGGTCGGTCCGCCCGGCGACGTCGTGCTCGCGCACCGCCGGTTGGCCGTCGTCGGGCTCGGCCCGACCGGAGCCCAGCCGATGCGCTCGCGGTCCGGACGCCACGTCCTGACGTACAATGGCGAGCTCTACAACGCGCCCGAGATCGGTCGTCAACTGGAGCTCGAGGGCGCCGTGTTCCGAGGCACGTCCGACACCGAGGTGCTGCTCGAGGCCATCGATCGCTGGGGCGCATCACGTGCCCTCCAGCGCGCCGACGGCATGTTCGCGTTCGCCGTTTGGGATGGAGACAAACGCGTGCTGACGCTGGCGCGGGACCGCATGGGGGAGAAGCCACTGGCCTACGGGGCGGTCGGCGGTGGAATGGCGTTCACGTCGGAGTTGCAGGCGCTGACTTACGTCCCCGGCTTCCGGCCGGAGCCCAATCCTGAAGCGATCTCCGAGTACCTCCGGTTGGCATGCGTGCCGTCACCGCTGACCGCGCTACACGGCATCCGCAAGCTCCCTCCCGGCACGCTGTTGCGTGTGGGCGCGTCAGATCCGTCAGCGCTGGGCTCGCCCGAGCCGTACTGGTCGATGTTCGACGAGTGGGAGGCCGGCGCACGGTCACCCATCGTCGACGAGCGCGTGGCGCTCGACGAGCTCGATGCCATCGCCGCAGCCGCCGTGCGCAGTCGTCTGCGCTCGGACGTCTCGCTCGGGGTGTTCCTCTCGGGCGGTACCGACTCCACGCTCGTCGGCACGCTGGCTGCTGAACAGCTCGACCGGCCGGTGCGCACGTTCACTGTGGCCAGCGACGATCCAGGGCACGACGAGTCGGCGCAGGCACGAGCTATCGCCGCCCGGCTCGATGCGGATCACACGGAGTTGACGGTAACGGCTACGGAGGCCTTGGCCGAGGTGCCGACACTCGCCGATGCCTACGACGAGCCGTTCGGTGACTCGTCTGCGCTGCCGACACTGCTCGTCGCTCGCCTCGCTCGGGAGCGCGTGACGGTGGTGCTCACAGGCGACGGCGGCGACGAATTGTTCGGCGGGTACAACCGCCACGTCTGGCTGCCGGCAACGTGGCGCCGGATCGCGCCGTGGCCACCGTCGCTCCGCCGCGCCGCGGGTCGGGTGCTCACCTGGCCGGCGGCGCAGCGCTGGGACCAGCTCGCCCGCCTGGTGCCGGAGGCGCGGCGGCCGCGCCTCGCGGGCGTCAAGGCGGAGAAACTGGCTCGCGTGCTCGCCGCCGGTGACGTCAGTGATGCGTACGACCGGCTCGTCTCGACGTGGTCCGCCCCGCCGCCGGTCCTCGATCCACCGTCGGCGGCGACGGGCGACGGTCGCTGGCCAGACGTCGAGTCGCTCACGGCTCGCCTGATGGCCGTCGACGCGGTGACGTACCTCCCGGACGACGTGCTGACGAAGGTGGACCGTGCGACGATGGCGATCAGCCTGGAAGCGCGGGTGCCAATGCTTGCGCCGGCGATCGTGCGCCATGCCGCCCGGCTGCCCCACGCGATGCGTGTGCGCGACGGCAGCGGGAAGTGGGCGCTGCGCCAGCTGCTGCTGCGCCGACACCCGCGCCAGCTCGTCGACCGGCCGAAGTCCGGCTTCGGCGTGCCCATCGCGATGTGGCTGCGTGGACCGTTGCGGCCGTGGGCCGAGGACCTGCTGGCACCTGCGGCTCTCGATGGCACCGGCATGTTCGACGCGGCGCCGATTCGGGCGGCGTGGGACGACCACCTGCGCGGCCGGCGCGACGCGTCCTACGAGCTGTGGGCCGTGCTGATGGCGCAATGCTGGCTCGACCGTCTGCGGTCGTGGCGCCCGGGAGCGGATCACCGCCACGCCGCGCCGTGAGCGCCCCGGATCTTCGACGCTTGCGCAGTGGACCGGCCACGGTGGGACGGCAGCACTACCGTGATGTCGTGATCGACCCGTTGGTGGCGGAGCCTGGAGCGGAACTCACACAGTCGGCAGCCGCGAGGGCGCTCGTGCGACCGGCGTTCCGCCGTGAGCTCACACCGACGTGGCTTTCGGCGACCACGCTGCTCGCCGGGCACCGGCCGCCGGATCCGGATCGCCCGCTGCGGGTGCTCGACCTGCACTGCGGCGTGGGCGTCACGGCGGCGGTCATCGCCGCCGTCCATCCGGCGGCGGAGGTGTGGGCCGTCGACGACCGCCCCGCCATGGTCGAGCGGACGGACCGACTCGTCGCGAGCGCAGCTCTGCGCAACATCACCGTCCTCGAGGCAGGTCTCGCTGACGATGCGCTGCCGAGCTCGATCGACGTCGCGCTCATCGACGACGTGGTGTCCACGACGAACAGCAGTGGTCGCGCCCAGCTGGCGGCGTCGATCGTTCGGCACGTGCGGCCCGGTGGGCTGGTCGTCGTCGGGTATCGCACGAGGATCGGCTGGTCGGAGGTCATCCCACTGCGCTGCCTGGCCCTGCTGTTCGCGCAGGCAGGCCAGGTGCCGGTCTCGTGGCAGCGGCGCGCCATCGTCGACCTACTCGTCCGGCTACGCGCCGGCGGGGCGTCATACATCACGGATCGATCGGCAGTCTCCGCGCTCGTCGAGCTGACCGAATCAATGGAGGAGGAACAACTGGCCGAGGTGCTCCTGACGCCGCACCTCGAGCCGATGGGTTTCGTCGACGTGGCCGAGTGGCTGGCACCGTCAGGTGCCGCGTTCCTCGGCACCGCTCGGCTCGGTGATCTGGACATCGGTGACGAGTCGCCGTTGCACGAGTTGCTGGACGACACGCAGGACGACGCGCTCCGGGAGGCGTTCCGCGACTTGATCACGCGAGCGACCTACCGGATCGACGTGTTCCGCCGGGGTTCGGCGCCGCTGCCCGCCGAGACGAAGGAGGCGATGCTCCTCGGCCTCGAGCTCGTCGCCATCGGCGAGCGCTCGCCGACGCGGGTCGACGGCGATGCGCTCGAGGATGACGGCCTCCTCACGCGTGCGGTCGACCGCCTCCGCGACAGATCGGCCGTGGTCGGCGAACTCGTTGCGGCCAGGAACGTGCGACAGGCGGAGCAGCTCGTCCGCATGTTGATGGTGCGAGGCTTGGCGCATCCTCGATCCGCCGGCTGGGGTGTGGCCGATGCCGCCAGTCCGTGCTGCGCGCTGAACCGGTGTCTCGGTCAGCCGGATCTGATGGCTCCGGCAGGCATCCTCGCCGCGCCCGAGATCGGCTCGGCAATCCCGCTCATTTCCGGCACCGGCTCGTGATGAGGAACGGCCGATGAGCTGGAACGAGGGCTACGTCGTCGACGTCCCATACACGGAGCAGGTGTTCCGGGAGATGACCCCGGCGTGGCTGTCGCTGACGAGCATCCTCAACCTGCAGCCGCCGCTCGACACCACGAGGCCGTTCACGTATTTGGAGCTGGGGTGCGGCAAGGGTCTGACGGCCAACACGATCGCCGCCACCAGCCCGTCGGCCACGGTGTGGGCCTGCGACTTCAACCCCGCCCACGTCGAGCGGGCGCAACAACTGGCGTCCGCCGCCGAGCTGACGAACTGCACGTTTTCCGAGGCTTCGTTCGAGGAGCTCGCCAGCGATCCCGGCATCGGCCCTCAGACGGCCGACGTCATCGCCCTCCACGGCATCTACAGCTGGGTCACACCCGCCAACCGGCGGCACATCGTGGAGATCATTCGCCGGCGACTCGTTCCCGGGGGCCTCGTCTACGTCAGCTACGACGTTCCGACGGGATGGGCCGCGATGCTGCCGGTGCAGCAAGCGCTCCGCCTGCAGGTCCGCACCGACCGCCGCCGGTCTGACGTGGCGATCCGCGCCGCGGTGGCGACGATCCGGCAGGTTGCCGAGGACGGCGCTGCTGCGTTCCCACTCCCCGCGCGTGAGCAGTCGATGCTCGAAGGTATGGATCAACGCGATCCGGTCTACGTCGCGCACGAGTACTTGGGTGGATCGTTCACGCCGATGATGTTCGCCGACGTCGCCGCCGAGCTGTCGGAGGCGAAGTGCACGTTTGTCGGCAGTACGTACATCACCGCCGTCCTCCCCAACCTCCGGGTACCGGCCGCGCTCGCCGAGACCGTCCGTTCGGCGCCGGACGTCGCACTGCGCGAGACGGTCTGCGACCTTTCCAGCCAGACGACGTTCCGGGCCGACGTATTCCGTCGGGGACGGGGGCTCATCACCGCCCTCGATCACCGCCAGCACCTCGACGAGATGGAGCTCGTGAACGCGGGGCGCGCCTTCGAGCCATCCCGGACCGTCGCCACGGGCGCGCGCGCGGCGCACCTCGATGCCGCGCACTACACCCCGCTCGTCGACCGGCTGTTGGAGGGTCCGCTGACGGGCGCCGAGCTGCGGGCATCACCCGCACTGCGGGATCGATCGGATCACGAGGTGCGGGAGTCCGTGACGCTGCTCGCTGCCGCTGGTTATGCCTCGCCCACGCTGCCAGGTTGGCTACGCAGCGGGAGCATCGAGAGCGCGGGCCGGATGAATCGGGCACTCATCGCTGCGCTCAGACGCGGTGATCATCGCGGCGTCCTCGTCAGTCCGGCGACGGGGGGCGTCATCAACATCGACCCGCTTGCCGCGCTGGCGATCGGCGAACATTGGGATGGTGTGCCGCTCGAGGACGGCCCACTCATCGACGCCGTCGCTGGCCGACTGCGGGCGCAGCCGATCCTGGTACTGCCCGAGGGCGACGAGGGGCGTGAGACCATCGCCGGGCAGGTCCATCAGGCGATGCAGCTGCTCGCCGGTCCGTGCCGCACGCTCGGGATCCGGCCGCCCGAGGTGATGCGCCGAGGCCCACCCGGCGGCCGACGGCGCCGTGGCTAGCGTGTCCGGCATGACCGAGGGCGCCGCGTCGATGGTCCCCGTGCCGGCAGCTGGGGTCGTGTGGGTGACCGTGGATGACGAGATCGTGGCGCTCGGCCCGACGGGTCATGCCCACGTCATCTCGTCGACCGGCGCGCTGCTCTGGCCAGCCCTCGACGGCGTGACGAGCGCCGCCGAGCTCGCCGCCGACGTCGCCGAGGTCTTCGACATCCAGGTCGACGTCGCGCTCGCCGACGTGGGCAGGTTGGTGGACGAGATGGTGGCGTTGGGGCTCGTCGTCGGCCCGGACGACGCTGAGTGAACATCTCGAGCGCCGACGTGCGTGCTCGCGCACGCCTTCGCCTCGATGCGCTCGCGCCGCCGCCGGCGATGGCGCCGCCCGACCCGGACTGGGTGGGTGGCGTCGTGCTCGATGTCGGCGACCACCGCGTCGCCGTCCAGGCCGACTCCGCTGAGATGCTCGACGCGATCGGCGAGGTCTTCGCGGCGTGGATCGTCGGAGACGGCGAACCGAGCGGCGACTTCGGCATCAGCGTCGCCCGGCGGGGCGGTGCTGGCCCGCGGCTCGTGCCGCAGCTCCTCCACGGCCGCAGCAGCGTGCTGCGCTCGCGCTCGCTACCCCGACTCCTGCGCCGGCTCGACCTGGCCCTCGGCGAGCTCGCGGAACCGAGGGTCGGGACGGCCGTCCAGATGGCAGCGTTCGTGCGCAGCGAGAATGCCGTCCTCGTGCCGACGCGCTTCGCCGAGCGATCGACCGGCGTCGAGCGCGCCGTCATCGCCGCGGGCGCGACAATCGCCGAGCAGGCCGCGGTGCGGGTCGACCTGGCGGCACGGGAGATCGAGGTCGTGCCGGGTCTCACGGAGCCAGGGCGAGTGCCGCGTCTCGTCGACGAGCTCATCACCCCGCCGGCTCGATACGCCCTGCGGTCGATCTGCTGGTCCGAGGACGAGCTGGTCGGCGACGAGCGGGCGGCGACCGCTGTCGCCCGATTCGCCGAGCGCGTCGACCTCGACGACGTCATCGACCGCCAGGCTGCCCTCGAGCACATCGCCGCTCTCCGCGAGCTATTCAGCGCGTCGGTGCTCCCGCGAAGCGGTGCCGACGCGTCCGCCGCATTGGTCCTGCTCGACCGCGCCTGACCGCGCAAATTGCGACCGGGAGCACAGCGCAAGTTTGAGCGTGCACGGAGGCGGCAAATGTCCTACACTGCGAGATCGACACGCGGGGTGAAGACGCGCGTCGCACCGCAGCGAAGGATCGTGAGGTAAGCGTGAACGAGGAACTATCCGACGACGTCAGTCCCGGCACGGACCGTCGCACGGCGCTGAAGAAGGCGGCGATCGCGGCCGGCGTCGTGGCATGGACGACACCGGCCGTGCAAGCGGTCACCGCTCGGGCCGTTCACGCGCAGGGTGTGACCGGGTGCACTCCGACGTTGACGCTCGGCGCAGTCACCCAGAAGACCGGGCCGTTTTGCGAATGCGCACCCGATTTCAAGAGCTGTTGCAGCGACAACACGGTCTTCATCGACCCAGAAGGCGTGGGGGCGACCTGTGGCGCGACCTGCCCGGGCACGCCGACCGTCGAGGTGACCGACATCATCGGGGACGGTGTCAAGCCCGGGTGCAAGGCGCTCGGGTTCATCGAACTGATCTGCCCCGGCGGTAAAGACCAGGTGACGGTGGTGGCCACGGTGACCTGCCCCGACGGTGTGGTGTTCACCGACGTGACCCAGGTGTTCACCGTCGTGTGCCTCCCCTGCCTGAAGGCCGGCGCAACCGGGTCGACCCTCCTCGAGGAGCCTTCGCTGGATCGGGTACCGCAGGAGGAGACGCCTCCGGACGGCTCCGGCGGTGAGACACCAGACGAGTCGGACTCTGGAGGATCCCCACCGGGTGACGGGTCACCGCCGGTAGGTGGCACGGACACCGGAACTGACACCGGCGGCGGTGGAACCGACACCGGCGGTGGCGGAACCGACACCGGAAGTGACTCCGGTGGGGGGACCGGCAGCGGTGGCGACACTGACACTGGCGGTGGAACCGACACGTCAACGCCGTAGCACGACCTGTCCGGTGCGATCGCACCGATCGCTCCGGACACTGGCAGTCCGCGATTACCGGCGCAACTTGCTGACCCCGCGCCGCACGTGATCACCGAGCGACCAGCCGCGTGCCTCGCGGTACGCTTGCTGGGGCAGGAGCAGCGCACGCGTGAAGCGGGCGCGGTCGGACCACTTGGGGATCGCCAGCAGCGTGGCCAGCGTGGACCGGTAGCTCCGGGCGGGACTCGTGTAGCAGCTCATGTAGACCCGATCGAGACGGCGCGGCTGGAACTGGCCGGCCCACTCCAACAGCGCGGGACGTTCGTCGGGTCGCAAGACCTCATCGAGCACTCGCACGGCGCGGGCCAGCGCCGCCTCGACCCGCCAGCGCGCCGCTGCCTCGCGCACGGCCTCGGCATCGAACGTGGCCGCCCGCTCCAGCTCGAGCAGATCGCGCAGCGTGATCAACCGCGCCGGCACGTCGGCGGCACCGGCCGTCAATGCGGCGAAGACGTAGGCGTCGCTCGGGTCGAGCACGCGCAGCGTGGAGCCGCCGAGCTCGACCGGTCGGCTGGCGGCTAGCAACGCCGGCACCGGGATGCGTTCACCGAAGGGCCCCTGGATCAAGGTGCGGTGCAGGTCGATCGTCATGCTGTCCAACACGACTGGTACGTCCTTGGCGAAGCGGGCATCGAACCCCGGGCGCACCTCCGGGAGGTCGCGCCGCGCACCGATGGCGACGAGCGCCTCGATGGCAGCGACGAAGCGTGCAGGATCGACGAGCACGTCGACGTCGCCGAACGAGCGCCATCCCGGGTCGGGATACACCGTGTTGGCGAGCGCCATTCCCTTGAGCACGACACTGACGATGCCACGGTCCGCCAACAACCCAACCACGTCGAGTGCCGCCCGCTCCAGCCGCAAAGCCTGTTCCATGTCCTCCCGGTGCGTGCGGCCGAAGCCAGCGAGCTGATCGTCGGACAGCTCGATCACACCGTCGCGCGAGGCCTCGAGGAGCAGACCGTCCAGCCGCTCGCTGCGGACCTGTCCGTAGAACGTGGCGAACGCTCCGGGCTCGACGGTGTGCGGCCCGGTGATGGTGGTCGAGAACCCATGGGCGGCGATGCGACGGACCACGGGCTCCAGCTCGCGCTCAACGTCGTCGGCCATGTCGAACCTGGCGCCGCCGACCGGTCATCGCACGCGCCGCGCCCGGTGCGCCGTCGTGGCGCTCGACCATCGACGGCACCGCGCTCGGCAGATCGATCAGCCTCGTGGGCGCCGCTGCGGTCAGCCGATTCCGGTTGAACGTCAGGAGGCACAGTCGCCCCAGGGCCTCCAGCCGGTCGAGCGCGTCCACGGCGGTGTTGGTTTTCGTGTATTCGCGGTGGCCGATCAGCTGCTGCTCGCCGCGCTCGACGAGGCCGACGACGGGCGGAGATATCTGCCAATGGTGCAGCTCCCCGTCCGGCGCCCACCCGTGGTCGCAGAGTTCGGTGTCTGGCGTTCGATCTCCGAGCTCCCAGTGGAGGTGCCCGACTCGGGTCGATCGAGCAACTCCCCGACGGCGACGAGCAGCGGACCCGCAGGCCCGAGCGACACCGTGTCGCTGTGCTCTCGGCGCCGGAACACAAGCGCAACGGTGAGCGAGAACAGCACCACGAAGGCGACGTGTGGACGGGTCATGTAGGGCAAATCGACACCAGCGGCAAGCGGCAGAACGCTCCCGCGGGCGACGGGTTAACAACCGCGCGGCGCCGTAGGCGCTGACACCGAGGGCGAACAGCGTCACGGCTCCCTCTCGACGACGGCCAGAAGACGAGCGTCGGCATGAAGGAGATAAAGATGGCGTCGCGGGTCTCGGCGACCTCCGGCAGTCCGATCCGAGCGGCGCGGTGGAAAAGGAGGAGTCCGTAGAAACCGATGAACGAGAACACGAGGAAACCGCCGAGCCGGCTCGGTCCCATGATGGTGTAGATCAGCCCGGTCAGTCCGATGAACGACGTCCTGTTGCCCAACCACTAGAAGGTCGAGCACGCTGCACTCGCCGTTGTGGAAGGCGTTGGCGATCTCGGCGCCGTTCATGTCGTACTTCGTCGAGTCCCGTAGCCGTACATCTCGAACGTCACGAAGTAGCGCACGAACGTGGCGGCGAGCTTGGCCAGCAGGTCGACGATCCTGAGCGTTGGTCAGCGAGTTCGTGTCGTTGCGGGTGACGATCCTGATGATCGCCGTCCCAGCGAACATGAGGACCAGGACCAGGACGACGACCATCCAGCGGACATAGCCCCACGTGCCCACGGCGCGGGCCAGCAGTCCGACGTAGCAGGCGATCAGAAGGAGCCCACCGACGACGACGACGACGACGTTGCCCCGGTTGACCGGGTGGCGCAGCCGCGCTGTCTTCGCCCGTCGCCCGTCGCCCGTCGCCCGACGGTCGCGCCGATCCGGCTTCCGTCCCACGCGGTGCAAGGCGCCGATCGTACCGTTCGGCGCGCGGCCCCCGCTCGAGCTGAAGGTCTCGCGTCACGACGAGCCCGTTCTTCCCCGATCTGGTGTCATCCGTGACACCAACGTTGGGAACGGACGCGGCTCAGGTGCCGGGTTGGGAGCCGGGGTCGACGGGGATGCCGTACTTGGCCCGGTTGTGGGCGTGGGCGAGGTGCTGGAGGCTGAACGCTGCCCGCAGCGCGGTGAACTGGCCCTGCGCCTCGAGCGTCTGGTTGACGCTCTCCTTGGCCAGCTTCAAGGCGAAGCTCGGCTTCGTGGCGATCCGCCCGGCCATGGCCATGGTCGCCGCCCGCAGCTCGTCACGCGGCACCACGTGGTTGACCATGCCGAGCTGCCTGGCGTCCTCGGCCGTGACCCAGTCGCCGGTGAACAGCAGCTCCTTGGCCTTGCGGCTGCCGAGCTCCCAGGGGTGGGCGAAGTACTCCACGCCGTTGACGCCCATGCCGACCACCGGGTCCGAGAACTGGGCGTCGTCGGCGGCGAGGATCACGTCGGCGACCCACAGCAGCATCAGACCGCCGGCGATGGTCTTGCCCTGGGCGGCGGCGAGCAACGGCTTGGGCAGGTTGCGCCACCGCCAGCACATCTGGAAGTACAGCTCCTCCTCGAACGGCCATGTGGCCTTCCTGGCCCTCGCGGGAGAAGCCGCCGTGGGCCGACACCAGCTCGAACTCGGAGAACCCTTCGCGATCGCGCATGTCGTGGCCGCTGCAGAAGTGCGGCCCGTCGGCCTGCAGGACGATCACCTTGACGTCCGAGCGCCGCGCCGCGTCGTCGAAGCAGGCGTTGAGCTCGTAGGTCATCCGCTTGTTCTGCGCGTTGCGCGTCTCCGGGCGGTCGAGGGTGACGACGGCGACCCCGGACTCGCCGGGCTCGACCACCTCGTAGTGCAGCGTGTCCAGGTGGTCGAGGGCGACCGGCATATGAGTACACTAATTGATCGGCCGGTTAGTTCTGTCAGGGGCCCGTTCGATCAGGAGAAGCCCGCCTTGCGCACCATCCAGCACCCGCTGTCCGGAGCGACCTACGACCTGCTCGAGGACGGCAACGTCCAGGTCGTGACGAAGGACGGCGCCACCGGGGTCTTCGACAAGCACGGCCACTGGCTGTCGGGGGACGCCAAGCAGGCCGACCCCCACCTCTGCCTGTGGATCGGCGGCATCGAGCTGCCCAACCGCTTCCAGCAGGCCGCAACCGCCCTCAAGGCAGAGGGCGCCGTCCCACCCGAGGAGCTCACGCAATGACCATCACCGCCCCGTCCCGAGGGCCCGCCGGCGAGGCCCGCTCCCCCGGCGCCAGCTACCAGGACCTGCTCGACAACGACAGCCGACCGGAGAACGTGCCGGTGGCGCTGCGCTGGCGGCACAACGACCACCTCGGCAATGCCGACATCCCCCGTGAGCGCTACGTCAGCCGCGCCTTCCACGAGCTGGAGAAGGAGAAGCTCTGGAGTCGGGTGTGGCAGATGGCCTGCCGGGAGGAGGACATCCCGGACGTCGGCGACACGTTGGTCTACGAGATCTGCGACCAGTCGATCCTCGTCATCCGCTCGGCGCCCGACGAGATCAAGGCGTTCTACAACGCCTGCCTCCACCGTGGCCGCCAGCTGAAGGAGGAGGACGGCAACCACTACGAGCTGCGCTGCCCGTTCCACGGCTACTGCTGGAACCTCGACGGTTCGCTGAAGCAGATCCCGTGCGAGTGGGACTTCCCGCACGTCAACCCCGCCGAGTGGTCCCTGCCCGAGCTGCGCGTCGGCACCTGGGGCGGCTTCGTGTTCGTCAACCCGGACCCGGACGCCGAACCCCTGGAGTCGTTCCTCGGCGACCTGCCGAGCCAGTTCGAGAAGTGGCCGCTGGAGCAGCGGTACAAGGCCGTGCACGTGGCCAAGATCTTCCCGACCAACTGGAAGGTCGTGCAGGAGGCGTTCATGGAGGCCTTCCACGTCGTCGCCACCCATCCCCAGCTGCTCGCCGGCATCGGGGACGCCAACAGCCAGTACGACTGGGAGGGCAACTGGTCACGGGCGATCACGCCGAACGGCACGCCGAGCCCGCACATCAAGTTCGAGCCGAGCCAGCAGCAGATGTTCGACGCGATGAGCGACCGGCGCCTCGACGAGGACCCGTTCGTCGTCCTCGGCGACGACGACACGGCCCGTTCCACCGCCGGAAACGGCGGACGCTTCCGGATGGGCGACGTGCTCGGCCCGGACGCCGACCAGCTCTCGGACGCCGAGCTGTCGGACTCGATCTACTACACGCTGTTCCCCAACCTGCACCCGTGGGGGGCGTACAACCGCATCACGTACCGGTTCCGCCCGTACGGCGACCACCACGACATGGCGATCATGGAGTGCATGTTCCTCGATCCGTGGCCCGAGGGCGAGCCGAAGCCACCGGCGGTCCCGATCCACTGGCTCGGCGTCGACGACGACTGGACCGAGGCCCCGGAGCTGGGGATGCTGGCCCGCGTCTTCAACCAGGACTCCTTCAACCTGCCCAAAGTGCAGAAGGGCCTGGCCTCACTGAAGAAGGACATCACCTTGGCCAACTACCAGGAGACCAAGATCCGCCACTTCCACCACCTGCTCACGCAGTACGTGGAGGGAGGTCTGGCCGTAGCAACCGCCGCATGGGTCGTTTACGTCCGGATCCTGGTCTACCGCGACACCTCACGACGAAGCGCTGAACTGGACGTCGCAAACGCAGGATGCGGACGGTTGCTACGCCAGACGCTGCGGCGGGCCGAACGGCAACCGGGATGGCGCTCATCACCGGGAGGCCCGTGATCGGGTCGTAGAGGCTGGCGTTGTCGGACAGGCGTCCGGTCGTGTCGCCCAACACGCGCGGGTCGGCCGGCGGCCCCGACTCCCCCGGCAGGTCGCCCCACGAGTGGGCCATCGAGACGCTGCCCGGACGGACGTCGGGCGCCGCCTTGATCACCGTGCGCACCGTCGAACGCGGTGAGGAGATGTCGACCAGGTCGCCGTCGGCGACGCCCCACGCCTCGAGGTCGCTCGGGTGGGCGTGGGCGTACGACGTGCCCTCCTTGGCCCGGAGCTTCTCGATCTCCCGACCGCTGGAGTTGAACACGCCCTTCAGGCGGCGCGACGTCATCCGGGCCGTGTGCACGTCCGGGTCGTAGCCGCGCAGGGAGCCGTACGGGTCGAGCTCGCTGCGGATCGAACCCAGCTCGTCGACCAGTCCGTCCGGAGCGACCTGGAACCGATCGGCCGCGCCATCATCCGCCGGCTGCCACGGTCTGGGTCAGGTCCGGGCGGAGGGCGCCGCCGACGGCCGACCGCAGCTCGTCCCACGGCACGCGCACCGCCGGATAGCTCAGCTCCAGGACCTCCTCCGCGGTGGCGTCGTGATCCGGCGCCAACGCCCCGCCGGCCAGCTCGATCGTGACGCCCATCCGCTTGGCCAGCTCGAGGTACAGCCCCGCCTCGTCGACGAGCTCGAGATCCGGCTCCAGCACGGCCGGCGTGTACATGACGTACGGGTCCTCGAACCATCGATCGACGTTGGTCGGCACGTCGGGCCGCTCCAGCGACAGCTGCGACGGGATCACGTAGTCGGCCAGCCGGGCCGTCGCCGACAACCGGATGTCCAAGGCGACGTGCAGGTCGAGGGCCTCGAGGGACCGCACGACCTTGGCCTGGTCCGGCCACGCCAGCACCGGGTTGCCGCCGACGGTGAGCAGCGCCCGCACCCGGCCGTTGCCCGGTTCGAGGATCTCGTCGGGGAGGGCGGCCGTGGGTGCTTGGCCGAGGATCGTGTGCAACCCCCGGACCCGGGCCGGCGGTCCGGACGTCAGCAGCTCCGGACGGGGCGCCACGACCTGGGCCTTCGGCGTCGACTCGGCGCCGGACAGGCCGAGCACGCCCGTGCGGTTCTGGACCTGCTCCCCCGCTCGCGGGAAGCGACCGCACACGACGTTGAAGACCCCGACGAGGTGCTCCATCAACGTGCCGTGCGGCGCCATGTTCGGACCGGTGCCGCACGTGGCCGACCCTCGCCCGGCCCCGGCGAACATGCGGGCGGCGCGCACGATGTCGTCGGCCGGCACCCCGGTCCGCTCGGCGACGTGGCCGAGATCGAATCCCCGCAGGGCGCGGTGGAGCTCGTCGAGACCGCCGACCCAGCGGTCGCAGAACTCGGCGTCCTCCAGCCCCTCGTCGAGGATGACCCGCAGCATCCCCGCCAGCAGCGTCGGGTCCTCGCCCGGCTTGACCTGCAGGTGGAGGTCGGCCATCGCCGCCGTCTCCGTGCGCCGCGGGTCGATGACGATGAGCTGCAGGCCCCGCCGCTTCGCCGCCCGCAGCGAGGCGAGCGGGTTGACGAACGTCGGGCCACCGGGGATGCCGAGCATCGACACGACGATGTTGATGCCGACGACGAGCGACACGTCGGCCGTCGACCACGGCTGCGGCCCAGCGGCCCACGAACCGAGGCGCACCGGCGTGACCATCTTCGCCGGCTGGTCGATCGTGATCGACGTGTAGAACGACGGCGAGCCGATCGCCTTGTGGAACGCCCGGGCGACCGGGTGCGCGGCGGCGTTCTGGAACGTCGCCGTGCCGCAGTAGCTGGCGATCGCCCGCGGGTCGCCGTCGGCGAGGATCGCCTGCATCCGCTCGGCGATCTCGTCGAGCGCCTGCGCCGTCGGGATCTCGTCGAACCCCGACCGGTCGGCTCGGCGCCGCAACGCCGTGCGCAGCCGCTCGGGGTGGTGGTGCTGATCGCCGAGGTGGCGGCCCTTGATGCACGTGTAGGCGCCGAAGATCGGGTCGGCCGCGTCGCCGCGCACGCCGACGACCTGGTTGCGCTCGTCGTCGACGTCGACCTCGACCGGGCAGGCGGCGTGGCAGAACCGGCAGAACGTCCGGGTGGTCGTGATGGTCATGGGGCTCCTGACGAAGAGGCCGTTCTGGCCGTCGCAACCGACTCACAGCGGCTGTTTGCGACGGCCAGAACGGGGGGTTCGCCGAGCAGGGCGGCGAGTTGGCGGTGGACGAGGTCGAGGAACGAGGGCTGGCGGATGACGTCGGGGCGCAACGCGCCGCTGACGCACAACCCGCTGGCCTCGGTCAGGAACAGCTGGGCGACGGTGACCGGCGGCCGATCGGCGGTGATCAGCCCGTCGCGCTGCCAACGATCGATCATCGCCGCCAGCATCTGCCCGTACTGCGTGCTGTAGGCCAGCAGCAGCGAGCGCACCTCGGCGTCCCGGGCGGCGGCGTGGTTGATCTCGGCGATCAGCGAGCGCAGCTGGGTCTGGTCCGGCGCCAGCAGCCACGCCGTCCACTCGTGCAGGGCCTCCGGGCCGACGTCCGGGTCGGCGCGGCGCAGCGGGTCGATCGCCTCCAGCGTCGAGGTCACGACGTCGGCGAGCAGCTCGGGCTTGCCGCGGAAGTGGCTGTACACCGCTCCGGTCGTCACGCCGGCAGCGGCGGCGATGTCGACGAGGTTGGCGCCGTCGAACCCGCGACCGGCGAACGCCTCGGCGGCGGCCAGCAGGATCAGCTCCTTCGTCGACGGCGAGCCGGGCGGGCGGGCGTCCTTGGGCGGTCGGCCGCGGCGGCGCGGCGGCGCTTCGGTGCGCACGTCAGCCACGGGCGCTGGCCGGGGAACGCAGTGATGGCGTCGGGACCGCCGTGACGTCCATCTGCTCGGGTTCGGTGCCGAGGGAGATCAGCACCTTGGCCATGCCGAGGAACATGGCCAGGGCCAACGTCAGCTCGACGATCTCGGCCTCGTCGAAGTGGGCCGCCAGATCAGCGCCCAGTGCCGGATCGACGTGGCCGGGGTCGGTCAGGTAGGCGTCGGTCCAGCGCAGCACGACCTTCTGGCGGTCGGAGAGGGTGGAGTCCTGGTAGCCGTCGTGGATCAGCTCGACCTGCGCCTCGTCAAGACCATCGGCGGTGGCGCCCTCGAAGCGGACGTTCTTGCAGTACCCGCAGTCGGTGACGCGGGCGTTGCGCATGCGGGCCGTCTCCTTGATCGACTGCGGCACGATGCCGTCGCTCCACAGCGTCCCGTAGAGGCGGCCGAAGGCGCGGGCGAGGTCAGGGCAGTGGGCCAGCGCGGTGCCGAGCGTGGCCGGCTGCCCGGGGACGGCGGAGGGGACGCGAGGAACGGTCGACACGGTGCTCCGATCAGGCTTCGAGGTCGAGGACGAGGCGCATGCGGCCGATGCCGTCGAGCAGGCCGAGGGCGACGGTGAAGGCGACGAACTCGGCGTCGGTCATCCCGTCCTGCACCCGTTCGGCGTCGGCGTCGGTGAGACCGTGGACGTCGATCACGAACTGCTCGGCGTAGGCCAAGCACGCTCGCTCATGGTCCGTGAACTGCGGCGCGCGAGCGTGGTCGGCGAGCGCGGCGATCTTGTCCTCGGTGAGGCCTGCGGCGAGGGCGGACTCGGTGCGCACTCGTTGCTGGTGGGCGTCGCCGTGGAGGGTGGCGATGCGCAACCGGCACAGCTCGAGCACGACCGGGTCGACGGCGGCGAAGGCGGTGGCGAGGTAGTCGTCGAGCGGCTCGGCCAGCTCGGGTCGGGTGGCCATCGCCTCGTCCAACGTCCTCATGCCGGCACGCGGGCGTGCTCGAGCTGCACGAGCTCGAGGTAGGCGCCCTCGATCAGGAGGTACGACACGTCTCCGGTGTCGGGGAACACGGTCTCGCCGGCCCGCTGGGCGGCCGCCTTGTCCGGCGCGCCGAGGCGGAAGTGGGGGTAGCCCTGCTGGGCGAAGATGTCGTCGGTGATACGGGCCGGGAGGTCGACGCCCGTCGGTGGTGTCAGGAGCTGCAGCGTGACCGGACCGTTCCCGCGGCGCTGGAGGATCGTGGCCTCGCCGATCCCGTGGAACGACACGCCGCTGGCGAGGAGCTCCAGCCCGAACAACTGCGACCACGTCTGCACGGCGCGCGGGACGTCGGCGGCGTCGATCCACAGCGAGATGGTTCGATCGACCGCGTCGTCGCCGGTGATCGGGGCCAGCTCGTAGACGGCGGCGTCGGGGCCCCGGAACAGGGGCCCGTCGACGCCGGCGTACGGCTCTGCCCAGCCGCGTTTCGCGCAGGCCGGCCAGCGTGGCCGCCGGGTCGTCGACGGGGAGGCGGAAGACGGCGTCACCGGCGCGTGGCGTGTCGCCGCCGGCCGGCTCGACGTCGTCGGCGCGGAACGAGGTGAACAGGTCGCGCTCGAGGTAACCGGGGTCGCCGACCTGGCCTCGGCGCAGGATCCACTGGCGGCCGATGCCGGCATACAGGTTGGTGTGCAGCGGCTCGAAGCCGAGCCAGCGCAGGAAGTCGAGGCCGGCGGCGGCGTCACCGCCGGGCGGGTCGACGTCGAGGCGGTCGTCGTCGACGGGGGGCTCGGCGACGGTGACGCCGTAGTGGGCGAGGCAAGGAGTGGTCATGACGGGTCCCGTTCTGGGTGAGCGAAGACGCCACATTCCGCCTGTTCGCTCACGCGGAACGCCATCACAGGCCTCCGCAGACGCCGAGCACCTGGCCGGTGACCCAGGAGGCGGCCGGCGACACGAGGTAGACGACGGCGGCGGCGACGTCCTCCGGCTCGCCGAGCCGGCCGAGCGGGACGTTGCGGGCGACGGCCGGGAGCTGTTCGGGCGTGAGCCGCAACGCCTCCATGAACACCTCGGTCGGCACGGGGCCCGGAGCCACGGCGTTGACCCGCACACCGCGGGGCGCCAGCTCGGCGGCGAGCGTGGCCGTCAGTTGGTTGACGCCGGCCTTGGACGCCGCGTAGGGCCCGTTGTTGGCGGACGGCTTGCCGGCGGCGACGGAGGACACGGTGACGATCGACCCCCCGGCCGCCAGGTGGGCGGCAGCGCTGCGGGCGCCGAGGAACGGGGCTGTGAGGTTCAGCTCGACCTGCTCGTCCCAGGCCGAGCGTGGCGTGTCGACCAGGTTGCGCATGACCCGCTCGTCGGAGCCGCCGGCGTTGCTGACCCAGGCGTCGAGCCGGCCGAGCTGGTCGACGGCCGTGGTGGCCAGGAGGTCGTTGCCGTCTTCGGTGCGGACATCGGCCTTGACGGCGACGGCGCGCCGGCCGAGGGCGCGGATCTCGTCGGCGACAGCGTCGATCTCGTGCTCGCGTCGGGCACCGATCACGACGTCGGCACCGGCCTCGGCCAGGCCGACGGCGATGCCGCGCCCGATCCCCCGCCCGCCCCGGTGACCACGGCGACCATGCCGTCCAGTCGGAACCGCTCGATCACGACGACGCCTGTTCGCTCGCCCAGATCGC
>CAWJNE010000002.1:0-215743 GCA_963844175.1 uncultured Acidimicrobiia bacterium
CCCGGTTCGCCAGCTGCGGCTCGTCGCTCGCAACGCCCGACGCATGTATGAGCGTGCAGGCCCGCTCCTCAATGCCCTGCGCGCGGCCGTGCCACTCAATGCTCACCTCGGACAGGCATGGCACGACATCGCTACGCAACGACGCGACCGCAGTCGTGTCACCGCCAAGAACCTCGCCACCAAGGCCGGCGGTCGCCTCCGGCTCTCACGAGACGGCACCGCCCTCACACTTCTGGCGCTCAGCGAACCCGAGCTGTTCAGCACGTACACCGCGAACAATCGAACGGCAAACCAGTACGAAGGGTGGCTCGCCGACATCCTCTGCCGATCACTCCTCCACTGACGAGCCCCTGGAAACCGCACGCACCGAATCGGCCTTCGGTTGCCGATCCCCGAGCCATCGCTTGACTTGGACATCCGGACCCGTCCCGCGCCATAGCTGCCGATCGGCACTCGCGGACCTCGGCGAGTCGGCGACCGAACATCGTGTGGTGGCGTTCGGTGCGGCCTCATGCCGGCGATCGATGACGCAGCGCGGAGGGATGTTCGGCGTCGTTACCGGATACCCGGCGGCCGCTGTCGATCGGGCGTAGGGCGGCGCGTCAAGCCGTGTGGAGGGCAGCGACTCTCTGCACGCCGGAACCGTCATTCTGTCGCGGATGGGAGTGACCGCCACGCGTCGTCGTCCCGCGCGATGAGTGAGCACGTAGGGCGTCGTGGATGCCCGACGGCGTTCAGCCGGAACAAACCAACCTTCAGGTGGAGCAAGCCACAATGATGCTCGGTGAGGATCGGCGTTTGCTCCGACGTGCACGGTCGCCATGACCGGCTCCTGGCTGTGCTGGGCGCCATGGCGGCAGCCGGGGTCGACGAACGCTGGTGTCTCGGTGATCTGGTCGGAGGCGAGCCGGTCACGGCTGAGCTACTCGGCGCGGCTCGTCAACTCGACCTACTGATCGCCGGAAATCACGACGCCTGGGCGCTCGGACCAGACCGGGTCGTCGCCCGCGGACGCGACGTGTTCAGGTTGTCGAGCCGCGCAAAGGCCAGCCGTCACGGCATCGACTGCTGGCACGGCTCGCCGCGCCACCCCCTGCTCGGGTTCCTCACCGAGGCGTCTGCCGGAGAAGTCCTGCCCGACCGCCCGGTGGGCTCGCTCGGGCTCGTCGGCCATACGCACGAACCAGCGCTCTTCGCCTACGACGGCGCCGCTACGCGCGCGGTGCGGCCCGTTCCGGGCGAGTCGTACGACTGGCTCGCGGCCGGCGCCTGCATGGCCAACCCGGGGGCGGTCTGCGGCAACCCGCGCGACTCGGCGAGCTGGTGGCTCATCGTCGACATTGACGCCCGTGTGCTGCGGTGGCACCGCAAGGAGTTCGAGTCCGGAGAAGCTGGCGCTGCCGGCGTGTGAGCCACGTCGTTCTCATCGTCGGGTGACCCGGGTAGTCACCGGCACACGCCACCGGGATCAACCGAGTTTCCAGGAGGACAACGACACCGGCGGAGCAAACATTCTGTTCCCCAACCCGCTGCACCAGTTCCGTCGATCGGGTCGCCACGCAGCGGCCGGCCAACGTGCCAGGGACAATCACTTCAAGCCGTAGCTCGAGTGGGCCGGTATCGCAGGGCGACCGCCCCCGATCGGAACTCATGGCGATGCACGAGCTCGAGCTGGATCCGCTCCTGCAGACCGCCGAGCAGCGTCGGCCCATGGCCCGCCAGAACCGGCTGCACGAGGAACTCGTACTCGTCGATCAGTCCCAGATCCGCCAAGGCCAGGGGAAGGGCCACGCCACCCACCAACAGGCCCTCGCCTGGCCCCTGCTTGAGCCGCTGAACCGTCTGCCCCAGGTCGCCCTGCACCAGTTCGGCATTCCAATCGACCCCGCTCAGCGTGCTCGACACGACGTACTTCTGCGCCCGGTCAATGGTCTCGGCGAACGGGATCTCCCACTCACCCATCCAGTCAGGCCACGGGCCCGTCGCCGGCCGCCGCCACGCCGACTCCATCATCTCGTAGGTCACCCGGCCGAACAGCAGGGCATCGGCTCGTTCCAACTGTGCGGTCCAGTAGCGCATCGACTCCTCGTCGGGGGGCAGCCCCGCCTCGTGATGGCAGCAGCCGTCGAGCGTGACGTTGATCGAGTATCGAAGTGGTCTCAACGCGATGTCCCCCTTGATGCGGCCGCGCCGGCCGGACCGTACTTGGACGGCCGCCTCGACCACTTCTCATCGGTGGCGGGTCACTCCTGTGCTGTCTGAGCAAGTGCACCAGGGCCATAGAGGACGCTTGGTGTGAGTGGCACCCTCGTCGTAGTCGGACTCACTCGATTCGGGCCTCGGCCGGGGCTCTTCGATGACGACCTGGAGATCAGTCGCCGGGGTTGTGCAGGGGACTGCGGCCCACACGTTCTCGAAGGACACGCCGGCGGTTCGGTAGACGCGTCGCACCGCCTCGGCGTTAGGCCCGTCCCGGCGGACGCGTCGCCGTGGCCGTGTTCGGTGAGTCGTTCTACGAACCGGTTCGCACCATCTTCGTCGACGCCGTACACGCGGTAGCACCCGCCGTCGACGTGATCGAGCCGCGGTCCCGCGTTCGCACGGAGTCCGACCTGTGCGATCTGTTCGAGGCAGCCAGTCTCGACCGCGCCGAGATCGACGAGCGCGTTGACGACCTGCCATTGGCTTCGCCCGACGACTGGTGGCGGATCGTGATGGGTTCGGGGCTACGCAGCACCGTGGCCCAGCTCTCGGCCGCAGCGGCCGAAGAGGTGCGCGCCCGCTGCACCGCAGAGATCGTTCATCGGCAGATCACCGAGCTCACCACCAGCAGCCGCTACGGCCTGGCCACTCGATCCTGACAGCCCGGTGCGGTACCACGCGCGCCCGACTGGGCATTTGCGGCGTCGGCCGCCCGTCGTGACCCCGCTCACGCGCGGCCTCACGCTCGGTGGGATCCGATCGGGCAAGTTGCGTAGCGACCGACTACCGGCGACGTTCTGTCGTGCGGGACCGCCGGTCTTCCGGGCAATGGGCGACGCGATCACCGGATGTTGTTCTCGGACATTGCCGGGCGCCGCTCGCCGCGCGTCGGTAGCGCCGACATGGTGCTGCGAGACATCGCTCGTGAACCTGCGCTTGCTTCGTGCGGGTCGACGCCGCATACGCCGCTGCCTACTCGCAGAGACGCTCGACTCGGTGTTTGCAATCGCGAGCGCGCCGCGCCTCGGGGAGCACACGGACGTGCTTGTCGGCGAGTATCTCGATGTGGGCTCGGTTGAGCGCGAGGAGGTCAGGGCAGCCGAGGTGATCGGCGCTCTGTCGCTTGCCACCGATCTGGGTATCGGTGTGCCGCTGGAGCATGGGCTGTTGAGCACATTGGTCGCGGTTCGCCTTGGTGATCGTCTGGGTGTCGACGAGGAGACGGCGCAGTCGGTGTTCTATTCCTGCTTGCTGTTCTATGTCGGTTGTACGGCGGGTGCTGAGTTGGCGGCGGACGTGTTTGGTGCCGATGACGCGTTGACGACCTACGGCACGCCGGTCCGGTTCGGGTCTCGCGTGGAGATGGTGCGCGGGATGTTGCGGGCGGTCGCCCCGCCGGGGAGTTCGGTGTGGACACGGACCGGCCAGCTGGCCCGGCTGCCGCGTTTGGTGCGGGAGATCGGCGGTCATGCGGTGGCGTCGTGTGAGGTTGCACAGATGTTGGTGGTGCGACTCGGCCTTCCCGCCGCGATCGGCGAGTTGTTCGGCTATACCGACGAACGTTGGGATGGGAAGGGGATCCCTGGGCGGGCGGGAGGCGAGGCGATTCCGATGGCGATGCGAATCGTGCAGGTGGCGAGGGACGCCGCGTTCCAGGCGATGCTGGCCGGCGAGTCAACGGCCGTGGAGGTGATCGCTGAACGGGCTGGGCACGCCTTTGACCCGCAGGTCGCGGATGCTCTCGTCGCCGGCGGCGTCGGGATGCTCCGTGGCGAGGCCGATCGGTCGTTGTGGGATGCCGTGCTCGACGCAGAGGCGACGCCGCAGATCACCCTCGCCGGTGACGAGATCGACATCGCGCTGGCCGCCATCGGCGACTTCGGAGACCTCGCATCGAGGTATCTGGTCGGGCACTCCTCGACGGTGTCGCGGCTCGCTGGACTCTCCGCCGAGTGTTGCGGCCTGGATCCGGCGGCGGTCAACCTGGTTCGTCGTGCAGGACGAGTGCACGACCTGGGACGGGTGGCGGTGCCCGTGCGTGTGTGGAACCATGCCGGGCCGCTGGCGGCCGGCGATTGGGAGCAGGTCCGTCTCCACGCCTACTACACCGAACGTGTCCTGTCTCGAATGTCGACGCTGGCAGCCGTCGCGGAGGTGGCGTCGTTCCACCACGAGCGTCTCGACGGTTCGGGCTACCACCGCGGCACGATGGCCCGGGAGATCTCGCGACCCGCCCGTCTGGTCGCCGCGGCGGACGTGTACGCGGCGATGACTGCGGCGCGCCCACACCGCGCCGCGCTCAGCCCCGCCGGCGCGGCCGAGGCAATCGCCGAAGAAGTCAAAGCGGGGCGCCTCGACGCGGAAGCCGTCGCCGCCGTGCTGACCACCGCCGGGCAGCCAGTCCCGGCCTTCGCGAGGCCGGCGGGACTGACTGAACGGGAGGCCACCGTGATCGGGCTCTTGGCGCGGGGCCACCAGACCAAGCAGATCGCCGCCGAACTCGGGATCTCGGTGAAGACCGCCGACCGGCACATCCAGAACGCCTACGCCAAGATCGGCGTCTCGACACGCGCCGCGGCGACGCTCTTCGCGATGGACCATGACCTGGTCGTGTGGGGAGAACTCCCGATTGTCCGGGCGAACCCCCACTCGTAGGGTCGCCAACATCGCAGTCTTCACGACTGGAGGTGGTTGCGATGGCGTGCGTGGAGCGGGTCGACACGATCGTGGTTGGCGGCGGCCAGGCTGGGCTCGCCGTCGGCTACCACCTCAGGCGGCTCGGACTGCCCTTCGTCATCCTTGACGCCGGCGATCGGGTCGGCGACGCCTGGCGGAACCGGTGGGACTCCCTGCGGCTGTTCAGCACGCGCCGCTACTCCCAACTCGACGGCATGCCGCTGCCCGGTCCACCGCACGGATTTCCAACCAAGGACGAGATCGCCGACTACCTCGAGGCGTACGCGGGGCGCTTCGCTCTACCGGTCCGCGGCGGCGTGAGGGTCGACTCCCTCACCTGCGACGGCACGCACTTCGTGCTGCGCACCGGCGCAGACACACTCGAGGCACACAACGTCGTCGTTGCCATGTCGACCGACCAGGTGCCATGGACACCACCGTTCGCGTCGGCGCTCGACCCGGCGATCCTCCAACTGCACTCGGCCCAGTACCGCAGCTCATCTCAACTCCAAGACGGTGCAGTGCTCGTCGTCGGCGCCGGCAACTCCGGTGGCGAGATCGCGATCGAGCTCGCCGCTGATCGTTCGATCCTGCTCGCCGGAGACATCAAAGCCCACGTCCCAGTCCGAGTCGAACGAGTCTTCGCCCGCTACGTCGTGCTACCACTGCTGTTCCGCTTCGTCGGCCACCGCGTCCTCACCGTGCGCACACCGATGGGGCGCCACCGACGCCACAAGCTGCTCACCGAAGGATCACCTCTCGTGCGCGTCAAGCCGCGCGACCTCGACACCGCTGGCGTCCAGCGCGTCGCGAGGCTCACCGGCGTCCGCGACGGACGCCCGCAACTTGCCGACGACACGACCCCAGACGTGTCGAGCATCATCTGGTGCACCGGGTACCGGCCTGACTACTCGTGGATCGACCTGCCCGTGTTCGACGACGGTCGCCCCGGGCATCAACGAGGCATCGTGCATCGCCAGCCCGGCCTCTACTTCGTCGGCCTGCCCTTCCTCTACGCCATGTCCTCCGGCTTCCTACGCGGCGTCAGCCGCGACGCCGCCTTCGTCGCCGACAACATCGCTCGCCACAAGATGTCCCACGACACGCCGCACCTCGCGGTCGCCACAGGGCTGCCCTGACCGCGACCCGACCCAGACGACCGCGTGCTTGGTTTCTTGAGCGCTCCATCTTGCGCCGACGGCAGGATTGACCCCGAACGACCCACCACACCCCCAGCGGTTTCCCGCCGCCACAACCGGGTCCGCGTCCCGCAGCTGTCAGGCAGCTCCCGGAGCCACGGTGTCCACGATGAACCGGGTCCGCACAGAACCGTAGAGAAATTCTGCTGACAACTCGCGGACAAATGGCCGCTCTGTAGGACGTTCGGCCGCCTCGCCGCACCACCTCTGAGCAGCACTTTCGCGCCGATTCTCCGGTGTCGGAGGGGGGACTTGAACCCCCACGAGGATTAATACCTCACTAGCACCTCAAGCTAGCGCGTCTGCCATTCCGCCACTCCGACGTGGGCCATCGACGATACCCCGTTGGGACTGGGTCGACGACGGGGGAACTCGGCGCGGATCGTGTCGAAGGGCGTCACGATCTGCTCCCAGATCGGGGGCTGGCGGGATGGGCGCCCAGATCGGGGCGGGTCGACTACTCGCGGACGAGCAGGAAGCCGAGCGCCACCACGGTGAGGATCCACGACAGCGCGAAGGCGGTCGTGATGCGGGTCAGGTTGCGCTCGGCCGAGCTCGAACCGAGGGCCGCACCACCGCCACCGCCGAACATGTCCGAGAGGCCGCCGCCCCGCCCACTGTGCATCAGGATCCCGGCGACCATGCCGATCAACGACAGGACGTTGATGACCAGCACCAGGTAGAGGACCAGGTCGCGCACGACCGGTCAGGCTACCGAGCCGTCCTCGAAACTGACCGCCGTGACCGCCTCGGCGATCCGCTCCGGGTAGTGGCAGGCCACCGGATGGCCGAACCCACGGTCGATCAGCTCCGGCTCCTCCGCGGCGCACCGCGGCTGGGCCTTCGGGCACCGGGTGCGGAAGCGGCACCCGGACGGCGGGTCGATCGGGCTGGGGATGTCGCCGACCAGCATCAGCTGCTCGCGCTCCTGCTCGATGCGCGGATCGGGCTCGGGGATGGCCGACAGCAACGCTTGCGTGTACGGGTGGGCGGCCGTCATGTACAGCTCTTCGGCCGGGCCGACCTCGACCAGCTTGCCGAGGTACATCACGGCCACCGTGTCCGAGATGTGCCGGACCACGGACAGATCGTGGGCGATGAACAGGAACGAGAGGTTGAGCTCGTCCTGCAGGTCCTGGAGCAGGTTGATGACGCCGGCCTGGATCGACACGTCGAGGGCCGACACCGGCTCGTCGAGCACGATGAACTTGGCGTCGAGGCTGAGGGCGCGAGCGATGCCCACGCGCTGGCGCTGCCCGCCGGAGAACTCGTGTGGATATCGACTTGCGTGATCGGGCGACAGGCCGACGAGATCGAGCAGCTCCTTCACCCGCTGGCGGTGATCGCCCGGCACCTTGTGGATCTGCAGCGCTTCGGCGATCGCGCTGCCCACCGTGAGCCGTGGATCGAGGGACGCGTACGGGTCCTGGAAGACCATCTGGATCTCTTTGCGCAGCGGCCGGAGGTCCTCGCGACTCATGCCGACGAGCTCGACCCCGTTGTACTTCACGGACCCCGCGGACGGCTCGAGCAGTTGCAGTACGCACCGACCGAGCGTCGACTTGCCCGAGCCGCTCTCCCCCACCAGGCCCACCGTCTCGTTCTGACCGACCGTGAACGACACGTCCGAGACCGCCTGCACGAGCCGTTTCGTGACCCGCAACCCCTTGGCCCGACGCACCGGGAAGACCTTGACCAGCTCGGTCACCTCGATGACCGGCGTGACCTGTTCGTCGGTCGGTGCGGCGTCGAGCCACTCCTCCACCTCCGGCGCCGTCACGATGCGCTCCGGGCGTCCGACAGGGTCAGCTCCTCGGCGCGGATGCACGCGGTCTGCAGGTCGCCGAACGGGCGCAGCTCGGGCAGGGTCGCGGCGCACTCGTCGATGGCGAAGGGGCACCGGGCCCGGAACGCGCACCCCGACGGTGGGTTGAGCATGTTGGGCGGCGAACCGGGGATCGGGTGCAGCCGTTCCCGTCCGAGCGCCGGCAGGCTCTCCAGCAGCCCCCGTGTGTACGGATGGCTCGGATGGTCGAAGATCGGTCGCACGTCGCCGCGCTCGGCGGCCCGGCCGGCGTACATGACCTGCACCCGGTCGGCCACGCGTGCGACGACGCCGAGATCGTGGGTGATCAGCACCACGGCCGTGCTCATCTCCCGGCGGATGCGCTGCAGCACCTCGAGGATCTGGGCCTGCACCGTCACGTCGAGCGCGGTGGTCGGCTCGTCGGCGATCAGCACCTGCGGATCGTTGGCGATCGCCATGGCGATCATGACCCGCTGGCGCATGCCGCCGGAGAACTCGTGCGGGTACTGGCTGGCGCGGTCCCGGGGCTGCGGGATGCCGACGATCTCGAGCAGTTCGACCGAGCGCTCCCAGGCCGCCTTGTTGCGCAGGTCCTGGTGCGATTGGATCATCTCGACGATCTGATCGCCAATCCGGTGCACCGGGTTGAGCGCCGACAGTGGGTCCTGGAAGATCATCGCCACCTGCTTGCCGCGCACGCGGTTGATCTTCTTCTTCGACGCCCCGACGAGCTCGGCGCCGGCGACGCGCGCCGAGCCCTCGATGATCGCCGACTTCGGCAACAGGCCCATCAGCCCGAGGAACGTGACGGACTTCCCCGAACCGGACTCGCCGACGATGCCGACCAGCTCGCCGGCACGCACGTCCAGGTCGATGCCGCGCACCGCCTGCACGTTGCCGAACAGGGTCGGGAAGGTCACTCGGAAGTCGCGCAGTTGCAGGACGGCCTCGCCGGGCATCGCGACGACGTCATCCGGCACGTCGTCGTCCGCCGCCACGACGTCGTCGGTCAGGTCGGAGGCCATCAGTGCCGGATCATCTTCGGGTCGGTGGCGTCACGGAGACCGTCGCCGAACATGTTGATCGTCAGCGCCACGAGCAGCAGGGCGCCACACGGGAACACGACCATCCACCAGTTGCCGGTCAGCACGTTGGCCTTCGACGTGCCAACGAGGATGCCGAGCGAGGTTTGGCCGGCGCCGACCTGCGGACCGAACCCGAAGAACCCGAGCGTCGCCTCGGCGATCACGGCGACGACGACCGAGAACGTCAGCGCCACGAGGATCGGTCCGATGGCGTTGGGCAGCAGGTGGCGCACGACGATGCGCCGCGTCGAAGCGCCGAGCGATCGCGACGCCTCGATGAACTCCCGCTCCTTCAGCGCCAACACCTGCCCGCGCACGATCCGGGCGACGGGCATCCACCCGAACACCGCCAGCAGCACGATGACGAAACGGATCGACGTGCGGTCACCGACCAAGGGCTCCAGCCAGCTGATCTCGCCGAGCATGTTGCGCATGACGAGCAGGGCGACCAGGAAGGGGAAGGCGAGGAAGACGTCGGTGACCCGCATCATCACGTCGTCGAAGAACCCGCCGCGGATCCCGGCCCACGACCCGACGGCCGTTCCGATGACCACGCCGATCACTGCGGCCGCCAGCCCGATGGCCAAGGACACGCGGGTGCCGTAGATCAGCCGGCTGTAGAGGTCGCGGCCGATCTCGTCGGTCCCGAACCAAGCTTCCGAACGCGGCGAGAGGTACCGGTTGGGCGGTGCGGTCACCGGCTCGTTGATCCCGTACCGGGCGGTCCATGGGGCCAGCAGCACGAACAGGATCATCAGCACCAGGACCACGGTGGCGATCACCGCAGGCTTGTGGCTGAGGAACCGCCGCGTCGCCATCTGCCGCGGCGACAGGGACTTCGTCGAGAGGCCCTCGAGGTCCACGGACCCCGGCGCCTCGGGAGTTCCGGCGGCCTCGGGGATCAGCGGGGTCACGAGGTCGGTCATGCGGGTGCACCTCCAAGGATGCGGGAGGACGGACGCCAGTGGGGGGACGCGAGACCGGTCACAACCGGATCCTCGGGTCGAGCACGGCGTAGGAGAGGTCGGCGAGCAGGTTGAACAGGATCACCGCCAGCACGACGATGACCATCCACGGCATCAGCTCGGGGAAGTCGCCGTTGCTGTAGGCGGTGAGGAAGAACTGCCCCATGCCGGGGTACTCGAAGATGTTCTCGGTGATGATCAGCCCACCGAACAGCGCCCCGAAATCGATCGCCGCCAGTGTCACGATCGGCAGCATCGCGTTGCGCATGGCGTGGCGCACGAGGACCGTACGCTCGTTGACGCCCTTGGATCGGGCGGTACGCAGGTAGTCGCTGTTCAGCACGTCGAGCAGCGAGGCGCGCATGTAGCGGCTGTAGATGGCGATGGTCTGGAGGGCGACCACGATCACCGGCAGCGTGAGGTGGCGGAGCATCTCGACGAGGTCGAACCCCTGCTGCCCCGGCGGGTACACGCCGGACGTCGGGAAGTGCAGCCATTCCTGCTCGGGGAACCACTGTCGCGTGTAGACGGAGAACACCATCTGCAGGATGATCGCCGTCACGAAGGGCGGGATGGACAGGGCCACCAGCGCCGTGGTGTTGACAGCGCCGTCACGCATCGAGCCGGGCTTCAGGGCGGCGAACACACCGAACGTGCAACCGACGACGATGCCGATGATGGCGGCGATCCCGGCCAGGCGCAGCGAGTTGGCCATCGCATCCTTGAGGTTCGGCCAGACATCGCGGTTGCCCTTGATGCTCGTTGGCCAATCACCGGTCAGGAACCCACCGAGCCAGGTGAAGTAGCCCCGCACGTAGCCCCCGAACCCCTCATAGAGGCCGTTGTCCTCGATGTACTGCTGGATGTCCTCCTCGCTGGCCCGCTGGTTCGAGCGGACGAAGCTGGCGACCGGGTCGGTCCCGATGCGGATCGCGCAGTACACGAGGAACGTCACGATGAGCACCGTCGGAATGGCCCAGATCAGTCGCCTGATCACGAACCTGATCACGTCCCCTCGCTTCCCCGGGGGAGCACCCCGTCGTCCCGAAACGACCATGGGGCCGGCCGTGCGGCCGGCCCCATGGCCATCACATTAGGTGGTTCGGGGCGAGCCCTATTCCGCCAGCTCCACGGTCGGCTCTTCGGTCACCAGGTTGGTGATCTCGAAGGTCTGCTCCGCGGTGCTGTCCCAGATCGCCGGCTGGAGTGGGAACGAGACCGTCCACACGTACCACGACGAGTTGGCGCACTCAGTCACGGGGTTGAGGCACGCCGGCCACTGCTCGGCACCGATGACGACCTGGCCGTCACCGTCGACGTCCTCCCACTGGGCGAAGTTGTTGAACGCCCGGTAGTTGGCCGTCTGCTCACCCACCGGTCCGCCGAGCTTGTCGGTGCGCCAGATGCCGGACTTCGGGTAGTTGACCAGCGGCAGGAGGACGTTGTCCTCGTCCATCGCCAGCAGGGCACTCTTGACGAGCTCCTCACGAGCGGCCTGGTCGGTCTCGACGTCGGCCTCCAGCAGCGCCGCAGAGGCCTCCTCGTTGCACCAGCCCTGCTGGTTCTGACCCTGGAAGTTGTTCTCTTCCGTCGGGATCTGATCGCAGGTGAACGACGGGGTCAGGTACGTCGGGTCCGGCGGTGCGGTCGAGATGTACATGGCCATGTCGTAGTCCAGCGCTGGCAGCCGCTGCTGGAAGACCTCTTCGGCCGTGCCGTTGTCCGGGACGACGTTGAAGCCAGCCTGGGCGAGCAGCGGGATGAGGTAGGCCTGGGTGTTCTCCCGGCGGGTGTTGCCGGCGTTGACCATCCAGCGGATCTCAGGAGCGGGCTGGCCGTCCTTGGTCCAGAAGCCGGAGCCATCCTTCGTCCAGCCGTTCTCCGTCATCAGGGCCTCGGCCCCGGCGGCATCGAACGTGTCCTGGAAGTTGTCCTCCGGGCAGTATGGGCCCTGGACGATCGGACCGCAGTTGAGCAGCTCGACCGGGGCTTCCACGGACGCGAAGATCGGGGCATAGATCTGGTCGAACAGCGCCTGGCGGTCGATCGACATCGAGAAGGCCTCGCGGTACACCGGGTCGGCGAACGGGCCCTCCAGCTGCTGGAAGTAGATCGCCTCGTAGTCGTTGCCGTTCTCGATGCCGAACTCGAACTCGTCACCGCTCAGCGTGGTGGCGAGGGCATCGCTGAACTGCGGGTAGATGTAGTCCACCTGCCCGGCCAGGATCGACGCCAGCTCCGTGTCGACGTCCGTCTGGGGAACCATGACGACCGATTCGTTCACGGCCGGATCGTCGCCCCAGTAGTTCTCGTTCGGGACCATGATGCTCTGACCCTCGCTCCACTCCTGCAGCACGTACTGCCGGCCGGAGAAGGGGAACTCGGTCTGGAAGTCGCCCGAGATGTCGTCGCAGTTCTCGACGGCGTCAGCCTTGAGGATCGTGTCGAACAGCGTCTTGTACGGGCCGAACGCCTCGGTGAACTCGATCACCGCCTGCTTGTCCGACTCACCGGCCGACACGGCCTTGATGACGTCGTAGCCGACCGTGTCGATGGCCCCCGGCGTGAGCAACTGGGCCCGCCACGTGCACTCGATGTCGGCGACCGTGATCGGCGTCCCGTCTTCCCACACCGCCTCTTCGGCGAGGTTGACCGTGACGGTCATGACGGTGTCACCGGTCGGGATCTGACCGCCGGCGGCCTCGGTGCCTTCGGTCGAGCCGTCGGCTGGCGTGGTGGTCTCGCCACCCTCGGTGGTCTCGCCACCCTCGGTGGTCTCGCCGCCCTCGGTGGTCTCGCCACCTGCGGTGGTCTCGCCACCGGCAGTGGTCTCGGCACCGGCAGTGGTCTCGGCACCGGCAGTGGTCTCGGTGGCGCCGCCAGCGGTCGTGGACGCGTCGCCGCTGTCGCCGTCGTCGTCGCTACCACAGGCCACAGCGACGAGGGACAGGCCGGCGGCGAGGGCCACGAGTCGCTTGGTGCGCCTCATGTTGCTCACGTGATGGTCCTCCTCATGGGATGGATGGGAGGGAAGTTGTTGAAGCCCACTGGGAACCACCCGGCCACACGCTGCCTCTTGGCGTCGATGATCGTCGTTCCACCAGCTCGTTCGCCCACATCGTCCTCCCCGATCGATGGGGTGCGCCGACTGTAACAGTTCCGGGCCGATCATGCGCCGGAACGACCGTTACGGATCTGTTGCCGTCAAGCGAATTACGACGCCCGTCCGGAGCCCGCCCGGGGTGCCGTGCCAGCGAGGCGAACTAGTACTGAACGAGGCGGGCGAACTCATCGGGGTCGAGGCTGGCCCCGCCGACCAGGGCGCCGTCGATGTCCGGCTGGGCCATCAGCTCGGCGATGTTCGCTGCCTTCACGGAGCCGCCGTACTGGATGCGCACGGCGGCTGCGGTGTCCCCGTCGGCGAGCTCGGCGACCTGCGTGCGGATGGTGGCGCACACCGACTGGGCGTCCTCGGCGGTCGCCGTCCGGCCCGTGCCGATGGCCCAGATCGGCTCGTAGGCGATGACCATCGCGGCCACCTGCGAGGCCGATCGACCGGCCAGCGCGGCGCTGACCTGGCCGATGACCTTGGAGCCGGTGGCCCCGGCCTCTCGCTCGGCGAGCGTCTCGCCGACGCACACGATCGGCGTCATCCGGTTGCGCTGAACGGCGGTGATCTTCGCCGCGACCATCTCGTCGGTCTCGCCGAACAGCTCCCGGCGCTCGCTGTGCCCGCAGATGACGTAGCGGACCTCGAGCTTGGCGAGGAACGCCGGCGACACCTCGCCGGTGAACGCCCCGCTGTCCTCCCAGGAGCAGTTCTGCGCCCCCAGCTGGAACGCCAGCTCGTCGGCGGCGATCAAGGTCTGCACGCTGCGCAGATCGGTGAACGGGGGGTGCAAGCTGACGTCGACCGCGTCGGTCGCCTCGGGCGGCACCAGGTAGGACAGCTTCTGCACCGTCTGGATCGCCTCGAAGTGGTTGAGGTGCATCTTCCAGTTGCCCGAGATGAGCGGTCGCCTCGGCGTGGCAGCGTCAACCATTGGATTCCCCTTCGCGCAGTGCCCGCAGGCCCGGTAGGTCCCCGAGCTCCAACAGCTCGAGCGATGCGCCGCCGCCCGTCGAGACGTGGTCGACGTCGTCGTCCAGACCGAACTCGGCCAGCGCCGCCGCCGAGTCGCCGCCACCGACGACTGTGAACGCCTTCGTGTCGGCCACGGCGTGAGCCAGCGCTCGGGTCCCGGCGGCGAACCGCTCGTCCTCGAACTTGCCCATCGGGCCGTTCCAGAACACGGTGCGGGCGTCCATCACGATGTCGCCGAACTCGGCCGCCGTCCCGGGGCCGATGTCGAGGCCGACCGCGCCGTCGGGCAGTCGGGTCCCGTAGGTGGCGAACTGCCCGTTGGGGTCGAGGCCGACGACGTCCGTCGGCAGGTGGATCGGCTTGGACGCCTCGGCCAGCAGGCGCTGGCACGTGGCGACCTGATCGGGTTCGAACAGGGAGTCGCCGATCGACCGGCCCTGAGCGGCGAAGAACGTGAAGCACATGGCGCCACCGATGGCGAGACCGTCGACGATGCCGAGCAACGCCTCGATGACGCCAAGCTTGTCCGAGACCTTGGCGCCGCCGAGCACGGCGACGAAGGGCCGCTTGGGGCGCTGGCGCAGCTCCATCAGCACGGCGACCTCGCGCTGCAGCAGTCGGCCGGCGGCGCTCGGCAGGGTCCGTGGCGGCCCGACGATCGACGCGTGGGCGCGGTGCGAGGCGCCGAAGGCGTCGTTGACGTAGCCGTCCATCCCGTCGACGAGCCGGGCCACGAACCCGTCGTCGTTCGCCTCCTCCCCGGGGTCCTCACGCAGGTTGTCCAGCAGCTCGATGCCCGGTGCCAGCTCGGCCAGCCGGGCGCGGACGGGTGCGATCGAGTACTTCGGGTCGACGGTGCCCTTGGGGCGGCCGAGGTGGCTGGCCGCCACGACGTGGGCGCCGCGCTCCTGCAGCCACGTCAGCGTGGGCAGCGCGGCCTGGATGCGGAAGTCATCGGTGATCCGCCGCCCGCCTTGGCCGTCGACGTCATCTTCGTCGTGCAGCGGCACGTTGAAGTCGGTGCGCACGAGGATCCGCTTCCCGTCGAGTGATCCGAGCTGTCGCTCGAGGTCTTCGAGGGTCGGCAGTGCTGCGCTGGTCACGGTCGCCTCGGTCGGCAACTGGCACTCAACGCTTCCGGCGCGACCGACCGCCGACCTTCTTGCCGGCGAACAGCAGGAAGTCGACCATCCGGTTCGAGTAGCCCCACTCGTTGTCGTACCAGCCGAGCACCTTGACCAGCTTGCCCATCGACATCGTCAGCTCGGAGTCGAAGATGCACGAGTGCGGGTCACGCTCGATGTCGCTGGACACGATCGGGTCGTCCGTGTACCGGATGATGCCCTTCAGGGGTCCGGACTTGGCGGCCTTGGCGAAGGCGGCGTTGATCTCGTCGACGGTCGCCTCGCGGCTGAGGATGGCGTTGAAGTCGGTGATCGACCCGGTCGGGACGGGCACTCGCATCGACGTGCCGTCCAGCTTGCCCTTCATCGACGAGAGGACGAGCGAGGTGGCGCGCGCCGCCCCGGTGCTGGTGGGCACGATGTTGATGGCCGCACCGCGTGCCCGCCGGAGGTCCTTGTGCGGCCCGTCGACGAGCATCTGGTCGCCGGTGTAGGCGTGGATCGTCGTCATCAGCCCCTGCTCGACGCCGAAGTTGTCGTCCAGCACCTTGACCATGGGCACGAAGCAGTTGGTGGTGCAGCTGGCGTTGGACACGACCTGCTGGGTCTTCGGGTCGAAGTCCTGGTGGTTGACACCCATCACGAACGTGCCGTCGGCACCCTCGGACGGAGCCGACACGACGACCAGCGGCGCCCCCGCCTCGAGGTGGGCGGCGGCCTTGTCGCGCGACGTGAACAGGCCGGTCGATTCGACCACGACGTCGACGCCGAGCTCACCCCACGGGAGGTCGGCCGGGTTGCGCTCGCTGAGCACGCGCAGCTCGTCGTCGCCGACCTTGATGCCGTTCTTCGAGGCGGTGATCTTCTCCGGCAGGGTGCCGAGCACGGAGTCGTACTTCAGGAGGTGGGCCATCGTGTCCAGGGACCCCAGGTCGTTGACGGCGACGAAGTCGAGGTCGGCCCCTCGCTCCTTCGCCGCCCGGAAGAGGTTGCGGCCGATGCGGCCGAAGCCGTTGATGCCGACGCGTACGGTCATGACCGGCGACCATAGCCAGCCCCTTCCCCGCCCCCATCAGGTTCTCAAGCGTTTTCAGTGTTCACGGACGAACACGAAGTACCGGGAGAAACGGCGGCCGCAGACCGTTCGCGATTGCTACGGCGGTTCGGGTCCGCTGGTGACTACTGAAAACGCTTGAGAACCGCAGGGTCAGGACAGGGCGGGGGCGGGTTCCTCGGCCGGGGCGTCGTTGGCCGCGGCGATCGCCGGACTGCGAGCCAGCATGAGGACTCCGATGAGGGCGAGCACGACGGCCAGGCCGTAGCCAAGCCATTCGATCCCGTCCGTGCGGAACGTCTCCTCGAAGATCGTGATGCCGAGGATCGTGCTCATCACCGGCGTCCCGACGGAGATCGCCGAGAGGCCCGACGAGAGGTGCCCGGCGCGCAGCGCCAGCTGCTGCAGCGTGATGGCACCGAGCCCGGTCGCCAGCAGCACGTACAGCTGCCACTCGGTGAAGACGGCGAACAACCCGTCGTTGGAGACCGTCTCGGTGACGTCCTTCATCAGCGCCGCCATGAACCCGTACACGATGCCGGCGGCAGTGCCATAGAGGGCGGCGGCGAACGATGACGCGGCACGGGCAGCCAGGACGAGCACGGCGACGACGACAATCGTGATCACTAGCGACAGGGTCCAGGCTCCATTGTCGGGCTGGTCGATGCCGTCGCGCACCTGCCCGAACACGATCGAGCCGACCAGGCCGATGGCGACGATCGCCGTCCCCAGCAGCTCACGCCGCTCCAGCGCCTTCTTCGCCGTCCAGGCGCTGAACGGCAGCATGAAGATGATCTGCGACGTCTGGGCCACCTGGACCTCGATCAGGGACCCGAGCCCGAGGGCGATGAAGTGCAACGCGAACCCGACCAGGCCGAGCAGGAAGCCGAGCAACCACACCGGCGTCGTGAGGAGGCGCAGGAGGGACGAACCGTGTCCGCGATCGGCCCGCAGGTTGCCGACCTGCTGGATCGCGATCGACCCCGTGTAGATCAGCGATGACACGACCGCCACGACGATGGCCATCAGTCCTCCTCCAGCCCTCGATCCCCCGGCCCGTCATGGTGACAGGTCTGTTGCGCCGACAGGGACGTGACGAGACGACGATCGCGTTTCAATTCAGAGGTTCCCGAGCGTTCGCTTCGCAGCGGGCAGGACAGCACTGGCCGGGCTTGCCCGGCCGAGTGAGCGGAGTCTTCGAAGCGAGCGAGGCCATCAACGCTGCTCAGCGCGACACGTCGCGATGCGACGTGCGGACCGCTGTGCCCCGGGCCCGCAGGCGGGCGGCCAGCTCCTCGGCGATGACGACGGACCGGTGGCGACCGCCCGTGCACCCGATCGCCACCGTCAGGTAGCTGCGGCCCTCGGCCTGGTAGGCCGGGAGCACCGTGCCGAGCAGATCCTCCAGCCGGTCGAGGAAGGCGGTGCTCTCGGGCCGGTCGAGCACGAACGCTCGGACGGCCGGATCGTGGCCGGTCAACGGCCGCAGCGCTTCCTCCCAATGGGGGTTCGGCAGGAACCGGACGTCCATCACGATGTCGGCGTCGAGCGGGAGCCCGTGCTTGAAGCCGAAGCTCTCCACCGCCAGCTGCAGCTGCGCCGTCGACGCCTCGTCGAACGCCGCGACGAGGCGGTGCTTCAGCTGGTGGACGTTGAGCGACGACGTGTCGATGACCAGGTCGGCGGCATCCCGTGTCCGTTCCAGCAGCCCGCGCTCGACCTCGATCGACTCGACCAGCCCGTCGACCTCGCCGGCCAGCGGGTGCTTGCGCCGTGTCGCGTCGTAGCGCCGCACCAGCTCGGACGTCGACGCGTCCAGGAAGAGCACCGTGACGCGGTGACCGGCGACGCGCAGGGCGGCGACGTTGTCGAGCACGCCGCCGTAGTCGCGCCCGGCGACGAGGGCGAGGCGCTCGATCTCGCTGCCGGGCATGGAGGCGAGGTCGACGACCTTCTCGACCAGCGACGCCGGCAGGTTGTCGACGACGTACCAGCCGAGATCCTCCAGCACGTCGGCCGCCGCCGATCGACCAGCACCGGACATGCCGGTGAGGAGCACGATCTCGGCCACTCGTCCAACGGTAGCCAGGCCTTGTCACCCGACCCCGGGACCGTTCCAGTCCCCGAGCGTTCGTGGCGCAGCTCGCGCCCGGTGCAGGTCGGCCCTGCCCGACTTCGCGAGCGAAGCGAGCTGACGGGAGCAGACCGACCCGCTCAGCGGTGAGCGAGCGGAGTCTTCGGAGCGAGCGAGGCCATCAGAAGAGCTCGCCGTTGCGGAAGGCGTCGACGAAGCGGCGGTGGTCGTCGCGCACCGCCTCGGCGTACGCCCGGCTGACGTGGGCGATCCAGTCGCCGAACTCGGCCTCTCGTTCGGTCAGCACGTCGGCCAACGCGGACTCGGTCTCGAACTCGACGAGGTCCTCGTCGCTCGTGGCGTCGGAGACGCAGTGGATCTTGGCCGTCGCCCTGCCGAGCTGGTGGACCAGCGGCTCGATCTCGTCCAGCTCGTCGGCCGACTCCCAGTCGAGGTCGCTCGAGTACGGGGACAGCTCCTGCACCACTTGCCCGATGCCATCCAGCTGGCACCAGCCGAGCCACGGGTCGGCGTTGGCCTGCAGCGCGAACTGCGACACCGCGGTGCGGTGGCCCTGGTGGTGGAAGTAGGCCTCGGCCGACTCGTCCGGGCGGACGCGCGACAGCGCCGGCACGTTGCCCTGCTTCATCGACAGGACCACGTCGTTCTCCAGCGCTTGCGTCCGCCCCTCGACGAGCAGGTTGTAGGCGGGCAGGCCGGCCGAACCGATGCCGAACCCGGTGCGCCCGACGATGTCCTTGACCTCGTACGAGATGCTCTGCTGCCGCCGAGCCTCCGGGATGGTCTCGAGGTACTCGTGGTAGCCGGTCAGCACGAGCTCACGCTCGTCATCGTCGAGCCGGCGGATGCCGTCGCCGTCGATGAACATGCGCTGCTCGCCATCGATGGTCGTCATCCCGGCCAGCAGGTCGATCCGGCTGCGCAGCCGGGCGTCGGCCAGGGCGGCGTGCACCGCGCCGTCGGTGTTGTCCAACGTCAACCGGAACTCATCGTCGCGGTCGCCGGTGGCGAAGGCGATGACCTGTTCGGCGTACGAGCTGGCCAGCGTCCGCTGGAGGTGCTCGATGTCGTCGTCGGACAGCGCCTTCTCGAAGCCGAGCACACCGATGCTGGCGGCCAGCCGCAGCAGGTCCCAGGTGAAGTGGCCCAGGTACGCCTCGTCGAAGTCGTTGACGTCGAACAGCAGGATGCCTTCGGCGTCGACGTAGGTGCCGAAGTTGGCGGCGTGGAGGTCACCCTGGATCCACACCCGTCCCGTCCGATCGTCGGCCCACGGGTCGTCGAGCCGCACGACGTCGTCGTAGAAGAGGCACGCCGACCCGCGGTAGAAGGCAAAGGGTGAGACGGCCATCTTGCGGAACTTCCGTCGGACCGCCGTCTCGTCGGCCTCGCGCAGCTCGGTGAAGGCCTCGCCGAACACGTCGATCACCCGTCGGCGGCGGGCGCCGTCGTCGGCCACCAGGTCGTCGACGGCTGTCACGAGACCCCCGAGTCGAACTTGACGGCGCGCAGGTAGAGCAGGCGCGGGATCGTCGCCGCGGCGGCGTACTCGGGGGCCAGGGCGAGGAACCCTGGGGGCGGTGCCGGCTCGACCATCCGGGTGACGTACATGCCGCTGGCGGCGAGCGCGTTGACGTACCGCGACAGCGGGCGGTGGACGAAGCGGATGTGCACGCCCGACTCGACCTCCTCGACCGTGACCGCCTCGGGGAGGTAGGCGCCGACCCGCCAGTACTGCTCGGGCGGGTCGAGGACCTGGTCGTCGATCCAGCCGCTGTCGGGCGTCTGGATCAGCGGGTGGTTGAGGAAGCAGCAGAACCGGCCGCCTGGCGCGAGCACCCTGGCGATCTCGGCGATCGACTGGTCGACGGCATCGACGTGCTCGAACACGAGGCACGCCACGGCGGCGTCGAACGAGGCGTCGGCGAACGGGAGTGCGTCGGCAGTCGACCGGGCGAACGCGGTCGCGCCGGCCCGGGCGGCGGCGACGGCGAGCTGGTTGCGTGTCGGGTCGACGCCGACCGCCGTCCGCACGCCGTCGAGCCCGGCGGCCAGTCGCGTCACCTGGCCCTCGCCGCAGCCGATGTCGATCACCCGCCGGCACCCCGCCAGCTCCTCGGCCGCCATGGGGAGGATCTGCTCGGCGTACTCCGGGTCGGCTCCCTCCGTGAACCCTTCGATCCACCACTCGGCGTGGTCCTCCCAGTTCACGTCCTGCGCGCTCACGCCCGGCCCGTCCGAGGGTCCGCGACCCGGACGCGGGTCGCCAGACCCTCGGGAGACGTCAAACCCTCCGATGGGTGGAGCTTGGTGTGGACGGACCGGGCGACGGCGTCGGGCAGCCACGAGAGCGAGGCGAGGTCCTCGAGCGACGCCTCCTTGACGGCGTTGACGCCACCCAGCTCCTTGACCAGCCGCTTGCGGCGGGTCTCGCCGAGACCCGGGATGTCGTCGAGCACGCTCTTCGTCATCCGCTTGCTCCGCCGCTCACCGTGGAACGTGTTGGCGAAGCGGTGCGCCTCGTCCCGGATGCGCTGCAGCATGAACAGCGCCTCGCTCCCCCGCGGGATGGCCACCGGCTCCGCCCGCCCTGGCACGAAGACCTCCTCGAACCGCTTGGCCAACCCGGCGACGGGGATCTCGTGCTCCAGCCCGAGCCGGCGCACGACCCGCTCGGCCACGCCCAGCTGACCCTTCCCGCCGTCGACGACCAACAGTTGCGGCGGGTACGAGAACTTGCCGCCCCGCTCGGCCACCGGCCGCGCCTGGTCGGCGAGGTAGGCGGTCAACCGGCGGGTCAGGACCTCTTCCATCGCCGCATAGTCATCGTTGCCGGGCACGTGCACCTTGAACCGGCGGTACTCCCGCTTGTTCGGCAGCCCGTCCTCCAGCACGACCATCGAGCCGACGTAGTCGGTGCCTTGCAGGTGGGCCATGTCGTAGCACTCGATGCGCAACGGCGCTTCGGGCAGGCCGAGCTGCTCCTGCAGCTCGGTCAGGGCCCGACTGCGCGTGTTGTGGTCGCTGGCCCGCCGCAGTCGGTGGCGGGTGAACTCCTCGTGGGCGTTGCGGGCCACGGTGGAGAGCAGCGAACGCTTGTCGCCGCGCTGGGGGACGCGGATCTGCACCCGCGAGCCGCGCTGCAGCGCCAGCCACTCCTCGTAGGTGGCGACGTCGTCGGGCTCAACCGGCACCAGCACCTGCTTCGGCACCCCCTGCGGCGGGTCCTCGCCGTAGAGGTGCTCGAGGATGCGGTCGATCAATCCGCCCGGCGTCAGGGCCTCGACCTTGTCCAGCACGAAGCCCTTGCGACCGACGACGCGCCCGCGGCGGATGTAGAAGACCTGCACCGACGCTTCGAGGTCGTCCTCGGCCAGCCCGATCACGTCGAGGTCCTCGTGGCGGTCGGCCACCATCTGCTGGCGCTCGATGGCCCGGCGCACCGTGTGCAGGCGGTCGCGCAGGCGCGCCGCCCGCTCGAACTCCAGCTCGGTGGCCGCCTCACGCATCTCGGCGTCGAGCCGCTGGAGGATCGGCTCCGTGTCGCCGTCGAGGAAATCGCACAGCTCGACGACGAGCTGGCGGTAGGGCATCTCGTCGATCTCCCCGACGCAGGGCCCCGAGCACTTCTCGATGTGGAACAGCAGGCACGGTCGCCCGAGACGTTCGTGCTGGCGGAACTTGGCCGGGCTGCACGTGCGGATGGGGAACGAACGCAGCAGCTCGTCGAGCGTGTCCCGGATGGCGTAGGCGTGGGCGTACGGGCCGAAGTAGCGGGTTCCCTTGCGCTTGCGCCCGCGCATCACCAGCGCGCGCGGCCACTGCTCGTCGACCGTCACGGCGAGGAACGGATAGCTCTTGTCGTCACGGAGGCGGACGTTGAAGCGCGGATCGTGCTCCTTGATCAACGAGTACTCGAGCATCAGCGCCTCGACCTCGTTGCGCACGGTCGTCCACTCCACCGACTCGGCAGCAGCGACCATCTGGGCGGTCCGCGGGTGCAGCGACCGGGGGTCGGCGAAGTAGTTGGACAGCCGCTGGCGCAGGCTCGACGCCTTGCCGACGTAGATCACGCGCCCCCTGGCGTCCTTGAACTGGTACGAGCCCGGTGCGTCAGGGATCGTGCCGGTCGGCGGCCGCTTCACCGTCATCGGCGTTCCCCGGCCACGCAGGCCGCATGGCGTTCCCCGGCCACGCAGGCCGCATGGCGTTCCCCGGCCACGCAGGCCGCACGGCATCCGTCGCCCCGCGACCGCCGAGGCGCTGATCCGGGGCTCTGGTCGACGCGGCAGCATCCGGCTTCGAGGATACGGTTGGGTCTCGTGGCTGGCCGCTTCTCGTTCTCGGTACCGGAGCGCCGCAACGCCAGCGACCCGTGGTTCCGCATCGGCACACTCGACGTCAGCACGACGATCCTCGTCATCCTCCTGTGCGTCGCCAGCATGGTGCTCTGGGCGATCGACCAGTCGGTGTGGCTCAACCTCGCCCTGCTCCCGGACGAGGTCCGTGCCGGTCAGGTGTGGAGGGTCGTCACGTGGCCGCTGGCCAACCAGCCCGGGATCTGGGAAGTCCTCACCCTGGTCATCTTCTGGTACTTCGGGCGCGAGCTGGAGGGCATGCTCGGCCGCGCCCGCTTCGCCGTGCTCCTCCTCCTGGTGACGGTGATCCCCGGCTTGGCCGCCGTGTTGCTCGACATCCCGATCGCCGAGCTGGCGACCGTCGAGCTGGCCGTCTTCTTGATCTTCATCGCCGAGTACCCGTTCGCCCGGTTCTTCTTCGGGATCCCGGCGTGGGCCATCGGCGCGGTCATCGTCGGCATCCAGGTGCTGCAGTACCTGGGCAACCGCCAGGAGGAGCGGATCCTTCTGCTGCTGATCAGCATCGCCACGGCCGCGCTGGCCGCCCGGAGCTTCGGACTCGCCACCAGCCTGCCGTGGATCCCCAAGATCCCGCTTCCGGCCAGCGGCGGTGGCGGCGGTCGTCGACGCCGGTCGCCCCGGCAGCGCTCGGTCGGAGGCGGCCAAGTGGTCGACGGGCCGTGGGGTGACGCACCGCCGGCGCCTCGCCGGTCGTCGGGTGCCTCGCTGCCCCAGCCGCCGGGCCCGGCGGTCCCCGACGGCGACCAGGCCGAGCTCGACGCCCTGCTGGACAAGATCTCGGACCTCGGGATGGACGGCCTGTCGAGCGACGAGAAGCGTCGCCTCAATGACCTGTCCAAGCGGATGCGCAATCGCAAGTAGCTGACGCAAGCGCCTCGCTCGCCGCGGCACGAGCGCTCGAACCCCTCGCTCCCATCTCTTCAAGACCACCCACAGCGACGTGCGCAAACTGACGCCATGACTCACTCGATCGATCTGGCGACGACCCCCATCCACCTCGGCCTCGGCGCGACGGCCACGACGCTCGACGGCTTCGAGTGGTCGGCGGAGGCGCTCGACGCCTACGAGGCCCGGTTCGCCGCGGACGGCGACGACGGCCGGATGGTGATGATCTTCGACAACGGTGCCGACTGGCCGACCTGGGAGCGCCATCCGGCCGGCGAGGAGGTCGTGGTGCTCCTGACCGGCCGCGCCGACCTGGTGCAGTGGATCGACGGCGCCGAGCACGTCGTGCCCCTCGTCGCTGGCCAGGCCGTCGTCAACCCCGTCGGCGTGTGGCACACGGCGCGCGTCCACGAACCCGGCCGCGCGCTCTTCATCACGCCGGGACGGGGTACCGAGAACGTCGCCGTGGCCGACTTCCCGCCCACCTGAGTGCTTTACGTCCGGATCGTGGTCGCGGGTGCGACCACAATCCGGACGTAAACGTAGGGCGAGGGCACGATGGGTCGGTGGCGACCCGGCCGAACCTGCTGTTCGTGATGAGCGACGACCACGCCGCCCACGCCATCTCGGCCTACGGCAGCGCCATCAACAGCACGCCCCACCTCGACCGCATCGCCGCCGGCGGGATGCGGTTCGACCACTGCTACTGCACGAACTCGATCTGCACGCCGAGCCGAGCGGCGATCCTGACCGGCACGTACAACCACGTCAACGGCGTCACGACGCTGGCCACGCCGATGGACAACCGGCTCGTCACGTTCCCGCGGCTGCTCCAGCAGGCCGGGTACCAGACCGCGCTGTACGGCAAGTGGCACCTCGGGCATGGACCGGCTCACGACCCCGTCGGCTTCGACGACTGGCGGGTGCTCCCCGGGCAGGGCCACTACCACGACCCGGTGATGCTCGGGCCCGGGGGCGAGGTCGTCGAGCGCGGGGGGTACGTCACCGACGTGATCACCGACGACTGCCTGGCCTGGTTGGATCGCCGTGATCGCGACCGGCCCTTCGCCCTGTTCTGCCACCACAAGGCGCCGCACCGGACCTGGGAGCCCGACGTCGCCCACCTCGGCCTGTTCTCGGACGGCGACGTCCCCGAGCCCGTCACCCTCTTCGACGACAACGCCACCCGGGCCGACGTCGTGCGGGCGGCGCGCATGGGTCTCGATCAGCTGCGGCCCGAGCGTGATCTGAAGGCGCCGTTGCCGCCGGGACTCGCACCGGAGGACGAGACGCGTTGGCGCTACCAGCGCTTCATCAAGGACTACCTGCGGGTCGTCGCCGCGCTCGACGACAACGTCGGCCGGCTGCTCGACCGACTCGACGCCGACGGGCTGACCGACGACACCGTCGTCGTGTACACCTCCGACCAAGGGTTCTTCCTCGGGGACCACGGCTGGTTCGACAAGCGGCTGATGTACGAGGAGTCGCTGGCCATGCCGCTGCTGGTGCGATACCCGCCCCTGGTCGCCGCCGGCTCGACATGCTCCGACCTGGTCGTCAACGTCGACTTCGCCCCGACCTTCCTCGAGCTCGGCGGCGTCCCCGTGCCTCCGGAGCTGCAGGGCCGGAGCATCGTCCCGCTGCTGCGCGACGATCGACCGGCCGACTGGCGGACCTCCGTGTACTCCCGCTACTGGATGCACCGCGACGACACCCACGTCGCGCCCGCCCACTACGGCGTGCGGACCGACCGGTACAAGCTGATCTGCTACTACAACGACCCGCTCGACCAGCCCGGCGCCCACGGCCCGATCGACCCGGTCGAGTGGGAGCTGTACGACCTCGACGCCGACCCCCACGAGCTGACCAACGTGATCGCCGACCCCGCCAACGCCGACGTCGTGGCCGAGCTGAAGGCCGAGCTGCTTCGCCTCCAGCTCGAGCTGGGCGACGAGCCCTACCCCCGGGCGTGAACTTGTTTCTGTCCGGATTCTGGTTACCGGTGCAACCAGGATCCGGACGTAAAAGGTGTTCAGGCGTTCAGGAGCTCTCGCAAGTAGCGACCGGTGTGGCTGCCGTCGACGGTGGCGACGTGCTCGGGCGTGCCCTCGGCGACGATCGTGCCGCCACCCCGACCGCCTTCCGGCCCGAGGTCGATGATCCAGTCGGCGGTCTTGATCACGTCGAGGTTGTGCTCGATCACCAGCACCGTGTTGCCCTGGTCGACCAGCCGGGACAGCACGGTCAGCAGCCGCCGGACGTCATCGAAGTGCAGCCCGGTGGTCGGTTCGTCGAGCAGGTAGATCGTGTGCCCGGTCTGGCGCTTGGCCAGCTCGGTGGCCAGCTTGACGCGCTGGGCCTCGCCGCCCGACAGGGTCGGCGCCGGCTGGCCCAGCCGCACGTAGCCCAGCCCGACGTCCATCAGCGTCTCCATGTACCGGGCGATCGACGGCTGGTTGGCGAAGAACTGCACCGCCTCGGCCACCGGCATGTCGAGCACGTCGGCGATGTTCTTGCCCTTGAACTCGATGTCCAGCGTGTCCCGGTTGTAGCGGGCGCCCTTGCACACCTCGCAGGGCACGTAGACGTCGGGCAGGAAGTGCATCTCGATCTTGATCGTCCCGTCACCGGCGCACGCCTCGCACCGGCCGCCCTTGACGTTGAAGCTGAACCGGCCGGGCATGTAGCCGCGGACCTTGGCCTCGTTGGTCGAGGCGAACAACTTGCGGATGCTGTCGAAGACGCCCGTGTACGTCGCCGGGTTGGACCGGGGCGTGCGCCCGATCGGCGACTGGTCCATGTCGATGACCTTGTCCAGCTGCTCGATGCCGTTGATCCGGCGGTGGCGGCCGGCCGGGACCTTCGACTTGTAGATCCGCTGCATCAGGACGGGCAGCAGGATGTCGCGCACCAGCGTCGACTTGCCCGAGCCGGACACACCCGTGATGCACACGAAGGCGCTGAGCGGGATCTCGACGTCGAGGTCGTTGAGGTTGTGCTCGCGCGCCCCCTGCACCGACCAGCTGGGCCATCGGGTTGGTCGGGCGGCGCGTCTCCGGCACCGGGATCGACATGCGGCCGGACAGGTACCGCCCCGTCAACGACTCCTTGACCTTGGTGATGCCGCTGACCAGACCGCTGTAGACGACGGCACCACCGTGCTCGCCGGCGCCCGGCCCGATGTCGACGATCCAGTCCGACTCGCGGATCGTCTCCTCGTCGTGCTCCACGACGATCACCGTGTTGCCGAGGTCGCGCAACCGCGTCAGCGTGTCGATCAGCCGTCGGTTGTCGCGCTGGTGCAGCCCGATCGAGGGCTCGTCGAGCACGTACAGCGTGCCCACCAGCCCGGAACCGATCTGGCTGGCCAGCCGGATGCGCTGGGCCTCCCCGCCGGCCAGCGTCCCGGCCGACCGGGACAGCGACAGGTAGTCGAGGCCGACGTCGAGGAGGAACCCGAGCCGGGCGTTGATCTCCTTCGTGACCCGCTCGGCAATCATCTTGTCGCGCTCGCTGAGCTCGAGCCCGGCGAGGAACTTCGCCGACTCGCCGATCGACATCACGCTGACCTCGGCGATGTTGTGGTCGTTGATCGTGACGGCCAGCGACTCGGGCTTCAACCGGGCGCCGTCACACGCCGGGCAGGGCACCTCGCGCATGTAGCCCTCGTACTGCTCGCGCGACCACTCGCTGTCCGACCCCTCGTGGCGGCGCTTGATCCACGGGATCACGCCCTCGTAGGCCGTGGTGTACTGCCGCGCCCGCCCGTAGCGGTTCTTGTACTTCACGGTCAGGTTGCCCGCCGTGCCGTGCAAGATGACCTTCTGCTGTTTGGCCGTCAGTGACGCCCAGGGCGCGCCCTGATCGATGCCGTGCTGCTCGGCGACGGCGTCGAGCATGCGCGTGAAGTACTGCGTGTGGGCCGTGCGCCACGGGGCGATGGCCCCGTCGTTCAGCGACAGGTCCGGATCGGGGACGACCAGTTCGGGGTCGATCTCGAACGTCGTGCCCAGCCCGTCGCACGTGGCGCAGGCGCCGTACGGCGAGTTGAACGAGAAGTTGCGCGGCGCCGGCTCCTCGAAGCTGCGCCCGTCCGTGGGGCAGACGAGGTGCTCGCTGAACGTCAGGTTGTCCCCGTCGGCGGCGACCTCGCCCTCGCGTGGGACGACTTCCAGTTCGGCGACGCCGTCGGCCAGCTTGAGTGCCGTCTCGAGCGAGTCGGTGAGCCGTCGCTCGATCCCCTCGCGCATGACGAGCCGGTCGACGACGACCTCGATCTTGTGCTGCTCGTAGCGGGCCAGGCGCTCGTCGCGCTTGAGGAACTCGTCGATGTCGACGACCTCGCCGTCGATGCGCGCCCGTACGTACCCCTGGCCGGAGAGGTCCTCGAGCAGGGTGTCGTACTCGCCCTTGCGACCGCGCACGACCGGCGCCAGCACCTGGAAGCGGGTGCCCTCCGGCAGCTCCAGCACGCGGTCGACGATCTGCTGCGGCGTCTGGCGCTCCAGCCGGGTGCCGTGATCGGGGCAGTGCTGGATGCCGATGCGGGCGTACAGCAGGCGGAGGTAGTCGTAGACCTCGGTGATCGTGCCGACCGTCGACCGCGGGTTGCGCCCGGCCGACTTCTGGTCGATCGAGATGGCCGGCGACAGGCCTTCGATGACGTCGACGTCGGGCTTGTCCATCTGCCCGAGGAACTGGCGGGCGTACGACGACAGCGACTCGACGTACCGCCGCTGACCCTCGGCGTAGATGGTGTCGAAGGCGAGGCTCGACTTGCCCGACCCTGACAGGCCGGTGAATACGATCAGCTTGTCGCGCGGCAGCTCGACGTTGATGTTCTTGAGGTTGTGCTCACGGGCGCCGCGCACCGTGATCGTCGGTGCGCTGGCAGCTGCTCGGCGAGGCATCAGCGGGTCAACCTAGCGAGAAACGACACGCCTGGCATTCTGACAGATCATCAAACGTACGTTTGCCATCTTCGGCGAGGTGTTCATCAAGCCGGTCGAGTCGACGGTCCACCCCGATGGACACGTCCGGGACCCGGGGTGAGGCTCAGCCGGCGTCGCGCAGCTCGCGACGCAGGTCGGCGACCTCGTCGCGCAGGCGGGCGGCGTACTCGAACCGGAGATCGGCCGATGCCTCGTGCATCTCCTCCTCGAGCGTCTGGATCAACCGAGCCATCTCCTGCTGCGGCAGCGTCTTGAGGTCCCGCTGCACCTTCTCCCGCTCGCGCTGGCGACGCCGGTCACGACCGCCGGGGACGGCCGTCGGCAGGTCGTCGGGCCGCAGCAACGACAGGATGTCGCCCACTGCCTTGCGGATCGTCTGCGGGTTGATGCCGTGCTCGGCGTTGTAGGCGATCTGCGACTCGCGCCGCCGGTTGGTGAGGTCGATCGCCTTGCGCATCGAGTCGGTGATCCGGTCGGCGTACATCACGACCTGGCCGTCGATGTTGCGGGCGGCCCGGCCGATCGTCTGGATCAACGACGTCTCCGAGCGGAGGAACCCCTCCTTGTCGGCGTCGAGGATCGACACCAGCGACACCTCGGGCAGGTCGAGTCCCTCGCGCAGCAGATTGATGCCGACCAGTGCGTCGAACTCGCCCAGCCGCAGGGCGCGCAGGATCTCGATGCGCTGGATGGTGTCGATGTTGGAGTGCAGGTAGCGCACCCGGAGGCCCTGCTCCAGCAGGTAGTCCGTGAGGTCCTCGGCCATCTTCTTGGTCAGCGTGGTGATCAGCACGCGGTCGCCCTTGGTCACGCGGGTGTTGACGTTCTCGATCAGGTCGTCGATCTGGCCCTTGGTCGGCTTGACGACCACCTCGGGGTCGACCAGCCCGGTCGGGCGCACGATCTGCTCGACGACCTGCGACGACACTCGCAGCTCGTAGGCACTGGGCGTGGCCGACATGAACACGCACTGGTTGATCCGCTCGAGCACCTCCTCGAACGTGAGCGGGCGGTTGTCGCGCGCCGATGGCAGCCGGAACCCGTGGTCGACGAGCATGTCCTTGCGGCTGCGATCGCCCTCGTACTGCCCGTGCAGCTGCGGCACGGCCTGGTGGCTCTCGTCGATGACGAGCAGGAAGTCGTCCGGGAAGTAGTCGAGGAGCGTGAACGGCGGCTCGCCGAAGTCGCGACCGTCGATGTGCATCGAGTAGTTCTCGATGCCGTTGCAGTAGCCGAGCTCGCCCATCATCTCGAGGTCGTACGACGTGCGCATGCGCAGCCGCTGCGCCTCGAGCAGCTTGCCCTCGGCCTCGAACCAGGCCAGCCGCTCCTGCAGCTCGGTTTCGATCTGGCCCATCGCTCGAGCCATCCGCTCGGTCCCGGCGACGTAGTGGGTGGCCGGGAAGATCTGCGTGCGCTCGAGCGTGCGCAGCGTCTCGCCGGTGATCGGGTCGATGATCGTGAGCCGGTCGATGGTGTCGCCGAACATCTCGATGCGCAGCACCGTCTCCTCGTACGACGGGTGCACCTCGATGGTGTCACCGCGCACGCGGAAGCGTCCCCGGCCGAGCACGGCGTCGTTGCGGTCGAACTGCAGATCGACGAGCCGGCGCAGGATGCTGCGCATGTCGTAGTCGATCCCGACGTTGAGGTCGATCATGTTGCCCCGGTACTCGTCGGGGTTGCCCATGCCGTAGATGCAGCTGACCGAGGCGACGACGATGACGTCCTTGCGGGTCAGCAGCGCGGCGGTGGCCGAGTGGCGCAGACGGTCGATCTCGTCGTTGATCGACGAGTCCTTCTCGATGTACGTGTCGCTGCTCGGGATGTACGCCTCGGGCTGGTAGTAGTCGTAGTAGCTGACGAAGTACTCGACCCGGTTCTCGGGGAAGAACTCGCGCATCTCCTGGGCCAGCTGGGCGGCGAGGCTCTTGTTCGGGGCGAGGATCAACGTCGGCTTCTGCGTCCGCTCGATCGTCCAAGCGATGGTCGCCGACTTCCCCGACCCGGTGATGCCGAGCAGCGTCTGGAACCGATCGCCACGCTCGATGCCCTCGCTGAGCCCGGCGATGGCGGTCGGTTGATCGCCCGCCGGCGCGAAGTCGGAGACGACGCGGAACGGACGACTCTTGCCGTCGGTCGTCGAGCGGTCGTCGGGGCCGCCGGCGAGCGCGACGTCCCGGGCGAGGTCGGGAACCGGTTGGCCGGGCGGCTTCTCGTCGGTGGGGGTCGAGACGGTGTCGGTCACGGTCGACACAGTCTACCGTCGAACAGTCGTTCTGTCGACCGATCGATCACTCGGTCACTCCGCGCGCAACAACCTCGCCGGGTCGATGCGGGCGGCGTTGCGGGCGTGCACCGCGGCGGCGGCGAGCGCCACGAGGTACGCCGCGACCACGACCGCCACGACGGACAGCACTGGCACCGACGATGCGGCGATGGCGTTCATGCGCTCGGCGAAGTCGGACCACAGCATTCGTCCCAGGATCACGCCCAGCGGGACGCCGACCAGCACCCCCGGACTGACGAGCAACACCGCCTGCCATGACACGGTGGCGATCAGTTGCCGTCTCGTGAAGCCCAGCGCGCGGAGCACGGCCAGATCGTTGCGCCGGCGGCGCACGAACGTGCCGATCGACAGCGCCAGCGAGACGAGCGCACCGAGCAGCAGCGCACCGGCCAACGCCAACGGCGCCCGCCCGACGGAGCTGGAGTTGACGATCTCGGCCGGCCGCTGGACTCCGAGTACGTCGAGGCCAGCGAAGCCGCGCAGGGGCGCGATCAGCTCCCGCAGTCGCGCCGTCGCGGCATCCGGATCGGCGTCGCTCCGGAAGCGCACGAAGATCACGTTGGGGCCGAAGTCGCCGCGCTCCGATGCGGTGAGGTCGAGATCCGAGCCGGGGACCAGGTCCGGCGCGACCATGGCCCCGACACCAAGAGATGTCCGAGCGAGGTGCACCGGCCCGATGGCGGGGAAGGTCGCCAGGCCGACGACGTCCAGTGGCGTCGTTCGATCGCCGTCGCCGAGCACCACGGAATCGCCGACCTGCACACCGAGTTGGGCGGCGCTCGCCGACCCGAGCACGATCTCGTCAGGACCGGCGATCGGCCGGCCGGCGATGACCGGCGGGAGCACACGACTGCCCGGCGGCACTCCCAGCAGCGGGATCTCGCGCCCGTCGACCAGGTCGGAGCCGAACCACGCCCCCGACCAGGCGACGATGTCGGCGTCGTCGGCGAGGAGCGAATCGGCCAGTTTGGCATCGAGGTTGCCGTAGCCGTTGGCGGCGACCACCGCGGCGTTCCAGTTCCAGCCGTAAAGGTCCGGCCGCCCGACCAGCAGGTCGAGGCTGGCGCCGAACGTCAGCGCCACGACCAGCGCCGCGACGCCGGTCACGGCCCCGGCGACCACCGAGCGGGCGGTCACGCCGCCGCGCCGGTCCTGCCCGAACGTCAGGTGCAGCGCGGCGGCACCGGGAGTCGACACGACGCCCGTCGCCGCCGACCGCCATGTCGGGATTCCAGCCGCCGCTCGGGGCGGGTCGGGCCGGGCGCCGCGCCACACGTCGATGGCCACCGAGGCGCCAAGTACGACGAGCACACACGCCATGGACACGACGACGACGGGCCAGTCGACGTCAATGCCTGGGGAAACCTCGATCCGCCGCACGGGCCCGACCGGTGTCAGCGGCGAGGCGGCGATGGCCAGCAAGGCACCGAGCGCGGTGCCGGCGACGATGGCCACGAGCGGGAGGAGCCCGTCGGCGACGGCCAGGGCGCGACGAGCAATCCCCATCGACCGCAGCGCACGGTGATCACCGCGCTCGAGACGCGCCAGGCGGTTGGCGGCCTGACCGGCCATGAAGAGCCCGGCCGCGGCGACGATGACGCCGAACAGCCCCAGCGCGATCGTGAGCGGTCGGATCGCCTGCTGGGCGTGGAACGTGTCGACGGACGTGACCCGGAAGTCCACGGTGCCCGGCGGCACGACCGTCGCCGCCCGTCGCTTGACCGCCGGGACGTCTTCGTCCCCGTGCTCGAGGATCAAGCCCTGCAGACCGTAGGTCGCCAACTCCCGGTGCCGCTCGGAGTACGCCGGAGTCAGGAGGAGCCGCGCCGTCCGATCGGCGTCGTCTTGGAGCACCTCGTCGGGGAACAATCCGACGCCGACGATCGTCGCCGTCATCGTGCTGTGCGGCGCCGGAGGATCGTCGTAGAAGGAAGTGTCGAGGACCTGCTCAGTCGTGTACGTCGCAACGTCGAGCTGCTGTCCGACCGACAGATCGAGCAGGCGGGCCCCGTACTCGTTGACGACGACCTCGTGGATCGCGGTCGGGTCGGAGGACCGGCCGGACGTCGGGGTGAACCGGTCCTGGTCGAAGTAGCGGCCGTCGAAGGTGCCGACGGATTCCCAGGCCATCGACTGGTCGGGCCGGCCGTCGCCATCGAGCCCGACGAGGTTGAACCCGAACATGGTCCCTGACCGCACGACCTCGGGGAACGACGCGACTGCTTCGTCGCTGGTGACGCCGAAGTTGAGGTAGGTGGACATCGACATCGTCGAGACATCGACCTCGCGCAGCATCCGAGGGTACGCCGACTGCGTGCGGCGGGCGCCCGCGATCGCGAACATGCCGACCCCGGTCGTGACGGCGACGAGGACCGCGACGCCGAGGACCGATCGCCATCGTCGCCGCAGTCGGCGGCGCGCCAACACGGCGACGATCGCGCGCTCGTGCACATCGCGAGTGGACCCCATCGGCGGCGGACGCGCAACGCCGCCAGCACCCGTCTTCAGGTGGTGCCAGCACGGCCGCCGTCGACTCGCCGAGTCGGCGGTGGTGATGGCGCCCGTCGGAAGGTCGGGCAGGCCCACAGCAGGGCGTTGGTGAGGACGGCGGGAACGATCCACGGCAGCAGGGCGGCCAGCGTGAGCAGATCGAGGAGCAGCCCGTCCTGGGCGAAGGCGACCACGACGGGCGGCACGGTCCACGTCGCCACGGCCAACGACGACGTCACCATGAGCCTGACGGGCACGGGTCGCAGCTGGTGACGCAGCCGTCCGGCGTAGCAGTTGGCGAGGGCGAGCAGCAGGAACGGCGCACCGAAGACAAGTCCTGCTGGCAACAGCATTGCCACCACCATCGGGAGCCAGATCACCTGCAACCACAGGCCGAGCGCTTCCGGTTCAGCGGTGCCGGTGCCGAGCGGGACGCTCCGCAAGCGCACGAGCACAAGGGTCGCCACTGCGCTCCAGGCGCTGAGCGCAACCGACCCCGCGTACACGGACGCCCCGAGCCCGGCGTCGACGGCAAGGACCAGTGCGCCGGCGTCCAGCGCAGCGACGGTGATGACGCCAACGGCGACCAGGCCGCGCGCCGGTCGGCGCCCGCAACGGCGCTCGTTGCAGGCCAGCATCGGTGGCAGTGCGAGCAGCAGCGCCGGGATCCCGAACGGGGCCAGCCAGACCGTGACGGTGAAGCCGGCGGCGGCGATCACGACCGGCGTCCAGAGCAGCACCCCGAGGACGCCGAGTGCGTCATGGCGCGGTTGCAGCGGAGGCGGCCAGACAGAACGTGGTCGTGTGCCCGGCAGTGGGGGCGGCAGGGGCACTGGCGGCACGTGCTCAGCCACGGCCGAGGCCGTGGGCGCGGCCAAGGCCCGTCAGCGAGGTGGTCTGCGCGGCATGGGCATGGACCAGCTGGACGACCCGGCCGTCGGGGTAGAGGTGGTACGCCTCGAGGTCCGGGAAGTCGTCGCGCGACCACTCGACGGACGCCGTTCCATCAGCGTCGGTGCGCACCTCGAAGCGGGCGTCGAGGCGCGGGGCGACCGTCAGCTTGTCCGAGTTGAGGATTCCGAATCGGATGTCGGTGCGGTCGGGATGCGACGAGATGCTCACCCGGTTCGACGAATCGGCCCAGCCGGTCCGCTGGAACCAATACGCCCAGCTGCCGAAATCGGTGATGATCGGCAGTGGGCGCTGGCACGCGGTGGGGCTCGATGCGCTGCAACTCGGGTTGACGCGCACCGTTACCAACCCGGTCTCGTAGTCGACCAGCGCCCACCCCTTGGAGTCACTCGGATGAGCGTGCGGGTCGGGGCCGCGATCGTTGCCCGTGCTCTTGCCGATCTGCGGCCCCGGCGCCCCGGCCGATCCGGTGTTGATGAACAGGGCGATCATCACGTGGCCCATGCCGGGCTGCGCTGCGATGGGGTGGTGGAGGAACTGCGGCGTGCGATCGCCGGTGTGCTCTGGAGGACCGAACTGGTCGCGCAGCGCGGCCGGGATCGCCGGGTCGGGGAGGCCCTCGAACGCGCCCTGGTGGACCCCGAGGCCGTACACCTGGTCGTAGGCGATGGTCCCGTCACTCGTCCCGTGACGATCGTCGCGATCGATGCGCCCCAGGAGATCGACGCCGAGCACCACCTGCAGCAGCCCACGCACCGTTGGATCTGCCTCGTGGAGCAGTCGGACCTCGATGTCGTCCGCGGAGACCAGCCCGTCGATCTCGCCGTTCCTCGCCCGATCGAGCGCGGCGAACGTGGCGGGATGGGCGAGCAGGCGCAAGACCTGGTTCTGGGCGAGGGCATGCGAGATGGAGGTGGCTGTGATCGAGATCTCGTCGACGTCGACGTCCTGGCTCCCGGACCGCTTCCACCACCGCTCCCCTGCCTGCGCCACGTTGACCAGCGTCAGCGGCCGGGTGAGGAGGTGATCGCAGCCGGCGCGGACGTCGGCGTCGGGGTGGGCACGACCCCGCGCCAGCTCCTCACCGGTCAGCTCGCCGTCGCCGTCGAGGTCGAGGGCGGCGAAGTGGTGCAGGAGGCTGATCAACACCTCGTCGGTGGTCGACAGCTCGCCGCCGGCGCCGCGCCCGAGGTCGAGTACCAGTCGTCCGACGGCGGCCGGCAGCCCGACGGTGCCGAACGTCAGCATGGCGTCGGTCAGGAGGACGCGCTGCGCCAGCGCCAAGCACTGCTCGTCGAGGTGACGCCGCACGACGCGCACCGCCGAGAGGGCCGCCCCCGCCATCGGATCGTCGCTGCGCACCGCGTCGAGGGCGTCGACGGTCCGGCCGGCGAGCCGGTGGAGCACCCGGACCCGCTCGGGGTCGTAGCCGATCAACGTCATCGTCACCTCCACCCGCCCTGGGCGCGACGAGGAGGCGGAAGCGGAACGTCGCGAGGGGGAGGGTCAGGCGAGTGCCAGGCCGACGACCAGCAGCGCCTGGCCGACGTGGTACGGCACCATCACCAGGAGGTCCCGATGGCGGACGGGCCGCACGAACCGGTCGTAGCCGAGGGTCCAGTCACTGGCGGCGAACGCCATCGCCCCGACGGTGGCGAGGATCGACCGGCTCCCAGCGGCGGTGAGGACCATCGCCGAGATGATCACGGCGTAGCCGAGGACCGCCACGTACAGCACCGTCCCGCCGGCGCGCCGGGCGCCCGGGGCTGTCTCCGGGAGGAAGCGCCACCCGAGCAGCACGGCCATGAACGGGACGGCGATCAGAGCGTGCGGCCACGACCAGCCGACGCCGAGCGCGGCCACGACGTAGGCGGCGTGGCCGACGGCGAACGCGCCCAGCCCGGCCATGAAGCGGGTCTCCGAGTCGCCGAGCAGCGCGATGTCGCCGAGCAGCCCGAACAGCACGGCGACGACGAGGGCCACGCGCACCACCGGTTCGGGGGACCCGGCGGTCGCCGCGACCACGACGAGCAACGCCGTAGCTCCCGGCTTGGCCAAGCGCTCGACGTGCGGGCGTCGCGTGACGAGCGCCCACCAGTTCGTGGCGGCCAGCACGCCGGCGCCGATCAGCGCCCCGATGGCGAGCCCGTTCACGGCGCGAGAAGTGTGAGCGCAGCGTGCGGATGTGAGTCGGCTGGGCTCACCGATCGTCGCATCAGCCGGTGACGGCGGGGTCGCGCCGGATCAGGCAGTACTCGGCACCTGACGGGTCGCGCATCACGATCCACCACGGGAACTCGGCCACCAGGTCGGCCCCGAGCCGGCGATGGTGCTTGGCGGCGGCATCGGCGTCCGAGCAGTAGACGTCCGGGTGCGCGCTCACGTCGTGATCGGGGCTGGCCTCGTCCTGTCGCTGGAAGAGGAGGCGCAGCGGCTGGCCGGGCGGCACCTCGAGGCCGCGGTACTCGGCGCGCGCCCGGGCCGCGGGGCCCAGCCGGTGAGCGCCGACCAGAACGCGCACTCGGCGTCGAAGCGGTCCGGGGCGACGTCGACGCACACCTGCGTGAAGCGGGTGCGCGACCCGTCCGGCAGCGTGGTGGGCGCCGGGACCGCGGATTCGCCGTCGTGGGCGACGACGCACCACGGGAGCCCGGCCGGGGAGGACATCACGACGACGTCGCCGAGGTCGGCGACCTCCGTGGCGCCGAGCGAGACGGCGTGGTCGGCGGCGGCGCGGAGGTCCTCGACGTGCACGTCGAGGTGCAACCCGCCGGGGCCGTCGTCGATGCGCTGCAGGCGCACGTACGCGTCGCCGTCGGGCGGGACGGCGGTGAAGAACTCTCCGTGCTCGCCCCGTGGCGGCGACGCCGTGGCCCCCGTGGCCGCCAGCCAGAACGCCGCCGCGGCGTCGAACGTGGCCGCCGGCCGGTCGACGAACACCGTGAGCCAGCGCACCAGCTGCGACGAGGCCGGCGGTTCGGTCAGGCCCACGAGCCACGTCCAGACCTCGTCAACGCTCGAGGTGAGCATCGCCAGGTCGCCGCTGTTGTCGATCACCCGGTCGGCCTTGGCCACGCGCTCCTCGCGGGTCATCTGCTTGGCGATGCGCGCCCGGGCGTCCTGCTCGTCCATGCCGCGCAGCCCGACGAGGCGTTCGACCGCCAGCTCGACGGGGAGGTCGACCACGAGGACGGCATCGAACTTGTGACCCTCCGTGACCGTCAGGAGCGGGGTGTCGAGCACGACGACGTGGTCGGTGTCCTTCTCGGCCTCGATGCGGGCGGCGATCTCCGCCTTCACGGCGGGATGGACGATCTCGTTCAGGGCGGCCAATGCGGTGTCGTCGCGGAACGCGATCGCCGCCAGGCCGGATCGGTCGAGTGACCCGTCGGGCCGGATGATCCCGGCGCCGAAGCGCTCGGCGAGCACGTCGAGCAACGGGGCCCCCGGGACCTGGAGCTCGTGGACGATGGCGTCGGCGTCGATGACCACGGCGCCGTGCTCGGCGAGCAGGCCGGACACGACGGACTTACCGCTGCCGATGCCGCCGGTGAGGGCGACCAGCTTCATCGAGGCGGGTGCTACTCGGTGGTGTCGGACGGCGCGTCGGCGGCCGCTTCGACCTCGGCGTCGACCTGGACCTCGACCTCGGCCGACGCCTCGCTGGCGACGCTGTCGGCCTCGGCCAGTGCCTCGTCGGCTGCGGCCACCTCAGCGGCCGCAGCGGGCTCACCGTCGAGCGCCGCATCGCCAGTGGCGGGCGGGGTCTCGTCGCCGTAGTACTCGGACCACGCCGCTTCGCGCTCGGCGTCGGTGTCGCCGGCGGTCCAGTTGCCGTGCTCGTCGACCTCGAAGTGCTCGCGGTACTCCTCCGCCAGCTCGCCGCCCTCGGCGGCCTGCTTGATCGACAGGCTGATGCGCCGCCGAGCCAGGTCGAGGTCGATGATCTTGACCCACAGCTCCTCGCCGGGCGTGACGACCTGATCGGGCGAGTCGACATGCTGCGTGGACATCTCGGAGATGTGCACGAGTCCCTCGATGCCGTCGCCGACCTGGACGAACGCCCCGAACTGCACGAGCTTGGTGACCCGGCCGTAGACCAGCTGGCCGACCTCGTGGGTGGAGGCGAACTCCTGCCACGGGTCCTGCTGGGTGGCCTTGAGCGACAGGCTGATGCGCTCGCGGCTCATGTCGACGTCGAGCACCTGGACGTCGATCTCGTCGCCGACGGCGACGACCGAACCCGGGTGGTCGACGTGCTTCCACGACAGCTCGCTGACGTGGATCAGGCCGTCCATCCCGCCGAGGTCGACGAAGGCGCCGAAGCTGACCACCGACGACACGGTGCCGTGGCGGACCTCGCCGACCTTGAGGTTGTTGAGGAACTGGTCGCGGGACTCCTTCTGAGTCTCCTCCAGGTGGGCCCGGCGACTGAGCACGACGTTGTTGCGGTTCTTGTCGAGCTCGATGATCTTGGCGCTGATCCGCTGGCCGACGTACGGCTGCAGGTCACGCACGCGGCGCAGCTCGACGAGCGAGGCCGGCAGGAAGCCGCGCAGCCCGATGTCGACGATCAGGCCACCCTTGACGACCTCGATCACCGGACCCTCGACGACGCCGTCTTCCTCCTTGAGGCGCTCGATGGTGCCCCATGCCCGCTCGTACTGGGCCCGCTTCTTGGACAGCAGGAGGCGACCCTCCTTGTCCTCCTTCTGCAGGACCAGCGCCTCGACCTTCTCACCGAGCGAGACGATCTCGTTGGGATCGACGTCGTTGCGGATGCTCAGCTCACGCGACGGGATGACCCCTTCGCTCTTGTAGCCGATGTCGAGCAGGACCTCGTCCTTGTCGATCTTGACGATCGTGCCGTTGACGATCTGGCCGTCCTCGACCTCGACCATGGTGCCCTCGATGGCATCGGCGAAGGACATGCCGAGGTCGTCGACGGCGACCTCACGCGGGGTGTAGTTGCCCTCGTCGTCGAACGTTCCCATGCCCCCGGTGGTCGGCGGGGAGGGGTCGGCGGCGGGTGGGGCGGTGATGGTGTCGGACAAGGAACAGGCTGCTTTCGACGGACGTGGGGTGTTCACGGGACGCAGCCCGCTACCGGGCGCGACGCGGGTGACGAGGCTAGCAGCGCGGGCTGGCGACAACGCCAGCGACGCCTGCGGCCTCGAGGGTACGGTGCCCGCATCGACGCCGCTCAGCTGCACCTCGTCGAGGACGACCTCACCGGCGCGGCGATCCAGGAGCTGCTGCGCCAGCACGCCGCGGCCATGGAGGCGGGGTCACCGCTCGGCACGTGCCACTTCCTCGACCTCGACGGGCTGCGCTCGCCGGAGGTCACGTTCTGGTCGATCTGGAGCGGCGACGAGCTGGCCGGCTGCGGCGCGTTGAAGGAGCTCGACGCCTCGCACGGCGAGGTGAAGTCGATGCGCACGGCCGACACCCACCAACGTCAGGGGGTCGGCACGGTGGTGCTCGCCCATCTGCTCGACGTCGCCCGGCAGCGCAACTACCTGCGGGTCAGCCTGGAGACGGGGTCGGGCGACGGCTTCGCCGCCGCTCATCGCCTCTACGCCCGGTTCGGGTTCGTCGAGTGCGAACCGTTCGCCGACTACACCCCGAACGGGTTCAGCCGGTTCTTGACCCTGACGCTGTGACCGTGCCGTCCGGCGACCGCCGGGCGATGACGAGGTACTCGGGGGACTCGGTGGTGGGCGCCTCGTCGCCGTAGTGGCCGGGCTCGACGCTGGAGATCCGCTCGACCTCGAGGCCGACCGCGCTGGCCAGCAGGCGCAGCTCGCGCGGCGTGTAGCAGCCGGTCCAGAGGTCGACGTCCTTGGCCACGCCGTCGGGGTCGCGCACCTCGGTGTGCTCGTGGGCCACGCCGGTGGCGGCGTCGAACGTCGCCTCGGTGTGGTGGCGGACGGCGAAGTAGGCGTTGAACGCACTGAGGGCCACGCGCCCGCCGGGCCGCAGCGCCCGGGCGATGGCGCCGAGGACCGTGGCGTCGTCGTCACTGGCGGTCATCAGCCCGAAGGCGCCCTGGCAGAGGCAGATGGCCGCGTCGAACTCGGCCTCGAACGGGAGGTGGCGGGCGTCGAGCCGCTCGAACGTCGCGCCGGGCGGCGCATCGGCGCGCGCCAGCTCGACGAATGGCGCCGAGATGTCGACGCCGTGGACGACGATCCCCCGCCGCGCCAGCTCGTGGGCATGGCGTCCCGGCCCGCACCCGACGTCCAGCACCCGCTCCCCCGCCCGCAGGCCGAGGGCGGCGACGACGTGGTCGACCTCCTGCACCGTGCCCTTGGTGAACGAGTAGCGCAGGTAGGCCGACCCCAGGTGCTCGGCGATCGGTTCGAACCAGTGCTGGCCGTTCTCCTGAGGATCTGGTGTCAACGTTGACCCCTGAAAACGATTGAGAACCGGATCTTCAGACCTTGGCGTCGGCCCAGGTGGTGCCCCAGGTGACGTTGACCTCGAGCGGGACGTCGAGGTCGGCGGCGTTGCGCATCAGGTCGACGACGAGCCCGCCGACCTCGTCGCGCTCGTCGTCCGGGACCTCGACGAGGACCTCGTCGTGGACCTGCAGCACGAGCCGGCTGGCCGAGCCCCGCTCGGCCAGGGCGTCGTCGATGCGCACCAGCGCGACCTTGAAGATGTCGGCGGCCAGGCCCTGGATCCCAGCGTTCATCGCCTGCCGCTCGCCGGCCTGGCGGATCCGCCAGTTGCCGTTGAGCAGCTCGGGGATCGGGCGGCGGCGACCGAACAGGGTCTCGGTGTACCCCCGCTTGCGAGCCTCGACGACGGTCGAGTCCATGTACGCCTTCACGTTGGGGAAGGCCACGAAGTAGGCGTCGAGGATCTGCGCCGCTTCGTCGGTCGGGATGTTCAGGCGCTGGCCGAGCCCGTAGGCCTCCATGCCGTAGGCCAGCCCGTACGAGACCATCTTGGCCTTGGACCGCTGGTCGAGTGTGACGTCGGCAGGGGCCACACCGAAGACACGTGCAGCCGTCGCGTTGTGGATGTCCTGCTGGCCCGTGAAGGCGGCGACGAGGCCCGGGTCGGCGGCGAGGTGGGCGATGCAGCGCAGCTCGATCTGGTTGTAGTCGGCGACCAGCAGCACGTTGCCGGGCCCGGGGATGAAGGCCCGGCGGAACATCCGGCCCTCGTCTCTGCGCACCGGGATGTTGTGCAGGTTCGGGCGGTCCGAGCTGAGTCGCCCGGTGCGGGCGACGGTCTGGTTGAACGTGGCGTGGATGCGACCGTCCGATGCCACCTCGGCGATCAAGCCCTCGCCGTACGTGCCGCGCAGCTTCTCGACCTCGCGGTACTGCAGCAGCGGGCCGATGAACTCCGGCCACTCGTCGCGCAGCTTCTCCAGCGTCGCGGCGTCCGTCGACGCCCCGGTCTTCGTCCGTTTCACCGCCGTCAGCCCACGCCCCGCCGGCGGCGGGGCGTACAGCAGCTCGCGCAGCTGGATCGGCGAGTTGATGTTCAGGTCGTCCCGCCCGACGACTTCCTTCAGCTCGGTCTGCAGGCGTTGGACCTCGCCGGTCAGCCGCTCGTAGAGCCGGCGCAGTTCGACCAGGTCGACGGCGACCCCGGCGTGTTCCATGCGTGCCAGCACGCGCACCAGCGGGTTCTCGATGGTGGCGTACAGGTCGGCCATGCCCTGGTCGCCGAGGCTCGTCGAGATCGGCGCGACGAGCTGGTGCACGGCCAGTGCCGCCCGACCGGCGATCGTCGGCGGCTCGGCCGTCGCGCCGTCGAGATCGAGCTGCCCCTTGGCGGCCGGCGAGTCGACCGGCATCGAGAATGACGTGTACCGCTCCACGAGGTGGACCAGGTCGTAGCGGGCCTCGGCCGGGTCCAGCAGGTAGGCGGCGATCGCCGTGTCGAGCTGCAGGTTGGTGAGGTCGACACCGGCAGTGAGCAGCGAGCGCATCAGCGATTTCGTGTCGTGGCCGTGCAACGGCGTCGTCGACAGCGCGGCCACCACGGCCGGGTCGCGCAGCTGCTCGCCGGGGATCCAGGTGACGGCCGCCGAGGCGCCATCGGTCACGACGGCCACGCCGGTCAACGGGCTGCGTCCCGGTTCTCCGTCCCACGCCGCCGCCAGGTCGAGCGCGGAGAGCGCGGCGAGCAGCTCGGCGCTGGCTGCGGCCGACGCGCTCTCGACGACCTCGGGTTCGAGCGGCTGGCGCTCGTCGGCGGACAGCACCACGGCCGCCGGACCCAAGGCCTCGGCCATCCGCTCGGCGAACGTGCGGAACTCGAGGAAGTCGAACAGCCGCTGCACCTCGGCCATGTTCGGTTCCATCTTCAGCGACTCGGGCAGCTCGATCGGGGCGTCGCGGCGCAGGATCATGACGTCGTGGTTCTTGCGCACCCGCTCCTCGTGCTCGGCGAGCGAGGCCCGCAGCTTGGGCGTCAGCTCGTCGAGGTGCTCGAAGATGCCGTCCAGCCCGCCGTAGGTGTTGATCAGCTTGGCCGCCGTCTTCTCCCCCACCCCTGGGACGCCGGGCAGGTTGTCGCTCGGGTCGCCGCGCAGCGCGGCGTATTGGGCGTACTCGCCCGGTGTGACGCCCGTGCGTTCCTTGATCCCGGCCTCGTCGTACAGCGCGTAGTCGCTCACGCCGCGCCGGTTGTAGAGGACTTTGACGTGGGGGTCCTGGACCAGCTGGTAGGCGTCGCGGTCGCCCGTGACGATCACGACGTCGTCGCCGCGACCGACGGCCTGCTCGACGGCGGTGGCGATCAGGTCATCGGCCTCCCAGCCGGCCAGCTCGCACGACTTGACGCCGAGCGCCTCCAGCACCTCGCGCACCAGACCCATCTGCTGGCGCAGGATGTCCGGCGCCGCCTCGCGGTTGGCCTTGTAGGTTTCGTCGGCGACGTGGCGGAACGTCGGCTCGGGACGGTCGAAGGCGACCAGCACGTCGTCGGGCCGCTGCTCCTTGAGCACGTTGATGAACATCGACGTGAACCCGAACACGGCGTTGGTGATCTGACCGCTGGCCGTTGACATGTCGGCCGGGAGGGCGAAGAAGGCGCGGTAGGTCAACGAGTTGCCGTCGAGCAGCAACAGCTTCACGATGCTGCCTGTTCGCTCGCACAACCGGGCTGCTCCGTGTGCGGTCGGCCCGGACGCTCGCTCACGGGCGCAGGCTGCCGTCGAGGATGCGGTCGGCGACGGCGCGCATCTTGGAGCGTTGGCTCATCGCCGTGCGCTGGATGAACGTGAAGGCGTCCTGCTCGGTGTAGCCGAGCTCGGCCATCAGCACGCCTTTGGCCCGCTCGATCGCCTTGCGCGCCTCCAGCTGCTCGCCGAGGGCGTCGATCTCGCCGGTCATCGCCCGGAGCTCGCGGAACCGGCCGATGGCGACCTCGATGGCCGGGATGAGGTCGCTCTTCTGGAACGGCTTGACCAGGTAGGCCAGGGCGCCTGCGTCGCGCGCGTCCTCGACGACCTCGCGCTGGCTGAAGGCGGTCAGGATCAGGACGCCGCACAGCTTCTCCTGGTTGATGATCCGCGCCGCCTCGAGCCCGTCGATGCCCGGCATCTTGATGTCGAGGATCGCCAACTCGGGCAACAGGTCACGGACGAGGTCCACGGCGGTGTCGCCGCGACCGGTCTCCCCGACGACTTCGTAGCCCTCCTCCTCCAGCGTCTCACGCAGATCCATGCGGATGATGGCTTCGTCTTCGGCGATCACGACCCGGATCGTCACGCAGCGTCCTTTCGAGCGGGGACACCCATTCAAGTGCATCGGGCGGCGACCTGTGGTGTGTGACCGCCACCGCGTGCCCGACCACGCAGGCCGTCGCGAACCCCCTCGCGTGGTCCGTCGCCAACTGTGACCGACGTCATGGTGTCGGTTTGCAATCCGCCGGGAATGCTTGCAACAGCTACCACTTATCTCACAGGAGACAGCACCCCGATGCCCACCATCACCGACACCATGTCCGCCCAGATCAACGAGCAGCTCGACAAGCTCGAGGCCAACCTGCCCACCGTCCCGGCTCGCGTCGTGCACCTGCAGCGCGCCGTCGCCACCAAGACCTACGAGCGCACCGTCGACTTCTGGAGCGCCGTCTCCGAGTCGACGCGCAACTTCTTCGAGACCACCCTCCTGTCGGGCCGCACCGTCGTGGGCCAGGCCAAGGCCGCTGGCGACCAGGTCGCCACCGCTGCCCGCACCGGCGCCCGCACCGTCACCGGGCAGGCCCGCGCCGCCGGCACGCAGGTGGCCGGCACGACGCGCACGGCCGCCAACACCGTCGCCGGCCAGACGACGGCACAGGGCCGCAAGGTCGCCAAGTCGGCGACGGGTGAGGCGACGAAGCTGCTCGACGGGGCGATCGACACCGTCGAGGACGCCGTCGAGGACGCCGAGCAGGCCGTGGGCGCCACCGACCGCACCAGCCGCCGGTACGAGGACCGCACCAAGGCCGAGCTGCTCGAGCGGGCCCAGGAGCTCGACATCGAGGGCCGCTCGCAGATGAACAAGCGGCAGCTCATCGCCGCGCTGCGCAAGGCCTCCTGAGTCGATCGCCTCGCTCGCTCCGAAGACTCCGCTCCTCGGCGTGGGTCGGCACGGCCGACCTGTCCGGACTGCGCGCTGCGGAACGAACGCTCGGGAACTGAGTCGATCGAATTGCTCTCGATCCCCCCGACGACGGCGGGTCCGGTGTTCGCACCGGGCCCGCCGTCGGCGCGTCTGGCGCTGGATAGCGTCGGGGGATCGCCCCGGTAGCCCAATTGGCAGAGGCAACGGCCTCAAAATCCGTACGGTGCGGGTTCGAGTCCCGCCCGGGGCACCACCGGTTCTGAGGCAGCATCGCCATCGTCTCCGATGGTGATACGACCGGGGAACCGCACGGTCTACGGTGACCGCGGTGCTGGCGTTCACGTTCCCGGGGCAGGGCTCGCAGCGCCCCGGCATGGGACGACCGTGGGTCGACCACGAGAGCTGGGAGCTCGTCGACGAGGCCAGCGAGCTGGCCGAGCGTGACGTCGCCGCGCTGCTCCTCGACGCCGACGCCGAGCAGCTGCGCGACACGCGCAACGCCCAGCTGACCACCTTCGTGTCGAGCCTGATGGTGCTGGACGCCGTCGAGCGGATCGGCCTCGACCCGAGCTTCTGTGCCGGCCACAGCCTCGGCGAGTACACGGCCCTGACCGCCACCGGCGCGCTCGGCTTCGACGAGGGAGTGCGGCTGGTGTCGGCTCGCGCCGACGCCATGCACGACGCCGGGGAGGCCCAGCCGGGGACCATGGCCGCCGTCCTCGGCCTGGATGACGAGCAGGTCGACGTCGCCTGCCGCCGAGCCGACGCCGACGTGTGGGTGGCCAACTACAACGCTCCCGGACAGGTCGTCATCGCCGGATCGCCGGCGGGCGTCGAATCGGCCACGACCCACGCCAAGGAGCTCGGTGCCAAGCGGATCATGCCGCTGCAGGTGTCCGGGGCATTCCACACGCCGTACATGACGGCCGCCCGCAGCCGCCTGCGCACGGCGATCGCCGAGGCCGACCCGCGCGACACCGAGGTGCCCGTCGTCTCCAACGTCGACGCCCTGCCCCATCACGAGGGCAAGGAGTGGGCCAGCCTGCTGTCGGCCCAACTCTCGTCGCCGGTGCGCTGGAAGCACTGCCTGCTCGAGCTGGAGGACCTCGGCGTCACCGACTACGCCGAGCTGGGACCTGGCGGGGTGCTGACCGGCATGGCCAAGCGCACCACCGGGGGTCGCACGATCTCGGTCGCCACGCCGGAGGACCTCGACAAGCTGCTCGAGTGGGTCAGCGCCGACGGCACGACCGGCCCCGTGCGCCTGGAGGGTGAGCACCTCTTCGCCGTCGAACGGCTCGTCGTCAGCCCGGGGGCCGGGGTGTTCCGGCGCGCCGCGGGCGTCGCCGACGGGACCATGATCGAGGTCGGCGCCGTCCTCGGCCACGTCGGGGATCACGAGGTCCGATCGCCGTTCGCCGGCGTCCTGCAGAGCTACATCGCCGTCGAGACCGAACGGCTCACTGCTCGTCAACCCGTCGCCTGGCTACGCAGCACCTGAAGGAGGAGCCATGCCCAAGGTCCAGCCGGGAGCCCGTGGGGCCGTGATCAGCGGGTGGGGCGCCGCGCTCCCCCCCAAGACGCTGACCAACGACGACCTGCGGGAGATGGGCCTCGACACCAGCGACGAGTGGATCCGGGAGCGCACCGGCATCCGCGAGCGGCGCGTCGGCGGCACCACGGCCGGGCTGTCCGCCGAAGCCGGTCGCCAGGCGCTGGGCATGTCCGGCCTCGACCCGGCGGAGATCGATGCCATCGTGCTGGCCACCACGACGCCCGACCGCACCGTGCCGGCGTCGTCGGCCACCGTGGCCGCCGAGCTCGGGCTGCGCTGCGGTGCCTTCGATGTCAACGCCGCCTGCTCCGGCTTCACCTACGCCTTGGTCGCCGCCCACGGGTTGATCGCCGTCGGCGCCAGGAAGCTGCTCGTCATCGGGACGGACTCGCTGGCCCGGATCACCGACTGGACAGACCGCAACACCGCCGTGCTGTTCGCCGACGGGTCCGGCGCGGTCGTCCTCGAGGCGGTCGACGGGCCCGGCCAGCTGCTCGCCTGGGACCTCGACGCCGACGGCAGCGCCGAGCGGTTCCTCTACGCCGAGGTCGGCGGGTACATCCAGATGGACGGCAAGGAGGTGTTCCGCCGGGCGGTGCGGATCATGGTCGAGTCGGCCCAGAAGTCGCTCGGCCACGCCGGCGTGACCATCGATGACGTGGCCCTGGTCGTTCCCCACCAGGCCAACACGCGGATCATCCAGGCCGCCTGCGACCGCCTCGGCGTCGGCATCGAGAAGGCGGCGATCGTGCTCGATCGCACGGGCAACACGTCGTCGGCGTCCGTCCCCCTGGCGCTGGTCGACGCCCTCGACAATGGCCGGGTGGAAGCGGGCGACCTCGTCCTGCTGGTCGGGTTCGGCGCCGGGATGACGGCAGCCAGCGCCGTCATCCGCTGGGGCGGTTGATGACGGGAGACGGTCGGGTCGTCCTGGTCACCGGCGGGTCACGCGGCATCGGCCTGGCCATCGCCCGTCGCTTCGCCGCCGGCGGAGATCGGGTGGCCGTCACGTACCGGTCGTCCGACCCGCCCGAGGGGTTGTTCGGTGTCGCCTGCGACGTCACGTCCGGCGCGGACGTGGACGCCGCGTTCGCCAACGTGCAGGAGCACTTCGGCGCCCCGGTCGAAGTGCTCGTCTCCAACGCCGGTGTGACCCGCGACGGCCTCCTGCTGCGGATGGGCGAGGACGACTTCACGGACGTCATCGACGCCAACCTCACCGCCGCCTACCGCGTGTGCAAGCGGGCGGCCCGGGACATGTTGCGTGCGCGGCGGGGTCGGATCGTGCTGATGTCCTCGGTCGTCGGGCTGCTCGGCTCGGCGGGCCAGGCCAACTATGCGGCCTCCAAGGCCGGCCTCGTCGGCCTCGCCCGGTCGCTCGCCCGGGAGTTGGGATCGCGCGGGATCACGGTCAACGTCGTGGCGCCGGGGCCGGTCGAGACCGAGATGACGGCCGTGCTCGGCGAGCAACGGCTGGCCGAGTTGGTCGCCGCCGTGCCGCTGGGACGGATGGCCAGCCCCGACGAGGTGGCCGGCGCGGTGCACTTCCTCGCCGGTCCGGACGCGGCGTACATCACCGGCGCCGTCGTCCCCGTCGATGGCGGCCTCGGCATGGGCCACTGACCGACTCGACGGCTCGCTCCGCTCGCTCGGCTGACCAGACGCCCGCGCTGCGGTCGGGGGCCGAAGCGCTCACGGCCTCCGAGCCCGTGAGGATGCGGGTGGTCTTGTGCCATGCTCTTGCCACGTCCGCCCGCGACCTACAAGGAGGCCTCCCGTGGACCAGGAGCTGTTCGGTCGATTCAAGAAGTGCGCCGTCGAGGTGCTGTCGGTCTCCGAGGATCAGGTCGTCCCCGACGCCCGCTTCGGTGACGACCTCGACGCCGACAGCCTCGACCTCGTCGAGCTGGTGATGGCGCTCGAGGAGGAGTTCGACATCTCGGTGCCCGAGGAGGAGCTCGAGGGCATCGAAACGGTCGGCCAGGCCTACGACCTGGTCGCCGGCAAGCTCTAACGGTTCCCATGGAACCCCGCGGCCGAAGGGTGGCCGTGACCGGGCTCGGCGTCGTGGCGCCGTGCGGCGTCGGGGCGAAGGCGTACTGGGAGGGCCTGCTCGGCCCCGGCGTCACGTCAGGGCGTTCGACCGAGATCGAGTCGTGGGATCCATCGGCGTGGTACTCGTCGCCGAAGGAGGCCCGCCGGGCCGACCGCGTCGAACAGTTCGCCATCGCAGCGGCGACCGAGGCGTTCGAGCAGGCCGGGGACCTCGGGGTCGATCCGGCCCGCTTCGGCACGATCTTCGCCACCGGCGTCGGCGGTCTGCACACGTTGGAGGAGCAGGTCGTCGTGCGGATGGAGCGCGGCGAGCGCCGGGTGTCGCCGTTCCTCGTGCCGATGATGATGGCCAACGCCGCCGGAGCGGCGATCTCGATGCGCTGGCGGTTGCAGGGACCGAACGAGACGATCTGCACTGCGTGCGCCGCCGGGACCCACGCCATCGGCAACGCCGCCCGGCTCATCGCCTACGGCCGCTGCGACGCAGTGGCGACGGGCGGGAGCGAGGCGGCGGCAACGATCACCTCGTTGGCCGGCTTCTCGAACATGACCGCCCTGACCAGCAGCGGCGTCAGCCGGCCGTTCGACGTCGACCGCGACGGCTTCGTGATGGGCGAGGGCGCGGCCGTGCTGATCCTCGAGGAGTGGGAGCGGGCCACGGAGCGCGGCGCCCCGATCCTCGGCGAGGTCGTCGGTGCCGCCAGCAACGCCGACGCCCACCACATCACGGCGCCCGCGCCGGGAGGCACCGGAGCGATCGCCTGCATGCACCTGGCCCTGGCCGATGCTGGGCTCGACGCGGCTGAGATCCGCCAGATCAACGCCCACGGCACGTCGACGCCGCTGAACGACGCCGCCGAGGCCGAGGCGGTGAAGGCGGTCTTCGGCCAGCCGGGCCCGCCGGTCACCTCGACGAAAGGGGTGACGGGTCACGCCCTGGGTGCGGCCGGGGCGCTGGAAGCCGCCGCCGTACTGCTGTCGTTCGAGCACCGTGCGATCCCCCCGACCGCCAACACGAAGGTCGTCGACCTCGGCATCGACGTGGTGATCGGTGAGGCACGGCCCTGGGACCCGGGTCCGACGATCTCCAACAACTTCGGCTTCGGCGGTCACAACGGCTCGCTCATCCTGACCCCGCCCTGACCCATCCGAGGGTTTGCTGCATGCGAGGGCTACGTGCGGGGCTTCCCCTCCGCAAACCCTCGGATGTCAGGCGTCGACGACGACGAACAGGAGGTCGCAGCTGCAGGCGACCTGGTCGCCCAGCCGTGCCCGCCCCGAGCCCTTGCCGGCCCGCGCCGACATGCGGCCGAGTGACACCTCGAGCGTGAGCTCGTCGCCCGGACCGACCTGACGCCGGAAGCGGGCCGAGTCGAGACCGCCGAACAGCGGCAGCTTGCCGGCGAAGCGCTCGTCGGTGAGCACGGCGATGGCCCCGACCTGGGCGATCGCCTCGCACATCAGCACCCCGGGCAGCGTCGGCCGCCCCGGGAAGTGGCCCGGGAAGAACCACTCGTCGCCGCTGAGCCGCCAGGTACCGGTGGCCGACACACCGGGCTCCAACGCCACGAGCTCGTCGACGAACAGGAACGGCGGCCGATGCGGGAGCACGTCGGCCGGCGCCGGCAGCCCGCTCGCCGTCATGCGACGGCGGCGAGCAGGTTCTTGGGCGTGTCGGCGGGGCTGATCTTGTACCAGGCCTCCTCCACCTTGCCGTCGGCGCCGATGAGGAACGCCGAGCGCACGATGCCCAGGTACTTGCGCCCGTACATCGACTTCTCCTTCCACACGTCGAACGCCTCGGCGGTCGTGTGCTCCGGGTCGGAGAGCAGCGGGAAGCCGAGCGAGTACTTCTCGGCGAACTTGAGCTGCTTGGCCGGCTTGTCCGGGCTGATGCCGAGCACGACGGTGTCGCCGATGTCGCCGAGGATGTCGTTCAGCCCGCACGCCTGCGTCGTACACCCCGGTGTGTCGGCCTTCGGGTAGAAGTAGACGAGCACGCGCCGGCCCCGGTACGTGGCCAGCGTGACCTGCTCCCCGTGCTGATCCGTGAGATCGAAGTCGGGGGCCTTGTCACCGGGCTGCAGCGGCATGGAGGCGACAGTAACGGCCTTCCGGGTCGGGCTCCACCGACGGGTTCCGGTGAGCGTGAGGGCGAGCTAGGAGAGGGACGCGCGCCAGGCGGCGTTGCCCTTGGCGAACTCCTGGCGGGTCATTTCGATGTCGTAGGGCTGCTCCTCACGCGCGCCGGGGCCCCACTGGCTGCGCGGCTGGTTGACGAAGTCGCCGCCGTAGACGTGGATCGCCGCCGTGAGCCGGTCGAGCGGGTTCGTCACGCCGTGGATCGTGTCGTCGCCGAGCAGGACCGTGTCGCCGACGCGCAGCTGCTTGCCGCCCGACTCGGTGAGCCCGCGGCCGTCCGCGCCGGCCCGCCGGTAGAAGGCGTTGTCCTCCTGCCCGGCGTAGATGCCGATCACCGCCCACATGCGATGGTCATGGGGGAAGATCGTCATCCCCGGCGCCCACACGACGTGGAGCACCGTCAGGTCGTCGGCCTCGTGGAGCATGGTGATGCCGCCCTCGGTCGGCTGCAGGGCGTCGCCGATCGGGCCGGGCGTAGCGACCGCCCGCTCGACCACCTGACGCACCGCACGGCGCGGCTCGGTCTCGGCCAATGCGGTACGGCAGTCATCGATCAGCGCGTCGACGTCGAACATGATCCAATCATCGCGCCGGCGGCGTCGCCCGCCGCCGCAATTGCCCGCCCCAGGTCCGAGGACGCGCGTGGGCGTGGTAGTGGTCAGGGATCGTCCGCAGGTCGTCGTCGACGCGCACCTCGCCCTCGAAGTTCGCCGCCACGGTGGCCAGCAGCTTGGCGTGCAGCTGCGCCTTGATCGGCTCTGGCGGGTCGGGGTCGTGGACCCGCCACACGACCATCGGCACGGAACACGACTCGCACTCGGCGATCCAGCACTGCTCGTCGTCGTGGAACCACTCCGTGAAGCGGGCCGCTGCGCACAGCTCACAGGCCGGCTCGATCACGAGTCGATCGCCGCCCGCACCTCGGCCACGTACGCGCCGACGGCGTCGGGGCCGGACTCCACCAACCGCCGGACCACCGACGCGCCCTGGACCACGCCGTCGGCGACCTGGCACACCTCGCGCGCCTGCTCGGCGTTGGAGACGCCGACACCGACCAGCACGGGCCGGTCGGTGATCGCCTTCAGTCGGGCGGCCAGCGCAGTCGCCGACGCCGCCAGCGCCGACCGCTCCCCCGTGACCCCGAGCAGCCCGACGGCGTACACGAACCCGCGGGAGCGGGCGACGACCCGCGGCAGCCGATCGTCAGGGGCTGTCGGCGCGGCCAGCATGACCGTCTCGACGCCGGCCTCGTCGGCCGCTGCGCACCACAGATCCGACTCCTCGAGCGGCAGGTCCGGCAGGATGCAGGCGTCGATCCCGGCGGCGACCAGGCGACCGGCGAACCGGCGGTGGCCGTCGTGGTGCACGAGGTTGTAGTACGTCATGACGGCCAGCGGGATGCCGACGTCCAGCCCAGCGGCAGCATCGAGGATCGACGGCGGCGTCGCCCCGGCCTCGAGGGCGACCTGCGACGCCTGCTGGATCACGGGACCGTCCATCACGGGGTCGGAGAACGGGATGCCGATCTCCAACCCGTCGGCGCCGGCCGCCGCAGCCGCCCGCACGGCGTCCTCCCAACCGGGGTAGCCACCGGTCACGTACGGCACCAGCAACTTGCGGCCGGCCGCCCGGGCGGCGCGGAACTGCGCCTCCATCAGCCGTCGTCGCCGAGCAGGTCCATGGCCTGGGCGACGTCCTTGTCGCCGCGGCCGGACAGGCAGACGAGCACCGTCGCGCCCTGGATCGACGGTGCCTCGCGCACCAGCCATGCCAGCGCGTGCGCCGGTTCGAAGGCGCAGAGGATCCCCTCGGTGCGGGCCAGCAGCTGGAAGGCCTCGAGCACCTCGGCGTCGGTGACGGGCGGGTACTCGGCCCGCCCGATCGCGTTGAGGTAGGCGTGCTCCGGTCCAACGCCCGGGTAGTCGAGCCCGGCGGACACGGAGTGCGCCTCCTCGACCTGGCCGTGCTCATCCTGCATCAGGTAGCTGCGCATGCCGTGGACGACCCCTGGCACGCCGCGCCCGACGGCGGCCCCACCGGCCGGCTCGGCACCGACGAGGCGGGCGGTCGTGTCGACGAACCCGGAGAAGATCCCGGCGGCGTTCGAGCCGCCACCGACGCAGGCGACGACGACGTCGGGGTCGCCGCCCGTCAACGCTCGGCACTGCTCTCGGGCCTCGTCGCCCATGACCCGGTGCAGCTCGCGGACCATCCACGGGTACGGGTGCGGGCCCATCACCGAGCCGAGGCAGTAGTGGGTGTCGCCGACGGTGGCCACCCAATCGCGCATCGCCTCGTTGACGGCGTCCTTCAGCGTCCGGCTGCCGCTCTGGACGGCTTCCACCTCGGCGCCGAGGAGGCGCATGCGGAAGACGTTCAACGCCTGGCGCTCGACGTCGACGGCGCCCATGTACACCTTGCACTCCTGGCCCAGCAGGGCCGCTGCGGTCGCCGTGGCGACGCCGTGCTGGCCGGCGCCGGTCTCCGCCACGAGCCTCGTCTTGCCCATCCGCTTGGCCAGCAGCGCCTGGCCGAGGACGTTGTTGATCTTGTGCGAACCGGTGTGGTTGAGGTCTTCGCGCTTGAGCAGCAGCCGCACACCGAGACGGCCGCCGAGGTTGTGGCACTCCGTGAGGATCGAGGGTCGCCCGGCGTAGTCGCGCAGCAGCCCGTCGAGCTCGGCCCGGAAGGCATGGTCGGCCCACGCCTCGCGGAACGCCGCCTCCAGCTCCTGGCAGGCCGGCACCAGCGTCTCCGGCACGTAGCGCCCGCCGAACTCTCCGAACCGCCCCGACTCGGTGGGCTCGCCCATCAGCGTTTGTGCATGGACGACGCTCATTCGGCGGTCCCCGAGCGTTCGTGGCGAAGTGAGAGTGATACCCCAGGCCGGCCTTGCCCGGCCCGCCGAGCGAGCGGAGTCTTCGGAGCGAGCGAGGCCAACGTCACGTCGCGCTCATTCGTCGGACCAGTCGTAGGGCAGGTCGTCGTCGCCGATGTACGGGACCGGGGCCGCCTCGCGGGCCCGCTCGATGAACCGCTTCACGGCCATCGGGTCCTTTCGCCCGGGCGAGCGCTCGACCCCCGACGCCACGTCGACCCCCCACGGCTCGACGGCGCGCACCCCGTCGGCGACGTTGTCCGGGTTCAGGCCACCCGACAGGATCAGGCGTACGCCCTCGGGCACCTCGCCGGCGAGGCGCCAGTCGAAGACCTGGCCCGAGCCGGGCGTCGGGGCGTCGAGCATGATCAGGTCCGTGGCCAGCTGACCCGCGTCGGCGACGTGCGGCGAGCCGGCGGGGAACGCCCTGATCACCCAGCGCACGGACTGGGCGACGTCGGCGACGACGGCGGCGTTCTCCGAGCCGTGGAGCTGCGCCGCCTTCACTCCGGACCGGCGGACCAGCTCGACGACCCGCTTCGGGTGTTCGTCGCGGAACACGCCGACGGTGAGGATCTCGGCCGGGAGTCGACGGGTGATGTCGAAGACCTGCTGCGGCGCCACCTGGCGCGGCGAGGGGGCGAAGATGAACCCGACCGCGTCGGCCCCCATGGCGACGGCGAGCAGGGCGTCGTCCTCGTTCGTGACCCCACAGATCTTGACGAACATGCGTCCCCGAACCTACAGAGCAGAGCGCTTCGTCAGGGGGAACCTTTGGGCGCCATCCACGGGTGCTCGCGCAGGAACGTGGACAGCACGTCACGCCTCGAGACGGGGCCGAGCGTGCGGTTGACATCCGGCCGGGCGGCCCGGAAGCCCTCGACGTCGGCGGGGGCGCAGGGTGCCGCCGGAGGAGCGATGCCGAACAGCTCGATGGCATTGGCGCCGAGGATCCGCCGCTTCACGTCGGCGGTCAGCGCCGGGTAGCCGAACTGCTCCTGGAACTGCGGGGTGATCTCGAAGGCGCGGAAGGCGGCGATCTGGTCCTGCGGCGATCCGTACCAGATGGAGTCGGTCCCCCACAGGATCCGTTCGGGTCCAAAGGCGACGAGCAGCTTGCCGAGCACATGGGCGGCTTCCGTCGGGTCGCCCATCACCGTCCGCCACGTCGAACCGAGCTCGGCGTAGACGTTGCCGCCGACGCCGATTCCGGACTCGGTCACACTGCGCACCAGACGGTCGACCCCCTGCCCGTCGGGCTGGTACTCGCGCTCGGTCGTGCCGCCCTCGTACCCCGAGTGGTACACGAGGAACGCCAGGTCCGGGTTGGCGGCGGCGGCTGGGCCGATGTCGACCGGCGAGGCGAACGGGTTCCCGCCCGACAGGCCCTTGTGCACGGCGATCACCGGCACGCCGGTGTCACGGGCGGCGCCGATGAACGCCGCGCCGATCTGCGGGGCGGCGGGATCATGGTCGTCGAGGTACCAACCGTTCGGCGCGTGCGTGTACGCCTTCCACGCGCACAGGTCGTGGGCGGCGGCGACGTCTGCCATCGCGGCCAGCGCCGTGTCGAGGGGGCCGACGTCGGGCACGGCGTGGCCCTGGATCAGGACCCGGCCGTCGCCGCACAGCTCGGCAGCCATCGCCTTGCCCCGCTCCATGGCGTCGATCGACAGCGGGTCGGCGGCGCCGACCACCGGGATCGCCGAGATGATCGCCACTGCCGTGTCGCTCCCGGCCAGCACCAGGTCGCGCCAGTACTCCGGCGCGAAGCAGTCGATCGGCTCCGCTTCGCCGCACGATGCCTGCGGGAAGCCACCACCGAAGTCGCCGCCCTCCAGGAAGTGGGTCTGCACGTCGACGACCAGGTCGAGCTCGGTCGACGCCGGCGCCGTCGTGGCGGTCGTGGCGGTCGCGGCGGTCGTGGCGGTCGTGGTCGACGGGCCGTGGACGGTGGTCGACGCCTCCTCCGGATCGGTCGCCGCCGACTCCGGCACCGTGAACCGCCCGCCGGGGTCGGTGCCCTGCGACCGGGACTGCTCGTCACTGCACGCCTGCAGGGCGACGAGCCCCGACGCCATCCCGGCCGATGACAGCAGGAAGCGGCGGCGGGACCAGCCGTGGCGCCGGGCGTGGTGGTCGGCCGCCGCTCGGGCCCGCCGCATCGCCTCGGCACGGACGTCGTCGAGCGGCGGCGGGAGATACTCGCCGTTCGAGCACGGCCACAGCTTCAGCGGCAGCCTCGGGTCCCGATCGTGGCGCTCCCCCACAACCCCAATGCTCCCACGCCCTCCCCATCGGAGGGTTTCGCAGCGCCGGAGGCGTTGCTGCGGCCCTGCCGGTACGCCCGCCCTCCGGTGCGCCGAAACCCTCGGATGGATTACGGCGTGAGGAGGGCGCGCAGGGCGACGGCGGGGTCGTTGGCGGTGACGAGGGATTCGCCGACCAGGATCGCGTCGTACCCGGCGGCGGCCAGCCGGGCGGCATCGGTCGCGTCGCGCACACCCGACTCGGCCACGCGCACCACCCCGGCCGGGATCGCCGTCGCCATGCGCGCCGCGCGGTCGTGGTCGACGTCGAACGTGACGAGGTCACGCTGGTTGACACCGACCATCGTCGCGCCAGCCCGCAGCGCCACCTCGAGCTCGGACTCGTCGTGCACCTCGACCAGCGCGTCCAGTCCCACGCCCACGGCCAGGTCGTGCAGCGCGATCAGCTCGTCCGGGTCGAGCGCGGCGGCGATCAGCAGCACCGCATCGGCACCCATCAGCCGGGCGTCGCACACGTCCTGGCCGCTGACGGTGAAGTCCTTGCGCAACACCGGCAGGCCGACCGCCGCCCGGGCGGCTTGCAGATCGGCGATCGAGCCGCCGAAGAACTCCTCGTCGGTGAGGACGGAGAGGCACGCCGCGCCGCCGCGGGCGTAGGTGCGCGCCAGCTCGCCCGGGTCCAGCTCCACGTGCAGCGGGCCCTTCGACGGCGAGCGACGCTTGATCTCGGCGATGACGGCCAGGTCCGTCGTGGTCCCGAGGGCGGCGCGGAAGCCACGGGTCGGCGCCATCTCGCCCGCTCGCTCGGCAAGCGAGGCGACCGACCGCTCGTCGGCGGCGGCAAGGGCGCGGTGCTGGGCGACGATCCGGTCGAGGTACGTCGTCAGCTCAGAGCCCCTTGCCGCCGATCGGCGTGAGGAACGTCAGCTCGGGACGACCGCCGAGGAACGGGCCGATCAGCGGGCCGAGCTCGGCGAACCATGGAGCGCCCATGTGCGCCTCGAGGTCTGACTTCGCCTCGTACAGCTCGTACATCCAGAGGACGTTCTCGTCCTTGTCGTCCTCGTGGAGGATGTAGTAGCGGGTGCCCGCCTCGCTCTCGACGTTGTCGAGGGCGACCTGGAGGGCGGTGGCGAGCTCACCCCGCTTCCCGGGCGCAGACGGGACTTTGGCGATGCAGGCGACGGCACTCATGGCGCCGCAACGTAGCCAGTCGCCCGCCGTCAATTCCTCTCGGTCCGAGAATCGACGACCCGGCGCGCCGATCGTCGGACCACCGGGTCAGCGAGTGCCGGCAGCGCGCGGAGGACGGCGGCCGCCGATGAACAGGATCGCGACAACAACGGCCACCACGCTGATCGCCGCGTCGACGCGGAACGCCACGCGCATGGCGTCGACGAAGGCGTCCTCGGCGAGCTGCACGATCCGGCTGGCATCACTCGGGAGTTGGGCGACGACGGTCGCTGCCGAGTCGGTGCCGGCGAGGATGCCCTGGGCGTCCTGCACCTGCTGATCGGTCGGCGTCAGCCCGAGCTGGGCGGCGTCGCCGAGCAACCGGTCGTTCGCCGCACCCGAGAAGATGGCGGTCGTCAGGGCCAGGCCGACGGCGCCGCCGGCGACCTGGAACATGTAGAGGATGGCGCCGCCCAGGCTGGCCCGCGACTCGTCGAGCCGGGTGACGGCCGCCGTCGTGACGGTCGAGATGAAGAGGCCGACCCCGGTGCCGAGCACGACCATGCCGGGCACCGTCTGGATGAACGTCACGTCGTCCGGGACGAACGACAGCAGCAGGGCGCCGGCGGTGATGAGGACGGCGCCGCTCGACACGATGAGCTTGGCGCCGAGGCGGGCGTACAGCCCTCCCGCCACGAACGACATCACCGTGAACATGCCCATCAGCGGCAGCAGGGACAGTCCGGCGGTGATCGGCGGCTGGTCGAACACCTTCTGGAACAGCTGCGGCAGGTAGAGCAGCGCGGCGAAGAACACCCCCGCCGTGCACAGGAGGGCGACGCAGGAGGCGGCGAACTCGGGGACGCCGATCACCTCGCCGGGGACGAGGGCGTTGCGACCGGCCCGCCGCTCGACCAGGACGAAGGCGACCAGGGCCACGCCGAAACCGGCGAGCAACCCGACGATGCGGGCATCGCCCCAGCCGAGCTCGGTGACTTCGTCGAGGGCGACGAGGAGGGCGACGAGCGAGACGGTGAGGGTCACGACGCCGGCGACGTCGACGCGGTCACGAGCGTCGCGCTCGAAGGGCTGGTGGATGTATCGCCACGTGGCGAGCACGGCGACGGCGGCGACGGGCAGGTTGACGACGAACACCCATCGCCACCCCAAGGTCTCGGTGAGCACACCACCCACCAGCGGGCCGACCGCGTTGCCGAGCCCGGCGACCCCGAGCACCAGGCCGCCGGCCAGCCCGGCCTTGGCCGCCGGCAGCGCGGCGAAGGTCATCCCCAGCACGGCCGGCCACATGATCGCCCCGCCGACGCCCATCAAGGCGCGCGCCGCGAGCAGGACCGGCAGTGACGGAGCGATCGCCGCGACGGCCGAGAAGGCAGCGAAGATCCCGGCGCCCCAGAAGAACAGCTTGCGTCGCCCGTACAGGTCGCACAGCCGACCACCCGTGACGATGAGCACACCGAACACGAGGGCGTAGCCGTTGATCACCCACTGCACGGCGCCGAGATCCGAGTCGAAGTCGCGCTCGATGTCGGGGAGCGCGACGCTCAGCGCCGTGAAGTCGTTGGCGACCAGGAAGACGCCGAGCGACATCGCCACGAGGGCGATGAGCGTTCCGCGATCAAGTCGCTCGTCGGCGGTATCGGACACCGTCGTAGATCAGCACATCGTCGCCCCGCGCCGCCGTTTACGTCCGGATTCCGGTCGCACGGACGACCAAGATCCGGACGTAAACGGGGTGCGCTAGAAGCCGAGGCGGTCGGCGACCTCGGCGACCACGTCGTCGATGGGGACCCGCACCTGCTGGGTGGTGTCCCGGTCGCGGATCGTGACCTGCTTGTCGTCGAGGGAGTCGAAGTCCACCGTCACGGCGAGGGGCGTCCCGATCTCGTCCTGCCGGCGGTAGCGCCGCCCGATGGCCTGGGTCTCGTCGTAATCGACGAAGTAGCGCCGGCCGAGCAGCTTGCGCACCTCGTGGGCCAGCGGCGTCAACGTGTCCTTGCGCGACAGCGGCAGCACGGCCACCTGGTACGGGGCGATGCGGGGGTGCAGGCGCAACACGGTGCGCGTCTCGTCGTTCACCACGTCCTCGTCATAGGCGGCGAGGAGGAAGGCGGCCATCGTGCGCGTCGCCCCTGCGGCCGGCTCGATGACGTACGGCGTGTACCGCTCGCCGGTGCCCTGGTCGAAGTAGTCCAGCCGCTCGCCGGACGCCTCGGCGTGGCGATGCAGGTCGAAGTCGGTGCGCTGGGCGATGCCTTCCAGCTCGTCGAAGCCCCATGGGAAGAGGAACTCGACATCGGAGGTACCCGACGAGTAGTGCGACAGCTCGTCGGCGCCGTGCGGGCGCAGGCGCAGCATCTCGGCCGGGATGCCGTGACGGACGTACCAATCGAGCCGTTCCTGGCACCAGTACTCGTACCAGCGGGCGCCGTCGGCCGGCGGGACGAAGAACTCCATCTCCATCTGCTCGAACTCGCGGGTCCGGAAGATCCAGTTCTGCGGCGTGATCTCGTTGCGGAACGCCTTGCCGACCTGGGCGATGCCGAACGGCGGCTTCTTGCGCGTGGTCTGCAGCACGTTGGCGAAGTTGACGAACATGCCCTGCGCCGTCTCCGGACGCAGGTACGCCACGGCCGCCGACTCCTCGACCGGTCCGGCGTACGTCTTGAACATCAGGTTGAACTGGCGGGCTTCGGTGAACGTGCCGTGCTTGCCACAGCTCGGACAGGTGTCCGGATCGTCGAGCTTGTCGAGGCGAAAGCGGTTCTTGCAGTTGGTGCAGTCGACCAACGGGTCGGTGAAGTTGGCCAGGTGCCCGCTGACCTCCCACACCTGCGGCGGGCCGAGGACAGCGGCGTCGAGCAGCACGATGTCGTCGCGCTCCTGGACCATCGCCCGCACCCAGGCCTCCTTGACGTTGCGCAGCATCAGCGCACCGAGGGGCCCGTAATCGTACGTGCTGCGGAAGCCGCCGTAGATCTCCGCCGACGGGTAGACGAACCCGCGCCGCTTGCACAGATTCACGATCTGATCGAGGTCCTTCGCCGGCATGGAAAGAGAGACTACGGACGGGCAGGGATCGACGGTTCGGCCGCCGACGCAGCGAACACGTACGCCAGGGCCAGCCTTGTTCGGCCCAGCCGAGTCAGCGGAGACTTCGGAGCGAGCGAGGCCGTCAGGTCAGTGGCGTTCGAACATGGCGACCGTTCGCAATCGCCGCTCGAGGTGGTGCTCCATCGCCCGGGTGGCGAGCAGGGCGACCTCGTGGGTCGTCGCCGACTCCGGCGTCGCCAGGGCCTCGTTGAGGCGCCCGCCGAGCACGTCGCGGAGGAGCGCCAGCGCGGCGGCCGACAGCGGCGTGCCCGATCGGCACGTGCGGCACAGCACGCCACCCTCGGCGAGGTCGAAGGCGACGAGCGTGACGTCGGGTTCGACGCCCTCGCAGCGCACGCAGGCGTCGAGTTGGGGGCGCAGCCCCTCGGCGGCGAGGAGCTTCCAGAAGAACGCCGGCACCACCAGCGGCGACGGTCGCTCGGCGATCGTGCGCAGCACACCGACCAGCATCCGGTACAGCTGCGGGTTCGGCTCACGCTCCAGCGCCAACTGGTCGACGGCCTCCAGCACGGCCATCCCCTGCGAGGCTCGATCGAGGTCGGCGAGCAGCGGGCCGAGCGGTTCGACCGACTCGGCCTGGCTGACGATGTCCAGCTCCCGGCCGCGGTACAGCAGTAGCCGCACGTGGCTCAACGGCTCCAGCCGGGCGCCGAACTTCGACATCGTCCGCCGCACGCCCTTGGCCACGGCGCGCACCTTCCCGTTCTCGGCCGTCAGCAGGACGACGATCCGGTCCGCCTCGCCGAGCTGGTAGTGGCGCAGCACGACGCCGCTGTCCCGGTACAGCCCGCTCACGTCGGTGATCCAACCGTCATTCGTCGAGCCCCCCGAAGCGGCGGCGGCGGCCGTGGAACTCGGCGATCGCCGTGAGGAGGTGCTCGCGGCGCAGGTCGGCGAACGTCGCCGGCACGAAGACCAACTCGCCGTAGGCCAGCTCCCACACCAGCGACGGCGGCAGGCGGGTGGGCGGGCCGAGCACGAGGACCAGGTCCGGCTCGACGTCGGCCGGCTCGTACAGCGCCGTGGCCACTGCCTTCTCGTCGATCGGCGCGCCCGCCGGGACCTGGCGCATGGCGTCGGCGAACCGCTGCCGGCCGTCACCGACCGGGTCGACGATCACCGTGCACTGGCCCTCGGCGGCGGCGAGGTGCCGCCGGCCGAGCTCGGCGTCGCTCGGCCCGCCCTCGCCGGTCTCGTAGACCCGCAGGGTCAGCCAGGCGCAACCGACGGCCGCGACCGCGCCGCCCAGCTCATCGGCCAGCGCCTGCCACCCGGCGGCATCCAGCTCCGCCCACTCCCGCCGGTTGCCCGCGACGATCATCACGTGCGCGAGCGAGCTGGCCACGGATCCAGTCTCCCACGCCACCTGTCCGTTCGAACCGACCCTCCCGGCCGTCCGGGTCGGCCAGAACCGCCGCCGGGCCGGGCCCGTCGTAGTCTTGGCCCGCCGTGACCGATCCATCCGCCCACGCGCGCCACGTCGCTTGCATCATGGACGGCAACGGTCGCTGGGCCGGCCGCCGCGGGCTGGCCCGCACCGAGGGTCACACCGAGGGCGAGGAGAACCTGGCTCGCCTGGTGCGCGTCGCCGTCCGCCGAGACATCGGGTGGCTCACCGTCTTCGGCTTCTCGACCGAGAACTGGACCCGACCGCGCACGGAGGTCCGCCACATCCTCGGCCTCCACCACAAGCTGTTCGGTCGACTCGACGAGCTGAACGAGCTGAACGTCCGCGTGCAGTGGATCGGTCGACCCTTCGACTCCCCCGGTGCGCGCACCCCCAAGTACGTCCAGCGGGCGATCCGGCGGGCGATCCAAGACACGGCCGGGAACACCGGGATGCTGCTCACCGTGGCGTTCGACTACGGCGCCCGCCAGGAGCTGATCGACGCCGTGCGCGACGTGCGGGTGGGCGGGGACGAGGTGACCGAGGCCTCGATCGCCGAGCACCTCTACCTCCCCGAGCTGCCGCCCGTGGACGTGCTCGTGCGGACGTCCGGCGAGCTGCGCATCTCGAACTTCCTGCTGTGGCAGAGCGCCGGCGCGGCGATCCACTTCACCGAGCGGACCTGGCCCGAGTTCGACGCCGCCGAGCTCGACGCCGCGCTCGCCCTCCTCACGTGAGCGGAGGAATCGTCGAGAGCGAGGGAGTCACGGAGCCGCCGGCGATCGCCGGCGATCCGCTGCTCCACGCGACGACCGCACCGGGTGGTGACGACGGCGGAGCCGGGGTCGACGGCACCGCGGCACTCAGCTCGACGGCCCGGACGCTCGGCGCCGTGACCGCCGAGCTCCCGGGTGCGGAGCGGCGCCCCGGGCAGCAGCAGATGGCGGACGCCGTCGCGACGGCGATCGGCTCCGGCCGCCACCTCGTCGTCCAGGCCGGGACGGGCACCGGCAAGACGCTGGCCTACCTGATCCCGGCCATCGAGTCGGGGGGCACCGTCGTGGTGTCCACGGCGACCAAGGCGCTGCAGGACCAGTTGGCCACCAAGGACCTGCCGTTCCTCACCGAACACCTGGACGAACCGTTCGAGTGGGCCGTGCTCAAGGGCCGCAGCAACTACGTGTGCCTGCAGCGCCTGCGCGAGTTGTCGGCGGCGGGCAGCGACGACGCCCAGCTCGAGCTCGAAGGGCTGGCGCCGACGACGCAGTCGGAGATCAGCCGGATCTCGACGTGGGTGGCCGAGACGCGCACCGGTGACTCGGCCGAGCTCGACTGGTCGCCGTCGGACTCGGCCTGGCGAGCGGTCAGTGTGAGCAGCGACGAGTGCCCCGGTGCCGACCGCTGTCCGATGGGCGAGCCGTGCTTCGCCGAGCACGCCAGGCGGCGGGCGGCGGCGGCCAACGTGGTGGTCGTCAACACCCACCTCTACGGGCTGAACGTGGCCAGCGGCGGCGTCATCCTCCCCGAGCACGACGTGGTGGTGTTCGACGAGGCCCACGTCCTGGAGGACGTGATGAGCGACACCGTCGGCGCCCAGCTGGCGCCCGGGCGGTTCGTGCTCCTCGGTGGCGTCCTGCGGCGCATCCTCGACGACCCGGCCCTGATCGCTGGCGTGGTCGACGTCGCCGACCTCCTGCGCGAGGCGCTCGGACCGCACGCCGGCAAGCGACTGCCCACGCCGTACCCGAGCGATGTGCAGGACGCGCTGGTCGAGGCCCGCGGCCGACTCGACCGCGCCGGCAGCGCGCTGACCAACATCGAGACCCCGATCGACGACGCCAAGCAGCGCAAGCTGCGCGCCCAGGTGATGATCGGGCGGACCGTGGAGCACCTCGATCTGGCGCTCGGCGAGCACATCGGCTACGTCGACTTCGTGTCGGGGCTGCCGGAGAGCCCACGCCTGGAGATCGCCCCGCTGGACGTGGGCCCTGCGCTTCGGGAGGGGGTGTGGGACCAGCGCACCGCGGTGTTGACCAGCGCGACGATCCCGTCGTCGCTCTCTGCCCGCGTTGGGCTGCCGCTCGATCGGACCGACGTGGCCGACGTCGGCAGCCCGTTCGACTTCGCCCAGCAAGGGCTCCTCTACTGCGCCCTGCACCTGCCCGACCCGCGCGTCGAGACGTACCGCGACGCGGTGCACGACGAGCTCACCGCGCTGCTGCAGGCGGCGGGCGGACGGACGTTGGCGCTGTTCACCAGCTGGAAGGCGATGGACCTGGCCGCGGCGGCGGTGCGCGAGCGGGTGACGACACCGATCCTGACCCAGCGCGACCTGCCCAAGCCGGCGCTGATCGCCCGCTTCGCCGCCGACGAGCCGACGTCGCTGTTCGCCACCGCCGGCTTCTTCCAGGGTGTCGACGTGCCCGGTCGCACCCTCAGCCTGGTCGTCATCGATCGGCTGCCGTTCCCCCGTCCGGACGATCCCCTGCTCTCGGCGCGGCGCGAGCTGCTCGGACGGGCGGCGTTCGCCGAGATCGACCTGCCCCGGGCGTCGATGCTGCTGGCCCAGGCCACCGGGCGGCTCATCCGATCGAGCACCGACCGCGGCGTGGTCGCCGTGCTCGACCGCCGCCTCGGGACCGCCCGCTACCGCTGGGACGTCATCCGCGCCCTGCCCCCGATGCGCCGCACGAGGGATCGAACGGTGGTCGAGGAGTTCCTGGCGGAGATCGCCGCGTCCGCGGCCGAGTAGGTACGTTCGGCGGCAGTGTCCGGGCAGGAGCGAGTCGTCGACGTCGCCGTGGCCGACGGCGTGGCGACCATCACCCTCGACTCCCCTGGGAACCGCAACGCCCTCTCCACCCGGCTGGTCACCGACCTCGTCGTCGCCCTCGACGCGGCCGAGGCGGCGGTCGCCGACGGGACGGCACGGGCGATCGTGCTGACCCACACGCCCCCGGCGTTCTGCGCCGGCGCCGACCTCAAGGAGCGGCGCGACGGGCCACCCGACTCGCGGCCGTTCGTGTCGGTGCTGACCCGCCTGATGGACGCCGAGGTGCCGACGATCGCCGCCGTGAAGGGCCCGGCGCGCGCGGGCGGCATCGGGTTGATGGCGTCGTGCGACCTGGTCGTCGTGGACGATGCGATCACGTTCGCCCTGACCGAGGTGCGCATCGGGGTGGCGGCGGCGATCATCTCGGTGCCGATCCTCCGCCGCGCCAGTGGGTCGCGCTTGGCGGCCGCGTTCCTGACCGGTGAACCGTTCGACGCCGCGTTCGCTCGCGAGGTCGGGTTGGTGACCCACGCCGTGCCGGCCGACCAGGTCGATGCCACCGTCGCCGGGTTGTGCGCCGGGGTCAGGGCCGGGGCCCGCCGGGCCGTCGCCGAGACGAAGCGCTTGCTGGGAGAGGTGCCGTCGCTCGACACGGCCACGGCGTTCGAGCGCATGCGGGCGCTGTCCGACGAGCTGTTCGCCGGTCCCGACGCCGCCGAGGGCATGGCCGCCTTCGCCGACAAGCGCGCCCCGACCTGGACCTGACCGCCTCACCCCATCCGAGGGTTTCCTGCATCGGAGGGTTACCTGAGGGGAAGCCCCGCAGCAGACCCTCGCATGCAGGTAACCCTCGGATGGATCAGATCACGGCGCGGATGGCGGCGTCGATGTCGGCTTCGCTGACGAGGACGAGGTCGGCGGCGTCGCCGAGTGGGACGAACGAGTCGTGGGCGGCGACTCGACGCACCAGGCCGGTGAAGCCGGCGGCCACGAGCCCGGCGACGACTGCCTCACCGACGCCGCCGGAGCGGCGCGTCTCGTCGACGACCACCACCCGCCCGACCTCGGCGGCGTGGCGGGCAACCTCATCGACCGGCAGCGGCGCCAACCACCGCAGGTCGAGCACCCGACAGGACACGCCCTCGGCGGCCAGCCGTTCGGCGACCCGGAGTGACAGGAACAGCCCGTTGGCCCACGTGACGATGAGCACGTGGTCGCCGTCACGGGCGACGGCGGGCGCACCGATGGCGACGTGCTCCGCCGGCCAGCGGTCGGGCGCGGGATAGGCCGCCGTCCAGCCCCCGTCGCCATCCTCGTGGAGGTCACGCGTGTGGTACCGGGCGATCGGCTCGAGGAACACGCTGACCGTGCCGTCGGCGGCCGCCGCGGCGACGCACGTCCGCAGCATCGGCCCGGCGTCGGCGGCGCGCGCCGGCGAGGCGATCACCAGGCCGGGGATGTCCCGCAGCACCGCCACCGCGTCGTCGTTGTGGAAGTGGCCACCGAACCCGCGCTGGTAGCCGTAGCCGGCGATGCGCACCACCATGCCGTTGCGGTACTGGCCGTTGGAGAAGAAGGACAGGCTCGCCGCCTCCCCGCGCAGCTGGTCCTCGGCGTTGTGCAGGTAGGCCAGGTACTGGATCTCAGGGATCGGCACGAGCCCGGACACCGCCGCGCCGAGCGCCAGCCCGAGGATCGACTGCTCGTCGAGCAGCGTGTCGAACACCCGGCTGGCGCCCGCCGTGCGCTGCAGCCCCCGGGTCACGCCGTAGACCCCGCCCTTGGCCCCGACGTCCTCCCCGAACACAAGCACCCGGTCGTCGACGCACAGCAACTCGCCCAGCGTCCGGTCGATCGTCTCGGCCAGTGTCAACGGCGCCTCCTCCTCGGGCCGCCGCCCGAAGAAGGCCGTCCTCGCCTCGTCCTCGGCGGCCCGCGCCGCCGCCGCAGCCACGGCGGCGGGCCGTCTCGGCGACAGCGGCGCCATCACCGCGGTCGCGCTGTGCAGTGGCCGTCGCTGCTCCAACAGCTCCATCGCGCGTTCGCGCATCCGTGATCGCCCGGCGAGGTACCGGTGCACAAACGCGGTGGGGGGTGCGACGCCGGCCCCGACGAGCACGCCGGCCGTGGCCAGCAGCGGATCGCGGGCACGGTCGGCGCGCACGCTGGCCACGCTGCGGTAGCCGCTCTCCACGTCGGTCCCGGCGTGACCGCCGAACCGCACGGTGCGCAGGTGCAGCACCGCCGGCCGGCGTTCGCTGCGCACCCAGTCGGCGAGTTCCTCGGTCACGTCGTGGACGGCGACCGGGTCGCTGCCGTCGGCCTGCTCGTAGCGCAGCCCGGCCCGCGCTTCGAGCGAGGCCTGTACCCAGCCGGCCGGCGTGGGCACGCTGATCCCCCACCCGTTGTCCTCACAGACGAACAGCACCGGCATCCCCAGACCCTGGTGGGCCGTGTAGGCCGCGGCGTTCAGTGCGCCCTGCGCCGTGGAGTGGTTGAGCGAGGCGTCACCGAAGCTGGTCACGACGATGGCGTCGGACGGCCAGCGCAGCTCGGCGCCGAGCCGAGCCGCCCGCCCCAGGGCGAAACCGACCCCCATCGCCCGCGGCAGGTGGGAGGCGATCGTCGACGTCTGCGGGATGATCGACAGGTCGGCATGGCCGAACACCTTGTGCCGTCCGCCGGCGATCGGTTCGTCGCTCGACGCCAGCAGGCCGAGGAGCACGTCGCGCACGCCGTCGTGGCCGGGGACCTGGCGGGCCCGGGCCAGGTAGAAGCCCCCCGAGCGGTAGTGCAGCAGGGCCGGATCGGAGGGTCGCAGCGCGTTGGCGACGAGGGCGTTGGCCTCGTGGCCGGCCGAGCCGATCGTGTAGTAGCCGACGCCCTGGGCACGCAGCCACCGAGCGGTGTGGTCGAGGTGCCGGCTGTCGAGCTGGGCCTCGAACACGTCGTCGAGCTCCTTGGCCGTCAGGGCCGAACCCGGCGCCAATGGCCGAGCCGGATCGCCCTGGAGCGGTCCGGTCAGACGCGCCAAGCCGTCGAGCAGCGCCACCTCGAGCTCGTCGAGGTCGTCCGGCACGTTCACGACCATGGAACAGATGTTACGCTGTCAAGACGACTTGGAACGGAGGCGGTCACCATGACGATCATCGCTGAGCGCGCGGCCACCGAGCTCACGCCGGACACCTTCGCGCCGGACGTGCGCACACCGCTGCCCGGGCCGATCGCGCAGGCGATCATCGCCCGCGACGAGGCCGTGACCAGCCCGTCGCTGACCCGGGTCTACCCCCTGGTCGTCCAGCGGGCCAGGGGCTGCGTGATCGAGGACGTCGACGGCAACCGCTTCCTCGACTTCAACGCCGGCATCGCGGTGGTCGCCGCCGGTCACGCCCATCCCGCCGTCAACGCCGCCATCCACGCCCAGGTCGACGACGTCCTGCACTACTGCTCGAGCGACTTCTACCTGCCCGCTCACGCCGACGTGTGCGAGCGCCTGGCCGCCCTCGCCCCGATGCCCGATGCCCGGGTCTTCCTGTCCAACTCCGGCACCGAGGCCGTCGAGGCGGCGCTCAAACTGGCCCGCCACCACACCCGCCGGCCCAACGTCATCGCCTTCCTCGGCGCCTTCCACGGCCGATCGCTGGGAAGCCTCTCCCTCACGGCCAGCAAGGCCCGCCAGCGGGCCGGCTTCGGCATCGTCACCCCGGGCAGCCTGCACGCCCCGTACTTCGATTCGTACGACGACAGCGCGCTGAGCGGCGCGGCGTACATCGAAGAGGTCCTGTTCAAGCGCCTCACCGACCCGAGCGACGTTGCGGCGATCTTCGTCGAGCCGATCCAGGGCGAGGGCGGGTACATCGTGCCGCCGGCCGGGTGGCTGGCCGACCTGCGGACGCTGTGCGACGAGCACGGCATCCTGCTCGTGCTCGACGAGGTGCAGTCCGGCGTGGGCCGCACCGGCACGATGTGGGCGGCGGAGCACGACGGTGTCGTTCCCGACATCATGTGCATCGGCAAGGGCCTGGCCAGCGGGCTGCCCCTCGCCGGCATCGTCGCCCGGTCCGCCGTCATGGACTGGGAGCCGGGCGGTCACGGCTCGACGTTCGGCGGCAACCCGGTGGCGTGCGCCGCTGCGCTGGCCACGCTCGACCTCGTCGAGTCGGAGCTGGCGGCCAACGCCGCCGCCGTGGGCGAGCAGCTGCTGACCGCGCTGCGAGCGATCGAGTCGCCCCGCATCGGCCAGGTCCGCGGGCGCGGGCTGATGATCGGGTTCGACCTCGAAGACCACGACGCCGCGGTCGCCGTCGAGCGGGCCTGCTTCGAGCGCGGCCTCCTCGTGCTGACGTGCGGTGAGCGATCGATCCGCCTCGCTCCCCCACTCGTCGTCACGCCGGCCCAGGCCGAGACGGCCGTGGAGATCCTGACCGCCGTGCTGGCCGCGCAGTGATGACGCTGCCGTCCACCGCCGACCTGGCGGCACGCGCAGACGCGCTGCTGACCACGCTCGGGGTCGAGGCGCGTCATGGGGACCTGCCGGCGCGCACCCCCATCACCGGTGGTTCCCTCGGCCCGGCCGGCCAGCCCGACTCGACGGGCGCCGTCGACGGCACCGTCGAGCGCGCCGTTGCGGCGTTCGCCGAATGGCGGGTGACGCCGGCTCCGGCGCGCGGCAACCTGGTCCGCCGGCTCGGCGAGCTCCTGCGCCAGCATCGCGACGAGCTGGGCGAGCTGGTCTCGATCGAGGCCGGGAAGATCCGCAGCGAAGGCCTGGGCGAGGTCCAGGAGATGATCGACATCTGCGACTTCGCCGTCGGGCTGTCGAGGCAGCTGCACGGGTTGACGATCGCCAGCGAGCGACCCGGCCACCGGCTGATGGAGACATGGCACCCGATGGGACCCTGCGCCGTCATCTCGGCGTTCAACTTCCCGGTCGCCGTGTGGTCGTGGAACGCGGCGTTGGCGCTCGTCGCCGGCAACCCGGTGATCTGGAAGCCGTCCGACAAGACCCCGCTGACCGCCCTGGCCTGCGACGCGCTGGCCCGGCGGGCCGCCGCCGACGTCGGCGCGCCGGCGAATCTGAGCCAGGTGGTGCTCGGCGGGGCCGAGCACGGTCACGCACTTGCGACGCACCCGATGGTGGCCATCGTGTCGGCCACCGGATCAACGCGCATGGGTCGTGAGCTGGCGCCCGCCGTCGCCGGCCGCTTCGCCCGCCTGATCCTCGAGCTGGGCGGCAACAACGCGGCGATCGTCGCACCGAGCGCCGACCTCGAGCTGACCACCCGAGGGATCGCCTTCTCGGCGGTGGGCACGGCCGGGCAGCGCTGCACCAGCCTGCGCCGGCTGATCGTCCACCGCTCGGTGCGCGACGAGCTCGTCGAGCGGCTGGCCAAGGCGTACGCCTCGGTGCCGATCGGCGATCCGCTGGCCGAGGGCACCCTGGTCGGCCCGCTGATCGACCCGCCGGCGTTCGACCGGATCGCCGCCGCCATCGCCACGGCCACCGGCGACCAAGGTGGCGAGCTGATCGTCGGCGGCGAACGAGTGCTGGCCGACGATGCGCCCGACGCCCGGTACGTCCAACCGGCCCTGGTGACGATGCCGGCGCAGAGCGAGATCGTGCGCACCGAGACGTTCGGCCCGCTGCTGTACGTCCTCGGCTACGACGACTTGGACGAGGCGATCGCCGTGCACAACGCCGTGCCCCAGGGCCTGGCGTCGAGCATCTTCACCAACGACGTGCGCGAAGCCGAGCGGTTCATGTCGGCCGACGGGTCCGACTGCGGGATCGCCAACGTCAACATCGGACCGTCTGGCGCCGAGATCGGTGGCGCCTTCGGGGGCGAGAAGGAGACGGGCGGCGGCCGGGAGTCCGGTTCCGACGCGTGGAAGGGCTACATGCGCCGAGCCACGAACACCATCAACTACTCGACGTCGCTCCCGCTCGCCCAAGGCGTCAAGTTCGAGATCGAGTAGACACGATCGAGCGACGATCTGTGAGCCGAGGCGGCTCACATCCGCCCGCTCGGCTCACAGATCCTGGCGTCAGCGGGTGATCTTCGAGCCCACCGCTCGAACCTTTACGCTCCGGGCATGACGGTCCTGGCCGACCACGTCGACGAGCGCAGCGAGGCGTACCAGGCCAACCGCACCCACCTCTTGGCCCTGCTCGCCGAGCACGACCGCCAGCTGGCGCTCGTCAACGGCGGGGGCGGCGAGAAGTACGTCGCCCGCCACCGCCAGCGCGGCAAGCTGCTGGCCCGCGAGCGCGTCGAGCTGCTGATCGATGCCGACTCGCCACTGCTCGAGCTCTCGCCGCTGGCCGCCTGGGGCACCGACTTCCCGGTCGGAGCGGGGATGTTCACGGGCGTCGGCGTCGTCGAGGGAACCGAGTGCGTGCTGATCGCCAACGACGCCACAGTGCGCGGCGGCACGAGCACCGTCGCCACGCTGCGCAAGAACCTCCGGGCGATGGAGATCGCCCGTCAGAACCGGCTGCCCGTGATCAACCTGGTGGAGTCGGGCGGCGCCGATCTTCCGCACCAGAGCGAGATCTTCATCCCCGGCGGTCAGGGGTTCCACGACCTCACCGAGCTGTCGGCCATGGGAGTGCCGACGATCGCCCTCGTGTTCGGGAACTCGACCGCCGGCGGGGCGTACGTGCCCGGGATGAGCGACTACGTCGTGATGATCGACCAGCGCTCGAAGGTGTTCCTCGGCGGACCGCCGCTGGTCAAGATGGCGACGGGCGAGGAGAGCGACGACGAGAGCCTTGGCGGCGCCGAGATGCACGCCACCGTCAGCGGCCTCGCCGACCACTTCGCCGTCGACGAGCTCGATGCGCTGCGCATCGGTCGGCGCATCGTCGCCCGGCTCAACCGCGCCCGACCTGCCGACGGCCGCCCGCCCAGCCGGCTACCGAGATACGACCCCGAGCAGCTGCTCGGCATCGTGTCCGCCGACCTGCGCGTCCCGTTCGATCCGCGGGACGTCCTCGCCCGGCTGGTCGACGACAGCGACTTCGACGAGTTCAAACCGCGCTACGGCACCTCACTGGTCACCGGGTTCGCCGAGCTGCACGGCCACCCCATCGGCATCCTCGCCAACCACCGCGGCATCCTCTTCAACGAGGAGTCGAACAAGGCGACGCAGTTCATCCAGCTGGCCAACCAGAGCGACACGCCCCTCGTGTTCCTGCAGAACACCACGGGCTACATGGTCGGTCGGGAGTACGAGCAACGCGGCATGATCAAGGACGGCGCCAAGATGATCAACGCCGTCACCAACTCGACGGTGCCGCACCTCACGGTGAACATGGCGGCCAGCTACGGGGCGGGCAACTACGGCATGTGTGGCCGGGCCTACGGGCCGCGGTTCCTGTTCACCTGGCCCAACGCCAAGACGGCGGTGATGGGCCCGCAGCAGCTGGCCGGCGTCCTGTCGATCGTGGCGCGGCAGTCGGCAGCTTCGATGGGTCGGCCGTTCGATGAAGAGGCGGACGCGGCCATGCGCACGGCCGTCGAGGAGCAGATCGAGCGCGAGTCGCTGGCCATGTTCATGACCGGCCGGCTGTACGACGACGGCATCATCGACCCGCGTGACACTCGCACGATCCTCGGGATCTGCCTGTCGGTGGTGACCAAGGATCCGATCCACGGCCAGCGCGGCTACGGGGTGTTCAGGATGTGATCGAGCGAGTCCTCATCGCCAACCGCGGCGAGATCGCCGTGCGCATCGCCCGCACCTGCCGCCGTCTCGGCATCGGGACCGTCGCGGTGCACAGCGACGCCGACGCAGCCGCGCTCCACGTGGCCGCCTGCGACCGCGCCGTGCGCCTGCCCGGCAACGCGGCCGCCGACACGTACCTGCGCGCCGATCTGCTCGTCGACGCGGCGCGTCGCAGCGGGGCCGACGCCGTCCACCCCGGCTACGGGTTCCTGGCCGAGTCCGGAGACTTCGCTCGCGCCGTCGACGCCGCCGGTCTGACCTGGGTCGGCCCGCCGGCGATGGCGATCGACGCCATGGGCTCCAAGGTCGTCGCCAAGGAGCTGGTGGCGAGGGCCGGCGTGCCGGTGCTGCCGGACTCGACGACGGTGGACATCGAACAGCTGCCGATGCCGTTGCTGGTCAAGGCGTCGGCGGGCGGCGGAGGTCGGGGCATGCGAACCGTCGAGCGGATCGACGACCTGCCGGAGGCGATCGCCGCCGCTCGGCGCGAGGCCGAGGCGGCCTTCGGCGACGGCAGCGTGTTCGTCGAGCGCCTCGTCCGCCGGGCCCGCCACGTGGAGATCCAGGTCTTCGCCGACACCTACGGAAACGTCGTGTCGCTGCACGAGCGGGAGTGCTCGATCCAGCGCCGGCACCAGAAGATCATCGAGGAGGCACCATCCCCGGCCGTCGATGGCGCGCTGCGGGCCCGGCTGGCCGCGGCGGCCGTCGAAGCGGCGCGAGCGGTCGGGTACGTCGGCGCCGGCACCGTCGAGTTCCTGCTCGAACCCGACGGCTCGTTCTGGTTCCTCGAGATGAACACTCGGCTGCAGGTCGAGCACCCCGTCACCGAGCTCGTCACGGGGCTCGACCTCGTGGAGCTGCAGCTGCTCGTCGCCGCCGGCGAACCGCTCCCAGTGGGGGCGCTCGATGCTCCGCTGGTCGGGCACGCCATCGAGGCCCGGCTGACGTGCGAGCAGCCGGCGGCGGACTACCGACCGTCGACGGGCACGTTCCAGACCTTCGAGGTCGACGAGCTCGGCGGTGCCGTGCGCATCGACACCGGCGTCGGGTCGGGATCGACCGTGCCGCCGCACTACGACTCCATGGTGGCCAAGGTGATCGTCCATGCGCCGACGCGGGCCGGCGCCGCCCGGACGCTGGCGGCGGCGTTGGAGCGGGCCCGCCTCCACGGCCCGGACACCAACCGCGACCAGCTCGTCCGGGTGCTGCGACACCCGGACTTCCTGGCCGGCGACCTGCACACGGGCTTCCTCGACGAGCACCCGTGCTCCGAGCCGATCGAGACCGACGTCGCGCTCGCCGCGGCGGCGGTCGCGCTGTCGGAGCAGGCGTCCAACCGGGCCACCGCACGGGCGTGGACCGACGTCCCGTCCGGGTGGCGGAACAACCCGGCGGTCGACCAGTCGCTCTCGATGGTCCACGGCGAGGCCATCCGCACCGTCACCTACCGGATGGGCCGTAGCGAACACGTCGCTGTCGACGGCGAACCGTTGACGATCGAGGTGATCAGTGCCCGGCCCTCGGAGGTCGTCGTCGAGCGCGACGGTGTGCGCCTCACGTTCGGTGTTGCCGCCGACGGTGCCCGGCGCTACGTCGACGCGGCCGATGGTCACGTGACGTTCACCGTGGTGGCACGGCATCCCGAACCGAGCCCGCTGGTCGCCGCCGGCTCACTGGTCGCCCCGATGCCGGGCGCGGTGCGACGCGTGATGGTGACACCCGGCGACGCGGTGCTCGCCGGCCAGGCGCTCGTGGTCGTCGAGGCGATGAAGATGGAGCACCAGATCCAGGCCCCGGCCGACGGCACCGTGGCCGAGGTCCTCGTCGCCGAGGGCGATCAGGTCGACACCGGACAGGTGCTGCTGCGACTGGAGGATGCGACGTGACGGGATCCCGCCCGGTCAGGATCGCCAACTGCTCGGGCTTCTTCGGAGACCGGCTGTCGGCGGCGAAGGAGATGGTCGACGGCGGCCCGATCGACGTGTTGACGGGCGACTGGCTGGCCGAGCTGACCATGCTCATCCTCTGGAAGACGAAGGCTCGTGACAGCGAGGGCGGGTACGCCCGCACGTTCCTCACCCAGATGGAGCAGGTGCTCGGCACCTGTGTCGACAAGGGGATCAAGGTCGTCACCAACGCCGGCGGCCTCAACCCTGCGGGCTGCGCGCAACGGGTGCGTGACATCGCCGACCGCCTCGGTGTCACCGTCGTCGTCGCCCACATCGAGGGCGACGATCTGATCGGGCGAATCGACGGGCTGCGCCCCCACCTCGCCAACCTCGACACGGGCGAACCGTTGACGGCCGACCCGATCAGTGCCAACGCCTACCTCGGCGGCTTCGGCATCACGGCCGCCCTCGACGCCGGCGCCGACGTGGTCGTGTGCCCGCGGGTCACCGACGCCGCGCTCGTCGTCGGCCCGGCGGCGTGGTGGTGGGGCTGGTCGCCGACCGATTGGGACCGGCTGGCCGGCTCGGTCGCCGCCGGGCACGTCATCGAGTGCGGTGCCCAGACCGTCGGTGGCAACTACGCCTTCTTCACCGAACTGCCGGACCTGTCCAAGCCGCTCGGGTTCCCGATCGCCGAGGTCGACGACGACGGGTCCAGCGTCATCACGAAGCACCCGGGTGCCGGCGGCGCGGTCACGGTGGAGACCGTCACCGCCCAGCTGCTGTACGAGATCGGGCCGCCTGCCTACCCGAATCCCGACGTCGTCACGCGCTTCGACACGTTGCACCTCGACCAGGTGGACACGGACCGCGTGCGGATCAGCGGCACGCGCGGCGAGCCGGCGCCACCCACCACGAAGGTCGCCATCAACTACGACGGTGGGTTCCGCAACCGGATGACGTTCGTGCTGACCGGCCTGGAGCAGGAGGCCAAGGCGGCGTGGCTGACCGACGCCGTGCGGGACGGCATGGGCGGCGCCGATCGGCTGCGCGACGCAGGGGTGACGCTGGAGACGAGGTTCGTGCCGGCGCCCAGCGACGGTGCCGACCAGGAGCAGGCCAGTGGACGGCTGCACGTGTTCGCCCGCGCCGCCGACGAGCGGCTCGTCGGGCGGGCGTTCTCGTCAACGGCGATCGAGCTGGCCCTGGCCAACATCCCGGGCTTCTTCGCCACGTCGGCGCCGGGGCCGGCCCAGTCCTTCGGCGTCTATTGGCCGGCACTCGTGCCGGCCGACGAGATCGACCAGGTCGTCGTGCTCGACGACGGTCGGCGGATCCACGTCGCAGCGCCGCCCTCGGGAGCGACCGGCGAGCCGATCGACCCGCCGCCCGCGCCCGACGTCGCACCCAGCGAGCTGGAGGTCGGTCGACCGCTCGGAACGTGGTTCGGTGCCCGATCGGGCGACAAGGGTGGGAACGCCAACCTCGGCGTGTGGGCGCGCGATGACGCCGGTTACACGTGGCTGACGGCCAACCTCACCGCCGACCGGATCCGCCGCCTCCTCCCGGAGGCCCGGGACCTCGAGGTGCGCCGGTACGAGCTGCCCAACCTGCGGGCCCTCAACTTCGTGCTCGTCGGCTACCTCGGCGAGGGCGTGGCGTCGTCGACCGCCTTCGATCCGCAGGCCAAGGGCCTCGGCGAGTACCTGCGCTCCCGCCCGGTGTGGACGTGATCGCTCCTCGCGACGCGGTGGCCGATGCCGGCCAGCCGGGGCCGGAGGGCGCCGGGCAGGAGTGGTTCGCCGGCTTCGGTGTGATGGGCCTGCCGTTCTCGTCCGGCCACGTGCTCGGCCTGCGCTGCTGGTCGCGATCGTCCGTCGGGCCGCCGTACACGTCGGTCTGGCACCGCGCCCCCGACGGTCGGTGGAGCTTCTGGTCGACGGCGCCGGCGGAGGTGAGCTGCACGCGCTACACCGGCGAGCTGTCCGACGACACCCGGCAAACCGACATCGACCTGCGCTGGCCGGCCGCCGACCGGCTCTGCGTTCGATCGGCCGACCCGGAGCTGACGTGGGACCTCACGTTCCGCACCACGACCACGAGCCGGGTGCTCAGCGCGATGTCCAGCCGCCTGCCGTCCTGGGTCACCACCCGCCGCGGCGTGCTGCGGGTCATGGGCCCGACGGCCGGCCTGGTCCTCGGTGCCGGCCGATTGGCGATGACCGGCCACATGCCCAACGGTCAGCAGTTCCGGCTGGTCCCGTCGGCGATCTGGCCCGTGGCCGCCAGCACCGCCGTCCTCGCCGGCGAGGACCTGGGCGTGCCCGAGCCGCTGGCGCACCAGGCGACGATCGGCGACTTCCGCATCCCGCAGCGCGGCCTGCTGGCCGTCGGCGTCGTCGACTTCGACCGCTTCGAGGCCACGCGCCACTCATCCCACGTCCAACGCCCATCCCGCCCGTGACGATGTGACCATCCGAGGGTTTGGTGCATCCGAGGGCTACGTGCGGGGACGCCCCTCAGCAAACCCTCGGATGCAGGAAACCCTCGGATGGGGATGACGCACGAGTCAACCGAGGAGTCGGTAGCCGAGGCCGCGGACGGTGACGATGTGGCGCGGGTCGTCCGGTTGGTCCTCGACCTTGACCCGGAGGCGGCGGACGTGGGCGTCGACGAGCCGGGAGTCGCCGAGGTACTCGTAGCCCCACACCCGTTCCAGGAGCTGGTCGCGCGACAGCACCGCGCCGGGATGGTCGGCGAACTCGCAGAGCAGCCGGAACTCCGTCTTGGTCAGGCTCAGCTCGTTGCCGGACTTGCGCACCAGCCCCTGATCGCGCAGCAGCTCGAGGTCGCCGAAGCGCGACACCCGCGGCGCTGACGTCTCCTGCAGCTGGACCCGCCGCAGCAGCGCCCGGATCCGCGCCGCCAGCTCCTTCGGGATGACCGGCTTGGTGATGTAGTCGTCGGCGCCCGCCTCCAGCCCGGCGACCAGGTCGTACGTGTCGGTCTGGGCCGTGATCATGATGATCGGCACGATGCTGCGGGCGCGCAGGGAGCGGCAGACGTCGAACCCGGACATGTCCGGCAGGCGCAGGTCCAGCAGCACGAGGTCGGCCTCCCGCTCGACGAAGGCGGCCAGCCCGGTCGTGCCGTCCGGCGCCTCGCGCACCTGGTAGCCCTCGTCCTCGAGCGCCAACTTGAGCGCCAAGCGGATCTGGTCGTCGTCCTCGATGAAGAGCAGGGAGTGCACGGCAGGCAGCATTCTGGCCCGGGAAATCCCGACCAGGTCACTCACACTTGTTACACAAATCGCGCATTGCTGGGCTCGGGCCGTCACACGGGCCTTCCACAGTGGGGATCGTTCACGCTGCCCCGGTGGGGTACCTTCCTCCCCCTGGTGCCTCACCGGCAGCGGTGAACCCCTCGAGTCTCCCGCTCGTCGGGTCGCGGGATCGACTCGGGCACTGATCCTGCCACACTTTGCGCCGTGCCCCGTCGCCGTCAGATGCGTCTGCGCACCAAGGTCACCCTCTTCTTCGGCCTGATCTCGCTGGTCGCCACGGTCACGCTCACCATCGCCACGTACGCCTTCGCCCGCTCGTCGCTGCTCGAGCAACGCACCGAGATCGCCCGGCAGCAGGCCGTGCTGAACGCCGGACGGGTCCTCACCCTGCTGCAGGGCGGGACCGACGACTTCGGCGACAACTTCGTGCGGACGACCCAGACCGAGCCGGGCGGGTTCGCCTCCGTTCGCTTGGCCGACGACCTGCCGTTCGCCACCGACACCCGGTACTCGGACGAGAGCTTCCCGCAGGACCTGCGCGAGGCGACGGCTGCCGGCATCTCCGGGATCCAGCGGTTCGCCCTCGACGACGATCGCTACGTCGGCGTGGCCATCCACATCGCCGAGGTCGACGCCGCCTACTACGAGGCCTTCCGCCTCGACTCGACGGACGACACGCTGCGGTCGATCCTGCTGGCGCTGATCATCGGGTCGGTGATCACGGTCGTGCTGGCGACGGGCGTCGGGTGGTGGACGAGCCGCCGCCTCCTGCAGCCGCTGGGCAAGATCACCGATGCCGCCGGCGAGATCGCCGCCGGCGACCTCAGCACCCGCCTCACCCCCGCCGGCGACCCCGACCTCGACCGGCTGGCCGACTCGTTCAACGACATGGCCGACGCCGTGCAGACCCGCATCGAGCGCGAGGCCCGCTTCGCGTCGGACGTCAGCCACGAGCTGCGCTCACCGATCACCGCGCTGGCCGCGGCCACCGAGGTCATCGACGGTCGCCGGGAGGAGCTGCCCGAGCGGACGCAGCAGGCCCTCGACGTCGTCGTCGGGCAGGTGCGCCGGTTCGACGCGATGGTCATCGACCTCCTGGAGCTGTCGCGCATCGACGCCGGCGCCACCGACGTGCACACGGAGGAGGTCGACCTGGTCGCCCTCTGCCGGCGGATCGCCGATCGCGGTGGGTTCAGCGAGCTGCCGATCGCCGGCCCGGAGCACTCCGGCAACGGTGCCCGCACCACCCTTACGGCCGTGGTCGACAAGCTGCGCTTCGAGCGCATCCTCACCAACCTCCTCGACAACGCCCACCACCACGGCGGCGGACCGACGCGCATCTCGATCGAGCACACCGACGGGCCGTTCCTGCTCGTCGCCGTCGAGGACGCCGGGCCCGGCGTCGCCCGCGGCGAGCGGAAGCGCATCTTCGAGCGGTTCGCTCGCGGCAGCGCGGCCCGCCACCGCGTCGGCACGGGGCTCGGTCTGGCACTCGTCACCGAGCACGCCACGGCTCAGGGCGGCGAGGCGTGGGTCGAGGACCGGCCCGGCGGTGGAGCCCGGTTCGTGGTGCGCGTGCCCACGACCGGGGCGCGCCGATGACGGCGGGCGGACCGTCGCGTCGACGGCTCATCGCGTCGAGTGTGCTGGCCAGCGGCCTGGTCATCGGTGCGGCCTGCGGCACCGGTGACGACGGGGCGTTCGAGCGCATCGACAGCGAGGAGCTGTTCGGGCTCGACCAGACGACGACGACCACGACCACCACGACCACCACGACGACCACCGTCCCGGAGTCATCGGTGCCGGTCCCACCGTCGACGAGCATGCCGTCGACAACGGTGCCGACCGAACCGATCGAGCTGTACTTCGCCAGCGGCAACCAGCTCGATGTCGTGGTCGGCAACCTGTCCCGCGATCCGTCGGCGATCCGGGTCATGGCGCTGCTCGAGGACGGGCCGCCGCCGGGAGAGGCGGGTCTCGGCCTGCGCACGTTCGTCGAGGCCGGCCTGATCAGCAGCGTGCGTGAGTCCGGCGCCGGGTTCGCCGCCGTCGACCTCGCCGGCGAGGCCTTCGACGACATCGAGGATCGTGACCAGCGCCTGGCGATCGGTCAGATCGTGCTCACCCTCACTCGCCGACCGGGCATCGGGCAGGTGCAGTTCAGTTTGGAGGGCGAGCCGCTGGCGGTGCCCGGCGGTGACGGCGTGCAGACGGAACCAGGACAGACCGTGTCGCGGGTGGACTACGAGGACCTGCTCGGCGACCCCGGACCCGACGACTCGCAACCCGAGACGACGCCCGACGTCTCGGACCCGACGGCGCCGTCGACGCCGGTCGAGACGACGCCACCGGATCCGACCACGCCGTCGACGTGAGCCGACTCAGGCGTTCGGTCCGCTCGCTCACGTTCGCCCGTCGACGTCCTGCGCTTGGTGCCGTGCCGCTTCGGCCTCGGGCGCCCGTCGCTCCCAGTCGGCGTGGAACGTCGGGTACCCGGCGGCCCGCGCCGCCTCGAGGACCTGCCGGTCGTCGTCGACGACGATCCCGATGTGCCGGTCGGCGGCCAACTCGCCGATCAGCTCGACCTTGGCCCGCGCCGCCGGCCGGCGGTCACCTCGCCCTCTCATGATCAGCCGATGGCCCCCGAACCCGTGCTCGCCCAGCCAGGTCTCGGTCACACTCCGCAGGTCCTCCGGGCGACCGGTCACGAAGACGATCTCGTGGTCGGCGCCCAGCGTCTCGACGATCGCCGCGCCCTCCGGGTGGACGTCATCTCGCGGCGCGGCGGCGAAGAACGGCCCCCACGCCTTGCGCCTGCCCTCCAGGTGGTGGAGGCGGTGGCGCACGTCGGCGATCACCCCGTCGATGTCGACGACGGCGAGCGGCCGATCCACGCTCAATACAGCCGCTCGACGCGCTCGGGCCGCCGCTGCCAGTCCTTGTCGACCTTCACCCGCAGCACGAGGTGCGTGCCAGGCGGCAGCTGCTGGCGGGCGGCCTGGCCGACCTGCTTGAGGACCTGGCCGCCCTTGCCGATGACCATCCCCTTCTGGCTCTCCCGCTCGACGAGGATCTCGACGGTGATGCGATCGCCCTCCCACTCCGAGACCTGGGTGGCGATCGAGTACGGCAGCTCGTCACGGGTCACGGCCAGGAGCTGCTCGCGCACCAGCTCGGCGATCCACTGCTCATCGGGCCCCTCGCGCACCACGTCGTCAGGGAAGAGCAGCGGGCCCTCGGGCAGGCGGGCGGCGAGGTGGTCGACGAGCGCTTCGAGCCCCACGCCGGTGCGCGCCGACACCGGGAAGTACGCCTCGGCGCCGAGCTCGGCGGCGGCACCGAGCTGGGCGACGACCTGCTCCCGCCGGGCCCGATCGACCTTGTTCACGACGACCACGACCCGGGGCAGGTCGAGGTGGTCGGCGACCCAGCGGTCGCCCGACCCGTACGGGGCGGTGGCGTCGAGCACCAGCGCCACCACGTCGAGGTCGTCGGACTCGCCGACGCTGTCGATGGCGGTTGCGTTGACCCGTCGGCCGAGCGCAGTGACGGGCTTGTGCAGGCCGGGCGTGTCGACGAAGACGAGCTGGGCGTCGGGCCGGGTGAGGATGCCCCGGATGCGGTGGCGGGTGGTCTGCGGCTTGTCCGAGACGATCGACACCTTGGCGCCGCAGATGGCGTTGACCAACGACGACTTGCCGACGTTGGGCCGGCCGACCAGCGTCACGAACCCCGAGCGCACACGACTCCCCGTTTACGTCCGGATTCTGGTCGTCCGTGCGACCAAGATCCGGACGTAAACGCAGGCATCAGACGTTGACGGATCGGTCGGCCCAGAACGGCGCCCGCAGCTCGCGCTTGAGGATCTTGCCCGAACCGGTCTTCGGCAGCTCGTCGGACCACGAGATCGAACGCGGCACCTTGTAGCGGGCGAGGTGCTGGCGGGCGTGCTCGGTGACGGCCGCTTCGTCGAGCTCGCTGCCGGGGCGGCGCACGACGACGGCGTGCACGCTCTCCCCCCACTCCTCGCTGGGGATGCCGAACACAGCCGCCTCGTACACGTCGGGATGCTGCTCGAGGGCGGACTCGATCTCGGCCGGGTAGATGTTCATCCCGCCGGAGATGATCATGTCCTTCTTCCGATCGCAGATGTAGAGGAAGCCCTCGTCGTCCCGGTAGGCGATGTCGCCGACCGTCTGGAACCCCTCGCGGTGGTCCTCCTCGAACTTGTCGTGCTGCTTGTAGTAGTCGGAGAAGACCGAGGCGCTGCGCACGAACAGCTCACCGGTCGCCTCGGGCCCGGTGTCCGTGACGACGTTGCCGTCGACGTCGTAGAGGCGGATCTCGACCATCGGCGCCTCCTTGCCGCACGAGCCGGGCTTGCGCAGCTGGTCCTCCGGCCGCAGGATCGTGTTCACGCCGAGCTCGGTCGAGCCGTAGACCTCGAACAGCGAGTCGGATGGGAAGTCGGCGACGTACTGCTGCTTCAAGGCGTAGCTCCACGGCGCGGCGTTGGCGATCATGACCCGCATCGACGACCGGTCGTAGCGGGCCTTGACCTCGGCCGGCAGGTTGCAGATCATCCGGATCGGCGTCGGAGCGGCGAACGTGGACGTGGCGTGGTACGTCTCCAGCAGGCGCAGCCAGTCCTCCGGGTCGAACTTGTGCTGCAGCACGATGGTCTGGCCGAGCGCCATGGCGATGCCCATGAAGCCGCCGGGGCCGCTGTGGTACAGCGGTCCGCATGTCAGGTAGACGTCGTCGGGGGCGTAGCCGATGAACTGCAACATGGCGCCGACCTGGGCCGGGTCGACGGCGTTGCGGCGCAGGGCACCCTTGGGCTTGCCAGTGGTGCCCGAGGTGTAGATCATCGTGGCCGCCACTTGGTCGGCCGTGGGCAGCTCCGCCACCTCGGTCGAGGCCGCGGCCACCAGCGGGTCGGCGGCGGTCTGGCCGTCGAGCGCATCACCGTCGAAGATCAGGACCTCGGCGACCTTGGGGATGGCCGACCGGATGCGATCGAACAGCGGGGCGAACTCGACGTCGGCGTACACGAGGCCGGCGTCGCTGTGGTCGGTGACGTACGCCGCCTCCTCGTCGGACAGGCGGTAGTTGAGCGGGACGGCCGTGGCGCCCAGCTTGCGTGCGGCGACGATCAGGGTCGCCACGCCGACCGAGTTCTGGCCGCACCAGACGACCTTGACGCCGGGACCGACGCCGTAGCCGACCAGGACGTTGGCCAGGCGGTTCGTGACGTCCTCGAACTCGGCGTAGGTGACGGTGCGGACGTCGCCGCCGGGGCGGTCGTCGACGACGGCGACCTTGTCCGGGTGGGCCTGGGCGTAGACGGTCAACAGGTCGGGCATCGGGTCATTGGTAGCAGGCGACGTCGATGCTGCGAGCACGCGAGTGAGCGAGCGCCAGCGAGTCGGCGGGCACGACCTGCGCAGGCTGCAGGTGGCGTGGCCGGGGAACGCACCGAGCGTCTGCCAAGCTGCGCCCATGCCTGCCCGCGACATCAATGGGACCGAGGAGCTGCGCGCGCTGATCGGTCAACACCTCGGCTACAGCGACTGGGTCGAGATCACCCAGGAGCGCATCGATCAGTTCGCCGAGGCGACCGGTGACCACCAGTGGATCCACGTCGACGTCGAGCGGGCCACGGCCGGGCCGTTCGGGGGGCCGATCGCCCACGGGTACCTGACGCTGTCGTTGGGCCCGATGCTGTCGCCGCAGATCTACCGGGTCAGCGGGTTCTCCATGGGGGTGAACTACGGGGCCGAGAAGATCCGGTTCCCAGCACCGGTCCCGGTCGGGTCGAAGCTGCGCCTCGGCGCCACGCTGCTCGAGCTGACCGACGTCGCCGGTGGCATCCAGATGACCATGGAGTTCAGCTTCGAGGTCGAGGGCGCGCCCAAGCCGAGCTGCGTCGCCCAGGTCCTCTTCCGGCTCTACGAGTAGTACCCATCCGAGGGTTTGCTGCATTCGAGGGTTACGTGCGGGGACGCCCCGCTGCCAACCCTCGGATGCACGAAACCCTCCGATGGACGACTAGCGGAAGTTGGGGATCACCTGGCGGGCGAAGAGCGTCAGCGTCTCGGTGTCGGGGTAGTCGGCGCACCACGGGATGAAGCCGCGGCAGCCGAGGTCGAGGTAGGTCTGGATCTTCTCGCTGACCTGCTCGGGCGTGCCGACCAGGTTGCCGGACCGCCAGCTGTCGACGGGCTCGCCCCACAGGCTGCGTGACCCCGCCGCTTCGACCTCCGCCTCGGTGGAGCGGATGAACACCTCGGGTGACCACGTCTTGCGGATCGTGTCCTCGTCCCGCCCGACCTCCGTGCAGTGGCCCTGCAGCACCTCCCGCTTGTGTGCCCACTGCTCCGGCTGACCGCCCCAGTTCGAGCAGTCGGCGTGGCGGGCGACGACACGCAGCGTGAGCTGCTCGCCACCACCGCCGACCCACACCGGGGGGTGCGGGTCCTGCAGCGGCTTGGGGTCGCAGTTGGCACGGGACAGGCTGTAGTGGTCGCCGTGGAACGTGGTCTCGGGCTGCGTCCACATGCTCTTGACGATCTCGACGGTCTCGCGCAGCATGCCGATGCGGTCCTTGGGCTGCGGGAACTCGAACCCGAAGCCGCGGTACTCGTTCTCGTACCACCCGGCGCCGATCCCCCAGTCCAGCCGGCCACCCGAGATGACGTCCACGGTCGAGGTGATCTTGGCCAGCACACCGGGGTTGCGGTAGCTGTTGCAGCCGACCATCTGGCCGAGGCGGATCCGGCTGGTGCGCTGGCTGATGGCTGCGATCGTGGTCCAGCACTCGAACACGGCCTCGTGGGCAGGGCGGGGGACGTTGTGGAAGTGGTCGTAGACCCAGATCGAGTCGTACCCCAGCTCCTCGGCCAGCTGGGCGATCTCGACGGCCCGGTCCCACTTCGCCGCCGCCCCGTCGATCGAGGCCAGCTCCATCTTCCACCCCTGGGGCATGAACGCCCCGAACACCACGTCGTCAGTCGGCATGGTCGCAACGTAGCGGTCAGGCTCGACGGCACTTCTCCTGAGGATTTGGGGTCATCCTTGACCCCTGAAAACGCTTGAGAACGCGTACGGTGCGAGGGATGCGTCGCTTGGTGGTCGTCGCGCTCATTGCGGTCGTCGGCGGGTCGGCGTGCGCCAGTGAGGAGCCGGACACCGGGCCCGAGCCGACGGTCGCCGTGATCCAGGTCGTCGACGAGACGTACCGCATCGAGCTGGCCACCCCCGAGCTGGTCGATCACGCCCGTCGCCTGCTGGACGGCGAGGAGTTGGCGAACATCCCCAACGGCAAGATCGACCGCAGCTCGCCGAGCGTCAACGAGCCGTGGTCGTGGCACATCGACCCGGCCACCATCGAGTTCGTCGACCTGACGACGGAGGTCTGCGACGGCCTGCCGTCGTCGGTCGAGGACGGGTCACTGACCTCGGAGTTCTACTGCCCCTGGGACGCCACGGTCATCGCCCTCGACGAGCCGGCATCCTGACGAGCAGGCCACCGGCGGCCGTAGCCTCGGCGGCGATGACCGCGCCGGCGCGCTGGGATCGCACGACCCTTCCCGAAGGCGAGGAGAAGCAGGCCGCGGTGCGCGAGATGTTCGACGCCATCGCACCTCGCTACGACCTGGTCAACCGGATCATGACCTTCCGCCTCGACGTGCGCTGGCGGCGGCGGGCGGTCCGGGAGCTCCGGCTGCCGCCCGGGAGCTACGTGCTCGACCTGGCCAGCGGCACCGGCGACCTGTGCATCGACCTCGAGCGGGCCGGGCACGTCCCCATCTCGGTCGATCTCAGCCTGGGCATGCTGCGCGCCGACCGCAGCGGTGCGCCCCGCCTGCAGGCCGACATCCTCCGCCTCCCGCTGGCCGACGGGGCCGCCGACGGCGTCACGTGCGGCTTCGCGCTGCGCAACCTCGTCGATCTCGAGCGCTTCGTCACCGAACTGTCCCGGGTCGTGCGCCCCGGCGGGCGGATCGCCCTGCTCGACGTCGGCATCCCGCGGAACCGCATCGTTCGCTGGGGGCACGGCGTCTACTTCGGGCGCGTGGTGCCCCGCATCGGCGGCTGGCTGTCGGACCCCGCGGCCTACCGCTACCTGCCGCGCAGCGTGGCCTACCTCCCTGCGCCGGCCGGGCTGGTGGCGATGGCGGAGCGCGCCGGCTTCGGCTCGGTCGAACACACCGAGCTCAGCGGCGGCATCACCCAACTGCTCACCGCCACCCGCTGATGCGCGCCGTCAGCAGCCGCCTGTCGACGCCGATCGCGCTGGAGGACGTCGCCGGCGACGACGGCTACCTGTTCGTGCGCAACGACACCGGAATCGCCGGCCGGGGCGAGGCGTGGCGGGGGCCCGTCGATGATGCGGCGGCCGCGCTGGCGGCGATCGATGTGCGAGACGGCGACGTCGGGCCCGTGGCGGTCGGCGGGCTGCCGTTCGTGCCCGGTGGACGTGGGGAGATGGTGATCCCGGCCACGACGGTGCGCCGATCGGCCGACGGCGACACCTGGGTCGTGACGGTCGACGACGCGCCGACCGACGTACGTCCGGCCAGCGATCCGGCGCCGGATGCCGCCAGCTATGTCATCAGGCCGGTCACACCGATCGAGACGTACCTGCGCGCCGTCGAGGCCGCCCGCGAGGCGGTGCGTGACGGTCGCCTCACCAAGGCCGTCATCGCCCGCGAGATCGTCGTCGAAGCCGACCGGCCGATCGGCCAGCACGGTGTGCTGCGCCGCTTGCGGGGCACGTTCGGGTCGAGCTACCGGTTCGCCCTGGACGGCTTCATCGGCGCATCACCCGAACTGCTCATCGACGTCGACGATCGGGACGTGCGCTCGCACCCACTGGCCGGCACCGCGCCGAGGACGGGCGACGTCGACCTCGACGCGGCGATCGCCGAGCAACTCGTCGCCAGCACCAAGGACCAGGTCGAGCATCGGGTCGTCATCGACGTGATCCACGACACGTTGCTGCCGTGGTGCAGCTTCCTCGACTGGGAGCCGGACCCCTCGATCGTCACGGTGGCCAACGTGCAGCACCTCGGCACGCGCATCGAGGGCCGGCTCTCGGCGCCGCCGCCCAACGTCGTCGAGCTCGTGCGGGCCCTCTCCCCCACCCCGGCGCTCGGTGGCCACCCGACGGCCGCCGCCCTCCAGCTGATCGCCGAGGTCGAGGGCGTCGATCGCAGCCGCTACGGCGGCGCCGTCGGCTGGGTCGACGGGCGCGGCAACGGCACCTGGGCCGTGGCCATCCGCTGCGCCGAGCTGACCGCCGATCGGTGCTGCGCCCGGCTACACGCCGGGGGCGGCATCGTCGCCGACAGCGACCCGCTGGCCGAGCTGGCGGAGACGCAGGCCAAGTTCCAGGCGATGCTGTCGGCGCTGATCAGGCCGTAGCGACGATGTCGAGCGACGGCCAGCGGATGGTCAGCGTCCCGCCGTCAGGGAGCGCCTCCCAGCGGGCCGCCAACCGGTCGAACGTCGGCCCGATCGGGGTGGGCTGGCCGAGCGCCCACGCGAAGTGGTGCCGGTTCCCGACCTCCTCGGCGGCGACGAGCGCGGCCCGATGGTCGCGGATCAGCTGGCGGCCCGGTCTGGTGCGCCGCTGCCGGGTTCCGTGGTCGAACGTCGCACCGCGGGCCAGGAGTCCCCAGAACCCGTCGGTGATGCCGAGCTGCGACTCGGTGGCCAGGTGTCCGAGGTCGTGCGGGATCCGACCGCGACCGATGGGCATGTAGCCGCCGGTCACACGCCACCGCGTCGTGCGCACCGCTTCCCACCACGCGTGCGGCGAGCGCCCGTCGACCTTGTGGAACGTCACCGTCAGGGTGGGTGTGTGGGCCGGGCGCACGGGTCCAGTCTTGCCCCGGGGCCCGCCGCTCCCGGGGCCGCTTTCCTTCAGATCTCGTCCACCGCGGCGGCCACGGCGTCGTGCAGCTCGGCGTGGACGACCACGTTGGCCGCCCGGTCGGTGGCCACCCTCGTGACGCTCGGGCCGGGGAGGTCGAGACGGGCGGTCAGCTCGTCGACCGTCACGACGTCCACCGCATCGAGGTGGTGGGCCCTGGCCAGCGCGACGAGGTCCGTCCCGTGCGGCGTCCCGAACAGCCGCTCGAACCGGTCGTCCTCGAGCACATCGGCCTGCGGCAGGAACGAGAAGATCCCACCCCCGTCGTTGTCGACGACCACGATCCGCAGATCGGCGCCGCGCTCGGTCAGCGCGGTCAGCGCGCCACCGTCGTGCAGCAGCGCCAGGTCACCGACCAGCGCCACCGTCGTGGTGCCGCCGATCGCCACACCGAGCGCCGTCGACACCACGCCGTCGATGCCGTTGGCTCCGCGGTTGGCGTGGGCCCGCGCCCACGGTCCGCCGTACCACTCCAGGTCGCGCACCGGCATGGACGACGCGACCACCAGCTCGGCGTCGGCCGGCAACCATCGAGCCACGGTGCGCGCCGTCCCCGGCTCCGTCAGGTGCGGCCGGGCCGTGAGCACGGCGTCGATCGCCGACTGGGCGGCACGGTCGGCGGCGATCCACCGGTCGCGCCACGCGTGGCCTCCATCGCCGTGCCACTCGGCAGGATCGAGCTCGTCGGCGCGCATCGTCATCGCCACCTGGTGGTCCGGGTCGATGGTCGCCGGACCGCCCACCTGCACGAGCACGGCGGCGGACCCTGCAGCGGCGCCGACCCATTGGGCGAGCACCTTCGACGTCGCCGGGCGCCCGAGCCGCACGATGACCTCCGGACGCGTGTCGGCGGCGAACCCGGCGTGGCGGAGCAGGCCGTCGGCGCTGGTGATCGCGCCGTCGAGGTGGCGGGCGCCCGACGTCGGGTCGGCGAGCACTGGCCAGCCCGTGGCCTGCGACAACGCGGCGACGGTGGACGGCGCGACGCTGCTGCGGCCGCCGGCAAGGATGACGCCCCGCTCCACCGGTCCAACGGGGCCCGGCGCGCCGGCGGCCCGGTCGACGGTCCGGCGCCGAGGACGTGACGGAGGCAGCGGTCCCGCCGTTCCGATGAGCGGCTCCCGGAAGGGCAGGTTGAGGTGGACCGGGCCGTCGGCTGCGGCGGCGGCGACGCGAGCGGCCAGCGACCGCCACGTGGCCGCGCCGTGCCGGTCAGGTACCCCGGGGTCGTGGAACCACCGCACAGCCCGCCCGAACAGGTGGGTCTGATCGATCGTCTGCGCCGCGCCGACGTCGCGCAGCTCCGGCGGGCGATCGGCGGTCACGACGATCATCGGGACCGCCGACAGCCCGGCCTCGACGACGGCCGGCGCGAGGTTGGCCGCCGCCGTGCCGCTCGTGGTCAGCACGACCGCCGGCGTGCCGCCGAGCCCCAACCCGAGTCCGACGAACCCGGCGACACGTTCGTCGTGGACGACGGTGACCGGCAGCCGGTCGGCGAGGGCCAGCGCCATCGGGGTGCTGCGCGAGCCCGGTGCGACGACGGCGTGACGTACACCCCGATCGACCCACTCGTCGACGAGCGTGGCGCAGAACGTGGCCTGGACGTCGCCGCCGGCACCGGACACCGCCCGGACGATACGGCCCCACCCCCACCACCGCGTTTGTTCGCTGGCGCGCGGCCGGGCGACCGTCAGTGCGCGAACGCGCTCAGTTGGCGGAGAGGTCGATCAGGCAGTTGACCCCGCCGAACTCGTTGGGCACGTAGTCGTCGGCCTGGTCGTCGTTGAACCACGTCTGGTCGCTGCCGCGGTAGCGGAACTGGTACGTGTGGCCCCGCTCCACCTCCACCCGTGCCTCCAGGTGGTCGCCGTGGGCCTCGAGCAGGGTCTCGTTCCAGTCCCAGCCGTTGAAGTCGCCCGCCACGCCGATCGGGCGGGCCGGGTGGTGGGCCGGCAGCACGAAGCGCAGCTCGACCACCCCGTCGTCGTGGGACACCCGCTCGATCATCGCCGTGCCCGGTACCCGGCCGGCCCCGCTCGCCGAACCCCAGCTACCGTCGATGCTCTGGATCCGGACGCCCTGCGCACGCTGCTCTCCACGCCGCCACCGGCGTTCGTCGCCGCCCGCAACGACCTGGCCAAGGCGCTGCGCGCCGAGAAGGACCGCGAGGCGGCAGCAACAGTGTCAGCCATCCGCCGCCCAGCCTGGTCCGAGTGGGCCCTCAATGTCACGTCGCGATCGCATCCCGACGAGATCGCCGCCTTCGCCGAGGCGGCGGCGGCCGTGCGCGACGCCCAGGACGCCGCGGTCGACGGCCGCCCCGCCGAGGTCCGCCAGGCGTTGCAGGACCTCCGCCAGCGCACCACTGCAGTGGCCACGCCGGCCAACGCGGCGCTGCAGGCCGAGGCGGCAAAGGGCGACCTGCCCGCGCTCACGGCCCAGTTGGCCGAGATCGCCGGGAGCGCCGAGGCCGTCGAACGCCTGCGCAACGGCACGGTCGGGACCGGGGAGGCCGCCGAGAGCGACCTGTTCGCCGGCCTCGCCGGTCCGCCGGCGCCCCGTCCGGCACGTGCCGCCAACGGAAAGAAGTCGGCCGGCGCCGGCACACCGGCCGGCAACGCCACCGATCCGCCGGCACCGACGGCGGCCGAGCGGCGCCGACTGATCCGCGACCTCGCCGCCGCCGAGCGGGACCTCAAGCGGGCCCAGCGAGTGGCTGCGCGCGCGGCGGACGACCTCGCCGCCGCGGTCGAGGCGGCCGAGGCCGCCGAGCGCCAGCGGGCAGCGACGGCGGCCAAGGTCGACGAAGCGAACGCCGCCGTCGAGCAGGCCGAGGCCGGACGGGCCGCCGCCGCCGAGGCCCTCGACGGCACCCCCTGACGGAACATCGCCCGCCTGCTCGAACCCCCCGGCCCGCTCCCGTCAGCGGTCGCACTGCGGCCTGTGGTACGAACGGCTGGTGCCGACCTTCCAGCCGCACCCGTCACCGATGCGTTTCGGGGTCTTCCTGCCCCCGATGCACAAGACGGGCGTCAATCCCACCCTCGCCCTGCATCGTGACCTCGAGCTCGTCCAGCTGCTCGACCAGCTGGGCTACGCCGAGGCATGGGTCGGCGAGCACCACTCGGCCGGATCGGAGCTGATCGCCAGCCCGGAGGTCTTCATCGCCGCCGCCGCGCAGCGCACGAACAACATCAAGCTGGGCACGGGCGTCAACTCGTTGCCCTACCACCACCCGTTCGTGCTCGCCGACCGGATCGTGATGCTCGACCACCTCACGCAGGGTCGGATGATGTTCGGCGCCGGGCCGGGCCAGCTGACGTCCGACGCAGCGATGCTCGGCATCGACCCGCAGGACCAACGGCCACGCATGGAGGAGGCGTTCGACGTCATCATGCGGCTCTTCGCCGGCGAGACCGTAACGGCCAAGACCGACTGGTTCACGTGCGACGAGGCCGTGTTGCAGATCCGCCCCTACAGCAACTTCGACGTGGCGGTGGCCTCCAGCGTCTCGCCGTCGGGCTCCAAGCTGGCCGGCCGCTTCGGGACCGGGATGCTCTCGATCGCCGCCACCGAGCCGGCCGGGTTCGGGGTCCTCGACTACAACTTCAACGTCTGGACGGAGGAGGCGGCGCTCAACGGCCACACCGCCGACCGTGACAAGTGGCGGCTCATGGGCCCGATGCACATCGCCGAGACCGTCGAGCAGGCCAAGGCCAACTGTCGATACGGGTTGCTCTGGGTCTTCGACTACCTCAGCCACATCATCCCGATCGGTGACCCCAACGACCCGCCGCCGCCGAGCGACTACGACGACTTCGTCGACTGGGCCAACGAGTCCGGCCGGATGGTCATCGGGACGCCCGAGATGGCCGTCGCCCAGCTCGAGCGATTGGTCGACAAGACCGGCGGCTTCGGCGCGTTCCTGTTCCTCGGGGCCGACCTGGCGAACTGGTCGGCCACGAAGCGCAGCTACGAGCTGTTCGCCGAGGAGGTCATGCCGCATTTCACTGGGCAACTGGCGCCGGTGCAGACCAGCTACGACAAGGTGATCGGCGCCGGCACCCGCTGGGTCGACGCCACGCTCGGCGCGCAGCTCACCTCGATCGCCGCCTACGAGGAGGAGCGCGCCGGGCGCGCCGGGTAGATGCTGGTCGAGGTCTGGTCCGACGTCGTCTGCCCGTGGTGCTACATCGGCAAGCGGCGGTTCGAATCGGCGCAGCGACAGCTGCTCGACGACGAGTCGTTCGGCGGCCCGCTCGAGGTGATCTTCCGGCCCTTCCAGCTCGACCCCACGGCGCCACCGGGGACGTCGATGCCGGTGGCGGAGGCGTACGCCCGCAAGTTCGGCGGGCCGCAGCAGGCCACGGCGATCATCGACCACATCACGTCGGTCGCCGCCGGCGAGGGCCTCGAGTTCCGCCTCGATCGGGCGCGCCGCGCCAACACCCGCGACGCCCACCGCCTGCTCGACTACGCCCTGGAGCATGGACCGCCGGGCGCCCAAGCCGCCCTCAAGGAACGGCTGCTCGCCGCCTACTTCATCAACGGTGAAGAAATCGGCGATCCCGAGGTGCTGGCGGCCGCCGCCGGCGACGCCGGGCTCGACGTCGACGAGGCGCGCCAGCTCCTCGACGGCACGGGCGGGCTGGCCGAGCTGCAGGCCGAGCTGGAGGCCGCCGCCGAGGCCGGGATCACCGCCGTCCCGACCTACGTGATCGACCGGAGGTTCTCGATCCCCGGTGCCCAGGACCCGGACGTCTTCGTCCAGGTGATCCGCCGCCTGGCCGCGCGTGCCCGCTGAGGAGCTCGCCACCAGCGTCACCGGGGACGGCGACCGGGTCGTCCTGGTCCACGGGTTCACGCAGACCGGACGGTCCTGGTCGACCGTGGCTGCCGCGCTGGCCGGCGACCACCAGGTCGTCGCCGTCGACGCGCCGGGCCACGGCGGCTCGGCCGCAGCACGGACGGACGTGCGCGACGCGGCCGCGCTGATCGGCACCGCCGGCCGGCGAGCCACGTATGTCGGCTACTCGATGGGCGGGCGGATGTGCTTGCAGCTGGCGCTCGACTCGCCGGAGCTCGTCGAACGCCTCGTGCTGGTCAGTGCGACGGCGGGCATCGAGGACGAGACCGAGCGCGCTGGGCGACGTCGCCACGACGACGAGCTGGCGGCGTTGATCGAGCGCGACGGCGTCGAGGCGTTCGTGCGGTGGTGGGTGTCCCAGCCACTGTTCGCCGGACTGCCCGACCCCGGGCTGGCCGACCGCGGCCGCAACACGGTCGACGGGCTGGCGGCCAGCCTGCGCCTGGCCGGCACCGGGTCCATGGAGCCGGTGTGGGATCGGTTGGGCGAGTTGCAGCAGCCCGTCCTCGTCGTCGCCGGTGCCCTCGACGCCAAGTTCGTCGGCGTCGGCCAGCGCTTGGTGGCCGGCATTCCCGGCGCCGAACTGCAGATCGTCGAGGGCGCCGGCCACACGGTCCACCTCGAGCGGCCGGACGCCTTCATCGACGTGCTGCGCCGCTGGCTCAGCCGCTGATCACCAGGCCGAGGGTGGCCAGCGCTCCGTAGGCCAGTTGCAGGCGACCGGTCGCCCCCAGCACCGGGATCAGCGCCGGGCCACGGGCGCCGGACCGCACCGCCCGCACCGGGCCGACGACGAGCGGGGCGGCGAGGACGCCGAGCAGGACCCACACCCGCCAGAGCGCGGTGACGGCGAGGATGACGAAGGCCAGCGCGAGCAGCGCCTCGTAGAGCTGGCGGGTGTGCTCGTCGCCGAGCCGCACCGCCAAGGTCCGCTTGCCGGCGACGGTGTCCGACGGGATGTCGCGCAGGTTGTTGACGACGAGCAGGGCGCACGCCAGCGCGCCGGCTCCGGCGCCCATCACGATGCTCGGTCCGGTGACGCGGTCGACGGCGACGTAGGTCGTGCCGATCGTCGCGACGAGGCCGAAGAACACGAAGACGAACACCTCGCCCAGGCCGATGTAACCGTAGGGGCGGGGACCTCCGGTGTAGCCCCATGCTGCGAGGATCGCCGCCGCACCGACGAGCAGCAGCCACCAGGAGGTGGTGGCGGCCAGCACCAGGCCGGCGAGCGCGCCGGCGCCGAGCGCCAGCATCGCCGCCCGCTTGACCGCCGCCGGGTGAGGCCAGACCCGAGGCCACGAGGCGCACCGGGCCGACTCGCCGATCATCCGTGCCCCGGACGCCGTCGCTGTAGTCGTTGGCGTAGTTGACGCCGACCTGCAGGGAGAGGCTGACGACCAGCGCCAGCAGCACTCGCCACCAGCTGACGTCGCCCTCCCCGACGGCTGCGCCCGTGCCGAGAGCGACCGGCACGACGGCGGCGGGCAGCGTGCGTGGCCGCGCGCCGAGGAGGAAGGCACGCGGACGCGACGGCATCTGCAGGACGATACGAGCGGTAGGTTGCGCGGCGTGTGAGCGAGCGTCCGGGGCAAAACACCCGCGACGGCCCGAACGAGCGAGCGAACGATTGACACGGTGAGACGGCGGGGCAGCGTCCCGGCGCGAACGAGGAGCGGACGACATGAGCGAGCTGTGGGCGATGGGCGCGGTCGAGCTGGCGACGGCGATCCGGGACGGTGCGACGTCGAGCCGCGAGGTGCTCGATGCGCTGGTCGCACGGGTGGAGCAGGTCAACGGCGCGCTCAACGCCGTCGTCGTCCTGCTCGGCGAGGAGGCGGAGAAGGCAGCCGAGGCCGCCGACCAGGCCATCGCCGACGGCGCCGACGTCGGCCCGCTGCACGGCGTGCCGATCTCGGTCAAGGAGAACATCGACGTTGCCGGCTGGGCGACCACCCAGGGCGTCGCCGCACTGGTCGACGCCGTGTCGCCGATCGACGCGCCGCATGTCGAGCGGATGCGGGCCGCCGGAGCGATCCCGTTCGCCCGCACGAACCTCCCGGACCTCGGGTTGCGTGTCCACACCGACTCGTCGCTGCGCGGGTTGACCCGCAACCCGTGGAACCCCGACGTCACGGCCGGCGGATCGAGCGGCGGCGAGGCCAGCGCGCTGGCCAGCGGGATGACTCCGCTCGGCCTCGGCAATGACCTCGGCGGCTCGCTGCGCAACCCGGCCCACTGCTGCGGCATCACGTCCATCAAGCCGTCGACGGGCGTGGTGCCCCAGGCCTCGTACCACCCACCCGAGGACCCGCTGATCATGTTCCAGCTGATGGCGGTGGAGGGGCCCATGGCCCGCCGCGTCGCCGATCTGCGTGTCGCCCTGCTGGCGATGGCCGGGATGCACTCCCGCGATCCACTGAGCTTGCCCGTGGTTCTCCAGGGCGCGCCGACGGGCGCGCGGTTGCGCGTCGCCGTGGCCACCGATCCACCCGGTGGGTCGACCGACCCCGGCATCGCCGACGCGGTCCGCCGCGCTGCGGATGCGCTGGCCGACGCCGGCCACGAGGTCGACGACGCCGTTCCGCCGACCTACGCCCGGTCGATCGAGCTGTGGGCCGAGCTGCTGATGCCGGACATCCGGTCCGTGCGCCCGCTGTTCGACGCCGTGATGGGTCCGGACGCCCGCCGGTTCCTCGACCACGCCGCCGACCAGTACCCACCGATCGACATTGCGGCGTGGGCCGCGCTCTTCGCCGAGCGCCATGGCGTGCTGCGCGACTGGACCGCCTTCTTCGACCGGTGGGACGTGCTGCTGACGCCGACCTGGGCGCATCGCGCGTTCGCTCACGGGGCGGACGTGGCGTCGGTCGACGCCGCGCTGGCGACGCTGGACACGATGCGCCCGGTGCTGCCGGCCAACCTGCTCGGACTGCCGGCCGCCGTGGTCCCGGCAGGACTCGCCGACGGGCTGCCGGTCGGCGCCCAGCTCACCGGCGGCCGGTTCGCCGACCTCGTGGTCCTCGACGCCGCCCAGGTCGTCGAGGACGCGCTGGGGACGATCACCCCGATCGACCCGCGGACCTGACGGACGGGACGTGGCCGCTCGTCTCGTCGCCATCGACCTGCCGGGTGGGCCGGCGTTCGTCGAGGCGCTGCAGCGGACGTGGGACGACGGCGACGCAGCCTTCCCGGTCGACCGCCGGCTGCCCGAACCGGCCCGACGCCGGCTGCTGGACGAGGTCGCGCCGGCCGCCATCGTCTCGACCGCCGGCACCGTCGCCCTCGCCGGCGGGCGGCCGATCCAGCCCGGCGACGCCTTGGTCGTCGCCACCAGCGGCTCGTCCGGCGCGCCGAAGGCCGCCGTCCTGACCCACGACGCCGTGCTCGCATCGGCGCAGGCCAGCACCGCCCGGTTGGAGGTCGGCCCCGACGACCATTGGCTGGCCTGCCTGCCACTGGCCCACATCGGCGGTCTGTCCGTGGTGACCCGAGCGCTGCGCACGGGCACCCGGCTGACCGTGCACGACCGGTTCGACCCGGTCGCCGCGACGGCATCCGGGGCGACACTCGTATCGCTCGTCGCGACCGCGCTGCGCCGTGTCGACCCGACGGCCTTCCGCACCATCCTGCTCGGCGGCGGCCCGGCACCGACCGACCGTCCGCCCAACGCCGTGACGACGTACGGGATGACCGAGACCGGCAGCGGCGTCGTCTACGACGGCCGACCGCTCGACGGGGTCGAGGTCCGCGTCGCCGCCGACGGCGAGATCCACCTGCGTGCGCCGATGCTCTTGCGGGCCTACCGCGACGGGAGCGTTCCGCTGGTCGACGGCTGGTTCGCCACCGGTGACCTCGGCCGATGGCTCGACGACGGGCGGCTGCACGTCGAGGGTCGACGCGCCGAGCTGATCATCACCGGTGGGGAGAACGTGTGGCCGGCGGCGGTCGAGGCGGTGCTGCGGCAGGCCCAGGGGGTCGCCGACGTCGCCGTCGTCGGTGAGGTCGACGCCGAATGGGGTCAGGTGGTCACGGCCTTCGTGGTGCCGTCGGACGCTGCCGCGGCCCCGACGCTCGACGAGCTACGCGGCGCGGTCAAGGAGCAGCTGCCGCCGTGGTGCGCGCCCCGTCGTGTCGTGCTCGTCGCCGAGTTGCCCCGCACGTCGCTCGGCAAGATCGCTCGGCACCGCCTCGGCGCCGAGCAGGTCTAGGCATTGACGCTTCGGCCCCGACCGCAGTGAGCAATTGACCGATGTCAAGCGAAGCGAGACCTCACCGAGCTCAGCATTGACGCTTCGGCCCCCGACCGCAGTGAGCAATTGACCGATGTCGAGCGAAGCGAGACCTCACCGGGTGGTACGGACGCCGGCGCCGCCGTCGATGACGTAGGTCTCGCCGGTGATCCAGCTCGCCTTGTCGCTGGCCAGGAAGACAGCCAGGTTGGCGATGTCCTCGGGTTCGCCGAGTCGCTTGGTCGGCATGCTCGCCGCCAAGGACTCGCCGAAGTTGGCCACGAGCAGGGCGGCGAAGTCGGTCTGCACCAGGCCGGGCGCGATGCCGACCACGCGGGTCGGGCCGAGCTCGGCGGCGAGCTGCCGGGTGAGGTGGATCAGCGCCGCCTTGGTCACGTTGTAGACGCCGAGTCCGAACTCGGCCCGCATGCCGCCGACCGATGCGATGTTGATGATCACGCCCGGCTGGTCGTGGAAGGCACGCTGCCAGGCCGCCTGGGACCAGAACAGCGGCCCGCGCACGTTGACGTCGAACGTCTTGTCGTACTTGCCCTGGTCGACGTCGAGCGTGGCGCCGAAGTGCGGGTTGGTGGCGGCGTTGTTGACGAGGATGTCGAGGCCGCCGAACTGCCGAACGGTGGCGTCGACGCAGGCCGCGGCGGCGTCCACGTCGCCGGCGTGGGCGGCGAACACGGCCGTCTCACCCTCGATCTCGGCCGACGCCGCCTCGAGCTGGTCCTGCTTGCGGCTGCTCAGCATCACCTTGGCGCCGGCCTCGGCGAACCCGGCGGCGATCGCCCGCCCGATGCCCTTCGACGCCCCGGTGACCAGTGCGACCTTGCCCTCGAGGGTGATCTCCATCGGCCGGACGGTAGTCACGCCGCGATTCCATGGCGCGATCGCCGTCAGATCTGGCGGCGATCCTTGCTCAGAACCGGAAACCGGGCCCCAGGGTCAGGATCGGTGGGCGGTGTCGGGCTGCGGCTCGGGCTCGCGCAGACCGCGGTGCTCGGGCGGGACCAGGGTGATGCGGACCTGGCGGATGCGCCGGCCGTCGACCTCTTCGGCGGCGAACCGCCACCCTCCGTGCTCGACGGCCTCACCCGGCGCCGGGATGTGCTCCAGCGTGCCGAACAGGAAGCCCCCGACGGTGTCCCACTCCTCATCAGGGAGGTTCGAGTCGAGCACCTCGTTGAGGTCCTCCACCTGCAGGCCACCGTCGACGAGGTAGTCGCCGTTGGGCAGCCGCTGCACGGGCAGCTCCTCGATGTCGTACTCGTCGACGATCTCGCCGACCAGCTCCTCGAGGCAGTCCTCCAGGGTGATCAGCCCGACGATGCCGCCGTACTCGTCGGCGACCATCGCCAGGTGGAACTTTCCAGCCTGCATCTCACGCATCAGGCGACTGACCGGCTTGTTCTCGGGGATGAAGCGGACGGGCCGGGCGAGGTCGAGCGCAGGGGTGTCGCCCCGGCCCTCCCGCTCGGAGCCCATCAGGTCCTTGGCGTACAGCAGGCCGACCACGTCATCGCCGTCCTCGCCGTGCAGCGGGAGGCGGCTGAAGCCGTGGGCGATGGCCAGGTCGAGGGCGCCGCTGATCGTCGACTCGTACGGCACGGCGACCATGTCGGGCCGGGGCACCATGACCTCGCGAGCCACGGTGTCACCGAACTCGATGATGCTCTCGATGAGCTGGCGCTCCTCGTGCTCGATGACCTCGTCCTCGGCGGCGGCCTCGACGATGTGCAGCAGCTCCTGCTCGCTGACGAACGGGCCCTCCTTGAGCCCCTTGCCGGGCAGCAGCACGTTGGTCAGCCCGATCAGTCCACGGCTGATCAGCCGGAGGGGCGGGAACGAGACGAGGAGCTCGGTCGGGCGCGCCGTGAACAGCGCGGCGCGCTCGGCGGACAGGACGGCCCACGTCTTGGGCATCGATTCGGCGAGCACGAAGAAGACGACCACGTTGAGCACGAAGCCGATGGCGATCCCGGTCGGCCCGAACAGCCGGTCGGCGAGCAAGGAGGTCAGGAACGCCTGGCCGGTCTGGAGGAACGTGATCGTCACCAGCACCGGGTTGATGAACCGCTCGGGGTGGCTCACCAAGCGGTACAGCGCGTGGGCCGACTTGGTGTCCATCGAGTCGGCCAGCGCCTTGGCCTTGACGATCGAGATGCGGTTGAGCGAGGTCTCGGCGGCGGCCAGGAAGACCAGCAGCAACAGCAGGAAGATGATCGCCAGGAGCATGACGATGTCGACCCCGCTCACCGTGGGTGCTCCTGACGGAACCCGGCGGGCGGCGGCCCGTGCCAGTGGTGGCGCTGGAGGTGGGCGAGCTCGCGCTGGCGCATCGCCGCCTCCTCGGCGGCGCCGGCGTGGTCGTGCCCGAGCACGTGGAGGACGCCGTGCACCACCAGCAGGGCCAGCTCGTCGTGGAGCGTGCCGGCGTGCTCGCCGTACTGCTCGGCGGCGACGCCTGGGCAGACGACCACGTCGCCCAGGAGCACCGGCACGACGGTGCCGGCCACCGGCTCATCCGTGTCGAGCGGGAACGACAGCACGTCCGTGGGGCCATCGTGACCGAGGTGTTCGACGTTCAGGGCGGCGATCTCGTCGCGGTCGACGAACGTCAGCGTGAGCTCGCCAGCGACGCCCTCGTCGTCCAGCACGTCGGTGGCCAGCCGACTCCAGCGATCGAGGTCGACCGGGACCTCGGCCTGCTCGTCGGCGACGACCACGACGGCCCCGGAGGCCGTCGAGGTGGGACTCGGAGGCTCATTCATCAGCGGGCGAACGGGATCACGACCGCCGGCTGCCGTCGCTGCTGCGCTCGTAGGCGGCGACGATGTCGGCGACGATGCGGTGACGCACGACGTCGGCACCCGACAGGTGCACGAACGTCAGCCCGTCGATGCCGGTGAGCACCCGTTCCAGTCCCGCCAACCCGCTGCGGCCGTCGGGGACGTCGACCTGTGTCACGTCACCGGTCACGACGACGCGCGATCCGAACCCGATGCGGGTGAGGAACATCTTCATCTGCTCGGGGGTCGTGTTCTGCGCCTCGTCGAGGATGATGAAGCTGTTGTTGAGGGTGCGACCGCGCATGAAGGCCAGCGGGGCGACCTCGACGGTCTGACGCTCGAGCAGCCGCTGCGCCGCCTCGACCTCGACCATGTCGTAGAGCGCGTCGTAGAGCGGGCGCAGGTACGGGTCGATCTTGGCCATCAGGTCGCCCGGGAGGAACCCGAGGCGCTCTCCGGCCTCGACCGCCGGGCGGGTGAGGATGATCCGCTGGACCTGCTTGGCCTGCAGGGCCTTCACGGCCATCGCCACGGCGAGCCACGACTTGCCCGTACCGGCCGGCCCGATGCCGAATGTGATGACGTTCTCGGCGATGGCGTCGATGTAGCGCTTCTGGCCCGCCGACTTGGGTCGGACCGTGCGACCCTTGGCGCCACGCAGCACGTCCTGGGTGAGGATCTCGCTCGGACGCTCGTCGTCGTCGACCATCCCGATCACCCTTCGCAGGCTTGGCTCGTCGAGTTCGTGGCCGCGCTCGAGCAGCCCGATCAGCTCCTCGAAGAGGCGGGCGATGTCACCCGATCGCTCGCCCTGCACCGTGACCTCGTTGCCGCGCACGCGGATGTCGGCGGCCGGGAAGGCCTCCTCGATCTGGCGCAAGTGGCGATCCCGGGGACCGACCAGTGCGGCCATGAGGTGCAGCCCAGGGACGACGACGGTGGTCGTGGTCTCGGTCGACGTCATGCGGTCGGTAGGCAGACGGGCTGTGCGGAGCCGTCAGCGGTCACCGCGGCGATGGTAGCGGTTGCCCCGCCCCACACGGTCGAACCCCCACCCGCGAGTACGAACGGATCGGCGCCAGATATGACGCCAGAACGCGATCGGAATCGTGGGCGTCCGGTTCACCGGGGTTCCTGTCGTCGTTCGGCGTCACGGATGACACCAAACCGTCTTACTCGCGGGATCTGGGGGTGTGGTTCCAGTGGTCGATCACGGGGGCGTCGCGCTCGTGGGCGAGGAGGGAGACGCTGGCCGGCTCGAGCGTGAGCCCGGCGCCGTTGCCGGGCGGCCAGCCGCACCAGCGGGCACCGAGGATGCGCAGCACGTGGGCGTGGGCGAACAGCACCGCCGGCCCGGCATGGTCGACCACCCGGGCGATCACCCGGTCGACCCGCTCCCCCACCTGCTGCAACGACTCGCCGCCGATGATCGGGTGCGTCCAAACGGTCCAGCCCGGGATGTCCAGCTGGATGTCGCTCGTGCGCCGACCCTCGTACTCGCCGTAGTCCCACTCCAACAGGTCGTCGCAGACCTCGGCCCGCCCGCCGAACCCCGCCAGCTCCGCGGTGTCCCGGGCCCGGCGCAGCGGGCTGGTCAGTACGAGCGCGTCGGCCGGGACGTCGGCGAGGAACGGCGCCAGCGCCGCCGCCCGGCGGCGCCCCTCGTCGTCGAGGGGGATGTCGGTCCGCCCGGTGTGGCGCCGCTGCCGGCTCCACGTGGTCTCCCCGTGGCGGACGAGCACAGCGGTGGACAGCTGGCCGACGCTCACGGCCCGGCGAGCTCGAGCCGCCACGTCTGGCCCACCAGGTCGTGACCGAAGCTGTGGTGCGGCTCCTCGTCGACCAGCGCGAACCCGGCCGCTTCGTAGATGCGCCGCGCCGCGACGAGCACGTCGTTGGTCCACAGCACGATCGACCCGTAGCCGGCACGCACGGCGAACGCCACGCACTCGTCGACCAACCGTCGGCCGAGGCCCAGCCCACGCGCCCACGGCTCGACGAGCAGGATCCGGAGCTGGGCCGTCTCGTCGTCGCGGCGACAGCACAGGACGCACCCAGCGCGGGCGCCGTCGACCTCGGCGATCCACCCATGCTCCACCCCGTGCTGGAAGCCGTCCCGGAAGTCGGCGACGATGCGCGCCACCAGCGCCTCGAACGTCTCGTCCCAGCCGTACTCGGCGGCGTACACCTCGCCATGACGCTGGACCATCCACCCGAGGTCACCGGGCCCGAGGTCACGGACGACCACGGTGGACGGCGGATCGGCGGCCACCACGTGCCCGGCCGTGACCAGCGCATCGACGAGCGCCCGTCGTGGCAGCTGTGGCAGCGACGTCAGGAGGTCGGACACCTGGGCCGCCGATCGCTCGTCCAGGTCGACGGCGGCCGCCCGCCCGGCGGGGGTCAGCGCCACGCGCCGCCGTCGCCGGTCGTCCGGCGAGCGCTCGGCGCGCACCAGCCCGGCCGATTGCAACCTGGCCAGCACCCGTGTCAGGAAGCTGGCGTCCATCCCGAGCCGGTCGCGCAGCTCGACGCGCTCCCACGAGGGCCGCTCGGCCAGTTCGTACAACACCCGCGCTTCGGCGAGCGAGCGATCGGTCTCCAGCAGGCCGCGATCGAGCAGGCCCAGGATCTCCGTCCACCGCCGGTTGAACGCCCGCACCCGGGCGACCTGCTCCTGCTCGACGAGCTGTTCCATCGGCACCCCCGTGAACTCGTGGACGGAGTCCACGATAGGTCAGGGGTCAACTCGTCGTCGGCGTCGGGTCGGGGTCGGACGGCTTGCCGGCCACGAAGTCGCTGACCCAGTCGAACAGGCCGCCCCAGCGGGCGTCCATCTCCGCCGCGCGGTGCTTCGCCTTGTCCAGCTTGTCCGCCGAGTAGCGGCGCTTCGCCCACCTCGAGGTCGGCCGAGCCAGGCGCACCGCACCGACGACGGACACGACCGGGATGAACGTCCCGAACAGCGCCCATTTGTACTTGCCCTTGGCCACGCAGAGCACGATCAGCAGCAGGTGGAGCAGGATGCCGGCGATCGTCACGCCGATCGTGGCGTTGTCCTGCGGGTCGCCCGAGAAGTTGGCCGGGCTGACGCCGATCAGGGCCAGCCCCATGCAGGCGACGGCCAGGCTGACCATCTCCACCGAGATGCGCCCCTCGTCGGACCAGTAGACGTCCTGCAGGTGCAGGATCAGGGCGAACTCGTCGAGGACCAGCGAGGTGCCGATGCCGATCAACACGGCGGAGATCTCGGCCCACGGGACGTCCGAGCCGCTCCCGACGGACAGGAACGCGCCGGCGACGAGCAGGATCACCCCGGGCACGGCGTGGTGGATGTGCAACCCGCTGCCGGCGACGTTGTTCTTGAAGGGACCCCGGCCGGCGCGGATCATGCGCGTGATGACGCGGGTGGTCACGAACGTGACGATGAAGGCGACGAAGCACAGCAGCAGCGCCAGCCGGTCGTTGTCGATGATCTCCCGCTGGAACCACGACGCCACGGGCGAATCGTATGGCCGGTCCGCCGAGGACCGGAGAAGGGAAGGTTCCCGAGCGTTCGTGCCGCAGTGAGCTCGTGATCAAGGCCGGCCTTGACCGGCCCAGCGAGCGAAGCGAGCCATCAGACGTCGAAGCGCGGCGGGCGGCGCTCCCGGTGGCTGGCCACACCCTCCCGCACGTCCGGCCCGGCGAAGCCGAGGAACTCGTACGCCAGGCTGGCGTCGAACGCGCCGGACTGGGCGCGATACCAGTGGTTGAGGGTCTGCTTCGTCCAGCGGATCGCCGCCGTCGCGCCGGCCGCCAGCTGCACCGCCACGGCCAGGGCCCGCTCGTGCACCTCGGCGTCGTCGACGCACAGCGACACGAGGCCGATCCGCTCGGCCTCCTCACCCGTCAGCGTCTCGCACGTCAGCAGGTAGTACTTCGCCTTGGCCATGCCGCACAGCAGCGGCCAGCAGATCGCTGCGTGATCACCGGCGGCGACCCCGAGGCGGGTGTGCCCGTCGATGATGCGCGTCGTGCGGCCGACGACCGAGACGTCGGCCAGCAGCCCGGCCACCAACCCTGCACCGACGGCCGGCCCGTGCATCGCCGAGACGATCGGCGTTCCGCACTCGACGAGGTTGACGACCAGCTCCCGCGCTTCACGAGCGACGTCCACCCGCCGCGCGTGGTCATCGACGAGCTCATCGATCAGCTCGAAGCTGCCGCCCGCCGAGAAGCCCTTGCCGGCTCCCTGCAGCACCGCCGCCCGCACCGTGGGATCACGGTCGAGCACCCGCCAGATGTCCGCCAGCTCGCGGTGGGCGGCCGGACCGACGGCGTTGAGCCCTGGCCCGTCGAGCGTGATGCGCAGCACTCCGTCGGCGGGGCGGTCGAGGACCAGCTCGCCGAACGAGGCGTACGGGTCGTCCACGTCAGCGATCCGGCGGAGGGGCGCTCGTGACCTCTCGGCGGATGACACCGGCCCGCTGGCGGCGCACGAAGTAGGCCACCACCACGACGACCACGACGGCGACGGCGATCAGGATGATGATCAGCAGCAGGTTGTTGCCGCCCTCGTCCGCGTCGGCGGCACCGGCGCCGGCGAGCAAGGATCGGAGCACGGGCGCACTGTAGAACGAACATGTGAGCGAGCGTTCACGGCGCGCAGCCGCACCAACGGCGACACCAAGCGAGCGAACGATCGACAACGTGAGCGAGCGTTCACAGCGAGGGACCGAGCCAGCAGTGACACCAAGCGAGCGAACGATCGACAACGTGAGCGAGCGTCCACGGCGAGCAGCCACACCAACGGCAAAGCCAAGCGAGCGAACAGTTGTCAACGACTCGATCCTGGTGCTGTGCACCGGCAACGCCACCCGCTCGGTGATCGCCGGCGCCGTGCTGCGCAACCATCTGCCCGACGTCAAGGTGGCGACGGCCGGCACGATGTCCATCGACGGCCTGCCGATGAGCTGGCGGACGCGCGCCGGCTTCGAGTTCGTCGGCCTCCCCACCCCGAACCACCGCAGCCGTCAGGTGCAAGCCGGCGACCTCGACGACGCCACCTTGGTCATCGCCCTGGCGCCCGAGCACGTCAACTGGGTGCGCCGCGAGCATCCGGCGGCGGCGGCGAAGACGGCGACCCTCCGCCGCCTCGTGCGCCAGCTCGGCCACGACGACGCGCCGCTGGCCGAGCGGGTCGCTCGAATGCACCTGGCCGTCGTCGAGCTCGCCCCGTGGGAGGAGGTCGTCGACCCCGGCGGCGGCGAGGTCGAGGCGTTCACGGCGTGTGCTCGCGAGGTCGTCGACCTGGTCGACGACCTCGCCGATCGACTGCGCGACGCGACGGCCAGCACCACGTGACCGCCCCCGGTCCGGCCGCCCTCGGGCGCGGTGTCGTCACCAACGGCGCACCGCCACCGGCGGCATGGCGAACTGCTCGGACCGTCGTCATCGACGAGGCCGCGCTCGCCGAGCCTGCCGGGACCGTCGCCCTCCTCCACGAGACGTGGGCCCGCCGGGAGCCGGTCGTCGTCGACCTGCTCGTCGATCCGGCGCGCTTCCGCGACCCACCCTCGATCGACGTGGAGCCCTGGCGCTTGGCACCCAGCGCCGAGCCGACGTTCGACCGCCTCCATTTCCTGGTGTGGGCCAACCACTACGACGCCCGCGACGGCATCGAGCCCGTGTGGTGGTGGGCGGTCAAGGCGGCACGCCTCGCCGACGGCGCGACCCCCGGCGGGCCCGCCGACCTGGTCCTGCCGGACGGCCGGCCGGCGTGGATCGACGACGGGCCGCGCCGCCCGTGGACCGAGCTCGACGGCGGCGTCGTGGTCCACGCCGAGACCGTCGACCTCGGGGCGCTCGATCCGGTCCCGCCGCTCGTCGAGCCGGACGCCACGTTGGCGGCCGACCAGCTGGCCGCCGTGCGCCACCTGGAGGGTCCCGCACGTGTGATCGCGCCGGCGGGTTCCGGCAAGACCCGCGTGCTGACCGAGCGCCTCCGGCACCTCCACCGGGATCGCGGTTACGAGACGGCCGGCGTCCTCGCCGTGGCCTACAACAAGCAGGCCCAACTCGAGCTCGAAGCGCGCACGGCGGATTTCCGTCCGCGCGTTCGCACGCTGAACTCGCTCGGGCTCTGGGTGTTGACCGAGCACCGCCGGGCCGCGCCGGCCCTCGTCGAGGAGCGCGAGGTGCGCCGGATCGTCGAGTCGCTGATCCCCGGTCGCCGACCGAGGCGGGCCAACACCGATCCGATCGGTCCCTACGTCGAGGCGCTGTCGACGATCCGGCTGGGGTTGCGCGACCCCGCCGAGGTGGAGGCCTCGCGCGACGACGTGCCGGGGCTGGCCGAGGTGTTCCCGGCCTTTCGCGAGCAGCTCGGTCGCCGCGCCGCCGTCGACTTCGACGACCAGATCTACGCCGCGCTCGTCGTCCTGCTCGGCGACGGCCCGTTCCGGCGCTCGATCCAGCGCTCGTGCCGGCACCTTCTCGTCGACGAGTTCCAGGACCTCACGCCGGCCCATGTGCTCCTGCTCCGCCTGCTGGCGCTGCCCGGCCTCGACGTGTTCGGGGTCGGCGACGACGACCAGACCATCTACGGCCACGCCGGTGCGGACCCGGGCTTCCTGATCGACTATCGGAGCTTGTTCCCCGGCGCCGGGGAGCACGCGTTGACCGTCAACTACCGCTGCCCGGTCGAGGTGGTCGACGGGGCGCGCACGCTGCTCGGCTACAACCACCGGCGCGTGCCGAAGCGCATCGACGCCGGGCCGGACAACGACCCCACGCCGGGGGCGCTGCGGGTCGTGCGCCACGGTGGCGACGATGCGGCGACCGCGCTGGTCGACGAGGTCCGCGCGTGGTTGGCGGAGCCGGCCGTGGCGCCGGCGTCCGTCGCCGTGCTCGCTCGGGTCAACTCGTTGCTCCTCGCCCCGCACGTCGCCCTGCACGACGCCGGGATCGCGCTGTCGTCGGTGCTGCGGCCGGAGGTCCTCGAGCGGACCGGCGTCCGCGCCGCCCTGGCCTACCTGCGCATCGCCACGGCTGGTGGCCGCCCGGCGGCAGCCGACCTGGTCGAGATCCTCCGCCGGCCGACCCGCGGCCTGCCGCAGTGGTTCCCCGATCGGCTGCAACGCCGGGCGACGTGGCCGCTCGACGAGCTGGCCCGCATCGCCGAGCAGGTTCCCGACAAGGAGGCCCACAAGGTGGCCCGTCTGGTCGACGACATCGCCGTCGTCGTCGACGCCGGACGGCGCGGCACGACGCGCCAGGTCCTGGAGACCGTACGCGACGACGTCGGGCTCGGCACGGCGATGACGCTGCTCGACCGCACCGGCGGCGGGCAGGGGTCGAGCCACCTCGACGACCTGGAGGGGCTGCTCGGCGTGGCCGACCTGCACCCGGAGCCGAGCGGCTTCGAGGGATGGCTGCGGCGGGCCTTCCAGCGCGAGGCGGATCCGACCGGGGTCACGCTCTCGACGATTCACCGCGTCAAGGGACGGGAGTGGGATCGAGTCGTCGTGTTCGGCGCCACCGACGGGATCCTCCCCCACCGCCTGGCCGAGGACGTCGAGGAGGAGCGGCGAGTGCTGCACGTCGGCATCACCCGCGGTCGCCACCGCGTCACCGTGCTCGCCGACCGCACCCGCCCGTCGGAGTTCCTGGACGAGCTCGACGGAACCGCGCCGCACCACGCCGCGCCGACGGAGCCGACCCCGGCGGCACGCCGACGGGCGAAGGAGACGACCGGGGCGGCGGCGCCGGTCGAGCCGCTGACCGGGCGCGCCGCCGACGCAGAGGCGGCGCTGCGCGAGTGGCGCAGCCGCCGCAGCCGGGCCGACGGTGTGCCGGCCTACGTCGTGGTCAACGATCGCCACCTGCGCGGCATCGCCACGGCCATGCCGCAGACACCGACGCAGCTGATCGCCTGCGATGGCATCGGCCCGGCCAAGCTCGAGCGCTACGGCGACGACATCCTGGCCGTGCTCGAACCGTTCACCACGGCGGCGACGTAGCGTCGCGTCGGTGAGCACAGAAGCGCTGACCGGACCGACCACCGAGCTGCTGCAGGAGCTGATCCGAAACGCCTGCGTCAACGACGGCAGCCCTGACTCCGGCGAGGAGGTGCGCAACGCCGATCTCCTGCAGCGCTACCTGGAGGGTGCCGGCCTCGGGGTGCAACGCTTCGACAGCCGCCCCGGTCGCACGTCGGTCGTCGCCCGCATCGAGGGGTCGGACCCCGATGCTCCCGCTCTCTGCCTGATGGGCCACACGGACGTCGTGCCGGTCAACCCGGACGGCTGGTCCAACGACCCGTTCGGTGGCGAGGTGATCGACGGCGAGGTGTGGGGTCGCGGGGCGATCGACATGCTGAACATCACGTCGTCGATGGCGGTCGCCTTCCGCCAGCTGGCCGTCGAGGGCTTCACGCCGAAGGGCACGCTGATCTACTTCGGCGTCGCCGACGAGGAGGCCGGCGGGCACTGGGGCGCCGAGTACATGATCGACAACCACTGGGATGCCGTCGGTGCCAAGTACGTGCTGACCGAGAGCGGCGGCTGGTCCAACGTCGGCCACGACGGCCGGCGTCGGGTCACGTTCAACATCGCCGAGAAGGGCATCTCGTGGCGGCGGTTGCGGATCTCCGGCACGCCGGGCCACGGCTCGATGCCGTACGGCGCCGACAACGCGCTGATCACCGCCGCTGAGGTCGTGCGGCGGCTCGTCGCCTACCGCCCCACGCCGAACCTGGACGACCTGTGGCAGGCCCGCCTCGCCGCGCTCGACCTGCCCGACGAGCTGCGCGCCGCGCTGTCGGATCCGGAGGCCATCGCCGGGGCCATCGCCTCGCTGCCGCCGGCCCACGCCCGCGTCGCCCACGCCTGCTCGCACACCACGATCTCCCCGAACGTGATCCACGGCGGGCAGAAGACGAACACGATCCCCGACGTCATCGACATCGACGTCGACATGCGCACCGTGCCGGGCGACACGCAGGAGGTCGTCGACGGCTACCTCGCCGAAGCCCTCGGCGACCTGGCCGATCGCGTCGAGGTCAGCACGCTGCAGGCCCACGAGCCGACCCGCTCCCCCGTCGACAACCCGCTGTGGGACGCCCTGCGCACGCAGACGCAGGTCGCCTACCCGGGCGCCGAGCTCGTGCCCGGGCTCATCACGGGCGGCACGGACTCCCGCTTCTACCGCGAGAAGGGCTCGGTGGCGTACGGCGCGGCGCTGTTCTCGCCGAGCGTCACGCTGGAGCAGTTCGGCAGCCGCTTCCACGGCAACGACGAGCGGATCGACGTCGAGTCCCTGGGCCTATCGACCGACTTCTGGTACCACATCGCCAAGCAGATGGTCGGCTGAACACCGCTCACAGCACTGCGGCGAGGCGGGCGGTGGAGCCGGGGACGAGCTCGGTGACCTGCACCCGGTCGATGCCGAGGTCCTCCAGTGACCGCAGATTGTCGAGCACGCGGCGCGGTTCGCCGACGAACGAGCCGCACAGGTTGTCGCCGAGCGTCTCGGCCAGGCCGCCGACGGCGGCCTGATCACCGGCGCCGATCAGCGTGAACAGCCCGACGTGGATGTCGGGCGCAACGTCCCGCACGACGGCGACCATCGACGCCAGCTCGTCGGACGTGACGCTGGCCAGGGCGACGAGGTCGAGCGCTCCCCCACGAGTCGTGCGACCGAACTTCAGCTCGACGCGGTCGACCAGCGGCGTGATGTTGCGCATCGTCCACGGGCTGCCCACCGACGCCACGAGCGGCGGAGGGTCGACGAGCACCTCGAAGACCGGCGGCACGGCCATCGTGTAGTGCTCGCCCTCGAACGAGCAAGCGCCGGTCTCCAGCAGCTGGCGGACGATCATCAGCGCCTCCCGGTACTGGCGGGCCCGCGTCCGGCCATCCGGGTAGATGCGTCCGGTCGCCAGCAGCTCCCCCTCGGTCCAGCCGGCGCCGAGACCGGCCTCGAACCTGCCTCCGGAGACGCGCTGCATGGTCAGGCTCGCTTGGACGAACTCGACCGGCGAGCGGAACAGGTTGTTGGCGAACGACGGCGCCACCGTGACCCGCTCCGTCGCCGCCGCCATCGCCGCCAGGCTGACCCACAGGTGCGGGAAGGCGCTGCGCAGCCAGAGGTGATCCGAGCACGTGACCCCGTCGAAGCCGGCCTCCTCGCAGTCGCGAGCGAACCCCGCGGGATCGGGGGCGGCCGACGTGAGGTTGGCGAACAGCTGCACCCGCTGATCATGCAACCCCGGGAGCGCCGCACCGAAGGTGTGCGACCGACGCAATCGCCGGCACCACGACGGGTGCGATGCGCGCCGCCGCCCGACGCCGACGAACGGTCGCTCGTCGTGGGATGCTCCTGCCGTGGCCACCTCGGAGCTCATGCCGGCGGTGTTCTTCGGGCACGGCACCCCGATGAACGCCCTCGACCACAACCGCTACACCGCGGCGTGGAGCTCGTTCGGGGCGTCGATCCCCCGGCCTCGGGCGATCCTCGCGGTGTCGGCGCACTGGTACATCAACGCATCGGCCGTCACGGCGATGGCGCAGCCGCGGACCATCCACGACTTCTATGGCTTCCCGGACGAGCTGTTCGCCGTGGACTACCCGGCGCCGGGCGCCCCTGACGTCGCCGCCGAGGTCGCCGAGCTGGTCGCGCCGACCTGGGTCGGGATGGACAACGACAGCTGGGGTCTCGACCACGGCACCTGGTCAACCCTCGTGCACGCGTTCCCAGCTGCCGATGTCCCGGTGGTGCAGCTGGCGATCAACGCCGCCAAGCCGTTCGAGTACCACCTCGAGCTCGGCGCCGCCCTCGCCCCGCTGCGCCAGCGCGGCGTGCTGATCGTGGGGAGCGGCAACGTCGTCCACCACCTCGGGATGATCGACTGGAAGCAGCCGGATGCCGCCTTCGACTGGAACCGGCGGTTCGACACGGCCGCCGCCGAGCTGATGACCGCCGCGCCGGGCGACATCCTGCGGCTGCAGGAGCACCGAGACATCGACCTCGCCGTCCCGACGCCGGACCACTTCCTGCCGTTGCTGTACATCGCCGGGTTGGCGGCTGCGGCCGGTGACACGGCCAACGTGCTGGTCGACGGGTACGCCATGGGCTCGCTGTCGATGGTCTCGTACACCGTCGGCGTCGGCGAGCTCGACACCGGGAGCGCCGCGGACGGTGCGGGAGCCCCCACCCTTCCCGACGTTCCCGCCGACGAGACGAACCTCTGAACCGCTGACCGCGCCTGCGCCGGGGCACGTCGTCCCGACCGACCCGGCCCGGTCCCGGGATCGATCGGGACGCCGATCCCTTCCAGGCGGGTCGCCGGGACGACACACCATCTCGTGGTGGACGCGACATCACTGCAGCGGGCGCGCCGGCCCGGGCACGCCAGGCGGTTCTACGTGCGCCACGAGTTCGGCGTCGTCTATGCCGTCGCGGCGATCAGCTACACGGCCCTCGGGTTGCACTTCAAGTGGTTGCTGAACTGGATCGTCGGTCCGTTGTGGCCGATCGTGTTCATGTGGGCCGCGCCGGTCGTGGTGCGCCGGATCACCGGCTGGACGGAGCCGCTCCCATGAGCGAGCGAGTCTTCGAGCGAGCGAATCATCGTCACGGTCCTACGACTCACTGGTGCCCCGTGAACTCGGCGCCCGTTCAGCCGTCGCACGACTCGACGGTGCACCAGTGAGTTGGGCGGCGCACCAGTTCGAGTACTACGCGCTGCAGGGCCACCTGCCGCGCCGGTGGCTCGGCAAGATCAGCTTCCTCGGCATCGTCGTCGGCGACCAGTCGTGCGACCTGATCGGCAAGCTCTGGGCGTACGGCTTCGACCTCGGCGGCGTCCACTACGGGCCCGAGGAGCCCTCGCAGTGGCATCGAGGGTGGCCGGGGCTCGGTCCATCGCACTCGTTGCTGTGGGCGGTTATCGCCGCCGGTTCGGTGTTCCTGCTGACCCGCAACCGGGCGTGGACGCTGGGGGTCGGTCTCGGCGCCGCGGTCCATGCGATGACCGACATCGGCGACAGCGTCGGGACCATGCTCGCCTTCCCGTTCAGCACGCAGACGTTCTCGACCGGTGCGTGGGCGTACGCCGCCACTGCCGACGGCGGCAAGTACCTCGACGCAGCTGCGTACTACAGCAGCTGGGGATTCGCCATGGACGCTGTGTGGCTGGTGGTGGCGCTGGCGGGCTGGCGGTGCCTGCGGACGCCGTACTGGAGGGACCATGTCGTCGCCGCCGACCCGGCGGCGTGGGCGTGGCTCGGGCGGCGCATGCCGGAGCGGGCGCTGGTCACGCTGTACCGGGCGTGGTTCTTCTACGCCGTCTGCCGGCTCGTCGCCTGGACGTCGTGGGCCCACGTCATCGAGGACTTCGACTGGGACTTCACCTGGGGCGGCCCCGGTTGGATCCCCAGCGCCCAGCTGTCCCATCCCGACCCCTTGGCTGCGGTGGTCGCCGTCGGATGCTGCATGGCCGTGGTCTGGATCGCCGTGGACGCCGTCTTGCGGGTGCCGGATTCGGCCTGGGCGCGGCGCAGACAGCTCACGGCTGCCGGGTCAGCTGGTCGCCAGCCTCGCCGACCCAGTCCGTGACGACGCCGGCCAACCCGTACCACGACCTGCTGCGCTGCGCTCTCCAGGTCCTGGAACCAGGTGTAGGTGCGCAGCCCCCGCTGCGCCGCTCGATCGCACAGGTCCGGTCGAGCCGCGTCCTGGTGCACCGAGACGGCCCGGGCTCCCCAGCTGACGGCGTCGGCGAGCAACCGCTCCTCCTGCCGCGCCGACCGGGTGTCGCGCAGCAGCGCCACCTCGATGGCCGGGGCGGCGTCGGCGAGGTACCGCACCGCGCGGCGCTTCTGCGACCAGAGCAACACGCGCGCGGTGGCGGCGTGACGGCGCACGACGGCCAGCACGGGCCGCGCGGCGCTGGCATCCTTCACGTCGATGGCCACGCCAAGGTCGTCCGGGAGCTCATCGAGCACGGCGGCGAGGAACGGCAACGCCTCACCGTTGGCCCGCAACCGCACGCCGCGCAATCGCCGCGACGACATGGCCCGCACCGGGCCCCGGTGATCGGTCGTGCGCCCGAGCAACGGGTCGTGGAGGACGACCGGCACGCCGTCGCGCGAGCGGCGCACGTCGAGCTCGACGTAGTCGGCACCGAGCTGGGCTGCGGTCCGCACCCCCTGCAGGCTGTTCTCCGGAGCGTGGCGCGGGCAGGTGCGATGGGCGATCACCACGGTCGCTGGCCGCGGCGTCACCGTGCCGCGCGACTCAGCCGCGACGGTTCGCCAGTTCGCCGCGACGCCACCCACTGCCAGAGCAGCGTCACCAGGATCGCCCCGATCAGCGAGCCGATGATCCCGCTGGGCCGCAGCTTGATCCCGTCCCCGGCGATCAGGCTGAACAGCAACCCGCCGACGAACGAGCCGATGATGCCGGCGATCAGCGCCATCCCCCAGTCGACTCCCGCTAAGCCCTTCCCGAGGAACACCTGGGCGACGGCGCCCGCGATCATGCCGAACAAGATGATGGCGAGGATCAACACCCGCTGCACGCTACGCCAGGCGCGCCGCGCCGAGCGCGGATCGACGATCGCGACGGCGGAGCATCCGTCACCGCACCGATCGTCGACTGCTACCGTCGCCCCGCCGTTCGTCAGCCGCAAGGGGGCTTTTGTCATGAAGAAGCTGGTCGCGTTCACCTGCCTCGTCGGCGCACCGCTGGTCGGCGCGGGCATCGCCCACGCCGGCAGCGACGGGGGCTTCAACCTCACGATCCTGCCGAACCAGCTCGACGTGGGCGACCCCGGGTTCTCGCTGCAGTACGACCCGTGCACGGAAGGCGACCTCGTCGAGTTCACGATCCTCGAGACGAACGCCACGACAAGCTCCACCTGCACCGACGGTGCGGCGCTGGCCAGCCTGGACACACCGTCCCAGCCCGGCACGTACACCGTCGTCGCCTCGAGCAACGAGGACGACGAGGCGATGGGCACGATCGTCGTCAGCCAGCCGAGCACCGGCCCCGAGAGCGCCATGACCATCGCCGTCATCGGCGGGGTCGTCCTGGCTGCGGGTGTCGGCCTGGCCGGCGTGTCCCGCTACCGCCGCCGCTCGATCTGACGCCCGGCCAATGAAGAAGCTCGTTGCGTTCGCCTGCGTCGCTGCCGCACCACTGGTCGGTGCAAGCATCGCCAACGCCGGTGATGACGGGGGGTTCAACCTCACGATCGTGCCGGACCAGCTCGACGTCGGTGACCCCGGCTTCTCGGTGCAGTACGACCCGTGCACGGACGGCGACCTCGTCGAGTTCACGATCCTGGAGACGAACGCGACGACCACGGCGACGTGTCTCCAGGGCGCCGCGGTGAGCAGCCTGCGCAACCCGAACATGCCCGGCACGTACACGGTCGTCGCCTCCAGCAACGAGGACGACGAGGCGATGGGCTCGCTCGTCGTCAACCAGCCGAACACCGGCCCTGCCAGCGCCATGACCATCGCCGTCGTCGGCGGGATCGTCCTCGCCGCGGGTGTCGGCCTGGCCGGCGTGTCCCGCTACCGCCGCCGCTCGATCTGACGCCCGCCGCCGGTTAGCGCTCGGCTAGCGCCGCCTCGGTACCACTTCTCGGGACGAACCCGATCGACCACCTGTGGTGACGATCCGAGCTGAGGAGTGGCGACATGGAGACGGTCAAAGACGTGCAGGTGGAGACGCGCCCGGGCTCCGGGACCGGCGGTGGTGGCGGTGGCGGAGGCCAGGGCAAGGTGTGGACCATCACCGGTCGGCTCCTCGTCCGGGAGAGCGAGATCGACGGCGACTCGCACGACCGTCCGCTCAAGGGCATCGAGGTGCAGGTCTCGGCATCGGACATCGGTGGGGACGGGCCGTGGACGGACTGGGGGACGGCGCGCACGGACGCCGATGGGGACTTCAGCCTCGCTGAGCCGAACAACGGCCGGACCAGGTTCTTCCGTGTTCGGGCCCGCCTGAACAGCGCCGACCTGGAGGTGGAAGACGGCACGGTCGAGGACATCGGGTCACTCGACGTGCTCGACAGGAACTGGCGCACCATCTGGAAGTCGGGCGCCCAGCTGGACGGCCCGACGGTCTCGCTCGGCACCAAGGTGATCGCCTCGGGTCAGTCGTTCGAGCTCGGCGATGCGATCTTCCGTCGCTCTGCGCTGGTCTGGTACGTGCTGCGCGCCGCCATCGACCGCCTGGAGGCCGAGGATGCCTGGTTCGGCCCCACCACTGCGGAGGTCAAGGCGATCTACCCGGCGCACGGCGGATTCGGGAAGTCCTGGAACGGTACGAACGGCCGGATCTACCTGCACCGGGACGAGCCGGACGCCTGGCATCCCGACGTGGTGCTGTACCGGTTCATGCTCGAGTGGCACGACCAACACACCTACGGCGGGCGGGCGCTGACGGACTTCCCGAACACCGAGTTCGCCCACGGCTTCGCCCGGTTGGGGTCGAACGCGCTGATGCACGAGCTGTGGGGAACTCCGCTCGAGGTGCCGCTCAACCGCCGCGCCGTCGCCCGAGGACTCGAGTTGAGCACCCTCGCCGAGGTCGAGAGCTCCGAAGACGGCGTGCGCAACGCGCTGCGCGTGCTGTGCGGCGACCAGCGCCAGGGCTGGTGGAGCCACCTGTTCGGAACCGCTTTGGCCTACCCGGACAACCGGCCGGACACGGAAGCCCCCGGCACCCCCGACCACCCCGACGAGGTCGGTGTGAAGCACCGCCTCGACGGGCGACGCGTGCCGGCCGGCCGGAACCACCTGTCGTTGTGGGACCTCCTGCGGACGTTCCGGGCCAACCCGGCGAAGGGCTGGAAGACCGACCTGGACACCAGCGACCGGGACAGCAGCGTGCTGCGGTTCATCGACCGGGCCGTCGACATCCACGACCTCGGCGACGACGTCCGCCTCATGCTCCGGGAGTGCATCGACCCCTTGGCCACCGCCGAGCCCTACGAACACCTGCCGAAGATCTGAACCCGGTCCCGACCGGGGCCAGCGCGCCGTCAGACGGGCGGAGGACGACTCAGTAACGTGCCGGCGGGAGGGGACCATGGAGTTTCAGTCCGGCTGGGCGTGGTGCTTCAAGTGCGCCGGGGTGGTGCTCGTGCCCGGCGGCGGCGTCTGCGCCGACGGAGCGGATCACGACACACGCGGTGGCGGTCCGTACCGGGTCGCCTACGGAGCACTCGATCCGGGAGTTTCAGGGCCAGTGGGCGCACTGTTGGAAGTGCGGGTGTCTCTTCCACTGGCGCTTCAACGAAGGGATCTGCCACGACGGCCAGCCGCACGACCGTCGATCGAGCATCCCCTACGGCGTGTACCACGGCGACCACCCGAGCGGTAGCCGGGAGGACTGCTGGTGGTGCAGTCGCTGCCAGCGCCTGTTCCGCCTTCGGGAGTCGAACAGCGTCTGCTCGGACGGCGAACCGCACAACCCGCACGACTCGGGCCAGTACGCGCTGGCGTTCGACGAAGCAGCCATCTCGATCGAGCCCCCGCCGCCACCGCCACCCACCGCCGGATCCGACCATCGCCGTGGAGGAGCGAAGCCACGACATCGTCGTGACCGGCGCCGGATTCACGCCTGGCGTCGAGGTCGCCCTCGTGTTCCTCCGCGGCCCGATGGAGAAGCGCGTCGTCCTGTGGGCGGGTGAGGACGGCGCGTTCGAGCACATCGAGCAGCCGACGGTCCGTTCCGAGGGCTCGATCGTGATCATCGGCCGGGACACGTCTCGAGACGCGGCCGGGTTCGGGAAGGCCGTGAAGAGGATGCCGCCGGAGCTCCAGGACGAGGTGGCCATCGACCACGGCACTGCCACCGAGCCTGGCGAGCCCTAGATCGACGTGCCTTCTGGGTTGGGCCGGCCCAGCGGTAGCGGCGTCGGCGGAGATTGCGGGATGGCCGATGCCGACAGTGCGATCACGGCGACGACGAGCGCGGCGAGCCGACGAAGGTGCAGTCCGTGTGGTCGTCGCCCGATGGCCTTGGAGTTCATGAGCGCATCCTCGCTTCCGGCTCAGCCTCGGTTCGGCGTGCCTTCCCTGTGTACGGGCGAGCGCCGTTCGCGGTTCGGACGCTGACATGGCCAGCCTCGTCCAACGCCTCGTGATGCGGTTGATGCCCGGTCGTGCCGCGGAGATCGAGCGGGAGTCACGGGAGTGGGAGGTCGTCTGTCCGAGCTGCGGACACACCCGGTCGTACTGGGACATCGGCGGCATCCGGTACAAGGCGGCCTCGACCGGCAAGCGGATCGGGCTGAGGTGTCCCTCGTGCGGACAGCGCGGTCTGCACGCGGTCGCGCGGCGATCGGACGGCACCGGCACCGCGCCCGGAGAGGGCGGCTAGCGAGTCTCGACCGGCGGAAGCGGTTGCGGGTTCAGCGCAATCACTTCGAGCACTGTACGAAGGACACCCGGCGGGATCGGCTGCGGGTTGAGCTGGAGATCGCCCGGCGACGGTGTGACCCAGGCGTCGTCCTCAGCCGGCGGGAGCGGTTGCGGGTTCAGCGCGATCGCCTCGACCACGATGCGCAGGATTCCCGGTGGGATCGGCTGCGGGTTGAGCGCGAGCGCTCCACAGACGTTGCGCACGACGGCACGGCGTCGCTCATCCGAGATCTCCCCAGCGAGGTCACGGATCCGCCCGAGGATGGCAGCATCCGCAGCGGCGTTCTTCTTGCTGTCCATCAGGTACCTCCGCTGGGTCGACGCCGTCCTAGCTGGCCTGCTGCCGTGCGTCAAGGAGACCGCGACAACTCCGGCTGCGAGGACGCAGCCCGCTCGCGACGACCGCCCTCAGCCGTGGCGCGGCTCGCGCTGTCCGCCGTCGCCGTCTCGTAGGCGGCGCGCAGCTGATCGCTCGCACGCGGTGCGGCCGGGTCGGGACGCGGGATGCCGAGGTGGAGCTCGCGCAGTTCGTCCATCATCGCCGCCACCAACTCGGGGCCCCCGTCGCGCAGCAGCTCGGCGCGGACCCGCAGGCGGTGCTCGCCTTGTCGGTGGGCGAGGCCCCAGTTGCCGAGGGCGACCATGACCGGCAGCACTTGCACCCCCGCCTCGGTCAGCGTGTAGGCGGCGCGCTGTCCACGACGGGCGTCGTCGCGCGTCAACAGTCCGGCGGCGACGAGCTGCTTCAGGCGGCTCGCGAGGATGTTGGTGGCGATGCCCTCCTCGGAGCCGGCCATCAGCTCGCGGAAGTGGCGGCGGTCGCCGAACATGATGTCGCGCAGCACGAGCATCGCCCACGGGTCGCCGAGCACCTCGACGGCAGCGTTGATCGCGCAACCCGAGCGGGGGGCGGTGTCCATGGGGTCCTCCAAAGTGCTTGCAATCTGCCACTGCATTCGTTACCTTAGCAACAACCGGTTGCATATCGCAATCACCATCGCTCAGGAGGCAGCCATGTCCCAGGTCCGTGTCCACAACTTCTCGATCTCCCTGGACGGGTTCGGCACCGGCGACGGCATCACGTCTCGACGCCCCGTTCGGTCACGCCGGCGAGCGCCTGCACGAGTGGATGTTCTCCACCCGGTTCTGGCACTCGATGGTCGGCGAGGCCGGTGGCACCGATGGCGTCGACCACTCGTTCGCCGTACGCCATGGCCTCGGCTTCGGCGCCGAGATCATGGGCCGGGGCAAGTTCGGGGTGCAGACCGGTCCGTGGCGCGATGTCGGCACCGACGACGAGTGGCGCGGCTGGTGGGGGCCGAACCCGCCGTTCCACACGCCGGTGTTCGTGCTCACGCACCACCCACGCCCGCCGATCGAGATGGAGGGCGGCACCGTGTTCCACTTCGTCGACGCCACGCCGCAGGAGGCGCTCGACCTCGCCCGAGCGGCGGCCGGTGACCTCGACGTGCGCATCGGCGGTGGCCCGACGGTCATCCGCGACTTCCTCGCCGCCAACCTCATCGACACGCTGCACGTCGTGCAGGTGCCGATCCTGCTCGGCCGTGGCGTCCGCCTGTGGGACGGCGTCGAGGGCGTCGAGGACCGCTACGACATCGAGGCGACCTCGTCACCGAGCGGCGTCATCCATCTCACCTTGACCCGTCGTTGACAAGCGCTGTGTCCAACGAAGTCCCGGACGGTCGTCGTTGAGCACGCACGGGACACGGACGATCGTCGGAGGGGGCGCTACTAGCGTCAGGCTGTGGCGTCGAAGTCAGAGGTCCAGCAGTTCATGCGGGCAGTTCCGTTGTTTGCCGGGCTGCTCCCGTCGGAGCTCGATCGCATCGCCATGGTCATGAACCCGATGGACGTCGCCGCCGGCGACGTCATCTGCACGGAGGGGGAGCCAGGGCGCGACTTCTATCTCATCGCCGATGGTGAGGCGACGGTCGAGCACGACGGCGCGGCCGTCGCCAAACTGGCGATCGGTGACCACTTCGGGGAGCTCGCGCTGCTCGACCGTGGGCCCCGTTCGGCGACGGTCGTGGCGGCCCGGGACTCCCGGCTGTACGTGCTCCACGACGCCAGCTTCGCCGCCGTGCTCAACGAAGTGCCGGCGCTGGCGCAGAAGCTCCTCGCCGCCCTCGCCCGCCGCCTTCGCGAGGCCGACCGCGAGCAGTTGAACTGACCCAGTGCCATCTCGCCGACGAAGGACTCGTCCGACTCGATGTCGGGCCGGTTGACGACCCTCACCGTGACTTCCACGCTCTGTTCCTCCGGTTCCGTGATCACTCTGTGATCACGGCCCCGTCAGGACGCTGTGAGCAGGGACTATCGGGAGGCGACGCCGGGAATCGAACCCGATTGAGCACGTGCGAGCCGGTGCGGCGGTGTGAGCGTCAGTCCTGCTGACGGGCAGTTTGACGGCCCGAGAGCCGCCAGCCATGCCGGCTCGTGATGCCGTGTTATAAGGAATCGGTCACCGTGACCACGGCGACTGCTCAGCTCGTCGGACGAGAGCGGCAGGCGCACGACACGTCTCGTCAGTCAAGGCGTTGCAGACACGCGCTCGGCGTGGAAGCCGCTCACACGTGGACTACGTAGGGCACCCGGATGGCGGCACGGCAGTTCCATTCTCGCTGATACACGCGGGGCCCTTGCAGTCCGGATTTCCCGGCCGATCGGTCGCCGAGGACCTCACGGTCACCACTGGCGGTGACACCGGTGGCCACCACGATCGCCCGGGACACGACCCGACTACGAACCTGTCCTTTGACGAAGGTGGCATCGACGAACACGTAGGGGAACTCGACGCGGCCGAGCGGGCGGGTGCGGAACGCCTCGAGCTCCTCGTCGAGCAGCGAACAGATCCGTGACACCTCCGACTTCGAGATCCCCGCATCCAGCCCGAGACTGCGCACGAGATCGTCGACCTTGCGGGTCGACACGCCGTGCACGTACGCCTCCATGACAACGCCGAACAAGGCGCAGTCGATGCGTCGGCGGCGCTCCAGCACCGCCGGGAAGAAGCTGCCCTTGCGGACCTTGGGGATCGCCAGCTCGACGTCGCCGGCCTTCGTCGACAACAGCCGAGGCCGGCTGCCGTTGCGCTGGTTGGTGCGAGTATCGGTCCGTTCGTGCGGGCGGGCGCCGATCACCTCGGTCGCCTCGGCGTCGATCAACGCTTGCAGCACCATTTCCACGCTGCGTCGGATGACGTCGATGTCGCCACCGGCGCGCACCGCCTCCAGCATCTCCGACAGGTCAAACTCGTCATGGGCCATCGGTGTGGTCTCCTTCGTGAACCCGGCTAGGAACACGACAACGATCACGCCGATGGCCCACCTCAACGGTGGACCCTCACCTCACTTCCACCACCTCACGGGACGCGAGCAGCGAGGGCATCGAGCGCGTCCAGCACAGCTCGCGCCTCGATACGCACGGTTTCCACCGATCGGGAGGCGGGACGCGGGTTGGCCGTTGGAACTTCGAGGTCGGTGGTTGCGTGGAGCTCGATCAACACTGACTCTTGCGAGGGCCACACCGCGCGTTGGCCTTGCCACAGGAACCAGTTGGTACCCGACCGTGACCCGGCGCCTGAATAGCCGATACCGGTGGCTGTCGAGACTTGACGGGCGATTTCGCTGGACAGTGGCGCGCCGGACGCGTCCGGGTTGCCTGCGACGTAGGTGCTCGTTCCGTACCATCCGGCGAAGGCGTTCGGGGAGTGGACGTGGACTGACAGGATCGGTCGCACTTCGGAGGTGAACGCCAAGAGTGCTTCGGTTTCCGGCTGCGAGCGGTTGTAGCCGTCGGCGTTGAGATCGATGCCGTTCGCGTTGGTTCGCGTGTATGCGGCGTAGCCGTCGGGGTTCAGCGTCGGAATCAACCAGATGCCGTAGTCGGACGGAGGGTTCTGACGTACTTGTTCGACCACGAGCGATGGCGCGCATTCGTTACCGTGGATCTGACCGATCACTAGCACGACGCGGGCGGCATCGGCATCGCCCCAGTACTCGGCATAGATGGGCCGTCCGCCCGCGGAGGTCCCAATCTGTCGGATACTCGCTGGGACGAACTCAGGAGAGTTGAGGCCGGGGAGGCCGCTCGTCAGGTTGTCGCATTGACCGGTTGGATAATTTCCGGCTGGTTCGGGTGGCGCCGACGGCGCACAGCCGTCCGGACTGCACTGGCCAAGCAGCGCGACCGGTACGAGCGCTAAGGCAAAGGTTCTTGTGGTCCGCCGCCCCGCCATTCATTCACCCCTTCCTTGAGAGAAGCAGAGGCACTCAGCCCGCTTGAGGATGGACAGTCGGCCGTCGGTCAAGCCGCCCAGCCGCGGTTGCGCGTGTGAGTCGAACGATCGGTCAAGTCTCCCACACCGCTCGATACAGCTCTTCGCTGACGAGGAGCCGGGGCAGCCGTGGTTTGGCAGGCCGCGCCTCTCCGCTGCCCCCGGCGAGATCAGCGTGGCCCACGGAGGCAACGGGCAATGTCACATGAGGGCGGCGAACGCGTCGAGTCACCGGCCTGGGATCTGCTGGCCCAGCCCGGACCAAGCAGACAGAGCCGTTGCTCGCCCGGCGCTGACGGGACGTTCAAGCGTTTCCTGTCCGAACGGCGTCCCTCGAGGTGCCGCTGGCGCGACGCGCGATCAGTCGAGGTCAGCGACCTTCAACCAGCGCCTCGCATCGCGTCGTGACTTCGGCAGCCCGGATTCGCGAAGGTCCTGACTGGCGTCGGCCCCGAGTCTCTTGGCGAGCCACACAAGGAACAGCCACTGCCCGGGTGTATCGCCGCGACGATAGCGAATGGTCTGCCCCGGCGTCCGCGCGGTCGGGATACTTGAATCTCGGGCACTGATGCTGAGGAGGTCATCGTGCCGAGGAGGTATCCGGTCGCGTTCCGTCGCAAGGTGCTCGATCTGATCGAGGCCGGTAAGCCGGTCGCTGAGATCGCTGCGCAGCTCGGGATCACGGCGCAGACGGTCTACAACGGGCGGAACCAGGATCAGATCGATCGTGGCCGTCGTGTCCGCGTCTCGACGAGCGAGTCGTCGATCACGACGGCGAGGTAGACCCAGCCCTCACCGCTGCGGTGCTGGGTGACGTCTTGCACCCACAGCCGGTCCCGACGGTCGGGGCGGAACTGGCGGTGCACGAGATCGTCCGAGCGGGGATCGGTCGCCCGACTGCGGGTGCACCCCTTGGTCCGACGGCGGCGGGTCACGCCAGTGAGGCGGCGTTCGCGCATCAGGCGTTCGACACGTTTGTGGTTCACCTGCCGGCCGAGCCCGAGTCGCAGCTCGGCAGTCACCCGCCGTCAGCCGTAGGTGCCGAAGCTCTGATCATGGATCTTGACGACCAGGTCGCCGAGGTCAGCATCGGCGAGCATCCGCGGGGTCGGGTTCGCTTGGGCATGCCGCCAGGCGTAGAACGCCGATCTGGACACCTTCATCGTGCGCACACACTGCTCGAGAGGTAGATCGGCGCACCGCTCGACGATGAAGGCGTAGATCATTTTGGGAGGACGTTCTCCTTGGCGAAATAGGCGGCGGCCCGCTTCAGGATCTCCACCTCCAGCTCGAGCACCCGGTTCTTGCGGCGCAACGCAACCAGTTCCGCCTTCTCATCCGTCGTCAGGCCGGGCCGACGGCCGTCATCGACGTCGGCGACATCCATCCAGCGGCGCAGACACGACTCCGAGATCCCCAGATCGACAGCGATCTGCGCGACCGGCTTCTCCCGCAAACGGGCCAGCTCCACAGCCCGCGACCGAACTCCGGCGGATGCGGTCGAGGCATCAGAACTCCCTCCGAGACAGCTCCTCGCCGCCTCACGGTAGGTGTCCGTCAACCAGGGGTCACTCCAGCGGGTGTAGGCGGGACGATGAGCCTGGCCGTGAGCGTCGTTCGGTTCCCGACGAGTTGTGCATGGTGAACGCCGAATTGAACCGATGAGTTACAGTTCATCTATACGACGACCTTGGGGGTCCCGCGTGCGAACTGTCATGTCACCTCATAAGTGGATGCTCACCAGTGTGGTCCTCCTCGGCGCTGTACTCATCCAACCCGCGGTCGTCCAGGCCGAGGCCGGCAAGGGCACCGGGGCCGAGATCGAACGGATCGGCAAGCCGAGCTGGAAGCCGGTGGACTTCAACGTCTTTTCGGCGCCGATTGGCACAGCGGAGACTGGGTATGCCGAGTTCGGAGACACGAACTTGAGCCTGCTTCCTCCTCCGAACCATGTTCCTCATCCTCAGCTCGGCGTAGGCCCAGGGGCTCCGCACGAGCCGCCGTATCGACACGAGCTCTCCGACGGGGTAGACGCCGGCGGCTACCTCGGTGGGCGCTGCTTCACTCCGGAGCAGTTCTCGAACGGGGAGGGTGTGTTTGCCGCGTGGATGGTGATACCACTTGGCAGGCACGAGGTCGGCAGCTCACCGGACTTCGCCAGAGGTCCCATCATCCCGAACTCACTGTTCCCCATCCATGTCGAGGGCATCACATACCGGGACGGGGAGGTCTTCAACCCGTTCCTGTTCAATGGCGATGTTCCTGCACTTGACGATCAGCTCAGCCCTCCGTTCGATGTGGAAGGACACAGTCACTTTCCGTTGTTCATCGCTGACAACGCCGATTTCGGCCCGTCAGGGGTAAGCCTGGCGGGCGATTACACCTACGAAATCACCATGCTTGACAGCGCTGGCGAAGGCTGGTCCATCGAGGTGTCGTTTGTCGTGCGGGAACAATGTTGAGACCCGTCAGTCGTGCGGCTACCGAACGAACCGGTCCCTAACTGTCAAGGAAGCCGGCGGCGACATCCGCGAGAGGGTCCGTAAGTGCGCATCGGGGGGTCTTCTCACGCCAAGTGGTGTACGGATGCACCTGTGAGCCGACCGATCGAGCGCTTGAAGTGACGACGCCGCGGCGGCGACCCGCGCGCCATACCGCATGACTGGCATGCTGTCTTGACGGCGGGCGGGCGCGGAACGACGGATTGTTGGCACGTCCAATTCAGCGGTCTTCCGAGCGATCGCAAGCGCCGAGTGCCCGATCTGTAGCCGTCGCGACACCGTACCGGTGATGCTGGTGTCGGCATTCGGCCGCAAACGCTGACGCCAGCGCAACAGGACCGCGCGAGTCTCTCTTGCCGGCAGCGAACGCCGGTTCGGCAGTGCGAAGGGTGACGCGACAGGAGCTGGACGACATCCGCCGCTCACTCGCCATCGGCAGCGGCCTCCCGCCGTCACAGATCGAACTCGTCGTGGACCTGTGCGACCGGCTCCTCGTCGAGCGCGATGGCATCGAGGCTCTCCTGCGGCAGCTCGGCCGGCGTGGACGAACGCCAGGGCGGCGCTCGACTAGCTACACGCACTGATCCAAGACGATCGCCGGTGATCGCGTCCCGTGAGGTGGTGGAAGTGAGGTGAGGGTCCACCGTTGAGGTGGGCCATCGGCGCTCGACGCGTGTGGCGCGCCCGGCCCGATGATCACCCCCGAGATCCCCGACGACGAAGATGGAGACCGGACCGTGTTCTGGCCGGACAGCCTCGTGCCCACAGTCGACGGCCGGGCCGCGGTGTTCTACCAGCGGGTCCTGCTCGACGGCCCCGAGTGGACCGTCCAGGCGACGATCGTCGACGAGATGGACCCCGGAGCCACCACCTTCGACCGCACCGACGAAATGGTGCTGTTTGGCGAAGGGGAGCCGTCTTTCGTGTCATCGAACCTCGTTGACGGCGGCTTCATCTACCTGTACGCAACCCGACTGCACGCCGATCAACGCACAACCGAGTACCTCTTGGCCCGTGTGCCGCACGCCCTCTACCGGCAACGGGTCGCGTACACGTTCTGGTCCGGCACCAGCTGGTCGCCCAACCTCGCGGCCGCGCAGCCGGTCGTCCTCGGCGGCGGCAACGATACGGACAGGAGCGGCGGGCTGGGCGGCATGTCCGTCTCGTTCAACCCGTACCTCGGCAAATACCTGATGACCCACTCGGAGGCGTTCGGTCCCGACCTCGTGCTCCGCAGCGCCCCGGCGCCGCACGGGCCGTGGTCCGAGCCCACCTATCTCGACGTGACCGACCCCGTCAAAGGCACACAGTTCGGGAACTACACCGCACGCGAGCATCCGGAGTTCCGGTCCGGGGACGGCAGCGTCGTCTGGCTCACCTACCACCGGGTGACGGGCTGGCTGCACGGCGAGATCCCGCTCGTGCGGGTCGTGCTGAACCCGCCATAGGAGAGCGCATTCCCGGGGCATCCGGTACCGCCGTGCTGTCGTTCCACGCCCCGTATACTCGCCGCGAGCGGCCGACCAGCGGGGCCGCTCGACGACTGGTGCTGGAGCCGAAGGCGGATATGGCTGGCGCGCCCAGGTCGCTCTCGACAGTGACGGCTGCACGGTGTGGACGCGTACCGGTCGCAGCATTACCGCGAATGTGCCTGAGCTACGTGCGGTGACCGAGTTCGGTGTGGAATGCGTCCTCGACGGCGAACTGGTGGTCGGTGCCGGCCTGCCGACCGACTTCTATCGACTGGCAGGACGCCTGTCGGCGCTCCGGCGAACCCAGCGGCCGCGGAATACGTCGGTAGGCGTTAGCGACGTCGGTGAGGCGGCCAATGGTCACGATCGTCACCCGTTCCGAACTGTCGGCGAGGACGTCGAGAATGGGTTTGGCGCCGTCGCCGCCGACGACGGTCGGTCACGACCAAGACCTTCACCAGGTCGGAACTCGGCGACCAGCCGCCGCGACCGTTGCACGGCCCCGGCCACCCGCCTCGACGGTCGATTGCACACTCCAACGTTCGCCCTTCGCCCAATCACCCAACCATCCGGTGGCCTCGTGGCCCGGAACCTGCCAGCGGTCATGGGCGGCCACCATCGCCGTTCGAAGACGACGCCGCGAACAGCGGTCGGTTCGGCGCACGCCGACAAACGGATGAGCAATCGCCATTGACCAGCCCCGGCTCGCTGACCACGTCGACGTGCGGCCAACCTCGGGTGGTGCAGTACGCCTCGAAGGCCGACCGCTGGGTGTCCGTCGAGGTCTCGGTCTCCCGATCGCGGCTAATGCGGACGTATCCGATCGCTCGGCGCGGCCCTCGGGTCGTGGTGGTCGCCATGTCGTTACTCTTGTGATTTCTACTTCTGTAAGCGCTTGCTCAAGGATGAGTATTGGGCGGCCGCGGGGCGTTGACGAGGCGTCGGTCGTTCAACCCGCGCTGAGATCCTCGGGGGCGGTCAAGAGGCCGAGGCCGGTGCCGAGCTCGGCGTCGGCGAAGCGCCACAGGTCGACAGCCCGCTGACCGACGCTAGGGCCGACCGGAGTGCGCCGGGGGTGGAAGACGGCGCGCACGTATCCGGCCTTGGCGACAATCGTGGCGTCGGCCGGCTCGCCGTCGCCGGCCCAACGCCACGCGCCGTCTCGGTAGCACGCGTTCCGGCCATCGACCTCGACCGGCGTGGCGAGGTGCAGCTGCCACGTGCCGCCGCTGCGGTTGGCGTCGGCCGCCGCCAGCAGCTGGTCCTCCAGCTCGCTCGCCCGGATGGCCAGGGGGTGCGCGGCCACGACCAGATCGAGCACGAGCTCCAGCGGGACCGTGAGGCCCCGCGTGATCACCATCAGTCCGGCGCCGAAGCGCGGGTTGACCTCGGTCGGCCGGAAGCCGTCGATCGTCGCGACGCCGTCCAGCGTGAACGCGCCGCGGAAGTCGACCTCCGAGCGCAGCTGCTCGCCGACCCGCCGGACGGCGGTGCGCATCTCGGCCCGGACGTCGTCGGGCGGATCCCAAAACGTGGCGCAGCCGGAGTAGCGCAACTCGTGGCCGAAGCGCAGTGTCACCAGCTCGACCGGGCGCAGCGCCACGATGCCGTCGGGCAGCACGAGGCCGTGCACGGACGTGGCGATGCCGTCCAGGAAGGGCATGACCCGCACGGAGTCGCAGTGCGGCGACAACGCCTCGGTCGCCGCCGCCGCCTCGTCGTCGTCGGTCACCCAGCGGGTGCGGGCGGCGCCACCGTGGAAGCCCTCACGGGCGTCGGCGGACCACACCGTGCCGGCACCGACATCGAGCTGCCGCCACCACCCGCTGGCGTCCTGGACGGGAACGACCATCGAGTCGGCCCGGGTCACGCCTGCCCGGTCGAGCAGGGCGTCGACAACGGTCTTGTCCTCGAGCGCCACCCACTCGGGGCGGCGATGGGCGACGAGCGGGCGGCCGGCGAACGTCGGCGTCTCGCCGAGAAAGACGCCGAACGCCACGGCCGTGCGATCGGCGTCGAACTCCTCGACGGCATCGACCAGAACGGGTGGCGGGTCGGCCATCATCGCCAACGAGGCATGCAGATGGGCCATGAGATCAGGGCCCCGGTCGACGTCGGCGGCGACGACCCGACAGTCCGGCTGCGGCCCGGCACCGATCCCTTGCGTCGCCGCCACCAGCACGTCCGTCGCGCCGAGCTCACGGAGCACGGGGATCATCGGCGTCCATCCGGCCGCCGGGCCTCCGGCCAGGATCACCCGCCGGCCGCCGACCAGGTCGCCGAGCGGGCGTCGCCACCAGTCCATCTCCAACGATGCCAGACGTTTGGCGCCGCGATCGGTACGGATTCCCGTACCGGATCCTCGTCAGCGGATCACGGGGAGAGGATGACCATGCGCAGTTCGGTCATCTCGCGCACGGCGTAGTGCGGGCCCTCGCGGGTGTTGCCGCTGTCGCGCACGCCGCCGTACGGCTGCTGGTCGGCCCGCCACGTGGGCACCTCGTTGACCAGCACGCCGCCGAAGTCGAGCGTCCGGAACGCCTTCATGGCGTGGCCGAGGTGGTTCGTGTAGATCGCCGCCTGCAGCCCGTAGCGCGTGTCGTTGGCCAGACGCAACGCCTCGTCGAGCCCGCCGTAGGCGGCCACGGCCACGACGGGTCCGAACACCTCCTGCGCGCAGACCTTCATGTCCGGGGCGACGCCGGTCAGCACGGTCGGCGCGATCACCCCACGGTCGTCGACCTCCCCGCCGATCGCCACCTCAGCGCCCTGGGCGACGGCCTCGTCGATCCACTCCTTGACCCGGTCGCGCTCCCCCGCAGAGATCAACGCCGACACGTCGGTCTCGTCGTCCAGCGGATCGCCGACGGTCAACGACGACACCTCCTTCACCAGCCGGTCGACGAACTCGTCGTGGATCGAGCGCTCGACGAGGATCCGCTGGGTCGAGATGCAGCTCTGCCCGGCGTGGGAGAACCCGGCGACCTTGATCTTCGCCGCCGCGCCGGGCCAGTCGCTATCGGCTTCGATGATGATCGGCGCGTTGTTGCCGAGCTCCAGCCCGACCTTCTTGCGCGCCGCCCGCCCACGGATCCCCCATCCGACCTCGGGCGAGCCGGTGAACGTGATCATGGCGATGTCGGGGTGGTCGACGATGGCGTTGCCGACGGTCGACCCGCCGCCGGTGACGACGTGCAGCCACTCAGCCGGCAGCCCGCAGTCGTCGATCAGCAGGTCGGCCAGCGCGATGGCGCTGAACGGCGTCTGGCTGGCCGGCTTGAGGACCACCGGGCAGCCGGCGGCGATGGCCGGCGCCACCTTGTGGGCCACCAGGTTGAGCGGGAAGTTGAACGGGCTGATGGCGCCGACGACGCCGATCGGGACGCGGATCGTGAACCCGACCTTGCCCTCGCCGGCCGCAAGTGCGTCGAGCGGCACGACGTCGCCCCCGAGCGTGCGCGCCTCTGCGGCGGCGAAGCGCATGGTGCCGACGGCCCGCTCGGCCTCGGCACGCGCCGTCTTCATGGGCTTGGCGGCCTCCTCGGCGATGATCCGGGCGAAGTGGTCCCGGCGCTCGCCCAGCAGCACGGCTGCGGTGTCGAGCACCTCGGCGCGCTTCCACGCCGGCAGCGGCCCACCGGCCAGCGCCTGACGCGCCGCAGCCACGGCGCGGTCGACGTCGTCGGGACCGCACACCGGGACCCGCCCGATCTCGTGGCCGTCGTACGGCGAGGCGACGGCGGCCGACTCCGTTCCCGTGAACCGCTCTCCGGCCAGGGGCAGCGGGGTGACGCTCATGCCGCCGACCATACTGGTGCCCGTGGCGGGCAGCGGCGGGGCCGTGCACCCCTTCCTCGACTGGCCGGGCCCGATCGCCTTCGCCCATCGCGGAGGGGCCAGCGAGGCACCGGAGAACACGATGCCGGCGTTCCAGAACGCCATCGACCTCGGCTTCACGTACCTGGAGACCGACGTCCACGTCACCGCCGACGGCATCGTGGTGGCCTTCCACGACGACGACCTGCAGCGGACGTGCGGACGGCCAGGACACATCTCGCAGCTCGCCTGGCAGGACGTGGCGGCGGCCCGCGTCGACGGGCGCGAGCCCATCCCTCGCCTCGAGGAGCTGTTGACGACGTGGCCCACGGCACGGATCAACATCGACTGCAAGGAGGAAGCCGCGCTCGAGCCGCTGGCCGTCCTCGTCGAGCGCCTGGACGTGCTCGACCGGGTGCTGATCGGTTCCTTCAGCAGCGGGCGCCTGAAGCGGGCCCGCCGCCGGCTGGGACCGGCGCTGTGCACGAGCACCGGCTCACTGGACACCGCACTGCAGCTCGTGCGCCTGCCCCGCGCCGGTCCGATGGCCGTCCAGGTCCCGGTGCGCCACTGGGTCCTACCGATCGTCACCGGCGGCTTCCTGCGACGGGCTCACGCGATGGGGCTGTCCGTGCACGTCTGGACGATCGACGACGCCGTCGAGATGCGTCGGTTGCTCGACCTCGGCGTCGACGGGATCATGACCGATCGTCCGGCCGTGCTGCGCGACGTCCTGCTCGAACGGGGGCAGTGGCGCGACCGTCCCTGAACCCGGCTTGCGGTCGCCAGCCGGCGGGCAGGAGGATGCACACGACGAGGAGGCGCTGCCGATGCCCAAGGACTTGGTGATCGAGATCGACAACGAGCCTGGGGCGTTGGCGCGAGTGGCGCGGGCGATCAGCGATGCTGGCGTGAACATCGCCGCCGCGACCTGCGTCGGCGCGGCGACGACGGCCGAGCTGCACATCCTCGTCCCGCACGCCGACGCCGCACGCCACGCCCTGTCGATCACCCAGATGGGCGTGACCCGCGAGCGCGAGGTGGTCGTCGTCGAAGTCGACGACCGCCCGGGCGTGCTCGCCGACCTGACCCGCGACGTGGCCGACGCGGGGATCGACCTCGACCTCGTCTACGTGGCGACACGCAACCGGGTCGTCTTCGGCGCCGCCGACCTCGACGGGCTCAGGGCGGCGCTGGGCGTCTCGACCTGATCGGCTCGCGGAACCCGAGCATCAGCGCGGCCACGCCGCCGACGAGGAGCAGCAGGCCGCCGACGGCCGTGACGACGGCGCCGAACTGTGGGTCGATCGCGCGGCCGGACGGCGCCAAGATCACGACGAGCGCTGTCCCCCCGGCGTAGATCGCCGCGCCGATCCCGAGGAAGCCGCCGATGCGGAGCAAGCCCCATCCCACGGCGACGGCGGCACCCACGGCGAATAGGGGCACCACGGGCCACCAGCGCAGCGCCGCTGCGGCGACGCTCCCCGGCGCGAACCCGAGCCGCTCCACCAGCTCGAACAGGTCGTAGCTGTGACGGCGCCGCCCACCGGTGCGCAGCCACGGCAGCAGCGAGCCGACGATGACGACGAGCGCCCCGCCCGCCATCACGCCCACCACCGCACCTCGAGTGGCGGGCTCGTCGCGCCGTGTCACGTCGCCGGAGGGTAGGTCCATCGGCCTCAGTAGGGTCGGGCGTCGTGACCGGCGGCCCGCCTGTGAGCTCCGTGCGCTCGCTGCGGGCCGTCGCCGCGTCCGCCGACCAGCTGGCCACGCAGGCCGCCATGACGGCGTTCGCGCTCGGCGGCAACGCCGTCGACGGCGCCATCGCCGCCAACGCCGCCATTGCCGTGACGGGACCGCATCTGTGCGGGCTGGGTGGTGACCTGTTCGCCCTCGTCCGTGCCCCCGACGGCGAGCTGCACGCCCTCAACGCCACCGGACGGGCCGGGAGCGGCGCCGATCCCGACGCGCTGCGGGGCGCCGGCCACTCGGCGATGCCGATGCGCCACGACGTGCGTACCGTGACCGTCCCGGGCTGCGTCGACGGGTGGATGGCGTTGCACCGACGCTTCGGGGTGCTCGAGCTGGCCGACCTGCTGCGCCCGGCGATCCGCCTCGCCGCCTCCGGCTTCCCGGCCAGCCCGTTGCTCGTCGGATCGTTGCTCCTCGCCGACGAAGACGCCCGGCGCAACCTGGCCGAGCTGGCCGACCAAGCGACCCGGCCCGGCGCGCCCGTCACTCGTCCCGGCGTGGCGCTCGCCTTGCAGGCGATCGTCGCCGGCGGGCGCGCCGCGTTCTACGAGGGCGCGTTCGGTGAGGGGCTGCTCGAGCTGGGTGCCGGGGAGTTCTCGGCCGACGACCTGGCCCGGGTCCAGGCCGACTGGGTCGAGCCGTTGACGACGACGGCGTTCGGCGTCGAGCTCACCACCATCGGACCGAACTCGCAGGGCTACCTGACGCTCGGCGCCGCCCGTCTGGCCGACGAGATCGGGCTGCCCGACGACGCGGATGATCCGCAGTGGGCCCACCTCCTGGTCGAGATGGCCACGGCGGCCGGGTTCGACCGCCCCGAGCTGCTCCACGAAGGCGCCGACGGTGACGTGCTGGTGGAGACCATCGCCGGGCGGGCCGGGCTGGTCGACCCCGGACGGGCCAGCCAACGGCGGCCACCGACGGCGACCGGCGACACCACGTACCTCTGCACGGCCGACGACACCGGCATGGCGGTCAGCCTGATCCAATCGAACGCCTCGGGCTTCGGCAGCGGGCTGGTCGAGCCGACGACGGGCATCAACCTGCACAACCGCGGCCTCGGGTTCACGCTGCAGCCGGGCCACGCCGCCGAGTACCGGCCGGGACGTCGCCCGCCGCACACGCTGTGCCCGGCGATGGCCACGCGCGATGGCGATCTGGTGGCCGTGTTCGGTTCGATGGGCGGCGACGGCCAGCCCCAGATCCTCCTCCAGCTGGTCGCCCGCCTGTTCGCCGGGTCGGCCTCGCCGGCGGCCGCGGTCGGTGCCGGACGGTGGCTGCTGCGCGGACCGTCGACGGGGTTCGACACCTGGACCGGCGACCGCCCGCCATCCGTCGTCGTCGAGGGTCACGCCCCGCCGGCGTGGCGCGACGGCCTCACCGCGCGCGGTCACGCCGTGCTCGACGGACCGGCCTTCGACTCCGGGTTCGGTCACGCCCACGTCATCACCGTCGACCCGCTCGGCACGTTCGCCGCCGCTGCCGACCCGCGCGCCCGCATCGGCAGCGCCGCCGGTCAGTAACCGTGCCGGAGGGTCACACGCTGCACCGGTTGGCCCGCGACCAGCAGCGCCAGTTCGCCGGCCGGACGATCGCCGTCACCAGCCCCCAGGGCCGTTTCGCCGCCGACCTCGTCGACGGCCGCGTGCTCGACGGCGTGACGGCCTACGGCAAGCACCTCTTCGCCGCCTTCGGGGACCGCATCGTGCACGTCCACCTCGGGCTCTACGGCAAGTTCGCGTCCGGGACCGGGGAGCCGCCGCCGGTGCGCGGCGCGCTGCGGATGCGCTGGATCGCCGAGTCCGGCTGGACGGACCTGCGGGGTCCGACGGCGTGCGAGGTCGTCTCGCCGTCGGAGGTCGACGCCATCATCGCCCGGCTCGGTCCCGACCCGCTGCGTCCCGGTGCGGACGGTGACCGGGCCTTCGAGCGGATCCGCCGCAGCCGGGCCCCGCTGGCCGGCCTGCTGATGGACCAGCAGGTGGTGGCGGGGATCGGCAACGTGTACCGCGCCGAGCTCCTGTTCCGCCATCGCCTCGACCCGTACCAGTGCGGTCGCGAGGTCGACGCCGCCACCTGGAGGCCGGTGTGGTCGGACCTCGTCTCCCTCATGCGGGCCGGGGTTCGCTCGGGGAGGATCGTCACCACCGAGCCGGTCGATCGATCGCGCCGGCGCAGCCCGGTGCGCTGGGAGGACGCCCACTACGTCTACCGCCGCCACGGGTTGCCCTGCCGGATCGACGGGACGCCGATCAGGATGCAGCTGCTGGCGGCGCGCAAGTTGTATTGGTGTCCGACGTGTCAGGCGTGACCAGGAGCGAGCGCGGCTTCGAGCGCATCATCTTCTTCAGCGATGCCGTCGTCGCCATCGCCATCTCGCTGCTCATCCTCCCGGTCGTCGACCAGTTCGCCGACGGTGCCGGCCGCGACATCCGTCAGACGTTCTCCGACGAGGCCGGGTCGCTGCTCGCCTTCGTCCTCAGCTTCGTCGTCATCGCCCGGTTCTGGTTCGTCCACCACCAGATCTTCGAGCGGGTCACGGGCTACACGACCCTGATGATCGTCGCCAACATGCTGTGGCTGCTGACGATCGTGTTCCTCCCCCTGCCGACTCAGCTCGCCGGCACCAACGACGACAACGACACGCTGGTCTACGCCATCTACATCGGCACGCTGGTCCTGGTCAGCGCCAGCCTCATGCTGCTCGTGTACACGATGCAGATCGCGACCGAGGTCCACGCCGATCGCAACGATCCGCCGCAGGCCATCGAGGGCCTCACCATCACCCTGATGATGTCCGTGGCGCTGGTCCTCGCCGTCACGATCCCCGGCCTCGGGATGGGCGCCATGGCCATCACGGTGCTGACCGCCCCGATCGAACGATGGCGGCACCGCCGCCACGCCACCGTCAGCCCACCAGGGGGACGACCTCTTCCATGAAGCGAGCCATCTGCTCGTCGGCCTTCTTGTACGGGTCCCCGAGCAGGTGGGGGAAGATGGTGAGGTGCCGCAGGCCGAGCAGGTCGCGGTAGAAGGCGACGCCCTCGGCGACGTCCTGCGGTGTGCCGACGAGGATCGTCTTGTTGTCGATCGACTCCTGCAGCGTCGGGATCAGCCCGGGTGGGGCCGGCTTGCCGTCGGCGCCCATGTACCCGCGGCTCCAGCCGTACGGCCCGAGGAACTTCCAGAACTCGTCGTGGCCGGGGGTGGCCGTCTCGATTGCCTTCTCGTGGCTGTCCTCGATGCGCACGGAGATGACGAGCATCCGCTTGTCGTGGGGCTCCAGCTCGACGCCGTGGGCAGTGGCGTACCGGTCGCCGTACGTCTCCCAGAATCGTTGGATGAACCGGTAGTGCTGGTTCCAGAACACGGCCCCGTGCCCGTGGACGGGCACCTGCTCGAGCGTCGGCGGGCTGGTCACCGCCTGCCAGATCTCGTACGGGTACAGCGGGCGGGGCACGAGCGACAGGGTCTGCACGGTGGCGCCCCGATCGGGGATACCCGGCACCGGGATCTGGAAGAACTCGCCCTGGAACTCGAACGTCTCCTGCGACAAGGCGCGCCGGACGATCTCCATCGACTCCTCGAAGACCCGGCGGTTGCGATCGTCGTCGGCGGCTTGCTCGGGGTTGTCGTGCGAGCCGATCGACACGCCCTTGTCGTTGAGGTGGAGCACTTCGCGCGGCACGGTGCCGCGGCCGACGCCGAGGATCCCCCGACCGCCGGACAGGTTGTGCAGCGTCGAGAAGTCCTCGGCCAGGCGCATCGGATTCCACTGCGGGACGACGTTGAACATCGTGCCGAGGCGCAGGCGCTCCGTGTGAGCGGCGATCCACGTGGAGATCTGGATGCCGTTGGGAATGACCTCGTAGCCCTCGTACTGGAAGTGGTGCTCGGTCGTCCAGAACGAGTCGTAGCCGAGGCGCTCGGCCTCCTGGGCCGACGACACGTAGTCCGTCGTCGCCTTCCACACCTGTTCGTTGCTGCAGCGCCGATCGGTCGGCGCCGGCGGTCCGGCGCCGGCGTCGTCCAGCTCGACGCCACCGAAGAAGAACGCACCCAGCTGCAGCGTCATGGCGCCAAGGCTACGACAGCGGCACGCGTCGTGCCGGCCCGTCTACCTTCACGGGATGGGCGATCTGGTGCTCGGTGGAGCGACGCTGCTCGATGGGTCGGTGGCCGACGTGCGGATCGCCGACGACGTGATCGTCGACGTCGGGCCGGCCGGCTCGACACCGCCGAGCGCGGACGACGAGCGCCTCGACCTCGCCGGCCACGTCCTGTCGCCGGCGGCCGTCGAGCCACACGCTCACCTCGACAAGGCGTTCCTCGCCGAGCTGGTCCCGAACCGGTCGGGTGACCTGTACGGCGCCATCGACGGCATGGTCGCCTACCGATCCGAGCTGTCGGTCGAGGAGACGATCGAGCGAGCCGAGCGGGCGGCCCGGCTGCTCGCCCACAACGGGTTCGGCGCCGTCCGCTCGCACGCCGACACGACAACCGACCACGGCTTGCGCAGCATCGAGGCCCTGATCGAGGTGCGCCGGCGTGTCGCCGACCTGATCGACGTGCAGATCGTGTCGCTGTGCGGCTGGCCGACGGCGGGTGCCGCCGGCGCCGAGCAGCGGGCCCTCCTGCTCGAGGCGTTGGCGATGGGCGCCGACGTGGTCGGCGGGTGCCCGCACCTGGACCCCGGCGGCACCCGGCCGGCGACCGAGGTCCTGCTGGCGATCGCCGCCGACCACGAGCTGCCGGTCGATCTGCACACCGATGAGACGCTGGACGAGGACGTCGACGGGCTGTCGGAGCTGGCCGAGCTGGTGGTCGCCACCGGGTTCCCCCACCCCGTCACGGCGAGCCACTGCGTCAGCCTCGGGATGAAGTCACCGGCCCGCCAGCGGGAGGTCGCCGAAGCCGTCGCCGAGGCCGGGATCGTCGTCGTCGCCCTCCCGGGGACCAACCTCATCCTCCAGGGGCGCGGCCAGGATCAGGCGATGCCGCGCGGGATCACCGCCGTCGGCGCGCTGCGGGCGGCCGGGGCGGTCGTCGCCGGTGGGGCCGACAACCTGCAGGACCCGTTCAACCCGCTCGGGCGGGGGGATCCGTTCGACACCGCGGCGCTGATGATGATCGGCGCCCACCTGTCGGCACCGGACGCCTGGACGTCGGTGACCGACGGGGCCCGATGCGCGCTCGGCCGGCCGCCGACGTCGGTCGCGCCGGGTCAACCGGCCGACCTGCTGGCGGCCCCGGCGGCGAACGTGCGTGAGGCGATCGCGTTCGCCCCGCACGACCGCATCGTCATCCGTGGAGGTCGCGTCGTGGAGCGCTGACCCGTCAGCCGGCCAGCGTCAGGAGGGCATTCAGGAGGACGTCGGCACCGGCGGCGACGTCGGCGGGGTGCGTGTGCTCGCCCAGGTTGTGCGACAGGCCGCCGACGCTCGGGGTGAAGATCATCGCCGCCGGGCAGATCCGAGCGAGCATCTGCGCGTCGTGGCCGGCGCCGCTCGGCATCCGGCGCGTCGTGTGGCCGAGCCGCCGGGCCGTGGCCTCGACGAGGTCGACCGACGCCGGATCGAAGTCGACGGGCGCGAACCGGGCCAGCGTGCGGGTCGCCACCGTGACGCCATCGGCGGCGGCGACCCGTTCGATCTCGTCGGCCAGCGCCCGCTCGGCCCGCCGCAAGTCGTCGTCGTCGGTGTTGCGGAGGTCGACGGTCATGGTGACCGAAGCGGCGACGACGTTGACGAGGTTCGGGCGGGCCTCGAAGCGGCCCACCGTCGCCACCTGGGCCCCGCCGAGCTCCTCGGCAAGTCGGCGGACGAACACGGTCAACTGAGCGGCGACGAGCAACGGGTCGCGGCGCAGCCGCAGCGGCGTCGTCCCGGCGTGGGCCGAACGCCCGCTGATCGTGAGCTCGGTCCACGAGATCCCCTGGACCCCCTCGACCACCCCGATCGTGATCCCTTCCTCCTCGAGGATCGGTCCCTGCTCGATGTGCAGCTCCACGTAGGCGTGGGGTGCCACCGCGGTCGGGCACGGCACCGACCCGGCGTAGCCGATGCGGGCCAGCTCGTCACCGAGCCGGGCGCCGTCGTCGACGGCCGTCACGTCGAGCGCCTCCTCGAGCGCCATGCCGCCGGAGAAGACGAGGCTCCCGAGCATGTCGGGGGCGAACCGGGCGCCTTCCTCGTCGGTGAAGAAGGCCACGGCGATCGGTCTGGTGGTGGCGATCCCGTGTTGCTCCAGCGTCTCGACCACCTCGAGGCCGGCGAGCACTCCAAGGTTGCCGTCGAACCGCCCGCCGGTGGCGACGGTGTCGATGTGCGAGCCGGTCATCACTGGTGCTGCGGCGGGGTCGGTCCCGGCGCGGACGGCGACGACGTTGCCGATGGCATCGATGGTCACGGCGAGCCCGAGGTCGTCCATCCAGCCGACGACCAGGTCCCGCCCGGCGCGGTCGGCGTCGGTCAACGCCAGCCGGCAGCAGCCCTCCTCACCGTTCGGCCCGGCGACCGCGCCGACCTCGCCCAGCTCGACGATCCGCCGCCACAGGCGATCCCCGTCGACGCGCAGCGGAAGCTGGTCGCCGCCGCTCATCCCCGGAACTCGAAGGCGGCGATCTCCGCCAGCGCCGCGCAGCAGGCCTCGACGGCGCCGGCGAAGAGCTGCGCGCCGCGTTCGGCCGTGGCTGCCGTCGGATCACCGATCACGCCGTCGTCGGCGAAGTCGCTGGACAGCCATCCGAACGACACGGCGCCACCGAAGCGGGCGTACGTGTTGGCGGCGAGGTGTTCGGGCACCCGACGTTCGGCCGAGGCGAGATCGACGAGGTCGGGTGCGAGGTGGAGCATCAGCGAGGTCTCGTCGGTGCCAGCATGGACGCCCATGCCGAGCTCAGCGGCGGGCGACGAGCCGCCCTGGTCCGGCGGGACGCCCGGGTGGGTGAGGAACGTCATCAAGCCATGGCGTAGCCGCAGCTCACGGTTGGCGACGTTGACCAGTGCGCTGTTGCCGCCGTGGCCGTTGAGGAACACGAGCCGCCGGGCCGGCGTCATGGCGATGCTGCGCCCGATGTCGTCGAGCACGGCGAGCAACGTGGTCGCCGACAGCCAGATCGTTCCCGGCGCCCACGCATGCTCGTTGGACTTGGTGTAGGCCAGCGGTGGGAGCAGCCAGACGTCGAGCTCGTCGCCCACCCGTTCGACGGCCGCCTCGGCGACGCGATCGGCGATCAGGAGATCGGTGTGCAACGGGAGGTGCGGACCGTGCTGCTCGATGGCGCCGAGCGGCTGCAACAGCACGCTGCGCGCCGTGAGGCGCTGCGCCACCTCGGGCGCCCGCAACTCGGCGAAGCGGCGGGCGGACACGGCGCCGAACCTACCCTCGAGGTTTCAGCCTGTTCGCTCGCACACTCGCTGTCCGTGTGCGGTCGGCCCGGACGCTCGCTCACACCCAGCCCGTTCGCTCGCACCTCGGACGGTCCCGTGTGCGGTCGGCCCGGACGCTCGCTCACACCCCGTCCTGTTCGCTCGCACACTCGGACGGTCCCGTGTGCGGTCGGCCCGGACGCTCGCTCACACCCCGTCCTGTTCGCTCGCACACTCGGACGGTCCCGTGTGCGGTCGGCCCGGACGCTCGCTCACACCCAGGTCTCACCCTTGGAGCGGGCCGGCCAGGTAGCGTTCGTCCTCGACCCACGATGCTCACAGGATCGCTCTCCTTCGGCCGGCTCGCCGGCGCGACGATGAAGATCCACTGGAGCGCGTTCATCGTCGCTCTGTTGATCGGCTGGGGCCTGGCCGACGAGCTCGGCATCGCTGCCGCCACGATCGGCGTCGTCGCCTTCTTCGTGTCGATCCTCGCCCACGAGCTGGCCCATGCCTACGTCGCCCGTCACTACGGCGTCGGAACCACGTCGATCGACCTGTGGGCGCTCGGCGGTCTGGCCCGATTGGAGCGCGATCCGACGACCCCGCGCGCCGAGGGATGGATCGCCGCCGCCGGACCCCTGGCCAGCTTGGCCATCGGTGCGCTCGCGTATGGCGCGGCGCTGCTCCTGAACGCCGCCGACGGCCCTCGCTCGGTGGTCGAGGTGCTGGGCTGGCTCGGCGTCATCAACGGCGTGCTCGCCGTGTTCAACCTGTTGCCCGGCGCGCCGCTCGACGGCGGCCGCGTCGTGCGGGCCGTGCGCTGGTCGCGCCACGGCAACCGCTACCGGGCGATGCGCGAGGCCGGGCAGTCCGGCCGCGTCATCGGGTGGGGACTCGTTGCGCTGGGCTTCTCGCTGACCTTCAGTGGTCGACCGGGCCTCTTCATCGCCATCACCGGCTTCTTCATCGCCGTCAACGCCCGCGCCGAGATCTCGATGGCCGACGTCAGCGAGCGGCTCGACGGGCTGAAGGTCCGCGACCTCACCTGGTTCGGGATCGCCGAGACCGACGCGGACATGGACGCCGACTCGATGATCTGGCAGCGCTCGCGCCTCGGTGGAGCGGGTGCCGTCGCCGTGCGCACCGACGACGGTGAGCTCGGCGGCCTGGTGCTGGAGGACCAGCTGTGGGCGGTGCCGGCCGAGCAGCGCCCGTGGGTGATGCTGACGTCGCTGATGGCCCCGTTCAACCGCCTCGCCCAGGCCGACCCCGACGACGAGCTGGCGTCGGTGCTGCCGAAGCTCAACCCGTTGCGCCCGGTCGTCACGGTGTGGCGCGGCGGGCGCCTGCTCGGTGTCGTGCCCCCCAAGGCCCTGCAAGCCCGGCTCACGGCGATCCCCCAGCCGGCGGCGTAGCGCGGCCGTCGCCGCACCGATCTGGACGACGGCGCGACTCAGGCGTCCTTGACGGCCCACTCCCGCTTGGCGACGGGGCCCTTGTCGCTCCACGGGAAGTTGATCCACAGTGCGGTGCGCTTCCACACGTAGTCGCACTGGACGACGGAGTGCGGCTTCTCGTAGAGCACCGCCGTGCGCACCTCGCCAACCTTGCCGGCACAGAACTGCTGCACGCTGCGCAAGGTGTGACCCGTGTCCGCGACGTCGTCGGCGATGAGGATCCGGGCGTCGTGGAGGTCGACGAAGTCGGGAGCGGGCGGCAGGATGCGCGGCACCTCGAGTCGTTCGTCGACGCCGACGTAGAACTCGACGTTCATCGTGTACACGTTCTTCACGGAGAGCGCGTAGCCGAGGGCACCACCGATCAGCAGGCCGCCGCGGGCAATGGCCAGGATCATGTCCGGCTCGTACCCGTCGTCGACGACCAGGTGGGCGATCTCGCGCGACGCCGTCCCGAAGTCCGGCCAGCTCATGATCTCGCGCTCATCGGCCATCGGCTCCGAACCTATCCGCGCCGGCGGCTGCTCGGTTCGGCGACCGAGGGCGGTCAGCGCACGAGCTCGAGGGGGGCGCCGGCGTGGTGGCGGGCGGCGCCGAGGGCGAGGGCGGCCAGGCGCTCGTGCCCGCGCCGAGTCACCCGGTACAGCACCTTGAACGGCAGCGGGGCGGTGCCGAACATCTGATCGCGCATGTCGTCGTCGAGCCACGAGCCGATGAACGGGATGGCGAACAACGTCGCCTTGCCGAAGCCCAGCGACTTGATCGCTCGCTGGTGCAGGAGGTCGTACTCGTCCTGCTGGAAGCGGCTGGCGAAGAGCGGCAGCAGCTCAGCGTCCTCGAAATCGAGGTGCCGGTTCATCATGACGTCCAGGTGGCCGAGCACGTGCGCCGCCCGATCGGTGGCGGCACCCTCGACGACACCGGCCAGGGCGGCGTGGCCCTCGGCCATCAGCTCGTCGAGCAGGTGATGCTCCTCGTCGATGCGGCCGAGGTGATCGGCGGCGACGGGAACTCGTTCCACGAGCGCCGGGAAGAAGATGTCGTCCTCGATGGTGTGGTGCGACAGCACCTCGTTGGCGTACCCCGCCCAGTAGCGCTGCAGCGCGTCGACGCGACGGCGATCGGAGACGTCGAGCGTTCCGACGGCCTCGGCGATTGCTCGCCCGCCACGGCGCAGGCAGGTGTGGATGGCGTGGTAGTCGGTGACGTCGGCGGTTTCGCTCATGGCGCTCACCGTCCCATCGGCGACGTGTGAGCGACGTGGAGCACGCCGTCCACGCGTGAGGAACGCGTGAACGCCCTCGATCTGGGCGACGTCTGGGCCAGGCAAGATCTGGGCGCGATCGTCGCCAGGTGCTGGCGAGATCGGCGCCCAGTTCGATCCTCGGCTCGGCTCCGCCCGTCGGCACACCCCGCTACAGGGCGATGTCGGCGGGGCGCACGGGGACCCTCGCCAGCGGGGGGCGGTCCGTGCGACCGCGCTCGGCGTCGAACTGGGCGAGCGCGTCGCGGATGGCGGCGACGATCGCCGGCGTCACGGAGATGCACGGCGGCTCGCCGGCACCCTTGGCCCCGAGCGGCGCCAGCGGGTCTGGCTCCTCGACCAAGCGTCGCCAGCACGTCAGGCATGTCGAGGAACGTCGGCAGCAGGTAGTCGGTGAAGCTGGCGTTGCGCACCACGCCGTCGACCTGGAGGATCTCCTCCATCACCGCCAGGCCGAGGCCTTGGGAGATGCCCCCCTCGATCTGCCCGATGACGGCCAGCGGGTTGAGGGCCCGGCCGACGTCCTGCGCCGTCGCCACCTGGACGACCTTGACGAGTCCCAGCTCGGCATCGACGTCGACGACGGCCCGGTGGGCGACGAAGGCGAACGCGGTGTGGCAGTTGCCCTGGCCGTCCTCGTCGAGCTCCTCGGTCGGACGGTGGTGGAACTCGACGGTCTCGTCGAACGACACGCCGGGGGCGGCGTCGCCGACCGTCGTGCGCCACGAGTCGACCTGATCGACGATCTCTGTGCCGTCGATCGCCAGACGGTCGACGTCGACGCCGCGTTCGGCGGCGACAGTTTCGAGCAACCGCTGGCGCACCGCCCGACACGCTGCGTTCACGGCGCCGCCGCTCATCCAGGTCTGGCGCGAGGCGGACGTCGACCCGGCCGACCCGATCGTGGTGTCGATCGGGTCGAGCAGCACGACGTCGACGCCGAGGACGCTGCGGGCGATCTGCTGGGCGATGGTGACGAAGCCCTGACCGACCTCCGACGTGGCGAACTTCAGGGTTGCCACGCCGTCGACGAGCCGACAGCGGGCCGTGGAGTAGTCGTCGAACCCCTCGGAGTACATGAGGTTCTTGATCGAGACACCCCACCCGATGCCGCGGCGGACGTCGCCGACGTCGGCCGTCAGCCCGGCGCCGCCCGGCCGTCGCATCGGATCGTCGTCGTCACCGTCCGGCGCACTTCCGATCGGTGCGTCCGGCAGCGGGAGCGCCGCCGTCTCCCGGATGCAACGGGCCACCGGGGCCACGTTCTCCACCACCTGGCCCGTGATCAGCCGGTCGCCCGTGACCATGGCGTTGCGCAGCCGCAGCTCGACGGGGTCCAGCCCGCAGGCCGCGGCGAGCCGGTCCATCTGCCCCTCGTGGGCGAAGCAGGCCTGGACGACGCCGAAGCCACGCATGGCCCCGCACGGCAGGTGGTTGGTGCGCACCGCCCACCCCTCGACGACCGCGTTGGCGCAGCGGTAGGGGCCCTGGGTGTGGGTGATGGCGTTCAGCAGGACCGCCGCCGACGTCGATGCGTAGGCCCCGCCGTCGAGGAGGAAGCGGGCCTCGATCTTGACCAACTCGCCGGCGGCCGTGGCGTGGTGGCGCATCCAGATCGACGCCGGGTGGCGGTGCACGTGGCCGAGGAAGCTCTCGGCGCGGTCGTAGGCCATCCGCACCGGCCGTCCGAGGCGCAGCGCGAGCAGGCATGTGTGGACCTGCAGGCTGATGTCCTCGCGCGCCCCGAACGCGCCGCCGACGCCGCCGAGGACGAGGCGGACGGCGTCCTCCGGCAGGTCGAGACACGCGGCGATCTGCTTGCGGTCCTCGTGCAGCCACTGGGTGGCGACGTGCAGATCGACGCTGCGGCCGTCGTCGGCGGGAACGGCCACCGCCGCTTCGAGGCCGAGGAACGCCTGGTCCTGCATGCCCAGCTCGTACGTCCCCTCGACCACCACCTCGCCGGCGGCCTGCGGGTCCCCGGCGACGATGCGCTGGTGGCGCAACACGTTGCCGCCAGGGTGGATCGGCGCCGTGGTCGGGTCCGTGGCCGCCTCGGCGTCGAGCAACGGCTCGAGCACGTCGTAGTCGACGCGGATTGCCGCCAACGCGCGGCGACAGGTCTCGGGGTGGTCGGCGGCCACGGCGGCCACCGGCTCGCCGACGTAGCGCACCACGTCACGAGCGAACACCGGTTGGTCGGCGGCGATGAGCCCGTAGGTCTCCTGACCGGGGACGTCGTCGGCAGTGATGACGGCGGCGACACCGGGCACGTCCCAGGCCGCGCTGGCATCGAGGCTGCGCACCCGGGCGTACGGATGGGGCGAGCGCAGCGTCGCTCCCCACGCCGCGCCGGCGATCGGCAGGTCGGAGGAGAAGGCGAACGTGCCCTGGGCCTTCGGGATGCCGTCGGGCCGGATCGGTGAGTCCCCCAGCCGGCCGAGGCCGACGCGCTGATCGGGGGGCTGTTGGGTGAGCGTCACCGGTCGGCTCCGGGCGCCGCGGCGCGTTCGGTGGCGACGCGCTGGACGGCATCGATGATCCGGCCGTAGCCGGTGCAGCGGCAGATGTTGCCGGACAGCTCTTCGCGGATCTCGGTGACGGTCGGCTGCGGTTCCCGATCGAGCAGGGCGTGGACCGCGACGATCAGCCCGGGGGTGCAGAAGCCGCACTGCACGGCCCCGGCCTCCACGAAGGCCCGCTGCACGTCCGTCGGCGCGCCCGGCTCGGCGAGTCCTTCGATGGTCGTGATCGGCTGGTCCACGGCGCTGGCCGCCATCACGAGGCACGAACAGACCAGCTCGCCGTCGACGAGCACCGTGCACGACCCGCACTCTCCCTGCTCGCAGGCACCCTTCGCGCCGAGCAGCCCGAGCCGCTCGCGCAGCACGAACAGCAGGCTCTCCCCGACCCACGAGTCGGCCACGTCGTGAGACCGGCCGTTGACGTGCAACCGGTAGGCCTCGCTCACGCCGGCGCTCCCGGGAACGCTCGCTGGAGAAGGCGGCGGGTGAGGATCTCGACGGCCCGCCGGCGGTAGGCGGCGGTGGCCCGGTGGTCGTCGATCGGGCTGCTCGCCGCGGCCGCCAGCTCACCGGCCCGCAACGCGTCGTCGGCAGCGATCGATCCCGATTCCCAGTCGACGATGCGCGCCGCATGAGCCTCGGCGTCGCCCGCCCGCACCACGGTCGGGGCGACCGAGCCGAGGGCCAATCGCACCGATCGGCTGGGCCGGTCGACGGCCAGGCAAGCGCTGGCGATGGCGATGACCATCGCGTTGCGGATGCCAACCTTGGCGTAGCCCTGCCAGCCGTCGAGCACCGGCACGGTCACCGCCGTGATCAGCTCACCGGGCTGCAGCGCCGTGCGCTTGACGCCGACCATGAACTCGGCGATCGGCACGTCACGGCCTGCGGTCGCCGAGCGGACCTCGACGACGGCGTCCAGCGCGGCGAGGACGGGCAGTCCGTCGCCCGCCGGAGAGCACGTGGCCAGGTTGCCCCCGATGGTGGCGGCGTTGCGGATCTGCGGCGAGCCGACGGTGCGTGCTGCCTGCGCGAGCGCCGGGACGAGCGCGGCCAGCGGCGGGCGCTCCAACTCGGCGTACGTCACGGCTGCGCCGAGGCGCAACGCGCCCGACGCAGGGTCATGGACCCAGCCGCGCAGTTCGGGCAGCCGGCGCACCGACAGCACGCTCCGGTCGTCGGCCACGGCCAGCCGCGACTCGTTGACCTCCACCATCACGTCCGTGCCGCCGGCCAGCACCATGGCCGTCGGCACGTCGGCGAGCGCGGCCAGCGCCTCGTCGAGCGACGTCGGGGTCAGTACGGGCATCGCCGGAAGTGTACGAACGCGCCCTCGGGACCCGCCCGGACCACGTCATCGGAGGGTTTGCTGAGGGGCTTCCCCTCAGCAAACCCTCCGATGCAGGAAACCCTCGGATGGGTTCTACGGGACGACGAGGCCGGAGAGGTCGTCCTCCGGCTCCGGATACTGCGGGTCGATGGCGCTCAAGTGGTGGCGCAGGATCTTGGCCACGGCGAGGTCGCGCACCCACTTGCGGTCGCCAGGCACCACGTACCACGGCGCGTCTCCCGTCGAGGTGCGTTCCAGTGCGTCGTGGTAGGCGGCCATGAAGTCGTCCCAGCGAGCGCGGTCGTCGAGATCGCCGAGGCGGAACTTCCACCGTTCGTCGGGCGAGTCGAGGCGATCCTGCAGCCGCTGGCGCTGCTCGTCGGCCGAGATGTGGAGGAACAACTTGATGATCGCCGTGTCCTCCGCGACGAGGCCCGTCTCGAAGCGGCGGATCAGCTCGTAGCGCGCCTGCCAGCGCTCGGGCGGCACCAGCTCCTTGACGCGCACCACGAGCACGTCTTCGTAGTGGCTCCGGTTGAACACACCGATGGTGCCGCGGCGCGGGCACACCTGGTGGACCCTCCACAGGAAGTCGTGCTCCGACTCCTCCTCGCTCGGTACGCCGAAGCTGTGCACCCCCACGCCGGCGGGGTTGATGCCCGTGAACACGGAGCGGACGACGCCGTCCTTGCCGGCGGCATCCATCGCCTGGAGCACCACGAGCAACGCGTGACGACGTTGGGCGAAGAGTCGCTTCTGCAACTCGGCCAACTGCTCGACCTCCGGGCCGAGCGCCTCCTTGGCCTCCGCTTTGTCCCAGCCGAACGTCTCCGACGTGTCGTGATCGGACAGATCGAGCGGCTGCTCGACGCGCATCGCCCGGACCACGGCGTCATCGGAACGGGGTCGCAAGCGGTCGGCCGGCATGCGGCACGACGGTAGCGGCGCACGGCGAGCCGATTTCTCGGCCGCCTGCAAGGCATGGCTACCATCGGTTCGGTCGTGACCGGGGTCACGACTCGCGGGGACCTAACGTTCGGTCCGGCGGACCGATCGGGACGACCGATGACGACTCAAGGGGGACATGTGCGGACAGCACGATCAGCCAACCGGCAGCGGTGGACCAAGGCGGGGGCCGTCGTGCTCAGCCTCGGGCTCGTCGCCGCCGCCTGCTCGGACAAGAAGGACGACGCCGCCGTGAGCGGCGGCGAGGCCACCACGCCGACGTCGCTCGGCGCGCCGCCGACGGTGGCGGGCGCGGCCCCCACCACGACGGCCGGCGGCGAGGAGACGACGCCGGACGACGGCACCACCCCCGAGGAGACGACCGAGGCGACGACGCCACGACGCCCGACGAGGGGACCACCGAGGGGACCACCGAGGAGACCACGGACGAGACCACCGAGGGCTCGACCGAGACGACGGCCGAGGACAGCCCACCGGCCGACGAGGTAGTCCAGGCGACGCTGCCGGCGCCGGAGGGCGACCCCGTGATCGGCGGCCGGTTGGTCGTCGCCGGCGAGGCCGAGGTCGGCTCTCCGTGGACACCGGCCAAGGTGCAGTGCGACTCGTACTGCCAGATGCGCGCCCGCACGTTCCTCGAGCCGCTGTTCATTCAAGACCAGAACCTCGAGATCCAGGGCTACCTGGGCGAGAGCATCGAGCCCAACGAAGACGCCACGGTGTGGACGATCAAGGTCCGCGAAGGGATCTCGTTCACGGACGGCACGCCGCTCAACGCGGACGCCGGCGATGGAGAACATCAACCGCGCGTTCTTCGGCCTCATCCCCGCCGGCGCCCTCAAGGACATCGCCAAGAACCCCGACAACACCGTCGTCATGGAGAAGCTCGACGACTACACGTTCACCATCGCCACCGGCAAGAACGGCGACATCAACCAGCCGGTGTCCTGGTACCTCTTCCCGTACTACCTCACCGGACAAGCGGCCTTCATGGCCTCGCCGACGTGGTTGGCCGCCGCCGACGCCGACCCGGCACTGGAGACGCAGCCCGTCGGCACGGGCCCCTTCATCGTCCAGGAGTACCTGCGTCGGCGACCGCATGCGGGTCGACCAAGAACCCCAACTACTGGCGCCAGGACGAGGCCGGCAACCAGCTGCCCTACCTCGACGAGATCGAGTTCCGCGTCATCGTCGACAGCCAGACCCGCCAGCAGGCGCTCCTGTCAGGTGACGTCGACCTCATCGCAACCTCCGACCCCAGCGTGGTCGGCCCGCTGAGCGAGAACCCGCCGTCACCACGCTCCTGCAGAACGTGCGGACCGAGACCGCCTACCTCATGTTCCACCTGACCCAGCCGGTGCTGCAGAGCAAGGAGGTGCGCTGCGCGCTCAACCAAGCGATCGACAAGCAAGACTTCGTCAACGTCATCTACGGCGGGTACGCCCCCCCGACGGACCAGTTGTTCACGCCGGGCCAGGACGGCTACCTCGAGCCCGGCGAGAACGGCGCTCCTCGGCTATGACCCGGCTGCTGCCGCAGCAGCGATCGAGGCCTACGAGGCGGCCAACGGCCCCGTGACGATCGTCTACTCGACGACACCGACCACGACGAACCGAGCGGCGGCCGACTACTTCCTGCAGAAGTGGAGTGAGATCGGCGTCGACGTGAACATCGCGACGATCGAGCAGTCGGTGCTGATCACCAACGCCCTGCTCGGTTCGCCGGACTTCCAGGTTCGCCTTCGGTTGGCGCAACCACGCCGGCCAGCTTCGCCGACAACCAGAACTTCTGGTGGCACGGCTTCGCCTCCGACGCCTTCGGCAAGGAGACGGCGGACGGCGACGTTTCATTGAACTTCGGGCGCCTCAACGACCCGGTGATCAACGACCTGCTCGACCAAGTCCGCGAGACCGAGGATGACGAGGAGCGCACGGCGCTGGCTCAGGACATCAACCGCCGGTTCGCCAGCGAGTGCTGGACACTGCCGACCTACTCGGTGCAGTGGGGCATCCACATGCAGCCGAGCGTGCAGAACATCGGCCGCAGCCCGCTGCCCGACGGCGGCTTCGCCCAGGACGGGGCCGGCTTCCCCGGCCAGGTCTGGCTGGACACCGTGTACGTCGCCGAGTAGCAGCGTCCGTCACCGGCATGCGCTACATCGGCCAGCGGCTGCTGCACTTCGTCCTGGTCTTCATCATCGTGACGTTCTCGATCATGGTGGCGACCAGGCTTGGCTCGACCGACCCCGCCCGCGACCTCGCGGGCGGGGCCGTCAGCGAGGCCCAGATCGAGCAGGTCAAGCAGGACTACCCGTACCTGGACGATCCGCTCCCCGTGCAGTACGTCCACTGGCTGAAGGACCTCCTCACCGGTGACTGGGGCCGTTCGTACGTGGCCAGCCAAGACAACGTCGAGATGTTCCAGCAGCGCATGCCGACAACCGTGTTCATCGTCTTCTGGTCCATCTTCATTGGGCTGGTGATCGCCGTCCCGCTGGGCGTCTACAGCGCCTACCGGCGCGATCGAGCACTCGATCGCATCGGCAACCTCGGGTCGTTCGCCGTGATCTCGATGGCGCCGCTGATCGTGGCCGTCCTGCTGCTGTTCCTCGTCGTCACGCGGGTCGACTGGTGGATCTTCGACTTCCCGACCGTCGGCCGGTCGACCTACGTGGCGCCGTGGACCGATCCCGTCGCCCACTTCCAGAACTTCTTCATCCCGGCCTTGACGCTGGGCGTCGGCCTCGGTGCGATCTGGAGCCGGCTGCTGCGGGCCGACATGATCCTCACCCTGCAGAGCGATGCCATCAACATGTCCCGGTCGAAGGGTATCTCGCCGCGCCGGGTGCTGTGGGTCCACGCCCTGCGCATGTCGATCCTGTCGCTGATGACCAGCGTGGCCCTGCAGATGGCGGCGCTGATCGGCGGCACGCTGGTCGTCGAACAGTTCTTCGGGCCCAAGGGCATCGGCGAGCGGCTGATCTTCGCCATCCAAGCGAACGACCTGCTGGTGATCCAGTTCATCGCCGTGGTCCTCGCCGTCTTCGTGGTCGTGGCCAACCTCATCGTCGACCTGCTCTACTCGGTGGTGGACCCACGCATCCGGCTGGCCCGGTCCCTGGGGTGAGCGAGGTGACGAGATGACCGAAATCGTTCCCACCGCGGCGACCACAGCCGCGGCCACCATCGATCCCGTCGGCCTGGCCACCCAGACGGAGGTGAGCAGACGATGGCGGCTGCCGCCACTCGGCCTGTACTTCGGCGTGCTGTGGCTGCTCGTGCTGGTGTTCCTCGCTGTCTTCGCCGACTACCTGCCGTTCATCCGCCTCCCCACCACGCCGGTCAGCGGCGCCGGCGATTACGCCTTCGGACCGGGCGCCGACTTCTGGTTCGGCAGCGACCGCAACGGGCGTGACGTCTTCGCCCGCTGCATCTATGGCGCCCGCATCTCGCTGATCATCTGCACCGCCAGCATCGTCATCGGGCTGATCTTCGGCACCGCCATCGGCATGCTCGCCGGCTACCGGCGGGGCGGGACCGACCGGGTGATCGCGGTCTTCGTCGATGCGGCGCTCGCCATCCCGGCGGTGATCTTCGCCGCCGTCATCGTCGGTCGGGCCACAACGTTGCGCGAGAGCGACACCGAGATCTTCGGTTTCGGGTTCGGATGGTTGAGCAACGCCTGGGCCATCACGTTCGTGTTCGCCGCGCTCTCGATCGCTCCGATCTCGCGCATCGTGCGGGCCCAAACCCTCAGCCTGTCCGAGCGGGAGTACGTGCTGGCCGCCCGCAGCCTCGGCGCCAAGACCCCTCGAGTGCTGTTCCGGGAGATCCTGCCGAACGTCGTGCCCGTGCTTTCGTCGGTGCTGTTCACCGGTGTCGCCGTGATCCTCGGAGCCGAGGCCGGGCTGGCCTTCCTCGGCTACAGCGTCAGCCCACCCGAGGCCTCATGGGGGCTGATGGTGGCCGAGAACCGCGACCGCATCGACACCGCATGGTGGGCCACGTTGTTCCCGTGCCTGATGCTGTTCTTTACCGTGCTGTCGTTCAACCTGATCGGGGACCGGGTGGCCCGTCGCTTCGACATCCGGGAGGCGGCACTGTGACGCCGGCCAGCGACGACAACAGCCCGTCCGAGTCCGGGGCTCGAACGGGGCGGGGCACCCGCCGGACCCAGGCCTCCGGCCGCCCGGAATCGGGGGTGCTGCTCGAGGTCACCAACCTGTCGACATCGTTCCGCACGCCGCGCGGCCTGGTGCGCGCCGTCGACGACGTCAGCTTCACCATCGATCGCGGCAAGGCGCTCGGCATCGTGGGCGAGTCCGGTTCGGGCAAGACGGTCCTGTCGCGGTCGGTGATGGGCCTGCTCACTGGGAAGAGCGTCGAGCGCACCGGGTCCATCAAGTTCGCCGGCCAGGAGATGATCGACCTCAAGCCCAAGCAGATGCGCCACATCTGGGGCCAGGAGATGTCGATGATCTTCCAGGACCCGATGACGTCGCTGAACCCGCTGATGAAGATCGGCAAGCAGATCGCCGAGCCGCTGCGCACCCACCTCGAGGAGAGCCGAGGCGACGCCCGAGCGACGGCCGAGCGGCTGCTCAAGGACGTGCGCATCCCCGAGGCCGGCCGGCGTCTCAACCAGTACCCCCACGAATTGTCGGGCGGCATGCGCCAGCGTGTGATGATCGCCATCGCCCTCGCCTGCGGCCCGTCGCTGCTGTTCGCCGACGAGCCCACCACTGCCCTCGACGTGACCGTGCAGTCGCAGATCCTCGACCTGATCGAGGAGCAGCGACGAGAGCGCAACATGTCAGCTGATCCTCGTCACCCACGACCTCGGCGTGGTCGCCGGGCACACCGACGAGATCGCCGTGATGTACGGCGGGAAGCTGGTCGAGAAGGCATCGACCTCCACCCTGTTCGCGCGGATGAAGATGCCGTACACCGAGGCGCTGATGTCCAGCATCCCCAAGCTCGAACAGCCGTCGCACTCCCGCTTGACGACGATCCCCGGCCGACCACCGGACCTCGTCAACCCGCCCAAGGGCTGCCCGTTCTCGCCGCGCTGCCGGTACGCCCGGGATCGTTGCCACGTCGAGGCACCGCCGCTGATCCCGGCCGACACCCCTGATCACCTGTACGCCTGCTGGTACCCGGTCGGCTCGCCCGAGTACCACGAGCGCCGTCGCGAGCTCGACGACGCGCCGGGCCCCGTCGACGCTCCAGCCGGTGCACCCACCGACGTGCAGACGTTCGAGGACGTGTCCTGATGGCCGGCACCGGCAAGGCCCACCTCCGCGACACCGACGACGTCTTGTTGCGCGTCGAGGACCTCGTCGTCGAGTTCCCCGTCGGTCGCACGGGCCTCGTCGTCAACGCCGTGACTGGCATCAGCCTGGACGTGCGGCGCGGGGAGACCCTCGGCCTCGTCGGTGAGTCCGGGTGCGGCAAGAGCACGACCGGCCGGGCGATCATGCAGCTCCCCCGCCCGACCAGGGGCAAGGTCGAGTTCGAAGGCCGGGACCTCACGAAGATGTCCGGCAACGACATGCGTGAGGCCCGCACGCGCATGCAGATGATCTTCCAGGACCCGATCTCGTCGCTCAACCCGCGGCGCAAGGTGCGCGACATCGTGATGGAGCCGCTGACGATCTGGAAACGGGGATCGGGCCAGGACCGCTCGACCCTGGTCGACAAGACGCTCGAGGAGGTCGGCATCGACCCGACCCGCGCCGCCGAGAGCCAGGCCCACCAGTTCTCGGGCGGCCAGTGCCAGCGCATCTCGATCGCCCGGTCCCTCGTGCTCGACCCGAGCCTGATCATCTGCGACGAGCCGGTGTCGGCACTCGACGTCAGCGTGCAGGCTCAGGTGCTCAACCTGCTGGAGGACCTCAAGGGACGCCACGGCTTGACCATGATCTTCATCGCCCACGACCTGGCGGTGGTCAAGAACATCAGCGACCGCGTCGCCGTGATGTACCTGGGCAAGCTGTGCGAGGTCGCGCCGAGCGACGAGCTCTACTCGCGGCCGGGCCACCCGTACACGAACGTGCTGCTGGCGTCGATCCCAGTGCCGGACCCCGAGCACACGACGGCGATGGTCGACGTCATCGGAGAGCCACCGTCGCCCGTGCTCCCGCCGCCGGGGTGCCGGTTCCACCCGCGCTGCCCGAACGCCCAGGAAGACTGCACGACGACCGAGCCCGAGCTGCGCGAGTGGGCCCCCGGGCACTTCCTCGCCTGCCACCATCCGGTCGAGCAATCACTGGTCGCCGTCGACGTCAAGCGGCAGCCACTCGAGGACGCCGCCCCCTCCCGCGGGTGAGAACGAACCGGCGTCAGATCTGTCGTCGAAACCGGTGCGGTACGGTCCGCCCATGGACCGACAGCTGCCCACCAGACCGTTCGGCCGGACGGGACACGAGTCGACCCGGGTGATCTTCGGCGCCGCCGCCCTCGGCGGGATGAGCCAGGAGCGGGCCGATACGACGATGGCCCAGGTCGCTGCGTGGGGCATCAACCACATCGATACCGCCGCCTCGTACGGCGCCTCTGAGGACCGGCTCCAGCCGTGGCTGGCCGCGCACCGGGCGTCGGTCTTCCTCGCCACCAAGACCGGTGAACGCACGGGCGACGCGGCGCGGACGGAGCTGGAGCGCTCGCTGCAGCGCATGGGCGTCGACCAGGTGGACATGATCCAGTTGCACTGCCTCGTGGAAGAGGACGAGTGGCACGTCGCCCACGGTCCGGGCGGCGCCGTCGAGGCCCTGGCGCGTGCCCGTGACGAGGGGCTCGTACGGTTCATCGGGGTGACGGGCCACGGCACGCGCATCGCCCACATGCACCTGGCGTCGCTGGAGCGCTTCCCGTTCGACGCCGTGCTGCTGCCGTACAACTGGTCGCTGCTGCAGGATCCGGGCTACGCCGCCGACGTCGAACTGCTGCTCGAACGCTGCGCCGACCAGCAGGTCGCCGTGCAGACCATCAAGTCGATCGCTCGGCGGCGCTGGCCCGCCGATGATGCGACGGCGCCGCGGTTCAGCTGGTACGAGCCGTTGCGCGATCCGGGTGCCATCGCCCGGGCCGTGCGTTTCGTGCTCGCCGACGAGCAGCGGTTCCTCAACACCACGAGCGACGCCACCCTGCTGGCGCCCATCGTCGAAGCGGCGACCGGGCCGCTCGACGCTCCGGGTGGCGAGGAGCTCGACGCCGACGCCGACGCCTACGACATCACTCCGCTGTTCGACGGGGATGCCCTGGAGCGGATCTGATCGGATCGCCCCCGGCGTGGATCCTGCACGTCGACCTCGACCAGTTCCTGGCGGCCGTGGAGGTGCTCCGGCGGCCGGAGCTGGCCGGCCGGCCCGTCGTCGTCGGCGGTGACGGCGACCCGACCCGACCCCGCCAGGTCGTGGCGACAGCCTCGTACGAGGCCCGGGCGTTCGGGGTGCGTTCGGGGATGCCGCTGTCGACGGCGGCGCGCCGGTGCCCCGGCGCCGTGTTCCTCCCCTCCGACCGTGCCGCCTACGACGCCTCGTCGGAGCGAGTGATGGCGACACTGCGCGCCCAGCCCGGCGCCATCGTCGAGGTGTGGGGGTGGGACGAGGCCTTCGTCGGCGCGCCCACGGAGGATCCAGAGCGTTTCGCCGCCGACCTCCGGGCGGCGGTGCGCGCCGAGACCGGCCTGAGCTGCGCCGTCGGCATCGGCGAGACGAAGCTGCAGGCCAAGACGGCCACCGGCTTCGCCAAGCCGGGAGGCATCGCCGTGCTCACCCGCCGGGAGTGGATCCCGACCATGGGCCACCGGCCCGTCACCGCGCTCTGGGGCGTCGGGGGCCGCACCGAGCACCGCCTGGCCGAGCTCGGCATCCACACGGTCGTCGAGCTGGCGCGCGCCGATGAGCACACGCTGGCGGCAGCGTTCGGCCCGACGATCGGGCCGCACCTCAAGGTGCTCGGCCTCGGTGGCGACGACGCTCCGGTGTCCGGCGCGGCGTACGTCGCCAAGGGCCGCAGCCAGGAGGAGACGTTCGTCCGCGACCTCGTCGATCCGGCCGAGATCGGCATGCAGGTGGACCGGCTGGCGACGGCCGTCGCCGAGAGCGTGATCGCCGACGGGCGACGGGTCACCCACGTCGCGGTGAAGGTGCGGACGGCGACGTTCTTCACCCGCACGAAGATCGGCAAGCTCCAGGAACCGACGAGCGAGGTCGCCGTCGTCGTCGCCGGCGCCCGGCGGGTGCTCGCCCGCTTCGATCTCGAGCGGCCGGTACGCCTGCTCGGCGTGCGCGTCGTCCTGGAGTGACGGTCACGGTGGTCGATGACACCCCGCTGGTACGTTCCGCGCCGTGACGCTCGTCGAGGCCCCCCTGCTCGACGTGCGGCGCTCGCTCGGCTGGTACCGCCACGGCGGCGCCGACCCGACGACGCAGCTCACCGCGACGTCCATCACCCGGGCCAGCTGGACGCCCGACGGACCGGCCACGGTGCGCCTCGACTGGGCCCAGTCGACCTTCGCCGTCGATGCCTGGGGTCCCGGGGCGGACCACGCCGCCCGGGCCGCCGTGGCGATGACCGGCGCCGACCGGCTGCCAGCGGACCTCCCCGCCCACCACGACGTGATCGCCCGGGCCGCCCACGTCCACCGTGGGGTGCGCACCGGTGCCAGCGGCGACCTGTACCACGCCCTGCTGCCGACGATCCTGGCCCAGCGGATCACGGGCGGTGAGGCCGTGCGGCAGTGGCGGCGCCTGTGCCTCGAGCTCGGACCGGTCGCGCCCGGCCCGGACCGGGCCCTGCGGCTGCCGCCCGACCCGCAGCGCCTCACCCGCCGGCCGGCGTGGTGGTTCCACCCGCTCGGCATCGAAGCCAAGCGAGCCCGCCCCCTCGCCGAGGTCGGCCGGCTCGCCGACCGGCTGTGGGACTGGGTGAGCCTCCCGGTCGACCAGCTGGCGGCCAAGCTGGCCCTCGTCCCCGGCATCGGGCAGTGGACGATCGGGTCGGTGCTCGGCCCGGTGTGCGGCGACGACGATGCCGTCCCGGTCGGTGACTACCACCTGCCCAACGTGGTCGCCTGGAACCTGGCCGGCGAAGCGCGCGCCGACGACGACCGCATGCTCGCGCTGCTCGCCCCCTACGTCGGGCAGCGCGGTCGTGTCCTGCGGCTCCTCACCATCGCCGGGCGGCGACCGCCGGCGTTCGGACCGCGCCGCCGGATCCTGCCGATGCACCGGTGGTGACGGCATGGGCATGGTGACCTCCAGCGCCGTGAACGCCCGACCGCCGGAGGCGGCTGGTACCTTGCCCCGGATGTCCAGGCGACGGCGGGAATGACGATCACTCCTGCTCAGAGTGTGTCGCAACCGCGTCCGGACGACGCCCAGCCGACGACCGAAGCGGTGATCCCATCCGACGACCGGGCGGCCTGGCACCGTGCCATGCTCGTCGGGCTGTGCGCCTTCGTGGTGTCCCGCCTCTGCGTCCTGGCCGGCGCCGCCGTGCGGGCCAGCCAGATCACCGTCGACGCCAACCGGGACGGCGAGCCCATCCCCGGATCGCCCCTCAACCTGGTCACGAGGGTGCTGACGCAGTGGGACGGCAACTGGTACCTGCGCATCGTCCGCGAGGGCTATCCACGGTCGATCCCGCCGGACATCACCTACGAGCAGCAGGAAGCGCGCGCCGCCTTCTTCCCGCTCTACCCGAACCTGGTGCGGGGGCTCGACGCCGTGCTCCCGGGTGGCGACGTGTTCGCCGCCCTCGCCCTGAACTTCGTCCTCGCCGTGGCGGCGGTCCTCCTCGTCGGCGTCCTGGCCCGGCGGCTGTTCGACGCCGAGGTCGCAGAACGGGCGATGGTCCTGTTCGCCGTGTTCCCGGGCAGCTTCGTCCTGTCGTTCGCCTACGCCGAGGCGCTCCTCATCGTGCTCGCCGCGGTGTGCCTGTGGTGCCTGCTCGAGGAGCGTTGGCTCCTCGCCGGCATCGTCGCCGCCCTGGCCACGGCGACACGCCCGAACGGCGTGGCGCTCGTCGCGGCGTGCGCCGTCGCCGCCGGCATCGCCATCTACCGCCGCCGTGACTGGTGGTCGATCGTGGCCCCGCTCCTCGCCCCGATCGGCTTCATCGCCTTCCAGGTGTGGCTCAGCGCGCACACCGGCGAGTCGACGCCCTGGTGGCGAGTGCAGCGCGAGGCATGGCGGGAGGGCACGAGCTTCGGCGCCACGGCGATCAGCAACACCCTCAGCTTCCTCACCCACCCGCTGGCCTCGCCCACCGACGCCCTCACCGCGGCGTCGCTGATCGCCCTGGGGGTCGGGCTGTGGTGCCTGTGGCGCAAGCGGCTGCCGTGGCCGATGGTCACCTACTGCGTCGTCGTCATCGGGCTGATGCTGCTGCCGGCCACGGTCACCGCTCGGCCCCGCTTCCTGTTCACGGCGTTCCCGCTGTTCATCTGCGCCGCCGCGTGGTGGCCGCGCCGCGACCGCGCCGTCTGGGACCTGATCCTCGTCACGTGCGGCGCCGGCCTGACCGCCCTGACGGCGCTCTACGGCGTCTTCGGAGCCATCCCGTGAGCAGTGGGCGCGAGGGTTGCACGACCGAGCGAGCGATCCTGTGAGCGACGACACCGCCCGCCGGTGCCTGTCGGTGGTCGTGCCGTGCTTCAACGAGCGGGCGACCGTGCTGGAGGTCGTCGACAAGGTGCTGGCCTCGCCGTGGGTGGCCGAGGTGGTGCTGGTCGACGACGGGTCGACGGACGGCACGCGCCAGCTGCTGGCCACGCTCGACGACCCGCGGCTGCAGATCCTGCTGCACGAGCGCAACGCCGGCAAGGGCGCCGCGTTGCGCACGGGCTTCGCCGCGGCCAGCGCCGACTACGTCATCGTCCAGGACGCCGACCTGGAGTACGACCCGGCGGAGTACTCCACGATGCTCGAGCCGTTGGAGTCCGGTGACGCCGACGTCGTCTTCGGCTCCCGGTTCCTCTCGGGTCGCCCGCACCGCGTCCTGTACTTCTGGCACTCGCTCGGCAACCGGATGCTGACCCTGCTGTCCAACATGTTCACCGACCTCAACCTCACCGACATGGAGACGTGCTACAAGGCCTTCCGCCGCGAGGTCATCCAGGGGCTCGACCTCGAGGAGGACCGCTTCGGCATCGAGCCCGAGATCACGGCCAAGGTCGCCCGGGGCCGGTGGCGGATCTACGAGGTCGGCGTGGCCTACGCCGGGCGCACGTACGCCGAGGGCAAGAAGATCGGGTGGCGCGACGGCTTCCGCGCCCTCGTGTGCATCGTGCGCTACTCCCCCATCGGCGAACGCCTGCGCCGGCGCCCACGGGGGCCGATCAGCCCGCCGGCTGTCGATGCATCGTCACGAGGTCGCGCAGCGCCCAGCGCGTGACCAGCAGCATCGACTCGACGACGATCCGCCCCGACATCTTCGACCGGCCGTACCGCCGATCGGTGAACACGATCGGGGTCTCCATGACCCGGCGATCGTGGCGCACGAGCCGGCGGACCAGCTCGGTCAGGAAGGCGTACCCCTCGGCCGCCGTCGTGGCCGGCTCGATCGCCCGCAGGGCATCGGCCCGATAGGCGCGGTAGCCCGAGGTGCAGTCGCGCACCTGCAGCCCGAGCACGAACGACGTGTACCGGTTGCCGAGGCGGGAGAGCACACGGCGGTGCAGCGGCCAGTCGACGGTCGCGCCTCCCGGCACGTACCGGCTGCCGATCACCGCGTCGGCGCCGGCGTCGATCAGCGCCAGCAGGTCCGGCAGCACCGTTGGGTCGTGCGAGAAGTCGACGTCCATCGAGACGATCACGTCGTAGTCCTCGTCGAGGGCCATCGCGAACCCCTGCCGGTAGGCGCTGCCGAGACCCTGCTTGCCCGGCCGGCGCAGCAGCTTGATCTGGCCGAGGTCAGAGGCCGTCTCTTCAACCAGGATCGCCGTGCCGTCCGGGCTGTTGTCGTCGACCACCAGGACGTCGGCGTCGGGGACCTCGGTGCGCACCGCGGTGAGCATGCGCTGGACGTTCTCGCGCTCGTTGTAGGTCGGCAAGACCACGACGACGCGCATCCCGCGCAGGCTAGTGGCGACCTCTGGCCGCCCGACGGCTCTTCACGGCGCGATGGAACACCCGCAGCACCCCGAGTGCCGAGGCATCCCAGGTCAGCGTTTGCGCTCGCGCCAGCGCGTCCGACGCCAGCCGCTGGCGCAGCGCGTCGTCCGAGAGCACGGTGGCCAGCGCCGCACCGAGGTCGGCCGGATCGGCCAGCAGCCCGGTCGTCCCGTTGACGACCGAGCACCGGTGCCCGCGGATGTCGGTCGCCACGGCGGGCGTGGCGCAGGCGGCACCCTCGGTCAGTGACAGGCCCCACCCCTCGGCCAGCGAGGCGCTGGCGACGACCCACGCTCGGCGGTACTCGTCACGCAGCCCCTCCCGGTCGAGGTGGCCTGGCAGCTCGATCCAGGCGCCCGCGTCGCGGTCGGCGATCCACCGCCGCAGGTCGTCGCGTTCGGGCCCGTCACCGATCAACCGCAGGCGCAGGTCGGGGACGCGCCGCCGCGCCTCCAGCGCCGCCTCCAGCAGCAGCCCGAAGCGCTTGACGGGGGCCATGCGGGCGACGGCGACGATCGACGGGTAGGGCGTGCGCTCACCACCGGGTGAGAAGAACGGGTCGACGCCGTTGTCGACCGCCGTCACCATCGCTGGGCGGAATCCGAGCTCCAGCAGCTCGTCGCGCGTCGCCGCCGACGGCGTCACCGTCTCCGTGCGGCGGTAGAAGGGCGGGGCCAGCCGCTTCTCGAGGAACCGGCCGGCCCCGGCCAGCGGTGCCGGCATCAGCTGGTCCCACATCGGCCCGTGGACGTGGTGGAGGATCATCAGGTGCGGCCGGCGGTACCAGACCGGTGAGAACCACGGCACGCCGTTCCAGATCTCGACCAGTGCGTCCGAGCGGCCCATGCGCCCGGCCAGCTCGGACACCATCGTGCGCGGGAACACCGAGTACCGGCTCCCCCGGCGGACCACGGCGTAGCCGTTGCGGCGGTCCTCGGCCGGCTGACCGCGCGCCGCCGACGTGCGGTGCACGATGTCCAGGCCGGCAGCGGCCCACCGGCGCATGAACTCGTCGGCGTGGACCTCCGAGCCGCCGGCGTCCGGATCGTCCAGATCCCGCCACGCCAGGACGTGGACCCGGCGCACGCCGTGCGCCTTGATGTCGTCGACCAGCGACTGGATCGACGAGCCGGGATCGTCGACCGGGGGCACGACCGCAGGACGCTAGCGATCCACGCCGGCGCCAGCTCGCGGGCGGCGCGATCCACGAGATGACGCCGGACCGTAAGCTCTCGCCGCTCATGCCGACGCTCCCGCCCCCGCGCGCCATCGCCGAGTTCAGCGATCACCTCGTGGCCCACGACCTCCCAGGGTTGCCGGCCGAGCGTCGGGCCGAGGTCGTCGCCTTCGCCGGCCGGCGAATCGCCGCGATGCCGTCGCCAATGCGCATCGGCGTCGGGTTCGTCGCCGCCGCCACCGGCGCCGCCGCCCACCTGGCCGGAGGTCGGCGCGTCGCTTCGCTGGCCGCCCGCCGGCCGCTGCCCGTGCTCGGCGAGTACGTCCGCCTGGTGCGATCGCTCGCCTACGCCTACGTGTGGGAGACGTGGCCCGACACGGCGCCCGACGGCTCGCCAGCATGAGCGAGCGAGCGAATCATCGTTACGGTCGTTCGCTCACTGGTGCCCCTCGGGGGCACGGTCGGTTGAGCCGTCGCCCAACTCGATGGTGCACCAATGAGCGAGCGAGTCATCGAGCGAGCGAATCATCGTTACGGTCGTTCGCTCACTGGTGCCCCTCGGGGGCAACGGTCGGTTGAGCCGTCGCCCAACTCGGATGGTGCACCAGTGAGTGACCGGCTCGAGACGGACGTCCTCGTCATCGGCTCCGGGGCCGGCGGTGCGCCGACCGCAGCGCTGGCCGCCGAGGCCGGCCGTGACGTCGTCGTGCTCGAGGAGGGACCGCTCGTGCGCCAGGGCGAGGTCGTGCCGTTCTCACTCGACCAGATGGGACGCCAGTACCGGGCCGGCGGCGTCACACCGGCGCTGGGGCTGCCGTCCATCACCTACACCGAGGGGTGCTGCGCAGGCGGCGGCACGGAGGTCAACAGCGGGCTGTACCGCCGCCCGCCCGAGGACGTGCTGGCCCGCTGGGGACTGGCCGGCGAGGCCGCAGCGGAGGTCTACGCGATCTGCGACGAGGTGGAGAAGGAGCTGACGGTCCAGACCGTGCCCGGGGCGCAGCTGCCGGCCAGCGAGGCGTTGCGTCGCGGCGCTGCGGCCCTCGGCTGGCAACACGACGAGAGCCCGCGGTGGATGGAGTACCCGGCCGGTCCGGCGGCGTGGCAGGGCCGCCGGCGGAGCATGACCGAGACGTACCTGCCACGGGCCGAGTCGGCGGGCGCCCGGCTGCTCACCGGACACCGGGTCGACCGGTTGATCATCGACGACGGCCGGGCCGTGCGCGCCGAGCTGACGACGGCAGACGGCCGCCACGACACGATCGACTTCCGCGACGTCTTCGTCTGCGGCGGGGCGATCCAGACGCCGGCGTTGCTGCAGCGTTCCGGTCTGCGCCGGGGGATCGGCCGCACGCTCGCCGTGCACCCGACCGTGAAGCTGGCCGCCCGCTTCAACGACGAGGTGAACGTCGCCGACGACGTCCCCGTGCACCAGGTCAAGGAGTTCGCCCCCGACCTGTCGTTCGGCGGATCGGCGTCCAACCCGGGGCTGGTGGCGCTGGCGCTGAGCGATTCGTGGGACCGGTTCCGCGACTCGGTCACCGACTGGCGCCGGTTGGCGGTGTACTACGCGGCGATCACCAGCGAAGGGCGCGGGCGCGTCGTGGCCGTCCCCGGCCTCCGCGACCCGGTGGTCACCTACCGCTTGACGCGGCGCGACAAGGACCTGCTCGGTCAGGGACTCGCCCGCCTGGCGCTGCTGCTGCTGGAGGCCGGCGCCACGGACGTGTACCCGTCCTACCGCGGTGCGCCGTTCGTGCGCCGGCGGTCCGACTTGGCGACCCTGCGGGCCACGTTCTCGGCCAGCCGGGCCAGCGTGATGACCGTGCACCTCTGTTCGACGGTTCCGTTCGGGACGTCCGACGACGCCCCGGCCGACCCGACCGGGCGGCTCCGGTCGTCCGCCAACATCTGGGTCAACGACGCCTCGCTGCTGCCCGACGCACCGGGCGTCAACCCGCAGGCGTCGGTGATGGCGTTGGCCATCCGCAACGTCCGGCACTACCTCGGGTCCGCCCGGTGACGGCGGCGAGCCCCGAGCGAGTCGCCGCCCCGGACACCACGATCGTCACCGGGGCGGGTGGCTGGCTCGGCCGGGCCCTGCTCCACCGCCTGTGCGCCGACGGTCGAGCCGTGCGGGCCCTCGTGACCGCCGGCGAGCGGGACGCCGACCTGCCTCACGGCGTCGAGGTCGTCGTCGGCGACGTGCGCCGTCCGGACGGCCTCGTCGGCCTGTTCGGCGGTGCGGACGGGGTGGTCGACGTGGTGCACACCGCCGGCGTGATCCACCCGGCCCGCGTCGACGACTTCGAGGAGGTCAACGCCCGCGGGACGCGCAACGTGATGCGGGCGGCGCTGGAGCGCGACGTCCGCCGTGTCGTCCACGTCTCCTCGAACAGCCCGTTCGGGACGAACGTCGATCGACTGGACACGTTCCGCAACGACGAGCCGTACCACCCGTACGCCGGGTACGGGCAGTCGAAGATGCGCGCCGAGCTGGCCGTGTTCGACGCCGTCGACCAGGGGTTGGACGCCGTGATCGTTCGACCCCCGTGGTTCTACGGACCGTTCCAGCCTGCTCGCCAGACGACGTTCTTCCGGCTCGTGCGGACCGGGCGCTTTCCCGTGATCGGCGACGGCCGCCAGCGGCGATCGATGGTGTACGTCGACAACCTCGTGCAGGGCGTTGTCGCCGCCGAGCTCACCGTGACGCCGCCGGGGCGTGCGTGGTGGATCGCCGACGCCCGGCCCTACGAGGTGGGCGAGATCGTCGTGACCGTCGGCCGGGCCCTGCGCGCCGAGGGCTTCGACGTGGCCGAGAACAAGGTCCGGCTGCCGGCGATCGCCGGTCGCCTGGCCGAGAAGGCCGACCAGCTGCTGCAGCGCCGCGGGAAGTACGTCCAGCAACTGCACGTGCTCGGGGAGATGGGCACGACGATCGCCTGCGACATCTCCGTGGCCCGGGCCGAGATCGGCTACGACCCCGCCGTGGCGCTGGAGGAGGGGATGCGGCGGAGCATCCGGTGGTGCATCGACCAGGGGCTCGAACTGTGAGGAGCCTCGTCACCGGCGGCAACGGCTACTTCGGGCAGCTGCTCGTGCGCCACCTCGTCGCCCGGGGCGACGACGTGCGGCTGTTCGACATCGACGTGACAGCAGCCGGCGGCGACGGCGTCGAGGTCGTCGCCGGGGACATCCGGGACCCTGGCGTCGTCGGCGAGGCCGCACGCGGCGTCGACGTCGTGTACCACAACGTGGCCCAGGTCCCGCTGGCCAAGGACCCGCACCTGCTGCGCTCCGTGAACGTCGACGGCACCCAGATCCTGCTCGACGCCTGCCGGCGCGCCGGCGTGGACAAGGTCGTCCACACGTCGTCGAGCGCGGTGTTCGGGATCCCCGAGTCCAATCCCGTGCTGCCGACCACGGTCCCCAAGCCGCAGGAGGCGTACGGCGATGCCAAGCTGGCTGCCGAGTGGGCATGCCTGCGGGCGGCCGCCGCAGGGATGGACGTGTCCATCGTCCGACCGCGCACCATCCTCGGTCACGGCCGGCTGGGGATCTTCGGCATCCTGTTCGACTGGATCGCCGACGGGGTGGACCCGTTCGTGCTGGGCGACGGATCCAACCGCTACCAGTTCGTGCACGCCGACGACCTGGCCGCGGCGTGCACGTTGGCCGGGCAACGCGACGGTCCGGCGGTGTTCAACGTCGGGACCGATCGGTTCGGCACCATGCGAGAGGCGCTGGAGCACCTCAGCGCCCATGCCGGCACCGGCACCCGCGTCCGCTCGCTGCCCGAACGACCGGCGGCGGCAGCGATGCGGGCCAGCGCGGCGCTGCACCTGACGCCGTTCGCCCCGTACCACTGGCTGATGTACGCCCGCTCGATGTGGTTCGACATCGACCACGTGCGCGAGGGCCTCGGCTGGGTGCCGCGCTGGTCGACCGACGAGATGCTCGCCGAGAGCTACGACTGGTTCCTCGCCCACCGCGCCGCCAGCGCCTCCGACGGCGCCAGCGGGAGCCCCCACCGGCGCACCGCCAAGGCCGGAGCCCTGGCCCTGCTCAAGCGCACGACCCGCCTCCTCCCATGACCGACCCCCCAGGACCGGCTCCTTCACCAACGTCGGGCTCAGATCTGACCCGAGAACCCATGCAGCACGCGCCGGACGGCGCACCGGAGAGCGGGTGGTGGGAGCGGTGCGGGATCTGGATCGGGGCCGGGATCCTCGCCCTGCTCGCTTATGTCCCGGCCCTTGCGTCATCGCCGGGGCGGATGCCGGCGGACACCAAGCTGTTCCTCTACCTCGACCCGGATCGGTTGATCAGCGACGCACCGTGGACGTTCGACGGCCGCCAGTTCGCCGGCTGGGTCCCCCACCAGGTCATCGCCTACCTCTGGCCCCAGGGACCCTGGTTCTCGCTGGGCGCCGCCGCCGGCGTGCCGGACTGGATCACCCACCGCTTGTGGATCGGCACGCTGCTGTTCGCCGCAGGAGCCGGCGTCCTGTGGTGCGGCCGCCGCCTCGGGCTCGGCATCGGTGCCGCCTTCGCCGCCGCCTGCGTCTACCAGTTCGCTCCCTACGTCCTGCCGTACGTGTCGCGGACGTCGGCGATGCTGCTGCCCTGGGCCGGCCTCGGCTGGATCGTCGGGCTGACCGTCCTGGCGGCCACCAGAACGAAGTGGCGCCATGCTGCGCTCTGCGCGCTCGTCGTGGCGTCCGTCGGTGCCGTCAACGCCACGGCCCTGCTGATGGTCGCGCCGGCGCCGGTGCTGTGGTTGCTCGTCGCCACCCTCGAGCGGCGGGTCGGCTGGATCCGGGCCATGACCACGGCGGTCAGGATCGGCGCCCTCTCGGTCGTCGTGTCCCTGTGGTGGATCGCCGCCGTGGTCATCCAGGGCCGACGCGGCGCCGAGGTCCTCGCCTACTCAGAATCACTCGAGGCCGTGAGCTTCACGTCGACGTCGACGGAGGTGTGGCGCGGGCTCGGTTACTGGCTCACCTACATCAGCGACCCGTTCGGCGCCACGACCACGGCGGCAACCGACCACATGACGTCCGGTCGGCTCATCCTCGGCGGCTTCGTCCTCCTCGTCATCGCCTTGCTCGGCGTCGTGCTGACCCGCTGGCGGGAGCGCCGGTTCGCCATCGCGCTGATCGTCACCGGCGTCGTGCTCGGCGTCGGCGTGCACCCCCTCGACGATCCGTCCCCGTTGATGAGCGTGCTGGCCGGAGACGGCGAGACGGGGCTGGCCTTGGCGTTGCGCTCGAGCACGCGCGCCGTGCCGATGCTGATGCTCGGCCTGGCCCTCGGGGCCGGCGCACTGGTGGATGCGCTCGGGTCGTTCCACCTCGTCCGCAGGATCACGGTGCGGCCGTTGGCGATGGCCGGCGTCGCGCTGCTGGCGCTGGTCAACGTGCCGTCGATCCTCGGCCACGGGCTCGTCGACCCGGCGCTGGATCGCGACCAGGACGTGCCCGCGGCCTGGGTCGAGGCCGCCGCTGCGCTCGACGAGCTGCCCGCCGGCTACCGGGTCCTGCAAATCCCCGGCGTCGAGTTCGGCGCCTTCCGGTGGGGCTACACCGTCGACCCGCCGCTGCCTGGGCTCACCGAGCGACCACTCGTCACCCGCGACCTCCTCCCGCTCGGGAGCCCGGGCGCGATGGACGTGCTGTTCGCTCTCGACGACCGGCTGCAGTCCGGCACGGCCGACGGGGGGTCGATGGCCCCGATCTCGCGGCTGCTCGGCGTCGACACGATCTGGCTGACGGGCGACGTCGCCTACGAGCGCTTCCGCAGCCCCCGCCCCGAGGTCCTCAGCGACTTCCTCGCCTCGGCCGCCGGTCTGGGCGTCGCCGCAGCCTTCGGCGACCCCGTGCTCAACGTCGCCGAGCCGGCGGTGGTCGACGAGGTCACCCTCTCCGATCCACGCGCCGGTGAGCCGGTGGCGCCGGTCGAGCTGATCCCGGTCGACGACCCGGTCGGCGTGATCCGGGTCAAGGATCGCGAGGTGCTCGTCTCCGGCAGCGGCGACGGCCTCGTCGATGCCGCCGCCGCCGGGCTGATCGACGGCACCGAGCTGATCCGGTACACGGCCTCGTTGGCGCCCGGCGACGTGGCCGACGCCGTCGACGCCGCCGTCGAGGTCGTGATCACCGACGCCAACCGCCAGCGGGCCCACCACTGGCGCAGCTCCCAGGACGTCATGGGGTTCACCGAAGACGACGACCCGACGACGCTCGACGTGCTGCGCCGCGACGTCGCCGATCAGCGCCTGCCGGTGTTCGACACGGAGCAGCTCGCCAACCAGACGGTGGCCATCCAGGAGGGTCCGGTGCGGGCCACGGCGTCGTCCTACGGCGAACCGTTCGCCTACCGCCCGGAGGACCGCGCCGTCCGCGCCATCGACGGCGATGCGACGACGGCCTGGGTGGTCGGCGACCGCTTCGATCCGATCGGCGAGCGGCTCGTCCTCGAGACCGAGGAGCCGGTCGACCAGCTGACGCTGCGCCAGCCGCTCGGCGCGGCGGCAGTCCGTCACATCGGCTCGGTGCGCATCGAGGCCGACGGCAGCACGATCGGCGACGTGATGCTCGACGACCGGTCGTTGTCCCCGATGGGGCAGACCATCGTGCTCCCCGAGCCGGCCACCTCGCTCGCCGTCGTCATCGACTCCGTCGTCGTCCCTGACCCGACGATCGGACCGGCGCTCTCCGCCGTCGGCTTCGCCGAGGTCGACGTCGGGCTCGGACCGACGGTCGAGGTGGTGCGGGTGCCGACCGACGTCGTCGATGCCTTGGCCGACGCGCCGCAGACACCGGTCTCGTACGTCTTCTCGCGCCTGCGTTCGCGACCGACGGACCGCTGGCGGGCCGACCCAGAACCGACGATGGTCCGCGAGTTCGATGTGCCCGACGATCGCCAGCTCCTGCCGGCCGTCACCGTGCGGCTCGACCAACGAGCCTCCGACGAGGTCCTTGCCGACCTGCTCGGGATCGCCGGACCCGTCGCCTCGACCCGATTGACCGGTGTGGCATCGGCCGCCGGCTGGGCGGTTGCCGACCGAGATCCGTCGACGGCGTGGATCACACCGTTCTCCGCCGCCGTCGGCGCTCGCCTCACCGTGCCGACGGCAGGGCCGGTGAGCGCCCTGACGATGACCCAGGCCACTGGCGACTACTCGCCGATCACCGGCCTGCGGCTCAGCGCCGGCGGTACCGCCGTCGACGTCACCGTGCCGTCCCCCGACGAGGCCGGGCGGAGCCGTATCGAGCTGCCGCAGGCGCTGGTCGGCGACGAGGTGACGCTGGAGATCACGTCCGTCGACGCCAGGACCGTCATCGATCGGCGCTTCGGCGAGCCCGTGACCCTGCCGGCGGGGATCAGCGCCCTGTCCATCGCCGCCCCGGTCGAGGTGCCGGCCGAGCTCGACACCGGCTGTCGCGACGACCTCCTGACCGTGGACGGCGCGGCCCTGCCGCTGCGGGTGCGCGCCACCACCGCCGACCTCCTGGCCGGCGCCGCGATCGAGGCCACCGCCTGCGGACCTGGCGGGCCGCGCGACGCACTGGAGCTCGCCGGCGGGACGCACCGGCTGGCGTCCGCCGCAGGCACCGGGCTGCACGTCGACCGCGTCGCCCTCGCCGAGCCGGCGACGACGACGGAGACGACGGCGACCACGCCGACCATCGAGGTCACGTCCGAGGACCGGTTGAGCCGCACGGCGCAGATCGAGGGCTGTCGCGACGGCTGCTGGCTCGTCCTCGGCGAGGGCCTCAACGATGCGTGGTCGGCGACGGCCGACGGAGTCGACCTCGGGCCGCCGCAACTGGTCGACGGCGGGTTCAACGGCTGGCGGATCCCGCCGAGCGACGGATCGGTCGCCGTCGTGATGCAGTGGACGGCGCAGGGTCCGCAGACCATCGCCCTCCTCATCTCGGCCGTCGGCGTCCTCGGCTGCTTCGCCATCGCCGCGCTCGATCGGCGCAGCACAGCCACTGCCGCCGTGCCCGTCGCCCGGTTCGCGACGGGCGAGGGTCCCGTCCCCGATCGCACGCGCTGGATCGCTGCCGGCGTCTGGGTCGTGGCCACGGCGGTGCTGGTCGGCGTCGGGTGGGCGCTCCTGGCCGCCGTCGCCGGCGGCGTGCTGATCGTGCACCTCGGCCGGCCCCGGCTGGCGGGGGTCCTCACGATCGGGCTGCTGGTCGTCATCGGACTCGTCGTCGTGCGCGTCGTCCAGCGCGAGCACCCGTTCCCGAACGCCGGCTGGCCGCGCGCGCTTCGAGTGGCTGCACGGGCTCGGGCTGTTCGCCGCCGTCACGCTCGTCGTGTCCGCGTTCGCCGTCGACCGTCGCAGCGCCGTCGCCGCGTCAGGTGCCGACCGGTCGTCGGCGCACCCGATCGATGCCGGCGGCCAGCGCGCCGCCGGCCAGGACGGCCAGCAGCGGGGAGAACGGCAGGTGGAACCGGGGGCTGCCCCAGAGCAGGAGCGGCACGCCGACGAGTGAGGCCAGCGAGACGAGCACGAGCACCGTCTCGGGTCGTCGCGGCCGACGCACCACGGCGACGCCGAGGCCGGCGACGGCGAGCACCGTGACGGCGTGGAAGTAGCCATCCGAGACGTCGCCCAGCGTGCCCGCCGTGGAGTCCGACACGACCTGGCCCTGACCGACGAGGCGGGAGGCCTCGATCCCGTCGCGGTCGGTCCCGAAGATGTACCTGGCCCGGCGGCCGATCTGCAGCAGCTCGCGCACGGGGTCTTCGAGCACGAAGCCGATCGCCTTGCGCGTGCTGATCGAGTTGCGCTCGACCTCGGGGAGCAGCGGGTCGGCGCACCCCTCGTGCATCGACCACCGGAAGCCGCCGTCGGCGCCGTCGACGCGGTCGAGGCACAACGCGTCGCCGGTGTTCGTCGACGTCGGGATGAAGGCGTCGAGGCTGATCGCGTTGCGGATCGTCCACGGCACCGACATCAGCACCACGACGCTCAGCGGGATCGCCGCGACGACCAGCGCTCTGCGCCAGCCGTACCCGGCGACCAGACCGGCGACGAGGGCGGCAAGGATGAACCAGATCGAGAACGGTCGGACGAGGACGGAGACCCCGAGTAGCGCCCCGAACAGCAGGAGGCGCCTCGTGCTCGGCGGTCCCTCGGTCCAGTCGTGGGTGACGAGCACGCAGAGGGCGGCCAGGCACCAGAAGATGAACATCGTCTCCAGCTGCAGGCTGCCGACCTGGAACACGAGGTTCGGGAACACGGCCAGGAGGCCTGCGGTGATCAGCCCCGCGAGGTGGCCGAACATGCGCCGGGCGATGACGTAGGCGAACACGATCGTCGCCGTGCTGACCACGACGTTGAGCAGCTGTGCGGCGAGCAGGTAGTCCTCCGGGAACGGGGTGTGGGCGACGAACCAGAAGAGCACGGCCAGGATCGCCGGGTACCCGACCGGGTAGTACGCCGTCGGCAGGCCGGTCGTGAAGCTGACGTAGCCCCGGCCCTCGGCCATCTCGCGGCCGTAGTAGTAGTACGAGTACTGGTCGCCCATGGCGATCTGGCCGCCCGGGTCCGGCGAGTCGACCATCACGACCCAGACCAGGCGGGCAACGAAGCCGACGGCGACGATGGCCACCAGGACACGGTGGCGGGAGAGCACGTCGACGGTGCGGCGCAGCGGGGCGGGCCGGGTCGATGGTGCGCCGAGCTCGGCCGGACGTCGCGCCACCACTGTCACCGGCGCGAGAGGGTACCGCCGGGGCCTGGCCCGCTCCGGCCACCGCAGCGCGCGAGCATGACGCCCCGTGACGGCGGCGGCGACGAACAAGGAAGTGCCGCCGACTGGTCACGACGTCGCCGACGGTCGGCCGGCTCCGGCGCTGCGGCGGCGCCTGCACCGCCCCGGGCTCGGCACGCTGGTCGTTGCCCTCGCCCTGTTGCCCGTCGTCGTTGCGCCCATCCGCGCCCTGGCCCGCGGATGGGTGGCGGTCGGTGACAACGGCCTGTTGCTGCTGCGGGCGCAGGATGTGCTGACCGCCGACCACCCGTTGCTCGGCACCTGGACCTCGGCCTCGCTGGGCGCCGGCGAGTCGATCAACAACCCGGGCCCGCTGTGGTGGGACGTGCTGGCGCCGTTCGTGAAGCTCGGCGGTCCGTCGGTCGGGTTCGCCCTGGGCGTGATGGCGGCCAACGCCGCAGCCATCGTCCTCGCCGCGTGGGCGGCACGGCGGGCGGGCGGTCAGGCCGGGATGCTGGTCGTGACGGCGCTGTCGGCCGGGCTGACGTGGTCGATGGGCAGCGAGCTGCTGTTCGACGCCTGGCAGCCCCACGCCATGCTGCTGCCGTTCTGGGCCTTCCTCGTGGTCGCATGGGCCCTCGGCACCGGTGATCTGGTGATGGCCCCGGTGCTCGTCGGCGTGGCCAGCCTGGTCGTGCAGACCCACCTGAGCTTCGTCTACGTGGTCGGCATCGTGACGCTGGCGGCGATCGGCGGGGCGGTGTGGTCCACCCGCAGCGCCGGATGGGCGGACGGTGGCGCTGCTGAGCGCCGACCGTCGTGGCGCCGCCCGCTGCTGGCCACGGCGATCGTCGCCGTGCTGGCGTGGATCCAGCCGGTCGTCGACCAGGTCGCCGGGGAGGGCAACCTCGTCGCCCTGGCCACCGCCGGGACGTCGAGCGATGGGCAGACCATCGGGCTGCGCCTCGGGACGCGGTTGGTCGCCTCGGTCGTCGCGCTCCCGCCGTGGTGGGGTCGATCCGGCTTCAGCGAGACGATCGTCGCCACCGGCGTCGTCACCGACGGCACCAGCGTCGACGTCGCCGAGGGGAACGTCGCCGGCGGGCTGGCGGCGACCCTCGGGATGCTCGTCGTCGCCGCCGTGCTCGGCGCCGTCATCGTGTTCGGGTGGCGGCGGCGCTCTCGCCCGACGGTGATCCTCGGGGCCCTGGCCGCCACCGCCGTGGCCGCCGCCCTCGTCACGACGGTCGTCACCCCCATCAATCTGATCGGGCTCAGCCCGCACCAGCTGCGATGGCTGTGGCCGATCTCGATGCTCGTGCTGGCGTCCGCCGTGTTCGCCGTCGCCGCTGCGGCGCCGAGCCGGGTCGTGCGACCGGTCGGCGTAGCGGCCGTCGCCATGTTCGCCGTATTCGCCCTCCCGACGTACGCCGCGCCGGAGGGGCCGACGCGGGAGCGGGATCACACGGCGACCGTCGCCCAGCTGCTCGACCAGCTGGAGGGCTACGACCCCGACGGCGCCGTCCTCTACGACACGAGCGTGTTGCGCTTCGCCGAGCCGTACAGCGGCCCGACACTCGCCGCGCTGGCCCGCAACGGCGTCGACGTGGTCGTCGCCGACGAGGTGACCATCCGCCAGATCGGGCGGGGCCGCGAGGCCGACGGGACCGAGAACAGCCGGGTGTTCCAGGTCGAGGGCGCGGCGGCTGCGACGACACCCGACGGGGCGCGGCGCATCGCCTTCGCCGACGGACTCGACGATGCCGAGCGGGCCGAACTGGAGGAGCTGCGCGCCGACGTCATCGCCGCGGCGAGCGCCGGCGGGTTGCGGTTGAACGAGGCGGGTCGGGCTGCCGCCGCCGCCGGCCGGCTGCCGTTCGAGGAGATCGTGCTCGAGCCGGGTGGAGATGCGGCAGCAATCGACGCCGGGGGCTGGCTGCTCGAGCTGGCCGGCAACGAGTGGGTCGACCTCCCAGCCGACCAGCAGGCGATGTGGGACCGCTTCGTCGACCTCGACACCCGCCGCACCCGCTTCACCGTCGCCCTCTTCGAAGCCCCACTGCAATAATCGCCTCGCTCGCTCCGAAGACTCCGCTCACTCGGCGTGGGCCGGGCAAGGCCGGCCTGGGCGGTCATGCCCGCTGCGGATCGAACTTCGGGAACCACTCGGCTGTCGTCGAAGCATCATCAGCAGTTGTTGGGGTCCCGGTTGGGAGAGTGGTGGCGGAGGGCGCGGCGGACGCGCAGGAGGTCGGCGGCGGCGGTGACGGCGTCGCGCGGGCGCAGCTTGCTGCCGCCGACGTCGTGCCACTGCCCCAGCGGGACCTCGAGGAACCCGCCGTCGCCACCGGCGCCCAGGCGGCCGAGCAACTCGACGTCGAACGCCCAGCGGCTGGTGAACGGCGTGGCGAGGGCCGCCCGCAGCGCCGGGCCGTCGCGGAACACCTTTGCCCCGCACTGCGTGTCGTAGACGGGCAGGCCGAGCACCTGGCTGCTCGCCGTGGCGAACAGCCGCCCGAGGTAGTGGCGGACCAACGAGCGCTCGATGCGGTGCCCGAGCAGCGCCACCCGCGAGCCGAGCACGGCGACCAGGCCCGGGTCCTGCCGCAGCACCTCGACGAGCCGGACCATCTCGGCCGGCGGCGTCGCCAGGTCGGCGTCGTAGTACCCGGTCAGCTCGGCCCCGTCGGCGAGGGCGGTCAGCATGCCCCGCCGCACGGCTTCGCCCTTCCCCCCGTTGCGCCCGAGCACCAGCGTGCCGAGCTCGTGCGGGTGTCGAGCCGCAGCGTCCGTGGCCACCTCCCCCGTGCCGTCGCGCGAGCCGTCGTCGACGAGCAGCACGCGGCCCGCCATCGCCGTCGCCAGCTGGCGCAGGGCGACCACGTCGAGCCGCCCGACCTCGTCGAAGCACGGCACGACGATCGTCACCGACTCGCCGCTCAGGTCGGCGTCCCCGGACGCGGCCGGGCCACGACCCACACCGAGAGCCCCGGCGGTCGCACGCCGATCCGCCCGAGGCCACGGCCGACCGCGGCGTCGGCGCCGAGCACGGCCGTCGCCGCGCCGGTCAGCACTCGACCGTGCTGCCATGCGCCGACGCCGTTCGGATCGCCCGTGCGGCCGACTCGCTGGGCCAGCACCCCCAACGCACGCGGCAGAACCAGGCTGGAGAACAGCGAACCCGTGGCCACGACGTCGAGGTGCCGGGCGATCAGCTCACGGAAGTCGCCCGGCGAATAGCGCCGGAGGTGCTGGAGCTGGCGATCGTGGTCCGAGAACAGCCACGCGTGCGCCGGCACGCTGAAGATCGCCGTGCCGTTGGGACGGATGGCCGGCACGATCTCGTCGGCGAGGAAGTCCTCGTCCTCGACGACGTGCTCGAGCACGTCCAGCGCGACCACCACGTCGAACCTCCCGGCCGGCCGCACGGCGGTGCGTACCACGCCGTCACCGAGTTCCGCCTGCAGCTCCTCGACCGTGTAGTTGGCGTCCCAGCACATGACGCTCACAGTCGGCGGCAGCTCGGCGCGCAGATCGCGGGCGAACCACCCGTCACCGGCGCCGACGTCCAGCACCCGTCGCACCCCGGCCACGTCAACGTGGTCCGCAACGAGCCGCCGGAAGAAGCGGGCGCGCGCCAGCTCCCACGGGTGACGACCGGCGCCGTCGCCGCGCTCGCTCAGGTCCACGTCATCACAGCGCCGTCGGGTCGTCGTCGGAGGGCGGTGGGGCGATGAACACGACCATCGGCTGTCCCAGCTCGATCAACCGACCGAGGTCGGCCAGATCGGCCGCCGACAGGCGGACATCGGTCGACATGCCGAAAAGGTTGGTGGCGATGAGCGGCACCAGGTCGTCGAGGCCCTCGCTGCGCAACCGCTCGGCGAACCGCGCTTCGACCTCGGCATACTCCGCCAGCTGCTCGGGCGTCCGTGGGTCGTACGTCGCCACCTCCACCGCGTCGGGCTCGGCCCGCCACTGGTCGACGTACCCGCCCGTCGCCAGGTGGATCTGGGCGTCGGCACCGGCGCGCTGGCGAGTCCGGTGTTCCGTGACCCGGAAGCGGAAGTAGTCGTCGGCGGCGACATCGAGGCCCCGCCGCTCCAGCTCGTCGAGCAAGCCGTACCCGGGGCTGCCGATGTCGGCGGCGTCGCTCCAGCGCACGACGTAGCTCCCGTCGACGCCCGTGGCGGCGCCGACCCCGGCGGCGACGGCGTCGTACGTCGGCCCCGACAGCGCGCCGACCGCCGTGCTCAGCCGTTCCTCCGGGTGCTCGGCCGATGCGAACGACAGCGTCGAGGCCAGCGATCCGGTGACCGCCACGACGGCGGCCACGGCGACGGTCGCCGTGAGGATCGTCGACCGTCGCGACGGCTGCCAGTGCCGCCAGAGCGCCACCGCGCTCCACGCGATGGCGCCGGCCATCACCACGGCGATGCCCCAGATCGACAGCGTGAGGTAGAACCAGACGCGGCCGAAGATGCGCGCTGCGGACACGAAGTTCAACGCCAGGGCGACGGCGACGGTCACGTGCAGCGCGCGGAGCTGCGACGATCCGACCCGCCACGACGCAACGGCGGCGGCGGCCCACAGCGCGAGGGTGACCGCTCCCCCGGCGACGGACCGGGAGTCGCTGAAGGTGTCGGTCCCGAGCAGCTGGCCGCCGATCCCACCCCACACGTCGAGGTGGCGCAGCACGACCTTGGCGCCCTCGACCACGCCGATCGCCGCTTCAGGAGGCGAGCCGAAGTGAGACAGCAGCTGGCGGATGTTGCCCGGGTCGTTCACCGCCTGGTCGACGAGCGGCGGCACCCACAGCACGACCCCGATGCCGGCGGCCCACAGCAGGCTGCGGATCTCGCCACCCCGGTCGCCCGGTGCAGACCGCCGGAGCTGCAGGCCGACGGCGATCGCGCCCGCAGCCACCATCCCGGCGCCGAGGGGCAGGTACGGCACGTGCGTCTGGGCGCACAGCGTGGCGGCGACGACGAGGGGGATCAGCATCCGGTGGTCACCGCAGAAGATCGCCCACGTCGCCAAGAGGACGACGATCCACGCCAGCAGCGGCAGGTACGGGTTCCACGGCTGCGTGAGCTGGACCTGCCCGTAGCCGCGGACGACGACGGTCAGCAGCGCGGCGACGGCCAGCACCCCGCGCCACCCGAGCCGGCGGGCGCCGATCCACAGCGCCGTGGCGATGGCGGCGAGGTGGACGACGACCGTCGCCGCTTCGAGCGCCCAGGACGACGCGCCGAGGGCCCGGTAGGTCGGCGCCAACAGGTAGAAGCTCAGCGGTCCCGGGTGGCTGCCCTCGTTCGGGTACTCGCCGATGCGGCCGGGCAGGCCGATCAACGGCGTGTTCGCCCCGAAGACGTCGCGCACCCGGAACTCCGTCATCGCCAGGTCGAGCACCGGGAACCAGCTCGTCCCGTGCAATGCGATCACGGCGACGACCAACGGCAGGCCGACGACCGCCACGCCGATCACGACGGTCCATCCGGTGTGTCGAGCCATCCAACCCGGATGGCGGCTCGGCGCCCGTTCGTCGAGGTCGGCGGGCGTGTCCCGCGTCTCGATCACGGGTGGAGGACTGTACCGGTGCGCGATCACGCCGGACGGGCATCCGGGCGACGCACGGTTCGCCCGCCTCGGGCAGGCGGGCGCCACGTCGTCGGTGCTCGTGGCCGGAGGTCGTGCAACCTGGCGCCGGGCGCGGCGGGGTAACTTGCGCAACTCGTGCTGACCGCCACCCCGACCAGCGCGCCGCCGAGCCGGCTGGCGCGGCGCGGCCAGCTCGTCCTGACGGCGTCGCTGATGCTGTTCATCGAACTGGCGCTGATTCGCTGGCTCGGGGCCAACGTGCTCTACCTCGCCTACTTCTCGAACGTCGTGCTGCTCGGCAGCTTCCTCGGCATCGGGCTCGGCTTCCTGTGGACCAGCCGCAGCACGCGTTCGCTGTTCCCGTGGTCACCACTGGCCCTGGCCGCACTGATCGTCGTGGTGAGGGTGCTCGAGGTCAAGGTCGGCATCTCCGGTGGGTCGCTGATCTTCTTCGGGCTGGACACGTCCGGACCGCCTCGCTGGATCGTCTTGCCCATCGTGTTCATCGTCGTGGCCGCCGTGATGATGTGCATCGGCGACGGGGTGGCCAGGTCGTTCCAGCGCATGGCCAACCTCGACGCCTACCAGCTCGACCTCGTCGGCAGCATCCTCGGGAGCGCGGCGTTCGCCGCCCTCGCCTTCGTGCGCGCCGATCCGATCGTCTGGGGATCGATCGCCGCCGTCGGACTGGTGGTGGCGCTGCGCCCTCGCACCTTGCGGTCGGTCGTGCTCACCGTGGCGCCGCTGGCCATCGCCCTCGGCTTCCTCGCCGTCGAGTCAGCCGAAGCGGACACGACCTGGACCCCGTACTACAAGGTCTCGACGGTTCCCATCGACGGGGGCGGCGTCGTCGCCGAGGTGAACGGGATCCCGACGTGGCTGCAGATCCCGGCCGTCGGCAATCCGATCTACGAGACGGTGTACGAGCTGATCGCTCGCCAGGACCCGGGGGACGTCCTGATCATCGGTGCCGGGTCGGGCAACGACGTCGCCGTCGCCGTCGAGCGCGGCGCGACGCGCGTCGACGCCGTCGAGATCGATGGGCACCTGCTGGACCTCGGGCGGCAGCACCCGGACCATCCCTACGACGACCCGCGCGTCGTCACCCACGTCACCGACGGTCGGGCGTTCCTGGAGGCGACCGATCGCACATGGGACACCATCCTGTTGGCCCTCCCGGACTCGCTCACCCTGCTCCAGGGGCAGTCGTCGGTCCGCCTGGAGAGCTACCTGTTCACCGAGGAGGCGGCGGAGTCCTACCGCGATCACCTGAAGCCCGGCGGGACGTTCGCCATGTACAACTACTACCGCGAGCCCTGGCTGGTCGATCGGTACGCCGGGACGCTCGACGGCGTGTTCGGCGCCCCGCCGTGCGTCTCGGCCGCCGGTACCAACCTGTCGGTGCTGGTCGCCAGCACCGACAGGAACGCAGTCGCGTGCCCCGAGGGCGAGCGATTCGTCCGCACCGCTGGCATCCCGGCGCCGGCGACCGACGACCACCCGTTCCCCTACCTGCGCGAGCCGAGCATCCCGGGGTTCTACGGGCTGGCCATCGCCTTCATGCTCGGCCTGTCGCTCATCGCCGTGCGCCTCGTCGGCGGCCCGTTCCGGGAGATGCGGCCGTTCGCCGACCTGTTCTTCATGGGCGTCGCCTTCCTGCTGCTCGAGACGAAGAACGTCGTGCAGTTCGCGCTGCTGTTCGGCACGACGTGGTTCGTCAACGCCTTCGTGTTCATCGGGGTGCTGCTGTCGGTGCTGCTCGCCGTCGCCGTCAGCAAGCGCGTCGTGTTCGCCCGCGCGTGGCCGCTGTACGTCTTGCTCCTAGCGACCGTCGCACTGAACTGGGCGATCCCCGGTCGGGCACTGCTGGCGCTGCCCACGCCGGCGCGGCTGATCGTCGCCGTGCTGCTGGCCTTCGCCCCGATCTTCGCCGCCAACCTCGTGTTCGCCCGCCGGTTCCGGGACTCGGCCAACTCGACGGCGGCCTTCGGCGCCAACCTGGTCGGCGCGATGGTCGGCGGCCTCCTCGAGTACGCGTCGTTGATCACCGGGTACCGGAACCTGCTGCTGATCGTCGCCCTGCTCTACGGCGCGGCGTTCCTGCTGCGCCCGAACGAGCGGGGGATCGCACGGACATGACCGTGACGAGCAACGTCGAGCCGGTCCCGGCCGCCGCCGGCGACGACGTCCCGGTCGTCGGCGACGACGTCCGGGTCGTCGGCGACGACACCACCGCCTTCGTGCTCGGCGGGTCGGGCGGGCTGCGCCGCCGCTCGAGCGGCGCCGTCGGCACGTGGATCGGCATCGTCGTCGTCCTGGCGCTGGTGGCCATCCCCCTGCGCGGGCTCTACCGCTTCACCGGCGGGACGATGGAAGAGGGCTTCATGCTCTACTTCCCCGAGCTGATCAGCCGCGGCCAGGTGCCGAACGTCGACTTCCTGCACCTCTACGGCCCGGGGTCGCTGCACGCGCTGACCGGTTGGTACGAGCTGTTCGGGTACTCGCTACCAGCCGAGCGGACGTTCGGGCTGCTGCAGCACCTGGGCATCATCTTCGGCCTGTTCGCTCTGGCCAGGGCGTGGGGACGGGTGGCAGCGACGGCGGTGGCGTCCCTGTCGGTGTTCTACGTGCTGACGCCGATCGCGCTGACGGCGATGGCGTGGAACGGTGGACTGGCGCTGACGCTGTGGGCGACGGTGTTCGCGGTGCGCGGGGTCTCGGTGACCGAGCCGCACCGGCGGCGGCGCTGCTGGGTGGTCGCTGGGGTGCTGGCCGGGCTGGCGCTGACGTTCCGCCCGGACCTGGTGATCGCCGTCGCCCTGGTCCTCGGGTGGTTGGTGTGGACGCACCGGGCGAGCTGGAAGCCGCTGCTGGCGGGCGGGCTCGTCGGGTTGCTGCCGATGTGGGTCCACCTCGTGATGGCCGGACCGGTGGCGGCCTTCGAAGGGATGGTGCTCGACCCGGTGCTCCACCTGCGCGACGGGCGCGAGCTGCCCCGGCCGCCCTCGTGGGACCGGCTCGACGGCGGTCTGCAGGCCGTCGCCGAGGAGATCCCGCCGTGGTGGAACCTCCCGGCGCTGTCGGCGTCGCAGACCGTGTTCCTGTGGTTCTTCGTGATGCTCGCCGGTACGGCGGCCATGCTCGTGTTCGCCGTGTGGACCCATCGCCGCCGCCGCAGCGGACGGTCGACCGTGCTGCTGGCGGTGGCGCTGGTCAGCACCGGCATCCTGCCCCAGGCGCTGCAACGGCCGGACTCGGCGCACCTGCTGTGGGTGACGTGCGTGGCCTTCCCATTCGCCGCCGTCACCATCATCGAGGTCGTCACGCGTTGGCGGCCACGGATCGACCGGCGGGCGGCGGTGGCCGTTGGCGGCGCCTTCGCCCTGTCGCTCACGTTCGTGTTCACCGCACTGTTCACGTTCCGCTACTACATCCTCCACACCCGCATCGGAATGGGCCAGGTGACGTCGCCGTTCCGGGTCGAGCACGACGGCCGGTACTTCTACCTCGGCGACTACGAGGCGTTCGTCGCCGTGCAAGCCGCCATCGACGAGGTGGCCGAGCTGGCCGAGCCCGGTGACCGCCTGCTCGTCGGGCCGAACGACCTGCGCCGCACCTGGTACAGCGACGCGTTCATCTACTGGCTGCTGCCGGAGCTGGACCCGGCGACGTACTACATCGAGATGGACCCCGGCCTGGCCAACGCCGAGGGCTCGAGCCTGGCCGCCGACGTCGCGTCGGCCGACTGGGTCATCCTCACCGGGTTGTGGGACGGCTGGCTGGAGCCGAACACGTCGATGGAGTACGGGTCCGACGCGCCGAACCAGGTCCTGCGCGACGAGTTCTGCGAGGTCGGTACGTGGGAGGACCGCCAGGCCACCCTCTACGGCAGGTGCTGATCGTTTACGTCCGGATCCTGGTCGCAGATGCGACCAGGATCCGGACGTAAACGGTCGATTCAGATCGGTAGGCGGCGCCAGATGGGGCCGGGGAGGTGACGGAACACGCTGAACATCGGGCGGAGCGTGGCCGGCACCCACACGGTGCGCCGACCCTTGCGCAGGGCCTCGACGGTCGCCGCGGCGACGGCGGCCGGCGTGGTGGCCAGCGGAGCCGCCTTCATTCCCGCCGTCATGCTCGAGTGCACGAAGCCCGGTCGCACGACCAGCACGCTGGCGCCGGTGCCGACCAGGGCGTCGCCGAGCCCCTGGGCGAAGCCGTCGAGACCGGCCTTCGACGAGCCGTACACGTAGTTGGCCTTGCGCACCCGCTCCCCCGCCACGCTGGACAGGAACACCAGCCGCCCGTGGCCCTGGCGCCGGAACTGCGCCGCCACGGCCATCGCGCTGCTCACCGCACCCGTGTAGTTGACGGTCACCAGCTCGGCCGCCCCCTGCGGGTCGTCGTCGAGGTCGGCCTGCTCGCCGAGCTGCCCGAATGCGACGATCACCACGTCGAGGTCGCCGTGGCGCTGCGCCAGGTCGCGGACAAACGCCTCGTGGGCGGCCGTGTCGGCGGCGTCGAAGCGCACGGTGTCGACGGTGAGCCCCGGCCGGTCGAGGTCCCCGGCCGCCATCTCGTCGGGCCGCCGCCCGGCCAGCACGACGGTCCGCGTGCTGGGCGTGACGAGCGCGCTGACGATGGCCCGCCCGATGTCGCTGGTGCCGCCGAGCAGCACGATCGTCTGGGGCTCGCCCAGTGCGTTCTCCACGGTGTCAGTCCTCCAACAACTCGAGGCGCCGGCTCTGGTCGCTGACCCAGGCGCCGGCCGGGTCGACGGCGGCCCGTACGGCCTGCCACTCGGCAAGGCGGGGGTAGCCGCGCCGGATCGCCGCCGGCGTCGTGTGGGCGTCCTTGGCCAGGTAGTGGCGCCCGCCGGCGTCGAGCACGATCTCGTCGAGCCCATGGAGCATCTCGGCCAGGCCCGGTGCTGCCGCCGGCAAGTCGAGGGCCAGCGTCCAGCCGGGCCGGGGGAAGCTGAGCGGCGCCGGGTTGCCGTCACCGAAGCGCTTGAGCACGGCCAGGAAACTCGCCGTGCCCGAGGCGGCGAGGCGCTCGACGACCCGCCGCAGCGCCAGCTCCTCACCGAAGGGCACGACGAACTGGTATTGCAGGAACCCCCGCCGCCCGTACAGGCGGTTCCACGAACCGACGAAGTCGAGGATGTGGAAGTAGCTCGGGATCGACACGATCTGGGCCACTTTGCGCGTGGGGGCCTTGCGGAACCACAGCTCGTTGAACGCCGCCATCGTCAGATGGCTGACGAGCCCCCGCCCGGGGATCACCGGCGGCACGGCGGCGAGCTGCCGGGGGGCGTAGGCCAGCGGATCGACGGCGGCCTTCGGCGCCAGCTGGTCCTGGGTGGCGTGCTCGCCCCGGGTCAGCACGCTGCGCCCGAGGTGCTTGCCCTTCGCCACGAGGTCGATCCACGCCACCGAGTAGCGGTAGTAACGGTCGCCCTCGTCCATCAGGGCGAGCAGGGCGTCGAGGTCGGGCAGGCGGTCCGTGTCGACGGAGCACCGGCTGGTCTCGATCGGCAGCAGGCCGATGGTGGCGTCGAGGATGACGCCGGTCAGCCCCATCCCGCCGACCGTGGCCCAGAACAGTTCCGGGCGTTCGTCGGGGGCCAGCTCGACGACGCTGCCGTCGGCGAGCAGCAGCGACAGCCGGCGGACGTGATTGCCGAACGAGCCGTCGACGTGGTGGTTCTTGCCGTGGATGTCGCTGGCGATGGCGCCGCCGACCGTGACGAACCGGGTGCCCGGCGTGACCGGTACGAAGAAGCCGCGGGGGACGATGACCCGCAGCAGCTCGTCCAGGCTGATCCCACCCGGCACGGTGGCCGTGGCGGCTGTCGGGTCGACGACCACCTCGTGGGCCGAGTCGAGCAGGCGCAGGGCGACACCGCCGCCGTTCTGGGCCGAGTCACCGTACGAGCGGGCCAGGCCACGCGTGATGCCGCCGCGATCGGGGAGGTCCTTGACCATCGCTGCCAGGGCCGATCGGTCGCCGCTCGGGACGCTGACGACCTCGCCGACGGTCGGAGCGGTGCGCCCCCACCCCGCCAGCGACGTCAACACACGGTCCGCACCCACAGCGGCGCCACGATAGGGGTCCCGCCGCACGCTCGTGGAGCACCTCGTGGCCAGGTCCTGAGCGGGGCGGGCGGAGCCGCGATCCAACGGGCCGCTCGTATGATTCGCTCGCTCGGCAGCTCCCGTCGTCGGGCAGAGGACACGACGTGCAACGGACGACTGCGGCGGCGACCAGCACCCCGATCCCGTCGACCGCGTCGACCGTGCAACGGGTCCGCGACCTGCTCTCGCCCAGGTCGACGCCGGGCGGGTTCCGGCTCGCCGCGGCGGTGGCCACCGTGGTCTGCGCGCTGTGCGGGATCCTCGCCGCGTCGGCGATCTCCGCTCGCAGCGGGTCCATCGACTCGGCGGCGGGGGCGTCCGAGCAGCTGGTCGGCGTGCAGCAGATCCGCGTGGCTGCCGTCGAAGCCGACTCGATCGCCGCCTCGTCCTACCTCGCCGACAGCGTTGAGCAGGCCGTGCTGCGCGGCGACCTACGAGGATCGCCTGGGCGAGGCCACGCGCCTGCTCGCTGAGGTCGCCCAGCGGGCCCCCGCCAGCGACGTCGAGGCGCTGGCCACCGCCAACGCCACCCTCACCACGTTCGCCGGCCTGGTCGAGCAGGCGCGGGCGAACAACCTCCAGGGCTTCCCGGTCGGTGCCGCCTACCAGCGCCAGGCGTCGGCGCTCGTCACCGACGACCTGCTCCCCGCCCTCGACGCCGTCGACCTGGCCAGCCGCCAGCGGCTCAACGACGCGCTCAGCGACTCCACCCGCAACGGCGTGATCGCCATCGTCCTGCTGCTCGTCGCCCTGGTCGCGCTGGTGGTCGCGTCGTGGGTGCTGTTCCGGCGCACCCGGCGCATCCTCAACGTGCCGGTCGCCGTCGGCGCCGCGCTGGTGCTCGTCGCCCTCCTCTGGTCGGCCTTCACCCTCCTGCCGACGGGACGGACGATCGAGGACACGGTCGACACGTCCCTGCGCAGCGCCGACGCGCTCTCGCGGGCCCGGGCCAGCGCCTTCGACGCCCGCCGCGCCGAGTCGTTGACCCTCGTCAACCGGGGCAACGGCGCGGCGAACGAGGCGGACTGGCGCCTCGCCGATGCGGCGGTCGTGGCCGCCCTCGACGAGGCCTGCGCCAGCGCCAGCGACTGCTTCGACGAACCGTGGGAGGCCTACCAGTTGGAGTTCGCCGAGGTGCGCCGGCTGGACAACGAAGACGGGGACTACGACGGTGCCGTCGAGCGCTCGCTCGGGCCGGCGGCCAGTGCCTTCGACGGGTTCGATGGCGCCACCACGGAGGCCCAGAACCTGCGCGTCGGCCAGGTGAGCAGCGGCTTCGACGACGCCGGCGGGCCGCTCGAGCTGCTGCGGTGGGGGGTCCTCGTCGCCGGGCTCGCCGCAGCGGCAGCCGTCGTCGTCGGCTTCGGACAACGGCTGAGGGAGTACCGATGACCCGCCGCCTCGCCGCCCTCGCCGCCCTCGCTGCCGTGACGGCGGCGTGCGGTGCCCCGCAGCTCGCGGCGCCGCCGGAGGTCACCGCCCCACCGACGACGGCGCCCCCGGAGGAGACGTTCCCGGAGTGCACCCCCGAGGAGGCCGAGCTCGACGCCACGCGCTCCTACGCCCCGGCAGGGTGCCCTTCCACCTCCCGGCGACATGCCGGCCGGATCGACGATGGCCGAGATCCAGGACCGCGGCCGGCTGATCGTCGGCGTCTCCGCCGACACGTTGCAGTTCGGCGCCCTCGACGCCACCGGCACACCCGAGGGCTTCGACATCGACATGCTCAAGGAGGTCGCCAAGGCGATCTTCGGCGAGGGCGGCGAGACCCAGCTCGAGTACCGGGTGATGCCATACGCCGGCCGGCTGCCGAGCCTGGAGGACGACGAGGTCGATCTGGTCGCCCACACCATGACGATCAACTGCGACCGCTGGAAGCGGATCGCCTTCTCGTCGACGTACTACGACGCCGGCCAGAAGGTGTTGGTGCCGACCGAGCTCGAACTACGAGAGCGTCGACGACCTCGTCGTCGACGGGGCCACGGTGTGCGTGCCCGACGAGACCACCAACGAGCAGGAGATCACCAAGCCCGAGTACACCGAGCCCGAGGACGGCGGTTCTGGGTATCGAGGTGGTCGCACTACGCGACATCACCGATTGCCTCGTCGCCGTGCAGCAGGGGCAGGCCGGCGGCGATCACCGGCGACGACACCGTGCTCGTCGGCCTGGCCGCCCAGGACCCGAACCTGCGGGTCGTCGGCGAGCCCCTCACCGAGGAGCCCTACGGCATCGGGGTGCGCGCCGACGAGATCGACCTGGTGCAGTTCGTCAACGCCGTATTGGAGGACGTGCGCGCGAACGGCCGGTGGGGCGAGATCTACACCGAGTGGGTCTCCGACGACCCGACGGTCACTCCACCGGCGCCACCGGAGCCGGTGTACGAGCGGTGAGCCCCAGCGCGCCCCCTCCGGCGGTGCCGCCGGCCGGGACCGTCCTCGACGACACTGCCGCCCGCCGGTTGGCCGCCGAGCTGGACACGTGGGTAGCCGACCTCGCCTCGCGGCTCGTCGACCTCGACGCCGATGCCCAGGCCTCGGGGGACGACGCGCTGCGCACCGACGTCGCCGCCGCCTTCACCCTGTGGCGGGCCGTGTCCGAGCGCGCCGAGTCCTGGGACGGTGTCGGCGGCGCCAACCGTGACCACCGAGCCAAGCTGCTGGCGACGGCGTGGACGCCGCTGACCGCCGACACCGGCGAGGTCGTCGCCGACCACCTCGCCGACGCCGTGGCCTTCCTCGATGCCCTCGTCGACAAGCTCGCCGCCAACGTCACCGCGGCCAGCCAGGCGGCCGCCGGCGCGGCGACCGCCTGGCAATCGCTCGACGAGGATCTCCGGCACGCCGCCCAGGCCGCCGCCCGCCTCGGCCAGGAGGTGCGCCACGTCGCGGACCTCGAGGCCGACGCCGCCAGCCGGTCCCGGGCCGTGGAGCCGCCGGCCGAGCTGGCCCAGCGGGCGGCTGCGGTCCGCGCCCGGCTGGACGTCGCCGAAGGTGAGCGCCAGGAGGTCCTGGATCGCCTGCAGCAGGCGTCGAGCGCCGTCACCCAGCTGCAGCGGCGCGAGCAGGAGGTGCGTGCCCTGGCGGCGGCGTGCCGCGAGAAGATCGCTGACGCACCGCGCCTCGCCGTCCCCTCGATCGCCGCTCTGGGCCCGGCGCCCGACGGTGTCGCCGACCGGCCGTGGCCGGCGGTCCGCGCCGGCGCCGTCGAGTGGTTGCGAATGGTCGATCGCGCCGGCGCCGCGCTCGATGAGGCCGAGCGCCGCTTCCGTGCCCCGTTGGCCCGCCGCGACGAGCTGCGCGGGCTGCTCCAGGCGTTCCGCCACAAGGCGGCCAGCGCCGGCCTGGCCGAGCACGAGCAGCTCGACCCGCGCTACGTCGCCGCACGCGACCTGCTGTGGGTCGCGCCGTGCGACCTCGCCGACGCCGAGGCGCAGGTCGACGAGTACGTCCGCACGATCAACCAGATGATGCACGGGGTGAACTAATGAGCGAGGGAGTCTTCGATCGAGCGAATCATCAGCACGGTCTTCTCGGTCATGGCCGAGCTCTTGTTGCGCTCCGGCTCGGCGCGACCCGGCCATGGCAAGGTGCTCACATGACAGCGGTCGGCACATGGTGAGCTGCACGCAGCCGGGCTGTACCGGCCAGATCCTGGACGGCTACTGCGACGTGTGTGGCATGGCGGCCACCGCTGGGCCGGTGACACCGAGCACGGCGCAATCTGGGTCGGCGCCGGGCGCCGGCACCGACCCGCTGTCGATGCGCACACCGAGCGGTCGCGTCACCAGCTCCCGACTCGGCACCGTGCCGCTCGGCTCGCAGCGCACGACCAGCGGCAGCCGTCGCACGCAGCGCCTCGGCGTCCGCCGCACCGGGTCGACGAGCCTGGGCGCCGGGATGGTCTCCGTGCCGCCGGTGCCCACCCTGGACCCGGCCGCCGCGCTGATGGACCCGGCCGTCGTCGCCGAGCGCAAGCGCTACTGCGCCACCTGCCAGTCCCCGGTTGGCCGCGCCCGCGGCGACCAGCCCGGTCGAACCAAGGGCTTCTGCCCGAAGTGCCGCACCCCCTTCGACTTCGACCCGCGCCTGCAGCCCGGGATGCTCGTCGGCGGCCAGTACGAGGTGGCCGGCTGCCTCGCCCACGGCGGGATGGGGTGGATCTACCTGGCCCGCGACCGCAACGTCAACGGCCGGTGGGTCGTGCTCAAGGGCCTGCTCAACGCCGGCGATCCGGACGCCTCGCGCGCCGCCGTGGCCGAGAAGCAGTACCTGGCCGAGGTCGAGCACCCGCTGATCGTCGAGATCTACAACTTCGTCACCGCCCCCGACGGCGCGTCGTACATCGTGATGGAGTACGTCGGCGGGACGTCCCTGAACGACCTGATCCGGCAGCGCAGCGAGCAGCGGGGCGGCGCCTACGCGCCGCTCCCGGTCGACCAGGCGATCGCCTACATGGTCGAGGTGCTGCCGGCGTTCTCGTACCTGCACACCAGCGGCCTCCTCTACTGCGACTTCAAGCCGGCCAACGTGATCCAGGTCGCCGAGAGCGTCAAGCTGATCGACCTCGGGGGGGTGCGGCGGATCGGCGACGACGAGACGCCGATCTACGGCACCGTCGGGTTCCAGGCCCCAGAGGTGCCCCGCGACGGGTGCACGATCGCCTCGGACATCTACACCGTCGGTCGCACACTGGCCGTCCTGGTCTTCGAGTTCCGCGGCTCGACCGGCGAGTACGTCGATCGCTTGCCGACGCCCGAGCAGGTCCCGCTCTTCGCCGAGCAGGACTCGCTGTACCGACTGCTGGTGCGCTCGACCGCGCCGGCGCCCGAGGACCGGTTCCAGTCCGCCGACGAGCTGCGCGAGCAGCTGCTCGGCGTGCTGCGCGAAGTGACGTCGCGCGACGACGGCGACTTCCGCTCCGTGCCGTCGACCTACTTCGACACGCCGGCGATCTCCAGTGACGAGCTGGGCTGGAACGAGCTGCCGGGCCTGCGCACCGACGCCACCGACCCGATGGCGTCGTGGCTGAGCGGCGTGACGTCCGACGACCCTGCCCGCCTGCTGGCGCTCCTCGACGGCGCGCCGGAGCAGACGGCCGCCGTCCGCCTGGCCCGGGCCCGGGCCGCGCTCGAGGTCGGCGACGTCGCCCGGGCCAAGGCCGAGTGCGACGCCCTTCTCGAAGCGGATCCGTGGGACTGGCGGGCCGTGTGGATGAACGGTCTGAGCGCGCTGGCCCAGGGCGACGTCCCGGGTGCTGTGTCGGCATTCAACGCCGTGTACGGCCAGGTGCCCGGCGAGCTGGCGCCGAAGCTGGCGCTGGCGCGGGCCTGCGAGTTGGCCGACGAGCGGGAGGTCGCCGGCCGGCTGTACGCCGTGTGCTCGCGGACGGACGGCTCCTACCTCGCCCCCGCCCAGTTCGGCCTGGCCCGCCTGGCCTTGGCCGACGGCCGTCCGGGCGATGCCCTCGCCGCGCTGGCCCGGATCCCACCGGTCAGCCGGGCGTACGGCGAGTCGCGCCGCCAGCGAGCGTCCTTGCTCGTCGACAGCGGGTCGGCCACGCCGGACGATCTCGCCGCAGCGTCCGTCGAGGTCGACCGCGCCGGGCTCCCACCGCGTGACCGGGCGGCACTGCAGATCGACATCCTCGAAGCCGCCCTGGCCATGACGGCGAACGGCGGCGGCAACCCCGCGACGCAGGTCGTGGGGGTGCCGATGACCGAGCCGGACGTGCGCGTCGCCCTCGAGCACGTGTACCGGTCGGCTGCTCGCTTGTCGGACGACCCCCAGCAGCGCATCGAGCTCGTCGACCGGGCCAACGCCGTCCGACCACGAACGCTGACGTGAGCGAGCGTCCGGGCCAACCGAACACGCACCGGCCAGGGTGTGCGAGCGAACAGGCGTCCACGTGACGAGTCGAGCGTGACGGACGACGCGGACGAAACCGGGTCGGCCGACGCGCCAGCGGAGCTGGAGCGCTGCCCGTCATGCGGTGAGGCGATCCATGCCGGTGACGCCTTCTGCGAGTCGTGCGGGGCGACGTTGGATCCTGCTGCGGCGATCGCCGTCGCCGACCCGGCGCCGGTCCCGGCGCTCGTGCCCGACGACGCGGGCGACGCCGGCGCCACGGTTTGTCGCTCGTGCGGCGGCGGCGAGTTCGCCGACGGGTTCTGCTCGACGTGCGGGGCCAAGCAGCCGATCTGGCGCGATCACTTCACCGAATCTCCCGTCGAGTGGATCGCCGGGGTCTGCGACAAGGGCGTCGGGCGCAACCGCAACGAGGACGCCATGGCCTTGGCGGCGGTCGGCGATCGCGCCGTGCTCGTGGTCTGCGACGGCGTGACGACGGCGCCGGAGAGCGACCGCGCCAGCATGGCGGCGGCCCGCGCCGCACGCGATGTGCTGGCCGAGGCGGCCGGATCACCGGACGGGACGGCGGCGGCCATCGCCCACTGGGGCGCCGTGCTCGTGGAGTCCTGCGTCGCCGCCCAGCGGGAGGCGATCGCCGTGGCTCGGGCGCTGGGCGACCCACCGGAACCACCGTCGTGCACCTTCGTCGCCGCCGTCGAGGACGACGACCTGCTGCACGTCGCCTGGTGCGGCGACTCGCGGGCCTACTGGCTCGGCGACGACGGCGACGGCGTCCAGCTCACGGTCGACCACTCACTGGGGACGGAGATGGTCAAGGCCGGCATGCCGCGCCAGCAGGCCGAGGCGGACCCGACGAGCCACACGATCACGCGATGGCTCGGCGCGGACAGCATCAACCCCTCGCCCGAGACGGGGTCGCTCGAGCTGTCCGGGCCAGGGTGGCTGCTCGTCTGCAGCGACGGGCTGTGGAACCACCTCAGCGGCGCCGCCGAGCTCGACACCTTCGTGCGGGCCACCGGGTCGTCCGATCCGATGGTCGTCGCCGACGCCCTCGTCGACCGGGCCAACGCCGGAGGCGGCCACGACAACATCACGGCCGTGCTCGCCCGGGTCGGCCGGAGCGAGGGCTGAGTACCCTCATCACGATGGCCGACTTCACTGCGAGCACGTTCCAGAACGAGTTCCTGTCCGACGGCGCCACCGAGGTGCACGCCGTCGTCTCGGTCACGTGCACCGGCGCCGGCACCGCCGGCAGCGGCACCGCCGACGCCGCCGAGATGTTGATCATCGACACCTCGGGCTCGATGGACATGCCGTCGACGAAGATCAAAGCGGCGCGAGAGGCGGCCAAGGTGGCCCTGGGCGAGGTCGTCGACGGGACGTGGTTCGCCGTCGTGTCTGCCAACACGACGGCCACGATGTGCTTCCCCGAAGCGACCGGGATGGTGCAGATGGACGCCAGCACCCGCGCCGCGGCCCTGGCAGCGATCGACGGGCTGCGCCCGATGGGCGCCACCGCCATCGGGACGTGGCTGATGAGCGCCGTCGAGCTGTTCAAGCTCTGCCCGGCCACCCAGCGCCACGCCATCCTGCTCACCGACGGCAAGATCGAGGGCGAGGCCTCAGGCGTGCTCCCGCGAGCACTCGACTACGCCCAGGGGTACTTCCAGTGCGACTGCCGCGGCGTCGGCTCCGACTGGCGCGTCGACCAGCTGCGGGAGGTCGCAACTGCGTTGCTCGGAACGGTCGACATCATCGCCGAGCCGGCCGACCTGGCCGCCGACTTCGGGGCCATGATGCGCTCGGCGATGGGGCGCGGCGTGGCCCACGCCGCGCTGCGGCTGTGGGCACCCCAGGGCAGCGAGGTGCAGTTCGTGCGCCAGGTCGCGCCGGAGGTGCTGGATCTGACGGCCACCGCCACCCGGGTGTCGCCGCTGGTGATCGAGATCCCGACCGGTGCGTGGGGCGACGAGACGCGCGACTACCACGTCGCCGTGAAGGTGCCGGCGGCGCCCGTCGGAAGTGAGCGCCTGGCGGCGCGCGCCGAGGTCGTCGTCGACGACCAGGTCGTCGCCAAGGGGCTCGTGCGGGCGGTGTGGACCGACGACGCCAACCTCACCACGCGCATCGACCCAGCGGTCGCCCACTACACCGGACAGGCCCGCCTCGGCGAGGTCATCCAGCAGGGGCTGGCCGCCAGGTCCGGCGGGCGCGAGGAGGAGGCCACGCGGCTGCTCGGCGAAGCGGCCAAGCTGGCCAAGGAGTCGGGCAACGAGAACACGACCCGCCTGCTGCAGAAGGTGGTCGACGTGGTCGATGCCGATGCCGGAACGGTGCGCTTGAAGCAGGACGTCGCCAAGTCCGACGAGATGGCGCTCGATGCCAGGTCGACGAAGACCAGCCGCATCCGCCGCGAGCCGCCGGCGTGAGCACGTTCACCTGTCCCAACGGGCACCAGTCGGCTGACCCTGAGTGGTGCGACACGTGCGGCGCCAAGCTCGGAGCGGCGCCGACGACGGCGCCGTCGGCCAACTCCGGCGCCGCCGATCCGGGCTCCGCTCCGGCGGCGACCGGTCCCGGCGCGGCGGCCACGGGTGCGGCGACGATCCCGTCGTCACCGGCGACGGCGTGCCCGCACTGCGGGACCCCGAACGAGCCGGGGGCGCTGTTCTGCGAGGGCTGCGGCTACGACTTCACGACCGGCCAGGCGCCGCCGACCACCGAGGAGTCCGCTGCCGTGGAGGGCGCGCCGCCGGCGGCCGGGACGCCCGAGGGGTGGGTCATGGTCATCGAGATCGACCCAGGCTGGTACCACTTGAAGGGCGAGTTGGCCGAGCAGGCGTTGCCGTCGCCGAGCTCGTCGACGGTGCCGTTGACGACGAACACCGTGCTCATCGGGCGGACCAGCCAGAGCCGCAACCTGCACCCCGAGATCGCCCTCGACGGTGACACCGGCGTGTCGCGCCGCCACGCCCAGCTCGTCCACTCGACCGAGGGCACGTGGACGGTCGTCGACCTCGGGTCGTCGAACGGCACCTACGTCGTCGCCGCTGGCGAGACGCCCGACGACGACATCGAGGCGATCCCCGTCGGCATCCCGGCGCCGCTCGTCGACCAGGACGCCGTCTACCTCGGCGCCTGGACCAAGCTCACGCTGCGCAGGACCTGACCGCCGCCCTCCGCTCAGTACGGCCAGTCGGGGACCGGGCGCCCGAGGCGGCGCAGGACCGTGCCCAGGCCGATCGTCAGCAGCACCTTGAGCGCCACGTTGCGGACGAACCACGGCAGCTGGGCCAGCTGGCGGGCGGCGTTGGCCAGTCGTCCGATGCCGGCCAGGTCGGCGCGGTACTCGGTCAGCGATCGGCTGCGCCCGACGTAGCGGAACCGGCCGCTCGGCACCAGCTCGCGCACGATGGCCGACGTGACACCGATGGACGAGAAGGAGTCGTGGATCAACAACGTCCCCCCAGGGGCCACCTTGGCGCCCCACTCCCGGATGTCGGTCCGCGCCGGACCGTAGCGGTGGGCACCGTCGACGTAGAGCACCTCGATCGGGGCGCCGACGTCGCCGTGGGCGGCGTCCGAGAACGCCGCGACGTGACGCACACGGTGGGCGACTCCGGCGCGGGCCAGGTTGGCCTCGAAGAACTCGCGGTCCGTGCGCGCCTGGGCGGCGAACCCCTCGATCTCCTGCGGGCCGCGGTCGTTGCCGGCATGGGGGTCGATCGCCACCACCTCGACGTCCGGCGCGGCGGCCATCGCCAGCACGATCGTCGAGCGCCCGCGGAAGCTCCCGATCTCCACGATCCGCCCACCGTCGGGGCACCGTGCGGCGGCGGCGAACAGCATCCGACCTTGACCCTCGGTCATCCAGCCGTCGACGTTCGCCGTGGCCACCAGTGCCGCCTCGACCGTCGGGCGCCGATCGGCGTCGGCCACGTCGCTCATCGCAGATAGACCCCCAGCGCGTAGACCACGACCCACGCAACGCCGAGCGCCTGCAGCACCCGGTCGCTGCCGAAGACCTCCTCCGGTGCCGCGCCGCGGCCCTGCTCGAGGACGAGGGCGTAGCGCAGCAGCGCCGTCAGCATCGGCACGATCGACAGCTCGAACCACGGGAACTCGCCCTCGGACGTCTTCGACGTTTCGAACGCCCACTGGCAGTAGCTGACCAGCGTCGCCCCGATCGACACGGTGAGCACGATCCGCAGGTAGCCGATGTTGTAGTCGGCCAGCGTGGCCCGAACCGCCGCCGCGTCCTCGCCCATCTCGCGCAGCTCGGCGTACCGCTTGCCGGTGACGATGAACAGCGACCCGAACACCGTGCACAGGACGAACCAGCTCGACATCACCACCCCGGCGGCGACGGCGCCACCGGCGGCGCGCAGCACGAAGCCGGAGGCGACGGCCACGATGTCGATCACCGCGACGTGCTTCAACCACGCGCTGTAGGCCATCGTGAGCGCGACGTAGACGGCGACGACGACGATCGTCCGCCACTTCCCCGTCGCCGCCGCCACCAGCAGCGACGCGACGATGCACAGCGACCCGGCGTACTTCGCCGTGGCCACGCCGACCACGCCGGCCGGCACCGGGCGGAAGCGCTTCGTCGGATGCAGCCGGTCGGCGTCGACGTCGAGCGCGTCGTTCCAGAAGTAGATGCCGCTGGCGGCGAAGCAGAAGGCGACGAAGGCCAGCAGGGTGTAGCCCAGCTGCGGCCAGTCGTCGAGCACGCCGGCACCGCCCGGCGCGGCGAACACGAGCACGTTCTTGCCCCACTGCTTGGGTCGGGCCGTGCGCAGCAGTCCCCTGGCCACCGACGTCGAGTGCGGCGTGGTGGCCGCGGCGGTCGTCACGGCACCGGCTCCGGCGACGCCAGGACGACGTCCGCCCACACCGGGTGGTCGGCGTCGGCCAGCAGCTCGCGATCCCCCGGCGAGTCCCCGTACGCCCACACGTCGACACCCGCGCGACCGCCACGGTGCTCGTCCAACCAGCGGTGCAGCCGGTGGACCTTGGCCGGACCGCGGCAGTTGCCGCCCCGCAGCTCACCGGTGCACCGGCCGTCCGAGCCGACGACGAGCTCCGTGCCGAGCACGCCGGTGACCACCCCCAATCGGCGGGCCAGCGGTTCGAGGTAGGCGGTGAACGACGCCGAGACGAACACCACGTCGTGACCCTGCGCGTGGTGCCACCGCATCCGGGCCATCGTGTCGGGACGAAGCCCCGAAGCGGCCACCTCGGCGGCGAATGCCTCGCCGAGCCCCTCGATGTCGGTCCACCGGCGACCGGCGAACGCGGCGCGGGCGGCGATCGCCTTCAGGCGGTCCCGATCACGCCGCACGAGGGCCGGCAGGTGGCGCAGCGCCCCTACTCCGACCCGGGCCACGAACGGCGCGGTGCCGGCGACGCGCCGCATGAACGGGACGACGCAGTCGTCGGTGGTGACCGTGTGGTCGACGTCGAAGGCGGCCACGACGGCGGGCGGCGCGGGCTCGACCGGCACGGCGGACCATCGTGACAGGTCACGGCGGGTGGTCCCGGGCATGGTCACGCGCCGGCCAGGAGCGACTGGCGGAAGGTCCAGAAGTCGGGCCAGCTCTTCGCCACGACCTCGGGCTCCAGCACCTCGATGCCGCCGACCGCCGTCGCCAGAACGCCGAAGGCCATGGCCAACCGATGGTCGTGGTGGGTGGCCAGGCGGGCGCCGTGCAGCCGGACGACCGGATGGATTCGCAACCCGTCGGCGAGGACGTCGATCCGGGCGCCGAGCCGAGTCAGCTCGGCGGCCAGGTCGGTCAGCCGGTCACTCTCCTTGGCCCGCACGAAACCGACCCCGGTGATCGTCGTCGCCGACGCAGCCGTGGCGGCGACCACCGTCATCGTCGGCACGAGGTCCGAGGCATCGGCCAGGTCGGCGTCGATGCCCTGCAGCGGCTCGTCCCGGCGGCGCTCGACGCCGATCCCGGTGGCGCCGTCGACGACGGTGCAGCCCATCCGCCCGAGCAGGTCGGCGCACCTGACGTCGCCCTGCACCGATGACGCCCGCAGCCCGCGCACCTCCACCCGACCCCCGGCGAGGGCGGCCATGGCCAGCGGGTAGCTGGCCGACGAGGCGTCGGGCTCGACCTCGAACGCCGTCCCCCGGTAGCGCCCCGGCGGGACGACAATGACGTCGTCGGCCACCTCGACGTCGCCGACCCCGAACGACGCCATCACCGACGCGGTGAGGGCGACGTACGGCCTCGACACGAGTGGCGTCGTCAGCTCCAGGCGCAGCCCGCCGGCGAGCAGCGGGCCGATCAGCATCAGCGCCGTGAGGTACTGGCTGGACACGTCGCCCGGCAGCTCGATGCGGCCGCCGTCGACGAGCGGGCCGGTCACGGTGACGGGCAGGCACCCGGCCTGCTCGCCGGCGACGACCGAGGCGCCGAGCGCAGCCAGCGCGGCGTGCAGCGGCCCCATCGGTCGGCTGCGCAGCGGGGGGTCGCCGTCGATCGTCACCGGCCCCGGCGCCAGGGCAGCGACGGCGGTGATGAAGCGTGACGTCGTGCCGGCCAGGCGGGCGTCGACCCGCGCCGTCGCGACGCTCGGTCGGCCGGCCCCGCCGGTGACCAGCGCGACCGAACCGTCCAGTGACAGTCGGACGCCGAGCACGGCCAGCCCCTCGACCATCGCCACCGTGTCGTCGCCGCCGGGGACGTTGGTCACCGCGCTGTCGCCGTCGGCCAGTGCGGCACAGACCAGCGCTCGGTTGGCGATGCTCTTCGAACCTGGGACGTCCACCACGGCGTCGAGCGGACGGACGGCCGTCGGCAGGCGGATCACGTTGACGATCGTTCGCTCGCTCGACACACCGCTACCGCGGCCCTCCAGCCCGCACGCTCGCTCACATCGACAATCGTTCGCTCGCTCGACACACCGCTACCGCGGCCCTCCAGCCCGCACGCTCGCTCACATCGACAATCGTTCGCTCGCTCGACACACCGCTACCGCGGCCCTCCAGCCCGCACGCTCGCTCACATCGACAATCGTTCGCTCGCTCGACACACCGCTACCGCGGCCCTCCAGCCCGCACGCTCGCTCACATCGACAATCCCTCGCTCGCTCGACCCTCCGCTACCGCGGCCCTCCAGCCCGCACGCTCGCTCACGTGAGAGGCGTGACGGCGGGGCGGAAGCCCCGAGCGAGCAAGCCACCGCGGTAGAGGTCGGCCAGGTCGGCGGCGATCAGGATCACTGCCACGCCGGTGTTGCTGTCGGCCACGTGGACGACCTCGAAGCTGTCGATGTTGACGCCGAGCTCAGCGGCCAGCGTGAACACCTCGGCCGCCGCGCCGGTGCGATCGGGGATCGGGATTCGCACCTCGGCCAACTCGTCCGGGTGGCCGGCGTGGATCGGCAGGTTGCGGCGCGCCTCGCGCGCCTGCTGCAGTCGATCGAGCAGCTCACCGCGGGCGTCGGTGTCGACGATCCGCCGCAACTCGCCGAGCCGGTCGATCAACGCCCCGAGGGTAGCCACGATGGCCGGACGGTTGTCGGCGCAGACGTCGAGCCAGTTGTCGGGCTGTCCACTCGCCACCCTGGTCATATCGCGGAACCCACCGGCGGCGAGACGCAGCAGGGCGGCGTGCTCCTCGGCCCGATCGGCGGCGACGCCCATCAGTCCGGCAGCGGTGAGGTGCGGCACATGGCTGACCACGGCCACCACCTCGTCGTGGCGCTCGGGCGCCATGGCGACGACCTCGGCGCCGAGCTGGGCGACGATCGACGCCACCGTCGAGAACGTCGTGTCGGCCGTCCTCGCCGTCGGGGTGAGCACCCACACGGCGCCGGAGAACATCGAGCCGTCGGCGCCGTCCAACCCATCGAGCTCGCTCCCGGCCATGGGGTGCCCGCCGACGAAGCGGGCGTCGTCCACGGCGGCGGCGATCGCCCCCTTGACCCCGCCGACATCGGTGACGACACCAGTGGTCTCGGTCAGCGCCCGCTTGACCTGGTCGGGCACCGCCAGGACGGGCACGGCAACGAACGTGACATCGGCCGTGAGGTCGAGGCCTGAGCGGTCGATGCATCCCCGGCCCCGAGCCGCCTCGACCCGGTCGGGGGCGATGTCGTCGCCGCTCACGTGCCAACCGGCGGCGCGCAGGGCCAGGGCGACGGACCCCCCGATCAGGCCGAGCCCGATCACGTTGGCCCGTCGAGGGTCGGTGACGTCGGCCTGCCGGTGCGCGGCGGCACCGGAGCGGTCGTCCACGGGCCGGCATGGTACCGGCGGGGTCGCGTCGGTCGCCGGGGTGTTCAGGTTCCAGCAGGCGTCACCGGCGGGCCGGACATCCGCCGGCGCAGCTGGCGGCCGGCGCCGTGCAGCCCGAACGCGACGAACAACGCCGAGATCCCTCGGGCCAAGGCCGTCGCGCCGACCCAGATCACGAGCAGGCTGATCGAGCGGCCCTCGTACCCGATGGCCCAAAAGCCGATCAGCACCTGGGCGATGCCGAGGACGAGCTGGAGCCACCAGAGGTCGTTCTCCTCCCTGGCGGCGAACGCCATGGCCAGGTCGATGATCCCGGTGAACATGACGTACCAGCCGATGATCGCGGCCAGGACGAGGAACGTCTGGCCGGGCCAGGCCAGGGCGAACACACCGGCGACGATGCTGATCACACCGAAGGCCACGTGGACCCATCGCCAGGCTGCTGCGTTGAGCCCGATCATCACGCTCATCACGCCACCGGCGATCATCCCGAAGCCGAAGAACACGGCGACGGCCCAGATGGTGTCGTAGTCGAAGGACAGGACGACCCAGGCGAAGAGGATCCACAGGATCCCGCTGACGAGGAACACCCACCACTGCCGGGTCGTCTCCTCGGCCAGCTCGTCGACTGCTCGGGACTCCATCATCGCCAACCTCCCTCGTCCTCGCTGACGTCGTGCTGACCCTGGCTAGCACGCCGCGAGGCGCCGGTGGAGGATCCCCTCACGGCGTCCGGTCGGCGGCGGCGATGGCCAGGCGGCGAACCTCGTCGGCCGTCAGGGGACGCCACGCTCCCGGCGCCAGGCGGCGATCCTGCAGCGGACCGATGCGCGTGCGCACGAGGCGGGTCACCGGGTGACCGACGGCGTCGCACATCCGCCGCACTTGGCGGTTGCGTCCCTCGTGGATCGTGATCCGCAGCACGCCGGGAGACGGTTGGGAGACCTTGGCTGGCGCCGTGGGCCCGTCGTCGAGGTCGACGCCCTCGCGCAGCCGGCGCAGCGCTCCTGGGCTGACCCGGCCGCCGGCGACGGTGGCCAAGTACTCCTTGTCCACGCCGTGGCTCGGGTGGGCCACGCGGTTGGCCAGCTCGCCGTCGTTGGTCAGCAGGAGCAGGCCCTCGCTCTCGACGTCCAGCCGGCCGATCGGGAAGACCCGCGGGTCGGCGGGGACCAGCTCGACCACCGTCGGGCGGCCCTGCGGGTCCTTGGCCGTCGTGATGACGCCGCTCGGCTTGTTGAGCAGGTAGTGGACGAGGTCGGCGCGGGTGCCGACCGGCGCACCGTCAACGGCGACGATGTCGATGTCGGGTTCGACTCGCCGGCCGAGCTGGGCGACGGCGCCGTTCACGGTCACCCGGCCGTCGGCGATCAGCTCCTCGCAGACCCGCCGGCTGCCCCAGCCGCGGCTGGCCAGGACCTTCTGCAGGCGCTCACCGGAGGGAAGCGACCCCTCAGTCACCCCGTAGGCCGGTCTCCAACGCCTCGACGACGGCTGCGTCCGGGATGAACTCGGCGATCGGGGGCAGGTCGACCACGGAGTCGATGCCCAGCTGCTCGAGGAAGGTGGTCGTGGTTCCGTAGAGCACGGCCTGCCCCGGACCGGTGTCCCGGCCCACGCCGTCGATCAACCCGCGTCCGTGCAGCGTGCGCAGCACGCCGTCCGGGTCGACACCACGGATCGACGCGATCTGGGCCCGCGAGATCGGTTGCTTGTAGGCCACGATGGCCAAGGTCTCCAGGGCGGCGCCGGACAGGCGTGTGCGGTGGTCGTGGAGCAGAAACCGCTCGACGTACGGCGACAGGTCGCCGCGGGTCTGGAAGCGGTAGCCGCCGGCCACGCGGACCAGTTCGAACCCGCGCTCCTGGGCCTCGTAGTCCGTGGCCAGCTCGTGGCACCACCGCTCGATGTCCGTGACCGAGCGCTCGAGCAGCTGGGCCAGCAGCTCGGGCGGCACGGGATCGTGGGCGACCATCACGATCGCCTCGATCGCCCGAAGGTGCTCGGCGATGTCGTGGGACAGCGGCCCGTCGGGCGCGCCGTCGAAGAACTCATCGGTCATGGGGGTGCTCCTACCCGTCGTAGGCGTCGGCGGCGAGGGCGGCGGCATCCGGGTGCGGGTCGCCGCACCACTCGATGCGGATGTCGCCGAACCGCTCGGTCTGATCCAGCTCGACCATGCCCTGCTTGAACAGCTCGAGCACGGCGAGGAAGCGGACGATGACCTCGAGCCGGTCGACGAGCGACGATGTGAGCTGGGCGAACGTCAGGCGCCCGGCCCGGGTCAGCTCGTCGACGACCTCGACCAGGGCATCGGCGACGCTGGCGCGGATCGGGGCGACGTGGAAGAGGTCGATGCGCGGCACCGGCCGTGGCGTCAGTGCGCGCACGGCGGCGTCGCCGAAGGCCGAGAGCGAGACCCCGGCCAGGAGGTCCGGCAACAGGTCGGCGAACCGCTCGTCGGGGCCAGTGCGGCGCGGCCGGCTGCGCTCGGCGGTATCAGCCATCCGGGCCAGCACGCCGGACACGTCCTTGAACGTCTTGCACTCGAGCAGCCGGGCGAGCAGCAGGTCGCGCTCCTCCCACAGCGCCAGCTCCTCGTCGAGGTCCACGTCCTGGCGCCCGGGCAGGAGGCGGCGGGCCTTCAGCTCGACCAGCGTCGACGCGATGAGCAGGAACTCCGTGGCCACGTCGAGGTCGAGACCCTGCATCCGCTCGATCTCGGCCAGGTAGGCATCGACGATGCGCGCCAGGTGGACCTCGTGGATGTCCACCTCCTCGGCCAGGATCAGCTGCAGGAGCAGGTCGAACGGCCCCTCGTAGATCCGGTCGGGCAGCTCGGCTGCGACATCGATCGCCATCCGCCGCGACGCTAGCGAGGCCTTCGCCTTCCCCGGCGGACCCCATCGGAGGGTTCGGCGGCACCGGACGGTCCATCGACCGCGGGCCGGTCCGCAAACCCTCCGATGAACTGAAAACGGCAGATGGGTAGCGTGCTCGGCCGTGACCCGCGTGCTGTCGTGCATCCAGCCCACGGGCGATGCCCACCTCGGGAGCTACCTGGGGGCGTTGCGGCCGTGGGTCGAGCACCAGCGCGACCACGACGCCTTCCACGGCATCGTCGACCTCCACGCGCTGACCGTCACCGACGAACCGGATGTGATCGGCGAGCGGACCATCGAGCTGGCGGCCATGCTCTTCGCCGTCGGGCTCGATCCCGCCGTGGCCACCGTCTTCGTCCAGAGCCACGTGCCCGAGCACAGCCAGCTGGCATGGGTGATGGAGTGCACCGTGTCGTACGGCGAGCTGTCACGGATGACCCAGTTCAAGGACAAGGCCGCCAAGCGGGAGGCCGAGTTCGTGTCGGCCGGGCTGTTCACGTATCCGGCGCTGCAGGCCGCCGACATCCTGCTGTACGACGCGGACGAGGTGCCGATCGGCGACGACCAGCGCCAGCACGTCGAGATCACCCGCGACATCGCCGCCCGGTTCAACCACCGCTTCGGGGACACGTTCGTGCTGCCGCGGGCGGTCACGCCGGCTGTCGGAGCCCGGGTGATGGACCTGCAGGAGCCGACGTCGAAGATGTCCAAGACGGCGTCGACGACGGCCGGGCTGGTGCAGCTGCTCGACGACCCGGAGAGCATCGCCCGCAAGTTCAAGCGGGCGGTCACCGACTCGGGCGGCGAGGTCGCCTACGACCCCGAGACCAAGCCCGGGGTCAGCAACCTGCTGGAGATCCTCGGCGCAGCGACCGACCAGGCGCCCGCCGACGTCGCCAAGGGGTACACCCAGTACGGGCCGCTCAAGACCGACACGGGCGACGCGGTGATCGAGCTGCTGACACCGATCCAGGACCGCTACCGCGAGCTGCGCGGCGACCCCGGCGAGCTGGCGACCCTCCTGCGCTCCGGCGCCGCCAAGGCCCGCGCCGTCGCCGCCGCCACGCTCGACCGGGCCTACGGCGCCATCGGCTTCCTGTCTCCCTGATGGCCTCGCTCGCTCCGAAGACTCCGCTCCTCGGCCTGGGCCGGGCACAGCCGGCCTGACCATTCATTCCCACTGCGGTACGAACGCTCGGGGACTGTGAATGAAGACGCTCGACCGCCGGATCATCTCCTTGGCGCTGCCGGCGCTCGGGAGCCTGGCTGTTGAGCCGCTGTACGTGCTCGTCGACACGGCGATCGTGGGGCGGCTCGGCACGGCCCAGCTCGGAGGGCTGGCGCTGGCCGCCACCGTGCTGTCGTTCGTCGTCGCCGGTTGCAACTTCCTGACCTACGGGACGACGGAGCGAATCGCCCGCCGGCTCGGCGCCGGCCGGCCGGCCGATGCCGCCGACGTCGGCATCCAGGCGACGTGGCTGGCGGTCATCGTCGGCGTCGTGCTCGCCCCGGCGGTGGCGCTCGTGGCGCCGGTGGTCGGCCGGGTGCTCGGCGGTGACGGCGAGATCCTCGACTACGCCGTCACGTACCTGCGCATCGGTGCCGTCGGGGTGCCCTTCATCGTGTTCGCCCTCGCCGCCCAGGGTGTGCAGCGTGGCGCCGCGGACTACCGCACCCCGCTCGTCATCCTGCTCTCGTCGAACCTCGTCAACCTGGTGCTCGAGCTGCTGTTCGTGTTCGGCCTCGAGTGGGGGGTGGCCGGTTCGGCGTGGTCGACGGTGATCGCCCAGGTCGGCGCCGGCATCGCCTTTGCCGTCGTCCTCCGGCGGCACCTCGCGCCGGCCGTCCAACGCCGGCCGAGCCGGGTGGGGATGGCGCCGCTGCTGGCCGCCGGGCGGCACCTGCTGCTACGCGTCGGGTCGATGCTCGCCGTGTTCAGCGGGGCGACGGCGATCGCTGCACGGGTCGACGAGCCGACGCTGGCCGCCCACCAGATCGCCGCCAGCATCCTGCTGTTCCTCGCCCTGGCCCTCGACGCCCTCGCCATCCCCGCCCAGACCCTGGTGGCCGAGGAGTTGGGACGGGAGTCGGTCGTCGACGCCGCGGCGGTCAGCGGGCGCGTGGCGTGGCTGTCGATCGTCTCCGGCGCGGTCCTCGCCGTCGCCGTCGGGGTCACCGCCCCGCTGCTGCCCCACGCCTTCACCGGCGACGACGCCGTGGCCGACCGGGCGACGGGGGCGCTGGTGTGGTTGGCCGTGATGCTCGTCCCGGCAGCCATCGCCTTCGCCTACGACGGCGTGCTGATCGGTGCCGGCGACTACCGTTTCCTGGGCTGGGCGGCCCTCGCCTACCTCGTCGCGGTGACGCCCCTCGGCCTGCTCGTGCTGCCGACCGGGGCCGGGATCGGTGGCATCTGGGCCACGCTGGCAGTGTGGATGGTGCTGCGGGCGGTGGTCAACCACCTGCGGGCGGGCCGCCTCCTCACCAGTCAGACGTCATCGGCCCAGCTGAGGTCGGCGGCGGCCGGGCCCTGACCCTCGATCAGGGCCACGGTGACGGGATCCGATCCGGCGGCCGCGGCCAGTCGGGCGCCGATCGCCTCGTGGTCGTGGTACGTGCGGAACGGCGCCGTGCGGGGACCGACAACGGTGGCCACGACCCGACCGATCGTGCCGAGGCTCGACTCGACCTTGCCGACGTCGTGGAGCAACGCGCCGGCGACCTCGGCCCGATCGGCGGCCGGTCGCCGTCCGACGAAGCGCCGGGCGACGACGACGGCGTGACGGCGGTCGACGTTGGCCATCCGCCGCCACAGCTCGACCTCGCCGCAGACCATCCACCGCTCGGCCCACGCCTCGTCGTCGGCCGAGGGCGGGTGCGGCGACAACGACGAGAGGAACCGCCGGGCAAGATGGCCCGCCGTCATGCTCGGGCCCGGGGGTGGGCGGCGCGGTAGACGTCGAAGAGGCGTTCCTGGCTGACCTTCGTGTACACCTGCGTCGTCGAGATCGAGGCATGGCCGAGCAGCTCCTGCACCACGCGCAGGTCGGCACCGTGGTCGAGCAGGTGTGTGGCGCACGAGTGGCGCAGCACGTGCGGCGAGAGCTCGGTGCGCAACCCGGCCTGCTGCCCGTAGGCCCGCACCACGGCCCACGCCGCCTGGCGGCTGAGCCGGCCGCCGCGCCGGTTGAGGAACACGGCCTCGGCGTCGTCGCGCCGCCGCCACTGCAACGGCACCATCGACATCCTCCCCGGCGGCGAGAACCACTCGTCGAGCGCTGACGCTGCGGCTCGGCCGAACGGGACGATGCGCTCCTTGGCGCCCTTGCCGAAGAGCCGCACCAGCCGCCCGTCGAAGTCGATGTCGCCCATCGACAGCCCGCACGCCTCGGAGATGCGTGCCCCGGTGGCGTACAGCAGCTCGAGCAGCGCCCGGTCCCGGCGGGCCACCGGCTCGTGCCCGACGACCGCCTCCAGCAAGGCGGAGACCTGCGCTTCGGTCAGCGGCTTGGGCAGTCCGGCCGGCACGCGCACGCCCTCGACGTCGGCCGTCGGGTCGTCGCGCCGTTCTCCCTCCGTCAGCAAGTACCGGTGCATCGTGCGGACGGCGGCCAGCTGCCGGGCGACGCTGGACGGCGCCGCGCCGCTGGCCCGCCGGGCGGCCACGAACTCGACGACGGTCGGCGCATCGACCGTCGCCAGGTCCGCGCCGTGCTCGGCCAACCACGTCGCGTAACCGGCGAGGTCCCGGCGGTAGGCGTTGATCGTGTTCGTCGCCCGACCCCGCTCCGTGCGCAACCACGCCAGGAAGTCGGCGATCTCCAGCGGCAGGTCGAGATCGGCGTCGTCGATGGTGATCGGCACGGCCGCGCCCCGTCAGCCGTGGTCGCCGGCCCGCACGCGCCGGTCGGTGAGCAGGATCCCGGCGACGGACTTGGCATCGGCGATCTCACCCCGCTCGACCATCGCCACCGCCTCGACCAGCGGCACGTGGAGGACCTCGGAGTGCTCCTCCTCCGGCCCGTGCAGGCTGCGCTCGGCGGTCTCGCAGCCGGAGGCGAGGTAGATCGTGGTCACCGAGTCGGTCAACCCGGGCGACGGCAGCAGCTCGGCGAGCAGTTCCAGCGACGATGCGACGATGCCCACCTCCTCGATCAGCTCCCGTCGCGCCGTCGCTTCGGTCGGCTCGCCCTCCACGTCGCGCATGCCGGCGGGGATCTCGATCAGCGCTCGCTCGTAGGGCGGGCGGTACTGGCGCAGCAACACGATCGACGCGTTGCCTTCGGCGTCGAACACGAGCGGGACGGCGGCCACGGCACCCGGCGAGCGGACGATGTCGCGCTCGAACGTCGACCCGTCGGGCGCCTCGAAGTCGGCGACCACGACGCGCCAGACGTGACCCTGGTGCACCTGGCGCTCGTCCAGGAGGCGGAAGCCGTCGTGCCGTTCCCCGGCCGCGGAGGCCGCCGTCACGACCCGCGGTCGGCGCGCAGCTTCAGGGCGGCGCCGACCAGATCCCGGAACAGCGGGTGCGGACGGTCGGGCCGGCTCTTGAACTCGGGGTGGGCCTGCGTGCCGACCCAGTAGGGGTGGTCGGCCAGCTCGATGAACTCGACGAGGCGCCGGTCGGGCGACGTTCCCGAGCACACGAAGCCGGCGGCCTCGAGGCGGCCCCGATAGTTCGAGTTGAACTCGTACCGGTGGCGGTGCCGCTCGCTGACCACCGGCTCGCCGTAGGCCTCGGCCACCTTGGTCCCGGCCTCCAGCACCGCCCAGTAGGCGCCGAGGCGCATCGTGCCGCCCTTGTCGGTCACGTCGCGCTGGTCGTACATCAGGTCGATGACTGGGTGCTGGGTGGTCGGGTCGAACTCGGTCGAGTTGGCGTCGGTCAGGTTCAGCACGTTGCGGGCGAACTCGATGGTCATGCACTGCAGGCCGAGGCACAGCCCGAGGCACGGCACGCCCTGCTCACGTGCGTACTGGGCGGCGGCGATCTTGCCCTCGATGCCCCGGGCGCCGAAGCCGCCGGGGATGACCATGCCGTCGAGCTCGGACAGGCGACCGGCAGCCAGCAACCCCTCGAGGTCCTCGGCCTGGATCCAGTCGATCTCGACCCGTGCCCCGTGGTGGAACCCGGCGTGCTTGAGGCTCTCGACCACCGACAGGTAGGCATCCGGGAGCTGGACGTACTTGCCGATCAGCCCGATGCGCACGGGCTCGTCGGCCGCCTCGGCGCCGTCGACGACCTGCTCCCACGGTCCGAGGTCGAGGTCGGCTGCCGTGTCCTCGAGGCGCAGCACCTCGCACACGACCTCGTCGAGGCCTTCGCCGTGGAGGATCAGCGGGAGGGCGTAGATGTTGCCGACGTCGGCGGCGTTGACCACGGCGCGGGCGTCGACGTCGCAGAGGTTGGAGATCTTGATCTTCAGGTCGTCGCTGACGGGCCCCTCGCTGCGGCACACGATCAGGTCCGGCTGGATGCCACGGCTGCGCAGCTCCGTGACCGAGTGCTGCGTCGGCTTCGTCTTCTGCTCACCGGACGGGCCGATGTACGGCACCAGCGTGACGTGGACGTAGCAGACGTTGTCCCGCCCGGCCTCCTTGCGGAACTGGCGGATGGCCTCGAGGAACGGGAGGATCTCGATGTCGCCGACCGTTCCGCCGACCTCGGTGATCACCACGTCGATGTCGTCGGTGCCGAGGCGGCGGATCCGCCGCTTGATCTCGTCGGTGATGTGCGGGATGACCTGGACGGTCTTGCCGAGGTAGTCGCCGCGCCGCTCGGCGGCGAGCACGGATTGGTAGATCGAGCCGGTCGTGGCGTTGGAGTTGCGCGACAGGTTCTCGTCGGTGAACCGCTCGTAGTGGCCCAGGTCGAGGTCGGTCTCGCCCCCGTCGTCGGTGACGAACACCTCGCCGTGCTCGAACGGGTTCATCGTGCCCGGGTCGACGTTGATGTACGGGTCCAGCTTCTGCAGCGTCACCCGCAGTCCGCGCAGCTTGAGCAGCCGGCCGAGTGATGAGGCGGTCAATCCCTTGCCGAGCGAGCTGGCCACTCCACCCGTCACGAAGATGTGCTTCGGCATGGGGTGGGTCCTCCGATCGTGTGCGATGTGCACCGCAGTCAACGTCGGGATCGCAGCGTACCCCAGGGCGGGCACGGAAGACTGGGATCGTGGCGACGACGCAGCGCAGGCCGAGCCGGATCGGCCGTTGGGTGTTCGAACGCGACGGCAATGCCGTCGCCTCGCTGCTGATCGGTGCGGCCGGTTTGCTCGCCTTCCACGTCATCCTCGGCCCCATCGCCATCGGGCTCGGACTCCTGGCCATCGGCCGGATCCGCCGCAGCGGCGAGCCCGGTGAGCTGACCGCTGCGCTCGGCATCGCCCTCGGGGTGATCGCCACGTCGATCCCCGTGATCCTGTGGATCATCGATTGACCGGGGCTTTCCGTCCTGAGGCGTCAGCAGCCGAGGTCGTCGAGGCGGGCGAGGAACGTGCCGGCACCGATCACGCCGGCGCCGGCACGGTCGACGTCCTGACGCAGTGCACGGTCGGACGTGACGACGTCGATCACCGACGGATCACGTTCGGCCAGCAGCTCGCGGATCCGATCGTCGGCGGCGTCGCGGCCCCGCCGCCGGGCGTGCTGCACGACGATCCCGCCGTGCAGTCCTGCGGGGAGGTCCGGGGCGTCGAGCACCAGCTCGATCGCCACGCCGGCTCGTCCGGCGTAGGTCGAGAGGCGGTCGGCCAGCCCGCGCATCGCCGCCGGGCGGTCGCGCCACCAGCCGCGGGCGCCGGCGCCGAGCACGTTGGCGCCGTCGACGAGCAGCGTCCGGCGCTCCTCAGACGGCGGTTCAGCGCTCACGCAGCAGCTCGGCGGCGTGCTGGTGCGCCGCTGCGCCACCTTCAGCGCCCGACAGCATGCGGGCCAACTCGGCCACCCGATCGTCGCCGTCGACCCGCCCGACCGTGGTCGTCGTCTCCTCCCCGACCACGTGCTTGCGCACGACGATCTGCGCGGTGGCCAACGCGGCGACCTGGGCGAGGTGCGTGACGACCAGCACCTGGTGACGCTGGGCGACCTCGGCCAGCGCCCGGGCCACGGCGCCGGCCGCGGTGCCGCCGATCCCGGCGTCGACCTCGTCGAAGACCAGCGTCCGTTCGACGTCGCCATCGACGCCGAGCAGGACCAGGCGCAGGGCGAGCATCGCCCGCGCCAGCTCGCCGCCCGAGGCGACCTTGGTCAGCGGGAGCATCGGCGACCCGGGGTTGGCGGCGAGCAGGAACTGCACCCGGTCCCCGGGATGGTCGTCGTCGTGTTCCCCGACGGTCACGGCGATCTCGGCGTGGGCCATCGCCAGCTCCCCCAGCCGCGCCGTCACGGCCGCAGCCAGGGCCGGGGCGGCCGTCCGGCGGGCCCGACCGACCGACACGGCGGCCGCCCGCTCCTCGTCGAGGGCAGCGGCCCGCAACGCCTCGAGCTCGGCGGCCCGCTGGTCGAAGCCCTCCAGCTCGGCCAGCCGCCGGGCCGCTTCGTCGCGGTAGGCCTGCAGGTCGACCACGGTGTCGCCGTACTTACGGCACAGGTCGCGCAGCTGCTGGCGCCGGGCGCGCGTCGCCTCAAGCTGTTGCGGATCCTCCTCGATGCCGTCGCTGATCCGACCGAGGTCGGAGACCAGGTCGTCGAGCTCGGCGAGCAGCGAACGAATCCGATCCTCGACGGCTCCGTACGGGGATCGGCCGGCCAGCGCGCCGACGGCGGCAGCCAGCGCGTCGCGCCCGCCCCCGTCGTCGACCAATGCGGCGTGGGCGACCGCACCGGCGGCGCGGTGCCCGACGGCGTCGGCCAGTTGGTCCTCGAGGGCCTCGAGCCGGCGCTCCTCGTGCGGATCGTCGAGACCGGCGGCGACCAGCTCGTCGACCTGGAACCGCAGGAGGTCGATCTCCCGCGCCCGCGACCTCAGGTCGCCACCCAGGGCGGCCAGCTCGGCGTCCAGCTCGGTCAGTCGTGCTCGGGCCGCCCGCAGCGGGGCCAGGTCGACGCCGCCGAACTGGTCGAGTGCGGCGCGCTGCGTCGCCGGTGCCAGGAGGCTCTGGTGGGCGTGCTGGCCGTGCAGGTCGACGATCGGAGCCGCCACCTCGGCCAGGGCGGCCACCGTCGACGGCCGTCCGTCCACGTAGGCCCGCGACCTGCCCTCGGCCGGCACGACGCGGCTCAGCACCAGCTCGTCCGCGCCACCGGGGCCGACCAGCCCGACGAACCGGCCGTCGATGCGAACCTCTGGCGTGCCCGGGCGGACGATCGCGGCGTCGGCCCGGCCACCGACGAGCAGCTCGAGCGCCTCGACGAGCATCGTCTTGCCGGCGCCGGTCTCACCGGTGACGGCGGTCAGACCCGGCCCGAACACCAGGTCGAGGCGCTCGATCACGCCGAGGTGCTCGACGTGCAGCTCGCTCAACATCAGCGATCGGCCAGCCCGAACTTGGCCTTCAGGATCTGGTGGAAGTGGTGCGGCGAGAAGCGGACGAACCGGGCCGTCTCCACCGCCGGACCGCACGTGGCCACGTCGCCGGGCAGGAGTCGGGCGACCAGCTGCCCGTCGACGGCCAGCCCCGCCGGCCGGTGGTCACCGACCTTGATGGCGACGGACTCGGTGGGGTCGAGGACGAGGGTGCGGTCGAACAGCATGTGCGGCGAGACCGGCGTCAGCAGCAGGGCCCGGTGGCGCGGCGACACGACCGGGCCGCGGGCCGACAGCGAGTACGCCGTCGACCCGGTCGGCGTGGCCACGATCAGCCCGTCGGCGGCGTAGCTCGTGAACGGCTCGCCGGCGATGCTGGCCAGCAGGCGCACGGTGTGGCCGGACTCGTGCTTCTCGACGACCACCTCGTTGAGGGCCCGCCAACGCCCTTCGACCGACCCGTGCACCTCGACCTCGACCATCATCCGCTCGTCGAGGTGCCAGCGCCCGGTGGTGGACCCGGCAGCGAAGCGCTCGAGGGCCTCGGTCAGCGCGGGGACCTCGATCTCGGTCAGGTAGCCGAGCACGCCGAGGTTGACGCCGAGCAACGGCACGGGCGCACCGTCGAGCAAGCGCACGGCGCGCAGCATGGTGCCGTCACCGCCGAGGCAGACCACGAGGTCGGCGTCGGCGGGCGGGGCCTCACCGACCAGGTCGGGCAGGCCGAGGGCGGCGGCGTCCTCGGCGACGAGCCAGCCCTCGTGGCCGTGGTGGACGAGCCAGTCGACCGTCGCCTCCGCATGGTGCGCCGCCTCCGGCCGCTCGTGGTGGGCGACGACGGCGACGCGGATCAACGGTCACCGCCCGGCGTCCCGGCATGGACGAACAGCTCGCGGTTCCCCTTGCCGCCGACGAGCGGCGAGTCCATCCAGCCGACGACCGTGCACCCGGCGTCGACCAGCGCGGCATCGATCTCGGTCCGCACCCGTTCGTGGATCTCGACGTCGGTGATGACGCCCCGCCCCCGCGCCACCTCGACGCGCCCGGCCTCGAACTGCGGCTTGACCAGCAGCACCATCGGCGACCCAGGGTGGCACAGCGCGATCAGCACTGGGATGACCCTGACCAACGAGATGAACGACAGGTCGGCGACCAGGACGTCGACCGGCCCACCGATCAGCTCTGTCGTCGCCGCCTTGGCGTTTGTTCGTTCCAGCACGGTCACCCGGTCGTCGTTGCGCAAACGCGGGTGCAGCTGGCCGTGGCCGACGTCGAGGGCGACGACGTGGGCGGCGCCGTGCTGCAGCAGGCAGTCCGTGAACCCGCCGGTCGAGGCGCCGACGTCGACGGCCCGGAGCCCCGCGACGGAGACCCCGAACCGCTCCAGTGCAGCGTGCAGCTTCTCGCCGCCACGACCGACGTAGCGAGCGAGTGCGGCGACGACGACGGCATCGCTGGGCGCCACGAGCCGCGACGGCTTGTCAGCCGTCGCACCGTTGACGAGCACCGTCCCGGTGGCGACCAGGTCGACGGCGCTGGCCCGCCCGCTGGCCAGCCCTCGCCGCACGAGCTCGGCGTCGAGGCGGCGGCGGGCGACCACTCAGGTCGGGCGGGAGGTGGCGACCTTGCGGACGCCCGAGGAGCCCACGGCCTTCTTCGCCGTCGACCGCTTCGCCGTCGACTTCTTCGCCGTCGACTTCTTCGCCGTCGACTTCTTTGCCGAGCTCGACGCCTTCTTCGCCGTCCGCTTCGCCGCGCTCGACGTCTTCTTGGCCGTCCGCTTCGCCGCGCTCGACGTCTTCTTGGCCGCCGTCGATGCCTTCGCCGCCGCCTTCTTCGCCGGAGCCTTCGTCGCCGCGGCCGTGCTGGCCACCGACTTCTTGGCCGCCGCCTTCTTCTTGGCCGCCGCCTTCTTCTTCGCCGCCGCCTTCTTCTTGGCCGGAGCCTTCTTCGCCGCCGACTTCTTCGCCGCCGACTTCTTGGCCGGTGCGGCACGCCCCGGCGTCATCCGGCTGACGAAGCCCTCGAGCTGATCCTCCAGGTCGTCGACGCGGTTGGCCAACCAACCGAGCTGCTTGGCCACCTCGGCCTGCACCGTCTCGGCCAGCTGCGCCGTCGCCCGGCGACCGCGGTCGATCAGTGACTGGACCGTTGCTTCCGTCTCCGAACGACGAACCTCGCCCGCCTTGACGAGGCTCTTGACCGCCGCCTCGGCCTGCTTGCGCGACGTCTCGGTCAGCTGGATGCTGTCGTCCAGCAGCTTCCTGAGGGGGTGCTTGGCCATCGAGCCATGCTAGTGGCGAGTGTGGGCCGCTTCGATCGAGTCGACCACGGCGGCCAGGTCCGCGGCGTCGATCGCCACCGGCACGTCGACCCGATCCCCCGGTCGCGTGACACCTGAACGGACGAGGGCGAAGGGGCAACCGAGCGCCACGGCGAACTCCCCGTCCGTGCTCGGCCGGTCGCCGACCATCAAGAGCGCGTCTGCCGGAACGCCGCCGATCATCGTCTCGATCGCCGCCGCCATCGGTCGATGGGGCTTGCCGGCGATCTCGGCGGGCGCACCGGCGGCCGTGCGCACCGCGGCGAGGATGGCCCCGCCGCCGGGGATCGGTCCGTGCGGCGTCGGGTACGTGGCGTCGTCGTTCGTCCCGATCAGGCGGGCCCCGTTGCGCACCGCCGTCGCGGCGATCCGCATCCGCTCGTAGTCGAACTCGCGATGGAAGCCGACGACGACGACGTCGACGTGCTCGCCGCCAGGATCATCGCCGGCCACGGGGACCGCGCCCACGGCGGCGATGGCCTCACCGACACCCGGACCGCCGCACGTCAGGACGCGCTGGCCGCGCCGGACCAGCGCCGCAGCAGCGAGCGCCGAGGTCATCACGTCACCCTCGGCGGGGATGCCGATCGAATCCAGCGCCGCCTCCTGATCGGCGAGGCGGGCTCCGGAGTTGTTGGTGACGAAGACGACCCGTCGGCCGCTGGCCCGCAGCCTCGAGACGGCCTCGACCGATCCGGCGATGGCGACCTGCGACAGCCACACCACTCCGTCGAGGTCCAGCAGGACCACCTTCGGCGACATGGGTTGGGCACGCTACCGCTGGGTGGCAGGCTCCCTCCGTGCCGCAGTTCGTGCCGTTCCCGGCGCTCCGCTACGCCCCGAGCACCGACCTCGACGCCGTCATCGCCCCGCCGTACGACGTGCTGTCCGCACACCACGTCGCTGCACTGGCGGCGCGAGACGAGCACAACATCGTGCACGTCGACGTGCCCAGCGGCGACGACCGCTATGCGACTGCCGCCCGACTGCTGCGGCAGTGGATCGCCGCCGGCGTGCTGACAGTCGACGCCGCTCCGACGTTCACCCTGTACCGGATGCGCTTCACCGACGCCTCGGGGGCGCGGCGCGACCTCGTCGGCGTGCTCGGCGGCCTCGAGGTGGTCGACGAGGGCGCCGGCGGGGTCCTCCCCCACGAACGGACGACCCCGAAGGCGTCGACCGACCGGCTGGACCTCACGCGGGCGACCCAGACCAACCTGTCGCCCGTCTGGGGCCTGTCGCTGGCCGCCGGCCTGACCGGCCTCTTGACCGAGCCCGGCGAACCCGTCGGCGCGGTGACGGTGGACGGCGTCGAGCACGTCGTCGAGCGGGTCAGCGATCCCGAGCGGATCGCCGCCATCAGCGAGCATCTCGCCGGCGACGACGTCCTGCTGGCCGACGGCCACCACCGCTACGGCATCAGCCGCACCTATCGGGACGAGGTGCGGGCGGCGACAGGTCGCCGCGACACACCCGCCGAGCAGACGCTGGCCTTCGTCGGCGAATTGGTCGCCGACCAGCTGAGCATCGAGGCCATCCACCGGCTGTACCACGACGTGTCCCACGCCGAGCTGCGCGCCCTCCTCGACCGGTCGTTCCAGCTGGTCACCGCCGACCCGCCATCGCCGGCGACGCTGGCGACGATGGAGGCCGAGGGCCGGCTCGTGCTGTTGGGCCCGGGCGGGACGGCGGAGTGGTTGATCCCACGCCCGGGCGCGTTCGACGGCGTCCGGCCGCTGGACGGCGCCTGGCTCGAGCACGCGCTCGACGGGACGTCAGCCGCCGAGCACGTGACCTACCAGCACGGGCTGGACGAGACGGTCGCCGCAGTCGCTGGCGGCGACGCCACGGCGGCCGTGCTGATCCGGCCGGTCAGCCTGGCTGAGATCGAGCGCACGGCCCGGGAGGGCCTGCTGATGCCACCGAAGTCGACGTTCTTCACCCCCAAGCTGCGCACCGGCTTCGTGCTGCGCGACCTGCGCTGATCAACCCCCTTCCAGCTGGCGGCGCACGGCCCCGATGGCCCGGCCCACGCGTCGCCGGTCGGCCCCGGCGACGACGGCTTCGGCGACGACCTCGGTGCGCGACTGCGTGGCGCCGGCGACGCGGAAGAAGCGGCGGTTGACGTGGCCGACGACGACCAACTCCTCCCCCGCGGCGACCGGCACGCCGCCAGCGGGCGGGTCGCTCCACGCCACCGGCACGCTCCTCGTGCCGACGTCGTCGCGGGTGACGACGTCGAACTGGCTGACGCTGCCGCCGGACGGCAGCGGGCGGACGGTCACGTCGGCGGCCAGGACACCGCGCAACAGGACCAGATTGTGCTCGCTCATGGTCGAGCTCCCTTCCAACGTGCCGGTCGGGACCGGCGGGTACGTCGGGGGATGTCGGTGCACCGAGCGTACGCGCGGGGTGCGCGCGGTTGGCTGGGGTCTTCAGCGGATGACGAAGTAGGCCTCGCCCGGCACGATCGTGCGCAGCACGGTGTGCAGATCGCCGAGGGCCAGCGACACGCACCCGCTGGTCGCCCTCGTCGCGCCACCACCGTCGTAGGAATGGCGGTGGAGGAAGATCGCTGCCGCCAGCGCCGGCTCCCCCGGTTGGTCGCCCGAGCGGTCCGGGCCCATGTTGGCGTCGATCAGCGCACCCGCCGTGTACGGACCGATCGTCGGCAGGTACTCGTCCGGTGCGTTGCAGTCGACATCCGACCGCGTGGCGAGCTGGTTGTAGTCGGCCGTGAACGGCGTGGCGCCCCAGCAGTCACCGGGCTCCACCCGCCGGTAGGTGCCCCCACGCCCGGGTCCGGGTCGTTGCCGAAGAACTGGAACGTCTGGCCGTCGGGCGCCGTCATGGTGCCGATGCCGAACACCCCGCCGGGCGTGGTGCCGTCACCCGAGCGTCGCTCGCTGAGCGGACGCACGCCATTGCGACCGACCCGCCCGAGCAGGTCGGTGGCCGCACAGCGCCAACCGGAGCCGTCATCGACCAGCAGGTCGATGTCGGCCGTCGAGCCTGAGGAGCTGACGACGACCACCTGACGGGCGCCGGCCGGCACGGCGGCCGGCGGGGCACAGTCCTGCGGCGCTGGCTGGCAGCCGGGTTGGCAGGACGGCACGAGCGCAGCGGCGATGGTGGCGCCGACGCCGAGGGCCCGTCCGAACACCGTTCGGACGGTAGTGGGCGACGCTCAGGTGGGCGGCGGGACGACGCGGATGCCCAGCTGGTCGAGCTGGGCCGGGTCGACCGGCAGCGGCGAACCGGTCATCGGGTCGGCGCCCGATTGCGTCTTGGGGAAGGCGATGACCTCCCGGATGCTCTCCTCGCCGGCCAGGATCGCGGCCAGCCGGTCGATGCCCATCCCGAAGCCGCCGTGCGGCGGCGCCCCGTACTCGAAGGGGTTGAGGAAGAAGCCGAACTTGCGGTCGGCTAAGGCCTCGTCGATCCCGAGCACGGCGAAGACACGTCGCTGGATCGACGACTCGTGGATCCGGATCGACCCGGACCCCAGCTCCCACCCGTTGAGCACCAGGTCGTACGCCTGCGAGCGGACGGCCATGGGATCCGTCTCGAGCAGGTCGATGTCGTCGGGATGCGGCATCGTGAACGGGTGGTGGGCGGGCTTGGGCCGACCGGCGTCGTCCACGCCGACGAACATCGGGAAGTCGACCACCCACACGTAGCGGTACGGGCCCTCGTGGACCGGCGGTCGCCCGAGGTCGTTGCGCAGCTGGCCGAGGACCTCGACGGTGGTGGTCCACGAGTCGGCCACGACGAGCAGGAGGTCACCGGGCGACGCCTCCATGCGGGTACACACGGCGCCGGCCTCGTCGTCCGACAGGAACCGGGCGACGGGTGACTCGAGCGACCCGTCGGCGGCCACCTTGAGCCACACCAGGCCCTTGGCGCCGAGCGACTTGGCGCGGTCGGTCAGCCGGTCGAGCTGATTGCGGCCGTACTGGTCGGCCGCCTCCGGCACGCGGACGCCCTTGATCGCCGCCGCCCCGGCGAACGCCTTGAACTCGGTCGCCGCGAACACCTCGGTCAACTCGACCAGCTCCATGCCGAACCGCAGGTCGGGCTTGTCCACCCCGTAGCGCTCCATGGACTCGTGCCACGTCATGCGCTCGATCTCGCCCGGCCGTTCGCCGGTCGCCGCCTCGGCGGCGGCGAGCACGGCCTCACCGATCGCCGCCAGGACGTCGTCCTGGCCGACGAAGCTCATCTCGGCATCGAGCTGGGTGAACTCGAACTGGCGGTCGGCGCGCATGTCCTCGTCGCGCAGGCACCGGGCGATCTGGTAGTAGCGGTCGACGCCGGCGACCATCAACAGCTGCTTGAAGAGCTGCGGCGACTGCGGCAGCGCGTAGAACGACCCCGGCTCCTTGCGCGACGGGACGAGGAACTCGCGAGCTCCCTCGGGCGTGGACGGCACCAGCACGGGGGTCTCGACCTCGACGAAGCCCTGCGCCTCCATCGATTGGCGGAGCGATGAGTTGATCGCCGCCCGGACGCGCAGGTTGCGTTGCATGCGCTCGCGCCGCAGGTCGAGGTAGCGGTACTGGAGGCGCATGCCTTCGTCGACCTCGTCGGCGCGGTGGTCGACCGGGAAGGGCGGGGGCGTGGCCGTGCGCAGCACCTCGACGGTGCACTCGCCGACCTCTACCTCGCCGGTCGGCAGGTTGACGTTGGCGGTGCCCTCCGGGCGCCGGCGGACCACGCCGGTGATCCGCACGACGTACTCGTTGCGGGCGTCGATGGTGTTGTCGACGACGCATTGCACGACCCCGGTGTGGTCGCGGACGTCGATGAACGCAAGATGCTCGCCGTGCTCGCGCCGGCGAGCCACCCAGCCGCACACCGCGACCGTCTGCCCGACGTCGTCCAGCCGCAGCTCCCCGCACGTGTGGGTGCGCATCGACGTGGCCGAGCTGCTCATGCGAGCACGGATTCAAGGTGGGCCAGCAGGTCGGCGCGAGCGACGATCGTCTGCTCGTCGGTGGACGCCCGAAGCGGGCGCACGACGGCCGTGCCGGCGGCCCGCTCGTCGTCGCCGACGATCACGGCGACGGCCGCCCGGCTGCGATCGGCGGCCTTCATCTGGGCCCGCATGCTGCGCCCGTCCCACGCCCGGTCGGCCGAGCGCCCGGCCCGCCGCACCTCGTCGGTGATCACGAGCGCCTCGCGTCCTCCCGTGGTGTCGACGACGAACACGTCCACGGCCACGTCCGCGGCATCGAACACACCCTCGTCGTCGCAGGCCAGCAGCGTCCGGTCGACCCCGAGGGCGAAGCCGATCGCGGGGGTCGCCGGTCCGCCGAGCGCCTCGACGAGGCCGTCGTAGCGACCACCCCCGCCGAGCGCGTTCTGGGCGCTGTGCAGGGTGCCGCCGGCGTACTCGAACGTCGTGCGCAGGTAGTAGTCGAGCCCGCGCACCAACCGGGGGTCGATGCGGTACGGGATGCCGAGCGCGTCGAGGCCGGCGCGGACGGCGGCGAAGTGCTCGGCCGCGGCAGGGCTGAGGAACTCCTCCATCCGAGGCGCACCGTCGATCAGTGGCTGGTCCACGGGCCGCTTCGAGTCGAGCACGCGTAGGGCGTTGCGCCCGAGCGTCTGGCGGCTCTCCTCGGACAGCTCGTCGCGATGAGCGGCGAAGTGGGCGCCGAGCGCCTCGACGTACCGGGCCCGGTCGGCCGGCTCCCCGAGGCTGTTCAGCCGCAGCTCGACCTGGCGCAACCCGAGGGCGGCGAAGAAGCGCCAGCCGAGGACGATGACCTCGACGTCGAGGTCCGGATCGTCGACACCGAGGGCTTCGATGTCGACCTGGTCGAACTGGCGATATCGGCCGCGCTGGGGCTTCTCGTACCGGAAGTTGGAGCCGGAGCACCACGCCTTCCACGGCGTCGGCGGGCGGTGCTCGACGAAGGCCCGGCACACGCCGGCGGTGAACTCCGGCCGCAGCGCCACGTGCCGACCCCCGAGGTCGGTCAGCTCGTACATCTCCTTGGCCACGACGTCCGACGCCTCGCCGATGCGCCGGAACACGCCGATGTCCTCGAGCATCGGCGTCACGACCTGGCGGTAGCCGGCCGGTTCGACGACCCCGGCGAAGACGTCGACGAACCGCCGCCAGCGGGCGGACTCCGGCGCCAGGATGTCGCGCATGCCGGGACTGGTCGTGAACTCCGGCACGGCGGCGCAGGCTACCGGTGCGCCCCGCGCCCCGATCCGTGAGTTCACCGGGCGGAGACCGGTCGGCTGAGGTCACCAATCCGGTCTCGGATGATGCGGTCCTCCACGGTAGGACCAGCGAAGCACACTGGCCGCATGATCAGGAGTGAAACGCGTCTGCTGACGACGCATGCCGGCAGCCTGCCCCGGCCGGCATCGCTTGCCGCGCTGCACGGCCGTCGCAGCCGCGGTGAGCGCGTCGACACCGATGAGCTGCGGGCCGCTGTCGAGTCAGCGACGGCCGAGGTGGTCTCCTCCCAGCTCGCCGCGGGCATCGACATCGGCAACGATGGCGAGCAGGCGCGCGAGAGCTTCTTCACGTACGTCCAGCACCGGATGACCGGATTCGGGGGTGCAGGACGCCGCCCGCTGATGGCCGACCTTGTCGGCCACCCCGACTTCATGGAGCTCGCGCTGCCGGCTCGACGGGAGCGGATGAAGGTCAACCTGATGACGGCACCCGCGGCGATCGATGCCGTCAGCTATCGGGACACGGGCGAGCTCGACGCCGAGTGCGCACTGGTCGCTGGGGCGCCGTTCGCCCAGACGTTCATGACCTCGGCATCTCCCGGGATCGTCGCATCGGCCATGGAGAACCGGCACTACGCCTCCCTCGAGGAGTACGTCCGAGCGGTCGCCGAGGCCCTCGCCACCGAGTACCGCGCCATCGTCGAGCGCGGCCTGCTGCTCCAGATCGATGCGCCGGACTTGGCGTTGGAGCGCCACACCCTGTTCGCCGATCGGCCGCTCGACGAGTTCCTGGCATGGGTGGAGCTCGTGATCGACGCGATCAACGGAGCGCTCGACGGCATCGAGCCGGCGAACGTCAGGCTCCACGTGTGCTGGGGCAACTACGAGGGTCCGCACACCAGCGACGTCCCGCTCGACGACATCCTGTCCCTCCTCTACCAGGCCCGAGTCGGCGCGCTGGTCATCCCGTTGGCGAATTGCCGTCACGCCCACGAGGTGCGTTGCTTCGAGCGGCGACCCCTCCCGGACGAGATGGTGCTCGTCGCCGGGGTGATCGACACGACGAGCAACTACGTGGAGCATCCGGAGCTCGTCGCCGAGCGGCTGGTCGGAATCGCCAGCGCAGTCGGCGATCCCACCCGAGTCATCGCCGGCACCGACTGCGGGTTCGACACGTCGGCTGGCATCGGAGACGTGGCACCCTCGGTCGTGTGGGAGAAGCTGCGCGCCCTGCGCACCGGTGCTGACCTGGCGTCGAGTCGCTTGTTTCCCGGCCGCCGCGGGAACGGGAGGTGATGCTGCCGCGTTGACCGCGTCAACCAGCGGGGACGGCTGCGACGTCGCTCCCGCCGCTCGGCACCACGCGGTAGGCGTCGTGTACGACAAACCATGCGCTGTAGCCCAGCGGCGAACTACCAGCACGCGACACTGTGGCGCCCGCCGGCGGTGCGCGCCAGGGAGCGCCATCTCAAGCAGGTGACGCGGGAGCGTCCGTTCAGGCCCTTCGGTCGTCGCGTCGCTCCTTGCGCCGGCCGTGCCGGCGCAGCACGCCGAGGCCGAGCCACACCAGGGCGCCGGCGACAGCCGCCACGAGAACGAGCAGCCAGAGGGGCCACGTGAAGCTCCAGGCCAGGAACTCGACGGTGACTTCCTCCGTGTTCTGGATCATGAAGACCACCAGCACCGCCACACCGCCAAGGGTGGCGATCGCGCCGGCTCCAAGCTTTCCTGCGTGCTGGCCCGATTCTTGTTCCATCGACATGGGTGGCAGCCTCCAGGATGACCAGCGCCGGGGACTCCCGAACGCTACTCCAGGTCGACCGGCGGGCCGTCAGCTCAACGACGCCGCGGACTCGTGGTGACCGAGCGCGCGATCGGCGGCGAGCTTGAAGAACGCCCTGGTCGCTGGCAACGTGACGCTGTCG
>CAWJNE010000003.1:0-112122 GCA_963844175.1 uncultured Acidimicrobiia bacterium
CCGGCCAGGCGGTGCGCAGCTTGGCGGCGCTGTCGGGCAACGACTCGGGGATGGTTCGGGTGTTGGCCAGCGCCGTCATGAAGTTGGAGTCACCGGTCCAGCGCGGCACCACGTGCACATGCAGGTGGTCGCTGACGCTGCCGCCGGCCGGCTTGCCGAGATTGACCCCGACGTTGAGACCCTCGGGGCGGTAGGCGTGCTTCACGGCGATCACCGCGTCGGTCACCGTCGCCCAGAGCTCGGCCGCCTCGTCTGCGGTCAGCGCCTCGAGGTCGGCCACCTCGCGGTACGGCAGCACGAGCAGGTGCCCCGGCGCGTACGGGAAGGCGTTGAGGATGACGAACACGTGGGCGCCGCGATGGACGATGTGGGTCTCGGCGTCCGGCAATCCCGACCCCAAGATGCGGCTGAACACGCTGCCCCGTCCGACCTCGACGTCGTCGGTGGCGACCCCTGCCACCGCACCGCCGCTGGTGACGTAGGCGTTGCGCCACCCGTTCCAGAGTCGCTCGAGCACCGTGGTGTTCTCGACCACAGACCGCGCTACGCGCTGAACGCTTCGGCTTGAGCGAGCATGACCTCGTCGGCGAATCGCTCGACGAACGTCGCCAGCTCGACGCCGCGCTCAGGCTTGTCGCTCCCCCGCCGGTTCACGCCGACGGTGCCGGCGGCGACGTCGTCATCGCCGACGACCAGCAGGTACGGGATCTTCTCCAGCTTGCCGGCGCGGATGCGCTTGCCGAGCGGGTCACCGCTCCGACGACGTCCACGCGGCCACCGACGGCGCGGATCCGGTCGACGACCTTCTCGGCGTACTCCTCGTGGGCCGTCGCCACCGGCAGCACGCGCACCTGCACGGGAGACAGCCAGGTCGGGAAGTTGCCGGCGTAGTGCTCGAGCATCACGCCGAAGAACCGCTCCACGGAACCGAGCAGGGCGCGGTGGAGCATGATCGGCCGGTGCCGGGCGTTGTCGGCGCCGGTGTACTCGAGGCCGAACCGCTCGGGCTCGTTGAAGTCGTACTGGATCGTCGACAGCTGCCACGACCGGCCGATCGCGTCGCGCACGTCGATGTCGATCTTCGGCCCGTAGAACGCCGCGTCGCCGTCCTTCACGGCGTACTCGACGCCGTGGCGCTCGAGCGCCCGACGCAGCGCGTCGGTCGCCTCGTCCCACCCCTCGTCCGTCCCGACGTACTTGTCCGGGTCCTTGGTCGACAGGTTGAACGTGAAGTCGTCGAAGCCGAAGGCACGCAGCACGGAGAGGACGAAGTCGAGCAGGGAGGCGATCTCGTCAGGCGCCTGCTCGGGAGTACAGAAGATGTGGCTGTCGTCCTGGGTGAACCCGCGGATGCGCATCAGCCCGTGCAACGTGCCGGCTCGCTCGTAGCGGTACACGGTGCCCAGCTCGAACAGCCGCAGCGGCAGCTCCCGGTAGCTGCGCGGCCGCGACCGGTAGATCAGGCAGTGCATCGGGCAGTTCATCGGCTTCATGTAGTACGTGCCGTTGTCCATCTCCATCGGCGGGTACATGCCGTCGGCGTACCAGGAGAGGTGGCCGCTGGTCTCGAACAGCCCGGCTTTCGAGAGGTGCGGCGTGTACACGAACTCATACCCGCCCTGCTCGTGGCGCTGGCGGCTGTAGTCCTCCATCAGCTTGCGGACGATGGCGCCCTTGGGGTGCCAGACGGCGAGGCCACCGCCCAGCTCGCTCGGGAAGCTGAGCAGGTCGAGCTCGTTGGCGAGGCGGCGATGGTCACGCTGCTCGGCCTGGCGGAGCATCTCGAGGTGCGCCTTCAGCGCCGCGTCGGACTCCCACGCCGTGCCGTAGATGCGCTGCAGCATCGGGCCCTTCTCGTTACCCCGCCAGTAGGCCCCGGCGACCTTCTGCAGCTTGAAGTGACCGAGCCGACCGGTCGACGGGACGTGCGGGCCCTTGCACAGGTCGACGAACTCGGGGCTGTTGCGATACACGCTGATCGTGTCGCCGGCGGCCACCTCGCCGGCGTCGAGCTCGTCGCCGGGACGGTCACCGGCAGTGCGGACGCGTTCGATGATCTCCTGCTTGTAGGGCTGGTCGGCGAACACGGTGAGGGCATCGTCGGCCGAGACCTCGGAGCGGACGAAGCCCTGATCGGCGGCGACGATGTCGCGCATCCGCTGCTCGATGGTCGCCAGGTCGTCGTCGCTGAACGTCCGGCCGCCCGGTAGGTCGAAGTCGTAGTAGAAGCCGTTCTCGATCGCCGGTCCGATCGAGAACTTGGCTCCCGGGAACAGCTGCGTGACGGCTTGGGCCATCACGTGGGCGGTCGAGTGGCGCAGCACGTGCCGGCCGGGCTCGGTGTCGTCGGTGATGATGGCGACCGACGCGCCGTCATGGAGCGGGCGGGTGAGGTCGATCTCGGCGCCGTCGGCCGTTGCCGCGACGGCCGCCTTGGCCAGCCGCTTGCCGATCGAGGCGGCGACGTCACCGGCCGTCGTGCCGGCCGGGTACTCCCGCTGGGAACCGTCCGGGAGGGAGATCGAGATCACGTCGGCCATCGCCGCCGAAGTCTACGGACGGCCCGCGATCGCCTCGCCGCCGGTTCGCGGCCGCTCGTCGCCCGCCGATGCCGCCGCGGTCATCGCCCGTCGATCAGTGGGAAGGTGGCGCAGGCCAGCGGATCGCCGTCTCGCAGGCCGTGCGGTAGTGATCGCCAGAACGAGGCTGCAGTGGGTCCGCGGTCCACGTAGCGGGCGCTCGGTCGGGCGTAGCGGACGGACAAGCGACGGAACCACCGGTCGGCGACGGGAGCACCGCCGGCGGCGTGCAGGACCCCCGAATGCAGCGCGACGACATCACCGGGCGCCACGGACCAACGCAGGACCGTGGCCCCGTCGGCCTCCGGGTCGACCGGCGGTGGCGCCCGGACCTCGGAACGATCCTCACCGATCGTCGTCCTGTTCGTCGCGAACTCGACCGGAGCGAAGATCGGGCCCCGATGCGAGCCCTCGACCACCCGCAGCGCGGTGTCGGGCCCGGCTGCGTCGAGCGCCAACCAGAGCGTGAGGAACTCGCCGTCGATGTTGTAGTACGGGGCGTCCTGATGCCACGGGCTGCCCGTCGAGGCGCCCGGCGCCGATGCCAGCCACTGGTCTTCGACGAGGACGACGACCGCCGTGTCGAGGATCGACCGAGCCAGCGTCGGCAACGGGCCGCGCCGCACGATGTCGGCGATGACATCGTCGTCGAACCAGCGGAACAGGTCGCTGTCGACCACTGGGCTGCCGGCGGGTGACAACCGGGCATGGTGCTCGCTGGGGTGCCGACGGGTGCGGTCGATGGCATCGTTCAGCCGCTCGCACGCCGCTGGGTCGAGCACGCCGCGCACCACGACGGCACCGGCTGCGGCCCACATCCGGCGACGCTCGACCTCCGTCACGCCCGCTGTCCCGGGGCGAAGCGGGCGAGGACGAACGACTCGATCACGCCGACCACCCCGTAGGCCAGGACGGCGACCAGCACGAGCACAGCGACGGCGGACCAGAGCAAGTCGTACTGGACGAGGTTGGCGGCATTGGCGAGCAGCGTGCCCATCCCGTCGCCCGTGGCCAACCACTCCACGACGGTGGCCCCGAGGAGCGAGGCCGGCACGGCGATGCGCGCCGACGCGGCGAGCGCCGGCATGCTGGCCGGCAGCCGCGCCCCGAAGAACAGCGCCAGCCGCCCTGCGGCGTACGACCGCATGACGTCATCGACCTGTCCGGGCACGCGCCGCATCGCCGCCGTGCAAGCGACGAGCGTCGGGAAGAACGACAGGATCGCCGTCACCGCCACTGCGCCGAGCAGCCCGCGGCCGACGAGGAGGATCACGAGCGGCGTGGTGGCGACGACCGGTGCCGCGCGCAGGGCAACGGCCACCGGCGTCACGACCCGACCCACTGGCGGGAAGGTGACCACCAGCCCGGCCACGGCGACTGCACCGACGAGGCCGACGACGAACCCCAGCCCCGCGGTGGTCAGCGTCTCCACCAGCGGGCCGATGACCTGCTGGCGGTTGGCGGCGGCGTCGGGGTCGGTCACCAGGAATCGCCACACGTCGGCCGGCCCCTTGGCGAAGAACTCGTTGAGGTTCGAGACCTCGAGCAACAGCACCCACATGGCGAGCACGAAGACGATCGAGCTGATGGTGAAGCCGACCGCCCGCAGCGCCCGTCGCGAAACGATCGGGGGTGGGGCCGTCGAGGTGTCGGCGGCCCACGGTGACAACCACCGGCCGATGGCGCCGATGGCGACGAAGGCGACGGTCGACACGAACGCCGCCACGGCCGCCACCGTCCAGACCCGCGCCGGGTCGAGCGTGGCGAGGGCGCGGATCGTCAGCTGCCCGAACCCCGACGAGGCGCCGGTGAACTCCCCCACCATCACGCCCAGGAAGGCGGCCGGCGCCGAGATCTGCAGGCCGGCGAAGAGCGCCGGGACGGCCGCCCGGGCCCGGACGTGGATCAGGGCGAACAGCCGGCCCCGCCCGCCGGCGGCGACGACGTCGAGCGCGCCGAGCTCGGCCGAGCGGAGCCCCACCAGGCACGCCGTCAGACTGGTGTAGACGACGGCGAGCGCGCCGACGGCGATCGGGGTGGAGTCCCCGGGACCCAGCGTGACGCGCAGGATCGGGGCGATCGCCACCAGCGGGAGGCAGCTGACGATGAACGAGAAGTCCTGCACGGCACGCCGTAGGAGCGGCACGACGAGGACAACGCCGGCGAGGACGACGGCGACCAGGTTGCCGAGCAGGAAGGCCCACAGTGCGGCGACGCCCGTCTGGCGCAGGTTGCGGCCGTACAGGCCCGGGTCGGCGCGCAGCTCCTGGATGATCTCGATCGGCCCGACGAAGGTGTACGTACCGGCGAACACCGTCCAGGCCAGCAGCTGCCAGGCGACGAGGGCAGCGGCGCCGATCAGCAGATCGCGACCGACCGCCGACCACCGCCAGCGACCGGCCGTGTCGGACCGAGGTGAGCGGGCCAGCAGCTGGGTGGCCGCGGCGGTCACGTCTCGGCGACCGCCACCTCGGCGGCGCTGGTGAGCAGCGAGGTCACGGCGTCGACGAGCTCGTGGAAGACCGGCGTCTGCTGGACGTCGCGGTGGCGGGGTCGCGGCAGCGGCACATCGATCTCGGCGATGGCCCGCCCGGGGCGCGACGACATCACGACGACGCGGTCAGCCAGGTAGATCGCCTCGGGCACGGAGTGCGTGACGAGCAGCGTCGTGGTCGCCCGCTGCTCCCAGATGCGCAGCAGCTCGTCGTTGAGCACGTGACGGGTCAGCGCGTCGAGTGCACCGAACGGCTCGTCGAGCAGCAGGACCTCGGGTTCAGCGGCCAGGGCGCGGGCGATCGCCACCCGCTGGCGCATGCCACCGGACAGCTCGCCAGGACGAGCGGACTCGAAGCCGCGCAGCCCGACGAGATCGACGAGCTCGGCGATGGCGGCGTTGATCGACCCGTTCGGCGGAGTCCGCCCCGACAGCTGGAAGGCCAACTTGATGTTGCCGTCCACCGACCGCCAGGGCAGGAGGGAGGCGTCCTGGAAGGCGACGCCGAGGCGGCGGGCGCGGCGCAACGTGTCGGGCCCGGCATCGCCGATGCTGATGGTGCCGTCGGTCGGGGTGTCCAGCCCGGCGATCAACCGGAGCACCGTCGACTTGCCGCAACCGGACGGGCCGACGAGGCCGGTGAAACCTCCGGACCCGATGTCGAGGTCGAAGGGTCCGAGGGCGTGGACGACGCGACGCCGCCGGCTGAACGACTTGGTGACGCGGCGGCAGGCGATCGGCGGGCCGCCAGGCATCAGATCGTCGGGCCGTCGGCGAAGATCTCCTCCAGCAGGGATCGATCCCAGAGGTCGGCGGTGACCGTGACGTCGAGCTCGGCCAGCGTCGAGATGTTCAGCTCCACCGACTCGTCCGTGAACCACAGCAACCCGTTGGCGTCGGTGTCCTCGGAGAAGAACAGCTGGAGCTGCTCCTCGGCCTGCAGCTCCTGAGCGGCCAGGTCGAGGCCGGCGTCGGGGAATCGCTCGACGGTCAAGGCGGCGGCAGCTGCCGTGTCCTCGCGGTAGGTCTGCCAGCCGCGGATCTCGCCGCGCAGCAGCGCCAGGACGTCGTCACGACGGTTGGCCATCGAGTCGTCGGTCACGATGTAGGTCTGCGAGTGCACGGTGTACCCGAAATCGGCGAGCAGCATCGTGGTGTTCTCCACGCCCGCCACGGTCATCGCCACCGGCAGGTCGGTCAGCCAGCACATGATGCAGTCGACCTCGCCGTTGACGAGCGGCGCCGGGTCGTACTGGTACGGGACGACCTCCACGTCCGAGGCGTCGAAGTCGTTGAACTTGGCGATCGCCTCCAGCACGACCTGGTTGATCGTCGCCATACCCAGCCGCTTCCCCACCATCTGGCCCGGCTCGGTGATCGGTGCCTCGGCCAGCGAGGCGATCACGAAGGGGTTCTTCTGCATCGCCACGGCGACGATCTTGAACGGCGCTCCCTCGGCGAAGGAGCGTCCGGCGTAGTCCGCCGCCGAGATGCCCATCAGCGCCTGCCCCTGGAGCACCGGTGGGTCGACCGGGGCGTTGGGGCCGCCGGGGGTCAGCGTGGCGCTCAGGCCCTCGGCCTCGTAGTAGCCGTTCTCGTCGGCGATGTAGCTGCCGGCGAACTGCACCGAGTCGAGCCACGAGAGCTGCAGGTTGACGTCGGTCAGCGTGCCGGCGGCGGCGCTGTTCGCCGGTGCCGAGCCCGGCGTCGCCGTCGTTGCGGCCGGCGCCGCGTCGTCATCGCCGCAGCCCAGCAGGTACCGCCCGCCGAGCAGCACGGCACCCCCCAGGGTGGCGCTTCTGGTCAGGAACTGCCGTCGTGGTACTCGATCGTGGTTCACCACACTGTGCAGACTAGGGCGCGTGATGCAGGTCGCCGTCGTGACCGAGGGCGACCCGGACCGGGTCTCCGGTGGCGCGATCTACCACCGTCGCGTCGCCGACCTGGCCGGAGACAGCGGCGCCACCGTGCGCTTCGTCTCCGTTCCGACCCGACCCTTCCCGCTGGCCGTCGTCGACGGGCCGTTGGTCATGCGCAGCGCCACGGCGGGTGCCGACGTGGTCGTGGTCGACAGCCTGGCCTCGAACACGCTCGGACCCTGGCTCGCCCTCGGAACGGGCCGGCGCACTCCATTGGTGGGCAGCGTGCACCAGGATCTCGGCGGCGTCGACACCGCGCCCCTGCGCCGGGCCGTGCAGCGCCAGTTCGACCGCCTGGCCTGGCGGCGGGCGATCCGGCTGATCGTGCCCAGCCCGCACCTCGCCGATCTGCTGACGGCGGGCGGGCTGCCGCCGGCCAAGCTGGCGGTGGTCCAGCCAGGGCGGGATGTTCCCGTCGAACCAGCGCGCGGGCCCCTCGACCTGCGTCGGGGGCGCTCGGTGGCGCTGCTGTGCGTCGCCAACTGGCTGGTCCGCAAGGGGATCGTCGACGTCCTCGACGCCGTGGCCGACCTCCCGGAGGAGCTGGTCACCCTGCACCTCGTGGGCGACGGCGGTGCGGACCCGGCCTACCGGCGGCAGGTGCTCGAGCGTCTCGCCCGGCCGGAGCTCGCGGAGCGCGTGATCGACCACGGTGTCGTGGCGCCTGCCGCCGTCGCCAGCCTGTACGCCGCCGCCGACGTCTTCGTGCTGCCGAGCACGTCCGAGCCCTACGGCATGGTCTACGGCGAGGCGATGTCCTACGGGCTCCCGGTCGTCGGCTGGGACGCCGGCAACCTGCCGCACCTCGTGACAGATCGCGTCGAGGGCCGGATCGCACCGTGCGGCGACCGGGTGGCGCTGTCCAAAGCCCTCGCCGAGCTGGCCACCGACGAAGGGTTGCGCCGCCGGCTCGGGACGGCGGCGCGGGCCCGGGCCGCCGGCCTGCCGACGTGGGACGACACCGCCCGGCGGTTCTTCGCCGTCTGCCGGGACGCCCTGGCTGACCGGCGCTGACGAGATGAGCCCGTCAGCGCGGGTTCAGACGGAAGTTCGGGTCGTGGCGCAGGATCTCGCGCCGGGCGATGGTCATCTTGTGCACCTCGTCGGGGCCGTCGGCGATGCGCAGCGTCCGCTGGTGGGCATACATGCTGGCCAGCGGCGTGTACTGGGTCACGCCGGCGGCGCCGTGCACCTGGATGGCGCGGTCGATCACCTTCAGCGTCATGTTCGGGATGGCCACCTTGATGCCGGAGATCTCCGTCGCCGCCGCCTTGTTGCCAACGGTGTCCATCAGGTGGGCGGTGCGGAACACGTACTCGCGGCACATGTCGATCTCGATGCGCGACTCGGCGATCCAGTCCTGGATCAGGCCCTTGTGGGCGACCGACGTCCCGAACGTCGTGCGTTGCAGCGCCCGGTCGACCATCAGGCCGAGGGCTCGCTCGGCGACCCCGATCGAGCGCATGCAGTGGTGGATCCGGCCCGGCCCGAGGCGCGCCTGCGACATGGCGAACCCGCCGCCCTCCTCGCCGAGCAGGTTGTCGGCCGGGACGCGCACATCCTCGAAGATGAGCTCGGGGTGCCCGCCGGAGTGGTCGTAGCCGAAGACGTGCGGCGTACGGCCGAACGACACGCCGGGGGTGTCCTTGGGGACGACGATCATCGACTGCTGCAGGTGGCGTGGCGCGTCGGGGTCGGTCTTGCCCATCACGATGAACACGGTGCAGCGCTTGCGCAGGGCGCCGGACGAGAACCACTTGCGCCCGTTGAGCACGTAGTGGTCGCCGTCCTTGGTGATGCGCAACCCGATGTTGGTCGCATCCGACGAGGCGACGTCGGGCTCGGTCATCGAGAACGCCGAGCGGATCTCTCCCTCCAGCAGCGGGGCGAGGAAGTCGCGCTTCACCGTCTCGGACGCGTAGGCGTTGAGGATCTCCATGTTCCCCGTGTCGGGCGCCGCGCAGTTCAGCGCCTCGGAGGCGAACCCGACCTTGCCGAGCTGCTCGGAGATCGGGGCGTAGTCGAGGTTGGAGAGCTTCGTCCCCGGCGCGTCCGGCGCCAGGTGGGGCAGGAACAGGTTCCACAGACCGCGCTCGCGGGCCGCCGCCTTGAGCTTGTCCAGGATCGGCGGATCACCGTCGTGGCCGAGCTCGTGGGCCTGCTCCTCGAACTCGGCCTCGTTCGGGTAGATGTGGTCGTCCATGAACGAGACGACGTCGGCGAGCAGTGCTTCGCCCTGCGGGGTGAACTGGTACGGCATCGCCGCCCATCCTCGCATCAGCGGCGGCGGAGGAGCACTTCCTGCGCCACGGTGGCCACGAGCTGGCCGGTTCGGGTGCGGATCGTCCCGAGTGACAGGCCGCGACCACCACCGGTCGCCACCGGGACCAACTCGACGAGCAGCCAGTCGTTGACGTCGACCGGACGGTGGAACCACACGCTGTGGTCGAGCGAGACCGATTGGCGCCGCGCCGGGTCCTCCAGGTCGGCGTGCGGCGCCCGGGCGGCGCGCGTCGGGCCGTGGTCGCTCAGGTAGGCCACGGACTGCAGGTGCAGCGCCGGGTCGGGCGGGACCGGCGCCGCAGCGCGGAACCACGACCGGCGGGTGTGCGGGATGACGTCGGCGACGACGTCGATCGGTACGTCACAGGACTGGAACCACGACGTCTGGTAGCGGCCGGCGGGCAGCTCCTCGGGCCCGGGGATGCCGGGCGTCGCTGGCGCCTCGTACTCCACGCCGACCTCGTCGCGCTGGAAGTCGGCGGTGAGCACGAACACGATGCCGTGGTCCTGCTCGGCGACGACCCGCCGGGTGGCGAAGCTGGCGCCGTCGCGGGTGCGCTCGACGGCGTAGCGGATCCGCTCGCCGCCCGCGCCGGCGACGACGAACGAGGCGTGCAGGGCGTGGGCCGTGCGATCGGCCGGCACGGTCAGGGCGGCGGCGCGCAAGGCCTGGCCGATCAGCAGGCCGCCGAACACGTGGCGCGGGTTCGGGGCGCGGCGGCTGACGAACCGGTCAGCACCGTCATCGAGCGGGTCCAGCGCCAGCCGGTCCGCCATCGTCACCGGCGTCGCATCGGCCGTCACGGCAGCGACTGGAGGAAATCCAGCAGGGCGGCGTTGACCTCGCTCGGACGCTCCTGCTGCGTCCAGTGCCCACAGCCCTCGAGGACCAGGCTGCGGTGCAGCGCCGGCAGCGTGGTCGGGAAGCGGTCGATCGCCGGCTGGCCCCAGATCGTCGGGCCGTCGTGGTCCCCGCCGATGAACAGGGCCGGCACGTCGATGGCCCGGTGGCGGTACACGGACAGCTCCTCGAAGTCCCGATCGACGCAGCGGTAGCGGTTGAGGCCACCGGTGAACCCGGTGCGCTCGAACTCGGCCACGTAGAACTCGAGGTCCTCGTCCGTCAGCCACGCCAGCGGCTCGGACGGGTACCGGAAGCGGTCGCTCATGCGGGCGCCGTGCGGGATCGTCGCCACGGTCTTGCCGTCCTCGGGGAACGGGGCGTCACCCGACGCCGTGAAGTAGAAGCCGAGCAGCCAGGTCCGCACGTCGGCTTCGATCTCAGCTTCGGCCCGCCCCGGCTGCTGGAAGTACTCGATGTAGAACTCCTCGGCGCCGCCCATGGCCCGGAAGGCCTCCGACGGGCGGGTGTCGCTCGGCGGCGAGAAGGGCACGGAGAGCCCGGCCACCGCCCGGAACACGTCCGGGCGCAGCAGCGCCGAGGTCCAGGCGATCGGCGCGCCCCAGTCGTGGCCGACGACGACGGCCTGTGTCTCGCCGAGCGCCTCGACGAGGGCCACGTTGTCGGCGACGAGGCACAGCATGCGGTACTCGTCGACCGATGCGGGCTTCGACGAGCGCCCGTAGCCGCGCACGTCGATGGCCACGGCGCGGAAGCCGGCCTCGGCCAGCGCCGGCAGCTGGTGGCGCCACGAGTACCACGACTCGGGGAAGCCGTGGACCATCAGGACCAGCGGCCCTTCGCCGGCCTCGACGGTGTGCAGGCGAAAGCCGTTGACGTGGTGGACCCGGTGCGTCATCACGACGCGGAGCTTGACAGAGTGAGCCGATGTTCGAAGACCTCCGGTTCGACGTCGCTGACCACGTCGGCGTGCTCACGCTGGATCGGCCGCAGGCCCGCAACGCCTTGCGCCGCCAGACGTACCGGGAGCTGGAGGAGGTCGTGCGCGGCCTCGGCGAGGCCGGCGTGCGCTGCCTCGTCATCACCGGCGCCGACCCGGCGTTCTGCTCGGGCGACGACGTCAAGCTGATGATGGCCGGCCCGGAACGCCCACCCGACGACTGGGGCGAGACCTCGGCCGCTCGTTTGACGCCGGCCGCCGACGCGCTGCTGCACACCGACATCCCGGTGATCGCCGCCGTCAACGGCGCCGCCGTCGGGTGGGGCATGGAGCTGGCGCTGATGGCCGATCTGCGGGTGGCGTCCGAGCGGGCGCGGTTCGGCGAGCTGTTCGTGCTGCGCGGGCTGGTCACCGACGCACCGGGCCTCGGTCGGCTGGCCCAGCTGGTCGGCCGGGAGCGGGCGGCCGAGCTGCTGTTCACCGGCGAGGTGATCGATGCCGCGACGGCGCTGCAGATCGGGCTGGTGTCGCGGGTGGTCGACCACGACCAGCTGCTCGCCGAGGCCACCGCGCTGGCCGCCCGGATCGCCGCCAACCCGCCACTCGCCGTGCAAGCCCTCAAACGCGGGCTGCGCGAGGCGCTCGACCCCGACTGGCACGACGTTGGCGCCTGGGTCTCCACCAACCTCGCTCGGCTGTTCCGCACCGCCGACCACCACGAGGGCGTGGCGGCGTTCCTCGAGAAGCGCCCGGCCGTCTACACGGGTCGGTAGCGGCGCGGTTCAGACGGCGACGAGCTCGCGTCGGTCGGCGGCCTCGATCGGGTCGAGGACGCTGGCCGGGCGGGCCGTGACAGGTGCCTCGGCGACGTCCGACGACTTGCCGGCGTACGTGTTGCGGTACTCCTGTCCGGTCAGCTCGCGGATCTCGAACATCACCTCGTCGATCATCGATCGCCACGCCAGATGTGGGTCGGCGCGGTTCTGGTAGCGCTCCGGCTTGACCGGTCGTCCGATCTGGATCGAGCACTCCCGGAACAGCTTGGGCACCTTGGCGTCCGGTGGCTGGATGTCCGCCGTGCCGGTGATGCCGACCGGGAAGATCGGGCACCCCACCTCCATCGCCAGACGGGCGGCGCCGGTGCGACCCTTGTGCAGCACCCGGTCGCGACTGCGCGTCCCTTCGGGGAACATGCCGAACAGCTCGCCCCGCCGCAGCACCTTGGCCGCGGCGTCGAGCGCGCCCTGCGACTTGGCGCCACCCGAGCGATCGATCGGGATCATGCCGAGCATCGGGAAGAGGAACTTCGTCTTCCACGAATCCATGTACTCGGCCTTGCCGACGAAGCTGATGTTGCGCGGGACGCTGAGCATCAGGAACGCCGAGTCGAGGAACGAGATGTGGTTCGGGCACAGGATCGCCGGGCCCAGTTCGGGCAGCCGATCGAAGCCGGACGTGTCGATCCTCCAGAGGCGCCGGGCGACCGGTGCCATGATCCGACGGGACCGCTCTTGTGCTCGACCGGCCCCAACCTCCTTGTCCACACGCGCATCGTAGGCCCTGCGTGTTACATCCGATCGCACACCAGGTCACGGCGGTGTGAACGGTCCGTACCGCGGGTACGGCCGAACGGCTACAACTCGATGCCGAGCAGCGCCGCCGCCTCGGTGACGTCGTGGCCGCGCATCGCCACCTCGTCGATCACGGCGAACGCCGCCGGGGTGTCGAGATCATCGTCGAGGTGGGCGCGCACCTCCTCGACCACCGGGCTGGGACGACCGCCGGCCGCCGCCCGCCACTGCTCGAGCCGCGCCTGAGCCGCCGGCATCAGCTCGTCGTCCCACGACCACGGCGTGCGGTAGTGGTGGGCGGTGATGCCGAGGCGGATCGCCATCGGATCCCACTCCTTGCGAAGGGCGTCGACGAACACGAGGTTGCCGAGACTCTTGGACATCTTCTCGCCGTCCTTGGAGATCAGCGCCGTGTGCATCCAGTGGCGCACGAACGGCTCGCCGGTCGCCGCCTCCGACTGCGCCCGCTCCGACTCGTGGTGCGGGAAGATCAGATCGGCGCCGCCGCCGTGCAGGTCGATCGTCGTCCCCAGCTCGCGCAGCGCCAGCGCGCTGCACTCGATGTGCCACCCGGGACGGCCCGGCCCCCACAACGTGTCCCACGACGGCTCGTCGGGCGCCGACGGCTGCCACAGCACGAAGTCCAACGGGTGGCGCTTGTCGGGGTTGTCGACGTCGCCGCCACCATCGCGAGCGAGCACGAGCATCTCGTCGTGCGACAGGTTGCTGACGGTGCCGAACGAGTCGAACCGCGTGACGTCGAAGTAGACCGCGCCGCCGGCCTGGTAGGCGTAGCCGCGGTCGAGGACCATCCCGATGAATCCGCGGATGTCGGGGATCGCCGACGACGCCCGCGGTGTCGACGACACGGGCAGCGCGTTCAGCGCCTCCATGTCCGCCTCGAACCTGGCCTCCTCCCCCGCCGCCAGGTCGAGGTAGTGGATGCCCAGCTGGCGGGCCTTGGCGAACAGCGGGTCGTCGACGTCGGTCACGTTCCGCACGCACGTCACGGTGTGGCCGCGATCGATCAACCGCCGCTGCAGCACGTCGTAGGCGAGGAAGGTGGCGGCGTGCCCGAGGTGGGTGGCGTCGTAGGGCGTGATGCCGCACGTGTACATCAGCACGTGCTCCGCCGGCTCGAAGTCCACGATGTCGCGGCGCGCCGTGTCGTACAGCCGCATCGGCGGTGCCTCGATCACGGCGTCACGACGGGTCGGCGGCCACCGGGTCGCGCGGGTCGCGCTTGATCCCGGTCAGCTTCGGCGCCACCCGGGTCTTGTAGCGCACGTTGAGCTGCAGGAGCACGGCGGTGAAGGCTTCGATCGCCGTGGCGTTGGACAGCTCGCCGGCGTCGAGCGGCCGGCAGCCGGGGATCTTGGCCACGATCTCGCTGATCTCGGCGACCGCGTCGGCATCGTCGCCGCAGATCAACACGTCGGAGTCGATCGGTTCGCCGAGGTGCCCGAGCTCCTTGGCCGGCAGGTGGTGCAGGGCGGCCACGACGCGGCAGCCGGGCACCGCCGCCTGGACGTGGGCGGCGACGCTGCCGCGCGGCGGGACCAGCGGCTGGAACTCGTGGCCGACACGGACCAGCGCGTTGGCCATGCTGACGACGACCTTGCCCTCGAGCGCCGGCGCGTGCTCCTGGGCCGTCGTCGCCGCCGAGTCCCACGGCGTGGCGATCACGACGACCTCGCAGTCGGCAGCGCCGTCGTTGTCGCCGTACCCGAGCAGCTCCACCAGCTGCGGCGACTGCTCGACCAGGCGGTCGCGGGTCTCCATCGCCCGGTACTTCGAGCGGGAGCCGATGATGACGGCATAGCCGATGCTGGCCAGCCTGGCGGCGAGGCTGCTGCCGGCCGGGCCGGTCCCGCCCAGGATGCCGATGCGCATGGGCGCTGAGCCTAGGCAGCTACCGTCGCTCCGGTGGGGGTCGTCGAGGGCAAGAAGATCGTGATCACGGGCGTCCTGACCGATGCGTCGCTCGCGTTCTCGGTCGCCCAGCTGGCGCAGGAACAGGGCGCCGACATCGTGCTGACCGGTGCCGGGCGTGGCCTCAGCCTGACCCGGCGCACGGCGCGCAAGCTGACCGGCGAGGTCGAGGTGCTCGAGCTCGACGTCACCCAGCCCGACCACCTGGTCACCGTCCGCGACGCGCTGGCCGAACGGTGGGGTCGTGTCGACGGCGTGCTGCACGCCATCGGCTTCGCTCCCGAGGTGTGCCTCGGCGACGACTTCATGGCCGCCCAGTGGGACGACGTCGCCGTCGCCCTCCACGTGTCGACCTACTCACTCAAGGCGCTGGCCGACGCGTTCGTGCCGCTGATGTCGGCCGGCGGGTCGTTCGTCGGGCTGGACTTCGACAACTCCGTCGCCTGGCCCGCGTACAACTGGATGGGCGTGGCCAAGTCGGCGCTGCAGAGCGTCAGCCGGTACCTGGCCAAGGAGCTCGGATCGCAGGGCATCCGCTGCAACCTCGTCGCCGCCGGACCCCTGAAGACGATGGCCGCCAGGAGCATCCCCGGCTTCAGCAAGTTCGAGGACATCTGGGACGAGCGGGCGCCGCTCGGCTGGTCGGTCACCGACCCGACCCCCGTCGCCCGGGCCTGCGTCGCCCTGCTGTCGGACTGGTTCCCCGCCACTACCGGCGAGATCGTCCACGTCGACGGCGGCTTCCACGCCACCGGCGCCTGACGGGGGATCCTCGGTAGCGTCCGACCGGTGAACCGGCTCGGCGCGGAGACGTCGCCGTACCTGCGCCAGCACCGGGACAACCCGGTCGACTGGTGGGCCTGGGGACCCGAGGCGTTCGCCGAGGCGGCGGCGCGCGATGTGCCCGTGCTGCTGTCCGTCGGCTACTCCGCCTGCCACTGGTGCCATGTGATGGCGCACGAGTCGTTCGAGGACGCCGACGTCGCCACCGAGATGAACCGCCGGTTCGTCAACGTGAAGGTCGACCGCGAAGAGCGCCCCGACGTCGACGCCGTCTACATGGACGCCGTGCAGGCGATGACCGGTCGCGGCGGCTGGCCGATGACCGTCTTCCTGACGCCGAAGGGCGATCCCTTCTACGGCGGGACCTACTTCCCCAAGCCGAACTTCCTGCAGCTGATGGCGGCGATCACCGACGCGTGGCGGGACCGGCGCGCCGAGCTGGACAAGAACACGGGCGCGCTGCGCGAGGCCATCTCGCGCACCGCCCGCCTGCAACCGCGCGCCGACGGCCCGGGTGAGGCGCAGCACGCCTCGGCGATCCGGGCCCTGGCCGGCAACTTCGACCGCCAGTGGGGCGGCTTCGGCGCGGCGCCCAAGTTCCCCTCGACGATGAGCATCGACCTCGTCCTCGCCGACTCGCTGCGCACCGGCGACGACGCGGCGCGCGAGATCGTCACCACGACGCTCGACGCGATGGCGTCCGGCGGCATGTACGACCACGTCGGCGGCGGCTTCGCCCGCTACTCGGTCGACCAGCAGTGGCTGGTCCCGCACTTCGAGAAGATGCTCTACGACCAAGCACTGCTGGTGCGCGTCTACGCCCACGCCGCCGTCGCCCTCGACGAGCCGCGCTGGCGCCAGATCGTCACCGAGACGGTCGAGTACGTGCTGCGCGACCTGCGCCAGCCCGCCGGCGGCTTCTCGTCGGCGGAGGACGCCGACTCTCCCGGTCCCGACGGGCACGGCCACGAGGGGCTGTTCCACACCTGGACCGTCGACGAGGTCGTCGCCGTGCTGGGCGCCGGCGCCGAGACCGACGCCGCACTGGACTGGTTCGGCATCACTCCCGGCGGCAACTTCGAGGGCCGCTCGATCCCCAACCGGCTGCACGCCCGCGGGGCGTACGATCGCCCGCCGGCCGTCGAGGAGGCCCGCCGGCGGCTGTTCGACGCCCGTGAGGGACGCCTCCGCCCGGGTCTCGACGACAAGGTCCTCACCGAGTGGAACGGCCTGATGATCGCCGCCCTCGCCGAGGCCGGGTCGCTGCTCGACCGTCCCGACTGGATCGAGGCCGCCGCGGCGGCCGGCGACTTCCTGCGCCTCGAGCTGCGCCGTCCCGACGGCCGCTGGTTCCGGTCGTGGCACGCCGACGGCGATCCCCAGGCCCGCCACGCCGCGCTGGCCGCCGACCACGCCGCGCTCGTCGACGCCTACACACGCCTCGGGGAGGCGACCGGCGAGGCCCGATGGATCGCCGAGGCGGTGGCCGTTGCCGACGTCATGCTCGACCACTTCTGGGACGTCGACCACGGTGGGCTGTTCACGACACCCGACGACGGCGAGGTGCTCGTCGCTCGCCAGAAGGACCTCTTCGACAACGCCACCCCGTCGGCCAACTCGATGGCCGCCGGCGCCCTGTTCCGACTCGCCGCCCTGACGGGCGAGCCCAGGTACGCCCGCCACGCCGACCGCATCCTGGCCCTCGTCGCCGCCGTCGTCGACCAGGCGCCTGCGGCGTTCTCGCAGGCCCTCGCCGCTGCCGCGCTGGCTCGCCACGGCATCACCGAAGTGGCGGTGGTCGGCGACCGACCGGACCTCGTGGCCGTGGTCGGCGAGGCGTGGCGCCCGGCCGTGGTCCTGGCGTGGGGCGAGCCGTACGACTCACCGCTGTGGGCCGGGCGCCACGACGGTCTGGCCTACGTCTGCCGGGACTACGCCTGCCAGGCGCCGCAGGACTCCACCGACGGCCTGCGCGCCCAACTCGGCGCCAGCTGACCCGTTTGCAGACGCCACCGGTTCACTGGGGACATGACGCGACTCGGCTACCAGATCCCCAACTTCACGTACCCCGACACGGCGCCGGCGGAGCTCTTCGACGTGATCGCCCGCCAAGCACGCGAGGCCGACGAGTCGGGCTTCGACACGGTGCTCGTGATGGACCACTTCTTCCAGCTGCCGATGCTCGGGGCGCCCGACGAGAACATGCTCGAGTGCTACTCGCTGCTGTCGGCGTTGGCCCGCGAGACGTCGGTGGTGCGCCTCGGGGCACTGGTCACGGGCAACACCTATCGCAACCCGGCGGTGCTGGCGAAGACGGTCACGACCCTCGACATCGTGTCCGGCGGCCGCGCCCAGCTGGGCATCGGGGCCGGGTGGTTCGAGCTCGAGCACGATGCGTTCGGCGTCGAATTCGGGACCTTCACCGATCGCTTCGAGAAGCTCGAGGAGGCGCTGCAGATCATCATCCCGATGCTGCGCGGCGAGCGGGTGACGTTCGCCGGCAACCGCTACCAGGTCGCTGAGGCGTTCAACGTCCCACCGCCCCTGTCTGGGATCCCGGTCATGATCGGTGGGGGTGGGGAGCGCAAGACGCTGCGCATGGTCGCCCAGTACGCCGACGAGTCGAACCTGATCGCGGCGAAGGCCGATCTGCCGCGCAAGTTGGCGGCGCTCGACGAGCACTGCGCCAATCTCGGCCGCGACCGTGCGGAGATCACGGTGTCGTGGCAGCGCAACGTGTGCGTCGCCCCGACGATGGAGGAGGCGAACGCGGACCTGACCACCTACCTCGCGACGCGGGGCATGGATCTCGGTGCCATGAGCGACGAGGAGCGCGCCGCCATCACGAGCATGATCGTCGTCGGCGACGCGGACACGGTCGGCGAGGTCCTGGCCGACGACCTGACGGTGGGCGTCGACGGGTTCACCATCGCCGCGCCAGCGAACGGACACCTCCCGGGTCGCGTGACCCTGCTCGGCGAGACCGCGGCGAAGGTCATCGCCTGATCGCCGGTCAACTCGCGGTTTGGCGGTACCACGCCGACGCGTAGATGCCCAGGGCCAGCACGAGACCGGCGATCACCCACAGCACGACGACGGCGTCGATCCAGGAGCCGACCGGCGGCGACCCGGGCAGGAAGTTGCGCAGCGGCACCGTGGCGAACAGCATCGCCGCCAGCCACGACATGAACGTCGGCTGCACCGTGCGGCAGCTGCGCCACCGGGTGTTCACGGCGACGATCAGCGCGATCACTGGCAACGCCACCATGATCGCCAGGAGGATGAAGGCGAAGACGAGCGTGTTCCCGGCCCGCCGGGCGTCGATCGTGAAGTCGACGAAGCCGAGCTCCGCGCCCAACGCCTCCGCCGCACCGACGTCGATCCGCCACCCGTCCACGTCGCCCCCGACTCGCACGGCAATCGGCAGGACATCACCCGCATCGGGCTCCCCGGAGAAGACGCCGACGAGGGCATCGACCCGGTACTTGTCCAGCGGCCAGGTCTTGATGTCCCCGTCCAGCTGGAGGTCGAGGCGCGTCAGCGGGGGGATCTGACCCGCCGGGAGCACGATCTGGCGGGCCCCGGCCGACGGGTCGATGACGATCGTCAGGGCGTCCTTGGGCACGAAGCCCGACGCCCCGGCGAGCGCCGCGTCGGCCTCGATGTCGATCGACACGGTGAGGCGGTTGGCCTCGCCGTCGAGCTCCTCCAGCTTGACGACGGCGAGCACGCCGCCCGGCGGTGCCGTCGCGTCGGCGCCGATGCCGATGGTGTGGCCGCTCACGGCGTAGAGCACCAGCAGCCCTCCGTAGGCGCCGAGCAGCCCGACGGCGAGGAGGACCAGCAGCCACCCGCGGCGACGACGCCCCGCCCGTTCGCTCACGGCCGGCGAGCCTACGTGGGCGCCACCACCCGGTCGCCGATGGCCTGATCGCGTCGCCGCGTGCCGACCTCGTTCCATGTCGCGGTGGACAGGTGCAGCTGTCCACGGCGCCATCGAGAACGGACTCCGGAGCCATTCCGCAGCAGGGATCGGGTCTGAGACCGTGACCTGTGGAGACGGAACGAGCGGGGAGGGGCCATGCTCAACGCAAGCGAGATCACTTCATCGGCTCGGCGACACCCGAACGCCGGGTGACGCCGGCGCCGGTGTGCGCCCGTACCGAGATCCGGGACGGATCACGTTGTTGCTGCAGGTGCTCCTGCTGGGCGGCGCCGTCATGTCGGCGGTCCTCGTTGCGCAGGCGATCGCCGAGCTGAGGCTCGTGGCCCGTCTCCGAGACACCGGGACGGTCGCACTGGACGAGGTCAACGCCATCGATGAACTGCGGGCAGTTGTGATCGTCGTCCAGCTGGTCGTGCTGCTGGTTGCCGGCCTCACGTTCGTCGTGTGGACCCACCGGCACTACCGAAACCTCCCGGCGCTCGGAGCCACCGCCCGCCGCCTGAGCGAGCGGCGAAGCAATTGCCGGCTGGTTCGTCCCCGTGCTCAACCTGATCTGGCCGAAGCAGGTGCTGGATGACATCTGGCGGGCCAGCGCCACGCCGGGTCAGGCCGTCTGCCTGCGGCCGGGTCGCCCGGTGCCCATGCTCTTGCACGTCTGGTGGGCGGTGTGGGTCGCCGCAGTGCTGCTGCGCGTTGCGAGCGACCCGAGAGGTCGACGACCTGGAAGGCGTCCGCAACTTCTCGTCCTCGACATCGTCGGGTCGTTCGCCCTGGTCTCGGCCGCTCTGCTGGCCGTCCTGGCCGTCGGGATGCTCGCCGATCGCCAGCGGCGCCATGGACGGGGCGAATGGGTCGAGGTGACTTGGAAGCCTCGCGTTTCCGACTGCCACCCGAATGGCCTTTCTCGCCGGCCTGGCGTCTGGTCGTGGGCGGGCTGTTGCTGCGCTCGTTCGCCTTCGAGGGTCGGGCCACGTCGGCCATGCTGGGGATACGATCCTGCTCGACGATCTCCAGGTCGGTGACTGCTTCGACGACCACCTGCCGGTCGGATCCGTCGCCCCCGCCGACGAGACGCTCGAGGTGACATTCGTCGACCGCCTGCCGTGCGACGAGCCGCACCGGCTCGAGTTGTTCGCCAAGTTCGAGGTCGTCGCCGACGACGAGACGTTCGGTGATGTCGAGGCCCTGCTCGAGCTCGGTTTCGACGGGTGCGTCGAGCGCTTCGAGCCGAGCATCGGTCGCTCCTACATGGAGTCCGAGCTCGATGTCACCACCTACGCCGCCGAGTACGACGAGACCATCCAGTGCGCCGCCTTCCGGATGGATGGTGACCCGTTGACGGAGTCCGTGGTCGGGAGCGGGCTGTGATCTGCGCCATCCTCTGCTGACCGTCGTCACGTCGGTGGAGACGGTGGCGATCGCGGCGTACGCGTGTTGGTGGATCGCCGTGCTCGCGGGGCTCGTGTTCGCGGCATGGCGTTCGTGGGTGGCGCGTCAACCGGCCGAACGTTCACGCGGCGAGTGGTTGATCGCCGTGCTCGTTGCGCTCATCACCATGGACGGGGACGACTGATGGCGCCCGGCTCAGGTCGATCCGGCGCTGGACTGCAGGTCGCGCCGCGTCACCGCCGCCCGCTGGATCGCCTCGTTGGCGAGCTGGACCCGCCGCGAGCCGCCCGGCTCGGACAAGATGGCGAACTTGTCGTAGAGCCGCTCGAGGTGCTGCTTGACCGCCGACTCGGTGACGTACAGCGCGCCGGCGATCGACCGCACCGACGAGGGCGGGGTGAACGCCTGACCAGAAAGCACGGGGCGGCACAGCTCGACGAGCACACGTTGCTCGGCCGGGGTGCGGTCCGGCGGCGCCCGCAGCGGCGCGGTGGTGGCGTTGCCCCGGGCCGTCGGGTCGCGCAGGACGAGGCGCGTCTGTCCGAGCACGATCTCGTCCCGGTCGAACAACGTCCGCGGCGAGAACAGCCGCCCTCCGTTGACGAGCGTGCCGTTGGTCGAACCGAGGTCCGTCAGGCACCAGGCCGGCCCGACCCGCTCGAGGCGGGCGTGCACCCGGGAGACTGCCGGATCGCCGTCGAGCACGAGGTCGTTGTCGGGGTTCTTGCCGATGGCGATCGACCCGCCGGCGTCGTCGATCAGCACCAGGTCATGGCCTGCGGGACCGAATCGTTCGAGCGTCGCCAACTCCGCCTCCCTCGCCCGGCGATCGTAGTCAAGAGGTCTCCGCGCCGGACGCCACGACTACAGTGTTCGACACCACGGGAGGGATGAGGGTGGCGACGGCAGGGTTTCACGACCCGACGGCCGGCGCGCTGGCGCGACCGGCCGACGGTGCGCCAGCGGTGCGCGCGCCGTCGACCCCCGGTGGCCTGCGCGTCGCCATGGCCGCAGTGCTCGTCGCCTTGGTCGTGTTCGGTGCGGCGAGCATGCTGATGGTGCTGCGCCGGCAGGCGGCCACCGACACCGTCGGGCTCGAGGCGGCCCCGTTGCTCCAACGGGCCGAGGCGCTGTACGTCTCGCTGACCGACGCCGATGCGGCAGCCACGACCACCTTCCTGCAGGCCGGACTGGAGCCGCCGGAGCAACGGGATCGGTACGTCGCCGATCTCCAGGCCGCCAACACCCAGTTGGCGAGCATCGCCGAGGCCGACCTGTCGCCGACCGCCCGCCAGGCCGTGGCGACGATCGCCGCCGGCCTGCCGATCTACGCCGGCGACGTCGAATCGGCACGGGCCAACAACCGGCTCGACCACCCCGTCGGCGCGGCGTACCTCCGTGATGCGTCCGTGCTGATGCGCGACAGCATCCGCCCCGGCGCCCTGGTGGTCTACGCCGACGCCGCCAGCCAGCTCGACGACGCCCTGGCCGCCGGCACCGCTTCGGGGGCAGTGGTCGCCGTGATCGTCGGCGCCGGCGTGGTGCTCGTCCTGCTCGTTCTGACCCAGGTCTTCCTCGTCCGCAGGACCCGGCGACTGCTCAACATCGGGCTGGCGGCGGCCACCGTCCTCGTCGCCGGCGCCGCCGGCGGAGCCGTCGCGCTGCTCCTGGATCAGCGCGCCGCGTTGGACGAGGCGAGACGTTCCGGATCGGATCCACTACTGCTGCTGTCGACCACGCGCATCCTCGCCCTGCGCTCGGTCAGCGACATCAACCTCCACCTGGTGGAGCGGGGCACGGAACCGCAGTACCTCGAGGACTTCGCTGCCGTCACGGCGAGCATCGGCGGCTCGCCCGACGAGCCCGGCCTGCTGGCGGCGGCCGAGGAGCTCGTTGGTCGCGCCAACGGGACGACGTTCCAGGCCATCGGCGAGCGGTACGACGAGTACCTCGCCACCCACGACCGTGTGGTCCAGCTGGAAGCGGCCGGTTCCTACCGCCAGGCCGTCGACGCCGCCTCCTCCGAGGGAGCGGCCGCGGCGAGCCGGCTCGATGCCGCACTGGCCGCCAATTGGGTCTCGCGGCGACCGACCTCGACGTGGCGATCACCGAGGCTCGGGCCAGCTTGCGGTGGCTGCCGAGCCTGCTGGCGGCGGCGACGGTGCTCGCCGCCGCCGGCGCGGTGTTCGGGATCGCCCAGCGACTACGGGAGTATCGGTGAACCGCGCCCTCACCGCCGTCTTGGTGGCCGCCGGCTTCGGCTTCGTCGGATGTTCCTCGGCGCCACCGTCCGACGCCGGGCGTTTTCGACGAGCTGGACCGACCGGCGACGACCATGACCACCACCGTCGAGTCCGCCGGCTCGACGACGATCTCCCCGACGGAGCGCGAGTGCGAGAAGCAGCACCTGGCCACGGCCAGTCTCGATCCGGCCGGGTTCGTGCCCGGGGCCGGCGATGGCCTCGACGACCTGCGGCAACGCCCACTGCGCGTCGGCGTCGACGAGAACACCCCGGCTTCTCCGCTCGCGACTCGGCGACGGGCGAGATCGAAGGGTTCGAGGTCGAGCTGGCCCGGGAGATCGCCCGCCGGCTGTTCGAGGCGTCGTACGGCGAGGACATGGTGGACCTGGTCCCGCTCGTCACGGAGGAGAAGACCGCATTCGTGGTCAACGGCCAGGTGGACATGACGATCAGCGCCACCACCATGAGCTGCGGTCGCTGGGAGGACGTGGCCTTCAGCAGCGAGTACTACACCGCCGATCAGCAGTTCCTCGTGCGTTCCGACGCGACCATCGAGACGGCGGACGACCTGGCGGACTCGACGGTGTGCGTCACGAAGCGTTCATCGTCGATCGAAATCATGGATGACCTCGCGCCGGACGCCGAGCTGCTCGTGGAGCCGGCGCGCACCGACTGCCTGGTCGCCCTGCAGGACGGCGCCGCCGACGCCTACTTCGGTCACGACTCCTTCCTCTACGGCATGCTTCCGCAGGACCTGAACCTGCGCATCGTGCCCGGGCTGCTCCCGGCGGAGCGCACCGTGTCCCACTACGGCATCGCCATCTCCCACGACCGCCCGGAGCTCGTGCGCTTCGTCAACACCGTGCTGGAGGAGCTGCGCGCCGACGGCACGTGGGCGCGGCTGCACGAGAAGCTGCGCACGGAGCTGCCCGACATCGCAGCGGCCGATCCGCCGGCGGCGCGATACCGGGAAGGGTCATGACGGCGTGCCTCGCCTCCGGCTGCGCGGGCACGATCACCGATGGCTACTGCGACGAGTGCGGCCTGGCACCCGGAGCGGCCGGCGACGGGGCCCGCCCGTGGACACCGCCGGCGAGCGCCGGGCCGGCGACGGGGACAGGTAGAGGGACTGGGCGCCGCCGGGCGACCACCACCAGCACCCCGCGCTAGCCGCCTCGGTGCCGGGCTCGTCGAGATCCCGCCCGTGCCGATCAGCGATCCGGCGACCGCCCTCCTGGCCGACCCCAACGTCGCCGAGGCCCGCCGCTTCTGCACCCGCTGCGACGAACCCGTCGGTCGTGGGCGCGATGGCCGACCCGGCCGCCTGCACGGATGGTGCCGGCGCTGCGGCGCACCGTTCTCGTTCGTCGCCAAGCTGGCCCCGGGGGACCTCGTGGCTGGGCAGTACCAGGTCAGTGGCTGCCTGGCCCACGGCGGGCTCGGCTGGATCTACCTCGCCCGCGACCGCAACGTCGCCGACCGGTGGGTCGTCCTCAAGGGGCTGCTCGACAGCGCCGACGAGGACTCCCGGGCCGCGGCGCTCGCCGAACGGCGGTTCCTCGCCGAGGTCGAGCACGCCAACATCGTCAAGATCCACAACTTCGTGGAGCACGGGCGTGACGGGTACATCGTCATGGAGTACATCGGCGGCCGGAGCTTGCGCCAGGTGCTCGAGGCCCGCCGGGCCGCCAACGGCGGCCGGTTCGACCCGCTGCCGGCCGAGCAGGCGATGGCCTACTGCCTGGAGATCCTGCCGGCGCTCGGCCACCTGCACGACATGGGCCTGGTGTTCTGCGACCTCAAGCCCGACAACGTGATCCAGAGCCATCGGGCCGTGAAGCTGATCGACCTGGGCGGCGTGTACCGAATGTCCGACCAGGACAGCCCGGTGTGGGGCACCATCGGGTACCAGGCCCCCGAGATCGCCGAGACCGGCCCGACCGTGGCCTCGGACCTGTTCACCGTGGGCCGGATGCTGGCTGCGCTGTGCGTCGACGTCCCCGGCTTCCAGGGTCGCCACCGCTACACGCTGCCCGGCCCCGACGAGGTCGAGGTGTTCGACCGGTTCGGCTCGCTGTACGCGTTCCTCACCCGAGCCACGGCGGCCGATCCGGACGAGCGGTTCCAGACCGCCGACGAGATGGGGGCGCAGCTCCTCGGCGTGCTGCGCGAGATCGTCGCCGCCAGGACGGGCTCGCCCGCCGCCGGGGTGAGCGCCACGTTCTCCCCGCCGGGACGCGCGGTGACCGACGTTGCCGACTGGCGCACGTTGCCGCACCCGCTGGTCGACTCGGACGACCCCCGCGCCGCCCTGTTCGTGTCCCTCGCCGCCGCCGATCCCGAGGCGGCCGTCGCCGAGCTCGCCGTCCACCGCGGGACCAGCGTCGAGGTCGACGTGTGGCTGGCCCGGGTGCTCCTGGCGCTCGGGCGACTGGACGAGGCCGGGGGCGTGCTCGACGACGTGTTGCGGGGCGACCCGTGGGAGTGGCGGGCCCGCTGGTACCGCGGCGTCGCCGCACTGGCCGCCAACCGGACGGATGCGGCCACGGCCGAGTTCGCCTCGGTGTACCGCGCCGTGCCGGGCGAGCTGGCCCCGAAGCTGGCGCTCGGCCTCACCGCCGAGTCGGCCGCCGACCTCGCCGCCGCGGAGTCCTTCTACGACACGGTGTCGCGCACCGACCGGGCGTTCACCACGGCCACCTTCGGCCTGGCCAGGTGTCGCGCCGGGCTCGGAGACCGGCGGGGCGCCGTCGACGCGTACGCCCGGGTGCCCGAGACCTCCAACGCCTTCGTCGACGCCCAGCTGGCGATGGCCGACGTGCTGCTGAACGCCGCGGCCGGAGGCCATCGCCTAGACGACGTGCAGAACGCCGCCGCGGTGGTCGATCGGCTGCGAAGTGACGACCCGCGGCGCGCCGCGGTGCGGGCCCGGGTCCTCGATGCCACGCTCGACATCGTCGGACGAGAAGGTGACGATCCGGCCGCCGCGGTCCTCGGGGTGCCGACGGTGCAGCGCGAACTGCGCGCCGAGCTCGAGCGCACCTACCGGCACCTCGCCCGGCGGGTGCCCGCCGGCGACGAGCGGGTGGCGCTCGTCGAAGCGGCCAACGGCGTCCGCGTGCGGACGCTGCTCTGACCTCAGCCGTCGTCCACAGTTCACCGACCCGTTGTCCCCAGGCAACCCACAAGCAATCGGCACTGTCGATCCACAGGCGCACTCGTCCAAGATCACGGGATGGCGACGAGCCTCCGCCACAGCGCTCCCCGGCCTCGGCGCCACGGGGTGATCCTCGAACCCGAGGACCGTCGCCAGCTCGAGCGAGCTGGGTGGCGGACCACGCTCGACTACCGCGAGAACCACCTGCGCGGTCGCGACGGGCGGCTGCTCGAGGTCGTGCCGACGTGGACGGCGGAAGCCGAGCGCTACGACGGCGACCTGACCATCGCCTCGGCCTCGGGCGCCACGCCCGACGAGGCCTGGGCGCGCCTGCGCCGTGACGTCGACGACGCCCGGGCCTGGACCAGCCCAAGGGTACGACTCTTGAGGGCGTAGGGACCACGGGTCGGGGGGCGAAGCGAAGCGAGCCCCCCGGTGCCATCTGGGCGCGGAGATTCTCAATCGGGAGAACGTGCGCGCCCAGATCGCAGTCGAGCTCGCGGCTACCAACCGCCGCGGTGGACGATCTCCTCCGGGCGGCGTCGACGGCGCGATGCCGAACGCCCGGCCCCACCGGGCAGGGTGTCGTCGCCCGTCGGTTCGGCGGTCGCCGGGTACCCGAGGGCGATGGCGCCGAGCACCTGCAGCGAGGGCGGGATCCTCAACACGCGGCGCAGCTGACGCTCGCCTTTGAACACCCCGAAGAACAGCGCGCCGAGGCCGGCCGCCTCGGCGCCGAGCAGGATCGTCATCACCGACATCGACGCGTCGATCGTCCAGTACGGCGCCGGCCACGCCTCCGGTCCGCTGCCGAGCCCGGTGGCCTGCTTGTCCTCCTCCGAGTACCGGTCGGTGTAGGCGCGCGGGTCGGCCAGCGGGATGGCGATCACCGGCGCGTCGAGCAGGCGCTGCCACCGGAACGCGCCACGCCGCATCGGCGGCAGGGTGATGTCCCAGAAGCGCGCCGTCTCGTCACCCTCGAGCACGACGAGGTGCCACCCCTGGGTCTTGCCAGCGCTCGGGGCCCACGACCCCAGCTCGACCAGCTCGGCCAGCACCTCCGGGGGCACCGGACGCTCGCCGTCGAACGCCCGCGTCATGCGCCGCCGCCGGACGACGTCGGCGAGGTCGGGCACGGGCGCCCCGACCGTCAGTGGCGAGCGCCGAGCTTGACGAGGTCCTCGGCCATCGTCCAGCCGTAGGCGATCAATGACCCCCCGTCGGCGACGGGCACGGCGGCGAACTGCTCCTGCCGTCCGGCGTCGACGGCTTCTGGCTTGAGGACCTCGTGGTCGATGAACCCCTCCTGGCCGTTGCGCTTGACCACGAACGACCGCTCGTCGTAGGCCGACTCCACGTCGAACCGCTTGGCCAACCGGCGACCCCACGCCCGCTCCTCGCCGACGGCCCGGGCGCCGGGGCTGGGCGTGACGTCGTCGAGCTCCTTGAACGCCCCGACCGCACCGGGCGTGACGAAGCGGGCGCCGACCACCACGTCCTCGTCGGGGAAGGCCATCAGCGCACGGTGGTACGCCTCGCCCATCAGCCCGCGCAGCACCTGGTCCCGCTTCGACGTGCGCTTGACGCTCATCAGGCCGAGGAGCACGCACGGCGTGCCACCGATCCGCTCGAGCGTGGAGAACGTGAACCCGTGCAACTTTCCGTCGATGCGGGCCATCGTGATGAGGACCCAGTCCTCTTTGGCCTTGGACAGCTCGCCGATGCCGAACGAGCCGCCCATCGACGCCAGTTCGTCGAGGTCGGAATCGGTCAGCGCCGACGAATCGTTCGTTTGGACCTGGACTGCCATGGGGGCCCCACTCCTTGGACGCACGGGCACGAGGGCAACATTCTACAGGTCGATCGGCGGCGGGCCGAAGGCCGGGAGCACGGCAATCGCCGGCACGGGACGACGACTACAGGGAGACGGCGTCGTGGCCGAAGGTCATGCGCAGCTCGCCGACGGCCCGGTCGACGTCGACGCGGAACTCGTCGGACAGCCGAAGCACCTGGGCGCCGAGGTCGAGCGTGACCTCCGAGGAACCCGGATGATCGCGCAGGATCCGCTTCAGCCGGGCGATGCGCAGCTCGTCGAGTGCCGTGGAGGGGATGCGCAACCGCAGGCGCGGGGCCGGTCCTGCCTCGAGGGCCTGCAGCACCTCCACCGACTGGCAGATCAGCGTGACCCGTGACTCGTCGCGCCGGTCGAGCCGGCCCTTCACGGCAACCACCAGGTCGTCGGCCAGCTTGTGCCCGTGCTCGCGCAGCACGTGCGGGAACAGCGTCACCTCGACGTTGGACTCCAGGTCCTCGAGCACGAACACCGCCATCTGGTCGCCCTTGCGGGTGAACTTGCGGGCCAGACCGGTGATCATCCCGCCGAGGTGGACGTTGGCGCCGTCGGCCGCTTCCGGGAGGTCGACGATGGCGTGCTGCACCTTGCGCCGCAGCGCCGCCTCGACGCCGAGCAACGGGTGGTCCGACACGTAGAGGCCGAGCATCTCCTTCTCGTTGCGCAGCTTCTCGGCCTTCTCGAACTCGACGTCCGGCACCGGCAGGCGCTCGTCGAACTGCGGCACGTCGTCGGCCGCGCCCCAGTCGCCGAACAGGCTCATCACCCCGCGGTCGCGCTCGCGCCGACGGGTCACCGTGACGTCGGTGACGTGCTCGAACACGCCGAGCAGGCCCTTGCGCGGGTGGCCGAGCGAATCGAAGGCCCCGGCCTTGATCAACGACTCGACGGCCCGCTTGTTGAGCACGGGCTCGGGGACCCGCTCGACGAAGTCGTGGAAGCTGGCGAACGGCCCGTTGGCGTCGCGCTCGGCGAGCAGCAGGGCGACGAGACCGCCGCCGACGTTGCGCACGGCGGACAGCCCGAACGTGATGGCGCCGGGGCTGCCGATCGGCAACGTCACCCCTTCGGGCACCTGGTCGGGCGCCAGCGCGGCGAAGTCCGTCACCGACCGGTTGATGTCGGGCGTCAGCACCCGGATGCCCATCGTGCGGCACTCGGCGATGTACACCGCCGCCTTCTCGAGGCTGCTCTTCACGCTGGTCAGCAGGCAGGCGAAGTACTCGACCGGGAAGTTCGCCTTCAGGTAGGCCGTCTGGTAGGCGACGAGCCCGTACCCGAAGGCGTGGCTCTTGTTGAAGGCGTAGTCGGCGAACGGCTCGATGATGTCGAACAGGCGGGTGCCGAGGTCGGAGCCGTAGCCGGTGCGCTCGGCGGCGGCGACGAACTTGGCCCGCTCCGTGGCGATGACCTCACGACTCTTCTTGCCCATCGCCTTGCGCAGCAGGTCGGCCTCGGCCAGCGAGTAGCCGGCGATGCGCTGGGCCACCCGCATCACCGACTCCTGGTAGATCATCAGGCCGTACGTGTCGGCGAGGAGCTCCTCGAGGTCCGGGTGGGGGTACTCGATGTCCTGGCGACCGTTCTTGCGGTCGGCGTAGTCGTTGTGCATGTTGGCCGCCATCGGCCCCGGCCGGTACAGCGCCACGAGGGCGGCCACGTCGGCGAAGCTGGTCGGCTTGAGCGACTTCATCAGGGCCCGCAGCGGTGCGCCCTCCAGCTGGAACACGCCGATCCCGGCGCCGCGCTGCAGCAGGGCCAGGGTGGGCGCGTCGTCGAGCGCGATGGCATCGATGTCGAAGTCGGGATCCCGTCCGTTGCGCAGCATGGCGACGGTGTCGCTGATCACGTCCAGGTTGCGCAGCCCGAGAAAGTCCATCTTCAGGAGCCCGAGCGATTCGACGCCGTGCATCTCGTACTGCGTCACGACGGGGGCCAGCTCGGGGTCCTGGCCGCTCTCCGGCTTGCGCTGGATCGGCAGCACGTCGGTCAGCGGCTGCTTCGTGATGACCACCGCCGCGGCGTGGATGCCGTCGGAGCGCTTGAGCCCCTCCAGGCCCTTGGCCACGTCGACGACCTTGCGCACCTCGTCGTCGGTGTCGTACATCGCCCGCAGGTCGGCCGCCGCCTTGTAGCCGTCGGCGTACTTCGGCGAGTCCTCGAAGCAGTACTTGAGCGGCGTGTCCCGGCCCATCACCAACGGCGGCATGGCCTTGGCGATGCGGTCGCCGACGTTGTACGGGTACCCGAGCACGCGAGCGGCGTCACGGACGGCGTTGCGCGCCTTGATCGTGCCGAACGTGATGATCTGGGCCACGCGGTCGCGCCCGTAGCGCTCGGCGGCGTAGCGGATCATCTCGTCCCGGTAGCGGGAGTCGAAGTCCATGTCGATGTCGGGCATCGAGATGCGGCTCGGGTTGAGGAAGCGCTCGAACAGCAGGTCGTAGCGGATCGGGTCGACATCGGTGATGCGCAGGGCGTAGGCGACGGCGCAGCCGGCAGCCGAGCCGCGACCCGGGCCGACCCGGATGCCGGCTTCCCTGGCGTGGCGGATCAGGTCCCAGACGATCAGGAAGTAGGAGCTGAACCCCATGGTGGCGATGACGTCGAGCTCGTACTGGACTCGCTTACGGGCGGCCTCGGGCGCGTCGTCACCCCAGCGCTGGGTGACGCCCTCCCAGGTCAGGTGGGCGAGGTAGGCGGCGGCGTCGGCGAACCCATCGGGCAGCGGGAAGTCGGGCAGCTGGGTGGCGCTGAAATCGATGTCGACCTTCGCCCGCTCGGCGATCCACAGCGTGTTGTCGCACGCCTCGGGGACCTCGCGGAACAGGTGGCGCATCTCGGTCGCCGACTTGAGGTAGTGCTCCTGCCCCTCGAACTTGAACCGTTTGGGGTCCGACAGCATGGCCCCGGTCTGCACGCACAGCAGGGCGTCGTGCGCCTCGTGGTCGTGACGATGGGTGTAGTGCGAGTCGTTGGTGGCGAGGATCGGCGCCTGCAGCTGGCGGGCCAGGTCGAGCAGCTTGGGGTTGGTCTCCCGCTGGGCCGGCAGGCCGTGGTCCTGCAGCTCGACGAACAGGTGGTCGCGCCCGAAGATGTCCTGGAGGCGGGCCGCCTTCTCCAGCGCCCCGCGGTCGTCGCCCTGGAGCAGCGACTGCAGGACCTGGCCACCGAGGCACCCCGTCGTGGCGATCAAGCCGTCGTGGTGCTCGGCCAGCAGGTCCCAGTCGAGGCGCGGCTTGTAGTAGTAGCCCTCGAGGAACGCACGGCTGGAGAGCTGGATCAGGTTGCGGTAGCCGGCGTCGTCCTCGGCCAGCAGCGTCAGGTGGTAGTAGAGCTTCTTGCCACCCTCGGTGTCGCCGCCAGAGTCGTCGATGCGGCCCCGTCTGGTCGGGCGCTCGGTGCGGTGGTCGTGGGCCATGTAGGCCTCGGTGCCGATGACCGGCGTGATCCCCTGGCGCCGGCACTCCTTGTAGAACTCCAGCGTGCCGTACATGTTGCCGTGATCGGTGATCCCGATCGCCGGCTGCCCGTCCTCCACCGCCTTGGCCACCAACTCGTCGAGCCGGGCCGCCCCGTCGAGCATCGAGAACTCGGTGTGGACGTGCAGGTGGGAGAATGACGCCGATGTGATTCGATGCAACCTAGCCCGCCCCCACCCTGCCGTCGACCGACCGGGCACCGGCCCGCTGACGATCTGTGCGGTGAGGGGTGAGGGGACCTGGTCCCCTCACCGCTCACCTCACAAGTACGTGCCGGGGCGGTCGGGTGGGCCCTGGCCGGGCTGACCCGGTTGCTCGGGCTGGCCGCCCATCCCAGGCGGCAACTGCGCGCCGGGGGGGAGCTGGCGCATCTGGTCGAGCTGCTGGCGAGCGGCCAGCTGCTGGGCGAAGAGCGTGGCCTGGATGCCGTGGAACAGCCCCTCGAGCCATCCGACGAGCTGGGCCTGGACGACGCGGATCTCGCCCTCGGTCGGCACCTCGCCGTCGGTGAACGGCAGGGCGAGCATCTTCAGCTCCTGCTGCAGATCGGGTGACAGCGCCTCCGAGAGCTCGACGATCGAGCGCTCGTAGATCTCGGCCAGCCGTTCGCGGCTCGGCTCGTCCAGCGGCGCCGCCCGGACCTCGTCGAGCAGCGTCTTGACCATCGAGCCGATGCGCATGACCTTGGCCGGCGACGTGACCGCCTCGCCGCCCTGCTCGTCGACGCCAGTGGCGTTGTCGACCTCGACGACCTCGGGCTGCTCGTGGAGCAGCTCGGGCTGCGCGGTGGGCTGTGCATCGGTCATGGTCGAGATCCTCTCGTCGCCTGCCGGGCTATGCAACGTTCCCGCTTGATCGTTCGCTCGTGCTTTGCGGGCTCGCTCACACGAGGTTCCCGGCGAGGAAGGGGACGAGGACCTCGGCTGGCGTCATCGAGCCGTGACGGCAGATCAGCCGGAACGGTCCAGTGTCGGCGGGGTCGTGGAAGCTGATGTCGGCAAACGGGACGAGCGCCACGTCGCCGAGCCGGGCGGCCATCTGGGGCGCCATCGTGGAGCCGAACCACTGCTCGTCGATGACCTGCTGACGATCGACCACCCAGGCCACGTCCTCGTACCGTTCCGACGCCGCCTTGGCCAGATCGTCGGCGGCGCCCGGGCGGGCGTGCCACCAGCGGAACCGGCCCTCGCCGGACTGCTGGGCGACCATCGCCAGCAGATCGGGGTCGGGCTCGACGATGTGATCACCGATCTGCACCTGACCGTGGTCGGCGGTGACGAGCAGCGCCACGCCGGGCGGCAGCACCTCGAGCAGGTCGGCGACCAGCCGGTCGGCGAAGCGCACCTCGGCGTCGTAGAACTCCCCGAAGCCTCGCTCGTGCGCCGTCTTGTCGACGCCGCCGTAGTAGGCGTAGACGAAGCGTTCGCCCGCTGCCACCTGCTGCCCGACCTCGACGGCGATCGCCGACGCCGCCCGCCACCCGACGGGGCGGGAGCCGCGCAGATGGGCCTCCGTGAAGGCGCTCCCCTGGAGGTCGGCCGGCGAGACCACGGGGACGGCGTGACCGAGGAAGGCGGGGAACGGTTGCACGTCGGCCGGCGGCGAGGAGCGCCGCCGGTCGACCCCGTCGGCGGACCAGCGCAGCACGTTGAGCACATCGCCGCGCAACAGCATCCGGTAGCCGAGCAGGCCGTGCTCGGCCGGCGTCAGGCCGGTGGCGATCGAGCTGAGCGCCGTCGCCGTCGTCGTCGGCGCGACGGTCGTGATCGGGCCGCCCGCCATCCCCGACAGCGTCGGCAGCAACTGGCGATGCGTCAGCAGCTGCTCCCACCCCAGGCCGTCGAGGACGAGCAGCACGGCCTGGCGGGCCTGGTCGACACCCGGAGGGAACCACCCCGGCAACGTTCCCGACCAGCTCGTCGGTCCGAGCAGGGAGGGCACGATCCCCCGAACGTTGGGCCCGGCGTAGTCGGGGAGCAGTGGTTCGGGCCGCGTGGCCGGGGGGGACACCGCCGCGAGTCCAGCACCTCGCCGCCCCCCGCTCAACTCGCGTGCTGTGAGCGAGCGCCCCGGGCTCGCCGACCGCACCAGCCGTGAACTCGAGCGAGCGAACGATCATCGACGTCCGGCGTGCCCCTACCATGGGGGGGTGCGCGTCTCGACCCGCGGTGACTACGCCTGTCGTGCGTTGCTGTCGCTGGCCCTCCACGACGACACCACCGCGCCCACCTCGGTGCGCGACATCGCCGAGCGCACGGGGCTGCCGCAGCCGTACCTGGAGCAGATCCTGCTCGCCCTCAAGGGGGCCGGGCTGGTGCGCTCCAAGCGGGGCGTGGGCGGCGGCTACGTGCTGGCCCGGTCGCCCGAGGAGATCCGGCTCTCCGAGATCGTGTCGGCCGTCGACGGTCCGATCACGCTGGGCGACTTCGGTCAGCCGCACCAGGACGGTGCCTGCGATCACGAGGGTCAGTGCGTCCTGATCGCCGTGTGGAACGAGGCCGGCGAGTACATGCGCCACCACCTCGACAGCTACACGCTGGCGGCGATCGCCGAGATGGCCAAGGGTCGCATCGCCTGGCCGACCACCAGCGCGGTGGTGTGACCTCGCACCACGTGCCGGGTGGGGTCAGCTGGCGGTGGCGAGGAGGGCTCGCAGGTCGGCGGGTAGCGGCGACTCGAACGTGCGCCGGGCTCCGGTGACGGGGTCGTCGAACGACAGCTCGGCGGCGTGCAGGAACGGACGGGTCAGCCCGAACGTGGTGCGCCGCTCGCCGTAGGTGGGGTCGCCGAGGAGCGGGTGGCCGATGGCGCCGAGGTGGACGCGGATCTGGTGGGTGCGCCCGGTCTCCAGCCGGCACGTCAGCCGGGCCAGCTCGCCCGGCCGCTCGAACCGCTCGACGACCTGGTACTCGGTGCGCGCCGGCTTGCCCTCCACGACCACGGCCATCCGCAGCGGATCGGACGGGTCGCGCCCGATCGGGGCGTCGACGATGCCGTGCGGCGCGTCCGGGTGCCCCCAGACGACGGCGTCGTAACGCCGGCCGGCAGTGTGGGCGGCGAACTGCCCGACCAGCGACGCCAGCGCATCATCCGTGCGGGCCACGACGAGCAGGCCGGAGCTGCCGGCGTCCAGCCGGTGCACGATGCCCGGACGGTCGGGGTCGGTCCCGACAGCCGCCAGCTCCGGGAACCGGGCGAGCAGCCCGTTGACCAGCGTTCCGCTGGCGTTGCCGGCACCCGGATGGACGACGAGCCCGGGCGGCTTGTCGACGACGATCACGGCGTCGTCGGCCTCGACCACGGTGAACTCGACGGCCGGGTCCGGCGCCGGTGGCTCGGGTCGCGGGACGACCGCCGGGTCGACCTCGACGACGGCTCCCTCGTCGAGGCGGACCTTGCCGCTCGACGTGGTGGCGACGGTGCCGTCGACGCGCACCCCGCCGCGCTCGATCACCGCCGCCGCCGCCGACCGGCTGACGTCGGCGAGCATGGCGACGATGCGGTCCAGGCGCTCGCCGGCCAGGGCCGGCGGCACCCGCTCGGTGATCATCGCTCCTGCGAGTCGACCGGATCGTCGGCCGCGTCAGCCGCGTCGACCGCGTCGACCGGACCGTCAGCCGCGTCGGCCGGACCGGCCGGTGCCGGCACCGGTTGGTCGGGGCGGCGCAGGCTGCTCAGCAGCAACGTGATGCCGCCCACCGTCACGGCGATGTCGGCGACGTTGAAGATCGGCCACCACTGCAGGTCGATGAAGTCGACGACGGCGCCGCGCAGCCAGCCCGGCTGGCGGAACAACCGGTCGACCAGGTTGCCGGCGGCGCCACCGAGGATCAGGCCGACGGCGACCGGGTAGATGCGGCTCGTCGTCCGCCCGATCGAGATCAGCAGACCGACCATCACGAGCAGGGCGACGATGCCGATCACGGGGCCCAGCCCGGCGCCCTGCGAGAAGGCCATCCCGCTGTTGAAGGCCAGCCTGAACCGCAGCGACCAGATGACGTCGATCGGGCCGTCCTGCAGCGCCTGCAGCGCCCAGTGCTTGGTCAGCTGATCGACGAGGACGACCGCCGCGGCGATGAGCAACGGCCCGCGCAGCGAGCGGACCGACGGCATCATCGCCCGTTCATCGCCTGCTCATCGGCGGCCGATGCCGCCGACCTTCTCCTCGACCAGCACCGTCGCCCACGGGATCGCCTCGAGGCGCTCGCGCGGGATCGGCCGGCCGGACACCACGGAGTAGCCGTAGGAGCCCTCGTTCATCCGCTTCAGCGCGTCGTCGATGTCGGCGATGGTCTGGCGGGCCTGCGCCGACAGGGCGAGATCGCGCTCGCGCTCGACGACCATCGTGTCGCCCTCGCCGCTCTCGTCGTCGAACTGGACGTCGCCCATCTCGCCCTCCTCGATCAGCGAGTTGGCCTCGTCCTCCAGCCGGATGGCCTGCCCGGTCAAGGATCGGCGCTCGGCCACCAACAGGTCCTGCTGCACCTTGAGGAACTTCACGTCGAAGTCCTTGGTGTACGCGATGCCGTCCTTGGTGCGACCCCGTGGCGCCGGGATGCCGTTGCCGGCGATCACCTCGTCGGCCGGTGCGGACGCCGCGCCCTGCGGCTTGGTCGCCGTCTTCTTCGCCGGCGCCGCCTTCTTCGCCGGTGCCGACTTCTTGGCCGGCGGCGCCTTGCTGGCGGCTGCCTTCTTCGGCGCCGATCCCGCGGCCGCCTTCTTCGCCGTCGTCGACTTCGCCGAGGCCTTCGCCGCAGGCTGCTTGGCGGGCTGTTTGGCCGCCTGCTTCTTGCTCGCCTGCTTGGCGGCGGACTTCTTCGTCGCGGCCATGCCGTCAGGACCTCCCGGGCTGTGATCGAACGGGGGACTCTATCGGTGCGGCCCGTCGCCGCTGCGCCGTTCGATCGCCACTTCGGGAGTGTCCGTGCCGGCGTCGTCGACGTTCAGCTCGACGGCCAGCGTCTCGCCAGCGATGAGGTCCCGGTGCGTCACCGCCGCGGCGGCCCACGCCGGGTCGCCCCGCACGACGACGGCGATGCGATCCGTGACGGCGAGATCGGCGTCGCGCCGCGCCTGCTGGATCAACCGGATGAGGTCCCGGGCCCGCCCCTCCTGCTCGAGGTCCGGCGAGACGTCGACGTCGAGCACGATCACGCCGGTGCCTCCGTCGAGCGTGGCGCTGGCGCCGTCGCCCTCGGCGACCATCGTCAGCGTGTACTCCCCCGGCTCCAAGCGGTGACCGCCGGCGACCACCTCGTCGCCGTCGAGCGACCAATCGCCGGCCTTGACGGCGCGGATCACGTCCTGGGTGTGGCGGCCGAGGCGCGGACCGATCGTCGCCGGCACGACCTGCAGCACCTGGCCGGCGACGGCGGTCAGGTCGTCGGTCAGCCGCACCTCGTGCACGTTCACCTCGTCGGCGATGATGCTGGCGAACGGCTGCAACGTGGCGGCGTGCGGGGTGGCGACGATCAACGTGGCCAGCGGCTGGCGGACGCGGCGGCCGTGGGCCTTGCGCACCGACAGCGTGGCCGAGCAGACGTCGCGGACGTGGTCCATTGCGGCCACCAGCTCGTCGTCGTCGAGGAGCGCATCGGGGTCGGGCCAGTCGGTCAGGTGCACGCTGATCCGGGCCTGCTCGTCGGCGCCATCGGGGTGCAGTCCGAGGTAGATCTCCTCGGCGACGTACGGCAGCAGCGGCGCGGCGACCCGGGCCACGACCTCGAGCACGATGTGCAGCGTGTCGATGGCGTCGTGGTCGCCGTCCCAGAACCGCTGGCGGCTGCGGCGGATGTACCAGTTCGTCAGCACCTCGACGAACGCGCGCAGCGCGGCGCAGGCGCCGAACAGGTCGTAGGCGTCCATCGCCGCCGTCGCGTCCTCGACGAGCCGCCGGGCCTTGGCCAGCACGTATCGGTCGAGGACGTGTGCGGACGCCTCGGCGGGCGGGCGGACGACACCGTGGTGGCCGGCGACGTTGGCGTACAGCGCGAGGAACGACCATGCGTTCCACAACGGCAGCAGCGCCTGGCGGGCCGTGTCGCGCAGCCCGGTGGCCGTGACGGAGAAGTCGCTGCCCCGCAGGACCGGCGACGACAGCAGGTACCAGCGCATCGCGTCGGCGCCGTAGCTGTCGAACACCTCCATCGGGTCCGGGTAGTTGCGCAGGCTCTTCGACAGCTTCAGGCCGTCGTCGCCGAGGAGGATCCCGTGGCTGACGCAGGTGCGGAAGGCCGGCCGGTCGAAGAGCGCCGTGGCCAGCACGTGCAGCGTGTAGAACCAGCCGCGGGTCTGGCCCGTGTACTCGACGATGAAGTCGCCCGGGTAGTGGCCCTCGAACCACTCGCGGTGCTCGAACGGGTAGTGCACCTGGGCGTAGGGCATCGACCCCGACTCGAACCAGCAGTCGAGCACCTCGGGCACCCGGCGCATCGTCGCCCGGCCCGTCGGGTCGTCCGGGTTCGGTCGTACGAGCTCGTCGACGGACGGGCGGTGGAGATCGGTGACGGCGACCCCGAAGTCGGCCTCCAGCTCGGCCAACGACCCGTACACGTCGACACGCGGGTAGGTCGGATCGTCGCTGCGCCAGACCGGGATCGGCGACCCCCAGAAGCGGTTGCGGCTGATCGACCAGTCCCGGGCGTTCTCCAGCCACTTGCCGAAGCTGCCGTGCTTGAGGTGCTCGGGGACCCACGTGATCTCCTCGTTCAGCTCGACCATGCGGTCGCGGAACTTGGTGACCTCGACGAACCACGATGAGATGGCCCGGTAGACGAGCGGCTGGTGGCACCGCCAGCAGTGCGGGTACGGGTGGTCGTAGGTCTCGTGACGCAGCACCACGCCCTCGTCCTTGAGGTGGCGGATGACGTGCGGGTTGGCGTCGAAGACGTGCTCGCCCGACCACGGCGTCACCACCGAGGTGTACTGCCCGTGCTCGTCCATCGGGACGATCGTCGGGATGCCGACGGCGTTGCTGACCAGCTGGTCGTCCTCACCGAAGCCGGGGGCCAGGTGGACGATGCCCGTGCCGTCCTCGGTGGAGACGAAGTCGGCGGCGAGGACTTGGAAGGCCTGCTCGGTGCCATGGGCGGCGGTGTCGGTGAAGAAGTCGAACAGCGGGCGGTAGCGGCGGCCGACCAGGTCGGTGCCCCGCACCCGGCCGACGACCCGGGCCGCGCCCAGCTCGGCGGCGTAGGACTCGAGGCGGGCCTCGGCGAGGATCGACCGCGCCCCGTCGTGGTCGACCACGACGTAGTCCACGTCGGGACCGACGGCGAGCGCCAGGTTGGCCGGCAGCGTCCACGGTGTCGTCGTCCAGGCCAGCAGGCGAGCGCCGTCCAGCTCGGACGGGCCCGAGTCGTCGGCGACGAGCTCGAACCCGACGGTCAACGCCGGGTCCTGGCGATCCCGATAGACGTCGTCCATCCGCGTCTCGGTGTTGCTGAGGGGCGTTTCGCAGCGCCAGCAGTACGCCAACACCCGGAAGCCCTCGTAGATCAAGCCTCGGTCCCAGAGGGACTTGAAGGCCCACATGACGCTCTCCATGTAGTCGAGGTCGAGGGTCTTGTAGTCGTGCTCGAAGTCGACCCAGCGGGCCTGGCGTTCGACGTAGCGCTGCCATTCGTCGGTGTAGCGCAGGACGCTCGTGCGACAGGCCTGGTTGAACTCGGCGATGCCGAAGGCGGTGATCGCCGGGTGTCCGGCGATGCCCAACTCCTTCTCCGCCTCGACCTCGGCCGGCAGCCCGTGGCAGTCCCAGCCGAAGCGGCGGAACACCACCTGCCCGCGCATCGTGCGGTAGCGGGGGACGGCGTCCTTGACGAAGCCGGTCAGCAGGTGGCCATAGTGCGGCAGCCCGTTGGCGAACGGCGGCCCGTCGTAGAAGACGAACTCGTCGGCGTCGCCGTCCACCTCTCGCTGGGCGATCGATTCGAAGAACGTGTCGTCGCGCTCCCAGCGCTCCAGGATGCGTCGCTCGAGGCGGGGGAAGTCCGGCTGCGACGGGACGCGCGGGTACACGCCGTGAGGCTAGAGATCACGATCCCAAAGTCGCGAGTACGAACCGTTCGGCGTCAGTTCTGACGCCGATCCGTTCTTACTCGCGGGTTCCCCAGCCACGTTGGGCGGGCGCGGTGTCGACGTCGGGAGGCGGCAACACGTCGTCGTCGTCGGCGGCGGCCGCCTGCTCGGCCTCGGCCACCCGGGTGATCTCGCCGATCTCGGCGCTCTCGCCGTGCTCGGAGCCGGTCCCTGCTTCGGCGGCGTCACCGGTCACCGGGATGGCCATCGTCGGCTCGGGTTCGCTCGGCTCGGAGGCCGCCGACAGCAGCGGGCGGCGCATGTCGGCCAGCCCGGCCGGGACCCGCTGGCACAGCGCCTGCAGCTCCGACGTCGCCTCGACGATCCGCTCCCGCTGGGCCATCACGAACTGCTCGAGGTGCTCGACGTCGGATTCGAGGAAGTCGCGGCGCGCCATCAGGGCCTGCACCTCGCCTTCCACGCGCACCCGCTCGGCCTCGCCGTCACGGCGTGCATCGACCTTGGCCACCTCGACCAGCTCGGCAGCCTCCGCCCGGGCGCCGTCGAGGCGACCGGCGGCGTCCTGCTGCGCGGCGGCGAGCAACCGGTCGGCTTCGACCTGGGCGTCGGCCACGGCCTGGTCGGCCGTGCGCTGGGCCAGCAGCAACGTGCGGGAGATGGTCTCGGACTCCTCGACGTGGGCCTTCGCCTCGACGGGTACCGGGGTGCCCGTCGGGGAGGCGTCGGAGGGCGCACCGCCCTGGGACAACTCCTGGAGTCGGGCGACGGCGGCGCGCGCCCTGGCCTCCATGGCCGTGGCCTCGTTCTGCGCCGTCTCCAGCGCGCCGGCCACCTCTTCGACGAAGGCGTCGACCTCGCCCTGGTCATAGCCACGTCGGGCCGCCTTGAAGCTGGTCTCTCGGATCCGCTGGGGGCTCAATGCCATGGTTCAGCCTTCGTAGTCGTCGAATCGGTCGGCGCCCGCCGGGGCGGGCTTGAGCAGGTAGACGCCGGTCGCCACCTTCTCCATCGAGCCGTCCAACGAGTAGCAGACACCGCTGGCGAAGTCGATCAGGCGCCGGGCGACGTCGCGCTCGGTGTTCTCCAGGTTGAGGATCACCGACTGTCCGTCCTTGAACTTGTCCGCCACCTCTTGGGCCTGGTCGAACCGGCGGGGCCGCACGGTCGCCGGCTCACCGGGGGTGTTGCCCGCGGGGGCGGCCGAGCCACGCGTCGCCGTCGAGCGCGGCTGCGGGCGGGACACGGTCCCCGACTCCTCGAGGGACGGCTGGCCGGTGCGCCGCACCGGGGACTCGAAGTCCCGTGACGGGAAGCTGGGCCGCGCCGGGGCACGAGCGGAGCTCTCGTCAGGTTCGACCGGCCAGTCGCGGTTGTTGGAGCTGGCGGACTGCCGGCTGGCGCGACCGTCCCCGCCCTCGCGGCGGCCGCGGCGCGCCGCGGCCGGTTCGGGCTCGTTCTGGTCCTCGTAGTCGTCGTAGGCGTCGTCGGGCCCGAGACCGAGGTAATCCATGGTCTTTTTCCAGATGGACATCCGGTTCCTCCTGCGGCGCGCAGGCTATCCCAACAGGTCCGACCCGACGCGGAGGCTCACTTGACGCTTTGGCCCCCGACCGCAGTGGGCGCGAGAGCCATCCCGTCGAGCGACAGCGAGACACGGCGCCGCTTCGGCGCCATCAGCGCGTCAGCGCGACCCGAACAGCGCGGTCCCGAGGCGCACTTCGGTGGCGCCCTCCTCGACGGCGACCTCGAGATCACCGGACATACCCATCGAGCACTGGCCGAGACCGAGCTCGTCGCCGAGGCGCCGCACCAGGCGGAAGCCGGGCCGCGCCGCCTCCGGGCCACCCTCGAACGGGCCGATCGTCATCAGGCCCTCGACCGTCAGACCGGCGGCCGTCGCCCGTTCGACGAGGGCGGCAACGTCGTCCGGCGGGCAGCCACCCTTGCTCGGCTCGTCCGTCACGGCGACCTGGACGAGCAGGCGAGCGCCCGGGACTCGGCGGGCCAGCTCGTCGATGAGCGCCGGTCGGTCGATGCTCTCCCACAGGGTCACCAGATCGGCCACGACGCGCACCTTGTTCGTCTGCAATCGGCCGATGAAGTGCACGTCGACGCCGCCGGCGACGATCGCCTCGCGCTTGCCCACCAGCTCCTGGGCGTAGTTCTCGCCGATCGCCGTCAACCCTGCGGCGACCGCAGCGTCCACCGCGTCGGGCCCGAAGCCCTTCGTCACGGCCAGCAGGCGGACGTCGTCACCGCCACCGGCCGCCGAGATGCGCGCTCGCGCCTCGGCCACCCGCGCGGCGACGTCGGCCGGGTCGGTCAGCGGAGGAAGGACGGGACGTCGAAGTCGTCGTCGCCGCCCGGCTCCAGCGGGTCGGCCTCGTCCTCGGCGAAGAGGTCGGAGATCGAGCTCGGCGAGCGAGCGCCGGAGCGGTCCATCGCCGAGGAGCTGATGCCGTCGAACCGGTCGAAGCCAGCGGCGATCACAGTGACCTTGACCTCGTCACCCATCTCGTCGTCGATCACCGTGCCGAAGATGATGTTGGCGTCCTGGTGGGCGACGCCGTGGATCACCTCGGCCGCCGCCGTCATCTCCATCAGGCCCATGCTCGACGGACCGGTGATGTTGAGCAGCACGCCACGGGCGCCGTCGATGGCCGCCTCCAGCAACGGGCTGGAGATCGCCGCCTTGGCCGCCGTGATGGCGCGGTCGTCGCCGCTCGCCTGGCCGATGCCCATCAGGGCCGAGCCGGCCTGCGAGAGGACCATCTTCACGTCAGCGAAGTCGGTGTTGATCAGCCCAGGGGTCGTGATCAGGTTGGTGATGCCGGACACGCCCTGCAGCAGCACCTCGTCGGCCATCTTGAACGCGTTGAGCACGCTGGTCTTGTCGTTGGCCACGGTCAGCAACCGGTCGTTGGGGATGACGATGAGGGTGTCGACCTTCTCCTTCAACTTCTGCACGCCCGTGTCGGCCTGGACCGCCCGCCGGCGACCCTCGAAGGCGAACGGCCGCGTGACGACTCCGATCGTCAGGGCGCCGAGCTGACGGGAGACCTCGGCGATGACGGGCGCACCGCCGGTCCCGGTGCCGCCGCCCTCACCGGCGGTGATGAACACCATGTCAGCGCCCTTCACCATCTCCTCGATCTCCTCGTGGTGCCCCTCGGCGGCGGACCGGCCGACCTCCGGGTCGCTGCCGGCGCCGAGACCTCGCGTCAGGTCGCGCCCGATGTCGAGCTTCAGATCGGCGTCGCTCATCAGCAGCGCTTGGGCGTCGGTGTTCACGGCGATGAACTCGACCCCCTTCAGCCCGGCGTCGATCATGCGGTTGACCGCGTTGACGCCACCGCCGCCGACGCCGATGACCTTGATCACGGCGAGATAGTTCTGGGGCGCGCCGGCCATCAGCGGGACCTCCCTGTCAGTCGTACGGCGTGCATCCTCGCACGCCGACGAGCGTTTTCGCGGTATATCGAGCGCATCAGGACGTCGTGACCTCGTCGGTCGACACGTCGACCGTGCGCACGGCGCCGTCCTGGCCGATCTCCAGCCAGGTCTGCAGGCGGACGAGCTTGGCCACCAGGTCCTGGCTGGCACCGAACCGCACCTCGGTGCCCTCGGCCAGCAGCAGCCGCAAGTCGCTGCCATCGGCCGTGACGACGATCGACTCGGCGAGGGCGTCCATCGTCGGCGTCAGCGCATCGGCCAGGCTCGCCGCGGCGCGGAAGCCGGTCGGGGCGAACTGGCCGGGCGGGACGTCGGGCGCGCCCTCGGCCGTCACCACGAGCAGGTCGGCCGGCTGCTCGTCGACGAGCTCGAGCACGCGCCCCTCGGGGTCGATGACCCGGAACGAGCCGTCCGGTCCCTGGTAGGCGGCCGTCGCCGTGCGCTCGCGCAGCTCGATCCGGGCGTCGTGGGGGAAGTCGGTGGTGACCCGGGCGTCCTGCACCCAGGGGATGGCCTCGAGCTGCGTCTCGACGGCGTCGGTGTCGACGCGCAGCACGGGGGTGCCGAGCAGCTCCTCGACGACGGCGTCGACCGCGGCCGGGTCGGCGCGGTCGGCGCCTTCCACGTCGACGTCCTCGACGGCGAACAGCCCCGACCCGAGCACGGCCAGGCCACCGACGATCAGCGCGAGCAGGAAGAACACGATCAGGAACCACTTGAGGCGCTTGCGGCTCTTCGCCTTCTTCAGCGCCGAGCGCCGCTCGCGCACCCGCGGCTCGATGCGCGTCGCGGTGACCGCTTCTTCGATGGTGATCGCATCGGCGACGGTCGAGTCGTCGATGAACACCCGGCCGTCCTCGACGAGCGTGCCGGCCAGCGGTGCGGTCTCGTTGCCCGCCGCGGCGGCCAGCAACGGATCGCCGGCGGGGACCTGGCTCACGGACTCGGGCTCGACGTCGACCTCGACGTCCGCGTCGTGGTCGACGATCACGACGGTCGGCCGGGCGGCGGCTGCCGGCGAGGCGTCGGGTGGCAACTCGGCGGATGGCGGCCCGACGGGCTCCGGCTCGACGGGCTCCGGCTCGGCGACCACCGGTTCGGGCGACGGTTCGGCCTCGACGCCGTGGTGCGCCGCCCTCCTCATCCGCGGCGGGCTCGGCCAGCGGCACCTCGACGAGCGTGTCCTCTGCGCCGTCGTACAGTCCGACGCCGCCGCCCTCGACCGCGCCGTCGTGCGCTTCGTCGGCGGGCTCGACCTCAGGTGCGGGCGCCGGGCGCGGCGCCATCGCCGGGCTCCCCGAGATCAGCTCGTCGACCTCGGGGCTGGTGAGATCGATGCGCTGCAACGTGGCGGCGTCGGTGTTGTCGGCGGAGAACGCCCGCAGCAGCTCGTCGAGCACCTCGGCCGACGGGGCATCCGGCCCGGGGAGGTCGGCTCGCTTCACGAGACCACCTCGGCCGGCGCGTCGACGAACCCGACCAACCGGATCTCGCTGCGCAACCGGTAGCCCAGCTCGTCGGCGACGCGCTGGCGGACCGCTTCCATCACGGCGCGGACGTCGGCCGCTCGGCCGCCCTCGTCGGCCTGGATGAAGTTGGCGTGCTTCTCCGAGACCCAGGCCGTCCCGACGCGCATCCCGCGCAGCCCGAGCTGGTCGACCAAGAGCCCTGCGCTGACTTCCCCGGGGACGGGGTTGACGAAGACCGAGCCGGCGTTCTGGCCACCCGGCTGATGCTCACGACGCCACCGGACGATCTCGGTGATCGCCGCCTCGGACGCCGTCCGGTCACCGGCATGCAGGCCGAGGCGCACGTCCAGGACGACGTGTGCCTCGTCCAGGTCGGAGCCGCGGAAGCGCAGGCCGAGTCGTTCGACGGGCCAGGTCTCGGGTGCCGGGGCGGCGGCGCGCAGGTCGACCAGGGTGACGTCGAGGACGCACGCCGCCATGTCGGAGCCGTGCCCGCCGGCGTTCATCCGCACGGCGCCGCCGACCGAGCCGGGAACGCCGACGGCCCACTCGAAGCCCGTCAGCCCGGCTGCGGCGGTGCGGCGGGCGAGCGTCGGCAGCGCGACAGCGCCACCGGCACGCACCACGTCCCCGTCGAGGACCTCGATGTCGGCGGCCAGGTCGGCCACGCTGACGGCGATTCCGGGAAAGCCGGTGTCGGCGACGAGCAGGTTCGAGCCGCGACCGACGACCAGCACCGGCAACCCCGAAGCGGCCCGGGCCGCGCCGACCAGTGCGAGCTCGGCGACCGTGCGCGGCCGGGCCAGCAACGCCGCCGGGCCACCGACTCGGTAGGTCGTCAGCGGGCCGAGCGGCTGGTCGCGCGTGGCCACCGGGCCGAGGATCTCCGCCGCCGCCTCGACGGCCGGCACCGTCACCGCCATCACATCATCCGCCTCGCCGCCCGGCGGGCGAGCACCTCTTCGGGCAGCGTGGCGATGTCGCCGCAGCCCATCGAGATGCACACGTCACCCGGGCCGGCCTCGCCGGCGAGGAAGGAGATGAGGTCCTCCCGGTGGGGCAGCCACACGATCCGGGTGTCGGGGTGGGCGTCGAGCACGGCGTCGACGATCAGCTTGCTCGTGACCCCGGGGATCGGCGTGGTGCCCGAGGCGTAGATGTCGGCGATCGCCACGACGTCGGCCCCGACGAACGCATCGGCGAAGTCACGGGACATCGACTCGACGCGGGCGTAACGGTTGGGTTGGAAGGCCACGATGACGCGCTGCCAGCCGTCTCCGCTGTCGCGGGCCGCGGCGATGACGGCCGAGATCTCTCCCGGTAGGTGCCCGTAGTCGTCGACGAACGTGGCCCCGGCATCGACACCGCGGATGTCGAAGCGCCGGCCGACACCACCGAAGCGTTCGAGGGCGCGGGCGCAGGCGTCGAACGGCACCCCGATGGCCATGGCCATGGCGATGGCGCCGAGAGCGTTCTGCACGTTGTGCCGGCCACGCAACGGGAGGGCGACCGATCCGAGCTGCTCGTAGTGGTCGCCCGCCCGGCACTCGACGGCGAAGTGGAACGAGCCCCGGTCGGCATAGACGTCGACGGCGCGCACGTCGGCGTCGACCGACAGGCCGTACGTGATGGCGTCGTGGGCGGCGGCCAGCTGGCGCGCCGAGGGTTCGTCGACCCCGACCACCTTGGCCCCCGGCACCTGCGCCAGGAAGATGTCGAAGCTGTCGACGATCGCCTCGGGCGTGCCGAAGTGGTCGAGGTGGTCGACCTCGACGTTGGTCAGAATGGTGGCGGCCAGCGGGAGCGCCAGGTGCGTGCCGTCGCTCTCGTCGGCCTCGACCACGAGCCACTCGGCACCGGTCCACTGGGCGCCGGTGCCGGCGTCGTTGACGTCCCCACCGACGACGAAGCTGGGGGCCAGCCCACCCTCGGCGAGCATGAGCATGAGCATGGACGTCGTGGTGGTCTTGCCGTGGGTGCCGGCGACGGCGATCGCTCGAGCGCAGGCGCAGATCGACGCCAACATGCCGGCTCGGCGCATGGCCAGCACACCTCGGTCGTGGGCCGCCCGCCACTCGATGTTCGTCTCGGGGATGGCCGTCGAGGCGACGACGGCGTCGCACCCGTCCACGACATCGGGGTCGTGACCGACCCGCACGACCACGCCGGCGGCGCGCACCCGGTCCAGCGACGGCTGCTCGCGCAGGTCGCTGCCCGACACCCGGTGCCCCATCTCGGCGAGGGCGATGGCGATGGCGCTCATCCCCGGTCCGCCGACCCCGATGACGTGCAGGCGCAGGGGCCGCGAGAGGTCGAGCGGGGGCGCTGGAGGAGCAGGGACGACGGCGGTCACGGTGGCCGCCAGGTTAGGAGTCGCCGGCCGACGACGAACGGCATCCGACGGGTTGCAACGCCGCTAGCGCGCTTGGCGGGCGACGTTGAGCAGCAGGCCGGCGGCGGTCATCGAGACGAACAGCGACGACCCACCGGCGGAGAAGAACGGCAGGGTCAGACCGGTGACCGGCATCAGGCCGGTCACGCCGCCCAGGTTGACGACGGCCTGGGCCCCGAACCACGCCGTGATGCCGCCGGCGAGGAGCATGCCGAACCGGTCCGGTGCGGCGAGCGCCGCCTGCACCCCGAACCAGGTCAGCAACATGAACCCGCCGACGACGGCCACCGCTCCGATCAGACCGAGCTCGTCGGCGATGACGGCGAAGATGAAGTCGCTGTGGGCCAGCGGCAGGTAGCCGAGCTTGCCGTTGCCGCCGCCGACGCCGGAGCCGGTCAGCCCACCGTCGGCGATGGCCAGGAACCCCTGGTAGGTCTGGTACGAGAGCTCGTCGCGGTGGCCGGTGATGTCGAGGAACGCCGTGAAGCGCTGGTAGCGGAAGGCGCTCGACAGGACGAAGCCGACCGCCGCCACGGTGGCCATGCCCGCCGTCATCAGCATCGGCGACAACGGGACGCCGCCGATGAACGCCACCGACAGCACGATCGTGCACATCACGATCGCCGACCCGAGGTCCTGCTGGGCCAGGCAGGCACCAGCCGTGATCATGGCCAGGAAGGCGATCGGCGGCAGGCTGCGGCGCACGTCGGAGAGCTGTTCGGGGCGCCTGACGAGCAAGCTCGTCGTGGCGATCACGACGGCCAGCTTGAGGAACTCCGAGGGCTGGAAGCTGAACTCGCCGAGTGCCACCCAGGCTCGGGCGTCGTTGACCTCGGCGCCGATGCCCGGCACGAACGGCAGCAGCATCGCCGCCAGCCCGACCACCAGGCCCGGAACAGCGAGTCGACGCAGCCATTGCAGGTGCACCCGCAACGCGAGGAGCAGGCCGACCAACCCGAGCACCGCCCACGTCAGCTGGCGATTGAAGATCCCGTAGGGGCTGTTGCCGCGGTTGGACTCGACGGTCGCCGACGCCGACAGCACCATCACGAGACCGAGCATCACGAACATGGCCACGACGACGGCGATGACGTAGTAGCAGATCGGTGCCGGCCCGCGCTGGACGAACCACATCGACGGGCGTGGCTCGCGCGCCCGCCGCAGCTTCGGCATCGGCCGGCGCACGGGCACGTTGTCGGCGCCGCCGTGCAGCCGCTCCAGCGCCTTTCGCCGGCGGTCCTTGAGTCGGGGCTTGGTCGTCCGCCCGGGCCACGTGACGTCCCGGCGGGAGCGGTCGCGCCCGGCGCGCAGACTTGCGGTCATCGGGCTGCTCCCATCAGTCGGGCGTGGACGAGGCGCCGGAAGTCGTCGCCGCGCTCGGGGTACCCGCCATCGGGATACCAGTCGAAGCTGGCGCACCCCGGTGACAGCAGGACCACATCGCCGGGGCGGGCGGCCTCGCCGGCCCGCTGGACGGCGTCGAACATCGAGTCCGCGGCGATCACGGGCGACCCGGCGAACACGGCCTCGATGTCGCCGGCGGCGCGGCCGATGGCCACGACGGCCCGGATGCGGTGGCGCTCGGCGGCCATCGGCGAGAGGTCGAGCCCCTTGTTCAGACCACCGGCGATCAGCACGACGTGGTCGAACGCCCGGATCGCCGTCGAAGCCGCATGTGGCGTCGTCGCCTTCGAATCGTTGTACCAGCTGACCCCGTCGGCGTCGCCGACGAGCTCGATGCGGTGCGGCGGCCCGCTGAAGGACGCCAGCCCGACGGCGACGGCGTCGGCGCCCACCAACTTCGACTCGAGCACGAGTGCGGCGGCGCACAGCCCGTTCGTCACATCGTGGGGAAGCGCCCGACGCAGGCTGCCGACCGTTCCGAACGCACCGTGCGGCCCGCGTAGCTCGCCAGCCGGGGACACGTCGTAGTCGGCGTCGTGCCACCCGAACGTGCGCCGCGTCCCAGGGGCGGCGGCCAGGTGGCGCATCACCGTCGGATCGGCGGCGGCACCGATGGCGATGTCCGTGTCGCGCTGCTGGGCGAAGAGCCGGGCCTTGGCCGCCTCGTAGGTGGCGACCGACCGGTGCCAGTTGAGGTGGTCGGGGGCGAAGTTGATCCACGCCGCGACCTCGCCGCGGAACGTCGCCGCGGTGGCCAGACGGTGGTTCGTGCACTCGACGACGAAGACGTCGAGGTCGTCCCGATCGACCGCTTCGACGAGCGGGACCTCAGTGTTGCCGCTGGCCACCGTGCGCACGCCCCCTGCCTCGAGCATCTCGACCGCCCACAGCGTCGTCGACGTCTTCCCATCCGTCCCCGTCACGGCGAGCATCGGCCTCGGCCCAGCCGGGACGCTCCTGCTCCCAGCGGTAGGCGATCTCGATCTCGCTGCGCAAGGGCCGCCCGGCGGCGGCGGCGGCGGCGAAGACAGCATGCGACTCCGGCACTCCGGGCGCCGGCACCACGACCGACGACGACCGCACCAGCGCGTCGAGCTCGGCCGCACCGGGGGCGATCACCAGCTCGACGCCGAGCGATCGAGCCAGCTCGTGGCGCGCCGCGGTCGACGTGTCGTCGACGGCGACGACCTCGATCCCCCGCCGGGTCAGCGCCCGCACGACGGCCGCGTTGGCGATGGCCAGCCCGTACACCAGGTACCGCTCACCGTGCGAGCGACGCCATCAGCTCGTGATCCTGGTGAAGTCGGCGATGAAGAGGCCGAGGGCGGCGGCGACGCAGGTGGCGGAGATCAGCCAGAAGCGGATGATCACGGTCGTCTCGGGCCAGCCGAGCAGCTCGAAGTGGTGGTGCACCGGCGACATCCGGAACAGCCGCTTCTTGCGACCGCTGGCCTTGAACACACCCATCTGCAGGGCCACGGACCCGGCTTCCATCACGTTCAACCCGCAGATCAGCAGCAGCAGCAGCTGGGTGTCGAGGGTCAGCGCGAGCAGCGCCAACGCCGCGCCGATGCCCAGCGCGCCGACGTCGCCCATGATGATGCGCGCCGGCGCCGCGTTGTACCAGAGGAAGCCCATGCAGGCCCCGGCGAACCCGGCGGCGAGGACGGTCATGTCGAGCGGGTTGACGGCGTCCCCGTAGATGGCCGGGTTCCGGAACGACCAGAACCCGATGATCATGAACGCCCCGAACCCCATCAGCGCCGAGCCGCCGGCCAACCCGTCGAGCCCGTCGGTCACGTTGACGGCGTTGGTCGTCGCCCAGATGATCAACCCCGCAAAGAGGATCCACACCACGGTCGGGGGCTGCCAGCCGGGGAGGTCGGCCCGGGTCAGCGAGATCGTCTCGGCGATTCCGGTCCCGGCGACCAACCACCAGGCGATGCCGAAGCTGATGAGCATCGTGATGTAGTTCTTCTGCTTCCAGAAGATCCCGCGGTTGTGCCGCTTGCGCACCTTGATGTAGTCGTCCAGGAAGCCCATCAGCGCCATCGCCAGGATCCCCACCCAGACGATCGCCGCCTGGTCGGAGAACGGCAGCCCGCGGCGCACGTGCGCCACGACCCAGCCGATGAACGCGGCGACGAGGATGGCGATGCCGCCCATCGTGGGCGTGCCCTGCTTGGACATGTGGTGCTCGGGGCCGAGGTCCTCCTTGCCGAGGATCGGCTGACCGAGCCCGCGCACGCGGAACGCCGAGATCAGCGCCCTGGTGGTGATCAACGAGACCACGCCGGCGACGATCCCGGCGATCATCACGGCGATCACGGGCGGGCCTCCAGGACTCGCCGGGCGACGGCGCGGTCGTCGAAGGGCAGCACCCGGTCACCGATGAGCTGGGTGGTCTCGTGGCCCTTGCCGGCGATGACCACCACGTCGCCGTCCGCGGCGGCCTCGATGGCCAGGGCGATCGCCGCCGCCCGATCGGCCTCGACGTCCACCACCGCGACCGACGTGGACGGATCGCTGGCCTGATCGATCCCGGCCAGCACGGCCGAGATGATGGCGGCGGGGTCCTCGGATCGCGGGTTGTCAGATGTCACCACGACGTGATCGGCCAGGCGGGCGGCGACGGCGCCCATCTGCGGCCGCTTCCCCTGGTCCCGGTCGCCGCCGCACCCGAACACGACGAGGACGCGGCCGGTGGCGACGCGCCGAGCGGCGACCAGCACCTGCTCCAGGGAGTCGGGCGTGTGGGCGTAGTCGACGATCACCGTTGGGGCGGTGGTCGTCCCGACGCGCTCGAACCGGCCGGGGACGGCGTCGACGCTCGCCAGCCCGTCGGCGATGGCGTCGAGCCCGACGCCGAGCGTCGCCGCCGTGGTCGCCGCGGCGATCGAGTTCATCACGTTGAACGGACCACCGAGCGGGACCTCCATGCGCCGGCCCCGCCAGGTGAAGGCATGGCGGCTGGCGTCGACGTGGACATCGTCGGCGTCGGCGATCGAGAACGGGACGACGTCGATCGGTGCGGCGTCGGCGAGCAGCCGGCCGTGCGGATCGTCGACGTTGGACACGCCGATGTCGGCCAGCTCCGGCGAGAAGAGCCGGGCCTTCGCCCGGAAGTACTCCTCGATGGTGCCGTGCAGATCGAGGTGGTCGGTGCCGAGGTTGGTGAACACCGCTGCGGCGAAGCGCGTGCCGTCGGCTCGGTTGAGGGCCAGGGCATGGGACGAGACCTCCATCACGACGGCGGTCGTGCCCTCGTCACGAGCGGCGGCCAGCCGTGCCTGCAGCTCGGGCGCCTCCGGCGTGGTGTGGGTGCCGGTCAGCGTCCCGATCACGCCCGTCACCCGGCCATCGGCGCGCAGGATCGACGCCAGGAGCTGCGACGTCGTGGTCTTGCCGTTCGTGCCGGTGATGCCGACGATCGTCAGCGCGGCGCTCGGCGTGCCGTAGACCAGGGCGGCGATCGGACCGAGCGCCCGACGGGTGTCGTCGACCACGACCTGCGGCACGTCGAGGGCGACCTCGTGGTCGACGAGGAGCGCCGCCGCGCCGGCGGCCACGGCGGCGGCGGCGTGGGTGTGGCCGTCGTGGTGGGCGCCGCGCAAACAGGCGAAGAGCATCCCCGGCTCGACGAGCCGGGAGTCGTGGGTGACGCCGACGACAGCGGTGCCGGCGTCACCGACGGTGCGGACGCGCGGGCCGAGCGCGTCGGCGAACGCTCCGAGCGGAAGCCCCTCGCGCACGGCGCCCGCGGGGGTCACTCCGGGCAGCCCGTCGAACCCACGGGCGCCTGGATGCCGAGCTCATCGACCATCCGCGGCGCCAGGTCACGGAACACGGGGGCCGAGACGGTGCCGCCGAAGCGGTCCTCGGCGTCCGAGCGGACGTCGTCGATGGAGATGAGGATCGTGACCTGCGGGTCCTCGGCGGGCAGGAACCCGACGAAGCTGACGTAGTAGTCCTTCGTGCCGTCTTCCTTGACGTACCCGCCGTTGGGCTGGGCGATGTAGCCCGTGCCGGTCTTGCCGGCGATCGAGAGCCCCGGCACCTGGGCCTGGCGGGCCGTGCCCCGACACACGACCTCCTTCATCATCAGCTGCATCTGCTCGGCCACCTCGGGGCGCACCACCTCACGCGACTCGGAGGTTGGCGTCTCCGTCACCTCGCCGTCGGCGGCGACGGTGCCGGCGACGAGGCGCGGGGCGACGTACCGGCCGTCGTTGGCGATCACGTTGACCGCAGCGGCCAGCTGGATCGGGCTGCTGGCGATGTACTGGCCGTAGGCGACGGTGTACTTCTCGGTGCCCTCCCACGTCTCCCACGGGTGCAGGATCCCGGCCGACTCCTGCGGCCAGTCCAGGGCGGTGACCTCGCCGAAGCCGAACGCCCGCAGGTAGTCGTACTGCTTGGCGAAGCCGATCGTCTCGGAGATGCTGATCGTGCCGATGTTCGACGACTCGACGAGGATGTCCTCGACGCTCATCACCTGGTCGTCGTGCGGCGCGGCGTCGCTCAGGAAGTCGCCGGCCTTCGTGTACTGCTTGCGCCAGGGCACCGTGAACTGGGTCTCCGGGGTCACCGTCCGCTCGTTCAGTGCACCGGCCACGGTGATCACCTTGCCGACCGAGCCCGGTTCGTAGGCGTCGACGGCGGTGTAGTTGCCCGTCGTGTTCTCGTAGACCCCGTCGTCGTTGATCCGCACCGAGGCCATCGCCAGCAGGTCGCCGGTCTTGGAGTCCATCACCACGGCCTGGCCGCCACGTGCACCCGTGGCCGCGACGCGGTCCATCAACGCCTGCTCCACGGAGTACTGCACCGGCCCATCGATGGTCGTGATGATGTCCTGACCGGGCACCGGTTCGGCGGTCACCACCTGACTGCCAGGGATGGAGCGCCCGCCCGGCGCCACTTCCGTCGTCGACTCGCCCGGGTGTCCGCGCAGCAGGTCCTCGAACTTCAGCTCGAGTCCGGCCGTCCCGTTGCCGTCGATGTCGGTGCGCCCGATGATGCTGCGCGCCGTATCGCCGCCGGGCAGGATCCGCCGGTCTTCTGGGTAGATGGTGACGCCGGCCAGCTCCAGAGCTGCGAGCTGGTCCGCCTTGGCGATGTCGATCTGACGGGCGATGTAGACGAAGCCGCGCTCCTTGTCCTCCATCGCCGCCTGCAGCTCCAACCGGCGATCCCGGTCGAGGCCGAGCGTGCTGGCGAAGATCTCGGCCGTCCCGGCGGGATCCTCGACCTGGCGAGGGTTGACGGCCACGGTGCGCGCCGGAACCGACAGGGCGAGCTCGTCGCCGTTGCGATCGAAGATGGCGCCGCGCTGGGCCGGCAGCGTGCGGTCCCGCGTCCACTGGTCGGATGCCGACTCCCGCAGGTCGTCGCCCTGGACGGTCTGCAGCAGGCCCACCCTGACCAGGACGGCCAGGAGGACGCCGAGCATCACGACCAGCGCGATCAGTAGCCGCCGCCGCGGTTGGCCAGCGGTGAAGGCCGTGGCCAGCCGCGACCCGCGACGAGCCCCGAGTTGGCGGCGGGCCAGCCGGGCCCGGGTCCTGATGGAGCGCACAGGACGCGTCGCCCGCCGAGCGCCACCCGACCGTCGGGCGGTAGAGCCCCGCACCGCCACGGCGTGCGGCGGTGGGGCGGCGCGCCGGCGACCCGGCGGTCGGCTGCGACCGCTGGGTGGCGTGCGCGTGCGAGCCCGGCGGGCCGTCGGAGCCGGGGCGGATCGGCTCGACGGCCCGCCGTCACGCCGGGACGCCGGGGCAGTTCGGCGACTCGGCGGATGCTGGCGACGCCGGTCGGATCGCGGCGTCGGTGAGCGCTGGCCGGGGCGTCCCCGGTGCGGTCGGTCGGTGGTCACGCGCTAGTCCCCGGCGGCGGCCTTGACGCGGCGGACCTGGTCGAGTGGCTCGAAGGCGTCGGAGATGGCGCCGAGCTCACCCTCGGGGACCGGACCGCCGGCGGCGAGGACCTCGGCGACGGTGGCGGGGTCCACAGGCAAGAAGTCGGCCGCCGGTGACGGCACCATCCCCTCGTCGGCGGCGGCGGCAGCCAGTCGGGCCGGCGCCCGCAGCTCGGCCCGCTGTTGGCGCAGCACGTCGAAGCGCGATCGCGCCTCGATCACCGCTGTCTCGACGCGATCGATCCCCACCTGCCGCTCGGCGAGGCGCGTGTGCAGGACAACGGCGGCGAGCATCAACGACACGACCACGGCGACGAGCACCAAGGCGGCGTTGATGGCGAACCGCGGGCGGGCGACGAGGCGCAAGTGCGGGCGCGGCGCGGGCACCGGCGACTGACGGGCGGTCGGGGCCCGCCTCGTGGTCCGAGCCGGGGCGGCCGCTCGGCGCGGCGCGGGGGACGTGGCCGTGCCGCGCTGTTTGCGGGCGGTGGTCGGCCGCCTCGGAGCGGCGTGGCGCGTGGAGCGCACGATGCGCCCGCTCGAGCTGGTCCCGTCGTGTTGCCGGCGGCGGGCCGGCAGCGTGGCCGCCATCAGCCGACCTTCTCGGCAACGCGCAGGCGAGCCGACCCGGCTCGACGGTTGGACGCCTGCTCGGCATCGGACGGTCGGCGGGGTGCCCGCACCAATCGGACGGTCTGCACGGCGCCGCAGACGCAGGGCAGGCCTGGTGGACACTCGCAAGCGCCCGTCGCCCGCCGGAACCGCTCCTTGACGATGCGGTCCTCGCCCGAGTGGTACGAGAGCACGGCGATCCGGCCGCCAAGCGCGGTGGCGTCGATCGCCGCATCGATCGCCGTCGGCAGCTGTTCGAGCTCGGCGTTGACCTCGACGCGGATCGCCTGGAACGTCCGCTTGGCGGGGTGCCCGCCGCGCCGGCGGGTGGCAGCGGGGATGGCCTCGGTGACGACGGCCGCCAGGTGGCCCGTGGACTCGATCGGCCGCGACGCCACGATCGCCCGGGCGATCCGGTCGGCGAAGCGCTCGTCGCCGTACTGCCGCAGCACCCGGGCGAGGTGCTCGGCGTCGTAGCCGTTGACGACGTCGGCCGCCGACCAGGTCGCCGACTGGTCCATGCGCATGTCGAGCGGTCCGTCCTCGCGGTACGAGAACCCGCGGTCCGGACGATCGAGCTGGGGTGACGAGACGCCGAGGTCGAACAGGGCACCGCTGACCGCCGGCGTGTGAGGGTCATCGGTCGAGGCAGCGAGCATCGGCAAGTGGTCCTTCAGGAGTTGGCGGAACTGGTCGAAGCGACCACGGACGGCGTGGAAGCGGCGCTGGAAGGGGGCGAGCCGGGCCACGGCGGCGGCGAGCGCGTCGGGGTCGCGGTCGATCCCGAGCACGGCGAGGTCGTCGCGACTCTCGAGGAGCGCCTCGCTGTGCCCGCCGCCGCCGAGGGTGGCATCGACCACGACCCCGGCGGGGACGGTCGAGAACACGGCCACGATCTCGTCGCGCATGACCGGCTGGTGGGTGAAGGGGGCTTCGCTCACTCGGCCCCCCCGGCCAGCTCGCCGCGGCCTTCGGCGGCCATCCGCTCGTAGAGCTCCTCGGACCACACCTCGGCGCAGTTGAGGTTGCCGGAGACGACGACGCGCGACCCGGTCTGCAGCCGGGCGTACGTCCGCAGCTTGTCGTCGATCGTGATCCGCCCCTGCTTGTCGACGCCGACCAACGACGCCGATCCGGCGACGGCGCGCTGGCGGGCGCGGGTCATCTCACCGCGGCGCACCTGCTCGATGACGTCGGCGGCCATCGTCTCGAACTCGCTGCGGGTGAAGATGTTGACGCATCGGTCCTCGCCGTAGACGAGGTAGCAGGAATCGGTCAGGTCCTGGCGGTACGACGCCGGGAGGGCCAAGCGGCCCTTGTCGTCGAGTTGACGTTCGTGAACCCCGACGAACATCGCGACCGGCCGCACCCTTTCCGCTTGGTCCCGATCGGCTGCCTCGTCTGGGGACCCGGGAACGTCCCCACCGAGCCCCACTCTGCCCCCCAATACCCCCCACTGTCAACCTTTCACCCCCTCTACGCGCCACCAACTCGCCGCCGATCCCCTCCAATCCCCTCAGGTGACGGCACGCGGTGAGTGGTGAGGGGACCTGGTCCCCTCACCCCTCAGCTCACGGGGCGAGCGCGGTCGCCAGCGCGGCGGGCAGTGCGGCAGCGACCGCCGGCGCGGCGACGGCGACGGGCGGGAGGGGCCCGGGGCGGCTGCGCAGCAGGTCAGCCAGCCGGTGCGGTGACCAGGCCGTGTGCACGGCGCACTGGAAGCGGGCCCCCGCCCTCGTCCGGCGCTGGCTGATCCCGACCAGCTTCACGTCGTCGGCCAGCACCTCGCCCGGGCCGATCCCGGCGAAGCAGACGTCCGACGACCACGGCCCGGCGACCATCGGCCCGTCGTGGACCGTCACGGCGCCGGCACCCACGGCACCGAGGGCCGCTGCGACGTGCTCCCCCATCCACACCATCGACCGGGCGACGTCGTCGCCGATCCCCTCGTCGCGCAGCTGCACGGACGGCACGATCACGTCGAACCACGTGATGGCGCCCGGCTCGAGGAGCACGGCGCCACCGCCGCTGCGTCGACGGACGACCTCGACACCCGCCGCCGCGCACGCTTCGACGTCGACGACCTCGTCGACACGTTGCGCCGAGCCGACGACGAGCGCCGGCCGCTCCACGTCGAACACCCACACCTGCAGTTCGACGGGGTCAGGCAGGGCCAGGGCGTGGAACGCTCCCGCCGACCCCGACCGCCGCCACGGCGTCACGAGGCGATGGCGAGGTACGGCTTCCAGGCGTCCGGGACCCGGGCCACGCTGACCACCACCCACGCCGACGGGCGCGGCGCCCGGCACGGGCGGGCCAGGCGCATGCCGGCCTCGTCGGGCGTGCGGTCCCGCTTGGCCAGGTTGCACGGCCGACACGCCGCGGCGACGTTCTCCCAGGCGTGCTGCCCGCCGCGCGACCGCGGCAGCACGTGATCGATCGAATCGGCGGTGCGACCGCAGTACTGGCACCGGTAGTCGTCGCGGGCGAAGACGGCCCGCCGCGACAGCGCCGTGCGCCGCTGGTACGGCACCTTCACCATGTAGCGCAGCCGGACCACGAGCGGGCTGGCGAGCGTGATCGACGGCGAGTGCAACTCGGTGCCGTCCTCCTCGATGATGTCGGCCTTGTCGGCCAGCACCAGGCACACGGCTCGCCGCGCCGGTACGACGCTGAGCGGCTCATAGCTGGCGTTGAGGACGAGCGCGCTCCGCATCCCTATCTCGTGCGTCTCCGCTTCACGGCCAGTCCCTGCACCACCGCAGGTAGTTCACCACATCCACCGCCGACACCGCGGCGTCGGAATCCCCGTACTGCGTCAACTTCCGGAAGCGCAGGTACTCGGCAGGGGGCACGGGCAGGAACGGCCATCGCCGCCACCAGCCGGACGGGACGAGTCGTCGCCACTGGCGCAGCGCCACCGGCCACAGGCCGGGTCGCCGCAGCACCCCCGCCACGGCCCGCATCACGCCGGTGCCTTCGGCTCCTTGGGCAAGCCGAGCACCATCTCGCCGATGATGTTGCGCTGGATCTGCGACGAGCCGGCGTAGATCGTCCCCGCCCTCGCGTTGAGGAACGTGTCGGTCCACGATGCCGACGAGTTCGGTGCGCCCGCGTCGTCGGTCTGGAACGCGCTCGACGGTCGCCGGCCGGTCGGAGCGAGCGCCTCGGCGCCGAGGATGTCCACGGCCAGCTCGGTCACGAGGCGGTGGTACTCGCTCCAGTACAGCTTCGTGATCGCGCCGTCCGGCCCGGGGTGGTGGCCGGCCAGGAAACGGGTCAGCGTGCGCATCCCGAGGTACCGCATCACCTGGACCTTGCCGTAGCACCACGCCAGGCGCTGGCGGACCAGCGGATCCTGGTCGACGCCGCGTTCCTTGGCCAGCACGAACAGCCGGTCGAGCTCGGCTTGGTAGCGGATCGGCATCGTGGCCGCCGCCTCGCCGCGCTCGAACCCGAGCAGGCTCATCGCCACCGCCCAGCCGTTGTTCACGCCACCGACGACCTCGTCCTTCGCGGCACACGGCGTCCGTGTAGAAGACCTCGTTGAACTCGCTCTCCCCGGAGATCATCCGGATCGGGCGCACCTCCACGCCGGGTTGGCGCATGTCCACGAGCAGGAACGAGATGCCCTTGTGCTTCGGCGCCTCGGGATCCGTGCGCGCCAGCGTGAAGATGTGGTCGGCGAGATGGCCGGCCGAGGTCCAGATCTTCTGGCCGTTGAGGATCCACTCGTCCCCGTCGAGCGAGGCCCGCAGGGCCAGACCACCGAGATCCGAGCCGGCGTTCGGCTCGGAGTACCCCTGGCACCAGCGGTCGGCGCCGGACAGGATGCGCGGCAGGTAGTGCGCCTTCTGCTCGTCGGTGCCCCACATCAGCAACGTGTTGCCGAGCATCTGGATGCCGAACACGTCGTTCGGGCCGCCGGTGGGGACGCCGGCCTTGGCGAACTCCTCGGCGATGATCACCTGCTCGAGCGCCGAGAGCCCTCCCCCGCCGTACTCGACGGGCCAGCCAGGCGCCAGGTACCCGGCCTCGTACAGCACGCCGCGCCACCACGCGACGAAGTCGCTCAGCTCGGTCCCCTCCAGCTTCCCGGTGCCGGCCCAGTCGCTCGGCAGCTTCTCGGCCAGGAACGCCTGGACCTTGTCGCGGTAGGCCTCGGCATCTGCGGAGTAGACGGGGTCCATCGCCGGTCAAGCTACTGGCGCACGATGGGCCAGTTCCCAGCGGGCCAGGCCGGCGGCGCCGACCAGCGGCGCCTCCGTCCCCAGCCGGGACAGCCCGATGTCCACCCGGTAGCCGCTGCGATCCGTGCCGGCGCGCAGGTGGGTCAGCTTGCTGCGCTGCTCGAGCTCGCGACGAGCGGCGTCGACCACGGGCGGACCGAGCGCCGCCGGCACCGAGCCGGACAGCACGACCAGGCGCAGGTCGAGCACCGCGACGGCCGAGGCGATCGCTCGACCGATCATCGCGCCCGTCCGCTCCACGATCGCCGTCGGCGTGCGGCGCAGTGGACGGTCCGTCTCCTGCTCGATCGCCGACGCCGACGCGTAGGCCATCAGGCATCCCTGGGCACCACAAGGGCACGGGTGGCCCTCGGGCTCGACGACGACGTGGCCCAGCTGGCCCAGGTCGCCGTGCCCGCCGCGCAGCAGGCGGCCGTTGCTGATGACACCGGCCTCGACGGCGTCGGACACCAGCACGGCCATGACGTTGGCCGACTCCTGGCCCGCACCGATCCAGCGTTCGGCGACGACACGCGCCACACCCACGGTGCCGAGGACGGTTGGCAGCCCGCTGAGGTCCCGGGCTCGCTCGCGCAGCTCGAAGGACTGCCAGATCGGCAGGTGAAGCGGCGTGACGGTCCCGGCCTGGAGGTCGATCGGACCCTCGCAGCTGACGCCGCAGGCGACCGGTGCCTCGACGTCGTCCGGCTTGGCGGCGACCACCCGTCGCACGAGCCGGTGCACCGCCGGCCACACGTCACGCATCGGGGTGGCCACCCGGTCGCGCACGGCGATGAGCCCCGTGGCGTCGACGATCCCTGCCGTCAAGCGGTCCTTGGCGACGTCGATCGCCAGGAAGGTCCGCACGGTTCGAGTATGGCCGTTGAGGGTGCCTCGATCGCTGCGCTCGTTCCGTGGTGACCGCCAACTCCTGTTGAACGAGCGTGCGACGCCCGCCGGCACGTCGCGGAGGGCAGTGCCTCCAGCCCGTCTACCCTTTCAGGCCGTGACCATCTCGCCGACTCGCGCCCTGGGCAGCGACCCTCCCGAGGGCTCGAGCTCGCGTTTCGCCTCGCTCTTCGACGCAGTGACCGCCAACGTGTCCCAGGTGGTGCACGGGAAGATGGAGCCGATCGAGCTGGCCGTCATGTGCCTCCTGGCCGAGGGACACCTGCTCATCGAGGACGTGCCCGGCGTCGGCAAGACCAGCCTGGCCAAGGCGCTGGCGGGCTCCATCGACTGCACGTGGAAGCGGGTGCAGTTCACGCCGGACCTGTTGCCAGCCGACCTCGTCGGCGTGAGCATCTACCAGCGCTCGACCGAGCAGTTCCGGTTCCAGCAGGGTCCACTGTTCGCCAACATCGTGCTCGCCGACGAGATCAACCGGGCGTCTCCGAAGACTCAGTCGGCGCTGCTCGAGTCGATGGAGGAGCGCCAGATCACCGTCGACGGCGAGACCCGCCGGCTCGACCCGCCGTTCATGGTCATCGCCACCCAGAACCCCGTGGACCAGGAAGGCACGTACCGCCTCCCCGAGAGCCAACTGGACCGGTTCCTGCTGCGCATCTCGCTCGGCTACCCGGGGCGTGCCGCCGAGATGGCGATCCTCGACGGGCGCGGCGCCATCGACTCGTTGCCGAAGCTGGCGCCGGTCGTGTCCGCGGCCGAGGTGATGTCGATGGTCGACGCCGTGCGCAGCGTGTACATGGCCGACGCGCTCAAGGCGTACCTCGTCGACCTCGCCGACGCCAGCCGCCGGCACCCGGCGATCGAGCTCGGCCTCTCCCCCCGGGCCACGCTGCAGCTGGCCAGCGCGTCCAAGGCGCACGCCGCAGCCCGCGGGCGGCGCTACGCCACGCCCGATGACGTCAAGGCAATGGCGGTGCCTGCGCTCGCCCACCGCTTGCTCCTGCGCACGGATCGCGGCGCCCGGCTCGACCCGGTCGACGCCATCGGCGAGGTGCTGGCCGACGTCGTCGTGCCCACGTCGCGCTCGACGGGAGACGGACGTGCCGACCCGATCCGGCTGGACGGTCCTCTTCGGTGCCGTCGCCTGCGTGGTGATCGGCCGGCTCTTCGGGGTCATCGAGCTGTACGTGATGGGTGTCGCACTGGCCGCAGCGATCGTCCTCGCCGTCGTGCTGGTGCTGGTTCGCCGACCCCGCGTCGAGGTGCACCGGTGGATCCGCCCGTCGGTCCTCACCGCCGGCGACGTCGGTCGCGTCGAGGTGCTCGTCCAGCAGGTCGGCGCCGTCCGCTCCCCCTCGTTCGAGCTGATCGAGCCGGTCGGCGCCGACCGAACGGCGCGGATGACGGTCGCCCCGCTCGGCCGCGATGCCGAGGTCAGCGCCGGGTACCGAGTCCCGACCGAGCGGCGCGGCGTGCTGACGATCGGGCCGCTGCGCGCGGTGCGCCACGACGTGCTCGGCCTGGCCCGCTCCGTGAGCGAGGTCGCCGGCACGGACGAGGTGCTGGTCTCGCCGCGCGCCCACCTCCTCGAGCTGCCCTCGCTCGGCCAAGGCGTCCTCGGTCGCCACCTGATGGCGCTGGCCCAACGACTTGGTCCCGGTGACTTCCACAGCCTGCGCGATTACGTCGACGGCGACGAGCCGCGGACCATCCACTGGCGGGCATCGGCACGATCCGAGCAGCTGAAGGTCCGCCAGCACAGCGTCGAGGGCGTGCGCCGGTGCCTCGTGCTGCTCGACCAGCACGTGCCGAGCGGCGGTGAGGGGGACGAGGCGTTCGAACGAGCGGTGACCGCCGCCGCCAGCCTCGTGCACAGTGCCGACCGGGCGGGATTGACGACCCGGTTCGTGACCACCGAGGGCGTCGACCTCCGTGGTCCCGACGTCGCCCCACAGACGTTGCACCTGCTCGCCCGCATCGCCATCAGCACCGGCGAGTACGTGCCGGTCGAGCGCGACCCCGGAGAGGGTCTCGGGCTGGTCGTCGTCGTCACGGCCCACGCCTCGTCGGGAGCCTGGGCCTCCCTGGCGCGAGTCGCCGATCCGACGCTGACGACCATCGGTGTCTTCACGATGGATCCGCCGCTGCGCAGTGGCCCGCTCACCGTCGACGCCCGTTCCGAGGTCGCGTTCCTCGACAGCTGGGAGCTGCTCGCCGGGGTCGGTCGCCTGGACGCGCGGGCCCGCGATCCGCTGCGCCGGGACCAGCTCAAGGTCGAGGCACTGGCGCGATGACGGTCACTGCGTTCCCCGGCCACGCAGACGTCATGGCGTTTCCCGGCCACGCAGGCCGGGCGTGGCCGCTCCTCCGCTGGCGCTCCGTCGCTCGCATGATGCGCAGGGTGATGCGATGACCGCCACGCTCGCCCGCGAAGCGGGGTCCCAGCCACCGCCCGCGCCGGCACCGGCGTCGGCACCCGGTGGGGTGGCGCGCCAGGGTCGATCGCCGCTCGGCACCGTGACGATGGAGATCGCCGCGACGCTCGGGCTGGCCCTCTACTCCGTCGTCGCCGCCCTCTCCCTCAACCGCGTCTTCGGCGACGACCAGTTCCTCGGCGACGTGCTGATCCTCGTCGCCGTGGGCCACGGTTCGTCGCTGGCCGGTCGACTGGCGCGCGTGCCAGGCGTGGTGGGGGTGCTCGTCACGGTGGTCGCGCTGGTGTGGACGGTCGGCTACCTCCACTACCCGGAGTCGTACTCGGCGATGCTGCCGGGTCCGGACACCTGGGACGTCGCCGCCGCCGACCTGTCACTGGTGCGCCAGCAGTTCCGCGACGCAGTGGCGCCGGTGGCCTACGTCGGCGGCTGGGCGCTGCTCGCCTCCGTCGGCGCAGCGTTCGTGGTCTTCACCGGCGACACCTTGGCGTTCCGCGCCAACGGCCGGGGCGAGGCGCTGGTCCCCGGCGCCGTGCTCTTCGTGTTCGTCACCGCGCTCGGCGTCGACGACCATCGCATCGCGTCGGCGCTGGCGCTCATCGCCGCCGGGGTGCTGGCCGCTGCGCTGTTGCGGGCCCGTTCGACGCCGCCGCCCCGCACGCTGCTCGGGCGGCGGCGCAGCTCGCTGATGACCGTGGTGCCGGCGGCCGTCGTCACCGGTGGGATCGTGGTGCTGGCGGCGTGGGTCATCGGGCCCCGCCTCCCCGGGGCCACCGATCCGCCGCTGATCGACACCAGCGAGCAGGGCGGCGGGGTGACCGAGGTGCTCAGCCCACTCGTCGACATCCGCAGCCGCCTGGTCAACCGCTCGTCCACCGAGCTGTTCTCGGTCACCGCCACGGCGCCGGCCTATTGGCGGGCGACGGCGTTGCCCGAGTTCGACGGGAACACCTGGGGCCTGCCCGACCGCTCGCTGGACGACGTCGAGGGCGAGCTGCAGGAGCGGCTGCCCGGTTCGGTCGACAACCGCCAGGAGATCGTCATCGCCGGGCTCGGTGGCCCGCTGGTGCCGGCGGCCGCCGAACCGATCGCCGCCAGCGGCGAGGATCTGCGGTGGAACGGTGACACGTCGACCTTGGTGCGCGTGGACGGGCCGCTGGCGAGCGGCGACCGGGTCGAGGTGGTCTCGGCCGTGCCGGTGCTGACCCCCGACCAGCTGCGCGCGACGGCGTCGAGCGCGCCACCGGACCCCATCTACCTCGACCTGCCGGCCAACTTCCCCGAGTCGGTGCGCGAGCAGGCGCGGGAGCTGACGGCCGGCGCCGCCACGTCCTACGACGCCGCGCTGACGTTGCAGGATTGGTTCCGCACCCAGTTCACCTACAGCATCGAGGTGCCGCAGGGGCACGGCAACGACGCCATCGAGGCCTTCCTCCGCCAGCGCGTCGGCTATTGCGAGCAATTCGCCGGAACGTTCGCCGCCATGGCCCGGTCGATCGGCATACCGGCTCGGGTCGCCGTCGGGTTCACGCCCGGGCTCACCCAGGGCGACGGCAGCCGCGTCGTGCTGGGCCGCAACGCCCACGCCTGGCCGGAGGTGTGGTTCGACGGGATCGGTTGGGTGCCGTTCGAGCCGACGCCGGGGCGCGGTGCACCGGGCACCGAGTCCTACACGGGCGTCCCGCCGGCGCAGGACGAGTCCGTGCCGCAGCCCGGCCAGGCGGCCACCCCGCAGGAGGTCGCGCCGCCGCCGACCACCGTTGCGCCACCGCCGACGATCCCGCAGTCCGACATCGTCGTGCCCGAGCCCGTGTTCGACCCGGTCACGCCGCCGGTCAGGGTCACCGTGCCCACCACACCGGTCGTGCTGTACTCCGTGCTCGTCGCCACCTTGCTGGCGGTGATCGTGGTCGCCACCCCGGAGGCCGTACGCCGCTGGCGGCGCCGCCACCCCGACCCGGATCCGGCGGTGCAGCTCAACCACCTGTGGTCACGGGCGATCGGTGCGGTCGAAGCCACCGGGTTCCGCGCCGACCGATCACTCACGCCGATCGAGCAGGCGCGGGCGGCGTCGCCCCGACTGCCGGTGGCCGCCCGACCGCTCAAGTCGCTGGCCGAGCTGACCACGCAAGCGGTGTTCTCGACGGCCAAGGACGTCGCCGAGTTGAAGGTCCCGACGACCGCCGCCGAGGGCGGGCCGCGCCGCTGGGCCCGCCAGGTGGAGCGCATCGCCACCGACTCGATGACCGCCGCCGGCCGCGCCAAGCGCTACTTCACCGTTTGGCGCTGACCGCCTCCGCCGTCCTCGTCAGGTCGCTGGCCGGAGGTCCGGCCACTTCCTGACCGCGGCGGTCACTCGTCGGCGGGTTCTTGGCGGTTGCGCCGCCGGGCGCCGCCGAGCCAGGCGCTGATCGGCAGGGTGCCCAGGCGCTCGCGGGCGAGCAGGCGGATCTCCCGCTCCAGGGCCACGGCGATGGCCAGCACGGCCAGGAAGCCGCCGAACGACAGCCAGAAGCTGACCGACAGCAACAGCACCGTCAGCACGGCCATGGCCAGGAGGCCGACGATCAACAGCACCAGGCGGTGCCGAGCGACGCGGTAGCCGCGTGTCGCGAACGCAGGGTCCTGCTCGAGATGTTGCTCGATCTGGCGCAGGATCCGCTGTTCGTGCTCGGAGAGCGGCATCTCCCACATCATCACATCTATTTCGCGTTCTCTCAACGCGGCTTCGCGCGCCGCCCGGTCGGTGCGTCGTCATCGGGCGGCGGCTCCGGCGTCGTCGGCCCCCACTGTTGCGTGCCGGCGCGCACCAGCCGCACCGCCGGGCGACCGTCGGGCCCGACGGCCACGCTGCTCGCCGGACCGATCGCCGCGTCCCCGAACCGCTGGCGCACGGCGTCCACGGCGCCGTCGGCCTCCCGCCACGTGTCAGGGCGGAGGTCGAGGCTGAGCTGCTCGGCGGCCGGGGCGAAGCGCGTCGCCGCCAGCCCGAGCAACCGCACACCGGCGGCCAGGTCGACCGCGCCGAGGAGCGCCGCCGTGGCCGCGACGATCGCCGGACCGCTGTCGACGGCACCGTCGACGGTGACGGCGCGCGTGATCGTCGAGAACCCGCCGTCGCGCAGCTTGACGGTGAACGTCCGCGCCCCGACGCCGTGGCGGCGCAGCCTCGAGGCCACGGCGTCGGCCAGTCGGACCAGCTCCCGCTGCAGCTCGTCGAGGTCGTGGAGATCGTGGGCGAACGTCTCTTCGTGGCTGATCGATTTCAGCTCTCGATCGACCTCGACCGGCCGGTCGTCCCGCCCGGCGGCCAGGTCGAGCAGGTGCTGGCCGTTGGCCCGCCCGAGCGTGGCCAGCACGGCTCGCGGGTCGAGCCGGTCGAGGTCCCCGACGGTGGTCACCCCCATCCGGGTCAGGCGTTGCTGCGTCGCCGGCCCGACCCCCCACAGCCGACCCACCGGGAGCGGATGCAGGTAGGCCAGCTCCTCACCCGGCCGGACCTCGAAGACGCCGGGCCCCGGCTCGACCCCCGCCGGCGTCGCCCGTGGCTTGGCGTCGACGGACGCCAGCTTGGCCAGGAACTTGTTCGTCGCCACGCCGACGGAGCACTGGAGCTGCAGCTGCTCCCCGATGTCGCGCCGCAGCGCGTGTCCGATGGTCGCCCCACCGCCGGCGCGCCGCGCTCCGGTGACGTCGAGGAACGCCTCGTCGAGCGCCAGCGGCTCGACGAGAGGTGTCACGGTGTCGAGGACGGTCCGCACCTCGCTGCTGGCCTCGGCATACGCGGTGTAGTCGCCGGGCAGGAACACCGCGTCCGGGCAACGCCGCCGGGCGACCGCCGACGGCATGGCCGAGAACACCCCGTAGCGCCGCGCCTCGTAGGACGCCGCCGCCACCACGCCACGCCGGCCGGTACCCCCTACGACGACCGGTCGACCGCGCAGCTCCGGACGGCGACGCAGCTCGACCGCCACGAAGAAGGCGTCCATGTCGACATGCAGGATCGTTCGTGGCGACACCGGCTCACCCCGAGCGGCGGCGGCGGGACCGGCGGCCGCGCCGATCGTCGACCCACAGCCGGCCGACCAGACCGAAGGCCTCGTTGACGATGCCGTGTGACAACTTCGACTCGCCCGCCCGCCGGTCGCGGAACACGATCGGGAACTCGACGATCCGCCCGCCGGCGCGCACCAGCCGGTGCGTCATCTCGATCTGGAACCCATAGCCCTCGGCCGTCACGGTCTCGAAGCGCATCAGCTCGAGGGCGTCGGCGCGGTAGGCGCGGTACCCGGCGGTGGCGTCGTTGACCGCCAGCCCGAGCACGCCGGCGGCGTACCGGTTGCCCCACCTCGACAGCCACCGACGCCGCCACGGCCAGTTCTCGGTGACGCCGCCCGGCACGTACCGGCTGCCGATGGCCAGGTCGGCGCCATGGGCGATGTTGGTCAGCAGCGCCGGCAGGTCGGCCGGGTCGTGGGACAAATCGGCGTCGATCTGCACGCACACGTCGGCCCCCCGGTCGATCGCCCAGCGGAACCCCTCCCGGTACGCCGAGCCGAGGCCCGCTTTGCCCGGGCGTTCGAGCAGCTCGACGTCACCGTGGGTGGCGGCCAGTTTGGTCGCCAATGCGGCCGTCCCGTCCGGGCTGTCGTCGTCCACGACCAGGATCCCGATGTCGGCGACGGCGCGGCGCAGCCCCTCGACCAGGTCGGCGAGGTTGTCGACCTCGCAGTACGTCGGCACGACGGCCACCACGCGCACGGGCCGGTTCTAGCCTGCCCGGGGTGCCATCCGAGCGACCGCTGTCGGCCTTGCCCTCGCCCGTCGCCCGCGGCATCGCCTTCGCCGCCATCTGCCTGGCCGGCGTGGCCGGGGCCCTGATCGGCCACAGCCTCGTCGAACTGCAGTGCGACGGCGACTGCGCCGTCCCGCTCGGCCTCGGGATCCTCGGCGGCGCCGTCGCCGCCGCCGTGGGCATGGCGATCGTCGCCGTGCTCGTCCTGCGCGCCCTGGGCGAGTGGCGCGAGCTGCAGGACGAGCCCCGGGCATGAGCGAGCGAGTCTTCGAGCGAGCGAATCATCATCACGGTCTCTTGCTCACTGGTGCATCGTGAGCTCGGCGCCCGTTCAGCCGTCGCACGACTCGATGGTGCACCAGTGAGCGACGAGCTGATCGACGAGTTGCTCGAGCTGGCCTGTCGCCTCGCCGTCGACGCCGGTGCGAGTGCCCTGGCCGGTCGCCACGACGACGCGTGGCGCGGCCCGGACGTGTTGACCAAGTCCACGGCGACCGACCTGGTCACGGCCCACGACCGGGCGGCCGAACGGATCGTCGTCGAGGGCATCGCCGCGACCCGGCCCGACGACGCCATCCTCGGCGAGGAGGGGACGAACCGAGCTGGGACCTCGGGCATCTCGTGGTACGTCGACCCGATCGACGGCACCACCAACTTCGTGTACGACCTCCCGGCGTGGTGCACGTCGGTCGCCGCCGGTCGCGCCGACGACATGCTCGTCGGGGCGGTCTACGTGCCGGCGATGGGTGAGCTGTTCGCCGCCGCCGCCGGGCGCGGCGCGACGCTCGATGGCCGCCCGATCACCCACAGCGGCCGGGACGAGCTCGCCCTGGTGCTGCTGGCCACAGGGTTCGCCTACGACCCGGCCCGCCGACACCGGCAGGCGGCGGTCATCGAGCGCATGATCGGTGACGTCCGCGACATCCGCCGCCTCGGCTCGGCGGCGCTCGACCTCTGCTACGTCGCCGCCGGTCGCTGCGACGCGTACTTCGAAGCCGGGCTGAACCGGTGGGACATGGCCGCCGGCGAGCTGATCGCCCGCGAGGCCGGCTGCCGCAGCGGTGACTTCGCCGGTGGGCCGCCCCGTCCGGATGAGCTCCTGGTGGCCGCGCCTGGCATCTTCGACGGCATGACGGCATTGCTCGAGCGGAGCGCTTGATGGGCACGACGGTCGGCCACGTCTCGGAGATCTGGCGCTATCCCGTGAAGTCGATGGGCGGCGAACGTCTCGAGTCCACGGAGCTCGACGCCCTCGGGATCCCTGGCGATCGCCGGTTCGCCGTGCGCGACTCGGCGTCGGGCAAGGTGATCAGCGCCAAGCAACCGCGCGCCGGCGGGAAGTTGCTCGACTGCCTGGCGACCACGGTCGACGGTGGGCTCGAAGTCACCGTCGACGGCGCCACCTTCACGCTCGAGCGGACCGACGAGCTCGACCGCGCCCTGTCGGGCCTGCTCGGCCGGCCGGTGCACCTCGACTCGACAGCTGCCGCCGGCGACGTGTACGAGAGCTACTGGCCGCAGCTCGACGGGGACATGGCGCTCAATGACGTCACCGCCGACCTGCCCGTCGCCATGGGCTCCGGCAACACCTTCGTCGACCTCGCCGCGCTGCACGTCGTCGCCACGGCCAGCATCGATCACCTGGCGGAGGCACTCCCGCACACGACCGTCACGGCCGCCCGCTTCCGACCGGGCATCCTCATCGGGTCGGCCGGCGCAGGAGAGTTCGTGGAGAACGACTGGGCCGGTCACTCGCTGCGCGTGGGCGCGGCGGTGCTCACGGTCACGGCGGCCGCACCGCGCTGCATCATGACGACGCTCGCCCAACCCGGCCTCGAGCGTGAGGCCGGCGTGCTGCGCACCATCGCCCGGCTCAACCGGCGCGACTTCGGCGGCTTCGGGAACTTCGCCTGCCTCGGGGCGTACGCCGAGGTGGCCGCCGGTGGCCCCATCGCCGTCGGCGACGATGTCATCCTTCTCGACTGAGTTGATGGCCTCGCTCGCTCCGAAGACTCCGCTCACTCGGCTGGGCCGGGCAAGGCCGGCCTGGGGTGTCACGCTCGCTGCGCCACGAACGCTCGGGAGCTGCGTACCGAAGTGCACCACGACCGGGACCGGATTCCGGCATCATTGGGCCCGTGGGGACAAGAATCCTGGCCGTCGAGGACGACGAGCGCATCCGCGAAGCGGTCAAGCTGGCCCTCGAGGACGAAGGCTGGACGGTGGAGGGCGCCGGCTCGGGCGAGGAGGCGGTCGCCGCCTTCGCCCATCAGCACCCCGACGTCGTGCTGATCGACATCATGTTGCCCGGCATCGACGGCTTCGAGCTGTGCCGCACGCTGCGACGCACCAGTGACGTCCCGATCGTCATGGTCACGGCCCGCAACGACACCCACGATGTCGTCGCCGGGCTCGAGGCTGGCGCCGACGACTACCTCACCAAGCCGTTCGCGCCGAAGGAGCTGTCGGCCCGCATCCGCGCCCTGCTGCGGCGCATCCGCCCCAGCCAGCCAGGCCACGAGCGGCTGACGTTCGGCGACCTGGAGCTGATCCCCGAGGAGGGCAAGGTGCTGCTCGGTGGGCGCGAGGCTCACCTGACCAAAACGGAGTTCCGGCTGCTCTGCGAGCTGGCTGAGAACCGCGGCAAGGTGTTCAGCCGCGAGGAGCTGCTCGACAAGGTCTGGGGGTACGACTACTTCGGCGACGGTCGCCTGGTCGACGTGCACATCCGCCGGCTGCGTACGAAGGTCGAGCCCGATCCGGCGGCACCGCGCCACGTCGTCACCGTGCGCGGGCTCGGCTACCGCCTGGAGTGACGGAGCACCGTTGACGACGGCCGACATCGCACCGGGTGGCGGCGACGCCGTCGCCCCACCGCCCCCGGCGATCGAAGGGGTCGGCGAGCGCGCCCGCCGGCGACGGACCTCGGCGACGAACGCCGAGGGTCGGGTGCGTCGGTTCCCGTCGGCGCGCAGCCGGATCGGGCTGCGGCGGCGGATCCTGCTCGTGTTCACGCTCGGCTCGATGGCGCTGTCGGCGTTCCTCGCCGTCACGTCGTACGGGCTGGTGCGCTCGAACCTGATCGAGCAGCGCGAGGCGACCAGCCGGGAGGCGGCGTATCGGAACGCCGGGACGGCGCTGACCCTGCTGCTCGGCGATCCCGAGACGGCCCAGCCGGCCAGCGATCGGCTGCAAGAGCAGGGGGTGCAGGCGCCCTTGATCCGATACGCCGACGCGTGGTCACCCGGCGTCGGGGTCTACGGACCCGAGGCCATCCCGCGCCCACTGCGCGAGGCGGTGCTCGATCGGGGGGAGGACTCGTGGATGATCGCCGATGTCGGCGAACAGAGCGTCATCATCTTCGGGATCCCGCTCCCCGACGTGGGCGCCTACTTCGAGTTCTTCGAGATCGGCGACGACGAACAGACGCTGTCCAACGTCGCCCTGTCGCTCTTGCTCGCCGGCCTGATCACGACGGCCCTCGGCGTGCTGCTCGGCGTCTTCGCCGCCCGACGCGCCGTGCGCCCGGTCGCCGATGCCGCCCAGGCGGCCAAGGCGATCGCCGGCGGCGCCCTCGACACCCGCCTGCCGCCGACGCCCGACCCCGACCTGGGCGTGCTGGCCAGCTCGTTCAACGACATGGCGTCGGCACTGCAGCTGCGCATCGAGCGCGACGCCCGCTTCGCCTCCGACGTCAGCCACGAGCTGCGATCGCCGCTGATGACGTTGTCGGCGTCCGTCGAGGTGATGGAGGCTCGCCGCCAGGAGCTCCCCGAGCGGGCGCAAGCGGCGCTGGACCTGCTGACCAGCGACGTCAGCCGGTTCCAGGGCCTCGTCGAGGACCTCCTCGAGATCAGCCGCTTCGACGCCGGCGCCATCCGGCTGCACGTCGAGGAGCTGCCCGTCGCCGAGTTCGTGCGCAACGCGGTGGCCGTCAGCTCGGCGCCGCACATCCCGATCACCGTGACCCCGCGCGCCGAGGGGGCCGTGATCCGTGGAGACCGGCGCCGGTTGGCCCGAGTCGTCGCCAACCTCATCGACAACGCCCGGGCCTACGGCGGCGGCGATCCCGAGCTGGCGATCGTCGAGACCGACCTGCCCGACGATCCCGTGACGAACATCCAGATCCGCGTCGAAGACCACGGACCGGGCGTGCCGGTCGAGGAGCGGGCGCTGATCTTCGAGCGCTTCGCCCGCGGCGCCACGGCCGGGCGCCGAGCCGGCAGCGAGGGCGCAGGGCTCGGGCTGGCCCTGGTCGACGAACACGTGCGCATGCACGGCGGCCGGGTGTGGGTCGACGACCGCAGGGACGGCGAGCCCGGTGCCTCGTTCGTCATCGAACTGCCGGCCGCCGAGGGCACCGACGCGCCCGAGCCGGAACCGTGACGCCGCGACGCAGGCGCTTCGCCGCCGTCGGCGCCGCCATCGCCATCGCCGTCGTCTCGGGCTGCGGCATCGACCCCGACACCGGGTCGCGGGCCGTACCTGCCGAACAACGCCTCGAGCTCGATCCCGTCACCCAGGAGGCCGGCCGGTCGTCGGGAGCCAGCAGGGTGTTCCTGGTCGTCGAGGGCGACAACGGACGCGAGCTGCGTTCGGTGCTGCGCGACGTGCCGAGCGGCGAACCGGAGGAGGTGCTGCGGACCCTGTTCGCCGGACCGAACGAGCAGGAGATCACCGCCGGCCTGCAGACCGCGCTGCCCGACGACATCGAGGTGCTGTCGGCGCGCCGGGTGACGGACATGCTGTACGTCGACCTGTCCGCTCCGCTCGAGCTGCAGAGCACGGCGCTGCGCCTGGCCGTCGCCCAGATCGTGTTCACCGCCGGCGAGCTGCCCGGCATCGACGCCGTCCGGCTGCGCGTCGACGGCGAGATCCGCGCCTGGCCCGCCGGCCAAGGTGACCTGCAGACCGAGGCGCTGACGGTCTACGACTTCCCGGGCTACGCCGAGTCGGCCCTCCCCCCGTACCCCCCAATCCCCGCCAGCACCGTCCCGTAGACCGGCCGAGCCGAGCACGCGGAGTCCTCGGAGCGAGCGAGGCGATCACGCAAAGAAGATCTCGGCGACGTCGTGGAACAGGGTCAGGTCGACGGGCCGGGTGCGACCGATGGTCAGGTTGAGCGGGGCGGCGACGATGTCCGACCCGCGGGACACGACCATCTGCCCCCAACCGCCGGCATGGACGAGGTCGATGGCGGCGACGCCGAACCTGGTCGACAGCACCCGGTCGAAGGCCGTCGGTGTCCCGCCGCGCTGCACGTGGCCGAGCGACACCACCCTGGTCTCGAACCCGGTGCGGGCGCCGATCTCGCGTGCGATCACGTCGGCGATGCCACCGAGGCGCACGTGGCCGAACTCGTCGTACAGCTTGTCGCCGATGTCGAGCGTGCCGGCGACCGGCTCGGCCCCCTCGGCGACGACGACGATCGACGCGTAGCGCCCCCCTTCGTGGCGCTTGCTGATCCGGGCGCAGATCTCCTCGACGTCGAACGGGATCTCGGGGATCAGCACCATGGCCGCGCCACCGGCGATGCCAGCGTGGACGGCGATCCACCCGCTGTGGCGTCCCATCACCTCGACCACCATCACGCGATCGTGGCTCTCGGCCGTGGTGTGCAGCCGGTCGATGGCGTCGGTGGCGATCTGCACGGCGGTGTTGAACCCGAACGTGACGTCCGTCCCGACGATGTCGTTGTCGATCGTCTTCGGGACCCCGACGATCGGCAGCCGCTCCTCGGCGAACAGCTGTGACGCCACGGAGAGCGACCCGTTGCCGCCGATCACCACCAGCGCATCGATGCCGAGGTCGTTGAGGGTGGCCTTGACCTCGTCGACCCCCGTGGGCGAGTCGAACGGGCTCCCCCGCCTCGTCCCGAGGACGGTGCCCCCGCGGGGCAGCGTGCCGCGCATGGATTCGACGGTCAGCGGAATCGTGCGGCGCGCCTCGCACCCCGTCCCACGCGTCGAGGAAGCCGACCAACTCGTCACCGTGCCCGCGCTCGCCCTTGCGCACGATGGCGCGGATGACGGCGTTCAGCCCGGGACAGTCGCCGCCGCCCGTCAAGATGCCAACGCGCACGGCCGCAGCGTACGCGGTGCTATCAATCCGGATCGTGGGATGGGACGCCAGTCGACCGGTGCCGTGGCCGCGGCTGATGCGCGAGTGGATGATCTACGCCGGGATCATGACCGTCATCTTCCTGCTGTTCTTCCGCAGCGGGAACTTGATCGGCATCATCGGCGGCCTGCTCGCCAGCGGCCCGCTGTACCTCGGGTTCGGCTACCTCCTGGCCAAGTTCGGCTACCAGCGCAAGACGCTGAAGGAGCTGCGCACACCGCAGGCCGCGGCCGGGCGCCAGAGCTCGTCGTCCGTCGCGGACGACCGACCCAAGCCGGCGCCGACCCGCCGCACGTCGGCCGGCCCGAACCGCCGTCCGACCCCGAGCCGCAAGCGCCGCTGACGACCCATGACGTGCGTGATCGCCATCGACGCCGGCACCACGGGCATCCGCAGCAGGGCGGTGTTCACCGACGATCGCCCGACCGTCGCCTCCTACCGCGAGTTCACCCAGCACTTCCCCCGCCCCGGCTGGGTCGAGCACGACCCGGCCGAGATCTGGACCGCCGTGCGCGCCACGCTCGACGACGTCGTCGGGCAGGTCGGCCTCGACGACGTGGCGGCGATCGGCATCACCAACCAGCGCGAGACGGCCGTCGCCTGGGACCGCACGACGGGGCAGGCGTACGGCAACGCCATCGTCTGGCAGGACCGCCGCACCGCAGCCCGCTGTGGCGAGTTGACCCCCTACCTCGACCTGGTCCGCCGACGCACCGGGTTGGTCCTCGACCCGTACTTCACCGGGACCAAGTGGGAGTGGCTCCTGCAGCACCGCGAGGTGCCCGTCGGCGATCAGCTGGCCCTCGGCACGGTCGACTCGTGGGTGATCTGGAACCTCACCGGCGGCGAGGTGCACGCCACCGATGCCACCAACGCCAGCCGCACGATGCTCTTCGACATCCACCAGTTGCAGTGGGACGACGAGCTCTGTGAGCTGCTCCACGTGCCGCGAGGTGCGCTGCCTTCCGTCGTGGCGTCGAGTGGTCGGGTCGGCACCACCTCCGACCGGTGCGGGGCGCCGGCCGGGATCCCGATCAGCGGCATCGCCGGTGACCAGCAGGCGGCGCTGTTCGGCCAGGCCTGCGTCCGCCCCGGGATGGCCAAGAACACGTACGGCACCGGCAGCTTCGTGCTGCTCAACGTCGGCGACTCGTGCCCCGATCCCACGGACGGCATGCTCACGACGGTCGCCTGGACCCTGGCCGACGGCACCGTCGCCTACGCCCTCGAGGGCGCCATCTTCTCCACCGGATCGGCGATCCAGTGGTTGCGCGACGGGCTCGGGATCATCGACGACGCCGGCCAGACCGAAGCGTTGGCAAGCAGCGTGCCCGACAGTGGTGGCGTCTTCGTCGTGCCCGCGTTCACCGGGCTCGGCGCGCCGTGGTGGGACCCATACGCCCGGGGCACCGTGGTCGGCATCACCCGCGGGACGACCGCCGCCCACGTGACGCGTGCCGTCGTCGACTCGATGGCGCTGCAAACCCGCGATGCCGTGGAGGCGATGGTGGCGGCCAGTGGCACTGCGTTGCGCGAGCTGCGCGTCGACGGCGGCGCATCGGTGATGGACCTGCTCCTGCAGACGCAGGCCGATCAGCTCGGCGTCGACGTGCTGCGGCCGCACGACCAGGAGACGACGGCGCTGGGTGCGGCCTACCTGGCGGGGCTGGCCGAAGGCGTCTGGCCCGACCTCGACGCCGTCGGCGCGCAGTGGGCGCTGCAGCGCTCCTTCACGCCGAACCCTGATCGCCAGGCCGCCGACGCCGCCCACGCCACGTGGCTGCGCGCCGTCGCCCGGTCACGCGATTGGGCGGGTGAGTAGCGCGGCGACCGCCGTCGCCAGCAGCTCGAGCCGTCGCCGCTCGCGCTGGTGGATCGCCCGCCCGGAGCGCCCGACGGCCACCGACAGGCCGGCGCCGGGCAGCCGGGCCCACATCAGGTCGCCGGGACCGTTGTCCAGCACCGACGGACCCAGGTGCTCGCTGCCGTCGAGGAACGCCTCGAGCCAACGTACGTCGGGCGCCGCACCGGCGGCCATGATCACGCCACCGGCGCTGGCCAGGACCACCCAGTCGGCATCGGCGGCGACGAGCAGCCCGTGACCCAGCGTGGCCGGCCGATCTTCGGCGTCAGTGGCGGCGACGCGGGCGGCGAGCTCGAGGAACGCCGTCGCCGGGTCGGGCCGGTCCGCTGAGGCCGGCCGGATGTGCTCGACGGCCACACCGTCGACGGCACCGATCTCCTTGGCCAGCAGCTCGACCGACGTCGAGTCGGGCAGCGACACCACCAGCTCGTCGATCACCCGGCCGGCGCCGCGCTCGAGGATGTCGATGGCCGTGACGTCGGCGTGGACGGCGCCGATCCGGCTGGCCACCTGGCCGAGCGCGCCCGGGCGGTCGGGCAGCCACACCCGCACCACCATCGTTCGGCTCATCGCCGGATACTACTTGACACGGTCCGTGCCAAGTTGGCATGATCCGTGCCATGACCGTGGGATCGGCGTCGGCCCGCCCCGAACACCACGGGGCATGGGCCCACCACCGCGCCGACGTCCGGTCGCGCATCCTCGTCGCCTACCTCGAGCTGCTCGACGCCGAGAGCGTCAGTGGCGTGTCGATGCCCGCCGTGGCCGACCGCGCCGGCGTGTCGGTCCGCACGCTGTACCGCTACTTCACGACGAAGGACCAGCTGCAGCAGGCCGCAGCCAGCTGGTTCGACGACCTCGCCCGCGACCGGATCGCCGGTGCCGAGGTCGACCGCTCGACCATGGGCGCCTACCGCCGCGCGCTCTGGACGGAGATGGCCGGCCGGATGTCGGCCGTGCGCCTGCAGCACGCCACCACCGAAGGACGGACCATGCGGACGCGCCGGCTCGACGAGGCGCGGGAGGTGGTCGACGCCGCCCTCGATCCGGGACTCACCGGACGGGCGCGTGCGGAGACCGTCGACCTGATCGTCGCCGTGTCGTCGTCGTCGATGTTCCTGGAGCTCGTCGACCGGATGGGCCACGACCCCGAGCGCTCCGCCGACCTGATCACCGATCTCATCGAGCTCATCATCGACAAGGGAGGACGACAGTGAGCGAGCGAGTCTTCGAGCAAGCGAACCATCAAGCACGGTCTTCGGCTCATTGGTGCACCCATTTTTGGTTCAACTCGTCGGACGACGTCAGGGTGCACCAATGACCTTCACCCCACCCGGGCCGGGCACCTGGGAGCAGGACACGTCGCACTGCCCGCCGGCGGCGACACCGCTCTACCAGCGGCTGGCGTCGACCACCATGACGGCGGCGTACCGGGACGTGTTCGCCCAGTGGGGTGGTCCGCTCGAGACGATGGAGGTGCGCTTCGTCGACGCCAAGATGTACCGCCGGCTGGTGCCACTCGTCGGCGCCGACCGCACCGGCCCACCACCGCCGAGGCCCGTGCTGTGGTTGGCCACGCGCCTGCACCCCGCCTTCCGCCGGCGCAACCGCGCCGCCCTCGAGATGCTGTCGGCCCGTCCCTACCTCACCGAGATCGACGGCTGGCTGGGCGGCGAGCGGGACGTGTGGATCGATCGCAACCGTGCCCTGCAAGCGATCGAGCCGCACGCGCTCACCGACGTCGAGCTGGCTGGCCACCTCGACCTCGTCGGCGCCCACGTGTACGCCGGGTGGGATCGTCACCACCACCTCCACGGCAGCGACATGGGCCCGATCGGCGACCTCATCGCCCACACGACGACGTGGGGCCTCGACCCCGTCGCCGTGATGGAGCTGCTGCGCGGGGCCTCTCCGGCCACCACCGAGGTCCGCACGCATGGTCGGCGCATCGCAACGGCGCTGCGCGCCGGCGGCGTCGATCCGTCGACGATCACCTCGCTGACCGACGCCCGCGTCGTGCCCGCCGCGGCCGAGGCGCTCGACGCCTACCTCGACCTGTACGGATGGCGGGTGATGACGTCCTACGACGTCGAGGGGCTGACCGTCAACGAGCTGCCGAGCGCGACGTGTGCCCTCATCCGATCCTGTGCCGAGCTCGAGGCCGGCGACGTCGAGGCCCCGGCGACCGACCCGGCGATGCTGCGCCAGCAGGTGCCATCCGATCATCGTGACCGCTTCGACCAACTGCTCACCGACGCTCGGCGGGCGTACGGCGTGCGCGACGACAACGGCCCGCTCACCGCGGAGTGGCCGCTCGGGCTGGCCCGCCGGGCCTACCTCGAGGCCGGAAGGCGGCTGGCCGAGGCCGGGCGGCTCTCGGATCCGGCGCACGTGTTCGAGCTGGACATCGACGAGGCCGCCGACGTGCTGCGCGGTGCGACGGCGCCGAGCGCCGACGACCTCGCCGAGCGGGCATCGCGGCGGGCCGAGCAGGCCCGCGCCACCGCACCGGCACGGCTCGGACCGGCGCTCCCGCCGCCGGACCCGTCGGTGTTCCCGCGCGGCACGCGGCGGGCGATGGAGATCATCGTCGCCGCCGTGTCCAACCTCGAACCGGATCCGACCGTGCGGCGCGACGACCTGCACGGCCTCGGCATCGGCGCCGGTACCCATCGCGGCACGGCCAGGGTCGCCATCGACCCGGAGCGCGTGCTCGACGAGATGGAGCCGGGCGACGTGCTGGTGGCACCCTGGACCGCGCCCACCTACAACGCCGTTCTGGCGATGGCCGGCGCCGTCGTCGTGCAGGAGGGCGCGCTGCTCTGCCACGCCGCCGTGATGGCGCGCGAACTCGGGATCCCCGCCGTCGTCGGGTGCCACCGGGCGATGGCATTGATCGGCGACGGCGATCTCATCGAGGTCGACGCCGCCGCCGGCGCCGTGACCGTGGTCGAACGCCGGAGCGGCGGAGGTCAGCCCAGCTTCGTGAGGCCGCGCTTGAGGTTGCGGACGCCCTGGGCGATGCGCTCCTCGTCCTCGATGAGCGCGAACCGCACGTAGCCCTCGCCGCCGGCCCCGAAGCCGACGCCCGGTGACAGGGCGACGTCGCAGTCGCGCACGACCATCGAGCAGAACTCCACCGAGGTCATCTCCGAGTACGGCTCCGGGATCGGCGACCACACGAACATCGACCCCGGCGGGGCCGGGATGTGCCAGCCGATGCTGTCCAGGCCGGAGATCAGGGCGTTGCGGCGGCGCTCATAGATCGCGCACACCTCCTGCGGGAAGTCCGGCGCCTCGTTGATGGTGGCCATCGCCGCCAGCTGCACCGGCTGGAACATGCCGTAGTCGAGGTAGCTCTTCAGCTTCACGAGCGCCTGAACGACCTCCGACCGCCCGAGCAGGAACGCGCTGCGCCAGCCGGCCATCGAGAAGCTCTTGGTCATCGAGTACAGCTCGACGGCGACGTCCTTGGCCCCCTCGGCCTGGAGGATGCTCGGCGGGCGGTAGCCGTCGAACCCGACGTCGGCGTACGCGAAGTCGTGGACCACGACCATCTCCCGCTCGCGGCAGAAGTCGACGACCCGCTGCATGAAGGCGAGGTCGACGCAGGCGCCGGTGGGGTTGTGCGGGAACGACGTGACGAGCACGCGCGGCTTCGGCCACCCGACGTCGTAGGCGGTGTGCAGGCGATCGAAGTACTCCTCGGCGAACTGAGTCTCGTCGGGGTCGGCCAGCGAGCGCATCGGCACCTGGCGCAGGTCGGCGCCGGCGAACAGCGGCCCGTAGATGTGGATCGGGTAACTGGGCGTCGGCACGATGCAGGAGTCGCCGCGGTCGAGCAGCACCCACATGAGGTGGCTGAAGCCCTCCTTGGCGCCGATCGTGTTGGTGATCTCGAGCTCCGGATCGAGCGCGACCCCCCACGTCCGCTCGTAGTAGCCGGCAATCGCCTGGCGCAACCCCGGCAACCCGCGCGACAGCGAGTACCGGTGGTTGGCCGGGTCCTTGGCCGCCTCCCCGACCGTGCGCACGGCGACCTCGGGCGACGGGATGTCGGGGTTGCCGAAGCCGAGATCGACGACGTCACGTCCGGCCGCCCGGGCGGCGATCTTCAGACCGTCGATGATCGTGAAGACGTAGGGCGGCAGGTTCGTGATGCGCCGGAACTCCATCCACGCGAAGTTACTCCTCGGGCTCTGCCAACATGGCGGCCCGTTCGTCGAGAGGAGGTGGTCAACCGGTGAGACCGAACCGTCCCGGGTGCATCTGGGTGGTCATCGAGATTCCCCGTGGCAGCCGCAACAAGTACGAGATCGACCACGTCACGAACCGGGTCTTCCTCGACCGCCGACTGTTCACCGCCACGACCTACCCCGCCGACTACGGGTTCGTGCCCGAGACGCTCGGTGGCGACGGGGATCCGCTCGACGCGCTCGTGCTGCTGGACGACCCGGTGTACCCGGGGGTGTGGGTCGAGGCCAAGCCGATCGGCGTGCTGTACATGCAGGACGAGGCCGGTGAGGACGCCAAGTTGATCTGCGTCCCACCGGGCGAGCCGCGCTGGGTCGGCGTGGAGGACGTCAGCCACCTGACCCCGCAGCTGATGGCCGAGATCCAGCACTTCTTCGAGGTGTACAAGGCGCTCGAGCCGAACAAGTACTCGAGCACCGAGGGCATCGGCGACCACGCCGCCGCCTGGCGAGAGATCGAGGAAGCCCGCCAGAACTACGTCCCGAACTGAGCGAGCGAGCGCAGCGAGCGAGCTCAGGTAGACGATCTGGGCGCGGATCGTCCCAATCTTGGGACGGAGCGCGCCCAGATCAATCTGGCCCGGTCGCTTCGCTCCCCGGCACCTCGGGCGGTGCACCCTTCTTGCGGTTCAAGAACCCGTGAACCTGGTCGCCGATCAGGTTCACGGTGGCGTTGATGGCGTCGTTGAGGGTCGCCGCCGCCTCCTTGGCCTGTTCCTTCACCTCGTCGTCACGGGCCACATCGGCGGCTCGGTCACCGAGGTCGCGGCCGGCGGCGACCAGACGGTCGACGGCCTCCCGGAAGGCCCCCTCGCGATCGTCGTCGCTGTCGGCCGGCGCGGTGTCAGCGGCGGGCTCTTCACCGCCGCCCCGGTACCGCTCCTTGACCATCCGGCCCAAGGCGGAGAAGCCGTCGCCGACCTCGCTCCAGGCTTGCTTCATGTCATCGCTCATTTCGTTCCTCCTCGGCTCATTCCGATCGTCGTCGGGCGCGAGCGCGCCGCTTGCCCTCGTGCATCGCCGCCACCCGGGCGACGGGGATCTCGTGGCCCTCGGCCACCAGGTCGGCCGACAGGCGCTGCGGCGCCGGTAGCTCCTCGGCCCACGGGTCGCCGTCGCCGAGCTGCTCGACCGCCGTCGTGATCGTGAAGTCGCTCGGCGTGACGTCGTCCAGATCGTCCCACCCGACGGGGTACGACACCGGCACGCCGGCACGGGCCCGGGGGCTGTACGCGGCGACCACGGTGGCCCCGCCGGTGCGCGTGGCGTCGACGAAGACCTTGCCCTCCCGCTCGTCCTTGACGAACGCCGTGGTGGCGATCTGCGGGTCGAGCCCGGCGGCCCGGTGGGCGATCGCCCTGGTCGCCGCGGCGGCGTCCTCCATCGTGGCGTGGGCCGTGATCGGCACGTACACGTGCACGCCCTTGGCCCCGCTGGTCTTGACGGCGCCGGCGAGACCGACGTCGGTCAGCGCCTGGCGGACGAGATGGGCGGCGGCGACCGCCGCCGAGAAGCCGGCGTCGGCTGGTGGGTCGAGGTCGAGCACCAGGTGGGTCGCCCGGTCCAACCGGTCGGCACGCGAGAGCGTCGGGTGGTACTCGACGGCCCGCTGGTTGGCGAACCACAGCAGCGTGCGCCGGTCGTTGCACAGGGCGTAGTTGACGGTGCGCTTCGACGCCTCGGCCCAGATCGCCGCGGTCTCGACCCAGTCCGGCGTGTACTTCGGCACGTTCTTCTGCATGAACGGCGCCTGGCCGCCCGTCACCCGGATCACCGACAGCGGCCGGTCGCGCAGCTCGGGCAGGATCCGGTCCCGCACGGCGTCGAGGTAGTCGACGAGCGCCCGCTTCGGCACGCCGGCGTCGGGGAAGAGGGGCTGATCGAGGTTGGTCAGCTCGACGCCGTCGCGCGACTCGGTCGGGGCGGCAGCCATCACCCGATCGTGCCACGCGGGTGCGGCGGCGACGCCATGATGCGACGCGTGAGCGGGCGTCCGGGCCGAGGAGACTCGTGCCAGTTCGAGTGGGCGAGCAAGCAGGGAGCAGCGTGAGCCCGATCGACCGACGGCGGCTGACGTCGTTGCTGGCCGCCGAACGGCAGCTCTACGCCGAGCGCAACCCCCGCTCCCGCGCCGCCGGCGAGGCGACGGCGAACCTGTTCGGACACGTGCCGATGACGTGGATGGCCAAGAACGCGGGCGGCTTCCCGCTGCACTCCGCACGGGCGTCCGGTGCCCGGGTGATCGACCTCGACGGTCACGAACTGATCGACTTCTGCCTCGGCGACACCGGCGCGATGGCAGGACACTCGCCGGCGCCGACGGTCGCCGCCGTACAGCGGCGGTTCGCCGAGCTCGGTGGCGCCACGACAATGCTGCCAACCGAGGATGCCGGCGTCGTCGCCGCCGAGCTGACCCGCCGGTTCGGCCTGCCCCAATGGAGCTTCGCCCTGACGGCGACGGACGCCAACCGTTGGGCGTTGCGCCTGTGCCGCGCCGTGACCGGGCGACCCCGCATCCTCGTCAACAGCTACTGCTACCACGGCAGCGTCGACGAGTCGCTCGTCGTCGCGGTCGACGGCGGCAACACGGGCGACGCCGGCTCCCGGCCGGGCAACGTCGGGGCACCGTGCGACGTCACCATCACCAGCAGGGTGGCGGAGTTCAACGACCTCGGGGCGCTGGAGCGCGAGCTCGCCCACGGCGACGTGGCCGCCGTCCTGATGGAGCCGGCGCTCACGAACATCGGCATCGTCCTCCCCGAACCCGGCTACCTCGAGGGCGTGCGGGCCGTGACGCGCGACGCCGGCGTGCTGCTGATCAACGACGAGACGCACACGATCTCCGCCGGTCCGGGCGGGTGCACGCGAGCGTGGGCGTTGGAGCCGGACCTCGTGACCGTCGGCAAGGCCATCGGGGGTGGCATCCCTGCCGCGGCGTACGGGCTGTCGGCGGCGATGGCCGAGCGGGTGCGCGGTCGCCCCGACCTCGACCTGATCGACACCGGCGGAGTTGGTGGCACGTTGGCCGGGAACGCGCTGTCGATGGCCGCGGCGCGAGCGACGTTGAGCGAGGTCCTGACCGACGACGCCTTCCACCACATGATCGACCTGGGCACGCGCTACGCAGCGGGCGTGCAGACCGTGATCGACGCGCACGACCTGCCCTGGTCGGTCAGCCAGCTGGGTGCGCGCGCCGAGTACCGCTTCGCCCGGCCCGCGCCGCTCGACGGCACGTCGTCGGCCGGCGCCGCCGACGACGAGCTCGACGACTTCCTGCACGTGTTCCTCGTCAACCGCGGCGTGCTGCTGACCCCGTTCCACAACATGGCGCTCATGTGCCCGGCGACGACGGCCACCGACGTCGACCAGCACCTCGAACTCTTCAACGCCGCCGCCCGGGCGCTCGTCGCGTGACGCGACGCGTCATGCTGGCGCCGTGACCTACTGCCTCGCCCTCCGCCTCGATGCCGGGCTGATCTTCCTGTCGGACACCCGCACGAACGCCGGCGTCGACAACGTGGGCACCTATCGCAAGCTGCAGGTCCTCCGGGCGGCCACCGACCGCGTCTTCGTCGTCCAGTCGGCCGGCAGCCTGGCGACGACCCACGAGGTGCTGGCGCGCGTCGACCGGGACCTCAACCGGCCCGGCGATCACGAGAGCCTGGCGACGGTCGACCACCTGTTCGAGGCGGCGCTCTACCTCGGCCGGCTGAACCGCCAGGTCACGGCCGAGCACGCTGCCACCGTCGGGCTCGGAGCTGCGGCGACGTTCATCCTCGGCGGGCAGATCGCCGGCGAACGCCCGGACATCCTGCTCGTGTACCCGGAGGGCAACTACATCCGGACGTCGGACACGGTCCCGTTCCTGCAGATCGGCGAGGCCAAGTACGGGAAGTTCCTGCTCGAGTTGGCCGTGCGTGCGCAGGTCGACCTCGAGACGGCCGGGAAGATCGCCCTCGGCTCGATGCTCAGCACGGCGCACGCCAACCTGTCCGTCGGACCGCCCTACGACGTCGCGCTGTACCGCAACGGCTCGCTCGAGGTCGGGGAGCTGCGCATCGAGGACAACCACCCGTACCTGCGAGCGCTCAACGAGGTCTGGATCGCCGAGTTGCTCGACGCCGTGCACCACCTGCCGAAGTTCCCCGACGACCTGCTCGCCGGATTCGCCGAGGCGTAGCTGCCCGTCCCGCCACGCCTCGGACCGACCGGCCTAGACCGCCAGCGCGTCGTGGTACAGGTCGGCGAAGTTCTGGCGGTAGAACCGGTCGCGCGTCACTTCGTCGACATCAAGGGTCGCCTCGAACCGGGCGACGGGGTCCCGCGTCCCCTCGGGGTGCGGGTAGTCACTGGAGAACATGAACAGGTCGGCGCCGGCCTGTTCGATCATCCATCCGACGGGCTCGCCCGGGAACGGGGTGAACCGGAGGTGCCGATGGACGTAGTCGCTCGGCGCCGCCCGCAGCTCGCGCAGCGGCGGCTCCGACTTGGCGAACCGCATGGCCAGGTCGAGCCGGCGGATCCACGACACCACCCACATCGCGCCTTCCTCGACCGAGGCACCGGTCAAGCCTGGGAACCGGTCGAAGATGCCGTCCAGCACCATCGCGCCCCAGAAAACCTCGGGCCGCTGGTGGATCGCCAGGAAGTCCTTCGAGCGGACGTTCTCCCCGCCACCGAGGAAGTCGGTGACCGGACGGCCGTTGTCGTGGAACCCGCGTCGGACCGGGTTCCCCCCGCCGCCGATGTGGCTGACGACCGGGACGTTCGATGCCTCCAGCAGCTCCCACAACGGGTCGTGGTCCGGATGGGTGGGCGCGACGACGCCCTTGGGCAGGTCGGTCGGGACCATGACGGCCCGGCAGCCCTCGGCGACGGCGAGCCGCGCCGCCTCGATGGTGCGCGCCGGGATGGCCCACGGGACCGACGCCACGGCAAGCAAGCGCGGGTCGGCGGCGCAGAAAGCGGCCATCGCCCGGTTCAGCGCGTCGGTACCGCCGTACAGCAGGTCGAGGTCGCCGTCGCCGGCGAACTGGGTGGCGGCGAACGTCGGGAACACGAGCTGGGCGGAGAACCCGAGCACGTCGAGGACACGAGACCGCTCCTCGGCGTCGAACGAGCCGATCGCCGCCCACCCCTTCGTGCCGAGGACCGACGGTGGGTCCAGCTCGAGCACGGCCACTCCCGACTGTTTGCGCTCGGCCGCTTCGCCGACGGCGCGCTCGGCGAGCACTCCGGCGCCGCCGAGCGCCAGCGGCCGCAACCGCTCGCGCAGCCCTCGGTCGGCGAACGACGGCAGCCAGTCCGGCAGTTCCATGACGTGGCTGTCCGCGTCGAACACCACCCGATCCCCCACGTAGGTCATGCGCCCGACGCTACGCGCCGTCCCGGTCGCCGTCGTCACCCGTCGGCGCGGTGGGCGAGGAGCGCACAGCCGATGGCGCCGGCGTGCTCGCCGAGGCTGGCGAAGGCCAGGCGGGGGTGCGGGCGCAGATCGGGGGCGTAGAGCAGCTCGCCGAACCAGCGCTGGATCGGGTCGAAGTAGAGATCGGCGCCCTCGGCCAACCCACCGCCGAGCACGAACATCGCCGGGTCGAGGGCGTTCGTCAGGTTGACCAGCCCGAGCGCGACCCAGCGGGCGAAGTCGTCGACCACTGCCAGCGCTCGCGGATCGCCGTCGCGCGCCGCGGCCTGGACGTGCTCGCCGCGCACGAGGGCCGGATCGCCGCCGGCCCGCTCGACGATCTCTGGCAAGCGACCACCGACGGCGTCGATGCGGGCCAGCTGCGCCAGGCCCGACCCGGAGGCGTAGCGCTCCCAGCAGCCGCGCCGGCCGCAGGGGCACGGCGGGCCGTCGGGGTCGACGACCATGTGCCCGAACTCGCCCGTGAACCCGTTGGCCCCGACGATCAGCCGACCGCCGGCGACGACCCCACCGCCGATGCCGGTACCAAGCGTCACCATCACGAGGTCGTCGACGCCCCGCCCTGCGCCGACCTGCCACTCGGAGAAGGCGGCGGCGGTCGCGTCGTTGACGACCAACACCGGGCGGTCCAGCCGGTCGCGCAACCTGCCGGCGAGGTCGAGCTCCGTGACGCCCGGCAGGTTCGGTGAGGAGCGCAGCACCCCGGCCGTCGTGATGAGGCCCGGGAGCCCGATGGCCACGGTCGAGCCGGCGGCCACGTTCGGACCCAGGTCCTCGACGATCCCGGCCAGGGTGTCGACGAGCGCATCGTCACCCCGTGGTGTCCGCTCACGGGTCTGGGCGATCAGCCCGCCGTCGTCGCCGACCACGACGCCAAGGCACTTGGTGCCGCCGACGTCGACGCCGAGGCTGGGCGTCACCGCTCGGCGCGGGTCTTCAGCTCACGAACGGAGTTGAGGATGCGCACCTCGGCCCGGCGCTTGACGAAGCCCGGCAGCGGCGAGGCCAGCTCGATGGCCAAGTCGTAGCGCACCTCCGTGCCGCCACTCGGTGTGGCCGACAGGTGGTAGGCGCCTTCGATCGAGCGCTGGATGTCGCCCTTCACCATCTTCCACGCCAGCACCTCGGGTGCCCGGCTGTAGTCGTAGGCCAAGGTGTAGTGCGTGCTGCGCCCGAGGGCGGACGCTCGGAACTCGACCTCCGACGGCCGCTGCTGCTCGTCACACGATCGCACCACGACGTCCTTGACGTCGCGAACCCAGTCCGGGTAGCGCTCGACGTCAGCGGCGATCTGCCACACCCGCTCCGGTGGTGCGTCGATCGTGATGGTGTCCGACGCCGTCTCGGCCATAGCGCCACAGTCTGCCACGACGGCTCAGCCGAGCAGCTCCCGATCGACTCCCTCGTCGTCGGTCAACTGCCGGCGGCGGAACTGCCCGTGGTACGCCGCCCACAGCCCGTTCATCCCGAACCCGAACATCGGCACGAGGAACCCGAGGGCGAGCGACGAGCCGGGGGTGCCGTCGGGGCCGTCGAGCCGCCAGAACGTGGTGCCAGCAGCCAGAGCCGCCTGGACGACGAGCGCACCGAGCATCGTGTTGCGCACGCCGCGGGGCGCCACGCCGCCAATGAGGAAGTACAGGCCGAGCGTCGAGATCTCGTCCTGTCGGCTGCGCTGCACCCCGTTCCAGTAGGACCACAGGAACGAGAACACCCCGACGGCGAACAGCGTGAGCGCAGTGATGGCGGCGACCCATTGGAACGGCGTGGTGAACACCGCCGCGGCCAGGATCGCCGTGAGGCCGAACACGGCAGTGCCGACCACGTCGGCGGTGACGAGCACCTCGCCGGCCCGCCGCTGGCGGTCGTCCGGGGGCCCCGCGGCGATCGATCCGGGCTCCATCAGCTCATCTCCAGCGCCGTTGCCAGCCGGCTGGTCAACACGTCGTAGGAGAAGTCGGCCACGGCCCGCTCACGCCCCGCGGCGCCGAGCTTGTGGCGCAGCTGCTCGTCCTCGAGCAACGACTCCAGCGCTTCCGTGACCGCACGCGAATCCTCCGGCGATCGCACCACCACCCCGGTGACGCCGTCCAGGACCGCCTCGGCGGCACCACCCGACTCGCCGGCGACCTGCGGGACGCCCGTGGCCGCCGCTTCGACGAACACGATCCCGAAGCCCTCCTGTTCCAGCCCGCCCCACCGGGTGCGGCATGGCATGGCGAACACGTCGGCCGCGCCATGCAGGAGGGGCAGGTCGTCGTGGTCGATGCGCCCGAAGAACGTGACCGGCGCACGGTGCTCGGCGGCCAGCCGACGCAGGCGCCGCTCGTCGCGCCCGTGCCCGGCGATGACGAGCTGAAGGTCTCGGTACCGCGAGGCGAGCCGCCCGACCGCCTCGATCACGACGTCGAAGCCCTTGCGAGGCACGAGCCGCGAGATCGACGCCACCAGCAGCGCCTCGGCCGGCAACCCGAACCGGGCGCGGGCGGCGCGGCGCTCGTCGTCGTCGAGCGGGACGAAGCGGTCGACGTCGACCCCGGGCGTGACGACGGTGATCGGCAGCTCCTGGCCGGCGGCGTGCTCGGCCTCGCGGGCGGCGTACTCCCCCGCCGAGACGACGTGCCGGGCCCGCCGGAGCACGTTGGCGAGCAGCTGGCGCGATCCCGGCATCCGACCGGGGACGGACACCTCGGCGCCGTGCAGCACGACGTCGTACGGTCGGTCGAGGCCCGGCCCGACCAGCCCGAGTGGCACGGCCGGGTCGAGCACCACGAGCTCGGCCCCGCACCGGTCGGCCATCCGCTCGATCTGGCGGGTCATGCCCGGGTGCGGCAGCAGCACACGTTCACGGGTGCGCTCGATCCGGAACGGCTGCGCGGCGTCGAAGTCGGCGGCGCCCGGATACGGGCTGGTCAACACGGCGAACTGGTCGTGCGGGAGCCGGCGCCACCACTCCCACAGCAACGACTGGATCCCGCCGATCTTGGGCGGGAAGTCGTTCGTGACGAGCAGGTGCTTCATCGCGCCGCCGTGGTGACGAGCCCGAGCCGGGCACTGGCCCATGCGGCGTGCTCGGCGAGAACGGCGTCGTCCCCGTTGCGGTAGCGGGCCAGCGCCGCGACGACTCGAGGGTCGGCTGGATCGGCGGAGTTGCCCAGTACCACGAGGGCGTTGCGGCGCAGCCAACGGGGATCGCGCCCGGCGATGTACCAGCGCCCGTGACGGGCGAGCAGCGTCTCGTCGTCGGCGGCGAGCAGGTCGAGCACGTCGACCCACGCCTCGGCGTCGGGTGGGAGGGGGCGAGCGTGTCGACGGCCGAGGTGAACGGTCGGCGGGCAGGCCTCCTGGCAGTCGTCGCAGCCGTAGATGCGATCGCCGACGGCCGGGCGCAGCTCCTCGGCGATCGGCCCCGGCCGCTGCAGTACCCATGCCAGGCACCGGTTGGCGTCGATTACCCCGGGCGCCACGATGGCGCCCGTCGGGCAGGCGTCGAGACACCGCCGGCACGGGCCGCAGCCGTCCGCCGCGGGCGCGGCCGCCGTTGGGAGCTCGGCGGTGGTGATGACGCTGCCGAGCACGAACCAGCTCCCGGCACCAGGCAGCAGGAGGTTGGCGTTCTTGCCGAACCAGCCGAGTCCGGCGCGGTGGGCGGCCTCACGGTCGACGAGGGCGTTGTCGTCGGCGACGACGACGGCACGCTCCCCCGCGTCGCGCAGCCGCCGGGCGATCGCGCCGAGCCCGGCACGCAGGGCGCCGTAGTGGTCGGACCACGCGTACCGACCGACGCGCGCCTGCGGGCCCGGCGGCCGCACGGGCTGCTGATCGACCTCGTACGACCGCGCCGCAACCAGGACCGACCTGGCACCCGGGACCGTCCGTGACGGGTCCGTCGAGCGGTCCGGGTTGCGATAGGTGAAGGCCATGTCGGCGGCCAGCCCGGCGGCCCGGCGGTCGTGCAGCGCGCGACGGGCCCGCTCCAGGACGTCGGCGGAGGCCACGCCGAGATGCTCGATGCCGTGCTCGGCGGCGATGGCGCGCAGCTCGGCGAGCGTCGGGAGCGGGTCGGACCGGCGCACGCTCACAGCGTACGGCCCAGCTCAGACGGCTCGCCGGTGGCGCAGGGCGGGGACCAGGCCGGCACCGACGAGCAACCGCACGACCTGCTCGGTCCGCACGTCGAGCACGATGCCGTGGTCGTCGGCGCCGAGCACGTGGGTGACGACGCAGTCCTTGCAGGCGTCAGTGTGCTGCATCACGCAGTCGTCGCACGAGATCACCATGCGCCCCACTGTGCGCCAGGGGTGTCACGGGTCCCCGCCGCCATCTGGGCGCGGAGGTTCCCGTCTTCGGGAACCTCCGCGCCCAGACCGTCGATTGGGAACTGAGCGCGCCCAGATCGACCGCTAGCGGCGGGCGGCGGTCAGGAACGCGTCGCTGGCGACGACGTTGGCGCCCATCGCCGCCACGGCGCGGCGGACCTCGCGATCGCTGGTCACGACGACCACCGACCGCTCGACCGGCGTGGCGGCGACGGTGTCCCGGATCACGTCGTCGGCCAGCGTGCCCGGGGGCGAGAACACGACGCGGGCGAGGCGCCGGCGCGGGGCGTGCGCGCCGACCACATCGGCGCCGTCGAAGACCACGGTCAGCTCGGTCCCGAAGCGCCGGGCCAGGTCGTCGACCAGATCCAGGGTCCTCCTGCGCTGGTCGACGAGCTCGTCGTCGGGCCAGGCCGTCTTGGCGACGTTGTAGCCGTCGACGACGACCAGTGCTCCGGCCACGCGCAGCAGGTGCCCGGCGGCCCGGACGGGGTCACCGGCGGCTCCGCCCGGGACGCCTTCGGGCACCCGTCGAGGCGGGGTCACGTCGACGAGATCGGAGAGTCGGTCGGCGACGCGCCGCGCCGTGTCGGCGATGGCCCGCAGCTCCGCCACCTGCGTCGCTGCCACCGGGACGCCGCCGCGTTCGGCGCGCTCGGCGAGGAGCCCGTCGCGCTGCAGCGACGGCCGAGGCCGCGGCCGCCAGCGCAGCGTCGCGCTCGTCCTCCACAGCGCTCAGCCGGGCCTGGGCCGCTGCGGCGCGGTCGTTGGCGTGGCGCTCCGCCCGGCGGGCGTCGAGGACTTCGGCGCGCAGCCGAGCGGCGTCGGCGTCGACACCACGGTGGCGCTCGGCATCTTGCTCGAGTCGCTCGGCCAGTGCCTCCACGCGTGCGCGCAGCGCGTCCGCTTCGGATCGCTCGCGGTCGGCCGCGTCCTCGGCCGCCTGCCGGCGGCGCTCGGCGCGGCGCAGCGCGGCGCCGGCGTGCGCCGATTCGGCCTCCTCCTCGGCGGCGTCGACCAGCGCCCGGACGCGCGCCTCCCAACCGGGCGCGCGTCGCAACCACTCGATCCCGATCTCGTCCACGCCGGCTGCGCCGGCGCGGTCGGCGACGCGCGACCGGAAGGCGTCGTCGCCCTCGATCGCTCGACGCAACCGCCCGAGCGCTGCCGTCGGCACGCGGCCGCTGCGCAGGAACGGACGCAGCGCCGCCGGGTACGCCAGCGCCGGCCGGCGCCTGGTGCCAGCGTCCGCTTCGGCCACGGCCAGCTCGATCGCCGGCCGCAACGATCGGTGCTCGACCACCCGCTGCGCCGCCGTCGCCATCGTCCCAAACTACGACTCGGAACCGGCAACGCCCGGACGGTTCATCGTACAGACGTCCTTGACACGTACGAATGTTCGTGCTCTCATGCAGTCGTGCGGACGGCCGGGCAACGCAGCTTCGACGATCTCCTGGCCGACACCGGCACCCCGCTGGCCGAGGTGACGTTCTGCGTCCTCGACTTCGAGACGACGGGCGGGCACCGCGAGGACGACACGATCACCGAGGTCGGCGTGGTCAAGGTGCGCGCCGGCGAGTGCCTCGGCACGTTCCAGACGCTGGTCAACCCCGGCCGGGCGATCCCGCCGCGAATCACGATGCTCACCGGGTTGACCGACGCCGTCGTGTCGACGGCGCCGCGCATCGAGACGGTGCTCCCGACCCTGCTCGAGTTCGTCCGCGACAGCGTGATCGTCGGTCACAACATCGGTTTCGACCTGGCATTCCTGCGCGCCGCGTGCCGACGCTCGGGTCGTCCTGAGCCGATGCCGACTCGGGTCGACACGGTGGCGCTGGCCCGCCGCCTCGTGCGCGATGAAGTGCCCGACTGCCGGCTCGACACGCTGGCGTCCCGGTTGCGGCTCGACCACCGGCCGACCCATCGGGCGCTCGACGACGCTCTCGCCACCACCGATCTGCTGCACGTCCTGATCGAGCGGGCGACGGGCCTGGGCGTGCTCGGGCTCGACGACCTCACCTCGTTGGCCTCCATGGCTGGGCACCCGCAGGCCGGCAAGCTGCGACTCACCGCCGGGCTGCCCCGGTCGCCGGGCGTCTACCTGTTCTGCGGCCACCGCGACGAGGTGCTGTACGTGGGCAAGGCGACGAACCTGCGCCAGCGCGTGCGCAGCTACTTCGGGTCGGAGGACCGCCGTCGCATCGGTCCGATGCTGCGCGAGGCCCAGGCCGTCCGCCACCACTGCCTGCCCGACCCCTTGTCGGCCGAGGTGATCGAGGCTCGTCTCATCGCCCGGCTCAAGCCGCGGTACAACCGGGCCGGCACCCGCGCCGACCGCTACTGCTACATCCGCCTCGACATCGACTCGCCCTGGCCGCGCCTGGCGGTCGTGAAGGATGCAGGTGCGACGGGGGTGCACCTCGGCCCGCTGCCGTCGCGGACGATGGCCGGGCTGGTCGTCGACGCGCTGCAGACGGCGTTGCCGCTGCGACGCTGCTCGGTGCGCCTCGGTCGGCAGCACGCCCCGGCCGAGGACGCCACTCCGTGCGCACCGGCGCAACTCGGCGTCGCCGCCTGCCCGTGCGCCGGCCTGGCCGACCGGCGACGCTACGACGAGTCGGTCGGTGCCGCGGCGTCGGCCTTCGATGGGCGTGCCGACGCCGTGGTCGAGCGGTTGACCGCCCGCATGACCGCACTCGCCACCGCCCAGCGCTACGAGGAAGCGGCGCTGACCCGGGATCGGCTGGCCGCACTGCACGGCGCCGTCGACCGGTCGCGGCTGATGAACGACCTGGCCCGGCGCGGTCGCTTCGAGGTGACCCGCGGCGACGTCACGTGGGTCGTCGACCGGGCCCGGCTCGTCGACGTACGCGTCGCCGGCACGACGGCTGGCGCCCTGCCCGCCGCACCACCCGAGGCGCCGGCCGCGGACCGTCCGCTGCCGCGCTCCCTCGCCGATGAAGCCCTCGTGCTCGCCCGCCGCCTCCCAGCGTGATCAGCGCAGCTCGACGGTGGCGCCGGTCGTGTCGACGGCGAGCACCATGGTCCTCCCGGACGGCTCCGCAGCTGCGACCTCGGCGGCCACCGGCTCGGCGATGGCGGGGTCGCAGAGCAGGGCGACCGTGGGACCGCTGCCCGACAGCCACCCGCCCCACACCCCTGCCTCCAGGCCCGCCGCCAACGCCCGGCGCGACGAGGTCGCCCCGGCGAACCGCAGGTCCTGGTGCAACCGGTCTTCCGTCGCTGCTCGCAGCGCGGCCACGTCGCCCGCCACGAGCGCCGCCACCAGCAGGGCGGTGCGACCGACGTTGAACGTCGCGTCGGCGAACGAGACGGTGGCCGGCAAGGCGTGACGCGAGCGCTGCGTCGACGTGCCGGTCGCCGGGACCCACACGACGACGGCGGGGGTCACGCCGAGCGGCAGCGGGACGGCGTGCCCGCCGGCGGTCGCCACGACGCCGCCGAGCAACGATGCGGCCACATTGTCGGCGTGGCCCTCCAGTTCGACGGCGCCCTGCAGCACGCCCACGCGGTCGGCCGCCTCGTCGCCCGCCGCTGCACCGCGCTGGGCCGCCGCGGCCAACAGCCCACCGACGCGCATTGCGCCGCTGAACCCGAGACCCCGTCCTGACGGGATCGGCGACCGCACGCGCACCTCGCCATCCCCGCCGCCGGCGCGGAACGCCACCACGGCTGGGTGCGTGGTGTCGACGCGCGCCGCCGTCGAGCCCGCTGCGCCGTCGTGGTCCACTCCGACGTGCACCTCCGCGTACAGCGTCAGCGCCATCCCCAGCGCATCGAACCCGGGGCCCAGGTTGGCCGACGACGCCGGCACCCGCACCACGATCACGCGGTGGCCGCCGCCTGGCTGCAGTCGATGAACCGGTCCAGCGTCGACGACGCCCGGCCCTCGTCGATGACCACTTCGGCCGTCCCGACACCCTCGACCAGGGTCGCGCACACACCGGCGACGACCAGTGCGGCGGCGGCGTTGAGCACGACGATGTCGCGGTGGGCGCCCCGCTCGCCGCCGACGACCCGCCGCACGACCTCGGCGTTGTGCGCCGGATCACCGCCCACCAGCTCCTCATGCGTCGCCGGCGCCAGGCCCAGCTCGACCGGGTCGACCGTGAACGTGCGGGCACCGCCGTCGTGCTCCAGCGCCAGCACCGTCGAGGTCCCCGTCGTGGTCAGCTCGTCCAACCCGCCGCCGTGGACGACCCATGCGTCCGTCGAACCGTGGGCCCGGAGCGACGCCAGCATCCGGTCGGCGAAGCGGGCGTCGGCGACGCCGATCAGCTGACGGCGGACCCGTCCGGGGTTGGCCATCGGCCCGAGCAAGTTGAAGACCGTCGGGATGCCGATCTCCCGGCGGGCCGGGGCAGCGAACCGGAACGCCGGGTGGAAGCGTGGTGCGAAGCAGAACCCGATGCCGGCCTGCTCGACGCAGCTCCGCACGCCGGCCGGGGACAGCTCGATGACCACCCCGAGTGCTTCCAGCACGTCGGCCGTGCCGGCCTTCGACGAAGCGCCCCGTGCGCCGTGCTTGCACACCGGCACCCCGGCGCCGGCGACGACGATGGCGGCCATCGTCGACACGTTGATGGAGTGCGACCGGTCGCCGCCAGTGCCGACGACGTCGACGGCACGGTCGCGCAGGTCGTCGCCGAGGTCGACCAGTTCGGCCGCCGCGAGCACGGCGTCGAGCAGGCCGGACAGCTCGTCGGCCGTCTCCCCCTTGGCCCGCAGGGCGACCACGAACCCGATGAGCTGCGCCGCCGTCGCTCGTCCAGCGAGGATCGTCGCCATGGCCGAGCGGGCCTGCTCGGCCGGCAGGTCCCGCCCAGCGAGCAGGTCCGTCAACAGCCCAGGCCAGCCGCCGTGGTCGGCCAGCAGGTCGGTATCGTCGGCGGCCACCCGGCGACGTTAGAGCGTCGGCCAGGCTCGGCGGTTGGTGGCTAGGCGCTGCGTCGTCGTTGGCGGATGATCCGGCGCCGCTCGCGCTCGGTGGCGCCGCCCCAGACGCCGGCCTTCTCACGTGACATCAGGGCGTGCTCGAGGCACGCCGCCCGCACCCCGCAGCTCTCGCAGACCGATTTGGCCACCGCCGCATCGTCGTCGTCGTCCGGGTAGAAGATGCTGGCGTCGAGGCCTCGACAAGCGCCGAGCCTCCGCCAATCGACATCCTGAAGCGACACGTATGGATCCCCCATCCAGCTCGTCGTGCTGAACGCACGTTAGAACCACTGTCGTCCGGATGCCAGGGGCAATCGGCGCAAACCACCCGCTCGTACACTCGTGCCGTGGCTGCCGACCTCCCCCACTCGCCGGCCGAGCCGCCGTTCGATCGGCCGACCATGCTCGACCGGCTCGGCGCCGAGCAGTTCGACGTCTTGGTCGTCGGCGGCGGCATCACGGGCGCCGGCGTCGCCCTCGACGCGGCGACGCGTGGGCTGCGCACCGCCCTGGTCGAGGCCGAGGATTTCGCCAGCGGCACGTCCAGCAAGAGCTCCAAGCTCGTCCACGGTGGCCTGCGCTACCTCCAGCAGGGCGACGTGCGCCTCGTCTACGAGGCGCTGCACGAGCGGCAACGGCTGCGCCGCAACGCCCCCCACCTGGTCCACCTCCTTCCGTTCATGATCCCCATCCTCACCCGCGACGGGCTGATCCCGCGGCGGGTGGCGCGGGCCCTCGGATCGGCGATGTGGATGTACGACCTGACGGGCGGCTTCCGCATCGGCAAGCTGCACAAGCGACTGTCGGCCGATGCCGCCTACGAGCACCTGCCGACGATGCCGCGGGACCGGCTGGCCGGCGGCTACCTCTACTGGGATGCCACGGCCGACGACGCCCGGCTGGTCCTCACCGTCGCCCGCACGGCGGCCAAGCACGGGGCGGTCGTGGCCAATCGGGCCCGCGTCGTCGGGCTCACGGCGTCAGCCGGCGGACCGGTGACCGCGGCGACGGTCGAAGCCGACGGCCGACGGATCGACGTGCGGACCCGTGTCGTCGTCAACGCCGCTGGGGTCTGGGCCGACGAGATCCGCGCCCTCGAGGACCCCGCCGCCGGCGAGACGATCCGGCCGGCCAAGGGGATCCACATCACGGTCCCGTGGGACAAGGTCCGCAACGACATCGCCGTCGTCATCCCGGTGCCCAAGGACAAGCGCAGCCTGTTCGTCGTGCCGTGGGGACGGCGCGCCGACGGCACGTTCGAGCACACGTACGTCGGGACGACGGACACCGACTACCAGGGTCCGCTCGAGGATCCGGCGTGCACGGCGGAGGACATCGCCTACGTGCTGCGGGCGCTCAACCACACGGTGACCACGGAGGTCACGACCGAGGACGTCAGCGGGGTCTGGGCCGGCCTGCGTCCGCTCGTGAAGTCGGCGACCAGCGGCCGCACGGCCGACCTGTCTCGACGGCACCAGGTGTCGACCGGGCCGGGCGGCGTGATCGCCATCACCGGCGGCAAGCTCACGACCTACCGGGAGATGGCCGACGACACCGTCGACGCCGTGATGCGCCAACTCGGCCGGCGCGGCAGGTGTCGGACCAAGAAGCTCCGCCTGTTCGGCGCGCAGGGCTACGTGGAGCCGCCGGACGACTCGTCCGAACACCACCTGGCCGTGCGCTACGGCAGCGCGGCGCCCGCGCGTCCAGGCGTTGGTCGACGCCGATCCGTCGCTCGGCGAGCCGCTCGTGACGGGCCTGGACTACGTGCGCGCCGAGGCGGTGTACGCGGTACGCCACGAGATGGCCACGACGCTGGATGACGTGCTGACCCGACGCACTCGCGCCCACCTGTTCGACCGGCCCGCCGCCGTCGAGGCCGCGCCGGCCATCGCCGAGCTGCTCGCCGCCGAGCTGGGCTGGGACGACGCCGAGACGTCGCGCCAGCTCGCCGACTACCGCCGCCTCGCCGAGGCCGAAGCCAAGGTCGCCGCGGCGGTCGGGTGAGGGCCCCGACGGCGCCTCACACCGGCTGACCGGCCAGCGCGGCGATGTCGGGCGGGGCGGAGATCCCGGCCGGCAGGTCGGTCGACGGCACCGGTGGCGCCCACACGCTGTGGATGGGCACCCGGCCGGCCCAGTGTGGCCCGGCGAGGTCCTCGGGCTCGTCCATCGGACCTCCGAGGCGGATCTTGGCCGACATCTCCACGAGCGGGACGGCGATCACCATCGTCTTGCGCAGCTCGACGGCCGTCGGTGCTCGCGCCGTGTCCCAGGTCGGGACGACGTGGTCGCTCACGAGGCGCAGCGCGGTGACGTGCTCGTCCGGATCGTCAACCTTGCGGGCCGTGCCGCGCACCACGACGGCCCGATAGTTCATCGAGTTGTGGAACGGGCAGCGCCCGACGATCATCCCGTCGAGGATGGTCACCGTGATGCACACGTCCCGACCGACGGCGCCGCGGAGTGCGGCGTTGGCGACTGGATCCGTGCACATACAGCCACTCATCGCTCCGCCCGTACGCCATCGGCACCACGATCGGGCCCTCGGGCGTCGTGACGCCGACGTGGGCGACCAGCCCGGCGTCGAGCACCTCGAGCACCGCCGTCCGGTCGTAGTCGCCGAGCGCCGCTCCACGGCGGAGGCGGACGCGGTCGGTCGCCGGTTCGGGGGTCGCCATGGACGACATCATGGTCGTCGCACCTGGGTGGCCATCATCCCGATTCGCCGACGCTCGCACGCAGTCGCCCACCGATGCGACATGCTGTCCCGGTGACCGGGCCGACCCCTCCGATCGACCTCGCCGGGGTCGACGCCCGGTGGTCGACGGCCGTGGCGCCGCCCGATGGGTTCGTCGACGAACTGCGCGACGTCGCGCCGGTGATCGACGACGTCGTCGCCGTGGCCGAGGCCAGTCGCGACTGGTGGCCGCTGGCGATGCACTGGGCGCTGGCCGGCCAGGTGCCGGCGCGGGCGGCGGTGATCGTGCGGCCCGACAACGTCGACCAGGTCGCCGAGGTGGTCCGGCGGTGCGCTGCGGCCGCCGTGCCGGTCACCGCCGCCGGTGGCCGCAGCGGTGTGTGCGGAGCATCGGTGCCAGTGTTCGGTGGCGTCCTGCTCGACGTGACCGGCCTGGCCGGCATCGTCGACGTCGACGCCGTGTCGGGTGTGGTCGAGGTGCTCGCCGGAACGTTCGGCCCGGACCTCGAAGCGGAGCTGCAGGCCGAGCACGGCCTGACCGTCGGCCATTTCCCGCAGAGCTTCGACCTGGCGACGGTCGGTGGCTGGGTGGCCTGCCGTGGCGCCGGGCAGTACTCGACCCGCTACGGCAAGGTCGAGGACCTCGTCGTCGGGCTGGAGGTGGTCCTCGCCGACGGCACCGTCGTGCGCACGGGCGGGACGCCGGCCGCCGCCGTCGGTCCCGATCTCACCCAGCTGTTCGTCGGCGCCGAGGGCACGCTCGGCGTCGTGACGAAGGTCTGGCTGCGCGCCCACCCCGTGCCCCCGACGACCGTGCAGGCCGCCTACTGGCTGCCCACGTTCGGCGCCGGCATCGAGGTCTGCCGGCGGGTCCTGCGCCTCGGCGCCACCCCGGCCGTGCTGCGGCTGTACGACCCGGCCGAGGCCGCCCGCAGCCATGGCGGTGACGGCGCCCGCGCCGTCCTGCTGGTCCTCGACGAGGGTGACGAACGCCTGGTGCGGGCGACGATGGACGTCGTCGAGGCCGAGTGCGAGGCGATCGGTGCGCAACGCGGAGCCGACGAGCTCGTCGACGGGTGGCTGGCCCACCGCAACGACACCAGCGCGCTGCAGGCCCTGACGGCCAAGGGCTTCGTCGTCGACACCATGGAGATCGCCGGGCCGTGGTCACGGCTGGACGAGCTGTTCGAGGCCGTCCCCGCTGCGCTGCTCGCCGTCCCCCACGCCAGGGCCGCGACGTGCCACCTGTCGCACAGCTACCCGGACGGCGCCTGCCTCTACTTCACGTTCGCCGCCACGCCGCCGGCCGAGGACATCGAAGCCACGTACATCGCGATGTGGGAGGCCGGCCAGCGGGCGGTGTTGGCGCACGGCGGCAACCTGTCGCACCACCACGGCGTCGGGCTGAACCGGGCCCGCTTCCTGGCCGACGCCCTCGGACCGGCGTATGGCGTGCTGGCCGCTGTGAAGTCGGCGCTGGATCCGAACGGCATCCTCAACCCGGGCAAGCTCGGCCTGGCGTCACCGTTCGGCGCCGCGCCCTGGCCGTCGCAACCGCTGTCCGCACCGTCGTGATCGGCCTCGACTGGGCCGCCGTGCGGGCCGGCGGGCTCGTGTGCCTCGTGTTCGCCGTGCCGTTCTCGATCGCTGCCCGATGGGCCGCCGACAACGACGACAGCGGCCTGGCCACGGGGCTCGTGCTCGTTGCGGTGATCGGCTTCCTGCTCGGCGGGGGGTGTGCGGCGTGGGTCCAGCGCACGGACAGCCCGCTGACGCACGGCATCGTCACGGCCGCCCTGACCTACAGCGCGGCGCAGGCGGTGTTCATCGTCGTCCGGCTCGTGCGCGGCGACGATGTGCAATGGTTCGCCGTCGTGTTCAACCTCACCGTGGCCACGTTCGCCGGCCTGCTGGGGGGCGTCCTCGGCCAACGGCTGCGCAGCCGGGGGTTCGTGCCGGGATCGCGGACGCGATGACCGCCACCCTGGTCGTCGATGTCGGCACGACGAGCGTCCGTGCCGCCGTCGTCGACGCCGACCTGCGGATCACGGCGCTGGCACCACGGTCGTTCCCGCCGTCGACGCCGGCGCCGGGCCTCGTCGAGTTCGACGGCCGCGTGTTGGCCGACCTTGTCCTCGATGCCGCCCGCGAGGTCCTCGCCGTCACGGCCGAGCCAGTCGGCGCCGTCGGCATCACGAGCCAGCGGGCATCGACCATCGTGTGGGAGCGCTCGACCGGGATCCCGATCGGACCGGCGCTCGGGTGGCAGGACCTGCGCACCGTCGTCGAGTGCATGACGGCCAAGGCCGAGCACGGCCTGGCACTGGCGCCGAACCAGACGGCGACCAAGGCGGCGTGGCTGCTCGACCAGCTCGCCGGCGCTCGCGACCAGGACCTCTGCGTCGGGACCGTGGACTCGTGGTTGGCGTGGACGCTGTCCGAGGGGTCGTGTCACGTGACGGACCACACGAACGCCGCAGTCACCGGCCTGCTCGCCGCAGACGGCACGGCGTGGAACGACCGGGCGCTCGACGCGCTGCGCATCCCGGCATCCATGCTCCCGACGGTCGTCGACTCGAGCGGCGTGCTGGGTGCGGCGAGCGCCCTCGAGGGTGCGCCTCCGATCGCCGCCCTGGTCGGCGACCAGCAGGCGTCGCTGATCGGCCAGGGCTGCGTCGTGCCGGGCCGGGCGAAGATCACGTTCGGGACGGGCGGGATGCTGGACGTGTGTCGCGGGCCAGAGCCACCGGCGTCGTCCGCGCGCGCCGCCAATGGCACCTTCCCGATCGTCGCCTGGTCCCACGGCGGCGCGCTGACCTGGGGCGTCGAGGCGATCATGCTGTCGGCCGGCACCAACATCGAGTGGCTGCGCGACGACCTCGGCGTGCTCTCATCGAGCGCCGAGAGCCACGAGGTGGCGGCCTCGGTGGCGTCCAGCGACGGCGCTGTCTTCGTGCCGGCGCTGCTCGGCCTGGGGACGCCGCAGTGGGACTACGGCGCGCGGGGCACGTTGCTCGGCGTGACCCGGGGCACCACCCGGGCCCATCTCGTGCGGGCCGTGCTGGAGGGCGTCGCCCAGCGCGGAGCCGACCTCGTCGAGGCCGCCGACGCCGACACCGGCTCGACGATCGGGGAGCTGCGCGTCGACGGCGGGATGAGCCAGAACCCCACGTTCACCCAGGCCTTGGCCGACGCTGCGCAGCGGCCCGTGGAGGTGTCCCCGGTGGTCGAGGCGACCACCCTCGGGGCGGCGTTCCTGGCCGGGTTGGCCACGGGCGTGTACGGATCGATCTCCGATGCCGACGCCACGTGGCGCCCGGCGCGCGCCGTCGAGCCCGGTGCGCCGCTCGACCGAGCGGCGTGGCGGCGGGCCGTCGAGCGCGCCGAGGAGTGGATCCCTGAGCTGTCCGCCCTGGACTTCTGACGACGGCGCCGGCCCCCTAGAGTGCCCGCCGTGCCGGTCGAGACCGTTCCCGAACCAGGGGTACCCGCCGCCGACGCCGAACTGCTGGGCGTCCTGCAGTCGTTCGAGTTGACCGCTCGGGACCTCTACCAGGTGGCCATCGAAGCCGGAGCCGACGGTGATGTCTGGCGCGGCATCCGGGACAACCACCGGGCCTACGCCGACCGGCTGTCCGGACAGATCGGCCGGGCCGCCCCCGACGCGCGGGACGAAGCGCTATTCACCGAGCTGGAGAGCGGGTTCGCCACCATCGGCACGGAGCTGGCCAACTCGGCCTACGACCTGGAGTCGACGCTGCTCGCCACGTACGGCGAGACCCTGGGGGCGCTGGCCGGCGCTGATTCGTCGCGCAGCATCGCCTCGATCCTGATGGTCGAGGCTCGCCATTGCGCCGTGCTCGCCGACCTGGCCGGGCTCGGCGAGGACTTCGCTGCGCTGTTCGACAACGAGGCCGAGCCGATCGACGTCGCCGGCGGCGGGCAGGGATGAGCGACCTCACCCGGCGCCGTCTGTTCGAGCTGGCCGGGCTGACGTCCCTCGGCGGCGTCCTCGCGGCGTGCGGCGCCAGCTCCAGCGGCGGCGAGCCCGGCCGCGTGGGCAACGCCGCGCCGATCGAACCGTTGCCGACGGCGGAGGTCGACGACGCAGTCATCCTGCGCACCATGACGTCGATGGAGTACCTGCTCCTGGACCTGTACCAGACGCTGAAGGACTTGGATCAGCTCGACGCGCGTGGCTCGGCGCTCATCGATCGGTTCGTCGAGGACCACCGGGCGGCCGCCGATCAACTCATCACGCTGACCGAGGAGGCCGGCGCCGAGCCCTACCCCTGCGCCAACGACTGGTACACGCGGCGCGTCGTGCCCGACATCCTCGCCGCCGTCACGGGCGACGAGGCCGAGGGCATCGCACCCAGTGACGACCCGGCCGGTGACGTGCTGCGGATCAGCTACGCCTTCGAGTCGATGACGTCGTCGGCCTACCACAAGATGATCGAGCTGGCCGCCGAGCCGGCGCTGCGGCCGCCTTTGGCGCAGCTCGGCGCGATCGACGCCCGCCACAGCGCGGCGGTGGCGATGTTGATGACCGGGACGCCGGAGGGGTACGTCAGCCCCGTCGTGCTGGGTCAGGAGCTGACCCCGGACGAGAGCGGACGGGCGCTGCTGTACGCCATCCCGTCCCGGTTCGGGTCGCTGACGGCGACGGAGCTCATCATCGGTGCCCCCAACGAAGCCGGCACCCGGTCGAGCTTCGCCGTCGAGACGCCGGCCGAGAACGCCTACGTCTACGAAGACGCCACCTGCACCGCCTGACCTCCGCGACCCGGTGCTGCGACAGTCCGGTGAGGTGTCCACCGATCGTGCCGCGGACCGGCTGCGTATGCTCTCCGTCGACGGTGAGTCGGCCGGGTGGCCGCGGTCTGTCCGCACCCGCGGACGGGTCGAGGAAAGTCGGGACTCCACAGGGCAGGGTGCTGGCGAGAGCCAGGTCGGGGCGACCTGACGGATCAGTGCAACAGAGAGCAGACCGCCGATGGACCGGGCGACCGGTCACAGGTGAGGGTGAAACGGTGCGGTAAGAGCGCACCAGCGTCCGGGGTGACCCGGGCGGCTCGGCAAACCCCACCCGGAGCAAGGTCGAGCAGGAGGATGGGTGGCCCGCCCGCTCGACCCGGTGCGAACCGGGTCGTGCACCTCCGGGTAGACCGCGTAGATGGATGGTCACCAGCCGCCGACGGCGGCCACAGGATCCCGCTTACAGGCCGACTCACCGTCACGGTGCCCCTGAGCTGCGGTTATGCAGTTCAGGGGCACCAGCGGGGCACAGCCAGGGCACAGCCGGAAGCGGCGAGCGCTACAGCCACGCCCGAGCGGACGACTCGATCGCTGCGCGGGTCCGGTCCTCATCGGTTGGCCAGAGATGGGTGTAGACGTCCAACGTCTCCGACGGCGTGGCATGACCGAGCACCGCCTGCACCGCAGCGACGCTCAACCCACCTGCGATCAGCGAGCTGGCGGCGACATGACGCAGGGTGGGTCCGGTGATGTCGCAGACGGGGATGGAGGGTGCGTCTCTGCGTGCCTTCTCGGTTGCAGTGTCGAGATTGCCGAGTTGGGTGTAGCTCGTGTGGGAGGCGTCGATGTCCGAGCGGCGGCTGCGTCCGTCGGCGGTCGAGTCGTTCGATGAGGGCTTTGGAGGCGAGGGATCGGCCGCCGGTCGCGCAGGCTTCGATCCTCGCTGACTTCGTTCATCTCGTCGCCCAGCGCGGTGACTTCGCTTCGACCGCGCACGACAGGATCCGATCCCATGTACAGGGTGGCTCCCGAGTGCAGTCCCGAATCGCAACGAGATGTCGGGCGCAGAGATGTCGGCATCCGCGTCAGCGATCGTCGGCGAGGAGCGCGACGAAGACTCGTCGTGGCGATGATGCACGCTCGCACGGCACCGGATTCGGACTCGGCTGGTTTCGGCGAGGACGTAGGCGATCGATGCCGTCTCCGGCGTGGCGGCCGACGATGCCTCCGGCGTCGATCGAGCATTGATCGGCGGCACGTGGACGAGGCGACGCGTCGAACTTGAAGAACTGCCGCGCGTCGGACAGGTCGACGCTGCCAAGCGGCGACGATGCCGTCGAGATCGGCGGTCAGAATCGCCATCCTGGTGACGGTCGGGAGACTCCAGCATCCGCATCGCGTTCGAGGCTGCGCCAAATCTGCGATAGCGGCGGCGACCGATCGAGCTGCGACATCCCGACCGCCGGTCTTGCTGAGCGTGGCAGACAGCCCGCGAGGCGACGCATCACTGTCGTCGATTCGAATCAGCGACCGAGCAGTGGTTCGGCGAGGACCTGGACACCGTTGCGCTACGAGATCATCAGACGCTCGGCGCCTGTGCCAGATGTGACGTCCGGAGAGTTCAATCTTGAGGTATGCAGCTCGTCAGGAGCCAAGTCCGCGTACCTCGGGATGAACGATTCGACGAAGCGTTCGTCGAACGACCTCCCGAGTGCATGCTCGCCAGAACGATAGAGGATCTCGAGCGCCTTCGGAATCCTGCTCGCCGGTAGCTCCAGTGGAGCTGCGTAAAGTGCGCTAGTTGCGAAAGTCCGCACTGCCTCCGCTACGGAAATGATGCGACCCGACTCGGGAAGGCGGCTGGAGTCTCCCGTATCTCCGTACGGCCAATCGCCGACTCGTCGGTCTGAAACACGATCCGCCACTGCGAGTCCATCAGGGTCCCAAAGTGGCCCGCATCGGTTGAAGGGCCTGCTCAGACGCCCACGCGAGCCACGATCACGGATCGTCAGGCCAGCGGAAGCGAACTCACGGACCCCGCCATCGCCCGACAGATTGACCGCGATCGTGACTGCTCGCATCGAGGGGTGCGCCACGCCGAGCCCGATCGACCTTGACGAGCAGAGTCCGGCGACCCACGATGACGAACGTGACGACGAGGACGCCACGCCTCGACGAGCTGCGCGCCTGGCTCGACGGGCCACGTGATCGTGCCGCTCCAACGTTCAGCGAGCCGCCGACACCCGATCGGGTGGCATGGACTCGACGGGGCGCAGCGCCTCGCTCTCGCCGTGAGGAGCTGCGCTTCCGGTGCGCCAGCGTCGCTGCCACGCCGTCCGCCACCAGCGCGCTGGGTCACCCCGCCGATCCCGCCGCCGCCCCGCAAACGCACACGAAAGGCATGACGATGACTGCTCGATGCACTGTCGATGGCTCAACTCGCCGCCGCCGACGGCGCCATGTACCACCGCCCCGTCTGGCCCGCCGTCCAGGGACTCTCCAACGTCCACCACCCAGGCGACTGGCGGCACGAGCAGGCCAGCGACATCCCGATCGACCGGCAGCACACCGGTCATCGACTCGGCCAGGTCGTCCATCTGGAACGCGCCCGCGACGGACGGCTCATCGCCGTCGGTGTGCTCGACGACGACCCACACACGAGCACGGTGCCTTCATCAGCCCCGGCACCAACTTCGTCGGGTCTCTGCGCGTCCACCGGGACGTTGTGCTCGATCACGTGGCGGTCGTCGAAGGCACCGCCAGCGTCGGCGCCCCGCCGTACCAGCTCGTGCACGGCGACGTTCGCACCGGGGGCCACGCCGTCAACAAAGCCACCGCCGGTCTCGTCCCGCTGCTCGACCGGGCACGTCGAGCCGTCGAACAGCGACGACACGGCGACGGCCTGCGAATCGAGCGCGAGCCCGAACCACGAGCACTCAACGGGCACGTACAGCACCTCGACGGCTGGCAGGACGATCCGCCCGTCAGCGTCTGGGGCGACGCCCGCTCGGGTTGATCGTGACGCGCATCGCCGGAGGTCCGCGGCATCGTGACCCCCGCCTGCTGCACGGCGACGTCGTGATGGCCAAGCACTGGGGGCAGTTCGATCGACCTGACGCCGACCTCATCGCCTGGCGGGCTCTCACGCATCCCCGCGCCGTCGAGGCGATGCAGCTCGTCGAAGACGCTGTGCTGGACCGTGCCGAAGTTCGACGACTGCTCGACGGCAGCTGGCGCGTCGCCGTCCTGAAAGGCTGAGCGGCGATGAGCGACGAGCCATTGTCGGGCTGCGAGTGGTGGGACGGGCCGCGCAAGGCGTTGGCCGACGTGCTCGGCGATGACTGGGACCCGCCAGCGCCCGGCACCGGAGCCATGCTCGAACCGTCAACGCGTCCCGCCTTCGAGCCGATCGAGCAGTGGCGACCCGACCCGCCGCCCTGGTCGAGCTGACCGACGGCAATGCCGCCCACCGCCACACGGCAATAGCGGCGACAGCAACCCGGAGAAGACGGCAATAGAACCGGCCACCAACCGGCAATGCCGCCGGGAAAGTCCAGGTCAACCGGCAAATGGGCGGCGGCGCCGCCAACGCCGACCGGGACCGAGCCGGGTTTTTTCGGCCCGGCCCTAGCCCGGGACATACCCCCGCCGCCGTCTCTCCCCCCGTCGGGTAGGCGTGTCGGGTCAGTCCGCGATCGCGACGGCCATGATGGTGGCCGGAGTCGGACTGACGACTTTGGTGACGTGCCCCTGCCCGTCCACGTCCTCGACGAGAACGATCATCCCCGGCGCAATCGTCCGCTTTTCTCCATCCGTTGTCTCTACTTCGAGCAAACCTTCGAGCACCACTACGAACTGGCGCTGTGGCGGCGGATGGGGCGGAGTCTCTCGAACCTCCGGGGGTGTGGTCACGAAGACAACGCCCGTAGTCGCCATGGATGCAGAGACGAGCAGCGGGGGCACGTTCTCCAGGTATGGCGTACTGGCCTGTGGAAGCTCGACCTCCTCGAACCTCGACCCTCCGTCACCGTCGGTCGTGATCTTGACGAGGCGCACCCGCGAACTCTCCCACGCCCGACGCGAGGTGTCGACGCCGAACTGATGCCGATCGGTACCGCCGTTGACGTGCCGCGCCGCGGGTCGCCGTACGCCGAGTGGTCGTACCGGCATCGCCGCGCCGAGATGATCGCCAACCGCGAGCACTGCGCCTGCGGTTGTGGCGAGCTGGCCGACTCGCTCGATCGTCGCCCTCCGCTCGCCCTGCACGAGCATCGTGAGGGGTCCGGCTGCTGTCAGTTGCTGCCGATGCTGCTCGAACACAATCAGCGCATCGGTGGCTGGCGGTTGGCGAACGCGATCCGCTTCGGGCGCGTCGAGCGGCGGCGCCTGCCCGAGCCGAGCCGAGAATGGTGAGCTGCGCGGGCGTCGGCTGCGAAGGGTCATATGGCCCTCGGTCGTTGCGTTCGTCGAGATTGTCGGGGTCATTTGACCCGTTCCGTTGCAAGCGTCGTCGATCGCGTTTGACCGTCGGCGGTGCGACCGTCCAGCGCGACCTTGGCCCGGATGGGCCACCCAAGCCGCACGAGCAGCCGGGAGGCGAGCCCGATGGCCCAAGTGGGCCGCCGACGTGCTCGGCGTCGGCGCGATGACCGTGAGTCGGGACCTGCGCGGCGTACCAGATGAGACGCCCGAGCCGCACGACCAGCCGCAACCCGAGCTGCCCGTACCAGATGGGCCGCCCGTCGCCGACGTGCTCGGCGTCGCCCGTACCACCGTCACCGCCGACGTTGGTCAGAATCGACCAGCAGCGCTCGACGAGCAGGAGCCGGAGTCCGGCGCTGGTCAGAATCGGCAGCACGTCGTCGAGCCCGAGCAGCGTGCCGCCGAGGAACGCAAACGAGCCAAGTCCGAAGCGCGCGAGAAGGCGATCGTGGCGTTCGGTCACGCCGTGCATTCGCAGCGCATTCCGACTTGTCGGCCACGTTGCGCAGGTGCGCCACCTGGCCCACGTACCGGTCGAGACGAGCGCCCCACGGTGCTCCCAGCTCGGTTGCGTCGCTTAGAATGGCTCCTGGGCACCTCTCACGGGCTTTCATCACCGACCGCGGCCGTTGCAGATGCAACGACCTACCCTCGTGGCGTGCAGAGCTGCGGGGCCGCCTCCGCAACGAGCTGGCGGCGCGGGTGTCGCTGTCCGGCGTGTCGACGTGCGCTGCGGCGAGCAGCGCAACGCTGGTGGGGTGCTCACGCATCGTCGCCGCCAGCCTGCGCGCGCTGCAGCGCTCACCGCCGACAACCTGCACGAACTGTACAGCATCGCCGTCGGCGCGCCGCTGGGGCTACTCGCGCTCCCGTCGCTTCCGTCGCGCGTTCCGCTTCTCGCGCAAGCCGTTCGGATCGGCGCGCCATCCGATCTGCAGCGAAACCTCTAGGAGGCCTCCGCGTACGCCTGCGGCAACCGCTCGTACGTGGCTTGCGCAACCTGACCAAAGAGTGGCCGCATCGCCTCCTCGACGCTCTCGGCGAGCAACGTCGCCAACTCGGCGAGCTGTGCCGCCCTCAGTTGATCCACCGACGCGGTTGCGGTTCTCACTTGCACGGCCAGCTCAGGCGGGCCGCCCCGCGGCGGAAGGGTGACGATCACCCGCGCCTTGTGCGTGGCGTCGCTGATGCGGTGAGCGACGTGCCAGTCCCGCTCCGCTTCGATCTCGTCGTGCAGCGCACGCTGATCGTTCGTCAGGCTCTCGATCAGCTCCCTCGGAAACGGCGTCCGAGCGTTCCCGTCAGCGCTCTTGCCGTCCTCGAAGGATCGCCCGTAGGTGATCACCGCTGACTCCCACAGGGCGTGGATGACGATCGCCCTCTCGGGCTCGATGTCACCGACAAGAGCCTCATCGGGCACGGCGAGAAGGCGACAGCACTCAGCGACGTGCCGAAGATCGTCGACCATCGACTGGTAGTCCCCGAGCGGCACAGCGAGCGGCGGCTCCCGGAACTCCAACAGCAGGGGCGGCTCTTCGTCGTCTGCCACAGGTTGATCCTCGGACTCCGCCAGCTACCAGTCGGCAGGCAGCTCACGCTCGACTCGGCCAGATAGAGGGTGCCACCACTTTCCCGCGTCACCGTCAGCACCGGACGGCTCACCATCCGGGAAGTGCGCGACCAGCTCGGCGCGAGCCGCCGCCAGCTGTCGCTCGACCTCATGGCGACACGCTGCCCGACTCGCCCTGACCACCTGTGGCAGATCGTCGTCAGGGTGGTGCCGCCAGTACGTCGTGTCCGCTGGTCGCTCCTCGCGCAGCACGAGCCCGTCGCGCTCCAACCCGGCGAGCGCTCGACGTGTCGCGGTGAGCTGCGCCGTCGTCAGCTTGCTCCTCGAACGAGTCACATCGTCGACGTTGGTTTCATCAGCGTGGCCGTAGACGACTTCGCAGATCCACCACGTCGCCACTCCCACAGGCTCGTCGTCGCGCGTGCGACCGAACGGCTCACTGCGCAGATAGTCGAGCGCTCGTCGCTGAACGACACCGTGCCCACGACTCACGGAGCCCGAGCTTAAGTGTTGTGGGCCCAGCCCGCCAGCGGCCTGGGGCACAACACTTACCGTCCTTCCCGGCGCCCTCGGCCAAGATGAGGAGCCACCGAGCACGGTTCGACTGCTGGACCCACCGTCAGCTCGATCTCGGCGACGACCTACTCACGTGGTGCGCATCGAGCGCCCCGATCGCCCCCGATCATGGAAGCGTTCCGGCTGGCTCACGCGGCGCCCTGCACCCCCCGACGGGCTCGCGCTGCTCGTCGAGCACAGCACCTCGATGCAGCGGAGTGCGTGATATCGAAGATCGGCGCCGTTCCGTCGCATCGAGCACCGTCGAGTTGATCTGTTCCGCCGAGAGTGTCGGGTCGGACCGTCGTCGCTGCAGCGCGGCGTCAGGGCCCCGAAGTCGCGCGACGATGAGCGAGTGATGTCGGCCAATCGGCGAGGGGCGACGCCCACGCGCGAAGAGACCTGCTGATGGTGTTGCGAGCACTGATGGTCGTAGCGGACCTGTGCGGCGTCCTCGGGCAATCAAGCGCCAATGATTGAGCGGGACCGCTGGCTACTCCTCGGCGGCCTTGCCGCCTGCGGCGCATCGCTGCTTCTGATGATCATCGCCATCGTGATCCTCAACAGGCAGTTCTGCGACTCGGGGGGAGAGGCACCTGACAACATGGCGCTCGGCGCCTTCGTTTTCGGTATTGCGACGTTGATGACGGGCATTGTTGCGCTCTTCAAGCGCACCCGACCCGTAGTGCCAGTGACGCTGATCTGCGCCGCGCTTTTCGTCGTCGCTCCGCTCTTCGCAGTCACGTTTCAGGCTTTCTCGAACGACACGTGTGGCACGTGACGATGCGAGCATCGCCGGTCTGATGACGTCCCGCATCGCCGTGCGTGATCGCTCAGCGGTGCCACTGCTCGCCGGTACCGGCCGGTAGCACCCTCGCCGAGTCGAGCAGGCGCGAGCACCGCGGCCCGAGTTGCACATGCGGGAGCGACGACCTCAGCGGTGCTGGTGACGTCCCCGTGAGCGTTCGGGAGGGCACAGAAAGGGCACAGCAGGTCTGTTCTCCGATGACTAGCGGTGTTCAGCGCTGACCAGAAAGCGCAGCTCAGAGTGTGTTTCTGAGCGTCGTCGCAGGTCCCGGAGCCTGCTCGATCGTGTCCCGCTTACAGGCCGACTCACCGTCATCACGCTGGCTGGGCAGGAGCGCAGCTCCGGCGTCGTCCAGTCATGACACACCCGTGACACAGCTCGACGGCTGAGCGGCGAATCCTGCGTTAATTGCCGAGCGGATTCGGCCCTCATCGGTCGGCCACAGGTGCGAGTACGTGTCGAGCGTTTCGCTGGCGTTCTTGTGGCCGAGGTAGTGCTGCACCGCGGTGACGGAACAGCCGGCGGAAATCAGCAATGAGGCGCAGTGGTGGCGCAGGTCGTGCGAGCTGGCGTCGATTCCACGCGAGCGAGCTGCCGACCGGAAGGCGTCTGACCACGTTGAGCATCGCAGCGTCGCGCCAACGGAACCCCGGCCTCATCTGGATCGAAAACGCCGGCACCTCCTGCCCGAGACGCTCCCGCTCAACTTCTGGTGCACCTGATCCGGACATGACGCCCCATCCTCTGGCGTCGTCTGCGGCGGCGCACGGCCTGATCCCGCAAGCGGGTCCGGAGAAGTGTGAACGTCTAGCACCTGTCCCTGGGTCGACCTGCCCTGCTCCCGACGCGACCTACGATTACTGGCGACGATGAGACGACCCGAGACCCGGTACGCGAGGAACGGCGATGCATACATCGCCTACCAGGTTGTGGGCGACGGCTCGACCGACCTCGTCGTGCTGACACAGTGGTTCAGCCACGTCGATGGGCAATGGGACCTTCCGCCGCTCGCCGCGTTGCTCGAGCGTCTCTCGTCGTTCAGCCGCGTCATTTCCTTCGACAAGCGTGGCACTGGCCTGTCAGATCCGGTTGCGGTCTCATTGCTACCGTCTCTCGAAGACTGGATGGACGACCTGCGGGTCGTCCTTGATGAGAACGGCGTCGAACGAGCCGCGATTGTGGCCGATCTCGCGTCCACGTTCATGGCAGCGGTGTTCGCGGCCACCTATCCCGACCGCGTGACAGCACTGGTCCTCGTCAACGGTTACGCCCGCTTCAGTCGGTCGCTGGACTATCCGTGGGGCTTCGAGGCGGAAGAGCGAGCACGCTTGCTCGATCAGCTGCCGCGGGATGGGCAAGGGCATGCTGGCTGAGCAGTGGGGCCCGAGCATGCTCGACGATCCTGCGCTCCTCGACGCGGTCGCTCGATACGAGCGGCAGGCAGGAAGCCCGGGGACTTGTCGCCATGATCGACATGCTCCTCGAAACCGACATCCGGTCGGTGCTGCCCACCATCACGGCGCCGACGCTGGTCATCCGCGCGGCAACCTCGCCCAGCGGCTACCGGGGCACGCGGGTACATGGCCGATCACATCCCAGGCGCCCGGTAGCGTTCCTTCCAGGGCGCGATGCGCTGATGTGGTCAGGCGATCAGGCCGCGCTCGTCGCCGAGATTCAGGAGTTCCTCACCGGAGTTCGGCCAACCGTTGAATCCGATCCGTGCTGGCCACGATCCTGTTCACCGACATCGTCGGCTCGACCGCGGAAGCTGCGAAGCTTGGCGACCGGGCGTGGCCGCGTTGCTGAATCGCCACAACGACGTCATTCGCGAACAGTTGGCACGTCATCGAGGGCGGGAAGTCGACACCGCGGGTGACGGGTTTCTCGCCCTCTTCGACGACCAGGCCGCGGGTCCAATGTGCCCGACAAGCGGTGAGGGGGTGCGCGGGCTGGCCTTGAGATCCGCACCGGGCTACACACCGGCGAGGTCGAGCTGGACGGTGATGACGTCCGCGGCATCGCCGTGCACATCGGCGCACGCGTCGCCGGCTTGGCCGATGCTGGTGAGGTGCTCGTGGTAAACCGTTCGTGACCTTGTCGCCGGCTCGGGAATCGAGTTCGAAGACCGGGGCATGCACCAGTTGAAGGGGATACCAGACGCCTGGCGTGTCCTCGCAGTCACGGAAGCGTGACAAGCGGCGCCGCTATGTGGCCGATGTCCTCGGCGATACCGCTCCACCCCTCGAATCAGGGTGAATACTGGCAACCGTCCGCGAGGACTTCGCACGCAGAACCTGCCGATCGGTCCGTCGGGTTCCGCGTCGACACGATGTTCGTCGTCGCCGTGGGGTACGCGCCCGGGCTGGCCGGCAACCGACCGAATCGCGTTCCGCATCCGCAGCAAACCGCTGCGACCCCGAACGAGGTCCTCGCCGTCCCGCGACCGATCTTGCCGATCGGCACTGGCGAGAGCGCATGATGCGGAGCTCACGGCCGCCCCTACTCGGCGATCGGTGCCCGACGGCCGCCGACCAGCGCGACCAACTCGTCGGTGAGACGGGCACGCCCGAACGGCCGATCGGTGCTAGCCGGACTCCGGAGGACCGCGTGCAGCTCGTTGAGTGCCGCCGTGGCGTCGGTCCACGCCGGCCGGAGCTGCCGCAGGATCGTCTCGATGCGTTCCCGCTCAACAGCAGCCGGTCGCAGAGGTCCACGACGAGCTCGATCTGTGACGGCGGGAGGCCGTTGCCGATCGCCAGGGAGCGCCGGATGCCGTCCAGCGCCTCCCGCGTCACCCTTCGCACAGTACGAACGGGCGTTCGCTGTTGGCAAGGGCGCTAACAATACCGACCCAGCTAAAGGATGAAGGCCGACGGTCAGGCGTGCTCGTGGCGGTGGTGAAGGTCCGGAACGTGCGGATGGCTGTGCACGAGGACTTCGTGCCGATGCGGATGCTGGTGCAGCCCTGTGTCGTGCGCCGGATGGTGGTGGTCGTGATGACCGTCGTCGTGAACGTGCTCGTGGTCGTGCTCCACCTCTCATGCCGGTGTTCGTGGAGATGCGCTGACCGCATCACTGTGGCAACGCCGAGCCCGGCAAGGACCACGGCGACGGCTTGGGCAACTGTCACCCGGCTCGCCCAGAACGATCCACGTGATCGCAGCGCCGACGAACGGCGCGACGGCGAAGATCAGTTGAGCGCGAACAGCGCCGAGGTCGCGGGCGCC
>CAWJNE010000004.1:0-46775 GCA_963844175.1 uncultured Acidimicrobiia bacterium
CCGCCGCCGTCCGCTACCCGCAACACCGGGTGTTGACACCCGGGCCGCCCGCGGCGATCGGGTCAGTCGTCCGTGATGACGCAGGCCAGCCCGCGACCCTGGCGGTCGCGGTAGCCGGCCGTACCGGTCGGACACTGCTCGTCGATCGGGATCAGCACTTGGACGACCAGCTCCACGCCGCCCGACCCGCAGTTCACCTCTCGGGCGTCACCGTTGCCCTCGATGACGACGCACGACCCCGGACCGAGCAGGTTGTCCGGCGGCGGCTCGGCAGCTGGCTTGTAGAGCGCGGCCCCGATCAGCACGACGGCCACGCCGATCAGGAACATGCCGACCACCAGCTTCCACGGATAGCGCGCCGGCGGCAGCGGCTGCGACGGCCGGCGCACCGACGGGTCGGTCGCCGGCGTCGTCGTCCACCGCGGCGCTGTCGTCCGACCGGCCGCTGACCCGGCCAATTGGCGCAGCGACTGGTCGTACACGGCACGGCGCCCGGGATCGCGCAGCACCCGGTAGGCGTCGTTCAGCGCCGCCATCGCGCTTGCATCGCGCCCGCCGCGATCCGGGTGCAGCTGGCGGGCCCGGCGGCGGTAGGCGTCGCGCACCTCGATCGCCGACGCGGTCGGCGGCAGCCCGAGCTCGTCGTAGAGCGTCACGTCACGCTGCCGCCGATGCGCCAGTACTCGCCGCTCTCGCGGGCCATCAGCTCCTCGTCGACGAGGTATCTCCGCAGCGCGGCGACGTCGTCGTGGCGCACGGCAAGGATGGCGTTGACGTGATCCTCCCGATAGCGCCGGCCGGGCTCGAAGTCCTGGGCGACCCAATCGAGGACGACCCGGCGCTTGCCGCGCGCCGACGGCATCGTGGTGATCCGGCCATCGGCGACGAAGGCGTCGAGCACCCGCCGCCGGGCCGCTGGTTGATCGGCGTGCTCCTCGTTCCGTGGTCGCGCCAGCGCCGAACGGGCCGCCCGCTGGAACGCCCCGCCGAGGATCACGAGCACACCGTCGTCGCCGTTCGCGACGAGCCCACCGTCGACCAACCGGGACAGAGCCTTCGACGCTCGATCCACCGTCAGACCCGTCGCGGCCACCACACCGTCGAGCCCATTTGCGCGGAGCGTCAGCGCGGCGGCGACGAGGCGGCGATCGTCGTCGGCCAACAGCCCGACCAGCGCGGCTGCGTCGAGTTCACCCACGGTTCCCGAGCGTTCGTTCCGCAGTGAGCCCATGATCACGGCCGGCCTTGCCCGGCCCAGCGAGCGGAGCGAGCCATCAGACTAGTAGCCGGCGTCGACGTCGACGGGGCCGAGGAGCTCCTCGCCGGCACCGAACCGCTTGACGTTGGCGCGGATCCGTTCGGCCAGCAGCGGTACTGCCATCTCGGGCGTGTTGCCGACGTGCGGCGTGACGATGCAGTTCGAGAGCGTCCACAGCGGGTGCCCGGCGGGCAGCGGCTCGGGGTCGGTGACATCGAGCCCGGCCCCGCCGATGACCCTGTTGCGCAACGCGTCGACCAGGTCGTCGGTCACCACGTGGCGTCCTCGGGCCACGTTGATCAGCCAGGCGTGATCCTCCATCAGCGCCAGTTCCTCGGCGCCGATGAGCCCCTCCGTCTCCGGCGTGAGGGCGAGCGCCAGCACGACGACGTCGGCGCCGGGGAGGGCATCCGGGTACCGATCTCCCTGGAGCACGTCGTCCACGCCGTCGAGGTAGCTGACGTTGCGTCGCACGACCGTCAGGTGGCAGTCCCACGGCGCCAAAAGGCGCACGAGGGACTCCGCGATGCCGCCCCCGCCCAGGATGGTGACCCGTGCGCCGAGCAGATTGCGACCCTCGGGCAGCGACCACTCCTGCGCCCGGGCATAGGTCCCCACTCCGCGCAGCCCGGCCAGCGCAAGGCTCAGGGCCAACTCGGCGACGGGCTCGGCGTAGACGCCCTTGCCGCACGTCCACACGTGGTCGTGATCGACGAGGTGGACGAAGTTCTCGATGCCGGCGAACGGCAGCTGCACCCAGCGGGCCGCCGTCGCCCGGTCGAGGACGTGCGCCAGCGCGTCGGGGTTGCGAGGATCGGCCCAGACGATCCCCTCGGCCTCCTCCAGCCCGACGAGGTGGCCGCCGCCCTCGCTGACCGATTCGGCCACCCACTCCGGGGCCCCCTCGGGAGCGACGGCGATGCGGGGAGCCTCGGTTCTCGGCATGGTCAGCACGAGGCTAGTGCGGTCCCTCCGACCGCCGGTCGGACGCCGTGGCCGCGTCGGCACGCTGAGCCAATCGCGCTGTGGGCCGGCCGGTGCGCCGGTCAGCCCAGGGCGCGGGCTCGGCGGCGGTTGCCGAGCAACGTGCCAGCGACCAGGATCACGATCGCCACCACCATGATCAGCGTGGCGATCACGTGCACCTGCGGCGGGATCTCGACCTTCGCCGAGTCGAAGATCTCACGTGGGAACGTGGACACGCTGCCGGCGATGAACGACGTGATGATGTAGTCGTCGATCGACAGCGACAGCGACAGCAGGAACGCCGCCACGACGCCCGGCACGATGATCGGGAACGTGATCTTGACGAACGTGCGCAGCGGCGGTGAACCGAGGTCGGCGGCGGCATCCTCCAGCGACCAGTCGAGCCCGCGCAGGCGAGCCTTGACGGTCAGCGCCACGAACGACAGGCAGAACATCGTGTGGGCGATGACGATCGTCCAGAACCCGCGCCCGACACCCTGGTTGAAGAACAGCGTGAACAACGAGGCGCCGAACACGATCTCCGGTGTGGTCAGCGGCAGGACGAGCAGCAGGCTGAGCAGCGCCCCGCCGCGCATCCGGTAGCGGGCCAGTGCCAACGCGATCAGCGCACCGAGGATGGTGGCGATCGTGCAGGCCACCAACGCCACGCGCAGCGACACGATCAGCGCGTCCGTGTAGTCACTGCCCTGGAAGGCGTTGGCCCAGTTGTCGATCGTGAACCGCTGCCACCGCGTGTTGAACCGGCCCTCCGGCTCGTTGAAGCTGAACACGGCGATCGTGATCAGTGGGATGAAGAGGTAGGCGAACCCGAAGATCGTGACGATCCACAGCGCCACGGTCCCCCATCGCACGCCGCCCGGACGCTCGCTCACGCCGTTGCCGCCTGTTCGCTCGCCCACTCAGACCACACTGCGGGACTGCACCCCGGACGCTCACTCACGCGATCTCCTCCGTCCCGAGGAACTTGGCGTACACGAGCACCAGCGCCGTGATGATCGCCATCATCACGAAGCTGATCGCCGCCGCCGTCGGGTAGTCGTTGCGTTCGAGGAACTGGGTCTGGACGACGTTGCCGATCACGCTGGTGTTCGGGTTGCCGAGCAGCTCGGCGTTGATGAAGTCGCCGGTGGCGGGGATGAACGTCAGCAGCGTGCCGGCGAAGACACCGGGCATGGACAGCGGCAGGATCACGGCCGGAACGTGCGACCGAACGACGAGTAGAGATCCGACGCCGCATCCACCAAGCGGACGTCGATCTTCTCCAGGCTGACGTAGATGGGCAGCAGCATGAAGGGCAGGAAGTTGTAGGTCAGGCCGCCGATCACGGCGGACTGGGTGTTCAGCAACCGACCGTCGTCCAGCACGCCGATCGTCTCGAGGATCCCGTCGATGTGCAGCAGCTCGATCAAGGCGATCACCGGACCGCTGTCGTTGAGCAGCGATTGCCAAGCGATCGTCCGCAGCAGGAAGCTGGTGAAGAACGGGACCATCACCAGGCCGAGCAGAACGTTTCGATAGCGGCCGCCCTTGAAGGCGATGAAGTACGCCACGGGGTAGGCGATCAGCAGCGCCAGGACGGTGGCGATGCCGGCGTAGACGAACGCCCGCACGAGTTGACTCCCGAAGTCGGTGAAGGCGGTCGAGAAGTTCGACCACTCCCACGTCAGCTCGTAGTCGGGCAGGAGGCGGTCCGGCTTCGTGGAGAGCGAGATCTTGAGCAGCGTGATCAGCGGGATGACGAAGAACACGAACGTGAACAGCATCCCGGGCAGGACCAGCGCGTACGGGATCTTCCGCCCGGCGCGGACGTTGCGGTCGTCGGTGACGGTGTCGGCAGCCATCGAGCTCACCCGCCGGTGATCGACAGGAAGCGCTCGGTCAAGGCGGCGTCGAGCTCGGCGGGCAGGTCGGCGAAGACGCTGAGCCGAGCGGACTCCTCGTCGTCGGGGAACAGGATCGGGCTGTCGGCCAGCTCCGCGGCATCTCCCCCCATGGCGATCAGCTCGTCGCGCACGCCCTTGACCGGCGGGATGAACTGCACCCAGTAGGTCAGTTGCGCCGCCTGCACCGGGTCGTACACGAAGTTCATAAAGTCGGCGGCGGCGTAGGCGTTCGGAGCGCCCTTGGGGATGACCATCGTGTCGTACCAGCTCATCCCCCCCTCCTCGGGGATGACGAACTCGATGTCGGGCCGGTCGTACTGCAGCTGCACGATGTCGCCCGACCACGCCACGCAGGCGACGAAGTCACCGCTCGCCAGGCTGCGCAGGTACTCGTTGCCCGTGAAGGCCCGGATCTGTCCGTCGGCGGTCGCCTGGGAGATGACCTCCAGCGCCTCGAAGGCGCCCTCCTCGTCGACGACCGTCGGATCGTGCCCGAGTGACAGCATCGTGAGGCCGAGGGTGTCGCGCATCTCCGAGAGCATCGCCACCCGGCCCCGGAACTCGGGGTCGAGCAGGTCGTTGATGCTGCGGATCTCGCGCCCGGTGAGCGCCGGGTCGTAGGCGATGCCGGTGATGCCGGCCTGCCACGGCAGGCTGAACGCTGCGCCGTAGTCCCAGTTCTGATTGAGGAACCGGTCCTCCAGGTTGACCCGGTTGGGGATCCGTTCGAGCGGCAGCTGCTCGATCCAACCGAGCGTCTTCAGCCGGGCGGCCATCCAGTTGGTCGGGCAGATGATGTCGTAGTCGATGACGCCGCCGGTGCCGAGGACCGGGGCGAGGAGCCGGTTGTACACCTCGTTGTTGTCGTTGAAGTCCTCGTCATACGTCACGGCGATGCCGGTGGCCTCCGTGAACCGGTCGAGCGTGCCGACGGCGCCGTCCTCCGTCGGGTCGATGTAGGCCTGCCAGTTCAGGACGCGCACGGCGCTGTCGCCGGTGCCGATCCCTCCGTCGCCGCTAGCTCCACTCTCCTCGGCCTCGCTCGAACCGCCGTCGCCGGTGAGGGCGAGGACGCCACCGACGACCACCGCCGCGCCGGCGACGGCCCCGCCGGCGATCAGGACCCGCCGACCGAAGCGGCGCTCCGGAGGTGGTAGCTCACCATCGTCGCCCTGGTGGGCCTCGCCCGGGACGACCTCGCGGCCGTCGAGCGCCGCTTGCACCTCGTCGACGTCCGTCGTCGTCGCCCCGACGACGGCCGACCGACCGCGCAACAGGTACGGGGCGTCGGGCGCCCACTGGAGCGTGATCGGATCCCCTGGGCCGACGTGGGGCAGCGAGTCGTCGGCGCCGATCATCGCCACGACCTCGGCATCGTCGGGGAGGTGGACGATGAGGCGGCGCTCGGACCCCTGGAAGATGACGTTCTCGATGACGCCGCCGATGCTGCGATCGCCGCCCGACGCGGCGTCGGTCGTGGCGCTCAGGCGTTCCGGCCGCAGCATGACGGTGACCGGGTCGCCGGGCCGGGCCGACGTGGGCGACATCACGACGACCTCCTGCCCGCTGTCGAGGCGAGCCACGGCGCTCCCGTCCCCGGCACCGACCAGGGTGCCCGGCAGCAGGTTGGCCGACCCGATGAATCCGGCGACGAAGATGCTCGCCGGGGCGGCATAGATCTCCTCGGGCGTGCCGATCTGCTCGACCTGACCACGGCTCATGACAGCGATGCGGTCGCTCATGGTGAGCGCCTCGCCCTGGTCGTGGGTGACGAAGATGAACGTGATGCCGACCTCGCGCTGGATCCGCTTGAGCTCGAGCTGCATCGCTTCGCGCAGCTTCAGGTCGAGCGCGGCGAGCGGCTCGTCGAGCAGCAGCGCGCTGGGCATGTTGACGAGGGCGCGAGCGAGCGCGACGCGCTGCTGCTGACCGCCCGAGAGCTGCGCCGGTCGGCGGCCGGCAAACTCGCCGAGGCGGACGACGTCGAGCATCTCGATGGCCCGACGGCGGGCCTCGGCGGCGGGGACCTTCTTGGCCCGCAGCCCGAAGGCGATGTTGTCCACGACCGACAGGTGAGGGAACAGCGCGTACTGCTGGAACACGGTGTTGACATTGCGTCGGTGGGGTGGAACGGAGGACACGTCGGCGCCCTCGAGCAGCACCCGGCCGGCCGTTGGCCGCTCGAAGCCGGCGATGATCTTCAGCAGCGTCGTCTTGCCACAGCCGGACGGTCCGAGCAGCGAGAAGAACTCCCCGCGGGCGATGGCGAAGTCAGCCCGCTCGACGGCAACGAAGTCGCCGAACTCCTTGCGCACGCCGTCGAGGACGATGACATCGTCGTGAGCGGCTGGGTCGTTCGTGTCCACGTCGTCAGCTCTCGATGTTCGCCATGACGTGCTTGATCCGGGTGTAGTCCTCGAATCCGTACGCCGAGAGGTCCTTGCCGTAGCCGGAGCGCTTGAAGCCGCCGTGGGGCATCTCGGCGACGAGTGGGATGTGGGTGTTGATCCACACGCATCCGAAGTCGAGGCGCTTGGCCATCCGCATCGCCCGCCCGAAGTCCTTGGTCCACACGCTCGACGCCAGCCCGTAGTCCACGCCGTTGGCCCAGCGCAGGGCCTCGTCCTCGTCGCTGAACCGCTGCACCGTGATGACCGGGCCGAACACCTCGTCCTGGATCATCTCGTCGCCCTGCTGCAGGTCGGCGACGACGGTCGGTTCGTAGAAGTAGCCGGTGTCGCCCTGCCGGGACCCGCCGGTCAGCACCCTGGCGTGGTCGGGCACCCGTTCGAGGAAGCCGCTGACCCGCTCGAGCTGGGTGGAGTTGTTGAGCGGGCCGTAGAGGACGTCCTCGTCGTCGGGGAGGCCGGTGCGCGTCCCCTTGGCCGCTTCAGCCAGGGCGTCGGTGAAGTCGGCGTAGATGCCAGGGCCGGTGATGACGCGGGTCGCCGCGGTGCAGTCCTGTCCGGCGTTGAAGTACCCGGCGACGGAGATGCCCTCGATGGCTGCCTCGAGGTCGGCGTCGTCGAAGACCACGACCGGCGCCTTGCCGCCGAGCTCCAGGTGGACCCGCTTGAGGCGCGTCGCCGCGCTGCCGGCGACCTCCATCCCGGCGCGCACCGAGCCGGTCACCGAGACCATCGCCGGCACGTCGTGGTCGATCATCGCCCGACCGGTGTCCCGGTCGCCGCAGATCACGTTGAACACGCCCGGCGGCAGGAACTCGGCGGCGATCTCGGCCAGCAGCGTCGTCGAGGCCGGCGTGGTGTCGCTGGGCTTGAGGACGACGGCGTTGCCGGCGGCGATCGCCGGGGCGAACTTCCAGACGGCCATCATCATCGGGTAGTTCCACGGCGCCACCTGGGCGCAGACGCCGACCGGCTCCCGGCGCAGCATCGATGTGTGCCCGGCCATGTACTCGCCGGCGCTCTTGCCCTCGAGGTTGCGGGCGGCGGCGGCGAAGAAGCGGATCTGGTCGACCATCGGCGGGACTTCTTCGGACCGCGTCAGGCCGATCGGCTTGCCGGTGTTGCGGACCTCGAGGTCGATCAGCTCATCGGCCCGGGCCTCGATGGCGTCGGCGATGCGGAACATCGCCAGCGACCGCTCGGACGGGGTGGCGTCACGCCACGTCTCGAACGCGTCGGCGGCCGCCTGCATCGCGCGGTCGACGTCCTGTGGACCCGACAGCGCGGCGGTGGCGTACTCCTCCCCGGTCACCGGATCGACGACGGGAGTGGTGCGGCCGTCCGCAGCCGGCACCCGTTCCCCCCCGATGAAGTTCTCGAAGCCCTGCATGGACGAGTTGTACCACGCCCCGCCCCGTCTGGCTCCCGCCGCTCCAACCCGCCCACGGGTTCTCAAGCGTTTTCAGTGTTCACCAGCGAACACGAATTGACAGAACAGTCGCGAGCACTCTGGACGCGACAGTTCTTCCCCCAGTTCGTGTTCGCAGGTGACTACTGAAAACGCTTGAGAACCCGTAGTGGCGAGGTCAGCCGGCGGGGGACGGGTAGTCGGGGGGGTCCTCGCCGGGGGGTGGGGTCTCGTAGAGGGACACCGCGCCCTCGGGCACGAACAGCAGGTCCTCGCTCGGCCACTGCCCCGGCAGGTAGCGCGTGCCGCCCTCGACGTACTGCCACATGCCGGTGCCGTCCTTGCGGATCTCGTCCGGGCCGGTGGCCGATGGGTCCCACCAGATCGCCGTGGCGTCGTCGATGCCGCTGTAGTCGTTCTCGGGCCAGTACCCGTGCTCGCCCCAGGTCAGGAACGGCTGGCTGATCGCCGCCTGCGTCCCCTCCCCGGCGAACAGTGCGTCCCGCCACGTCTCGGGCGTCAGGTTTGGCCCGGCGGCCTGGGCGGTCGAGAAGAACACGGCGAACGGCGGCTGGAACACGCCGATCGAGTCTGCGGCCGGCGGCTCGACGCCGTTGAACCACTGGTACAGCGCGTAGTACCCGATGGTGCCGGGGCGGTTGCGCGCCGCCAGCTGTGTGACCCCGAAGGCGTGGGCCCACTGCTGCGGGTCGTACGTCCGGGCGAACGCCGTCGTGTCGGACAGGGTCGCCGCCGAGACGAACCACTCCGGGAAGTACTCCTGGGCCGTCGCCTCACGCGTGAAGTCGCGTGGCGCCACGGGGTCGCCGGAGAGCACCACGGTGGTCACGCCGGCCGCCTTGAGACGGGTGATGACCTGCGACGCCGTCTGCTGGATCGTCGCCGGGTCGAGCTGGTACGGGATCACCTCGACGAACGGCGCGCCCAGCGCCTGCATCTCGGCGGCGTACCGCTCGGCCAGCTCGACGAGACGCTGCGCTGCTCTCGAGGTACACCAGCCCGAACACCCGCGTCTGGCCCGCCACGGCGTCGCCGCCGTGCACCGCCGGCTTTCCGATCAGCTGCTTCTCGATGAACTCCAGCGCGTGCTCCTGCTTCTGCACCTGCGCGCCGTCGATGGCCCACACGTACGGATCTCGCTCGAGGTAGAACTCGGCCGGCTGGCCCGGCGTGCACTGGATGCACATGATCTGGCGCGCCGCCAGCTCGTCGGCGAACGCGCTGGTCAGCGCTGGGCCGCCGAGCACGACGAACGGCTGGAACTCCTCGGCGATCTGCTGGGCGTCGGCCCGCGCCGCCACCTCGTCGAGGGCGCCACCGGTGCCCTCGTAGATCTGCAGGTTGACGGTCCGGCCGTACAGCTCGTAGTACGTCTCGTAGTAGCGGACCAGCTCCCTGGCGGTGTTGGCCAGGTCCTCGTTGGTGTCGTCGTTGTCGATGGCGTCGGTGACGTACTTGATGACCGGGTCGGCCTCCTGGCCGATGTAGGCGACGACCGTGATCTCGTCGGCCGTGACCCCCGGCGCCGTGGCGCCGCCGTTGTCCCCGTCGAACGGCGCGTAGCACTCCGGGGCGAAGAAGTCGGGGACGGCGAGGCGCCCGGTCTGCGGATCGCACCGCTCGCCGAAGTCGAGCTCGATGCCCTGCTCCTCGGCCTCGCTGAACGACAGCGGGAACGTGATCTCGGCCGGCGTCGTCGGGACCGCCGACGGTTCCGTGTCCTCGCCGGTCGCGTCGGGCGCCGATCCGCCGTCGTCCGTCGTGGTCGACGGGTTCGACGCCGCCGCGGTCGACGCCGGCGCGGTCGACGCCGGCGCGGTCGTCGCAGCGGCGGTCGTGCTCGCCGACGTCACGGTGTCGTCGTCGCCGTCACCACCACTGCGCGTGACGACGAGCACGATGACGCCGACGACTGCCACGACGAGGACGCCGACGATCGGCCCCCATCGCTTCAGCTGGCGGTTGCCGCCATCACCGTCTCGCGCGCCCGATGCGCTGGCTGGTTGCACGTCTACCCCCTGATCCCCGAACGTTCCCGCGCCACCTGGCTGGTCCCGAGGTAGCTCTCTAGCACGGCCGGGTGCTCCAGCACGGTCGCCGGCGGCCCGCTGGCGATCACTCGCCCGACCTCGAGGGCGATCAACCGGTCCGAGATCGAGGCGACGAGCGGGATGTCGTGCTCGATCAGCACCAGGCTGGCGCCCATCTCGTCGCGCAGGCGTCGCAGCACCGGCGCCAGCGCCTCGACCTCGCGCTGGGCGATGCCGCTCGACGGCTCGTCGAGCAGCACGACGGTCGGCCGATGGGCGACGAGGCAAGCCAGGTCCAGCACGCGCCGCGTTCCTGTCGAGAGCTCCCGGACGAATGAGTTGCGGTACTCCCCGAGGTTCATCAGCTCGATCAGCTCGTGGACGCGCTGTGACGTGCGCTCCTCGTCGTCGAACACCATCGGCAGCCGGAACGCGGCGGCCACCGCGCTGCGGCTGTGCACCCACCGCTCGAGGGCGACGGCCAACGCCTCGTTGACGGTCATCTCGGGGAACAGGCGGGCGTCCTGGAAGCTGCGCCCCAGGCCACGCGCCGCCCGCTCCGACGGGTTCATCGTGGTGATGTCGACCCCGTCGAGCACGACCCGCCCACTCACGAGCGGCGTGAACCCGCTGATCAGATCGAAGACCGTCGTCTTGCCGGCGCCGTTCGGTCCGATCACGCCGACGATCTCGCGCCGAGCCACGGCGAACGACGCCTCGTCGACGGCCCGGATCCCGCCGAACTCGCAGACGAGGGACTCCACCTCCAGCACGGCGGCGTCTGTGGCGGGCTCGTCGTCGAGCACGCCGGCCCGCTCCACGGCGGCCTCGGTCGGCGCGACGGCGTCGGTGAGGAACACCGAGCGCAGCAGATCGTCGCGTTCGAGCAGCTCCGCCGTGGGACCGGAGAAGCGGATGGTGCCGCGCTCCATGAAATAGGCCCGTTCGGCGACGCTGAGCGCCACGTTGACGCTCTGCTCGACCAGCACGATGGCCACGCCGTCGGCGGCCAGGCGGCGCACCAGCGGCAGGAGCTGCCCGACGACGACTGGTGCCAGCCCCAGCGACAGCTCGTCGATCAGCAGGACCCGCGGCTTGGCGACGAAGGCCATGCCGAGGGCGAGCATCTGCTGCTGGCCGCCACTCAGGTCGGCCGCCGAGCGCGACCGGCGCTCGGCCAGCGCCGGGAACAGCTCCAGCACCTCGGCGATCGCCGCCTCGACGCCGGGCCCGTCGCGCCGGCGGGTCCATCCCGCGAGGCGCAGGTTCTCGTCGATCGTCAACGAGCCGAACACGCCCTGACCACCCGGCATCTGACTGATCCCCAACTCGGCGATCTCGTTCGGCGGTGCGTGGGTGATGTCGCGGCCGTCGAGGACGACGGCACCACGGTCGGCCTCGACGACACCACTGATCGACTTGAGCAGCGTGCTCTTGCCGGCCCCGTTCGTGCCGAGCAGGGCGACGATCTCGCCCTCCTTCACGTCGATGTCGACGGAGAACAGCACCTGGCGATCGCCGTAGCCGGCCTCGAGCGCCCGCACCAGCAGCAGGTCGGCATGACCCTGACGGCGCTGGTACAGGGCCTCGCTGCGCGCCGCCGAGGCTTGCCACACCTGGGCGATGTCGGCGGTGATCACGTGCCGTGCCGTGCCGAGGATGAGCGCACCGATGATGAACATCGGCACCATCACAAGCATCCCCCAGCGGATGCCGAAGTGGTCGGCGACCCAGCCGATCAGCGGCAGGACCACGAGGCCGGGGATCACCCACAGCGAGGCGACCGAGAAGCCCGGTCGCCCGGGCTCGCGGCGGGATCGCCAGCGAGAGCGCGACCAGGATGCCCGGGCGCGAGCACGGAGAGCGCCGCCGAGATGACGCAGTTGAGGGCCACTGCGACGACCGATGTTCGGGGCCAGCGCGAAGCCGATCGAGGCGATCGCCGTGACGACCGCGACCCGTGACAGGAAGCGGATCAGGCCGGCGCATGTCGCCGAGGAAGCGCCGCGTGACGATGCGCGTGCCGACCACCAGCCCGACGAGCTGGAACGGCTCGGCGATGGCGGCGGCGATGCCCCGAGCGCGCTCGTCGAGGCCGAACTGCTCGTCGTAGAACAGGGATGCCAGGACGACGAAGCCGATCAGCGCGGTGGCGAGGAACGGGAGGCTCCACCACAGCCGCTTCAACGTGTCGATCTTCTGCACGGTCCGCCAGCTCTCGGCGAACGACGGCGCGGCCTCCTCCGGTCGACCACGACCTCGTCGCCGGCGCCCGTGGCCTCGGCGCTCCCAGCGGCCGCGCGTCGGCTCGATCATCCGGAAGGCGAGCAAGGCGAACAGCACGGTGGGCACGGCGAACACGAGGAACGGCACGCGCCACCCGAACGAGAAGGCCAGCAGGCCGGCGGCCAGCGGGCCGACGAAGCTGCCGACGGCGTTCGCCGCCCGGTGCGTGCTGAAGACGCCGATGCGGGCCTGGATCGGGTAGTAGTCGGCGAGCAGCGAGTTGTGCGTCGGGTCGATGACCGCCTTGCCGATGCTGCTCCCGCTGCGGGCGATGACGAGCATGACCACGCCGACGGCCAGTCCCGTCATCCCGCTGAAGACGCCCCAAACCAGCGCACCGGCGATGGCCAGCGGCACGCGCCGCGAGCCGATCGGCGAACTGGCCGATCGGCACCTGCAGGGCGAGCGCGGCGACCGACGCCACCGCGACGAGTGCGAGGACGGTCGTGGTGTCCAGTCCGAACTCGTCGCGGATGTTCGGCAGGAGGATGCCGAACGCCGTGCGGTCGAGCTCGTCGACGGCGTTCAGCCCGAACAGCACCACCAGCGGGTAGGCGGACTCACCGCCGCACACCGTGCCCAGCCACGTCATCGGGTGGCGCACCGCGGCCGTGAACCGGCTCATGTGCGCGCTCCTTCCGGCTCGGGTTCCGGTGACCCGACGGGCGCTCCCCCATCTGGGCGGCTTCCGTCTCGGGGCGGGATCTGTTCCAACCCCTGGGAGTCCGAGCGCCCCGATGACCAGGACCGTCGGCGGGTGAGCAGGCGGACGGCGACGTCGCGGAGCTTGACCCACAGGCTGCCCAAGCCGCCGGGGAGGATCAGCAGCACGACGAGCACGCCGACGCCCGTGGACAGCAGCTGCCACTCCTGCGAGGTGATGAACCAGCGCGTCCCGCGCAGGTACAGCGCGCCGAGCAGCGCCCCACCGAGCGAGCCGAGCCCGCCGATCACCGCCGACGTGAACACCTCGAAGCTGGCGGCGACACCGAACTGAGTGCCCGTGAACGACCGGTTGCCGTGCACGAGCAGTGCCCCCGCCACGCCGGCCACCACCCCGCTGATGACGAACGCCGTGAGCTTGGCCCGCACCACGGGCACCGCGTAGGCCTGAGCGCCCCGCTCGTTCTCCCGCATGGCGATGATCACCCGACCGGTCCGGGACCGGCGGATCCCGCGCACCGCGACGTACACGACGGCCAGCACGGCAACGGAGTAGAAGTAGAACGCCGTCGGCGACTCGACGTCGATCCGCCCGAACAGCGGCGGACGCTCGAAGCGCTCGTCGGGCGCCGGGAACCAGTCGAAGTAAGTGCTGTTCAGCAGCCAGCGCTCCGTCGCCAGGGCCAGCGCGAACGTCGTCACGGCGAGGTAGAGCCCACGCAACCGCAGCGCCGGCACCCCGACGGCGAAGGCAGCGAGCCCGCCGACCACCCCCCCGATGATCAGGGCCAGGTTGAGGTCGATGCTCCAGCGCGACGTGAACGTGGCGCTGACGGCGGCGCCGAGCCCGACGATCGCCATCTGCCCAAGCGAGATCTGCCCCGCCCACCCCGTCAGGACGACGAGCGAGATGCCGATGATGGCGAAGGCGATCAGCGCCGTCCCCTTGATGACGTACCCGACGGGCAAGATGCGCGGCACGAGGAACACGGCGAGCACGGCCGTCGCCACCAGCGTCCACCGCACCGTGCTGACGACGGGATCGGTGAGCACCGCCGCCGGCAGCGGGCGGACCTCCTCGGCACCGCGCCAACTGCTCGTGGAGTCGTTGTCCCGCCGCGCGCTGCTGGTGGGTTGGACGAGGAGCACGACGAAGATCGCCGCCGCCATGATCGGGTAGGCCAGCGCGGGCGAGTCGCTGTTGTTCAGGACGCCGAACTCGAGCAGGCCGAGGGCGATGGCGGCGAACGCCACGGTCGGGAGCCGCTCCAGTCGTCCGATCACCAGTGCGGCGAGCGCTTGCAGCAGGAGGGGCAGACCGGCGGCGAACCCGATCGGCACCCCGCTGATGCCGGCCTTGAGGAACAGGGCGATGAACGACAGCAGCGCCGCCATCCCCCACACGACCGTGTTCAGCCGCGCCGTCGGGATCCCCAGCATGGCCGCCCGATCGGTGCGCTCGGCCGTTGCCCTGATCGCCGTGCCGAGCCGGCTGCGACTGAGGAACCACGCCACCCCGGCGATGCAGATCGGCCCCACGATCAGGGCGATCAGGTGGTTGGCGTTGAGGATCACGGGCCCGATCGTCCACGTCCAGTCGAGCGGCGGAGCGATGCGCTCGCTGGCCAGGTTGCGGCCCCACCAGCGCGGAACGAGGATCCCGAGCACGACGAGGAGCTGGCTGATGCCGAGGGTGGCGACGGTGACGACCAGCCGCGGCGAGTGGCGGAACCGGCGCACGATTCCCAGCTCCACGACGACGCCGAGCAGCACGGCGAGCACCAGCCCGAGCCCGAGCCCGACAAGGTACGGCAGACCCCAGAACAGGATGAAGGCGGCGGCGAAGCCGGTGGGCACCTGACCGAGGTCGGCCTGGGCGAAGTTGACGACACGGTTGGCCCGGTACACCAGGGCCATCCCGATGGCCAGCATCGCCCCCAGGACGCCGCGGGCCAGGCCGTCGATCCACAGCCCGAGCGGCAACGGGAACCAGACGAGCTGGACGACGAACAGCGCGACCACCGTGGCGCCCGACACGAGCCGCGTCGAGTCGACGGTCGCCAGGCGCCCTCGGGCCACGTTTCCCACCCCCCAAGGGCGCACCGCGGCGACCGTAGTTGCTGGGGGACCCGACGGTCCTCGACGGAGCTACCGTCGGTACGCATGGGAACCCCGACATTGGCGCGCGACCTCGATCTCCCCGTTCTGGAGGAGGAGGGCGCGCGCAGTCGCACCGCCACCCGCGAGGAGCGGCAGCTGGCGTCCGAGCAGAGCTGGATCGCCCGCAACGCGATCGGGTTCTCGATCCTCCACTACGACGACGTCAGCGCCATGCTGCGCGACAAGCGGTGGCACAGCGCGACATCGAAGATCTTCGAGCTGTCCGGCGTCGCCCCGCCCGAGGCGATGGCCGAACGGCCGAACGGGATCCTGTCGGCGGAGGGCGACGAGCACACCCGCTTGCGTCGCCTCGTCGGCCGGGCCTTCTCGCCGCGCGTCGCCGACCGGCTGCGGCCGTTCATGCGCGAGGTCGTCGACGGCCTCGTCGACGAGGTCGCGTCGCGCGGCCGAGCGGACATCGCCGTCGACATCTGCGAGCCGTACCCGATCCCGATCATCTGCGAGCTGCTCGGTGCGCCCAAGGAGGACTGGAAGCTGTTCAGTCGCTGGGCGACTGACGTCCTGCGGATCTTCAACGGCAACCTCGCCGAGGACCTGCCCCTGATCAGCGCCGCCGAGGACGAGCTGGACGAGTACACCCGCGGGCTGATCGCCGAGCGGCGCGACAAGCCCGCCGAGGACCTGCTCACGGAGCTCATCGCCGCCGAGGAAGCCGGGGACAAGCTCTCGACCGCCGAGCTGGTGATGATGGTCGAAGCGGTGATCATCGCCGGGACCGACACGACCCGCAACCAGCTCGGCTGCTCGGTGGCCCTGCTCGCCGAGCACCCCGATCAGTGGAAGCTGCTGGCCGAGCAGCCCGACCTGGCGCCACGCGCCGTCGAGGAGACGATGCGCTACTTCGGCGCCGTGCGCGGCACGGCGCGCTTCGCCAGCGAGGACATCGTGTATCGGGACGTGCTGTTCCCCAAGGGCACGTTCATCGGGACGTCGCTGGCCACCGCCAACTTCGACCCCACGGTGTTCAGCGACCCCGAGCGGTTCGACATCACCCGCGAGCCGAACAAGCAGCCCCAGCTGACGTTCGGATCAGGCATCCACTACTGCCTCGGCGCGGCGCTGGCGCGCGCCGAGCTGCAGGAGGCCCTCCCGCTGCTGGCCCGCCGCATGCCCGGCCTGGCCCTCGACGGTCAGCCGACCTGGAAGCCGAACGCGGTCGGGATCTTCGGCCCCGACCACCTCCCCGTCACCTTCGACGCCGGCCACTGACGGCCGGCGGCCACTGACCATCCTCGGTGTGGATGGGTGGGGCGTCAGTCAGCTCCGAGCCAGGTAGACGTCACGCAGAACGTGGGTCTCGAGCTCGAGCGCGTCGAGGCGGTGCTTGACCACGTCGCCGATGCTCACGAGGCCGACGAGCCGGTCGTCGTCGACAACGGGCAAGTGGCGCTGGCGGGTTGACGTCATCCGACGCATCACCTCCGAGAGATCGTCGCCGACGGTGCACGTGGCCGGGTTGCGGGCCATCACGTCCTTCACGTGCAGGCGGGAGAACCCGTCGCCGTGGCGGTCGATCGCCCGCAGGACGTCGCGCTCGGCGAGCACGCCGAGCAGCTGGTCGTCGGCGCCGACCACCACCAAGCAGCCGATGTTGCGACTGGCCATGCGGTGCACGGCCACGCTGGCCAAGGTGTCCGGGCCAACGACCTCGACGGTCGCTCCCTTCGTCGACAGGATCGATGCGACGTTCACTGTCACCTCCCTGCTGCGCTGGCGTCCATCATTGACGCAGTGGAGAGCGCCGCACAAGAGCCGGTGCGGCGGCCGGGATCACTCCGGCTGGGCGCCCTTGCTCAACCAGAAGTCGTTGAGTGCGTTCTGGACCTTGAAGTACCAGATGAACAGCCCGATGATCGGAAGCAGGAACCACAGGCCCCAGATGGCCCGGACGGGGCTCTCACGCCCGTCTCGCTCGTACATGTTCTTGATCTCGTTGGGGATCGTGAACATCAGCACCACGCCGAGCAGCAGGTTGAGCACGACGGCGAGCACACCGCCGATCCCGTCGCCGTTGTACCGCTTGAGGTCCTCGTTGGTCCGATACGACCACAGGAAGGTCCAGACGCCGAGGGTGACGATCGACAGCAGGATGACCAGCCCCGGGCTGTAGTACGCGCCACCGAGACGGGGCGGCACCTGCCCGACCGGCACCGGTACATACCCCGTGCCCGGCCCCGCCGGCGCAACGCCGGGCGGCGGCGAGTAGGACGGCGGCCCCGGCGGCGGAGGATCTTGGGCTGGCGGTTGGAAGTCGCTCACGTCGGTGACCGTAGTACCCCGGCGTCTACCGTCGGCGACTATGGATCGTCGCATCACGCTGGGGTACGGGGCCGGCTACTGGTCGGCCGGGCCGCCGGCCGGGGCGCTGGAGGGCATCAAGGAGGCGGAGCGGCTCGGTTTCGACTCGGTGTGGACCGCCGAGGCCTACGGATCCGACGCCCTGACCCCGCTGGCGTGGTGGGGCGCGCACACCGAGCGGCTGCGCCTCGGCACCGGCATCATCCAGCTGTCCGCACGCACGCCGGCGGCGACGGCGATGGCGGCGATCACGCTCGACCACCTGTCGGGTGGTCGGGTGATCCTCGGGCTCGGCGCATCCGGTCCCCAGGTCGTCGAGGGCTGGTACGGCCAGCCCTACCCGCGCCCGCTGGCTCGCACCCGCGAGTACGTCGACATCATCCGCCGGATCGTGGCGCGCGAGGAGCCGCTCGAGCACCACGGCGAGTTCTACGACCTGCCGCTGGCGGGAGGCGCCGGGCTCGGCAAGCCGCTCAAGTCGACGGTCCACCCGCTGCGCTCGGAGATCCCGATCTTCCTCGCCGCCGAGGGCCCGAAGAACGTCGCCCTTGCCGCCGAGATCACGGACGGCTGGCTCCCGTTGTTCTTCGCCCCGAAGGAGGACGGCTTCTACCGGGAGTGCCTGGCCAAGGGCTTCTCGGCGGCGGGCGACCCGGGCAAGGCCGACCGGTTCGAGGTCGTCTCCAACCTGCTGATCATCCCGGGCGACGACGTCGACGCCTGCGCCGACATGATCCGCCCGTTCGTCGCCCTCTACGCCGGCGGCATGGGCGCTCGCGGCGCCAACTTCCACTTCGAGGTGTTCGCACGCATGGGCTACGAGGACGTCGCGCTCAAGGTGCAGGAGCTCTACCTGCAGGGCAAGAAGGCCGAAGCGGCGGCGGAGATCCCGCTGGCCATGGTCGAGGACGTGGCACTGGTCGGTCCGCCCGAGAAGATCCGCGACGACCTGGCCAAGTGGCGCGACACGTGCATCACCAGCTTCATCGTCAGCGGGCCGGCCTCGACGCTCGAGGGGTATGCCGAGATGCTCGCCGACTGACCGTCAAGAGATCGACGCTTCGGCCCCCGACACCGTGAGCTCGTGGCGTCAGGCCGGCCTTGCCCGGCCCGGCCCTCTGCGACCGAAGCGAGCTCCCGGCAGGCTCGCATGGTTCCGCAGCGGACGGAGTCCTCGGAGCGAGCGAGGCGATCAGGCGTAGAGGTCGTCGAACGCCGAGCCGAACTTGTCGTAGACGACGTTGCGCTTGAGCTTCAAGGACGGGGTCAGCTCGCCCGTCTCGACGGCGAAGTCACGATCGAGCACCTTGAAGCGCTTGATCTGCTCGACCTTGGCGTACTGGGAGTTGGCGGCGTCCAGCTCGTCCTGGATGAGCTTGGTCAGCTCCGGCGTCTCGGCGAGCTCGCCGATGTCCGTGGGCAGCCCGTGCTGCTGCGCCCAGGGGACGATCTCCTCGGGGTCGAGCGTGATCAGCGCCACCGGGTACGGCTTGCGATCGCCGTACATGACGGCCTGGGAGATCCAGCGCGATCGGCGCAGGTCGCCCTCGAGGTTGGCCGGCGTGAGGTTCTTGCCCCCGGCCGTGATGATGATGTCCTTCTTGCGCCCGGTGATCGAGACGTAGCCGTCGTCGTCGATCGACCCGAGGTCACCCGTTCGCAGGTAGCCGTCGTCGGTCATCGTGTCGGCGGTGGCCTCGGGGTTGCGCCAGTACTCACGCATGATGATGTCGCCGGCGATCTCGATCTCGCCGTCGCCGGCGATGCGGACGTCGACCCCGTCGACCGGTCGACCGATGGTGCCGAAGCGGAAGGCGTCCGGCAGGTTCAGCGTGCCGAGCGAGGTGGTCTCGGTCATGCCCCAGCCCTCGAACACCGGCACGCCGGCGGCGTAGAAGAACTCGAGGATCTCCGAGGCGATCGGCGCGGCTCCGGAGATGGCGAGGTGCACGTTGCCGCCGAAGATGCCACGGATCAGGGCGAACATCTCGCTGTCGGCCTGCTCGAACGCCGCGACCTGCTCCTCCGGCACGTCCTCGCCGGCCCGGCGGGCCCGGCGCACGGCCAAGCCGAGCTGGATCGCTTGCTCCACCTTGGCCTCGTCGCCGGGCGGGACCATGCCCATCGCCAGGGCGTACACCTTCTCGAAGATGCGCGGGACGGACGGCAGCACGGTCGGCTTGATGACGCCCAGCTCGGGGACGATCTGCGTGGCGTCACCACCCCAGAACGCGATCGTCGCCCCGACCTCGACGCAGTCGGCCTGGATGAGCTGGGCGAAGACGTGGGCCAGCGGCAGGAACAGGTACACCACGTCGCCGTCGCCGAACAGGGCCATGTCGACGGCGGCCCGGCGGCCGGCAGCGAACCCCTTGTTCGTCAGCACGACGCCCTTCGGGCGACCGGTCGTCCCCGACGTGTAGATGATCAGGCAGGCGTCGTCCGGACCGACGCCCGCGGCACGCCGCTCGAGCTCGGACGCGTCGCCGTCGGCGCCGCGTGCGGCGACCTCCTCCAGCGTCATCGTGCCCGAGGGGTGACCGTCGATCACGACGACGTGCTGCAGGTCCGGCAGCCGTGAGCGGACCTCGTCGATCTTGGCCACCTGCGACTCGTTCTCGCAGACGATCAGCGTCGCCCCGGAGTTGCCGACGACCCACTCGCACTCGTCGGCCGAGTTGGTGGGGTACACCGGGACGACGATCGCACCGGCCGTCGAGGCGGCGAGGTCGGCGATCGTGAACTCGAGACGAGTGTTGGCGAGGATGCAGACGCGGTCGCCGACCCCGACACCGAGGTCGACGAGCCCGAGCGCGACGCCCTGCACGCGGTCCCAGAGCTCGGCGTAGGTGATCTCGTCCCAGTCGTCGCCGCGCTTGTAGCGAGCGGCGACGCGGTCTCCGTAGCGGTCAGCCGCCCCCCTGGTCAGTGCGGCCATCGAGTCGTTGACGGGTCCCGCCTGCATCGTCATGTCGTGAAAGTACCAGCGAGCGCTCGGGCCCCCGACCGCAGCGAGCACGCATCGTCAGGCCGGCCGTGCCCGGCCCCGCGAGCGGAGCGAACCCTCAGATCACGTGCGCGCTTTGGCCCCCGACCGCAGCGAGCACGCATCGTCAGGCCGGCCGTGCCCGGCCCCGCGAGCGGAGCGAACCCTCAGATCACGTGCGCGCTTTGGCCCCCGACCGCAGCGAGCACGCATCGTCAGGCCGGCCGTGCCCGGCCCCGCGAGCGGAGCGAACCCTCAGATCACGTGCGCGCTTTGGCCCCCGACCGCAGCGAGCACGCATCGTCAGGCCGGCCGTGCCCGGCCCCGCGAGCGGAGCGAGCCATCAGCTCAGTCGCAACACGAGTCCCGCCAGCCGCAGGCGCGACAGCGCTGGTGGGCGTGCTCGGGCGTGAGGCGGCCACCGCACAGCGGGCACTCGGCGAGCGGCGCCAGCGGTGACCGCTCGAGCCGATCGCCGCTGGTCCCTGCGGTGTGACCGATGTCCTGCGTCATGGGCTGTCGATGGTCGCATCCGTCCCGTAGCGGGCGGTGGATGGTCGGTACGTTGGACGATCGCTCACCCGCCCATGTCCGACGTCGCAACCCTCCCCCACTCGCACCGTCCTGGGACGGCGCGCGCCGCGCTCGCCTATCGGGAGTTCCGGCTCATCTGGTTCGGGCTGTTCCTGTCGAACATCGGCACGTGGATGCAGAACTTCACGTTGCCGGCGTACATCGAGTTCCGCACGGGGTCGGCCGCGCTGGTCGGGCTGCTCGTGTTCATGCAGCTCGGCCCGCTGCTGGTGCTGTCGATCCCCGCCGGCGTGCTGGCCGACCGGTTCCCTCGTGAGCGGTACCTCATCGCCATGCAGGCCATCCAGATGGTCTTCAGCGTGGCGCTCGCTGCGCTCGTCGCCACCGACGCGCCGCTGTGGACGCTGTTCGCCGTCTCGCTGGTCATCGGCACGGGCAACGCGCTCAACGCGCCGGCGTTCCAGGCCAGCGTGCCACTGCTCGTCCAGCGCGCCGACCTTGCCGGTGCGGTCAGCCTGAACTCGGTGATGATGAACGCCAGCCGGGTCCTCGGCCCGGCCCTCGCCGCGCTGCTCGCTCTGGCCGGCGCGACCACCGCGCAGCTGTTCCTCGTCAACGCCGCGACGTACCTCTTCCTGATCGCCGCCATCCTCATGGTCACGATCCCGGACGTCCGCGGCAACCACCCGGAGCAGGGGTGGCGGCGGTTGCTGACCGGCATCAACATCGCCCGCGGCCGCGCCGTGATCTCCCGGTCGCTGCTGACGATGTGCATCTTCTCCGTGGTGTGCCTGGTGTACGTCGGCCTGTTCCCGTCCGTCGCCAGCCGCAACTTCGGGATGGACGTCGACGACGCCGGCTACAAGCTGCTGTACACGGTGTGGGGCCTCGGCGCCTGCCTGGGTGCGCTGGCCGTCGGGACCGTGCTCCACCACCTCGATCGACGGCGCCTGGTCACCGACGGCCTGGTGCTGTTCGCCGTCAGCCTCGCCGCCTTCGCCGTCGTGCGGTCGCCGGGTCCGGCGTTCCCGATCGCCTTCGTGCTCGGGTTCGCCTACTTCCTCACGGCAACGGCGTTGATCACCATCTTCCAGGAGAACCTGGCCGACACCGAGCGGGCGGCGACGATGCCGCTGTGGTTCATGGCCTTCGGCGGGTCGGTGCCGATCGGCAACCTCATCTTCGGGCCCGTCATCGACGCCTTTGGCGCCCGCTGGGTGCTGCTCCTCGGCGCCGTGGTGGCCATCGGGCTGGCCCGGTGGTGCGACCTGCGCCGCCTGCCCGAATCGGCGTACTTGCCGCAGGGCGTCCCGCACGACGAGCCGACCGACACCGGTCCGGTCGCCGGCCACGGCATCGTCGCCGGGCGCTGAGCAGTCAGGCCGGGTGGCCGAGGGCGTCGGCGACCGGGCCGAGGCCGGCCACGAGGCTGCCCTTGACCAGGACCGCCGTGCCGCCCTCGATGCGGCCCAACCGGTCGGCGACGGCGGACCGGGCGATGGCTGCTCGACCGTAGAGATCGGTCTCGACGGCGATCAGCTCGATCCCGAGCGCCTCGGCCCGGGCGGCGATCAGGGCGTGCTCGGCCGCTGGGTCGTCGAGCTCGGCCATCAGTCCGAGGACGGCGATCCGCCGGCCAGCGTCCATCGCCGCCAGTGCGTCGAGCGCCGCGCCGACCGAGGCCGGGTTGGCGTTGTAGGCGTCGTTGACGACCGTCCCACCGTCTGCGGCGACCAGGACCTGCATCCGCCGGGCCGACAGCTCGACTCCTTCGAGCGCCCCTGCGGCGGCATCGATCGGGACCCCGGCGACACCGGCGACGGCCAGCGCCGCTGCGGCGTTCGCCGCCATGTGCCGCCCGCTCACCGGCAGCCGCACCTCCGTGGCGCCCCACGGCGTGCGGGCCGCGAACCGGGCCCGGGCCAGCTCGTCGAGTCGCACGTCGGTGATCTGCACGTCGGCCGACGCGTCGAAGCCGAACGTGAGCACCGCGGCCGGCGTCCGGTCGGCCATGGCTGCTACCCGCTCGTCGTCGGCGTTGAGGATCGCCGTCCCGTTTGGCGGCAACGCTTCGACCAGCTCACCCTTGGCCCGGGCCACCCCCTCGATGCCGCCGAGGCGCCCGGTGTGGGCGGCGGCGACTGCGGTCACGACGCCGACGTCCGGCCGGGCGACCGCACAGAGCCGGGCGATCTCTCCCAGCCCGCGCATGCCCATCTCGAGGACCAGCACCTCGACGTCGTCGGGGGCGCCGAGCACGGTGACCGGGAGGCCCTGCTCGTTGTTGAAGCTGCGCGTGTTCGCCCACACCCGTCGGCCGGCGCCGACGGCGGCCACGCAGAGGTCCTTGGTCGTCGTCTTGCCGACGCTGCCGGTGATGCCGACGACGGTCGCCGGCAGCTGCTGGCGGGCCCAGGCAGCCAGGTCGAGCAGGGCCCGGCTCGTGTCGGCGACGCGGACGGTCGGCAGATCCGCCGAATGGTCGCGGCTGGCCAACGTCGCCGTTGCCCCCGCCGCAGCGGCGGCGGCGGTGAAGTCGTGACCGTCGCGCTCCGCCACGATCGGCACGAAGAGCTGTCCCGGCTCGACGCAGCGGCTGTCGAACGACGCACCGGCGACCTCGACGTCAGGACCGACCAGCTGGCCGGCCGTGGCCCGGGCGACGTCGGATGCCCGGAACCGCACGGCGCCGAACGGTACCGTCGCCAGTTGTGAGCGAGCGTTCCGACCAGACACCCGCGCCAACCGTCCGCCAGGCGAGCGAACGATCAGGAACGGTGAGCGAGCGTTCCGACCAGACACCCGCGCCAACCGTCCGCCAGGCGAGCGAACGAGCAGCAACGGTGAGCGAGCGGACCAACCTCATCGTCCTGTTCGGAGGCCGGTCGGCGGAGCACGAGGTCAGCTGCGTCACGGCGACGCACGTTCTGGGTGCCATCGACCTGGACCGGTACCGGGTGACCCCGATCGGCATCTCGACCGAGGGTGAGTGGGCGCTGGCCGAGAGCGCTCAGCAGGCGCTCGAGGCTGGTACCGGTGCGCTGCCGTCCCGCCTCGATCCGTCCGGACCGTCGATCGCGCCGGACGCCGCGCTGGCCCCCGCTGGGCCGCAGCCGACGGTGGTGCTGCCCTTGCTGCACGGCCCGATGGGCGAGGACGGCACGGTGCAAGGGCTGCTGGAGCTGGCCGATGTGGCGTACGTCGGTTCCGGCGTGCTGTCGTCGGCGGTGGCGATGGACAAGGCGATGGCCAACCAGGTGCTCGCCGCCAACGGCATCCCGCAGGCCAGGTACCGGGCCGTCGCCGAGCACCAGCGGACACCGGGGCTGCCGGGCAAGCTGGCCGAGGAGCTGGGCCTGCCGTGCTTCGTCAAGCCGGCGAACATGGGATCTTCGATCGGGGTCTCCAAGGCGAAATCGGTCGAGGAGGTGCGTGACGCCATCGACCACACGCTGACCTACGACGAGTGGGTCGTCGTCGAGGAGGCGGTGACCGGCCGCGAGATCGAGGTGGCCGTGCTCGGCGGACTCGACCCCGAGGCATCACCGCCGGGTGAGATCGTGCCCGGCGCCGAGTTCTACGACTACGAGGACAAGTACGTCACCGACGGCGCCCAGTTGCTGGTGCCGGCGCCGCTGTCGACCGCCGACGCCGACGAGGTTCGCCGCTTGGCCCTCGACGTGTTCCGCGCCCTGCGCTGCGACGGGCTGGCGCGTGTCGACTTCTTCTTCGAGGAGGGCGGCCGCGGGTTCCTCTGCAACGAGGCCAACACCATGCCCGGCTTCACCCCCATCTCGATGTTCCCGAAGCTGTGGCAGGCCGCCGGCGTCTCGTACGCCGAGCTGATCGACCGGCTGATCGAACTCGCCCTCGAACGTCACTCCCGCCGCCGCCACAACGTGAAGCACTAGCTGCACGCGACGGTCGATCGATGAGCCCGTCCGCGAGCTGGCCCGACGAGTTCATGTGGGGCTCGGGTGCTTCGTCGACGCAGTGCGAAGGCGCTGCGCCGGCGTCGGACTGGTGGGCGTGGGAGCGGGCCGGCCAGGCCCCGATCTCCGGCGACGGCAACGGCTTCGCCACCCGCTACGCCGAGGACTTCGCGCTGCTCGCCGGGCTCGGCCTGACCCACCACCGGCTGTCGATCGAATGGGCGCGCATCGAGCCCGAGCCGGGACAGCGCGACGAGGCGGCCGTCGACCACTACCGCGAGGTGCTCGAGGCGGCCCGGTCGGCGGGCGTGGCGCCGTGGGTGTGCCTCCACCACTTCACCCTGCCGAACTGGTTCACCGGCTCGGGCGGGTTCCTCGTCGAGGACAACCGCACCGGCCCGTGGACTCGCCACGTCGAGTTCGTGGCCGAGACGTTCGGCCCGCTCGTCGCCGGGTGGCAGCCGATCAACGAGGTCAACTACTACGCCGACGCGGCCTACGGCGGTCGTGGCTGGCCACCAGGCCACCGCGACCGGACCGAGCGGGCGCAGGTCGACGAAGCGATCCACCTGGCCAACGCCGAGGCGGCCGTGCGGTTGCGCCAGACCGGGGCACCGGTGTCGTCGATCCTCGGGCTGTCGGCGTTCGTCGCCCAGGACGACGACCCGGCCACGATCGACCGGGTCGACGGGCTGTACGAGCGGATGTGGGAGCCGGGCCTCGGCCTGTTTCGCGACGGCTTGCTGCGCATCCCCGGCCGGACGCCCGTGGCGCGTGACGACCTGGCCGGGGCGTTCGACCTGATCGGGTTCTCGTACTACTCATCGGTGGGCGTGCGGGCCGGTCAGCTCGCTGTGCACCCTCCGGACGCGCCGCGATCGCCGCTCGGCTACGGCATCTCGCCCGACGGCCTCGGGCTCGTGCTCGACCGGTTGCACGCCGTCGTTCCGACGACACCGCTGCTCGTCGCCGAATACGGCATCGGCACCGACGACGACGAAGTGCGCGCCGACTACCTCCGGCGAGGGATCGAGATCGTCGCCGACTCCATCGCTCGAGGCATCGACGTGCGCGGGCTGTTCCACTGGACCGCAGTCGACAACTACGAGTGGCTGCACGGGTTCGACGTGTCGTTCGGCATCATCGACCGCGACCGCCGCGTCCGCCCGAGCGCGTCGGTGCTCCGGGACGCGGCGAGCAACGGCCGTGCCGCTCAGGGGATGTAGTAGAAGGGGTCGGCGAGCTTGTGCGGGCAGCCGCCGTGGCCGCCTTGGAGGTCGGAGTTCTGGTCGCCGACGTTGGCGATGATCGTGTAGCCCTGTGCTTCGATCTCGGCGCGCACCCCCGACTTGAACGGCACGATCGACGGGTCGGCGTAGTCGGGCGGTGAGAAGTACGCCCCGGCGAAGTCGGTGTAGCCGGCGTTGACGAGGTTGGCCTCGGTCACTTCCCGCAGGCGCTCGCCCCGGCCGGTGATGAAGAAGACGTCGATGCCGTTGGTGCGCGCCGTGCGATACAGGTCGAGGGTGGCCTCGATCGGCGGGATCGCCGACGTGTTGGCGTGGGTCGGGAACAGCTCGCCCAGCAGGGGGCTGGCGCGCAGGAAGTCGACCGACACCATCCAGTCGTAGTTGGACAGCGCGGTCTCGTCGATGTCGAGCACGAGGGCCGGCTTGGCGGCGTCCGGCAGCGCGGCGAGCATGCAGTCCTCCGCCTGGGTGACGATCGCGTCGAGGTCCTCGGCGTAGTCGCCGCTGTCGTGGTACTCCTCGAGCTGCTGCTTGATGATCGTCAGGTTGGCGCTGTCCGGATCGACGCGGTCGGGCTGGTCGTTGGTGTCCCCGCCCGGCCACGGCTCGGGCTCCGGCGTCGCCGCAGTGACCGGGGTCGTCGGTCCCGTCGGCGGCACGGTCGGCGGCACGGTCGCCGGCGCAGTGGACTCCGCCGGGACCGCCGCGTCTGGGCCGTCGTCGCCGCACGCCGCCAGGGCGAGCACGCCCGCGACGACGCTCGACGCGATCACACCGACCCGCTCCGCCCGCATGCCCGCCGAGCGTACGCGCGCCGCCTCCGCCGTCACCGTGACCTCGCTCAGGCGGCGTGCGGTTGGATCAGGCCGGACTCCTCACCTTGTTCCCACGGTGTCGCCGCTATCGAACGCTTGCTCGCTCGTCGACACCTGACCTGGAGGGGCTCGGACGTGTTCCCGGATCGGGTTCCGGCACGTCGACGTGGCGACCGGGACCCTTGGCCGGTCCGCCCTTCGATCGCCGCTGCTCAGCGCCGCCACCCCGGCGTCCGTCGATCTCGGAGCGCATGGAATCCGCAAGGAGCTGCAGCGTGAACCCGAGGTTCGTGTCGAGTCGGGTGTGCGTCCAGAGGCCGTCCCCCGGCGCTTCGACTTGCAGGAACAGCAGCACCGCCTCGTCGGGCTCACTGACCGGAAGTCGCTCCTCGGACCGCACAAGCGTTCTGGCCGCCTTGGCGGCAACGACACCTACGTACTCGAGGGTGACGTCCACCCCCTGCTCCACGTAGAGCGTGCCCAGCTCGAAATCCGCCCGGTCGTGCCAGGTGAGGAACTGCTTCTCGACGGTCACGGCGGCCTCCAGGGTCTGGAGAGGTCCATGTCACTGTTGCGAGCCGGCTCACGCCGGTCAGGCAAATGGTACAGCTCATTCTCGGCACGATGCACTGCGGGCAGCGGTGCGGCCGGAGCACACTGGACCCCGTGAACCGTGACCACGTGATGGCCTGGGTCGGGGAGTACGAACGGGCGTGGCGGGACGACGACGCCGATGCCGTCGCCACCCTGTTCACCGACGATGCGGCCTACCGCTTGTCGCCGTACGAGCCGTCCGAGATCGGCCACGACGCCATCAGGGCCTTCTGGCTCGACGACGCCGGACGAGCGTTCTCGATGCAAGCCGACGTCGTCGCCGTCGACGGCGCGACGGCCGTCGTCCGCGTCGATGTCCAGTACCGCACTCCGAAGGAGCAGGAGTACCGAGACCTGTGGATCATGCGGTTCGCCGCCGACGGCCGCGTCGCCGACTTCGAGGAGTGGGCGTACTGGCCGGGCAAGCCGTACACCGCGGGCAACGATCCGAGCTGACGGTCGGCGCTACTCGCCGCCGCGACCGCTCGAGATGCGACGTCGCAGCCCGGGTGGCCAGTGTCCGGCGTAGCGACGCTGGAGCTCCGGTCGTCGCCAGTCCTGGCCGGTGATCACGCCCCGACACGACGCCGCGCCACAGGTGCACTCCATCTCGAAGTCGGCGTCGTCCGAGATCGTGCCGTAGTCGACGGTCAGCTCCTCGCCGGCCGCGACCGATCGGCGTGTCGTCATCTCGGCGGCCCCGACCGCCCACATGGTGGGGTCACAACTGTGGTTGCCGTAGTGCGCCGCCGTGTCGAAGGGCAGCACGAGGTGGGCGTCCTCCCCGACGGCGAACGTGTCGACGTAGCGGTCGGCCGGCGTGTCGGCGAAGAGCAGGTGCAGTTCGGCCGTCGTGACGACACGCCCGCCGAGTCGCATGACGAGCACATCCGCCTCGATCGGAGCGGCGGCGAACAGCCCGCGCCCCTCGATCGCAGACCGCTGCACGGCGACGGCCGGATGCACCCAGACGCCACGCTGCAGCCGGTCCTCGGGTTCCATCCGCTCAGTGAACCCACGTGCGTGACGGAGCGCGTCGGGATGCGCACCCAGATCGGAGCTGTGGCGACGGGGACCCGCCGCGCCTCACGGTGACAGCGCGGCGCGCAGGAAGGCCCGGAGCTCGTCGCGCAGGCGGCGCAGGCCGGCGGCCGTGGGCGTCCAACCGACGCCGCGCAGGGCCTCGGGCTCGGTGGCGATGCCGGTGACCGTGGCGTAGGCGAGGGCGGCGACGAGGCGCGGGTCGCCGGTGCGCAACCGTCCGGCCGTCATCTCGGCGGCGAGGAACCCGACGGCGCGGTCGATCATCGGCTCGACCAGGCGCCGCAGCCGTTCGGCCTGCGGGCCGGGCAGCCGGCTCAGCTCGCGCACCAGGCCGAGCACGGCCGGACGGCGCACGGCCAGGCGGAACACCGCCCGCACCACGGCGTCGATCCGCTCCAGCGGATCCCGCGGGGCGGCGCGCACGGCGGCGTCGATGACGACGGCCAGCTCGCCGGCCATCGCCTCCAGCACCGCGTCGACCAGCTCCTCCTTGCTGGCGAACCAGTAGAGGACGGTCTGCTTGCGCACGCCGACGGCGACGGCGATCTCGTCGAGCGACACGGCATCGACGCCGCGCCGACCGAACAGGTCGAGGGCGGCGGCGAGGATGCGCTCCCTGGTCGGCAGCGGGCCCACGAAGTCTGTCTACCATTTGGTAGAGAGCCGTGGTAGACACTGTGAGCGTGATCGCCGAGTCGCTCGCCGGCACGCGCATCGCCATCACGGGGTCCACCGGCTTCGTCGGCACGGCGCTGGTCGAACGGCTGCTGCGCTCGGTCCCCGACTGCGACCTCGTACTGCTGGTGCGCGACGGAAAGCGATCGTCGGCGGCCCGGCGGGTCGAGCGGGAGCTGCTGCGCAACGACGCCTTCGACCGGCTGCGCGGTTCGCTCGGTGCTGACGCGTTCGCCGAGATGACGGCGCGGCGGATCACCACGATCGCCGGCGACGTGGGCACCGACGGGCTGGGCCTCTCCGCCGCCGACCGCGACGTCCTGGCTTCGTGCGACGTCGTGATCCACTCGGCGGCCGCCGTGTCGTTCGACTCGCCCCTCGATTCGGCGGTCGAGATCAACCTGCTCGGCCCGTCGCGCATCGTGCAGCTCTTGCAGGACCTCGGTGTGCGACCGCACCTCGTGTCCGTGTCGACCTGCTACGTGGCCGGCAACCGGCGCGGGGCGGCGCCGGAGGAACTGGTGAGCGACGGCCCGTTCGACCTGGGCATCAACTGGCGGGCCGAGGTCGCCGCCGCCCGCCGGTTGCGCGGCGATGCCGAGGCGGCGAGCCGGCAACCCGATCAGCTCGTCCAGTTCCGCAAGGAGGCGCGCACCGAGCTCGGGGCGGCGGGCGCTCCCGCGCTAGCGGCGAAGACCGAGTCGCTCCGCGAGCGCTGGGTGCGCGAACAGCTCGTCGACGCCGGCCGGGCCCGGGCAGCCAGCATCGGCTGGCCGGACGCCTACGCCTTCACCAAGGCGCTCGGGGAGCAGGCGTTGATGGACACGAAGGGCGACGTGCCGGTGAGCATCGTGCGCCCGTCGATCATCGAGTCGGCCGTGGCCGAGCCGCGACCCGGGTGGATCCGCGGCTTCCGCATGGCCGAGCCGGTGCTCATCTCGTACGCCCGAGGGCTGCTGCGCGAGTTCCCAGGCGTGCCGGAGGGCACCGTCGACGTCATCCCGGTCGACATCGTCGTTGCAGCGATCATCACCGTCGCTGCGCTCGGCCCCGAGGCGGCGCCCGACATCGCCCAGGTGGCCTCGGGCCGCATCAATCCCCTCAAATACCGCGTCCTTGTCGACAACGTCAGCGGGTGGTTCACCGAGCACCCGATCTACGACGCCGAGGGCCAGCCGATCGTCGTCCCGGAGTTCCGCTTCCCGGCTCGCGGGCGGGTGCAGGCCCAGCTGCAGCGGGCCAAGACCGTGATCACCCGCGGCGAGCAGCTGCTCCAGTCACTGCCCCTGCGCGGGAAGCAGGCCGACTTCGCCGCCCGCCTGGAGACCAAGCGCACCGAGGTCGAGCGGGCGCTCGAGTACGTCGAGCTGTACGGGCTGTACACCGAGTGCGAGGCGATCTACGAGGTCGACAAGCTGATGGCCATGTGGGCGCAGCTCGATGCCGCCGACCGCGATGCCTTCGCCTTCGATCCGCGAGCCGTCGACTGGCCGACGTACATCCGCACGATCCACTTGCCGTCGATCGTGCAGCACGCCCGCGTCAAGACGACGCCGACGAAGACCAGCACCGACCGCACGACCCGGCTGCGCAAGCAGGTGCTCTCGCCGGACCGCACCGTCGCCGCGTTCGACCTGGAGAACACGCTGATCGCGAGCAACGTGGTGGCCAGCTACTCGTGGCTGGCCACGCGCCGCCTCGATCGCAACGAGCGCATCCGCTACGCCATGCGCACACTGGTCGAGGCACCCGGGTTGCTGAAGCTCGACCGCATCGACCGCGGGGACTTCCTGCGCCACTTCTACCGGCGCTACGAGGATGCCCCGGTCGAGCAGATCCGGGTCGACGCGCAGCAGTTGCTCAGCGAGCTGATCCTGACGAAGAGCTTCCCCGCCGGGATGCGGCGGGTGCGCGAGCACCGAGCGCTCGGGCATCGCACGATCCTCATCACGGGGGCCCTGGATTTCGCCGTCGAGGGGCTGCGGCCGTTGTTCGACGAGATCGTCGCCGCCGAGATGAGCGTGCGCGCCGACGGCACGTACTCGGGCGAGATGCTGCGCGTCCCGCCGACCGGAGAGACGCGGGCGCAGATCCTGACCGACTACTGCACCGCCGAAGGGTTGCGCATCGAGGACGCGGTGGCCTACGCCGACTCGACCAGCGACCTGCCGCTGCTGGAGGCGGTCGGGTTCCCGGTCGCCGTCAACCCCGAGACCCGGCTGGCGGCCATCGCCCGCAAGCGCGGCTGGCTCGTCGAGCACTGGGACAAGGCCAGCGGCGGACCTCGCCCGCTCCTGCCGATCGGCCCGGCCATGGTCGAGCGCGAACGCCGCCGGCGGTTCGCATGACGGCCTTCCCATCCGAGGGTTTGCTGCATGCGAGGGTTACCTGCGGGGCGTCCCCTCAGGAAACCCTCCGACGGCAGCAAACCCTCCGATGGGTTGGGGGTGGAGCGTGAGGGCGTTGCAGGTCAAGCGGAGCGTCGGGCGGTTGGGCCTGGCGCGGGTCGCGTCGGCGGTGGCGCCGGCGGCGGCGGTACGGGTCGGGCCGCTCGAGTACACGAACGTCGACCCGCCGGAGCTGCCGGGTCCGGGCTGGCACCGCGTCCACCCGCACCTCGCCGGCATCTGTGGCTCCGACCTGTCGATGATCGAGGGCCACGCGTCGACCTACTTCGACGACTGGGTGAGCTTCCCGTTCGTCCCCGGCCACGAGGTCGTCGGCCGCCTCGACGACGGCACGCGGGTCGTGCTCGAACCTGTGCTCGGTCACGCCGCTCGTGGCGTGCCGCTGCCCTTCGACGGAGCCGCTCCCGGCGACGGCGACGACTACGCCCACCTCGCCACCGGCGAGCTCGGAGCCGGCATCCAGACCGGGTTCTGCTGTGCCACCGGCGGTGGGTGGTCCAGCGAGCTCGTGGCCCACGAGTCCCAGCTCCACCGCGTGGCCCACGACGTGCCGGACGAGCGGGCCGTGCTGATCGAGCCGCTGGCCGGCGGTATCCACGCCGCGCTGGTCGCCGCCCGCTCGCACTCCGTCACCGCTGCCGAGCGGCCCGTGATCGCCGTGCTCGGCGCCGGCACGATGGGACTGGCGGCGATCGCCGGCCTCGTCCGCTACGTGCCCGCCGCCCACGTCGTGGTCGGGGCCCGATATCCGCACCAGCAACGCGAGGCCCGCCGCTTGGGCGCCGACGACGTCGTGCCGGCCACCGACCTCGCCCGTGCCGTGCGGCGCATCGTCGGCTGCCACCTGATCGGCGACCACCTCTCGTCGGGCGCCCACGCCGCCATCGACGCCGTCGGCACCGAACGCTCGATCACCGACGCGCTCGCCGTCACCCGGCCTCGCGGCCGCACCGTGCTGATGGGAATGCCGGCCGAAGTGACCCTCGACCTGACTGGGTTGTGGCACCGCGAGACGGAGCTGGTCGGCGCGTACACCTACGGCACCGAGCACCTCGACGACGGGCGCACCGTCGCCACCTTCGAGCTGGCGATGGACACCGCCGACGTCGTCGAGGCCGAACGGTGGCTCACCGCCACGTACCCGCTCGACGAGCACGTCGACGCCATCGCCCACGCCGCCGCCGCCGGCCGCCGCGGCGCGATCAAGATCGCCTTCGACCCTCGGCCCGGCCCGAGGACCTGAGGAGCCCTTCCATGCCCCGTCCCGGATTCGTCCTCGAGGTCGACCGCTCCACGCCGCCGACGCTGTTCTGGCGCGGCGAAGGCGTGAGCCTGGAGAACCTGCCGCCGGACCGCAGCCGCGTCATCTACGCCCCCGAGCCGGAACCGGCGATCGACGACATCGACGGCGCCATCCGCCGCGCCCTGCTCCACCCGATCGACCAGGACCCGCTGCCGTCGCTGCTGTTCCCGGGCATGCGCCTGACGATCGCCTTCGACGACGTCAGCTTGCCGCTCCCCCAGATGCGTCGCCCGGACGTCCGCCAGCGCGTCATCGAGGCCGTGCTCGACCTCGCCGCCGACGCCGGTGTGGACGATGTCGAGCTGATCGCTGCGCTGGCGCTGCACCGCCGCATGACCGAGGCCGAGCTGCGCCACGCCATCGGCGACCGTGTCTACGACGCCTTCGAGCCCCGTGGACTGCTGACCCAGCACGACGCCGAGGATCCCGCGGCACTGGAGTACCTGGGCACCACGGACCAGGGCGAGGAGGTCGAGATCAACAAGCGGGCAGCCACGTCGGACCTGCTCGTGTACGTCAACATCAACCTCGTCGCCATGGACGGCGGGTGGAAGTCGACGGCGACCGGGCTGGCCAGCTACCGCTCGCTGCGCCACCACCACAACCCGGCGACCATGGAGGCCAGCCACAGCTTCATGGACCAGCAGCACAGCGAGCTGCACAAGAGCAACTGGCGGATGGGCAAGGTGCTCGTCGACGCCGGCGTCAAGGTCTTCCAGGTCGAGACCACGCTGAACAACGACACCTTCCCGTCGAGCTTCGAGTTTCTGTGCAAACGCGAGTGGGAGTGGACGGCCAAGGACCGGGCGACGTACCTCGGTACGGCCAAGTCGCTGTCGCTGGCGCCGACGCGGTTGGCCCGCAAGATCCTCCACTCGATCGAAGCGCCGCACCAGATGACCAGCGTGCAGGCGGGTGAGGTCGGGGCCGTCCACCGGGTGACGACGGAGAACGTCTACCGCCAGCAGCTCGTCGAGGTGCAGGGGCAGACCGACATCTTGACGATGGGCATCCCCTACATCTGCCCGTACAACGTGCACTCGATCATGAACCCGATCCTCGTGATGTGCACGGGGCTGGGGTACTTCTTCAACCTCTACCGGGGCAAGCCGCTCGTGCGCGAAGGCGGGGTGGTGATCATGGCCCACCCGACGCAGCCCGATTTCAACCCGGTCCACCATCCGAGTTACATCGACTTCTACGAAGAGGTGCTGGCCGACACGACCGACCCGCACGTGATGGCCAAGCAGTACGAGGAGCGCTACGCCACCGACGACTGGTACCGCCACCTCTACCGCACCGGCAACGCCTACCACGGCGTGCACCCCTTCTACATGTGGTACTGGGGTGCCCACGGGATGCAGCACTGCGGCCGGGTGATCATCGTCGGGGGCGACGCCAAGGCCGTGCGCCGGTTGGGCTTCGTGCCTGCGTCGACGCTCGACGACGCACTGGAGATCGCCTCGGACACGGTCGGTCGCTCCCCCACCATCACCCACCTGCACACGCCGCCGCTGATGCTGGCGGACGTCAGGTAGGCGCCGGTGGAGATCCCCCGCCACACGCTGCGCCGGGCGGCCCACGCCGCGGGACGTGTCGAGCGCGCCGTCGGGCGGGTCACGGCACCCGGACGCAACGTCGCCTTCCCGTATCGGCCACCCACGGTGCCACGCGGTGTCGAGGTGCCCGACGAGCCGCCCAAGCTCGGGTCCGACTACGACACGGACTGGGCCCGCTCGCCGATCGCCCGGGCGGCGCGTGAGGTCATCGCCGAGGGACCGATGCGGATGGTCGTGCGCGGGCTGGCCGATCCGCACGTGATGGGCACCGACCGCCTGGACGACTGGCGCCGGGCCGCCGGCCGCGACGGTGGCGACGATGATCCGGCGCCGCTGATCTTCGCCCCGAACCACCACAGCCACCTGGACACAGCGTTGATGGTGCGGGCGGTGCCCTGGACGTGGCGGCGCAAGCTCGTCGTGGCCGCGGCCGCCGACTACTTCTTCGACAAGCGGTGGAAAGCAACGCTCGCCGCGCTGTCCCTCAACGCCGTGCCGATCGACCGCGAGTCGACCGGTCGGCGATCGGCGGACCTCGTGCGCGACCTCGTCGCCGACGGTTGGAGCCTGGTCATCTATCCGGAGGGTGGCCGCTCACCGGACGGCTGGGGCCAGGACTTCAAGGGTGGCGCGGCCTACGTGTCGGCGCGGACGGGCGCGCCGGTGGTCCCGGTGTACATCGACGGCACCGGGTCGATCTACGGCAAGGGAATGAAGCGTCCGAAGCCGGGCCGCTCGCGAGTCGTGTTCGGGGCACCGCTCCGACCGGTCGAGGGCGAGTCGACCCGCCGCTTCAACGCCCGCATCCAGACTGCCGTCACCACGCTGGCCGACGAGGCCACCACGGACTGGTGGACGGCCCGGCGGCGGGCGGCAGACGGGACCAGCCCGACGCTCGGTGGACCGACGTACACCGGGTGGCGCCGACACTGGGACCTGTCGAAGCGCCGCCGTCAGGGCATCGCCGGCTGGCGGCACCCTCCGACGCGCAAGTGGCCGGACCTGGGCTGACGGGCCAGCGTCAGCCGCCGCGACGACCTCCATCTGGGCGCGGACGTTCTCAACAGGCCTTCTGGGCGCGGACGTTCCCGGGATCGAGAACGTCCGCGCCCGGATCGGCGGTCGTGCTGTACAACGAGCACGCCGACTTCCTGCAGTTCAAGGATGACGAGCCGGCGCTGTTCGACTACCTGGCGGCGCTCCCCGCGGGCGGCGAGCGACGAGCTGGCCGAGGAGCTGATCCGGATGCTCGTGCGCGTCCGCCGCCACCTGCCGTCGCGGGCCCGGCGGCGATCGTCCGCCCGCCGGTCAGCCGGGGGCGACGGTCGTGCAGCTCGTACCGGGCGGGATGACGACCGACTCGCCAGTCCGTTGGAAGTTCGAGTACGAGGCGTCCCAGCCGTTGGCCGCCGTCAGCGCCTCGAGCGTGATGTCGAAGTCCTGGGCGATCGAGGTCGGGTTGTCGCCGTCCTTGACCACGTAGCTGCCCGGCGTGCACCCCTGCGGCGCTCCCTCCGGTGTGGTCTCCGTCGAGTCGTCGGTGACGGGCTCGTCGGACGTGTCCGGCTCGCCGCTCGTCGTGCTCGTCGTCGTCGTCGAGGCGCTGGGGTCGACGTACAGCGCGCCCGGCGGGATGCGCACCGTGCTGCCGGCATCGGGGAAGTCGGAGTAGTCGTCGGCCCAGCCGTTGTACTCGCGCAGCTCCTCGACCTCGATGTCGTAGAGGTCGGCGATCATGATCGGGAAATCGTCCTCGACCACGGTGTACGTCTGCTCCGCCGGCCACCGACCCTCGGCGTCCGGTCCGGTGGCGACGGGCACGGTGCTGGTGGTCACCGCATCGCGCACGACGTAGCTCGACGGCTTGATCGTGACCGTGGTGTTCCCGGTAGCAGCCGGTTCGTCGTCACCGCACGCGGCGGCGAGCACCACGAGTCCCAGGCTGACCGTCACCGCGGCGACGTTGCGCCCGAGCACCGACAACATGGCCCGGGAGCCTACGTGGCCGTTGGTGCGAGGGGGCATCACGCCGACCCCACCCGTGTGCCGTCGCGCGTCCCCGAGCGTTCGTTCCGCAATGAGCGTCGAGACTCAGGCCGGCCTTGCCTGGTCTTGCGAGCGAGGCGAGCTCACGGTGGTCAGCCTGCTGCCACTGAGGTGAGCGGAGTCTTCGGAGCGATCGAGGCGCATCAAAGAAGCGGGCGGGTGGTGGGCAGCACCGGGGACGGGAGGGTCGTCTCGCCGACGAGGTAGCGATCGACGCCTGCGGCGCACGATCGGCCCTCGGCGATCGCCCACACGATCAGGCTCTGACCCCGGCCCATGTCACCGGTGACGAACACGCCCGGCACGTTGGTCATGAAGTCGTCGTCGCGCTGGACGTTGCCGCGGGCGTCGAACCCGACGCCGAGGCGGTCCAGCCACGGGCCCTGCTCCGGTCCGACGAACCCCATGGCCAACAGCACGAGGTCGGCCGGCAGCTCGCGATCGGTGCCCGGCACCTTCTGGAAGCGACCTTCGACCAGCTCGACCTCGTGGATCAAGAGGGCCCGCACGTTCCCGGCGCCGTCGTCGACGAAGCGCTCCGTGTTGACGCTGTACACCCGGTCGCCGCCCTCCTCGTGGGCCGACGAGACGCGGTAGATGAGGCTCCACTGCGGCCACGGGTTGTCGCCGGCGCGGTCGTCGGGCGGCCGAGGCAGGATCTCGAGTTGGGTGATCGAGGCCGCTTGCTGGCGGTGCGACGTGCCCAGGCAGTCGGCCCCGGTGTCGCCGCCACCGATGATCACCACGTGCTTGCCCTCGGCGCTGATCGGCGGCGCGTCGAGATCGCCCTGCTGGACCCGGTTGGCCCACGGCAGGAACTCCATCGCCTGGTGGATGCCGCCCAGCTCGCGGCCCGGTACTGGCAGGTCGCGCCACGCCGTGGCGCCGCAGGCCAGCACGATGGCGTCGTTCGACGCCAGCAGCACCTCGATGTCGATGCCGTCGCCGACCGCCGCGCTGGTGCGGAACTCCGTGCCCTCGGCCTCCATCTGGGCGAGGCGCCGATCGAGGTGGCGCTTCTCCATCTTGAACTCGGGGATCCCGTAGCGCAGGAGGCCGCCGATGCGGTCGGCGCGCTCGAGGACGACGACGTCGTGGCCGGCGCGGGTCAGCTGCTGAGCGACGGCCAGGCCGGCCGGCCCGGAGCCGATCACGGCCACCCGCTTGCCGGTGCGCACCGACGGGACCTGGGGGGTGACCCAGCCCTCGTCCCACGCCCGATCGATGATCTCCACCTCGACCTGCTTGATCGTCACGGGGTCGGCGTTGATCCCGAGCACGCACGACGCCTCGCACGGCGCCGGGCACAGCCGGCCGGTGAACTCGGGGAAGTTGTTCGTGGCGTGCAGGCGGTCGATGGCGTCGCGCCAGTGGTCGCGGTAGACGAGGTCGTTCCAGTCGGGGATCAGGTTCCCGAGCGGGCACCCGTTGTTGCAGAACGGGATGCCGCAGTCCATGCAGCGCCCGGCCTGCTGCTGCGCGGCCTCGGCCGGGAAGTCCTCGTAGACCTCCTTCCAGTCGAGCAGCCGCACCGGCACCGGCCGGCGGGTCGGCAACGCCCGCTCCCACTTCAGGAAGCCCGTCGCCTCACCCATGAACGATGGCCTCGTTCGCTCCGAAGACTCCGCTCACTCGGCCGTGTCTCGCTAGCGCTCGACCTGACCTTGAGCGCTCGCTGCGATTGGGGGCCGAACCGTCGATGCCTCGACTGCCGATGTTCGGCTCCACCAAGTGAGTCATCCGTGGCTCGCTTCCATCACCCGCTGCATGGTCTGATGCTCGTCGAGGCCGTCGTCCTCGGCCTGCTGCATGACCCGCAGCACGCGCTGGTAGTCGAGCGGCATGACCTTGCGGAAGCGGCTCAGCTTCACGCTCCACGAGGCCAGCAGCCGATCGGCCACGGCGGAGCCGGTCAGCTCCAGGTGGCGGCGCACCGTGTCGAGCAGGAACGCCCGGTCGTCGGCGTCGAGCTCGTCGAGCACGACCATCTCCTGGTTCAGCCGCGAGCGGAACTTGCCGTCGCCGTCGTAGACGTAGGCGATCCCGCCGGACATCCCGGCGCCGAAGTTGCGCCCGGTCGTCCCGAGCACGACGACCCGTCCGCCCGTCATGTACTCGCAGCCGTGATCGCCGACGCCCTCGGCGACGGCCAGGGCCCCGGAGTTGCGGACGCAGAACCGCTCGCCGACGACGCCGCGCAGGAAGATCTCGCCCGCCGTGGCCCCGTAGCCGATGACGTTGCCGGCGATGATCTGCTCCTCGGCGACGAACGGCGACGTCGGCGGCGGCAGCACGACCAGTCGCCCGCCGGACAGCCCCTTGCCGAGGTAGTCGTTGGCGTCACCCTCCAGGCGGAGCGTGACGCCCGACGGCAGGAAGGCGCCGAAGCTCTGCCCCGCCGACCCGGTGAGGCGGATGTCGATCGTGCCGTCGGGCAGCCCCTCGCCGTGCCACGCCTTGGTGATCTCGTGGCCGAGCATCGTGCCGACCGTGCGGTTGACGTTGCGGATCGGCAGGTCGATGTCGACGTGGTGCCCGTCGGAGATCGCCGGCTGGGCGAGGCGGATCAGCTCGACGTCGAGGGCGTCCTCGAGCCCGTGATCCTGCTCGACCGTCCGGTACAGCGACTGGCCGTACGGGTTCTGCGGGACGGCGAGGATCGGGCTGATGTCCAGCCCCTCCGCCTTCCAGTGCTGGATCGCCGCCCGGGTGTCGAGTGCCTCGACGTGACCGATCATCTCGGCCATCGTCCGGAACCCGAGCTCGGCCATCAGCTCGCGCACCTCCTCGGCGATGTACTCGAAGAAGGTCTCGACGAACTCCGGCCGCCCGCTGAACCGTTCGCGCAGCACCGGGTTCTGGGTGGCGATGCCGACCGGGCAGGTGTCCAGGTGGCAGACGCGCATCATGATGCAGCCCGACACGACGAGCGGGGCGGTGGCGAAGCCGAACTCCTCAGCGCCGAGCAGGGCGGCGATCACGACGTCCCGGCCCGTCTTCAGCTGCCCGTCGGTCTGCACCACGATGCGGTCGCGCAGGCCGTTGAGCAGCAGCGTCTGCTGCGTCTCGGCCAGGCCGAGCTCCCACGGCCCGCCGGCGTGCTTGAGCGACGTCAGCGGGCTGGCGCCCGTGCCGCCGTCGTGACCGGAGATCAGCACGACATCTGCTTTCGCCTTGCTGACCCCGGCCGCAACGGTGCCGACCCCGACCTCGGCGACGAGCTTGACGTGCACGCGCGCCGCCGGGTTGGAGTTCTTGAGATCGTGGATCAGCTGCTTGAGATCCTCGATCGAGTAGATGTCGTGGTGCGGCGGCGGGCTGATCAGGCCGACGCCCGGCGTGGAGTACCGGGTCTTGGCGATCCACGGGTACACCTTGTGGCCCGGCAGCTGGCCACCCTCTCCCGGCTTGGCGCCCTGGGCCATCTTGATCTGCAGGTCATCGGCGTTCGTCAGGTACTCGGACGTCACACCGAATCGGCCCGACGCCACTTGCTTGATCGCCGACCGGCGAGCCGGGTCGTGCAGCCGGTCGGGGTCCTCGCCGCCCTCGCCCGTGTTCGACTTGGCGCCGAGGCGGTTCATCGCCACGGCCAGCGTCTCGTGGGCCTCGGCCGAGATCGACCCGTAGCTCATCGCGCCGGTCGAGAAGCGGCGGACGATGGAGCCCACCGGCTCGACCTCGTCGATCGGCACCGCTGACCGCTCCCCCGCCTTCAGCTCGAACAGCCCGCGCAGCGTGGCCAGCTGCTTGGACTGGTCGTCGACGGCACGCGAGTACTGGCGGAAGATGTCGTAGCGCTTGGCCCGCGTCGAGTGCTGCAGCTTGAACACGGTCTCCGGGTTGAACAAGTGCAGTTCGCCCTCGCGCCGCCACTGGTACTCGCCGCCGAGCTCGAGCCTGCGGTGCGCTCGCTCCTCCGGGCGGGTCGGGTGGGCGGTGGCGTGGCGCGCCGCCACCTCGGCGGCCACCTGGTCGAGGCCGATGCCGCCGAGTCGGCTGAACGTGCCCGTGAAGTAGCGCTCGACGAGCTCCTCGCCGAGCCCGATGGCCTCGAAGATCTGGGCGCCCGTGTAGCTGGCCACGGTCGACACGCCCATCTTCGACATCACCTTGAGGACGCCCTTGCCGCACGCCTTGATGTAGTTGCGCAGCGCTTTGGCCGGCTCCATCGAGCCGAGCCCGTGCAGGTCGTGGGCGATGAGGTCCTCGATGGACTCGAAGGCGAGGTAGGGGTTGATGGCGCCGGCGCCGTACCCGATGAGCAGCGCCATGTGGTGCACCTCGCGGGCGTCGCCGCACTCGACGAGCAGCCCGACCATCGTCCGCTGCTTGGTCCGTACGAGGTGGTGGTGCACGGCGGCCGTCAGCAGCAGCGAGGGGATCGGCGCCTCGACGGCGTCGGCGTTGCGGTCCGAGAGCACGATGATGCGGGCGCCGCCGTCGATCGCCGCCGACACCTCGTGGCAGATGGCGGTGAGCGCTCGTTCGAGCGCCAGCCCCCCACCGGCGACCCGGTAGAGGCCCGACACCACGTGCGCCCGCAGGCCGGGGAACTTGCCGTCGTCGTTGGCGTGGATGATCTTGGACAGCTCGTCGTTGTCGATGATCGGGAACGGCAGCACCAGCTGGCGGCAGCTCGCCGGCGACGGCCGCAGCACGTTGTCCTCGGGCCCCACGGTGGACGACACCGACGTGACGACCTCCTCGCGGATGGCGTCGAGCGGCGGGTTGGTGACCTGGGCGAAGAGCTGCTGGAAGTAGTCGAACAGCAGGCGCGGACGCGTCGACAGCACGGCGATCGGGGTGTCCGTGCCCATCGACCCGATCGGCTCGGTGCCCTTGGCGGCCATCGGCGAGATGAGGATCTTCAGCTCCTCGTGGGTGTAGCCGAACAGTTGCTGGCGACGCAGGACGCTGTCGTGGCTGAACACGACGTGCTCGCGCTCCGTCAGGTCCTCGAGCTCGACGAGGCTCTGCTCGAGCCAGTCGCCGTACGGGTGCTCGGCGGCCAGCGTCGTCTTGATCTCCTCGTCGTCGACGATGCGACCCTGGGCCGTGTCGATGAGGAACATGCGCCCCGGCTGCAGGCGACCCTTGGTGATCACCTTGGCCGGGTCGACGTCGATGACCCCCACCTCCGACGCCATCACGACGATGTCGTCGTCGGTGACCCAGTAGCGGCTGGGGCGCAGGCCGTTGCGGTCGAGCACGGCGCCGATCACGGTGCCATCGCTGAAGGCGACGCTGGCGGGCCCGTCCCACGGCTCCATCACGGACGAGTGGAATCGGTAGAAGTCCCGTTGTGCCGGGTCGAGCTCGTCGTTGTTCTCCCACGCCGGCGGGATCATCATCAGCACGGCGTGGTGGATCGGCCTGCCGCCGAGGTGGAGCAGCTCCAGGACCTCGTCGAACCGTGCCGTGTCCGACGCGCCCGGGGTGCAGATCGGGAAGGCCCGCTCGATGTTCGGGAACACCGAGCCGTCGAGCATCGCCTCCCGGGCGCGCATCCAGTTCTGGTTGCCCTGGACGGTGTTGATCTCGCCGTTGTGGGCGACGTAGCGGTACGGGTGGGCCAGCGGCCACGAGGGGAACGTGTTGGTCGAGAAGCGGCTGTGCACCAGCAGCAGGGCGCTCTCGAACCGGTCGTCGGTGAGGTCCGGGAAGAACTCGGCCAGCTGCGGCGTCGTGAGCATCCCCTTGTAGACGAGAGTGCGCGACGACAGGGACGCGAAGTAGGTGGCGATCCCCGGGTCCAGCTCGTGTTCGATGCGCTTGCGGGCCAGGTACACCTTGCGGTCGAGCTCGAAGCCGCCGGCGCCGGCCGGGTCGGTGACGAACAGCTGGGTGAACGCCGGCATGACGGCGCGCGCCGTGGCGCCGAGGCAGGACGGCTCGACGGGCACGTCGCGCCAGGCCAGGACGGCGAGCCCTTCGTCGGCAACGATGTTCTCGATTGCCGCCTGGGACTTCTCGGCGGCGATCGAATCGGCCGGCAGGAACCCCAGCCCGACGGCGTACCGGCCGGCCGGCGGCAGCTCGACGCCCTGCTCGGCCAGCGCGGCGCGCAGGAAGCGATCGGGGACCTGGACCAAGACGCCGGCGCCGTCACCGGTGTCGGGCTCGGCGCCGGTGGCGCCCCGGTGGGCGAGGTTGGTGAGGGCGACGAGCCCCGTCAGCACCAGGTCGTGGCTGGCCACGCCCTTGATGTGCGCGACGAAGGAGACGCCGCAGGCGTCGTGTTCGAGTCGCGGGTCATAGAGGCCCACAGGGCCGGGGGCAGCGTGCATCGTCTCCGTCATCCACAGAAGTCGGGGTCGGCTTGGGTGGACGTCCGGGACGACGCTGGCCCGAACGGTCCGCACAGTGTAGAGGCCACCCGCCCGACCCGGAAACGACGAACTGGTGACGATGGGCGGCCCGTCAGGCGTCGGAGAACGTCGGGTCCCGCTTCTCCATGTTGGCGACCACCGCTTCGATCTGGTTCGGGGTGCCGATCTGGGCGCGGATCGTGTCCCGCTCGGCGGCGAACTGCTCGGCGGCGCCCGCCGCGAACAGGCGGTTGAACAGCGCCTTGCTGCCGCGAACGGCACCCGGGCTGCGCTGGGCGATCTCGGTGGCCAGGATCATGGCGTCCTGGTGGGGGGTCTCGCTGACCCGCGTCGCCAGCCCCAGCGCCGCCGCCTCCGTCCCGTCGACGACGCGCGCCGTGTACGTCAGCTCGCGGGCGATGTCCTGGCGGACCAGCTTGGACAGCACGAACGTCCCGGTCATGTCGGGCACCAGGCCCCAGTGCACCTCGCGCACCGACAATTGGGCGTTCGGATGCACGATGCGGATGTCCGCTCCGAGGGCGATCTGCAACCCGCCGCCGAGGGCGTGGCCGTGGACGGCGGCGATGACCGGCACCGGCACCTCCTGCCACACCCACGCCGTCTGCTGGCCGAGGTGGGTGATCCGCCCCTCATCGATCTGGCCCGGGTTGCCGCTGCGTGACGACTCGACGGCGCCGCCGCCACCAGCCATCGTCTGGAACGAGGCGAAGTCCAGCCCGGCGCAGAACGACGGCCCCTCGCCCGACAGCACGACCGCCCGCACGCCCGATTCGGTGATCAGGCGCTGACCGACCTCGGCGAGGGCGACGAACATGTCCCCGTCCAGCGCGTTGCGCTTGTCGGCGCGGTTGAGCCGGACGTCGGCGACGCCATCGGCAACGGACACGATCACGCGGTCACTCATGAGGCGCAGTCCTCGCCGCCGCCGTGTCGACAGGGCGACTCCGGTGCGACCACACTCCCCTGCCATGAACCTGAACCTGACGGCCGACGAAGTGCTGACCACCACCCGTTCGGTGCGCAAGCGCCTCGACTTCGACCGGCCGGTGGAGCGGGAGATCGTCGAGGAATGCCTGAACATCGCCATGCAGGCCCCGACCGGCTCGAACCGCCAGGGGTGGCACTGGGTCGTCATCGAGGACGCCGCCAAGAAGCAGGCGATCGCCGACGTGTACCGCGCCAATTTCGAGGAGTACCGCCAGATGCCCGGTGCCGAGTACGCCGAGGGCGACTCCCGGGCCGAGCGCCAGGACATGATCCGCGATTCGGCCGGGTACCTCTCGGACAACTTCCACCGCGCGCCGATGATGCTGATCCCCGTGATCTGGGGCCGGCTCGACGGGGCATCGGTCGTCCAGGGGGCGGGGGCGTGGGGGTCGATCCTCCCCGCCGTGTGGAGCTTCATGCTCGCCCTGCGAGAGCGGGCCATGGGCTCGGCGTGGACGACGATCCACCTCATCGGCGACGGCGAGCGCCAGGTCGCCGAGCTGCTCGGCATCCCGTACGAGAAGACGAGCCAGGCCGGGCTGTTCCCGATCGCCTACACCATCGGCACCGACTTCAAGCTGGCCAAGCGGGAACCCCTCGAGAAGGTCCTGCACTGGGACCAGTGGTGATTGCCTGATGGCTCGCTTCGCTCGCTGGGCCGGGCACGGCCGGCCTCGACGGCGAACGCGCGCTGCGGTCGGGGGCCGAACGCACGCGTCAGGCGGCGTGGCGGCGGCGCCTGACCAGCCGCCACACCACCAGCACCAACCCCGCCAGCACGGCGAGCACCACGACGCCGGCGACGACCACGAGGACCTCGACGAGCTCGGTGGTCTGCTGCTCGTCCAGGTTGCGGGTGATCCCGTCGACCTCCACGATGCGCAGGCCCGAGAGGGTCGCGGTGGCGTCGTCGCCCCCGCCGGTCAGCGCCGCTGTCAGCGTGTGCTCGCCGGGTTCCAGGTCCCACAGCAGCGCCATCGAGCCCGGGTCGCCCGTGCCGGCGTCCGGGCCGACGGCGGTGTAGCGCAGCCGACCGTCGACGGCCACGTCGAGCGTCGCGCCCTGCGCCGCGCCGTCGAAGGCGACGTCGAACTCGAGCAGCAGGGAGTCCTCGGTCGTCGGCAGGTCGACGGTGACGACGTCGGCCGGTGCGCCGACCGTCAACGCCGAGCCGCCGGTCGCCAGCTCCAACGGGACCGCCGGCCACAACAGGTCGGCGGCGACGTCGGTGGACGGGGTGCCGTCGACCTCGGTCAGGAGCAGGGGGTCGGCGGCGTCGTCGGCGGCGTAGTCGGCGCCGACCGACGCCGGGTCACCGCCGAGCAGCGGCGACCACCACGGGCCCGTCGGCGGCGTGCCCGGTCCAGCGGCGAGCGCCTCCCGGTACCAGACGAGCGGGTACTGGTGGCGCGCTCCGAACCCGCCGCCGGGCGGCCGCAGCTGGGTGTCGACGACGAGCTCGAGCCCGGGCAGGTCGCCGTAGCGGATGCCCACCTCGGAGACGTAGTTGTCGACGAAGGTGGAATCGGGTGTCCGGCCGATGTCGAGGCGCGGCAACTTGTAGCGCAGGTCGTTGGCCGCGCCGCCGAGCCGCACGAGCTCGTCGTCGGGTGAGTCCATCAACGTCAGCTGGCGCAGCGGCGCACCGATGCTCAGCGCCGCGGTCGAGGCGATGTTCGACCCGAAGCTGTGCCCGATCAGGTGCAGTTCGCCGTCCCACGCCCCGCCCAACGCCTGGTCGAGGGCGACGGCCAGGCGATGCCCGTTGATCTCCGTGGCGTCCTCGCCCCGCCGGGCGTCGAACAGGTCGGACGGGGTCGCCGACTGGTCGATCCAGCTGAACACCATCACCGTCGCATCTGGCTGGGCGGCGGCGACCGCCTCGACGAGGGGCCCGACCGTCTGGATCGGCGACCCGAGCTCCGGCACGACGAGGGCGGGGTCCCACACCGTGACCAGCGACGAGCTGGCTGCCTGCAGCTCGTCGTAGCGCTGCTCGTAGCCGGGCTCCCAGCCGTGGGAGATCACGACGACCTGGTCGGTGGTGACGGATCCCGCGGCGACGTCCACGTACGTCGTGCCGTCCCAGCGCCCGAGCCGCTCCAGCGGTGGGTAGGCGCTGGCGTCCTCGAACCCGGCGACAATCGTCGCCGCGTTCGCGTCTGCGTCCGTGTCCGGCGGCCCGGCGACGGCGCTGGTCGCGCCGAGGACCAGGAGGCCACCGGCGGTCGCCAGGGCGACGACGATGCGCCGCCGCTCAGCTCGCACGCAACCCGACCAGTCGCCCCGAGGTCGTCGCCGTCGCTTCGAACAGCGCCTCGTGGGCGGAGATCGCCCCGGCGGTCTGCCCGAACAGCTCCAGGGAGATGATCCCGAACACCTGCGACCAGGCGGTCAGCAGCCGGACGAGGTCGTCCGTCGTCAGGGCGGCGTCGCCGTCGATGGCGTCGGCGATCTGGTGCAGCTCGGTGGCCAGCCTTGCCGGCACGGCGTCGGGGCCGGCCGCCGGCGCCCGGAGTCCGCCGTCGCGGGCCGCATCGGCGACGACGCCGACCAGCGCCCTGGTGACGCGCTGGGCGGGGACGATCGTGTCCTGCGGCGCCTCGTAGCCGGGCACCGGCGAACCGTAGACCAGCGCCCACTCGTGGGGATGGGCCACGCCCCACCTGCGCACGGCTCGGCACGTCGCCACCCACCGGACGAGTGGAGCGCTGCGGGCGTGCCGGTGGGCGGCCCGTTCGGCCTCAGCGCCGAGCTCGTCGTACGTCTCGACGATCAGCGCGGTGAGGAGCTCGTCCCGGCTGGCGAAGTACCGGTACACCCCGGAGGACACCATCCCGGCGGCACGGGCAACGGAGCGCAGCGAAAGCGCCGCCGGGCCGAC
>CAWJNE010000005.1:0-30188 GCA_963844175.1 uncultured Acidimicrobiia bacterium
CTCGGCCAGTTGCCGCCGCGCCTCGGCCGTCAGCTCGGCGGTGACCGCGGCACGAGCCCGGGCACGTGCTCCCTCGATGGCCACGCCGTCAGCGTAGCACACCGCTCTGAATTGTGAGCAGTGCTCTTGCAATTCAGAACGCCTTCTGGTTCACTGGTCTCAGACGAGAGCACTGCTCACATTCTGAAGGGACAACTGATGACCGAGACCACCTCCTCCACCACACCGGCCACCCGCTACCTCGCTCCGGGATGGTTCACCCGACGGGTGTTCAACCCCTTCGTCGCCGGCATGACCGGCATCGGGATCAGCGTCAAGGGCTCACGGGTGCTCGAGGTGCGCGGACGCACGAGCGGAGCGATGCGCACGACCGTCGTCAACCTGCTGACGTTGGACGGCCAGCGGTTCCTCGTCGCCCCGCGCGGCACGACGCAGTGGGTGCGCAACCTGCGCGCAGCGGGTGTCGGGACATTGCGCCTGGGACGCCGGCGCGAGGCGTTCACGGCGGCCGAGCTGCCCGACGAGGCCAAGGACGGCATCCTGCGCGCCTACCTGGACGAGTGGGCGTGGGAGGTCGGCAAGTTCTTCGACGGCCTCACCGCGTCGTCGTCCGACGCCGAGCTGGCGGCCGCGGCGCCCGACTTCCCCGTGTTCCGCGTCGTTTGATCGCCTCGCTCGCTCCGAAGACTTCGCTCCTCGGCGTGGGTCGGCGCGGCCGACCTGTCCGGACCGCGCGCTGCGGAACGAACGCTCGGGATCTGCTCGATCTCACCGCTCGACGGCGTCGACCAGGCCGAGCGCGACGGCCTGGTCGGCGTCGACGAGCGGACCGTGGTCGAGGGCCTCGGCCAGGTCGGCGGCCTGCCGCCCCGTGGACGCCACCAGCGCCCGCAGGACGTTGCGGCGGGCAAGGTCCAGCTCGTCGAGCTGGCTGCGCACCTCGTCGGGCCGGCCCTCGATCCGCTCGTCCCACGCAATGCGCAGCGAGATCACCGCGCTTGGCGTCGCCGCCCGCCGTCCCGTCCCGCACGCCAGCAGGACCGCCGCCGTGCCCTTGGCCCGACCCATGCACGTCGTCACCACGGACGCCCGCATGGCCCCGATCACGTCGAGCAGCACGACCACGTCTGCCGGCGGACCACCGTCGCTGTTGATCAGCAGCTCGACGTCGTCGGCCGACCGACCGTCGAGCGCCATCAACTCGGCGGCGACGCGGTTGACCAACTCGCCATCGAGCGACCCCGAGACGAGGATGCGGCGGCGGGTCCAGAGACGGTCGGCGGCGTCGCCGCTCGGCAGGTCGACCATCGGCACGGCAACCGGGGCGGTGCGCACCGGCGTCCACCGGTCAGGTGGGTACGGGAACGGGGTCTCGGGCCGTTCGGGGGGCGGCGAGAAGGGCCAGCCAGGCACGCTCACGGTCCCTCCCCGGCGTCCGCGATGGCGAAGCCAATGGTCGTCCCAACGGCCTCGGCGTAACGGGCCAGGGTCGAGATCCGGGTGTCGCTGCGGCCGGACTCCAACCGCGCGACGGCCGGCTGCGAGGTGCCCATCCGCGTCGCCACCTCGGACTGCGACAGGCCGAGGCGCTGGCGCCGCTCGGTGAGCTGCTGGATCAGCTCGTCGGCACCTTCGGCGAACCCGTCGAACCCCGGGAACGCCGACCGATCAGCCATATCGAGAACGATATCACCGACACTTCGATCAGCGCCGACGAGATGAGCGATGAGGTCAGCGGATCAGGCGCAACCCGGCGGGGCTGATCGACGGTTCGGCCAGCGGCAGGTCGACGACGAACTCCGTGCGGTGGGCGGGGAAGATGTGCTCGCTCATCAGGACGGGCCGCCCGGCCGTATCGGTGGTGACGCGCTGGCAGCGCAGGATCGGCGCGCCGACGGGCACCCGGAGCAACCGTCCCTCGGCCGCCGTCGCCGCATCGGCCCCGATCGTCTGGGTCGCGCCGCGCAGCGGGACGCCGAGCAGCTCGTAGAACGGCCGGCGCTCGACGTCGTCGCGCGACAGGCGCTGACCGATCGCCGCAGGGCACCACACGGTGACGAGGGCGAAGGGCTCGCCGTCGGCCAGGTTGACGCGCTCGACGCGCAGGACCTGCTCGCCGTCGTCCAGCTCGAGCTCGCGCCGCACCCGGGCGGGCGCCGGGAGGAAGGCGAACTCCGTGACCTTGCGCTCGGCGTTGAGCCCGCCGGCGGCCAGCTGATCCTCGATCGTCCCCAGGTGCTCCAGGCGCTGGCGCACCGGTTCGGTGGCGACGAACCACCCGAAGCCCTGGCGGGCGGCGATCAGGCCGTCGTCACGCAGCAGCTCCAGCGCCCGGCGGACCGTGACCCTGCTGGCGGCGAAGCGCTGCGACAGCTCGGCCTCGCTGGGCAGCAACGACCCCTCCGCCGCGGCGACCACCTCCACCCGCAGCTCGTCGGCGATGTCCTGGTAGCGGATCCGGCGCATCAGGCCTGCACGAGCTCGATCCGGTTGCCGAACGGATCGAACACGAACCCGCGCACCACGCCGGGCAGCTCGTCGTCCCAGGTGATGTCCAGCCCGCCTCGCTCGACGAGCCCGGCCAGGTCGCCGACGACCAGCGCGGGGTGGGCCCGCCGAGCAGGGTGGAAGTCGTCGTCGGCGCCGACGTGGATCCGCACGGCGCCGGCCTCGAACCAGCAGCCACCGCGCCCGGCCAGCGGCTCCGGCTTGGGGACCTCCGGGATCCCCAGCCGGCCGGCGAAGAAGGCGCGGGCGTCGTCCTCGCCACCTCTGGGCATGGCCAGTTGGACGTGATCGATCTGCAGCCAGGTTGCGTCGTCGTTCTGCACTTGTATTAGAGTTGTCTACATTCACCCGGAATGCAAGTCTTGAAGCCCCACCCCCCGGAGCCGCGGACCCGACCAAGGAGGTCGATGCGATGAGCACCGTCAGCGCCAGCACCCCGATCGAGCTCGTCGAGGGCGTCTACGCCACGCTCACCGAGCGCACCGAAGGTGCCCGCCAGCGACTGGGCCGACCGTTGACGCTGACCGAGAAGATCCTGGTCAACCACCTGGTCGACCCGGCCCAGGAGCTCGAGCGGGGCGCCAGCTACGCCGACTTCCACCCGGATCGCGTGGCGATGCAGGACGCAACGGCGCAGATGGCGCTGCTGCAGTTCATGACCGCCGGGTTGGCCGAGGTGGCCGTGCCGTCGACCGTGCACTGCGACCACCTGATCCAGGCCAAGGTCGGCGCCAACATCGACCTCGGGGTGGCGATCGACACGAACCAGGAGGTCTACGACTTCCTCCGCTCGGTGTCGGCCAAGTACGGCATCGGGTTCTGGGGGCCGGGCAGCGGGATCATCCACCAGGTCGTGCTGGAGAACTACGCCTTCCCCGGCGGGATGATGATCGGGACCGACTCGCACACGCCGAACGCCGGCGGGCTCGGCATGGTCGCCATCGGGGTCGGTGGGGCCGATGCGGTCGACGTGATGACCGGGTTCCCGTTCAACGTCCGCTGGCCGAAGGTCATCGGCGTGCGCCTGACCGGCACCCTCTCCGGCTGGTCCAGCCCGAAGGACGTCATCCTCGAGGTGGCGCGGGTGCTCACCGTCGAGGGCGGCACCGGGGCGATCATCGAGTACCACGGTCCCGGCGCCGACTCCATCTCGGCGACCGGCAAGGGAACGATCTGCAACATGGGTGCCGAGATCGGCGCCACGACATCGTTGTTCCCGTACGACGCCAACATGGCCCAGTACCTCAAGGCGACCGGCCGCGAGGCGATCGCCGACGCCGCCGATCGCGTCGCCGACGACCTGCGTCCCGACGACGGGGCCAGCTACGACCAGCTGGTCGAGATCGACCTGGACCAGTTGAAGCCGCTGATCAACGGCCCGCACTCCCCCGACCGCGCCCACCGCGTCGGCGCCGAGGTGGGCGCCGCAGCGCAGGAGAACGACTGGCCGCTCGAGATCTCCTCGGCGCTCATCGGGTCGTGCACCAACTCGTCCTACGAGGACATCACGCGCGCCGCGTCGATCGCCCGCCAGGCCTCGGCCAAGGGACTGACGTCGAAGGTCGAGCTGCTCGTCACGCCCGGCTCGGAGCAGATCCGCTCGACGATCGAGCGCGACGGCCTGCTCGCCGATCTCGAGGCCGTCGGCGCCACCGTGCTGGCCAACGCCTGCGGCCCGTGCATCGGCCAGTGGTCGCGGCCCGAGAGCATCACCGGCCGGCCGAACACGATCGTCAACTCGTACAACCGCAACTTCCCCAAGCGCAACGACGGCTCGGCCAAGACGCTGAGCTTCGTCACGTCCCCGGACACGGTCATGGCGCTGGCCCTCGCCGGCCGCCTCGACTTCGACCCGACGACCGACACGCTGAGCGCTCCCGACGGGACCGAGGTCACGCTCGACCCGCCAGTGGGAGAGGTGCTGCCGGACCGCGGGTACGACCCGGGCGAGGACACCTTCACGCCACCGCCGGCCGACGGCTCCGAGGTGTCGGTCGAGGTCAGCCCGACGAGCGATCGGCTGCAGTTGCTCGAGGCGTTCCCGGCCTGGGACGGGGAGGATCACACCGGCCTGCCCGTGTTGATGAAGGCCAAGGGCAAGTGCACCACCGACCACATCTCGGCCGCCGGCCCCTGGCTCAAGTACCGGGGCCACCTGGAGAACATCTCGGGCAACCTGTTCCTCGGCGTCGTCAACGCGTTCACCGACGCCACGGGCGAGGGCAAGGACGTGACCGACGGGGCGACCCGGTCGTTCCCGGACATCGCCAAGCGCTACGGCGAGCAGGGCATCCGCTGGTGCGCGATCGGCGACCGCAACTACGGCGAGGGGTCGTCGCGCGAGCACGCCGCGATGGAGCCACGGTTCCGGGGCGCGGCGGTGATCCTGGCCCGCAGCTTCGCCCGGATCCACGAGACCAACGCCAAGAAGCAGGGGCTGCTCCCGCTGACGTTCTCCGATCCGGCGACCTACGACGAGATCGGCGAGGACGACACGATCAGCGTGCTCGACCTCCCGCCGGTCCCCGGCCGACCCATGCACTGCCAGATCGTCAAGCCCGACGGCACGACGGTCGACTTCGAAGCGACGCACACGTTCAGCGACGAGCAGGTCGAGTGGTTCAAGGCTGGCTCGGCGCTGAACATCGTCCGCCAGCGCGTCGCCGACGGTCGAGCCTGATGTCGCGTTTGTGCACCGGACGTCGGCGGGGCGATCACCAGTGAACGAACGCGCTGAGGTCCTGCGGACGACCGGGGCGAGCAGGAAGTTCACGGACGACGCGGTGCCAGACGCCGTTCTGTACGACGTGCTCGACGACGCTCGGTTCGCACCGAGCGGGGGGAATCGCCAGCCGTGGCGGGTCGCCGTGGTCCGTGACGCCGCCGTCCGCCGTTCGCTGGCCGAGCTGATGCAGCCGGTGTGGGACGAGTACGTGGCCCACGGCGCCGCCGGCCGCACGCCGTTCAACGCCGTGGACGACGCGCCGCCGCCGGACGATGTGCCGCACGCCCCGAACGACCTCCTGGCGGCGATCGAGTCCGTCCCGGTGGTGATGGTCGTGGCCGCCGACCTGCACCAGATCGCCCTGATGGACGCCCACCTCGGGCGGCCGCCGCTGACCGGCGGGGCGTCGATCTACCCGTTCTGCTGGAGCATCCTGCTGGCCGCCAGCCGGCGCGGCCTGGGCGGCGTGATGACGACGTTCCTGTCGAGAGTCGAGCCGGAGGCCGAAGCGCTCGTCGGCCTGCCCGAGCACCACGCGCTGGCGGCCACGATCTTCCTCGGTGTGCCCGAGCGCCAGGTCACGCGCCTGCGTCGGGAACCCGTCGAGACGTTCGCCACCGTCGACCGCTTCGATGGCGCGCCGTTCGGCGCCTGAGCTCGATGGTCTCGCTCGCTGCGTAGCGAACGCTCGGGGACTTCCTCAGCCGGACTTCGACAGCGGGAACGCCGCGCTGCCCGAGCGCACGCCAGGCTGGTCGCCGGCGCGCTCGGCGACCACCGCCCGCAGCGCGGCGAACAGGACCTTGGCCGGAGCGCCCGGCGCGGGACGGCGACGGTGGGCCAGGGCGACCACCCGTGGCGGCAGCTCCGGCACCGGGACGAGCACACGGCGGCCGTCGACGCCTCGTGCCGCGGTGGCCGGGACGATCGCCGCGCCGTGACCGTCGAGCGCGAGCGCGGCCAGCAGCCGGACACCATCGATCTCCGCCTGGGCGCGCAGGCCCACGCCGGCGCCTGCGGCGGCACGGTCCAGCACCCGGCGCAGCGCCGAGCCGGCCGGGGGCAGCAGCAGGCGGTGGGCGGACAGCTCGCGCAGCGAGAGCTCCTGCCGCCCCGCCAACGGGTGCTCGGCGTGCACGACGAGCAGCAGGTCTTCGGCGAACAGCGGCTCGAGGGTCAGCTCCGGGTCGTCGACCGGGAGGTGGATGACGCCGGCGTTGAAGCGGCCCGACACGAGCCCCGGGATGAGCACCGAGGTGCTGCCCTCCGACACGATCGCCCGCACCAACGGGTGCTCGGTCCCGAGCACGGAGAGCAGGCGGGGCAGCAGCCAGCGGGCCGTGGTGCCGAGCATGCCGAGGCGCACGTCACCGGCGACCTCGCCGTCGGCCGTCGCCACCTCGGCGGCGATGTCCTCCAGCTCGTGGAGGATCCGGCGGGCCCGTTCCACCACCCGCTCACCGTCCTCGGTCAGCCCGCCCTGCGAGCGATCGACGAGGACGGTGCCGAGCTCCTTCTCCAGCCGGGCGATGTGGCTGGACACGTTGGACTGCACCGTGAAGAGGGAACGGGCGGCGGCAGAGAACGTCCCGTGGTCGGCGATGGCGACGAGAGCCGAGAGCTGACGCACGTCCATCAGCGCGCGTTTTGCTCAGCCATCTGTCCGGACGATAACCAGCATCTGTGCGTTCTACTTGCCAGATCACTCGCATGTGCGTACACTCACAAGCACAGATCGCAGCGATACACCCCCCATGTACCGCTCGATGGAACCCGAACGTCGACCCCCCATCGACAGGGTTCAGGTTGAGGAGCCCCGCCCCCCAGCGGGGCTTCTCCCGTTTTCAGCCCGCTCGGCCGCGGCGTCCAGACGCTCGGCTCAACCCACGCGCCTCCACGTCGACGGTCGGCGGCGCGGCTCCGGGCTGCCGCGACGTACGTTGTCTCCACGACTTCTACCCATCGTCTCCCGGCGCTCTCCGAGCCTGCCCCCGCGGCGCAGCGCACGATCGAGCGATGGACCACGAACCACCGATGCGCCGCCACGGCCTTCCCGCCTACTTCCTCGGACGACCCAACTCGCTCTATTTGCGTCACTTCAAGCGCCGATCGCGGCCGGCGCCTCGCCCGCGCTGACGTGTGCGCGTCCTGATCTCGACCGTGCCGGCCCACGGTCACCTGCTCCCGCTGCTGCCGATCGCCCGGGCTGCGCTCCGCGCCGGCCACGAGGTCGTCGTCGCCACCGGGACCGAGGGCGTGGCCGAGGCCCGGCGGCGGGGCTTCGACACCTGGACCGTCCGGCCGAGCCGGGCCGAGGCGGACGCCGCCTTCAGGGCGAACGTGCCGGACCTCATGGCGATCCCCGCCGACGTGCGGATGCCGACGGTGGTCGCCGGGGTGTTCGGCGCCTCCGCCGTCACTCGCGCCGCCGACCTCGTGCCGCAGGCGGAGGCGTGGCAGCCCGACCTCGTGATCCACCCCATCACGGAGACGGCCGGCGCCGTGGCTGCCGCCCGCTGCGGCGCCCGTCACGCCGTGCACGGCCTCGGGCCGCTGCCCGCTCAGGCGTGGACGTGGTTCGGCGCCCGGTTCCCCGAGCTCTGCGCCACCTGGGACGTCGCCGACCTGCCCGAGCGCATCGTCCACGCGCCATACCTCGACAACTGCCCGCCGTCGTTGCAGCCTGACACCGCCGTCGAGTTCACCAACCGGATGCCGATCCGCCCGACCGCCGGCGACCTCATCCCGGGCGAGCGCCTCCCCTGGACCGACGACGTCCTCGATGCGCTGCCCTTCGACCGCACGGTCCATCTGACGCTGGGCACCATCTTCCACGGCGCCGTGCACGTCTTCGAGGCGGCGCTGGACGGTCTGGCCGAGCTGCCCGTCAACGTGCTCGTCGCGCTCGGGCCGGGCGCCGACCTCGATGTCCTCGGACCCCGGCCGCCCCATGTCCTGGTCGCCGACTTCGTGCCCCACGAGCTGGTGCTGCCCCGCTGCGCGGCACTCGTCACGCAGGGCGGCGCCGGCACCATCGTGGCCGCGCTGTGCCATGGCGTGCCCCACTTGATCCTGCCGCAGGGCGCCGACCAGTTCGTCAACGCGGAGACCGCGGAACGCGCCGGCGTGGCGTTGCAACTCGCGCCACAGCACGCCACGCCGGCCGCCATCGCCGCCGCCGTCGGTCGGCTGCTCGACGACGATTCGATCGCCGGGGCAGCTCGTGCTGCGTCGGTCGAGGTGGCCGACATGCCCAGCGCCGACGAGGTGCTCGGCGACCTGCTCGTGTGACGACGGCGGCAGAGGCCCGCAGCGCCCTGCCCTACAGTCTCCGGCGATGACCGGAGCCGCGTTCTTCGACCTCGACCGCACGCTGCTCGCCGGCGCGTCCGGTGAGGCCTTCTCCACCGCGCTGCAGACGGCCGGGTTCACGACGCGCGCCATCCCGGGCGAACGCCTGGCGTACCGGCTGTTCAACCGGATCGGCGAGACGTTGCCGTCGATGGCCCTGGCCCGCCAGGCGGCGACCATGTCCCGCGGCCGCAAGCGCGCCGCGATGCGCGCCGCCGGCGAGGCCGCCGCCGATGGTCTCGTGGCGATGGTCCAGCCGTTCGCTGGACCGATCTTCGAGCAGCACCGCCAGGCCGGCCGTCCGATCATCCTGGCCACCACCACCCCGTACGACCTCGTCAAACCGCTCGCCGACCGCCTCGGGCTCGACGACGTGATCGCCACCAAGTACGGCGTCAACGCCGACGACACCTACGACGGATCGATCGCCGGCCACTTCGTGTGGGCTCAGGGCAAGCTGGAGGCCGTCCGCGACTGGGCTGCCGAGCACGGCGTCGAGCTCACGGAGAGCTACGCCTACTCCGACAGCTTCTACGACACACCTCTCCTCGACGCCGTCGGTACACCGATCGTCGTCAACCCCGATCCTCGGATGGTGCTCATGGCAACCGCGCGACGCTGGCCGATCCTCAACCTCGACGTGTCGCCCGGCGTCGTCAAGATCCCCGTGCTCGGCATCGAGCTGCAGCGCGTGGCGCAGCAGCTCTCTCGCCCGGCCTTCATGCCGTACGTCCGCTTCGACATCAAGGGCGTCGAGCGCATCCCGGCCGCCGGCGCGGCGATCCTGGTCGGCAACCACCGCAGCTACTTCGATTCGGCGGCGATGTCGACGGTGATCGCCCGCAGCGGCCGTACGGCCCGCTTCCTCGGCAAGAAGGAGGTGTTCGACGTCCCCGTGTTCGGTCAGCTGGCGACTGCGATGGGTGGCATCCGAGTCGACCGCGGCACCGGCTCCGACGAGCCGCTGCAGGCGGCGGCTGATGCCCTGGCCGGCGGTGAGGTGGTGGCGATCATGCCGCAGGGCACGATCCCACGCGGCCCGGCGTTCTTCGACCCCGAGCTGAAGGGCCGCTGGGGCGCCGCCCGGTTGGCCATGCTGACCAAGGCGCCGGTGATCCCGATCGGGTTGTGGGGCACCGAGAAGGTGTGGCCACGGTCGAGCCGGCTGCCCAACGTGCTGAACATCACGAGCCCGCCGACCGTGCGCATCCGCGTCGGCAACCCGGTCGAGCTGAAGTACCGCTCGCTCGAGGCCGACACGAAGCGGATCATGACGGCGTTGAGCAAGCTGCTGCCGGCCGAGTCGCGCAAACACCACACGCCGACGGCGGAAGAGCTGGCGGCGACGTACCCGCCGGGCTACCAGGGCGACCCGACCAAGGAGTCCTCCCGCCGCCCCGGGACCGACTGACGCCGTGCAACCGGTTCTCAAGCGTTTTCAGTGCTCACCAGCGAACACGATCTACCGGAAGAACCGCCGATGGGCCTGACGCCGGCGCCGATCGAGGTTCCCGACGCCGCCCTCGACGATCTCCGCGACCGGCTGCGCCGGACCCGCTGGCCGGAGCGGGAAGCGGTCGACGACTGGTCGCAGGGCATCCCGCTGTCGTACGTGCAGGAGCTGTGCGCGACCTGGGCCGATGACTATGACTGGCGACGCGTCGAGGCCGAGCTCAACGGGTTCCAGCAGCTGCGCTTCGGCGGCACCGGAGCCGGCGGCGAGCCGCTCGGGATCCAAGTGCTGTACGCGCCGTCGCCCGAGCCGGACGCCATCCCCGTCGTGTTCACCCACGGGTGGCCCGGATCGGTCGTCGAGTTCCTCGACGCCATCGAGCCGCTGCGCGACCCCGCCAACCACGGCGGAGACGCCGCCGACGCCTTCCACGTCGTGTGCCCGACGATGCCCGGCTACGGGTTCAGTGACAAGCCGTCGCACCCCGGCACCGGCGTCGAACACATCGCCGACATCTGGGCTCGCTTGATGACCGCCCTCGGCTACGACCGCTTCGGCGCCCAGGGCGGTGATTGGGGTTCGGCCGTGACGACGTTCCTCGCCGTCCGCCACCCGGAGCGGATGATCGGCATCCACCTCAACATGGTCGCCGCCGGTCCCGGCAAGGACGACAGCGAGATGACGGCGGCCGAACAGGCGGCCATGGCGGCCCTCGCCGAGCACCAGCGGTGGGGCATCGGGTACTCGACGCAGCAGTCGACCCGCCCGCAGACCGTGGGGTACGGACTCGTCGATTCTCCGGCGGCGCAGGCGGCGTGGATCGTCGAGAAGTTCTGGGCCTGGACCGACAACGACGGGCACCCCGAGGACGCCGTCACCCGCGACCGCCTCCTCGACAACGTCATGCACTACTGGCTGCCGGCCGCCGGCGCCTCGTCGGCCCGCCTCTACTGGGAGAGCTTCGGGCGCCTCGGCCGGGGCGAGACGGCGGTGCCGACGGGTGCCTCGACCTTCCCCAAGGAGATCATCCGGCCGTCGCGACGTTGGGCCGAGCGCCGCTTCACCGACATCCGCTACTGGAACGAGCTCGACGCCGGCGGGCACTTCGCCGCCCTCGAGCAGCCGGCCGCCTTCGTCGACGAGGTCCGAGCGGCGTTCCGCACCATGCGCTGATCGCGTTTGCGTCCGGATCCTGGTCGCACGTGCGACCAGGATCCGGACCTAAACGCTCAATCGGCGGGAGGTGGCGGGGTCGGGTGGGCCCATGCGGTCGGGGTGGAGGATCGAGGCGAACAGCTCGACGCCCTCGACGACCCTGGGGCCCGGTCGCACGACCAGGGCGTCGGCGTCGACGGCCCACACTTCGGCGCCCGGCGGCAGGACGCCGGCGGCGATCACCGGTGCGGCCTGGTCGGCCGCGCCGTCGAGGCGGAACCCGCACGGCGAGACCAGCACGACCTCGGCGCCGCAGTCCGTGATCGACGACCACTCGACACCGACCGACTTCGCCCCGGGTCGGGCGAGCACGCACCCGCCGCCCGCCCGCACCACCATGTCCGGGACCCAGTGCCCTGCCGTGAACGCCGGGTCGGTCCACTCCAGCACGAGCGTCGGTCGAGTCGGGGCGCCCTCCACGGCGGCGGCGACGGCGGCCAACCGGCTCCGGCAGTCGTCGACGATCTCGGCGGCCCGCGCCTCGGTCTGCGTCGCCGCACCGACCGTCGCCACCGAGTCGACGACCTCGTCGAGCGTCATGGGGTCGAGGGTCAGCACGTCGGCCCGGCAGCCGAGGTGGGCCAGCGCGTCATCGACCTCACTGACGTCGACGGCGCACACCGCGCAGAGGTCCTGGGTGAGGATCAGGGTCGGGTCGAGGTCGGCGAACGCTCCACGGTCCAGGCGGTAGAGGTCCTCCCCCGCTGCCATCCGCTCCTTGACCACCACGTCGATCTCGGCGGGTGTCAGCCCCTCGGGCAGCGCCGACGTCGACACGATCCGCTTCTGACGCGCTTCGTCCGGGAAGTCGCACTCGAACGTGACACCGACGACCTGATCGGCCAGGCCCAGCTGGAACAGGATCTCCGTCGCCGACGGCAGCAGCGAGACGATGCGCACGCCATCACTATGGTCCAAGATGTGAGCGAGCGTGCGGGGAGACGTCTCGAGCTAGCGGCGACATCAAGCGAGCGAACGATCGTCTGATGGCTGTTGCCACGCTCGGCCTGCGCCGGGCGACGACCGCGCCCGTGACGGCCGAGGTGCGCGACGTCGACGGCCGCCAGATCGTGTGGGTCGAGCTCGGCGGCGAGACCGCGTCGGGCTTCCGCGGCGTCCCGCTGTCGTCGACCACGTCGGCCATCGTGGAGCAGGCGGCGACCGTCGCCCGCACCGAGGGCATGCCGCTCGTGGTGGTGATGGCGTCGACCGGGGCCGACATCGTCGAAGGCGTCGCCGCCCTCGAGGGCTGGGGCCAGCTGGCCAAAGCGCTCGTCGATTGCTCGGGCATCGTCCCGACGATCATGGTCGTCGACGGACCGGCGGTGTCCGGACCGGCGCTGCTGCTCGGCGTCGCCGATCTGGTGGTGATGACCGAGACCAGCTATGGCTTCGTCAACGGTCCGGTGATGGTCGAGGAGTTCACGGGCGTGCGCGTCACCACCGACGAGCTCGGCGGCGCCGGCGAGCTGGCTCGCCACACGGGGGTGCCGAGCCTCGTGGTCGTCGATCGTGACGCCGCCGTCGGCGCCGTCGCCGATCTGCTGGCCTACTTGCCCCAGAGCGTCGACGACGACCCGCCGGCGTGGCCGCGCGACGACCCGGCCGATCGGGACTGCCCCGAGGCGGGGGCGCTGATCCCGCCGACATCCACCGGGAGCTACGACGTGCGCGCCGTCGCCGCGGCGATCGTCGATGCCGACAGCCTGTTGGAGGTCCGCGATCGCTGGGCGCCGAACGTGGTGACGGCGTTCGCCGCGATCGACGGTCGGCCGGTCGGCATCGTCGCCAACCAGCCGCTGGCGCTGGCCGGGACGCTGGACATCCCGGCGTCGCAGAAGGCGGCCCGCTTCGTGGCGTTCTGCGACGCCTTCAACCTCCCGCTCGTGACGCTGGTCGACACCCCCGGCTTCTACCCCGGCAAGGACCTCGAGTGGCGGGGCATGATCCGCCACGGCGCCCAGCTGGTGTTCGCCTACGCCCGGGCGACCGTGCCGCGGATCTGCCTGATCCTGCGCAAGAGCTACGGCGGGGCGTACATCGTCATGGACTCCAAGACGATGGGCAACGACGCCTGCTACGCGTGGCCGTGGGCCGAGCTGGCGGTGATGGGCGCCGGGCAGGCGGCGGCGATCCTGCAGCGGCGAGCGACCCCGGAGGAGCGGGCGGCGTTCGAGGCGGACTACACCGAGCGGTTGCTCAACCCGTATGTCGCCGCCGAGCGGGGCTTCATCGACGCCGTGCTCGAACCGGCCGACACCCGCCGCGAGCTGGCGCGGGCGTTGACGGTGCTGGCCGACAAGCGGGAGCTCCTGCAAGCCCGCAAGCACGGCAACGAACCGTGCTGATGGCTCGCTTCGCTCGCTCGTCGGCCTGACGGCCTCCCTGACCCGCTGATCAGCGCGGCTGGGTGTCCCACAGGGGCGGCTGGTCGGCGAGCAGCTCGAACGCCGGCAGCAGCTGGTCCGGGCCGGCGTCCTCGATGCGCACGATGCGGATCTGCTCGTCCATCAGGCCCCACGAGACCACCTCGGCGGCGTGCTCGGCGCCCCACTCGTGGCGCGGCACCCGGTCGTCGGTCCACGCCGTCAACCCCCGGAACCGGAGGAACGAGGCGCGCTGCGCATCACTGAGCTGCGTCTCGCACCAGGCGTGGGCCAATTCGTGCAGCGTGATCAGGCGGGCGGCGCGCGAGTTCGGGGTGCTCGACGAGCACAGGTGGACCTCGGGCGTCTCCAGCGGCCGGTACAGGCCACCGTTGCCGCCGCACGGCTCCTTGTGACCGTGGACACTGATCGAGACCGTGGGCATGGAGAGCCCGGCGCGCTGGAAGCGGGCGAGCGCCCACTCGACCTGCTCGGTCCAGGACGCCGAGTCCGAGTCGATGGTGATCACCGGCGCCGGCGCCGGTGCGGGAGCCGGCGCGGGTGCGACGGCGGCGCGGACGCCGGGGTCGGCGACGCAGCCGGGCAGCGAGGCCAGCGTCAGCGCGGCGACCGCCGCGACGACGTGGCGCGCACCGGCGGCGAGTGATCTCCAGTCCATGCCGGCAGCATCCGGAACGGCGCCGTTTCGGGCATCCGTAGCGACCACGGATCGAGGTACGGGTTTGCACCACGGAGTCCCTCGGGGTCGGGCGGAGGAACAGACGGTCCGGTGCCGTCATTAACGTGGCCGACGTGCCCGACACCATCACGATCACGGACGACCGGACCGGCAAGACCGTCACGGTGCCCGTCACCGACGGCGTCTTCCCCAGCTCGGCGCTGCGCGAGCTGGACAAGAACCTGTTCATGTACGACCCGGCGTATCTGTCGACGGCGGCCTGCCGGTCGGCCATCACCTACCTCGACGGCGACAACGGCGTGCTGCGCTACCGCGGCTACCCCATCGAGCAGTTGGCCGAGCACTCGACCTACCTCGAGGTCGCCTACCTCCTGCTCTACGGCGAGCTGCCGAACGAGCAGCAGCTCGACCAGTGGACCTTCGACGTCACGCACCACACGTTCATCCACGAGAACATGCGCAAGCGCTTCGTCGACGGGTTCCACTACGACGCCCACCCGATGGGGATGTTCATCTCGTCGCTCGCCGCGCTGGGCACGTTCTACGACGACGCCAAGAACATCTTCGACAGCGAGAGCCGGCACAAGCAGATCCTCCGGCTGATCGCCAAGGCGCCGACCCTGGCGGCCATGTGCTACCGGTTCTCGGTCGGCCTGCCGTTCTTCCTGCCGGACAACTCGCTGTCCTACCCGGCCAACTTCCTCACGATGATGTGGAAGGTCGGCGAGTACGAGGTGCACCCGGCGATCGAGCGGGCGATGGACGTGCTGTTCATCCTCCACGCCGACCACGAGCAGAACTGCGGCACCACGGCCATGCGTGTCGTCGCGTCCAGCAACGCCGACCCGTACTCAGCGGCGGCTGCGGCCGCTGCCGCGCTGTACGGCCCGCTGCACGGCGGCGCCAACGAGGCCGTCGTGCGGATGCTCGGCGAGATCGGCTCGGTCGACCAGGTCCCGGCGTTCGTCGAGGACGTCAAGTCGGGCAAGGGGCGGCTGATGGGCTTCGGTCACCGCGTCTACAAGAACTACGACCCGCGGGCCAGGATCATCAAGCAGACGGCCTACGACGTGTTCGACGTGACGGGCAAGAACCCGCTGCTCGACATCGCCCTCAAGCTCGAGGAGACGGCGCTCGAGGACCCGTACTTCGTCGACCGCAAGCTGTACCCGAACGTCGACTTCTACTCGGGCCTGATCTACCAGGCCCTCGGCTTCCCGGTCGACATGTTCACGGTGCTCTTCGCCATCCCCCGCATCTCCGGCTGGCTGGCCCACTGGGACGAGCTGCTCGGCGACAAGGACCAGAAGATCTCCCGTCCGCGCCAGTGGTACGCCGGCCCCAGCGAGCGCGAATTCATCAAGCTCGCCGACCGCTGACCACTGACACCGCGCGTCCGTGAGCGGCGCGCCGCCCTCCTACGCCATCTTCTCCTGGAGGCGGCCGTCGAGGGCGGCGAGGAACTCCTCGGTCGTCTGCCACGGCGCGTCACGGCCGATCAGGAGGGCCAGGTCCTTGGTCATCTCGCCGGCCTCGACGGCCTCGATGCACACCGTCTCCAGCGTCTCGGCGAACTGCGTGACCGCGGGCGTGGCGTCGAGCTTTCCGCGGTGCTTCAGGCCACCGGTCCAGGCGAAGATCGACGCCACCGGGTTGGTCGACGTCTTGTTGCCCTTCTGGTGCTCCCGGTAGTGGCGGGTGACGGTGCCGTGGGCCGCCTCGGCCTCGACCGTCTTGCCGTCCGGCGTCATCAGCACGGACGTCATCAGCCCGAGTGACCCGAACCCCTGGGCGACCGTGTCGGACTGCACGTCGCCGTCGTAGTTCTTGCACGCCCACACGTACCCGCCCTCCCACTTCATCACCTGGGCGACCATGTCGTCGATCAGGCGGTGCTCGTAGGTCAGGCCGGCGGCCTCGAAGTCGGCCTTGAACTCGCTGTCGAAGACCTCCTGGAACAGGTCCTTGAACATCCCGTCGTAGGCCTTGAGGATCGTGTTCTTGGTCGACAGGTAGACGGGGTAGTTGCGGGCCAGGCCGTAACGCAGCGAGGCCCGGGCGAAGTCCCGGATCGAGTCGGCGTAGTTGTACATCCCCATGGCGATGCCGCCGTCGTCGCCGAACTCGGCGACCTGCAGCTCCATCGGGTCGCTGCCGTCGGCCGGCGTGTAGGTGATGGTCACCGTTCCGGCGCCGGGCACCTTGAAGTCGCTGGCCCGGTACTGGTCGGCATGGGCATGACGGCCGATGATGATCGGCTTCGTCCACCCGGGGACGAGCCGCGGGATGTTGGAGATGATGATCGGCTCGCGGAACACGACCCCGCCGAGGATGTTGCGGATGGTGCCGTTCGGCGACCGCCACATCTTCTTCAGGTCGAACTCCTCGACGCGCGCTTCGTCCGGCGTGATCGTGGCGCACTTCACGGCCACGCCGTGGCGCTTGGTCGCCTCGGCGGCGTCGATGGTCACTTGGTCGTCGGTCTCGTCCCGGTGCTGGATCGACAGGTCGTAGTACTCGAGCTGCACGTCGAGGTAGGGCAGGATCAGCTGGTCCTTGATGAAGGCCCAGATGATGCGCGTCATCTCGTCGCCGTCCATCTCGACGACCGGGTTGACCACCTTGATCTTCGTCATCCCGGCGACGATACGGGGCCGCTCGCCGGCTGACCATACGATCGGGCGAGATGGACTTCGCCTGGACACCTGAGCAGGTGGCGCTGCGCGAGCAGGCCCACGAGGTGGCCGCCGACGCCGTCGCCCGGTTCGGGCGGACCAACGATTCGTGGATCAACGGGTTCTCGTCGGAGTTCGCCAAGGAGCTCGCCGCACTCGGTTGGATCGGGCTCACGTGGCCGGAGGAGTTCGGTGGCGGCGGGCGTCCGCCGATCGACCGTCTCATCATCGGGGAGGAGCTGATCGCCGCCGGCGCGCCGATCGCCGCCATGTGGTTCGCCGACCGGCAGATGGGCCCGACGCTGATCGCCTTCGGCCGGGCGGACCAGCAACAGGCCTTCCTGCCGGGGATCCTGGCCGGCGAGTCCACGTGGTCGATCGGCATGTCCGAGCCGGAGGCCGGCAGCGACCTGGCCAACCTGAAGACGTCCGCCCGCAACGACGGCGACGAGTGGGTCATCGACGGCCAGAAGATCTGGACCAGCTTCGGCGCCGTCGCCGACTACTGCTACCTGATCTGCCGCACGTCGACGGACGGCCCGCCGCACCAGGGCATCAGCGAGATCATCGTCCCGATGGACACGCCGGGCATCGACGTCCGCCCAATCACCGACATGACCACCAACCGCCACTTCTGCGAGGTGTTCTTCGACGGGGTGCGGGTGCCGACCACGAACCTCGTCGGCACCGAGGGCGGGGCGTTCAAGCAGACGATGCGCCAGCTCGAGCACGAACGCGGCGGCATCGACCGCCTCGTGTCGAACCACGCCCTCTACCGCATCGCCGTCGAGCGCGCCGACACCGCTGACCCGCTCGTGCGCCAGTCGATCGCTGCGCTCGAGACCGCCTACCGCATCGGCAGGATCCTCGTCGCCCGCGAGGTGCTGCGCCAGGCGCCGGCCGGCTTCTCGGCCGCCACGAAGTGCTTCTGCACCGAGCACGAATGGCGGGTGGCGCAGTTCGTGGCCGGTGTGCTCGGCCCGGAGGCGACGCTGTGGAGCGACGTGACGGCCGGGCTGATGTACGCCCCCGGCTACACGATCATGGGCGGCACGTCGAACGTGATGCGCAACATCCTCGGCGAGCGGGTCCTCGGTCTCCCCCGGGAGCCGCGCTGATGCGGCCGGGGAGACGGCGGTACTCGACGGCGCTCGTCGTCGTGGGCGTGGCGCTGATCTCGGCGTGCGGCAAGAGCAGCCAGGTCGACGAAGGCGAGGTCGAGGACAAGGTGCGCGAGGAGCTGACCGCGGAGGTCGGGGCCGAACCGGAATCCGTGGAGTGCGACGGCGACCTGCCGGCGGAGGTCGGCGCCACGCTGCGGTGCGTGCTCACCGCGCCGAACGGTGAGCAGGTCGGGCTCACCGTCACGGCGACCGAGGTGGCCGACGACGATGTCAGCTTCGAGATCCTCGTCGACGACGAGCTCATGTCATGAGGCGACTGTCCGCCGTCGTGGCCGCGGCGGCGCTGACCGTCGGGATCGCCAGTTCGACGGGCGCGGCGGCTCAGGTCACCGTCGTGCAGCTCGAGCTCGTCGACACCACCCGTCCCACGGCAGCGACCACCGGGGTTCCCGCGGCGACGTCGCGCACCCTGCCGACGACCGTCTACCTGCCGCCGACGACGGACCCGGCGCCACTGATCGTCCTGGCCCACGGTGCCGGCGGCGCGCCCGAGAAGTTCACCGATCTGGCGACGTACTGGGCCGAACACGGCTACGTGGTCGTCGTGCCGCGCTTCCCGCTGACCAACGACCAGGTGCCGGAACCGGTCCTCGGCGACCTCGCCGAGCAGGGTCGCGACGTGCGGTTCGTCATCGAGGAGGTCGTCGCCGCCAGCGCCCGACCGACCGGGCAACTGGCCGGCCGGGTCGACCCGGAGCGCATCGGGCTGTTCGGCCTCTCGCTCGGGTCGCTGACCGTCTGGAGCGCGGTCTTCGACGATCCGTCCGACCCACCGATCGACGCCCTGATCCAGTCCGACGGCGCCACGCTCGGCACGCCCGAGCAGATCGCCACCGTCACCTTCCCGGTGCTCGTCGCCCACTCCGACGTCGACCCGATCTTCTCCTACGCCAACATGCTGACCGGCTACGACCTGCTCCCCGGTCCGAAGTTCCTGCTCACGCTGCACGGGGCCCTACACGCCACGGTCGGCGAGAACACGGCCACCCCGGCCGACGAGGCGTACCAGCAGGTGACGACGGCGTTCTGGGACCGCACCCTCGGCGGCCGCCCGGACACACCGTTCCCGCTCCCGATCGTCGGCACCACGTCGTTCCTCGACGGCCCCCGAACCCGACCCGCAACGCTGCCGGCGACGCGCTGACCGATCCTGCCGGGATCACGGCCGGTCGGGCGACCGGGATCCGGGCGCCGACGGGAACCGTGCCAGCCCCACCGGGACGACACCTGCCTCCACGCTGGCCCCTCCGGGCGCCGATGTGGTGAGGTGCGGGAGAGGAGGAGGGGCATGCGGAGCGGTCGAACCGACGGCGGGCGAGTCCCCGTGAACTTCCTCACGACCGTGTGGCGCCAGCGGTGGGGCAGCCTCGCGCTCCTGGCCCTGCTGGTCGCCCTGGCAGGCGGGATGGCGATGGCCGGGGTGGCCGGCGCCCGTCGATCGGCGAGCAGCCCGACGCGCTTCGAGGACGCAGCCCGCGGTCGAGACCTCCTCGTGGCCGCTCCTGACGGCGACGAGGAGCCGCTCGCCGCACTGCTCGACGGCCCGCTCGTCGAGAGCCACCTCGACCAGATCTTCGTGTTCGCCGGGCCGAGCATCGGCCAGGAGGTGTTCACGTTCGCCCCGACCGGCGGCAACGGGTCGGACATCGAGCAGGGCGTGCTGCTGGCCGGCCGCCGGGTCGACCCGGCCAACCCGGACGAGATCGTCGTGACCGAGCTCGTCGCCGACCGCTACGAGCTGGCGCCCGGCGATGTGTGGGATCTGGTCTCCCTGTCCGCCGAACAGGTGACGGAGCTGTTCGCGACCGGGGAGGTCCCGGACTCCGCCGAGGGGCCCGCGTTGCCGATGCGCGTCGTCGGCGTCGTCCGCACCACGGCCGACATCGCCGCCCGACCCGACGAGCCAGCGGTCCTCATGCTGTCACCAGCGTTCTTCAACCAGTACCGCGATCGCGTTGGGATGGGCGCGATCACGCACCTCGTCCGCCTGGTCGACGAGCCGGACGCGCTCGACCAGTTCACGGACGCCGCCGCAGCGGCGTACCCGAACGGGCAGCTGAGCTTCGACGTCGTCCAGGCCGAGAACGCGCAGTCCGACGCCATCGGCGTGGCGACCGTGGCCGTGCTCGCGCTCGGTCTCGTCGTCGCCCTTGCCGGCGGCGCTTGGATCGCCACCGCGGCGATCCGCCAGCAACGCCTCCTGACTCCCGAGATGGATGTGTTCCGGGCGCTGGGCCTCACCCCGTCGGAGCGCGCCGGTCTGCTGGTCGGGGCCGTCGCCCCGGGTCTCACCGCCGGCACGGTCCTCACACCGGTCGTGGCGATCGCCTTGTCGCCGCTTTTCCCGGTCGGCCTGGCCCGGCGATACGAGCCCGACGTCGGCGTGCTCGCCGACGTGCCGGTGCTGCTCCTCGGACTGGTCATCGTCGTGCTGGTGCTCGCCACGATCACCCTCGTTGGGGCGTGGAGACTGGTCGGCCGACATGATCGTCCGTCGCGATCACGCCCACCGCGTCTTGACCGGCTGATCGGCGCGCTGCCTCCTGCGCCGGCGATGGGCGTGCGGTTCGCGCTGCTCCCTCCGCGCACGATCGCCGCGCCCGTCCGCCCCGCCGTGGCCGGTGCATGCCTCGCCGTCATCGGGATCTCCGCAGTGGCGATCGTGGGTGCCAGCCTCGACCGCGTCGTCGACGACCCGGCGCGGTGGGGCACGACGTGGGACCTCGCGCTGATCACGGACGACCCCTCCGTCGATCCGACGCCGCTCCTCGACGATCCCGGACTCGCCGCAGTGGCGTTCGGCCGGTTCGACGAGCAGGTGACGATCGACGACGTGGAGACGTTGGCGATGGCCATCGAGCCCGTTCGTGGCGACATCGGCTTCGCCGTGGTCGAAGGGCGAGCGCCGCAGGCCCCCGACGAGGTGGTCGTCGGCCGGACCACGCTCGACCGCCTCGACGCCGACGTCGGCAGCTCGGTGCAGATCGGCAGCCGGTCGGTGGCGGCGGCGCCGTTCCGGATCGTCGGAGTGGCCGTGTTCCCGACCCTCCAGTTCTCGTACCCGCTCGATGACGGCGCGGGCTTCGACGCCCGGGCCGGGCAAGCACTCGGGCTGGGCGACGAGACACGTGACGACGCCGGGTTCCCCGCCGTCCTCGTGCGCTTCGCACCGGATGCCGACCAGACGGCCTCGCTGGCCCGGTTCACCGATGCCGGGCTGCAGGTCGTGCCGCCGACGGCACCGCCCGAGGTCAACGGGCTGGACGATGTGAAGTGGTTCCCGACGATCGGCGCCTCCTTGCTCGTCGTGCTGGGGGGCATCGCCACGAGCCAGGCCATCGCCGTCACCACCCGGCGCCGCCGTCGGGAGCTCGGCGTGCTGAGCGTGCTCGGGTTCACTCCGGGTCAGCGGCGCGGCCTCGTCGCCGCCCAGGCCACGTCGATCGCCGTCGTCGCCCTGGCCATCGGGATCCCGCTGGGCATCGCCACGGCACGGTTGGTCTGGGGTGCCATCGCAGGATCGATGGGCCTGGCCACCGACATCTCCGTGCCGGTGGCCACGCTGGTCATCGGGTCGCTCGTGGTCGTTGTGGCGCTGAACGTGCTGACCGCCATCGCCGCCCGCCCGGCGGCACGGCTGCGCGTCGCCGACGCCCTACGCGTGGAGTGAGCTCGGTCGGTGCTCGATCAACCACCGCCGGCCACCATCACCACGGCCGCCACGGCGAGCCCGAGCCCGACGATCTGCGAGGGCGTCATCCGCTCGCCGTCCAACACTGTGGCCAGCCCCACCGTGGTGGCCGGGTACATGGAGCTGACCACCGCCACGAGCGAGAGCAGGCCCTCTCGGGTGGCGAGGAGGTAGGTGACGTTGGCCGTGATGGCCAGTCCCCCGGCGGCGACGGCCAGGCCGGCCGAGGGTCCGATCCGGCGGACCTGCACGCCGCGGACCACGGCCAGCGTCACGACGATCGGGAACGACGCCAGCTGCCCGATGCACAGCGGCCAGAACCCGCTGTCGTCACTCGTGCGGTCGAGGAACACGAACAGCAGGCCGAAGCCAAGACCGGCGCCGAGGGCCAGCGCAACGATCCCGGGTCGCGTCGGCTGCTCGGCCCGACCGCCGACGCCGCTGACCAGCGCCACGGCCGAAAGTGCCAACGCGACACCGACCAGGGCGACGGCCGACGGTCGCTCCCCCGTCGCCACACCGACGGCGACCGGCACCACGGCACTGACCACAGCGGTGATCGGCGCCACCACGGTCATCGCCCCCTTGGCCAGGGCTTCGTAGAAGGCGAGGATCCCGACCAGTGACGACAGGCCGGCAGCGACGCTCCACGCGACGTCGGCCGGTGCCGGGAACGGGGCATCGTCGATCGTCACGAGCAGCGCGGCGAACGTCACCGTCGTCGATTGGGTGACCAGCGTGACGGCGAACAGCGAGGCGCCCCGCGTCGCCCGACCGCCCAAGTAGTCCGAGGTGCCGTAGACGAGTGCCGAGATCAGCGCCAGGACGACCGCCACGATGCGAGCATGGCCGTCGCCGACACCCGACGCGGTGACCGGCGCCGACCCGGTCACGCCAGGCTGGAGCAGGGTCAGGGCAGTGTCACGGCAAGTTGGCGCCGCTCAAGAACCGCTGGAGCCCGGTGAGGTCGAAGTAGTACATCTCGGCGCTGGCCAACCTGCCGTCACGCACGGTGTAGCGGGCCAGGGTCGGCGTCTCGAACCGGTTCCCGTGGAAGTTCACGCCACGCACCTGGTACTCGGCGACGACGGTGCCGTCCGACGAGGCGACGATCACCGGGTCCATGCGCCGCTCCTCCGCCGTCGGCTGCAGCGGGATCCACGTGGTGGCGTAGTGCAGCGACATGTCGGCCACCGCCGCGCCGGAGTGCCGGCCCGAGTAGGGCAGCCCGGGCGGCCAGCTGAACTCGACGTCCGGGTGGTACAGCGCGTCCAGCGCATCACGGTCCCGCTGTTCGACAGCGGAGATCGCGGCGATGACCACTTGCTCATCAGTGAGGGTCTTCATGAACAAACATATTAGAACATTATCACTAAAAAAGCGAGTGGCAGCCGGTCGGTATTGTCTCTCGACTGTGGGGAGGCCGGCCAAGTTCGATCGGGAGTCGATCCTCGACGCCGCGGCGGCCCTGGTTGCCGAAGCCGGGCCGGGTGCGGCGACCGTCGTGAACATCGCCCAGCGCATCGAGGCGCCGACCGGGTCGATCTACCACCGGTTCGCCAGTCGTGAACTGGTCCTCGCCCACGTCTGGCTGCGCGCCGTCCGGGGCGCGCAGCTCGGGTTCGTCGCCGCGCTGAACGACGACGACGTCGAGTCGGCGGCGGGTGCGGCCATCAACCAGTTGATCGGGTGGACGCGCGCCCACCTCGACGAGGCGACCGTGCTCCTGCTCTATCGCCGACGCGACCTCGCCGAGCGGTGGTCGAACGAGCTGGGAGCGGAGCTCACCGACCTCAACGTGGATATCGCCGCCGCGCTGCGGCGCTACGCGCGACGCCGCTTCGGCCGGGCCGACCGCCGCACCGTCGACGTCGTACGGTTCGCCCTTGTCGACGTCCCCTACGCCGCCATCCGCCGCCACCTCGTTGATGGCGTCGCCCCGCCGCGAGCGCTCGAGGACCTCGTCATCACGGCGGCGAACTGCGTGCTCCGTACCCACGACGCCGCCTGCCCCAGCTGAGGGCGGCGGACGCCGTCAGGCTCTGTTCGCTGCGGCCTCGACAGCGCCCCTCGACTGGGGCAGCACGAGCCGCACCCGCGCCCCGCCGAGTGGAGCATCGGCGATCTCGATCCGCCCGCCGTGAGCGCGGGCGACGTCGTCGGCGACGGCGAGGCCCAGCCCGGCACCACCGGCGTCGCGAGCTCGACCCTCGTCGAGGCGGACGAACCGACGCAGCACGTCGGCGCGCCGTTCGCTCGGGATCCCTGGCCCGTCGTCGTCGACGGAGATGCACACTTCACCGCCCCCGGTCGACACGGAGGCGAGCACACGTTCGGTGGCGTGGCGGCTGGCGTTGCCGACGAGGTGATCGACGGCGCGGCGCAGGGCCCGCTCGTCACCGAGCACCGCGTGGTCGGCGAGCGCCGGCGGGTCGATGCCGACGGTGACCGCGACCCGCCGCGGCCGGGCGGTCACGTCTCGCACCACATCGGTGAGGGAGACGACGCGGCGATCGACGGCGGACTGCTCGTCGGCCCGGGCGAGCAGCAGCAGGTCGTCAACGAGGTCCTGCAGGCGACCGAGCTCGTCCTGCAAGACGACGGCCGTCGCCGGCCAGTCCGGCTCCGTTGAGCGCTGGGCGACATCGAGCTCGGCCCGCATCACAGCGACGGGCGTCCGCAGCTCGTGCGACGCGTCCGACACCAGGCGTCGACTGCTCGTCGTCGCCGCCTCGAGCCGTCCCAACATGCCGTTCATGGTCCGCGCCAACTCGGCGATCTCGTCGGAGGACCGCGGCTCGGGCAGGCGCTCGTCGAGCGAGCGCGAGGTGATGGACGCGACCCTGGACGTGACGGCGTGCACCGGCCGGAGGGCGCGACCCGCCAGCAGCCAGGCGAGCGCAGCGACCAACGCCACGAGGACCGGGCCGACGACCCAGAGCAGCTGACGCGTGGTGGCCAGCGTGTCGCGCACGTCATCGAGCGGCGACGCCGTCGCCAGCACGACGCCGCCGATCGGCAGTGTTGTCACGGTGAACCGCTCCGCGGAGCCCGAGATGCCGAGCAACTGGGCACTGCGCGCCGGCACCACCATCGCTTCGTCGCTGGCCATGACGTCGGTGTAGATCCCCGGCTCGGCCAGGTCCTCGACCCCCGGGCTGTAGGCCACGACGCGCTGCGTGCCGGGGTACGGCAACGTGAAGGCCTCTCCGTCCGGGGTCGGAGCGATCAGCTGGTCGTGCGGAAGCCCCTCGGCGCGCACCATCGCCGCCTGCGACTCCAGCGTGGCCCGGTCCGCGTCGCGCAGGTCGTCGACGAGCGATCCCTCGAGCGCCCTCAGCAGCGCTAGCGAAGCGATCAGCAGTGTGGCTGCGAACGCCCCGGCAGCGAGGACGGTGACCCGGAAGCGCACCGAGCCCCGCGCCCGGGCCAGCGCAGCGGTGATCAGCACGGCACGACCGCCTCGACATCGTCGACGAGGCGGTAGCCGATCGTGCGGACGGTCTGCAGGCTGCGCCGGCCGAAGGGGCGATCGATCTTCGAGCGCAGGTAACCGACGTACACCTCGACGATGTTGTCGTCGCCCTCGAAGTCGAACCCCCACACCTCGGCCAGCAGCTCGGCCTTGCTGGCTGCGCCGCCGTCGTGGCGGGCGAGCGCGATCAGCAGGTCCAGCTCCCGGGCGGTCAGGACCACTTCGCTCGGACCCCGCCAGCAGCGGCGTTTGGGGACGTCGATGCGCAGGTCGCCGACGGCGACCACGCCGTCGGGCGCATTGGTCGCCCGGCGGATCAGGGCCCGCAGCCGGGCGACGAGAACGACGAAGCTGAAGGGCTTGCGGAGGAAGTCGTCGGCGCCGAGCTCGAGGCTCTCGGCTTCATCGTGCTCCCCCTGTTTGGCCGTCAGCATCAGTACGGGGGTCCGATCACCCGCCGCCCGCAGCTCGCGGCAGACGACGTAACCGTTGAGGCCGGGCAGCAGCAGGTCAAGGACGATGGCGGCGTACGCACCCTCGCGCGCCCGCCAGAGCCCGTCGGGCCCGGTGTGGGCGACGTCGACGTCGAAGCCCTCGGCGCGCAGCCCGCGCTCGAGCGCGGCCGCGAGGCGGACCTCATCCTCCACGACGAGCAAGCGCACGAGTCAGAGTCTGGTCAGCGCGCCGCAGCGATTCGACGCGGCCCTCAGCTCATCCTCAGGTTCTCTCACCCGACGCTCAGCGGCCGACCGCCATGGTGCCGGGCATGCGACACCGGCTCGTCCGTTCACCCGTCAGCTCTCGGCGCGCTGTGAGCGCGCTCGCCGTCCTCGGGCTGTTGCTGACCGCTTGTGGCGGCGGCGCTGGCAGCGAGGACGGCACGGCCGACGACGTGGCCAGCCTCGACAGCGGCGCGCCGACGGACGACACGACCGAAGGATCGACGGAGAGCTCGGCACCGGTCGACCCGGACGAGGCCTTCCTCGCCTACACGGAGTGCATGCGCGAGGAGGGCATCGACCTGCCCGACCCGCAGGTCGCCGGCGAGGACCGCATGGTGATGGCGGCGCCGGCCGAGGACCTCGACATGACGAGTGAGGAGTTCGAGGCAGCCCAGGCGGCGTGCGAGCCGCTGCTTCAGGAAGCGATGGGGAACTTCGAGATGGATCCTGAGATGGAGGCCGAGGCGCGCGAGGAGATGCTGGCGTTCGCCGAGTGCATGCGTGAGCACGGCATCGACATGCCCGACCCGGAGTTCTCGTCCGACGGCGGAGCGGTGCGGATCGAAGCACGCGTCGGCGAAGGCGGCGAGCAGGGCGGAGGCGGCCCGGCCGAGGACCCGTTCGCCGACGAGGAGTTCAAGCAGGCCGCCGATGAGTGCGGCGGACCGGGAAGCCCTGGGATGCGCGTCGGTGGGAGCGAGGAGCCGTGAGGCGCTGGCTCGCAGGCGGCGCAGTGGCCGTGACCCTCGGTGCGGTCGGTCTCGCCGGGTTCGTCGTCGCCGGTGCGACGGCAGACGACCCCGACGCCGCGGATGACCCGACGCCACCGCCGACGACCGAGGTCAGCTCAACGGCGGTGGAGCGTCGAGACCTGAGCCGCACCGAGACCTTCGATGGCACGCTCGGACACGGGGCCACCACGCCCCTGGCGCTGTCCGCCGCAGGCACCCTGACGGCGCTGCCGATCGTCGGCACGGTGCTCACGACGGGCCAGGTGCTGGCCGAGGTCGACGGCAACCCGGTCGTCGTCATCGACGCCCCCCTGCCGTTCTGGCGGACCATGGGGCCGGGCGTCACCGATGGCAAGGACGTCCTGCAGCTGGAGTACGTCCTCGCCTCGCTCGGGTACGCCGAGCGGTTCGACGTGACCGTCGACGGCGAGTGGACCTCGACGACCACGGACGCCGTCGAGGCGTTCCAGGCCGAACACGGGCAGATCGTCGACGGCTCCGTCGAGCTCGGCGAGCTCGTCGTTGTCTCCGGGCCGTCGCGGATCGACCGGGTCGGAGGCGCCCTCGGTCAGCCGGCCGGCGAGGCAGGCATCGAGCTGACCGCACCGACCCGGGTCGTCGACATCGACGTGCCGGTGGAGGACCTAGAGCTCGTGGCGGCGGGCGCAACCGTCGGCGTCGAGCTCCCTGACGGCGAAGTTCGCCAGGGGACGGTTGCGTCGATCGGCGCGACCGAGGTCGCCGAGGACGGTTCGGCGACGGTGCCGGTGGCGATCGTCGTCGACGGGATGGACGACGTCCCGGACGGCACCCCGGTCGAGGTGATCGTCGACATCGTCGCCGCCGAGGCGGCGCTCACCGTCCCGGTCGAGGCGGTGCTGGCGTTGGCCGAGGGCGGGTACGCGGTGGAGGTCCTGGACGGGCCGGGCCGCCGGCTGGTCGCCGTCGAGCTCGGCGTCTTCGCCGACGGGATGGTGGCGGTCGACGGCGATGTCGCCGAGGGCGACCAGGTCGTGGTGCCATGAGTGACCCGTCCGCCGTCGGCGGCGTGAACGTGCTCGAGCTGGTCGGCGTGACCAAGGTGTACGGCGGCTCACCACCGGTCCGAGCGCTCGATGGGGTGGACCTCGCCGTCACCAAGGGCGAGCTGGCGGTGATCGTCGGGCCGTCCGGGTCCGGCAAGTCGACGCTGATCAACCTGGTCGGAGCGCTGCAACGACCGACGACGGGTCGCGTCCGCATCGACGGGCACGACGTGGGGTCGTTGCGCGATGGTCGACTGACGGCCGTGCGGGGCCAGCGCATCGGGTTCGTGTTCCAGCAGTTCCACCTGCTCGAGCGGCTGACCGCGCTGGAGAACGTCGCCAACGGGCTGCTCTACGCCGGTGTCGCGAGACGGCGGCGGCTGGCCCTGGCCGCCGATGCGCTGGACGCCGTGGGGTTGGCCGAACGGGCCCGACATCGCCCGGGCGAACTGTCCGGTGGCGAGTGCCAACGAGTCGCCATCGCCCGTGCGCTGATCGGCGACCCGACGATCATCTTGGCCGACGAGCCGACGGGCAACCTCGACAGCCGCACCGGCGACGCCATCGTGGAGCTGTTGCTCGCCCTGCATCGCCGTGGCCGCACGATCGTGCTGATCACCCATGACCGAGAGATCGCGGCCCGTGCCCCCCGACGGGTCGCGATCCTCGACGGCCGGATCGTCGAAGACGTCAAGGTGGCGGTGTGACCACCGTGCCACGCAGTCGCCTCCGACCGGCCGACGTGTTGCGGACTGGCACCATCGGCCTTCGGTCCAGGCGGACGCGCACCGCGCTCACGGCACTCGGGATCGCCATCGGCATTGCCGCCATGGTCGCCGTGGTCGGCATCTCGGCGTCGAGTCGCGCCGACCTGATCGCCGAGCTCGATTCGCTGGGCACCGAGCTCCTGCGCGTCGCGCCCGGCCAATCGGTGATCGGTGAGTCGACGACCCTGCCCGAGTCGGCGCGCGACACCGCGGCTCGGGTCGGCCCGGTCACGGCGGCAGCCGGGTTGACGGCGACCGGCCAGGCCGTGCGCCGCACCGACCTGATCGACGATGCCGTGACCGGCGGCATCCTCGTCGCTGCGTCGGACCCGACGATGCTCGACGTGACCGGCGCTCAGTTGGCCGCCGGGCGGTTCTTGGACGCCGCGTCGGGGCAACTACCGACCGTCGTGCTCGGTTCCGATGCCGCGGCCCGGCTGGGCGTCACGGACGTCGACGCCGGCGTCCGCGTGTGGCTGGGCGGCGAGTGGTTCGTCGTGATCGGCATCCTCGAACCGGCGCCGCTGGCGCCCGAGCTCGACAGTGCGGCACTGATCGGCTACCCGGTCGCCGAGGCGCTGTTCGAGACGACGACGTCGCCGTCGACGCTGTTCGTGCGCACGGCGCCCGACCGGGTCGAAGCGGTGCGCGAGGTGCTCGCTCGGTCGATCGACCCCGAGACGCCGAGCGAGGTCGACGTGTCGCGACCGTCGGACGCACTGGCCGCCCGCGCCGCGACGGACACCGCGCTGCGCAACCTGCTGCTCGCCCTCGGTGCCGTCGCCCTCGTCGTCGGTGGCGTCGGGATCACCAACGTGATGGTGATCTCCGTGCTCGAGCGGCGGGCCGAGATCGGCGTCCGCCGAGCCCTCGGGGCGCGGCGGACGCACATCGCCGGGCAGTTCCTCGTGGAGTCGGGTGCGCTGGCGCTGCTCGGCGGTGTCGTCGGCGTCGGCCTCGGGACGGCGGTCACCGTCTTCTACGCCCGGACGCAGGGCTGGCTCGTCGACGTCCCGGCCGGCGCGCTGGCTGCCGGTACCGGCATCGCCCTCGGCGTCGGTCTGCTGGCCGGCGTGTCCCCGGCGATTCGGGCCGCCCGCCTCGATCCTGCCGACGCCATCCGTCCCGCCTGACGGGCCGTACCCTGCGGCTGGCGGCACGCCGGGCAGCTTTCGAGCAAGGAGGTCGACCCGTCGCGACTGATAGATTCGCCGTGCGAGGGCGCGTAGCTCAGTTGGTTAGAGCGCCACCATGACACGGTGGAGGTCCCGGGTTCGAGTCCCGTCGTGCCCACGAAATGCCTGCTAGTGAGGCATTTCTAACCACCGTGCGGTCCTCGCTGAGGGACATCCACACCGCCACCATGGAAACAGGGAGGCGCGGCTGTGGATCAGTTCTGCGAGAGGTTCCAGCAACACTGGCGGCTGCTCGGGCACGCCCCGCCGACAGCGGCGAACTACGTCCGCTGCGTCCGGCGGCTGACCGTTCCGCTGGACGAGGTCACTTACGACGACCTCATCGACCACCTCGCCGAGCGCGCCGAGGTGCTCACGCCGAACGGCCTGGCGATCGAGGTGCGGGCGTTCCGGGCGTTCTTCCG
>CAWJNE010000006.1:0-35812 GCA_963844175.1 uncultured Acidimicrobiia bacterium
CCCGGCCCAGACCACCGGTACGCCGGCGACGTCCAGCTCGCCCACCAGCCGCAGCTTCCCCCGCCGCTCCTGCACAACACTGAATACTCCCAAATCGTTCCATGAACCCTCAGCGGAAACGGCAGAAGAGTTCGGCATAAGTTGGACAGTACTCCATGACTCCTTCGAAAGCGAGCGCGGACTTCTACAGTTCCTGCCAGCCTTGGGCACCCGTGTCCATGTTCCTCGCCGTCAGTGGCGGCAGCAACTGGGCCGCGCTGCGACTCCGCCGTCAACGACGATGGTCGGACGCCAGCATCCCACCTCGCGCGACGACCGCTGGGTACTGTCCCGGCGACCGCGCGGTCGAGACGGAGAAGGGACCAACGATGAAGAAGCTTCTGGCGTTCACCTGCCTGTTGGCCGCCCCGCTCGCCGTTGGCGGCGTCGCCGGCGCAGGTCAGGGCAGCATGCTCAGCCTTTCCCCAGAGACGGTTGCGGTGTCGCAAGCCTTCACGGCGACGTACTCGGGATGCGCTGAGGGCGACAACGTCCAGTTCAGCATCGACGGCATCGCTGCCGGCGGGGCGACCTGTGACGGCGGGATGGCCGTGGCCAACATGACCGCGCCGTCACAGCCCGGCACGTACGAGATCGAAGCAGGCAGCGCCACGGCCTACCTCGGCGTCGAGATGCCGATGGCCGGGCTCGAGCGCGCGTCCACCATCGCCCTCGTGGGTGGCGCCGTGCTGGCCGTAGGCGTCGGCCTGGTCAGCGTCGGCCGGTTCCGCCGCTCGTCGAACTGAGCGCGCCGCCTCACGGTCAGGGTTGTGGCCGGCCGTCCGACCAGCAGCCTGACCATGACGGGTGCCTAGCGTGTCGGCATCAACGCCTTCGATACCCCGATCACACTCGCCGGCCCGCCGCGCCAGCCCGCCCAGATGCTCCAGGAGCAGTCCCACGACGGGCACATGAGCGTCCACGACGGGGAGACCGCGGCGACGCTCGGGCTCGGCGGCGCCCCGATCGAGGGGCCGACCCACTTCAGCCAGTTCGACCCGCTCGCCGTGACCCTGTGGGGCCAGGCCTGGTTCGAGCACGGCTGCCTCAGCAGCCACTTCCGCACGATGGTGTTCGAGGGTGAATCGGTGCAGGCGTCGACCACCACCAGCGGCGGGACGATCGCCACGATCGAGGCCCACAAGGCCGACGGCACCCCGGTGCTGGAGGGCACGATCTCGCTCGGCCCCGAGCAGCCGCCGACGGCCCTGGAGATCCGGCGAGCCCGCCAGGGCGAACCCGGCGAGCTGTTCATCCTCGACCAGCTCGACGTCGGCATGGCGCTCCCCGAGCCGTACGCCGACTCGATCCCCGCCGCCGAGTCGAACGGACCGCTGTACCCGTTCTCGCTGGCCGAGAAGCTGGACCGGATCACCGAGCCGAGCCCCTGGTACACGGCCGAAGGGGCGGCGACCAGCCCGTGGGGCCGACCGATCGTGCCGTTCGAGATGCTCAGCGTGCTGGCCAACAAGTCGGGCCGCGGCTTCCCGGTGCGCGGCCCGGCGCTCGGGTTGTTCCTCGACCTCGAGGTGCGGATGGTCGCCGGACCCGTGTTCGTCGACCACGACTACGAGCTGCAACGTCGCGTCATCGGCCTCAGCCAGAGCAAGCGCACGGAGTCGTACTGGACCGAGACCACCGTGTCCGACCTGGCCACCGGTGAGCTGGTCGCCGTGGTCGTGCTGCACCAGGGCGTGTTCAAAGAGTCGTACGCCGACTACCCGAAGGACCTGCTGGCGGCGACTCGCTGAGGCGCCAGGAGGTTTAGACGCCGTGCCGGCGGCCTACCCTCCCACCGTGCGGGTAACTCCGTCACACGATCGCAACACGGTGGGGTCGTTGCGGTGGCGCACCGCGATGCGGCGAGCCATCGTCGCCTGCGCCGGGTTCGCAGCAACCGTTGTCGTCGCCTTCCTCCTGCTCACAGCGTTGTCGGGCGCCGATCACGCCGATGCCGCCGAGCTCCCGATCGATGATGGCGGGCTCGTCGGTGCCGTGACGGACCCGGTCGCCGACGTGACCGAGACGGCCGTCGGGAGCACCGCCCAAGTGACTGGGGACGTTGTCGCCGAGGTCGACGAGGTCGTCGACGAGATCGCCACGCCGGTCGTCGACGGAGACCGCTCACGCCGGTCGTCGACCAGGTGGTCACCCCGGTCGTCGACGAGGTGGTCACCCCGGTCGTCGACCAGGTCGGTCACGCCGGTCGTCGCACCAGGTCGTCACCCCGGTCGTCGACGAGGTGGTCACCCCGGTCGTCGACCAGGTCGTCACGCCGGTCGTCGACCAGGTCGTCACCCCGGTCGTCGACCAGGTCGTCACCCCGGTCGTCGACCAAGTCGTCACCCCGGTCGTCGACCAGGTGGTCACCCCGGTCGTCGACCAGGTCGGTCACCCCGGTCGTCGACCAGGTGGTCACGCCGGTCGTCGACCAGGTGGTCACCCCGGTCGTCGACGAAGTCGTCACCCCCGTCGTCGACCAAGTCGTCACCCCCGTCGTCGACCAAGTCGTCACCCCCGTCGTCGACCAAGTCGTCACCCCCGTCGTCGACCAAGTCGTCACCCCCGTCGTCGACCAAGTCGTCACCCCCGTCGTCGACCAAGTCGTCACCCCCGTCGTCGACCAGGTCGAGGTGGTCGCACCGACGCCGATCCCGCCGCCACCTCCGGTGGCTCTGGACCCGGCAGCGGCCCACGTGACGTCCACGGCGGTCGTTCTCGCGCCCCCCGAGCTCGGCCCGGTGACGCCGTCGACCCCGATGCGGCGCCAACCGGCCCAACTCGACCCCGCCCCGGCAGCGGGTCTGCAGGCCGCATTCGCGGCGGCACCACCGCCCATCACCGCCGACGCCGTTTCCCTCGTCGCCCACACGGCGGCGGACTCTCAGCTCACGACCCGTGATGAGTTGCGCCGGAGCACGGCGCCGAGTCCCGCCGTGCCGGCACTACCTCTCGCTCGCAGCCTCGCCGCCACGACGGGCGGCTCCCCCACCTTCTCCCCCGAGCTGACGCAACAGCTCGCCACGCTGGCCGCTGTCGCCGGCGCCCTCCTGCTGATCTCGCAGCGCGTCACGACCGAGCTGTCGTGGCGCTCCTCGCTGCTCAGCAGCCGCATCGAACGTCCCGGCTGAGCGCGGCGCCGCCGCGCCCCTCGGACGATCGATTTCGTAGGCCGTTCCTCGCGACCGAGCACGCCTGAACCCACCTGGGTCGGGCCGGCCGCTCGTCGCGCCATGCCTCCGTCGAGCTGACCCCTGCTCGACGTCGATCGCCCAGGCGGCGGGGCCGCGAGGCCGCTCCGCTGTCTCGCGGTCCATCCCGGGCACGGCGCCGGGCCTGGCCCGCTCGCGGGTCAGGCCCGGTGTCGAAACACCTCGTACGTCGCCAGTGCCGCCGCGGCCGCCACGTTCAACGACTCGATCCGGCCGCGCATGGGGATGGCGACGACCACGTCGCACCGCTCGCGCACCAGGCGTGAGAGGCCCGCGCCCTCGGCGCCGAGGACGAGGCAGATCCCGTCCGTGGCCAGGTCGGCGAGGTCGAACAGGGAACGATCGGCGGCGTCGTCGAGCCCGACGATCCAGATGCGTCGCTCCTTGAGCTTGGTCAGCGTCGTCGGCAACCCCGGCACCAGGACGAGCGGTACGTGCTCGACCGCGCCGGCCGACGCCTTGGCCACCGTCGGTGTGATGTGAACCGCCCGGTGCCGCGGGACCAGCACGCCGTCGACGCCGGCGCCGTCGCAGTTGCGGATGATCGCCCCAAGGTTGCCGGGATCGGTGACGCCGTCGACGGCGACCAGGAACGGCGGGCGCCCGCCCAGTGCGCCCAGCACCTCGTCGAGATCGGCTTCCGGCAGTTCGTCGGCGAAGGCGATGACCCCCTGCGGCGCCTCGCTGCGGGCGCGAGCGTCGAGCTTGGTCCGCGCCACGTGAGCCACCGGCACCCGGTTCGCCGCGGCCAGGGCGACGAGATCGGCGATCGCGTCGTCGGGCGATCCGTCCGGACGGATGAGCTCGCTCGACAGCCACAGCTCCTTGACCCGCCGCCGCCCGGCGATGAGCAGCTGGCGTACGGCTTGGCGGCCCTCGATCTGGGTGCCCCCGAGCCCCTTGTCCCGGCGGGCCGGGTGCGGGTCACCGCCGCCGGTCGAACGGACGGGACCGGTCCGCCCGGCGCCCCGGCTGCGCGGAGCACCCTGCCGCGGCGCCGGTCGCCGCGGGCCGCTGCGGCGCGGCTTGCCGGCACCGTCGCCCGACGGCCGGCGGCGCTGGCTCATTGCTCGCTCACGCTGCACCCCGCGTCAGCACGGCGACGGCAAAGCAGGCGATGCCCTCGCTGCGCCCGAGCGCGCCGAGCCCCTCGGCCCGGCGACCCTTGACCGTCACCGGGGCACCGGCTGCGGCGGACAGCCGTCCCTGCATCGCTTCACGCATCGGCGCCAGTCTCGGCGCTTCGCAGATCACGGAGCAATCCACGTTGCCGATCGCCCATCCGTCGGCGCGTACCGCCTGCGCGACGTCACGCAGCAGCTCGAGTGAGTCGGCGCCGCGCCAAGCCGGGTCCGTGTCAGGGAATCGCTGGCCGATGTCGCCGAGGCCCGCTGCGCCGAGCAGTGCCTCGATGACGGCATGGGACACGGCGTCGCCGTCGCTGTGCCCTTCGAGGCTCAACGATCCGGCGAACTCGCACCCGCCGAGCACGAGGGGTCGTTCGGGATCTTCGACCAACCGGTGCGCGTCGAAGCCCTGACCGACGCGCACCTCGACCGTCACGTCGGCACCTCGACGCCGACGTGACGGCGGACCCAGTCGAGATCTTCGGGCGTGGTGATCTTGAGGTTCCACACCTCGCCCGGGACCGTGGCCACGACGCCGCCGAGCTGCTCGACGAGCGCCGCGTCGTCGGTGCCGTCGGCGCCGGTGGCGTGGGCCCGGCGCAGGACGTCGGCACGAAAGGCCTGTGGCGTCTGCACGGCCACGAGTCGCGCCCGATCCGGCGTGTCGACGACGCGGCCGGCCTCGTCGACGACCTTGATCGTGTCGTGCACGGGGACCGCCGGTACCGCCGCGTCAGCGCCGTCGCGCACCGCTTGCACGACCGCGCCGAAGAGCAGCGGGCTGGCGAGCGGTCTGGCGGCGTCGTGCACGCACACGATGTCGACGTGATCCGGCACTGCAGCCAGCCCGGCGCGGACCGACGCGCTGCGCGTCGGACCACCGGCGACGGCCCGCTCGCGTGCCGCATCGGCGGCCGGGACGACGACCACCACATCGGCGCTGGCCTGGCGGGCGACGGCCACGCTGACGTCGAGAACGCGGGCGTCGCCGAGGGTCGCATACTGCTTCGGCGAGCCGAACCGGGACCCTCCGCCACCAGCGACGACGATCGTCCAGACGACATCGGACCGGCCGGCGTCAGCCACGTCGGTCACGCGGGCAGGGTAGTACCCTCCGCCGCGATGGGGCACGACGACGCGGCCATCCGGGAGATCCTCGCCAAGACCGAGTTCTTCGCCGACGCCGACGAGGCGACGCTGGACACCCTCGCCACATCGTGCGTCGAGCGCCAGCTCGTGCGCGGCGACACACTGTTCGACGCCGGCGACCCGCCCGATTCGCTGTACATCGTCACCCGCGGCCGAATCGCCATCGCCATCGCCAACCCGATCGACAAGCGCGAGAGCGTGGTGGCGCTGATGGAGCCCGGCGACCTGTTCGGCGAGCTGAGCATGCTCGACGACCGGCCGCGCTCGGCGATGGCCAGGGCACTCGAGCCATCGGGGGTGCTGGCCGTGCCGTTCGCGCCCGTGTTGGCGATGTTCGACGCCTACCCCCAGTTGCTCTGGAACGTCACCCGCATGTTGGCCCAGCGGCTGCGGACGATGGACGAGGCGCTGGCCGACTCGGTGTTCCTCGACGTCACCGGGCGCACCGCCAAGCGGCTGCTCGAGCTGGCCGACGGCAGCGACCAGTTCACGTTGCCCGTCACCCAGGAGGAGCTGGCCGGGATGGTGGGCGCCTCGCGGGAGCGGGTGAACAAGGCGATCGCCAGCTTCATCCGCCTCGGGTGGCTGGACCAGCGCGACCGGCAGTACACGATCGTCCACCGCGACCGCCTCGAGCTGCGCGCCCGCTGAGCGTCGCCGCATCGGCGGGTGGGTAGGACACGACGATGAGCGATCCCACGATGCCGCCACCGATCGTGCCGGACCCCGACCTGCCGACACCGATCGTGCCCAACCCGGACGTCCCGCCGCCGCCGATGCCGGAGCCCGTCGTGCCGCAACCGGTCGTGCCTGACCCGAACCCCATCGACGAGTCGATGGCCTCGCTCGCCCCGAGGACTCCGCTGACTCGGCTGGGCAGAGCAAGGCCGGCCTGGGCTGTCATGCTCGCGGCGTAACGATCGCTCGGGAGCTGCTGGTCAGCCACTCCCGGGCACGGCGGAACGCATCGGCGGCGTCGTCGGCGCGGTGAGCCGGGCGCTTGGCGTCGTGGGCAAACCCGTGCTCGGCCTCGGGGTAGCGCACGACGGTCACGCCGGCCGCCTCGAGGGCGTCGACGTCGGCCGGCGGCGTGTACGAGTCCTCCTCACCGATGATCGCCAGCACCCGGTCCGGATGGCCGCTCGCCAGGTGCTCGAGGGGCTCACCCTGGCTGGCCGATCGCCAGTCCTCGGGCACCTTGATCATCCCGTAGAAGGCGACCGATCGTGCGAAGCGGTCGGACCGGGCCGCCTTCAGCGTGTACATCCCACCCATGCAGAACCCGATCAGCCCGACGCGCTCCTGCCCGGTGACATCGGCCCCCTCCAGCAGGTCGCCCAGGTGGTCGTCGTCCCGCAAAGCGGCGACCGCGGCGATCCGCGCCGGGATGTCCGTCAGCTCCTGCTGACCGGGGAACGGCTCCACGGCGCAGACCGCCATCGACCACTCCGTGGCCAGACGATCGACGAGGTCTTGGAACAACGGCCGCAACCCCATGATGTCCGGGGCGATGACCAGCCCCATCGACACCTCACCCTCGGGGACGTTGGCCATCGCTGGCGTGCCGCCGGGCAGGGTGATGTCCATGCCCGCCGAACCTACGCGTCACGGCGCTTGGCGGTGATCAGGCCGAACACCAGGATCGCCAGCACCCACGCGAAGAAGTAGATGCCGCCGGCCACCCGACCGAGCACGGGTTCGTCGCCGATGTCGACGACGGCCATCTGGATCCCCGCCGAGTACGGCAGCCACTTGGCTGCGTCCTCGCCGCCGATGCCGCTGAGCAACGCGGCGATCAGGCCCTCGGCGATCAGCGGCCACAGCAGCAGCACGCAGATGCTCGCCGCCGTGTTGCGGATCAGCAGCCCGAGCCCGTAGCCCAGCAGGGTCAGGCCGATCGCCAAGACCACGACACCGAACAGCGCGGCGCCGGTCCCGTCGAGGTCCTCCGACGTCGACTCGCCGGCGACCAGGCGCCCGCCGAACCACCCGACGACAACGATCACGGACGTCAGCGCGGCAGCCGCTCCGGCGGTGACGATCGGCTTGGCCAGCAGCGGACGCCACCGATCGGGCATGGCGGCGAACGTCGGCCGAATCGTGTTGTTGGCGTACTCGCCGGTGATTCCGACGGAGGCCACGACCCCGAACAGCATCGCCGTCACGACCGTCGTGCCGGTGATGGTGCCGGCCAGCGTCTCGCCCGTGACGTCTTCGGCCAGGAGCGCCGTGAGGAGCGCCACGACGAGCGGGAAGGCGACGGCGCAGATCACCAGCACCCAGGTGACGGTGACGGTCGTCAGCTTGATCCACTCGCTGCGGATGGCGGCGATCATCGGGCGGCTTCCGGCGCTGGCACGGCTCGATACTCCTGGTCGGCGGCCGTCGCCCGCAGGAAGGCGTCCTCCAACGACTCGGCCTGCGGCGACAACTCGTGCAGCACCACGCCGAGCTCGGCGGCCAGGTCGCCGATGCGCTCGATCGCCAGACCGTGGACGTCCATCCCGTCGGGGGCGATCGGCCGAAGGTCCCCGCCGGCGCGTCGCACGTGCTCCGCGAACTCGGCGGGACGTGGAGTGCGCACCCGCACCCAGCGGGTCGAGTACCGCTCGACGAAGGCGCGCACCGGCCCCTGTTCGATCAGCCGGCCTCGCCCGATCACGACCAGGTCGTCGGCGATCAGAGCGATCTCCGACAGCAGGTGGCTGCTGACGAGCACCGTTCGGCCGGCGCGGGCCAGGTGCACGAGCACGTCCCGGATCCACCGGATGCCCTCGGGGTCGAGCCCGTTGGCGGGCTCGTCGAGGATCACGGTGTGCGGGTCACCGAGCAGGACACCGGCCAACCCCAGCCGCTGGCGCATGCCGAGCGAGTAGCCGCGCACCTTGCGGCCGGCGGCGTCGGTCAGCCCGACGAGGTCGAGCACCTCGTCGATGCGCGGCGCCGGGATGCCGTGCGTCGCCGCCAACCAGCGGAGGTGGTTGCGTCCGGAGCGGGCCGGGTGGACGTAGCCGGCGTCGAACAGCGCCCCGATCTCGAACAGCGGCTGGCGCATCGATTCGTAGGCCCTGCCGTCGAATCGGGTCGTGCCCGTCTCGGCGCGGTCGAGGCCGACCATGCAGCGCATCGTGGTGCTCTTGCCTGAACCGTTCGGCCCGAGGAAGCCGGTGACGCGGCCGGGGTGCACGTCGAAGCTCAGGTCGTCGACGGCCAGCACGCGGCCGAAGCGCTTCGTCAACTGTCGAATCTCGATCATGTCGGGACTCTGCGTCTGGTGATCGATGACGCCGAGTCGGAGCGCGTCAGGCGCCCGGCCATGATCGAAAGGACCGTGCTGATGATTCACTCGGTCGAAGACTCCCTCGTTCATTGAGCAAACGTCTCCAGCATCAGGTCGACGTCGTCACCGAGCGGGTACAGGATCGGGCACGTGCACCCGTTGGCGACGTACTCAGCGACCTTGGCCACCACCTCGTCCGGTTCGCCGGAAGCCGTGCACCGCTGGACGACGTCGTCGGGGACCAACCGGCTCGCCGCGAGAACCTGCTCGTGGGTCGCCGGCCACGTGAGGACCTGACCGATCTCGTCGAGCAACGCCTGCGGGACGCCAGAGGCCTTCATGATGTGCGGCTGCTGGCCGAGGTACTGCGTCACCATCAGCCGGGCCCCATCGAGGGCCGCCGCCCGGTCGCGGTCGATGCTGCACACCACGAGCTGCGGGCGGTCGATGTCGTCGACCGTGCGGCCGGCACGCGCCGCACCGCGCCCCAGCGCCTCGATCGCCTCGGCGTTGTAGGCCGGGTCGACGAGGTAGTTGAGGACGACGCCGTCGGCGATCTCACCGGCCAGCTCCATCATCTGCATGCCCGTCGCGCCGATGTAGATCGGCACGTCCTTGGCCCGCCGGTCCTGGTACACGTAGTCGAGCTCCACCCCGTCGAGGTGGACGTGGTAGCCGTCGAGCGTCACGGTCTCGTTGGCCAGTAGTCCCCGGACGGCGTCGACGACCTCGCGCATGACGCGCAGCGGGCGGGCCCGGTCGATACCGACCTTCGCCGCCAGCGGGTCCCACCACGCCCCGACGCCGCAGAGGATGCGGCCCGGCGCCAGGTCGTCGAGCGTCGAGAACGTGCTGGCCAGGCGAGCTGCGTTGCGGGTCCAGATGTCGACGACCCCCGAGCCGACCTTGATGCGGTCCGTCGCCGCGGCGAACGCCGCCATCGGGACAACGGCGTCGCGCACGAGCCTGCTGTCGGCCTGCCAGACGGCGTCGAAGCCCAGCTCCTCGGCCCGCCGCACCAACTCGATGCCGCGCCGCAGGTCGTGGGCGTCCTGCAGGTAGAGGGCGACGGGATGATCGGCGGCCACGCGGGCATCCTGCCAGATCGGTTTGTCGGCCCGCCGGAGGGGTACCGCGTCCGCATGCTCCGCCGCTCCGTCTCCGTCACGCTCGTCGCCTTCGTCGCGTTGGGCGCGGCCGCATGCTCCGACGAGGATCGGGATCAGATCGGTCAGACCGTCGATTCGCTGGTGGACGACGTGCAAGACGCCGCCAACACCGTCGTCTCCAACGCCGAGGAAGCCGCTGGCGACGTCGTGAACGACGCCGCCGAGGCGGCGGTGCGCAACGTGGCGGCCCAGGCCGGACGGGCGGAGTTCTCCGACGCGGGGCACCCGATCGACGGTGAGCTGACCTGCGAGGCGGCGGTGGCCGGGGATGCCAGCCAGGTAGATGTCACGTGCAGCGGGACCACCGAGGCCGGCGGCGCCGCCGAGCTCACCGGCCAGACCAGCGAAGTTCCCGGCGCCGGCGTGACCGACATCTCGGGCACCTTCACCGGCACCGTCGACGGCGCCGAGGTCTTCACCGCCGACGCCCTCGGAGCCTGACGCCCGGAGCGAATGAGGCCATCGACGAGCAGCTCCCGAGCGTTCGTGACGGAGCACCCGTGACAGCCCAGGCCGGCCTTGCCCGGCCCCGCCGAGCGAGCGGAGTCTTCGGAGCGAGCGAGGCCATCAACGCAGCAACTCGAACAACCGCTGCGCCTGCTCGGCGGCGTGGGCGCGCACCTCGTCGACGTCGACCGTGGTCGGCCGTCCATCACGGACCAGCGTGCGGCCATCGCCCGTGACCACGTCGAGGGCCCGAGTCCCCGGCGTGAACGCCAGGTGCCAGGGTGAGTCGACGTGGTCGTAGGTCCACGTGACCCGATCGGCGGCGGCCTCGGGCACGAGGTCGTAACCGTTGCCCAGCCACGACCAGGCGGCCTCCGGTGTTGCATCGACGTCGTCGGCGCGGTGCGCCACGTAGGCCAGACGGAACTCCTCCAACATGTCGGCGCCGATGCCGTCGGTGCCGAGCACGATGCGGTTCTGGCGCTGGGCCGGGCGGGCGTAGCCGACGGCGTTGTTCATGTTGCTGCGCGGGTTGTGGGCGATCGTGCCCGGGAGCTGGCGGTCCAGCAGGACGCAGTGGACGAGCAGCCAGTCGTCACGGGCGAGGTCGGCCAGTCGCGTGCCGGCGTCGACGTCGGGTGGGCCCTCGGCGACGTGGATGTGGACACCGACGCCGAGATCGGCAGCCAGGCCGGCAGCGGCGGCGAGCGTGCCGTCGGTGCACGTGAAGGCGGCGTGGACGCCGACCAGACCCCGTCCCCCGGCGCGCAGGAAGCGCTCGTTCTCCGCGAGGCCGCGGCGGGCGCCGTCGGGGCCGTGGCGGTCGGTCACGCCATACGCGCAGACGACGCGCACGCCGACCTCGGCGCAGGCGTCGGCGATGACGTCGAGGCTGCCCTCGATGGCCGACGGGCTCTCGTGGTGGTCGACGATCGCCGTCGTCCCAGCGAGCAACGCCTCCAGCGCGCCGAGGCGGGCCGACGCGCGCAGCATGTCGAGGTCCAGGGCGGTGTCGAGGCGCCACCAGACCTGCTCGAGGATCTGGGCGAAGTCGTGCGGCGTGACCGGCGGCGGCGGCATGCCGCGCGCCAGCGCCGAGTAGAGGTGGTGGTGCCCGCAAACGAGGCCCGGCGTGACAGCGCTCATGGGAGGTGCGTCACGTGGTCGATGACGCCGAGCCGGCGCGCGGCAAGAGCTCGGCCATGAGCGAGAAGACCGTGTTGATGATTCACTCGGTCGAAGACTCCTCGCTCATGAACCGCCGCGGGACGCCTCGTACAGCTCGATGTAGTGCTCGGGCGTGACGCTGGCGACGATGTCGCCGATGGCGTCGAGGTCGATGCCGGCGAGGTTGCGGAAGCGCAGGCAGCTCTTGCCCATGTCGAACTTGATGTTCGCCGCGGCGTACGCCGCTCTGAGCCGTTCCATCAGCTCCGGCGAGGTGTAGGCGGCGTTGAGGTACAGGGCGTAGTGGCGGGCCTGGGCGGCGAGGGCGAGCACGCCGAGCGGCTGGCCGTTGTACGTGTCCGGGTAGCGCTCGAGCGGGATCTCGTAGCTGATCATCCCCCAGTTCATCGTCTCCTCGTAGCCCGGCGGGAGCCGGCGCAGGATCGTGTCGCGCACCGCCCGCACGACCTCGGCCCGCTCGGGCGGGAGGTCGTCGAGGTACTCGTCCACCGTCGCTGCTGCACTGCTGACCACGCACCGAGGATATTCGACGGCGAAGTTGTCGTTCGTCAGTTAACGATGTATCGTTATCGATCACGAACAAGTCGCGAGGAGCGAACGATGAGAACCATGAGGATGAAGCACATGCACCGCCACCACGACGGCCCAGGACATGGCTCCGGCCGGCGACGCGCTCGCCGCGGCGCCATCCGGTCCAGCCTGCTCGGGCTGCTGGCCGAGCGACCGATGCACGGGTACGAGCTGATCCAGGAACTGGAGCAGCGCACCGGCGGGCGCTGGAAGCCGAGCCCCGGGTCGGTGTACCCGACGCTGGCTCAGCTCGAGGACGAGGGTCTGGTCCGGTCGACCGACGACGAGGGCCGCAAGCGCTTCGAGCTGACGGAGGCCGGGCAGACCTGGCTGGCCGAGCACCACGAGGACGGGGCGACGCCGCCGTGGGCGGAGGGTGGCACGGGACACCGTGGCGACCTGCGCCGGTTGGCGGCCGAGATCCTCGGCCAGCTGCGCCAGATCGGCCGCTTCGGGTCGGGGGCCCAGCTCGACCGGACCAGGGAGATCCTGACCCGCACGCGCGGCGAGCTCTACGAGGTGCTCGCCGCTCCCCCGGCCGACGAGCCCACCACCGACGACGTCGAGGCCTGATCCATCGGAGGGTTTCCTGCACCCGAGGGTGATGTGCGCCCCTGGCGGGACGCAGAACCTCGGGTGCGCGCAAACCCTCGGATGAGCTAGCGCTCGATGCGGCCGGCGACGAGGTCGATGGCGCGCGTCACGTTGGCGGCGACGAAGCGCTCCAGCTTCGGCGCGTCGAGGAAGCGAGCCGCCGCTTGCAGTGGTCGAGCGGACCCGGAACGGGCGGCCTCCTCGCTGGCCGCCCGCGTCGTCTTCACGGCGTGGGCGTGCACGATGAACGCCGTCGTGGTGTCGTCGAGCGCTCGACGTTGCAGCTCGGCGCCGGCGGCGACCACGTCGTCGGTGCCGAGGTCGATGTCGACGGTCGGCCCGACCGATGTGTGCCATTCGTGGCGGCCGGTCCACGACGCCAGAAAAGCGCACCACAGGGCCAGGCGGACCGTGTCCGGGTGACGCCGATGGGCGGCGTGCCACCGGGCGGCGTTGGCGTAGGTCATGCCATGGGTGATGTCGAGCCAGCCGAAGTCGTCGTGGAAGTCGCGCTCGCCCGCCGGGTCGTAGCGCAACATCCGCTCGCTGACGGCATCGACGACGACGTCCAGCACGCCATCCGCTCCGGCGCCCGCCCGCAGCGCGTCGACCGCCGCATGCAGCGGGGCGGCGCGGTCGCCGCCGTCGAGCAGCGCAGCGCGCAACATCCCGTCGTCCCGCCACTCGGGCTGAGCGTCGAGGTCAGCGAGCTGGCCGAGGTCGACACCGGCCAGCGCCTTGGTGAACGGTCGCATGTACGGGAGCGTGTCCTCGCGCGTGCCGTAGACGATCGTCGGCACGAGGTACGGCAGCACCGTGTCGGCGCGCTGCCAGCCGAGCCGCTCGAGCAGCTGAAAGGCCTTCTGGGCGTAGATGGCGCCGTGGCCGTAGGACAGCAGGTGGTCGCTGATCACGGTCGTGAACCACGGCCGCAGGTCGTCGGCGGTCCAGCCGGCATGGATGGCGCCGCGCACCAACGCCTGGGCTGGCTCGACCTGCTCGGCCTCGACGAGGCGGCGGAACTCGGCGGCGGGATCCGACCCGAGGTCGCCCGCCGGAGCCGGCAGCGGGTTGACCGGCCGGTCGCGCTCGACCTCGGCGATGCCGGCGATGGCCTGCACGACCGGCAGGGCGCGTTGGTCGCCGTCATAGAGGTCGACCATCGCCAGGCAGTCGGTGGCCGAAGCGATCGAGTGACCCCACCCGAAGTCGGCGCGCGGTGCCCCGTGGGCGACGGCCTCCCAGATCAGCTCGCCCGGGTTGGCGTCCGCCCGGAGCAGCCGCACGACGTCCCGGCTGACCTGGCCGACGTAGGCGTTGGCGATGCCGCGGCGCAGCGATGGGACGAGGCGCGCCCGCTCCTCCTCCGGCGACCGCTCGACGATCGAGACGGCGACGGCCCCATCGGCGCCGACGGTCACGGGATGGGTGCGGACGTCCTCCTCGCCGAGCACGCACGTGCCGTCGTCGACCCGGAACTTCCAGTTGTGCCACGCGCAGGTGAGCAGCTCGCCGTCGAGCGTGCCCTGGGTCAGGCCGTACGCCTCGTGTGGGCAGGCGTGGTCGAGGGCGTGGACGCCACTCGCCGTGCGCACGAGGCAGAGGCGGTGACCGTCCGCACGGGCCAGCCGCATCGAGCCCACCGGCAGGTCCTCGACGCGCAGGCCGAGGTCGATCGGAGTCGAAGTCGTCGTCATCGTGGAGCGACGGTAGAACTTCGATCGTGGTTGAAGTCAAGCGCCTCTCCATCGGCACCGTTGCGACTCGCGCCGGGGTGGCCACCTCGGCGTTGCGCTTCTACGAGGACGAGGGACTGATCTCGTCCGAGCGGGCGGCGTCGGGCCACCGCCAGTACCACGCCGACGTGCTGCGGCGGGTGGCGTTCATCCAGGCGGCGCAGCGGGTCGGGTTGACGCTGGCCGAGATCCGCAACTCGCTCGCCACGCTCCCCGGCAACCGCACGCCGAACCGCAAGGACTGGGCCCGGCTGTCGGCCCACTGGCGCACGCGGCTCGACGACCAGATCGCCTGGCTGGAACGCCTGCGCGACGACCTCGACGGATGCATCGGCTGCGGGTGCCTGTCGCTGTCGGTCTGCGCCCTCTACAACCCCGGCGACCGCCTCGCCGCCCGCGGCCCCGGCCCACGCATCCTCATGGGCGACTGACCCATCCGAGGGTTTCCGTCCATCCGAGGGTTTGCCGAGGGGCCTCCCCTCAGCAAACCCTCGGATGCAGGAAACCCTCGGATGGGTCAGGGGTGGGCGGCGCGCATCGGGAGGGAGGCGCGCCACTGGCCGTCGTAATCGTGGAGGGCCGCAGCGACGGCGGGCGCGGTCGGGACGAGGCCGATCTCCCCGACGCCCTTGATGCCGTACGGCGAGCGGGGCTGCGCCACCTCGACGAGCTGGACCTCGATCTCGGGCACGTCCTTCGCTCGCAGGATGCCCAGCTGGCGCAGCGAGTTGAACGTCGGGAACCCGGTCTCCGGATCGGTCGGGAAGTCCTCGGTCAGCGCGTAGCCGAGGCCCATGTGCACGCTGCCCTCGATCTGCCCCTCGCAGAGCACCGGGTTCACGGCCCGCCCGACGTCGTGCACGGCCACGACCCGCTCGACCTTGCCCGACGCTCGATCCACGATGACCAGCTGGGCGGCGTAGCCGAAGGCGGCGTGGATGGTCGGCTGCGGGTGGTCGGGGTCGCCGAGCTTGGCCGTCCAGTCGACGACGTGCTCGGCATGGTGGTCGACGTCCGGCCGGCAGTCGGCGGCCAGCGCCGCCTGGCACGCCCGCTGCACCGCCCCGGCCGCCATCAACGTGCCGCGTGACCCGGTGGTCTGACCGAAACCGAGCTGGCGCGTCGTGTCGACGATGACGTCGATGCGCGCCGGGTCGATCCCCAGCTCCTCGGCCGCCACCTGCAGCGCCACGGTGTGCACGCCTTGACCCATCTCCGTCCAGCCGTGGCGGACCTCGACGCGCCCGTCCTCGGACCGGAAGCGGACGACGGCACCGGACACCTCGCGCAGCCCGTTGCCGAGGCCGGCGTTCTTCAACCCCAGCCCCAGCCCGACCGCCTTGCCGGCTCCGACCGCCGCGTCGTAGGCCGGCTTGATGGTGTCGAGGCAGACCTCGGCGCCGGCCGCGCCGTCATCCATCAGCTGACCCGGGCCCCAGAGCGCGCCGGGCCGGATCACGTTGCGTTTGCGGATCTCCCAGCCGCTGACCCCGACGGCGCCGGCCAGCCGGTCGAGCACGCCGTCCATGGCGAACTGGGCCTGGTTGGCGCCGAAGCCCCGGAACGCGCCACACAGCAAGTTGTTCGTGCGGGCGGCTACCGCCTCGACGTCGACCGCCGGCACGTGGTACGGCCCGGTGGCGTGCCCGGCTGCCCGCTCGAGCACTTTCATCCCGACCGACGCGTAGGCGCCCGAGTCGCCGACGGCGCGCACCTTGACGCCCGTCAGCACCCCGTCGGCATCGCAGCCGGCCCAGTACTCCAGGCGCACCGGATGGCGTTTGGCGTGGATGCGGAAGCTCTCCTCGCGCGACAGCGTGCACTTCACCGGCCGGTCCAGCAGCCACGCGGCGAGCGCGGTGTGGGCCTGATTGGCCATGTCCTCCTTGCCGCCGAAGGCACCGCCATTGGAGACCAGCTCGACCGTGACGACGTCGGTGGCGACACCGAGCACGCGGCAGATGTCGTCGCGGTCGTCCCACACGCCCTGGCCGCCGGAGTACACGTGCAGCCGACGGTCCTCACCGGCGCCCGACGGAACGGCCAGCGACGCCTCGGGCTCGAGGAAGGCGTGCTCGATGCGTTGGGTCTGGAAGACCTCGTGCACGGTGTGGGCGCTTGCGGCCAGGGCGGCATCGACGTCGCCACGGGCGTAGGCGCTGCGCGACAGCACGTTGTCGTCGGTGCCCCACACGGCCAGCTCGGCACCCGGCTCGATGGCCGCCACCGGATCGGTCACGGGCGCCAGCACGTCGTAGCGGACGTCCACGAGGGCCGCCGCAGCACGCGCCTGTTGGCGGGTGTCGGCAACGACGACGGCCAGCACGTCGCCGGCGTACGAGGTGCGCCCACCGACGGGGATCATGATCGGCCAGTCCTTGTGGATGATGCCCACCCGCAGCTCACCCGGGATGTCAGCAGCCGTGAACACACCGACCACACCGTCGGCCGCGGCGGCCGCGGCGGTGTCGATCGCCGTGATCTCGGCGCGGGCGTGGTCGGTCAGGTGCAGTGCGCCGTGGAGCATCCCCGGCACGCGCAGGTCGTCGACGTAGTCGCGATCCCCGAGCGCCAGCTCGGCCGCCTCGTACTTGGCGCCCGATGCACCGACGCCCGCACCGAGGGCCGGCTGGAACGACTTGCCCTTGGCGACGGCCTCGATGGCGTCGAGGATCTTCACGTACCCGGTGCATCGGCAGAGGTGGGCGCCGAGATGCGGAGCCATCGCCGCGCGATCGAGGTCGGCCCCCTTCTTGTCGATCTGCGCCTTGGCCCGCACCACGATGCCCGGGATGCAGAAGCCGCACTGCAGGCCACCGCAGGCGGCGAAGGCGTCGGCGAAGCGGCGCCGCTCGTCGGCGTCGATTCCCTCGAGGGTCACGACCGACGAGCCGGCCACCTTGGCCAGCGGCAGGTTGCAGCTGACCACCGCCTTGCCGTCGACGAGCACCGTGCAGCACCCGCACTGCCCCGACGGCGAGCACCCGTCCTTGGGCGACGTGACGTCCAGCTCCTCGCGCAGCGCGGCGAGCAGATGGGGGTGGTCGGCGCGCACTGACACCGGCGTGCCGTTGACCGTCAGCTCGACCGAGTCACTCATTGGTGCACCATCAACTCGTGTGACGCGTTCGGCCCGGCGATCTCGACCGGGCACCAATGAGCGAAAGAACCGTGTCGATGGCTCGCTCGCTCGAAGACTCGCTTGCTCACTGCTTTACATTCTGTCAAACCAGCGTTTCGGATGTGTGAAGAACCCGGTCAGACGAGCAGCGCTCGCACCAGCCGTTCGACCACGGGGCCCATCGCGGCGCGTGCTGCGGCAGGGTCCGGGGCTCGGGCGACGTACAGCGCAGCCTCGTCGAGCGCGCCGATGAGGGCGTGGGCCAGCGGCTCGACGGGCTGGGCGGTGATCGCCCCGGAATCGACGGCGGCGGCCAGGGCGCCGGTGACCAGCCCGAGGCCGTAGCGCAGGCCGATCTCCCGCCACCGCTCCCACCCCAGCACCGCGGGGCCGTCGAGCAGGACGATCCGCTGCACCTCCGGCTCCATCGACGCGTCCAGCCAGGCGTCGGCGCCGGCCAGCAGCAGCGCCCTCAGGTCGTCGGGCGGCGCCGTCGTCATCAGCTCGGCCAGCCGCTGCGTCAGCTCGGCCTCGACCTCCTCGAACACGGCGGCGAACAGGTCGGCCTTGTCGGCGAACTGGTGGTACAGCGCGCCCCGAGTGACGCCGGCGGCCTGGACGATCCGCTCCGTGCCGACCTCGGCATACCCCTCGGCGGCGAACAGCCGACGGGCTGCGGCGACCAGCGCCGACCGGGTCGCTGCCGACCGGTCCGCTTGGGTGCGGCGCGTCGTCATCGGCGGCTCGTGTTGACTTCCATGCAGTCAGTATGTAAGTTCCGTACCACCTGCACGCAACTTACCCTCGCCGAGGAGCCCGCCATGCCAACGATCACGCTGCCCCACGGGGACCTGCACTACCGGACCGCCGGTCCCGTCGACGCCGCCGGCCCACCGGTGGTGTTCGTCCACGGCGTGCTGGTCGACGGCTCGCTGTGGTCGGCGACGGCCGACGCGTTGGCCGCCCATGGCGTCCGCTCGTTCGCCCCCGACCTCCCGCTCGGATCGCACCGCACCCCCGTCCACCCGGACGCCGACCAGTCACCACGCGGCGTCGCTCGGCAGGTCATCGCCTTCATCGACGCGCTCGGGCTGGACGACGTGACGCTGGTCGGCAACGACTCCGGCGGCGCCATCTGCCAGTACGTCCTCGACACCGATCCGTCGCGCGTCGGGCGCCTGGTGCTGACGAACTGCGACTCCTTCGAGAACTTCCCGCCGCCATCGCTGCGCCGCTTCATGACGCTGCTGCGCCATCCGGCGGCGATCGCCGTGGCAGCGCAGGGGATGCGCTCGACCCGCATCCGCAACGGCAAGCTCGGGTTCGGGCCGTTCGCCCGCAGCTTCGACCCGGACCTGACCGCCGCCTGGGCCGCACCGCTGCGCCGCCGAGCCATCCGCCGTGACGTGAGCCGGGTCGCGCGCGCCGTCGACCCCAGTGACCTCGTCGACGTCGGCGGGCGGCTGCACCGGTTCGCCGGACCGGTCCGGCTGGTGTGGGGCACGGCCGATCCGTTCTTCACCCTCGACCAGGCCCGCCGGCTGGCCGCCGCGTTCCCGCACGCCACGATCGTCGAGGTGCCGGGAGCCAGGACGTTCGTCCCGCTCGACGCGCCCGATCGTGTGGCCGCCGAGATCGTCGACCTCACCGCGGCGACCGGATCGCAACGGCCGACGGCTACGGCTACGGCAATGGTTCGGTGATCGCGCCGTAGACCTCCGGGCGGCGGTACCGGGCGAAGTCGAAGACCGTCGAGGTGTACCGGCGACACCAGTCGAGGTCGCAGGTCGCCACGACCAGCTCGTCGGCGGCGGTCAGCGCCTGGGCGACGATCTGTCCCGAGGGGGCGACGATCATCGACTGGGCCAGCGAATCGACGCCCTCCTCGACCCCGCCCTTGGCCACGCCGACGACCCACGTGCCGTTCTGGTAGGCGCCGGCCTGCATGACCAGTGCGTTGTGGAACCCCTGCAGCACGTCCTGGCTCGGATCCGGGGCGTAGTGGATCGGCGTGTTGTACCCGCACAGGATCAGTTCGACGCCCTGCAACCCCATCACCCGGTAGGTCTCCGGCCAGCGCCGGTCGTTGCAGATCATCATCCCGACCCGCCCCCCGAACGCCGGCCACACCCCGAAGCCGTCGGGGCCAGGCTCGAAGAACCAGCGCTCGGCGTGCTGGAACGGGCGGTCGGGTTCGTGGGCCTCGTGGCCAGGGATGTGCACCTTGCGGAACGTGGCCACCACCGACCCGTCGCGCTCGACGAGCACCTGGCTGTTGTAGCGATGACCGTCGGCGGTCAGCTCGGCGTAGCCCAGGCAGAACCCGACGCCGAGGCGACGGGCCTCGTCGAACAGCGGCTGCGTGTCGGGGCCCGGCATCGACGTCTCGTAGAAGTGGTCGAACTCGGCCCGATCGTCGACGAACCAGCGAGGGAAGAACGTGGTGAGGGCGAGCTCGGGGAACACGACCAGGTCGCAGCCCCGGGCATGGCCCTCGGCCAGCAGCGCCAGCAGGCGTCCGACCACGACCTTGCGCTCGTCGGTGCGAGCGATCGGTCCCAGCTGGGCGGCACCGACGGTCACGCGACGAGTCACCGTCGCATGCTCGCGCAGTCGCTCCGTCGTCGCACTTGGCGCGGCGACCGGTACGGGAACCCGTGCCGGATCATGGTCAGCACCGGTTGAGCCGGTCAGGCGTCGAGGGCGAGGACGAGGGGGAGGACCTCGTCGGCGCCGGCGCGTCGCAAGGCGCGGGCGGCCACGGTCAGCGACCACCGCGAGTCGGCGAGGTCGTCGACGAGCAGCACCGGGCCGTCGACGTCGGCCAGAGCGGCCTCGACGTCAGCCGGCACGACGAGCCGATCCCACACCGCCGCCAGCCGGTGGGCGCTGTTGCCGCCGCGCTGGCCGGTCGGCCCGCCGTGGTCGAGGGCCATGGCGCCGAGCGGCTGCAGCTTGCCGAGGGTGGCGATCCGCTCGGCGAGCGAGGCGACCAGCTGCGGGCGCGCGCGCGACGGCATGGCGACGACGGCGACGGGGCGACGGTCCCACGTCCACTCCTTCAGCACGGCCACGACGGCGGCGACAACGCGCTCGGTCACGGGACCGTCGCCGGCGGTCGGACCCACGACGTCGCGCAGGCGCGTGCCCCAGCCGACGTCGGACAGCCGGGCCACGGCCCGACCGGACGCCGCTTGCTCGTCGGCGGGGATGCGTCCCTTCACCTCCACGCCGAGGGACGGCATGCCCGTCGGCCACGTCGAGCGAGGCTCGAGCTCGACGCCGGGCCGGTCGATGGCGGCCCGTGCCGTGGCCGCCGCTGACTCGACGACCTCCGTCGGGAACCACGCGCCGGCGCAGACGTCGCAGCGCCCGCAGGGCGCGGCGTCGATGTCGTCGAGGTCCCGGCGCAACTGCTCCATCCGGCAGGCGCCGCCGGCGAGGTAGTCCCGCATCGCCTGCTGCTCGTCGGATCGGGCCTGCTCGACGCGTCGATAGCGCTGGCGGTCGTAGTCCCAGGTGCGCCCACTTGCCGTCCAACCGCCCTGCACCCGGCGCACCGCCCCGTCCACGTCGAGCACCTTGAGCATCATCTCCAGCCGGGCCCGGCGCAGCGGCACGCGGGTCTCCAGCGCCGCCGTGGACAGCGGGCGACCGGCCGCTGCCAGCACGTCGAGCGTCTGGCGCACGAGGTCCTCGTCCGGGAAGGCCAGCGAGCCGAAATAGCGCCAGATGGCCTCGTCCTCGCGCCCCGGGAGCAGCAGCACGTCGGCCCGCTCGACGGCTCGGCCGGCCCGGCCGACCTGCTGGTAGTAAGCGATCGGTGACGCCGGCGCGCCGACATGCACGACGAACCCGAGATCCGGCTTGTCGAATCCCATGCCGAGGGCCGAGGTGGCGACCACGGCCTTGACCCGGTTGCCGGCCAGCGCCGACTCGATCTCGAGGCGCTCGGCGGCGTCGGTCTGTCCCGAGTAGGCGACGACCTCGTAGCCCGCCGCCCGCAGCAGGGCGGCGACGTCGTGCGACGCGGCGACCGTGAGCGTGTAGATGATGCCGCTGCCCGGCAGCGACCCGAGGTGCTCGACCAGCCAGCCGAGTTGGTCCTCGGGGCGGTCCAAGCGGAGCACACCGAGGCGCAGGCTCTCCCGGTCGAGCGAGCCGCGCTGGACGAGCACGTCGTAACGCCGACCGTCGACACCGACCGCCAGTTGATCGGCCACGTCGTCGACGACGCGCTGGTTGGCAGTGGCCGTGGTGGCCAGCACCGGGACGTCGGGGCGCAGCTGCACGAGCGCGTCCCGGATGCGGCGGTAGTCCGGCCGGAAGTCGTGACCCCAGTCCGACACGCAGTGGGCCTCGTCGACGACGAGCATCCCGATCCGCTCGGCCAGCGGCGGCAGCAGCCGGTCGCGGAAGTCCGGGTTGTTCAGGCGCTCCGGGCTGATCAGCAGCACGTCGACCGACGACGACGCCAGCGCCTCCTCCACGGTCGCCCACTCCTCGGTGTTGGCCGAGTTGATGGTGTGGGCCGTGATCCCGGCCCGCTGCGCCGCCTCGACCTGGTTGCGCATGAGGGCCAGCAGCGGCGACACGATCAGGGTCGGACCGGCGCCTCGGCGGCGCAGCAGGGCCGTGGCGACGAAGTACACGGCTGACTTCCCCCAGCCGGTGCGCTGGACCACGAGCGCTCGGCGATGGTCCTCGACCAGCGCGCTGATCGCCGCCCACTGGTCGTCGCGCAGCACGGCGTCGTCGCGCCCGACCAGCGCACGCAGCACCGCTTCCGCCTCATCCCTCACACCGGTCGAACGTACCGACGGGGTGTCACCGTCCGGCTCACCGCCGCCACATCGCGTTCCTTGGCGCGATCGGCGTCAGATCTGACGTCGATCCGTTCATACTCGCGAGATTGGGGCATAGGGTCGGGGCACGTGCTGGAGGTGGTCGACCTCGTGCGGACGTACGGACCGGTGCGGGCGCTCGACGGGATGTCGTTCGGCGTGCAGCCGGGAGCGGTGACCGGGTTCCTGGGCCCGAACGGGGCCGGGAAGACCACCACGATGCGCGCCGTCTTCGGCCTCACCGCCCTCGACTCGGGCACGGTGCGCTTCGAGGGTCGGCCGATCGACTTCGCCGAACGCCGCCGCTTCGGCTACCTGCCCGAGGAGCGCGGCCTCTATCCCACGATGACGGTCCTCGACCAGCTCGTGTTCCTCGGCGAGCTGCGCGGCCTGGCCCGCGCCGAGGCCGCGGCGCGGGCGGCGCGCTGGCTCGGCGATCTCGGGCTCGCCGACCGGACGGGCGACAAGATCGAGGAGCTCTCGCTCGGCAACCAGCAGCGGATCCAGTTGATCGGCGCCCTGCTCCACGAGCCCGACGTCTTGGTGCTCGACGAGCCGTTCTCGGGGCTCGACCCCGTCGCCGTCGACGCGCTCTCCAAGGTGCTCGTCGCCGAGGCCCGGCGAGGCGCCACCGTGCTGTTCTCGTCCCACCAGCTCGACCTCGTCGAGGACCTGTGCCAGCGGGCCGTCGTGGTCGACCGTGGTCGGGTCGTCGCCCAGGGCACGATCGACGACCTCACCGCAGGGGCCGACCCGGTGTTGGAGGTCGAGGTGGCCGACGATCCCGACGGTGCCTGGAGTCGCCAGGCGGCGGGCGCCCAGGTCCTCGGCGTCAAGGCCGGCCGGGTGCGCCTGGCACTGGGACCGGGTGCCGGGTCAGCACCCGAACGGGCGCAGCCGGTGCTCGACGCCGCCCGCCGCGCCGGGCCGGTGACCCGGTTCGGCTTCGAGCGGCGCTCGCTGGCCGAGGTGTTCCTCGCCGCCGTCGGTCGGCCCGTCGACGACGGGACGAACCATGGCTGAGCGCGACGCCCGCCAGACGTCTCCGACGCTGCTCGTCGCCCGCCGCGAGCTGCGCGAAGCGATGGGCATGAAGTCCTACTGGATCAGCCTGATCCTCACCGCCGCTGCCCTGCTGGCGATCGTGATCATCGCCAACCTGGCGTCCGGAGGGTCCGAGGAGCCGGAACGGGTCGTGCTGGCCGGCGCCGCGGCGGGCGAGCAGGTCGGCGCGGTGGAGCGCCTCGGCCCGCTGATCGGCATCGACCTCGAGGTGACGAGCGTGCCCGACGACGACGCCGCCGAAGCGGCCGTGCGCGATGGCGAGGCCGACGTCGCCGTCCTCGGCGGCGGCACCCGGCTGGCGACGCGCGACACGGTCGAGGACACCTCCCGGCTCGGCACCGTGGTCAACGCGCTGCGCGCCGACCTGGCGCTGGCCAACGGGCTGCGCGCCGCCGGCCTCGACCCGGCGCAGGCGGCCGAGGTCCGAGCGGCCGAGCCGCCGACGGTCGAAGCGCTGGAGCCCGACGCTGACACCGGTGGCAACGCCGGCGTCGTCACCGTGACGAACATCCTGCTGTTCATCCTGTTGCAGACCTACGGTGCGTGGGTCCTCACCGGCGTCACTCGAGAGAAGTCCTCCCGCGTCGTCGAGGTGCTGCTGGCCGTGATCCGCCCGATCCACCTGCTCAGCGGCAAGATCGCCGGGATCGGCGCGGCGGCACTGCTGCACGCCGTCGTGCTCATCGTCGTGGCCTTCGTGGCGACGCGCATCGTCGGCGCCGACATCGCCGCCAACCTGCGCGCCGACGACCTCATCGTCGCCATCGCCTGGTTCCTGCTCGGCTACGCCCTGTACTGCACGGCCCTCGCCGCCGCCGGGTCGCTGTGCGCTCGCGTCGAGGACGCCCAGGGCGTGTCGTTCCCGATCCTGCTGCCGCTGCTGTTCGCCTACCTCGTGTCGTTCACCGCCGTCGACGGCGCCAGCACGCTGCTGTGGGTGCTCGCCTTCATCCCGCCGACCGCTGTGCTGGCGATGCCGACGCTGTACGCGATCGGTGCCGCGCCGCTGTGGGCGGTGTTCATCAGCATGGCCCTGACGGTCGTCGCCATCGTCCTCGTCGCCAAGCTGGCCGCCAAGATCTACGAGCGCTCCGTGCTGCACACCGGCCGCAAGCTGTCCTGGCGCGAAGCGTTCCGCAGCCGGGACGAGCTGCCCGCTGCGGCGCGGACGCCCGCCGTCCAGTCTGAGCGAGCCGCGGAGCGCGAGCGAACATTCGTCAGCGACTGAGCGCCGGCCGCCAACCGACCTGCACCAGGCGCCGGTGACCGCCGTCGACGACCCAGGCCAGCCCCGGCCGGGCCGGGAGCGGCCGATGGCGCGGCAGCAGCTCGCCGAGCAGGTCGCCGTCGGTGTCGGAGCACGCCGCCATCAACAGGCCGAGGCGGCTCCGCCGGACGACCGAGGTCCAGTGCCCGTACATCGCCCGCAGCGTCACGGGCCGCCCGGCGGCCAGCACCACCAGGCCCGGGCGACGGGCGGCGACGAGCCCGGCCAGCGCCGGATCGTCGACGTGCTCGGCATCGTCGACGACGACGAGCACGGGACGACCGGTCGCCACCTGGACCGCGGCGGCCAGCCGGTCCGGCGCCACCGCGTCGGCGCCGGCCAGCCCGAGCTGGTCGCGCCGGCCCACCACCAGCACGCGCCCGCCGGGGTGGGCCTCGAGCCACGACTCGGCGAGCCGCAGCAACACCGTCGTCCGACCGCTGCGGGCCGGTCCGGCGACGAGGAGGTGCTCGCCGTCCGGGACCGTCACCCGAGCGACGCCGAGCGTCTCGTGATCGATCCCGACCACGAGCTCCACGCCGCCGCCGGTCGACCGGCCGGCGGGGAGGTCGACGGCGCCGACCGATCGAGCGAGCACCCCGATCGGCGCCGGACGGACCGCTGACCGCGCGCTGTCGCCGTCGCCGTCCGCCTCGAACGACGGGACCGCCAGCTGCGCCACGCATCCGGTCGACGCCACCACGATCCGGCCAGCCACGGCGGGCGGCACGGCGCCCGGTCGGACGCCGCACCCGCCCGCTTCGCTCGGGTCGTCCAGGTGGAACACCCAGCGGTCGGTGCAGGCGGCGAGCAGCGGGCCCGGCATCGCCGCCGGCCGCTCACCGGTCAACACGCACGTCAGGCCGACGGCGGCACCCTCGACGACGATGCGCTGCAACTGCTCCCATCGGCCGCCGCCGCCCGGTGCGTCGAGCACCGTCCGCAACGCCGGCACGCCGTCGACCCCGAGGACGAGTCCGGGCGCACCGGGCCGCCGACCCTCGGTCCGGCGGCGATCGAGCTCGTCGACGAGCCGGTCGAGCAGGCGGCCGATCCGCTCCAGTTCGTTCGCCCGCAGCACGCCACCGCACAGCGCCCGCTCGCCCAGCGCGTCGAGGCGGTCGTCGCCGCGACCGTCGATGACGTAGACGTGATCCCGCCCGGCGCCGAGCACGGTCGCCAGCACCGCCACGAGCGCAGTGGTGGTGCCGCTGCCGAACGACCCGAGCAGGGCCAGGTTCCCGTCGACCGGGGCCCAGCGCAGTGGATCCCGCCGCTGCGCCGCTGGCACGTCCACGAGGCCCACCGCCCCGGCCGGGATCCCGCCGTCGAGCACCGCCGGCAGCGGCGGGAGCCACGGACGGTGCGGCGCAGCGACGTCCGACAGGACGGCTGCGTTGCGGATCGAGCGAACGAGCACGTCCAGCTCGCTCGGCGCGGCCGTGGCGTCGGCGGCCCGCTGGTCGAGGACGTGCAGCCGCTCGTCGTGCACGAGCCGGGCCGGGCCGGTGCATCGAGCCGACTGGAAGACCACGGCGTCGGCCGGGCCCAGACGCAGCATGGCCCGGCCAGGGGCGCAGCGCGAGAAGCGCGCCGGGGTGTCGTCGCCGACGACGTCGCGGGCGTCGGCCGCGTCGTGCAGCCGCAGTGCGACGCGGAGGTTGGTGTTGGCGCGGATCTCGTCGTCGACCACGCCGCCCGGCCGCTGGGTGGCCAGCACGAGGTGGATGCCGAGGCTGCGACCGCGCTGGGCGATGCCGACGAGCGCCGACAGGAACGACGGCAGCTCCGCGACCAGGGCGGCGAACTCGTCGATCACGACCACGAGACGGGGCAGCGGAGGTCGTCCCGGGTCGGCCCGGTAGGCGGCGAGATCGGCCGCGCCGACCTCCCGCAGCAACTGCTCGCGCCGCCGCACCTCGGCGTCCAGGCTGCACAGCGCCCGCTCGGCCAGGCGGTCGTCGAGATCGGTCACCACGCCGACGGTGTGCGGCAGCTCGGCGCAGGCATCGAACGTCGACCCGCCCTTGTAATCGACGAGCACGAACGTGAGGTGGTCGGGGCTGTGGCGCGCCGCCAGCGACACCACGAGCGTCCGCAGCAGCTCGCTCTTGCCGGACCCGGTCGTGCCGGCGAGGAGCGCGTGCGGCCCGTCCCGGACGAGATCGATGTCGACGACCCCGTCGGCAGCCAGCCCGAGCGCCACCGTCGGCGCCGGATCGGGTCCGCTCGCCCGCCACCGGGCGGCAATGGCGATGGCGTCGTCGATCGGCCCCGTCCCGAACTGCTCGCACAGCTCGGCGAGCGTGACGGACCGGGCCAGCGCGTCCGCGGCGAGCGCCGGGTCCTCCGGGTCGCGCACGCCGGCCAGGGCGCGCGCGGCGTGCCAGGCGTCGGTGAGCGCGAGGCCGGCGACATGCACGGTCGGCGATCCCCCGGCCTCGCCGATCGAGGCGTCCGGTCGCCAGCGGGCCACGCCGATCGAACCGATGTCGAGGACGCTGCGGCACATCGCCGGCACGGTGTCTCCCTCGGGCACGTGCACCACCACGGCGACCGACCGTCTGGCACCGATGAAACGGCGCAGCGCGCCCGTGCGCTGGGCCAGGAGGTCGGGGCGGTCGGTGACCACGACCACGTGGCGAGGGTCGTCGTCGTCGAGCGCGATGAGCGCGGCCGCCTGCCCGTCGGCGGCGGCGGCGGTGGTCACGACGGCACGCCCGCCGGGACCGTGCGGGAGCCAGGCCGCCCAGTCCCACGCGGCAACGTCGTCGACGACGATCAGGAGCCGCCAGTCGGCCGGGCCGAGCCACGCGGCGAGCTGGATCACGATCGCCCGCAGCACCCCGCCGGCGCCAGGCCCGGTCACCGCCAGCGCCGACCCCTCGGTCAGTTCGAACGGCACGGGAGCGTCGGTGAAGCGGGCGGCGCCCGAGACGACGGCGCCGACCTCGCCGGTGAACACTCCGTCGATGGCCGACCCCTCGACGACGACCTCCCAGCCGATCGTCCCGGTGCCCAGCGACACGCGGCGGGCGTCGGCGTGTTCGGCCCGGCGAGCCCACAGGCGGGCGTCGAGGTGCGTCACCGTCCGCACCGCGTCGACCACGGTCGGCGTGGTCGCCACGTGGTGCTCCCAGCGGGCGGTGCGTTGCACGGCGACCGCCGCGGCGAAGCGTTCCAGCTCCCGTGCTCGACGGGCGCCGACTCGTCGATCGACGCGCACGGCGCCGACGCGAGCCGCGACCCACATCCCGACGGCGGCGACGACCCCCACCGCGCCGAGCAGGAGGAACATGGGTGATCGCATGAGCACCGCCACGAGCACCGAGCCGACGAAGGTGCAACCGGCGGCGGTGACGCCGACGTGGTGGGGCGGTCGCTCCGATGCGTCGCTGGTCGGCACCGCGATCGGCGCCGGCTCCCAGCGCGGCAGGACCCTCGGCGTGCGGTGCAGCGTGCGCCGCCAGGGGTCGGCGGGGTCGGTGGTCAGCGCGGCCGGTCCCGGCTCGTCGTCGGCGAACGACCCGTCGGCGAGCCGGCTCGACCCGCAGCCGGCTCGTGCCGAGGTCGATCCGCTGCCCGGGTCCGACGATGGTCGGCGCGCCGATCGGTTCGCCGTCGACGCGGGCGGCCACCCGTCCGGTCAGCTGCACGAACCGCACGCCGCCGGACTCGTCGACGTCGAGTTGGCCGTGGTGCGGTTCGAGCGCCGGGTCGGCCAGGGCCACGTCGACGCCAGGTGCCCGTCCGATCACGTGCTGACCGGGGGCCAGCGCGACGACCCGGCCCGCCGACGGGCCGGTATCGGCGATGACGGTGACGACCGGCGCGTCGGGACGCACGACGCCGGGTCGACCGATCGTCGCCGTCGCCAGCTGGCTGCCGTGGCGCACGCCGGCGCGAGCGAGCGGCTCGTGGCGCGCCGCCGGACGGCCGTCGAGCAGCAAGGCGCCCTGCCCGTCGAGACCCAATGCATCGGCGAGATCGCCGAGGCGGTCGTCGAGCGACCGGGGTGCCACGGTGATGCGACCCCCGCTCGGGTGGACCAGTTCGACGGTGGGGATCGATGCAGCGCCCATGCTCCCCCTGGGCGCGACTCACCGGCCGGAGCGGAATCCGTGATGGTCGCGGTGAGTGCTCACCGCACGATTGTTCGACGCGCTGCGCCACTCACTCGTCGAACGGTGACGACAGCGGTGAGTGCTCCGGTGAGCCCGGCGGCGCACCGTCGCCGCCATGGATCACGTTCCCAGCCCGCCGCGGGATCCCCGGCCCCGTCCGCTGTCCGGCCGCCTGGACGACGAGTGGCGCGTCATCCGCCGCCGCCCGCACCTGGTCGAGCGGGCACGTCGCTGGTCGGTCACCGACCAGTCGTTCGACGATCTCGACGCGCTGCTCACGCTGGCCGGGCACCTGGTCGAGCCGACGGCGGCGGCCGACGGCGTCCTCGGTCGGCTCGTCGGCGTCGCCCGCACCGACGACCTGGCATCACGGATCGTGCTGCAGCGGCTGCTGCCGGGGCTGCTGGCCATCGTCCGGCGCCGCCAGAGCCCGGACGTCGACGGCTCGTTCGAGCAGTTGATCGGCGCGACGTGGCTGGTCATCCACGCCTACCAGCCGGATCGGCGGCCGCGGCGGGTCGCCGCCAACCTCGTGCGCGACGCCAGCTACCGGGCGTTCATCGCACCCGGCCGGCGGATGTCGGCGACCGAGCTCTCCGTCGACCCGCACACCCTGGAGGAGACGCCGGCCGTCGTCGTCCTGTCGTCGTGCGAGGAGCTGGCACTCGTGCTGCGCGATGCCCGGACGATGGGGCTCGACCCGACCGATGTCGACTTCGTGCGCGCCCTGCTGCGCTGCGGCTCGTCGAGCCGGCTGGCCGCCGAGCGAAAGGTCACGACGCGCACGATCCGCAACCACCGTGCGCGCACGGCCGCCCGCCTGCGGGCCTGTGCCCTGGTCGCGTAGCAGGACTGCCCCACACACCACCTGGGCGATGAGCTGTAGCGCGCAGATCCGGCATCAGGCCAGACGTGCGCGCTTCGGCCCCCGACCGCAGCTACCACGCATGGTCAGGCCGGCCTTGTCCGGCCCAGCGAGCAAAGCGAGCCATCAGAACGTGGGCTTGCGCTTCTCGAGGAAGGCGGTGATGCCCTCCTGGGCGTCGGGGGTGGTGACGGCGGCCGCCATCACGTGGGTGGCGTACTCGTAGGCGCGTGCCTGGTCGAGGTCGACCTGGGCGTAGAACGTCCGCTTGCCGAGCGCCTTGGAGGCGAACGATCCTCGTGTCGCCCGCGCCATGAGGTCGTCGACGGCGGCGTCCAGCTCGCCGTCGGGCACGGCACGGTTGATCAGGCCCCAGTCGGCCGCCGTGGCGGCATCGATGGCGTCACCGGTGAAGGCCAGCTCGAGCGCCCGCTTGCGCCCGACGTTGCGGGCCACCGCTACGAGCGGCGTGTGGCAGAACAGCCCGCCCTTGCCGCCGGGGATGGCGAAGCCGGCGCTCTCGGCGGCGACGGCCAGGTCGCACGTGGCCACGAGCTGGCAGCCGGCCGCCGTTGCCAGGGCGTGGACCTTGGCACACACCGGCTGGGGGATCGACTGCACGGTGCGCATCAGCCGAGCGCACACGTCGAGCAGCCGCCGAGCGTCGTCGTACCCGGCGTCCAGCATGTCGCCGAAGTTGTGGCCGGCCGAGAACACCGGCCCATTGGCGGCCAGCACGACGCCGCGCGCGTCGGAGGCGCCGACCGCCTCGAAGACTTCGTCCAGCTCGAGCAGCACGTCCAGGGCGAGGGCGTTGCGCTTCTCCGGCCGATCGAGCGTGATCGTCGTGAGGTCGCCGTCACGCTTGACAACGAGGTGCGACAGGGCATCCATGACGTCCAGTTTGCCGTAGCCGTCGGTCGAGCGCGCGCCGCGCAACGAGTGCTCGGGGACTTCGTACGCTCCGGTCCCATGGGTGAGGGGATCCGAGAACTGGCCGAGCGCTATTGGAACGGCGAGGCCGACCTGGTCCACGACCACCACCCCGTGCGCCCCGCGCTCGGTCGCACCGCCGAGGAGATCGCTCCGCAGGTGCTGACGATGATCTCGGTGGCCTCGGTCAACGCCATCGACACCGGCGACGGGCTGGCCATGCTGGACACCGGGGGTCCGTACGACGCCGATCACGTCCACACCGAGGTGCGTTCGTGGCGGCCGGAATCGCCGGTGCGGGCGGCCGTCTACAGCCACCACCACATCGACCACGTCTTCGGCACCCGGCGCTTCGAGGCCGAGGCCGTCGAGCGGGGGTGGCCGGCCCCCGTCGTCTACGCCCACGAGGAACTGCCCCACCACTTCCGCCGCTACGAGCGCACCCAGGGCTGGAACACGGCGATCAACCAGCGCCAGTTCGGCCTGCCGATCGAGGGGTTCTCGTGGCCGGCCGAGTACCGGGACCCAGACGTCACGTACCGCGACCACTTGACGTTCCGCCAGGGCGGTCTCACGTTCGAGCTGCACCACGCCCGCGGCGAGACCGACGACGCCACGTGGACCTTCGTGCCCGAGCTCGGCGTGCTCCACCCCGGTGACCTGTTCATCTGGGCCGTCCCGAACGCCGGCAACCCCCAGAAGGTGCAGCGGTTCGCCAGCGACTGGGCCACCGCGCTGCGCAAGATGGCCGGCTGCGGCGCGGAGCTGATGCTGGCGGGGCACGGCGTGCCGATCTTCGGCGCCGCCCGCATCAGCCAGGCGCTCACCGACACCGCCGACCTCCTCGACGCCATGGAGACCCAGACCGTCGCCCTGATGAACGAGGGGGTGCCGCTCGACCGGGTGCTCCACGAGGTCACCGTCCCCGAGCACCTGCGCGAGCTGCCGTACCTCCGTCCGGTCTACGACCACCCGCAGTTCCTGGTGCGCAACGTGTGGCGGCGCTACGGCGGCTGGTACGACGGCGAGCCGGACAACCTGCTGCCCGCGCCGCGCGCCGAGCAGGCCCGGGAGTGGGTGACGCTGGCCGGCGGGCTGGAGAACGTCCTGACGCGGGCCAGGGAGCTGGCGGCAGCGGGCGACCACCGGCTGGCGTGCCACCTCGTCGAGTTCGCCGTCCTCTTCGACCCGGGTTCGACCGAGGCCCACGAGGTGCGCGCCGACGTCTACGCCGCGCGCAGCGCCGAGCAGGAGTCGTCGATGGCCCGCAACATCCTCGGCCACGCCGCCCACGCCAGCCGTGAGGGCAAGCGCGACCTCGCCGGACGGTACTAGTGGCCTCGTTCGCTCCGAAGACTCCGCTCGCTCGGCTGGGCCGGGCACGGCCGGCCTCGCCAGGCGTGCTCACTGCGGCGGGGGCCGAAGCGTCAATCCCCTGACGCACCGGTGACCCGACGTCAGGCGTCAGCTGTTCTCGAGGAGGACCTCGATGTTCATCTGCACGTCGATGGTCTGGCCGTCGGCCTCGACGGTGAAGTCGAAGCCCTGGGTCAGCTCGGTCGTGGTCAGCAGCGGGTTGTCGGCCGAACCCTGGACGGAGCCGGTGCCGTCGACGGTGCCGGTCAGCTGGCCGGTCTGGCCGCCCTGTTCGATCTCGGTGTCGAGGTCCTCGTCGTAGGTGATGTCGAGCACGTAGTTCGACCCGTCCACCTCGAGCAGCTCGTACTCGTAGTCGACCTCGACCTCGATGCCCTGGCTGGCGATCGCCGTCGTCGAGATCCACTGAGCGCCTTCACCGACCGGTTCGGCGGGGAAGGCCAGCGCGGCGGCGGAGTTGATGCTGCTTCCGAACTGCTCGAACGCAGTGATCTGCTCGGCGGTCAGCTCGTCCTCGTTGACCAGCTCGATCTCGCCGGCCGTGCCGTCGGCGCCGAACGTCTGGCGGTACTGCACGCCGATGATCGCTTCGAACGTGCTGAGGTCGACGCCCTCGGGCGCTTCCACCAGCTCGGCATCGGTGATCGTGGTCTCCGACACGTAGCCGGCGTCGTCGGCCTCGACGATCTCGGCGTCGTAGCCGAGCACGATCCCGATCGTCACGTCCTCACCCATGCCCGTCACGTCCAGGTTGATGGTCGCCGAGCCGGTGCCCGTCTGACCGGCCGTCGCCGTGCCCGGCAGCTGCAGCCGCCCGTCCTCGGCACCGGCGTCGACCAGCTCGACGCTGCCGGTCGTGGTCCCGCCGGTGTCGTCGGTGGCCGTCGTGTCGTTGTCGCCGTCGTGTCGTCGGTCGCCGTCGTGTCGTCGGTCGCCGTCGTGTCGTCGGTCGCCGTGCTGTCGTCGGTCGCCGTGGTGTCGTCGGTCGCCGTGATGCCGGCGGCTGCCGTGCCGTCCGATGCCGTCGTGTCGTCGGATCCGTCACTCGAGTCGTCACCGCCACAGGCCATGCCGGCGGGGACGAGCAACGCGACCGCGGTCAGCGCCACGAGGCGACGGCGGCGAGGGGCAGCGAACATGGAAGACCTCCGTGATCATCCTTGGGGGGCAGACAGTTTGGACGCCGGAGCGCCGATTTCGGTTCCCACCACCGCGAATCAGTGCTCGCGCGTCTCCAGCTCGGCGATCAGCTTCTTCGTCGCCACCGCCCGGTAGCTCTCCTCGATCCAGTCCCTGAGCAGGTCTTCCGGCGCTTCGTCGCGACCAAGGGGCACGACCACCCACCCATGCCGACCGAGCCCGTAGCCCATCGGTGTGGCCCCCGGCACAGCGAGCGCGTGGTCCGCTGACTCGGGCAGCTTGACGCCGATCCCCGGTTCGTCAGCCGTGCCGAAGAACACGAAGATCTTCTTCCCGACCTTGGCCACGGGGTCGCCGTCCCATGGCATGTCGGCGAACGCGCCGGGCAGGTCGAGGGCGAACGCCTCCAACCCGGCCAGCGCCTCCGCATCGTGCACCCAACCACCATCTCACTGATGCCCACCGGTGCGCTACACCGGTGCGGTGGACGTCAGGATCGTGCGCGGCGACATCGTCGACCAGGTCGTCGACGCTGTCGTCAACGCGGCCAACAGCGGACTGATGGGCGGCGGCGGCGTCGACGGCGCGATCCTGCGCGCCGGCGGCCGGGCCCAGCGGGCGGCCCGCCAGGAGCTCGTCGACCGGATCGGATCCCTCCCGACCGGCCACGCCGCAGCATCGGCCGCCGGTGACCTGCCGGCGCGCTGGGTGATCCACGTCGTCGGTCCGGTGCACTCGACGGTCGAGGACCGCACGCACCTGCTCGAATCCTGCTACCGCGAGGCGCTGACCGTGGCCGACGAGCTCGGCGCCCGGTCCGTCGCCTTCCCGGCCGTCTCCGCCGGCATCTATGGGTGGCCGATGGCGGACGCCGCCGAGGTCGCAGTGCGCACCGTCCTCACGGCGCCGACCGAGGTCGCCGAGGTGCGGTTCGTGCTGTTCAGCGAGGAGGCACGAGCGGCGTTCCAGCGAGCCCACGACGTGCCCCGCTGAAACGCAGGCCCGCGCGCCGGCGCCGGCGGGACAGGATCGGGCGGGTGGACGGGCCACCAGAGCTCATCGATCTCCTGTCGGTCGGCGCCTCACTCCATCGTCACGCTGTGCAGCAGGCCGAGGCCCTGCACCAGGCGATCGAGGCCAGCCGGGCCCACCTCCGGCCGTGGATGCCGTGGGCCGACCAGTCGAGCGCCGACACCGTGACGTTCCTCGAACGAGCGACCGACGACTGGATGGCCGGGCGATCGTTCGGGTACGTCATCGTCGATGTCGACGACGACTCGGTACTCGGCGGGGCAGGGCTCCATCGCCGCGCCGGACCCGGCGTGCTGGAGATCGGGTACTGGCGGCGGGCCGATGCCGGCGGCCGGGGGCTGGCGACGGCAGCCGGTCGGGCCCTCACCGATGCCGCGCTGGCCTTGCCAGCGATCACCCGGGTGGAGATCCACTGCGACGAGGCGAACACCGCCAGCGCCGCGGTGCCGCGGCGCCTCGGCTACGAGCTCGACCGGATCGCCGCAAAGCCGATCACCGCACCCGGCGAGCACGGCCGGGAGATGATCTGGGTCCATCGACCCGAGTGAGCTGCTCAGCCGCGGTCGAGGGCGCGCCACACCATCGGGTCGATGGTGGCGCCGGCGCCGTCCGCGTTGGCCAAGAACTCGCGGAGTTGATCGACGGCGCCCGGCCGGCGGCGCCAATCGTCGAGGGGCACGACCACGCGGGCGGCGCCCCGGCCGCCGACCGACACGTCGATGCCCGGCTCACCCGGATCAACGGCGACGGTCGTGACGTCGGCGGCGTGGAACGTCCGCCAGACCGCCCAGCGGCGGGCCGACAGGACGTCCGGCCCGACCGCCCATGAGCTGCGGAAGGCCTCGATCCAGACGAGGAACGCCATCGACGCGTAGACGATGCCGAGCACCGCGGCGGCGTGCCCCCAGACCACTGCCGCCACGGCACACATAGCGATCACGGCGACGAAGCCGACGGCGATGGCGCCGTCGCGTACCGGCCGGAACGGCCGAGGTTCGAGCCGCACGGCGCCGTCGACGAGGGTCCCCGACGGGGCGGTGATCTGCACGGCCACGAACGGTAGCCCGAACACCGACAAAGTCGATCGCCGAAGTCATCTTTCGACCGGTCGGCGACACGCGACACTCCGGACGTGTACGACGATGCGACGGCGGCGCGGGCATTGGCCGAGATCCGGCGGATCTGCCTGGCCCTCCCCGAAGTCACGGAGCGGCTCAGCCACGGCATGCCGACCTTCTTCGTGCGGACAAGAACACGGTCGTGACGTTCGTCGACGACCACCATGGCGACGACCGGCTCGCCATCTGGTGCGCCGCTCCGCCAGGGGTGCAGGAACAGCTCGTGGAGCAGGAGCCTGAGCGGTTCTTCCGGCCGCCCTACGTCGGCGGGCGGGGCTGGCTCGGCGTGCGGCTCGACGTCGATCCCGACTGGGACGAAGTGGCCGAGATCTGCGCCGACGCGTTCGGCAAATCGCGCCGAAGCGGCTCGTCGCGCAGCTCGACGATCGGACCGGCTGAGCGACCCCCGCCCAGC
>CAWJNE010000007.1:0-332921 GCA_963844175.1 uncultured Acidimicrobiia bacterium
CGGAGGGTCCGCGCCGGGCGCGGCGGCAGGTGGTATGTGCCCGACCACCAGCTACGATGTCCAGCCGGTCTGTTCGCAGACCGATCGTTCCGTTCGTCCGTGCCCAGCAGGTCGCCGCAGTGTGCCAGCCCGGGCCCAACCACCGGTGAGGAGTTCGTCCTGCCCAAGCCCAAGGAAGACGCCATCGTGCTCGAGGGCACGATCTTGGAGTCGCTTCCCAACGCCATGTTCCGCGTGGAGCTCGACAACGGCCACAAGGTCCTGGCGCACATCTCCGGTCGGATGCGGATGAACTACATCCGGATCCTCCCCGGGGACAAGGTGCAGGTGGAACTCACCCCCTACGACCTCACCCGAGGCCGTATCACGTATCGCTACAAGTAGGCACCAGCCGATGAAGGTCCGACCCAGCGTCAAGAAGATGTGCGAGAAGTGCAAGGTCATCCGCCGGCACGGTCGCGTCATGGTCATCTGCGAGAACCCGCGCCACAAGCAGCGCCAGGGCTGAACGCAGCACTCAGGAGACACGGAGCAACACTCGATGGCACGAATCGCCGGAATCGACATCCCCCGCGAGAAGCGGTTGGAGATCTCGCTGACCTACATCTTCGGGATCGGCAAGCCGACGGCGCAGCAGCTCTGCGCCGACCTCGGCCTCGACCCGAACACCAAGGTGTCGGCGCTGACCGAGGAAGAGGTCAGCCGGATCCGGGCCTACGTCGACGAGCGACTGCGCATCGAGGGTGACCTCCGCCGGGACATCCAGCAGGACATCAAGCGCAAGGTCGAGATCGGGTGCTTCCAGGGCATCCGCCACCGCAAGGGACTGCCCGTGCGCGGTCAGCGCACCCACACCAACGCCCGCACGCGCAAGGGTCCGAAGCGGACCGTCGCCAACAAGAAGAAGGCCCTGAGGAAGTAGCGATGGCCAAGCCGAAGCCCGCAGGTCGTCGCCCCCGCAAGCGCGACCGCAAGAACGTCACCACCGGCGTGGTGCACATCAAGAGCTCGTTCAACAACACGATCGTGTCGATCACCGATCCGGAAGGGAACGTGATCGCTTGGGCGTCGTCGGGGGGTGTGGGCTTCAAGGGCTCGCGCAAGTCGACGCCGTTCGCCGCCCAGCTGGCCGCCGAGCGGGCGGCCAAGGCCGCCCAGGAGCACGGGCTGCGCCGGGCGGAGGTCCAGGTCAAGGGGCCGGGCTCCGGCCGGGACACGGCCGTGCGCTCCATCCAGAACACCGGCATCGAGGTCACGTCGATCAAGGACGTGACCCCCGTGCCGCACAACGGCTGCCGGCCGCCGAAGCGCCGCAGGGGTTAGTCATGGCTCGCTACACCGGTCCGAAGGTGCGCCTGTCGCGCCGCCTCGGCACGAACATCTTCGAGAACGACAAGGGTCGTCGTGCCCTCGAGCGCCGTCCGTTCCCGCCCGGCGCCCACGGCCGCACCCGACGCCGCAACAGCGGCAGCGAGTACCTGGTCCAGCTGCAGGAGAAGCAGAAGGCCAAGTACATCTACGGCGTCCTCGAGCGCCAGTTCCGCCGGACCTACGAGGAGGCCAACCGCCTCGCCGGCCCGACCGGCGAGAACCTGCTGCGCCTCCTCGAACAGCGCCTCGACAACGTGACGTACCGCGCCGGGTGGGCGTCGAGCCGCCCGCAGGCCCGCCAGTTCGTCAACCACGGACTGATCCGGGTCAACGGCAAGCGCGTCGACATCCCGAGCTACCGCGTGCGCAAGGGCGACGTCGTCACGCTGGCCCCGCGGGCGCGGGACATGATCGTCATCCAGCACAACATCGACACGCTCGACCGTTCGCTGGTCGGCTGGCTGGAGTCGGGCGACGGTGGCAAGCAGGTCACCGTCCGCGACCTCCCGCAGCGCGACCACATCGACGTCCCGGTGCGCGAGCAGCTCATCGTCGAGCTCTACTCCAAGTAATCCCTCTCACACGTACGGAAGGACTGGCCTCACATGCTGGTCATGCAGCGTCCCACCATCGAAGCCATCGGCGAGCCGACGGCGAATCGGCAGCGCTTCGGCGTCGGCCCGCTCGAGCCCGGCTTCGGCCACACGCTCGGCAACTCGCTGCGCCGCACGCTCCTGTCGTCGATCCCCGGCGCGGCGATCACGATGGTGCGCTTCGACGACGCCCTCCACGAGTTCGACACCATCCAGGGTGTCGCCGAGGACGTCAGCGACATCATCCTCAACCTCAAGGACGTCGTGCTGACGTCCTTGTCGAGCGACCCGGTGACGTGCCGCATCGACGCCCGCGGCGCCGGTCCGGTCACCGCCGGCGACATCGAGTGCCCGGCGGACGTCGAGGTCCTCAACAAGGACCTGCCGATCGCCACGCTCAACAGCAAGGGCCGGCTGGCCATCGACCTGACGGTCGAGCAAGGTCGCGGCTACTCGTCGAGCGATCGAGACACCGAGACCCGCACGATCGGCGTCATCCCGATCGACGCCATCTACTCGCCGCTGCGCCGGGTCACCTTCGAGGTCGAGCCGACCCGTGTCGAGCAGTCGACGAACTACGACCGGCTGGTCCTCGACATCGAGACCGACGGGTCGATCACCCCGGGCGAGGCCCTGGCCTCGGCCGGTGCCACCCTGCGCTCGCTGGCCGAGCTGGTGGCGTCGATGAGCGAGGAGCCCCAGGGCCTCGAGCTCGGCGACGTCGTCGACGCCGGTGCCAGCTCGCCGGACCTGGATCTGCCGATCGAGGACCTCGACCTGTCAGAGCGGCCGAGCAACTGCCTCAAGCGAGCGCAGATCAACACGGTCGGCGAGCTGCTCACCAAGACCGAGGACGACCTGCTGAACATCACCAACTTCGGGCAGAAGAGCCTGGACGAGGTGAAGCAGAAGCTCGACGAGCGCGGCCTCACGCTGCGCGGCTGAGCGGACGACCATGCCCACCCCACGCAAGTCCCGAGCCTTCGGTGGCAGTGCCGCCCACCAGCGGCTGATGATGGCGAACCTGGCCGCGTCGTTGTTCGCCGCCGAGGCGATCGTGACCACCGAGGCCAAGGCCAAGGCGCTCCGCCCGATCGCCGAGAAGCTGATCACCAAGGCCAAGAAGGCCCAGGGCGAGGGCCCGACCCGGGTGCACCGGATCCGTCAGATCCAGGGCTACCTCGGCGACCGGGAGATGACCCACAAGCTGGTCAACGACGTCGCCCCGCGCTACGAGACGCGCAACGGCGGCTACACGCGGATCCTCAAGCTGGGCGCCCGCCAAGGCGACGCGGCGGAGATGGCCCGCATCGAACTCGTCTGATCGTTTACGTCCGGATCCTGGTCGCACGTGCGACCAGGATCCGGACGTCAACGACCGCAAGACTGCTCGAGTGGCGCGTGTGCGGTTGACCGTCGCCTACGACGGGGCGGGGTTCCACGGATTCGCGCCGAACCCCGGCGTGCGCACGGTGCTCGGCGAGCTGACCGGCGCCCTCGAGACGATCGCCCGCCAGCCCGTGGCCCTCACCGGTGCGGGGCGGACCGATGCCGGCGTGCACGCCTGGGGTCAGGTGGTGTCGGGCGATCTGCCCGCTGGCGTCGACCTCGCCGACGTCGCCCGTCGGCTGAACAAGCTGCTGGCCCCCGAGATCGCGGTCCGTGACGCGTCGTGGGCGGCCGGCGACTTCGACGCCCGGTTCTCGGCGTCGTGGCGCCGGTACCGCTACGACGTGTGGAACGCCCCATCGCCGAACCCGCTGCTCGCCGGCCGTGCGTGGTGGGTCGGCCCAGCCCCTCGCCCGCTGGGCGATGTCGGCGGCCTGCGACCCGCTGCTCGGCGAGCACGACTTCGCGTCGTTCTGCCGGCGTCCCAAGGTCGAGCCCGGCCAGCCGGAGCCGTCGCTGGTCCGGCGCGTGTTCGCCGCCGGCTGGACCGAGGTCGTCGACGAGCCGGCTCATCTGCGCTTCGAGATCCGGGCCAACGCGTTCTGCCACCAGATGGTCCGCTCGATCGTCGGGACGCTCGTCGATGTCGGCCTCGGGAAGCTGACGCCCGGCGACCTCCGGGCCGTGCTGGTCGCCCGGGATCGGGGCGCCGCCGGCCAGGTCGCCCCACCGACCGGCTTGACCCTGTGGGAGGTCGGCTACCCCGCCGACCGCGAGTAAGAACGGATCGACATCAGATCTGACGTCGATCCGTTCTACTCGCGGGGATGGGGGCGAGGGCGGCGAGGGCGTCGACCTCGTCGGCCATCGAACGGCTCAGGCGCAGCAGCAGGTCACCGATCTCGTCGTCGTCCCAGTTCTGGGCGGCGATGGCGTCGGTCGTTGCGAACAGCTCCGCCGAGAGCGCATCGCGCCGGGCCTGGTAGGCGGCCAGCGCCACGTCCTCACCCTGCTCACCGCGGCACGCCGTGCCGATCGCGCCGGCCAGGAGCTCGGCATCGCGCAGCGCGTCGGTCAGCCCGTGGGCACTGAGCGGGTCCTTCCAGTAGCCGGCGTCCCCGACCAGCGCCCAGCCCGGCCCCCACGACCGGCGGACGAATCCCGGACACCCGCCGAAGCTGCGCACGCCCGCCGGGGCGCTCGCCGCGTCCAGCCGATCGGCGAGGTCGTGGTCGGCGTCGGCAACGACGCTGCGCAGGACGTCCATGCCGCCGCGGCCGATCCGTCGCGGCGTCGCCGCGGCGAAGACGCACGCCTGCCCGCCGTTGGTCGGGATCACCCCCGCCTGAGCGCCCGGGCTGAAGATCCACTCGTACCCGTCGGTGCGCAGATCCTCCCAGTAGCCGTACACGACGGCGCTGGCGCCGGTGCCGACGCGCTCGAACCGGGCATCCACCCGATCGGCGACGGTCGACCGGACGCCGTCGGCGCCGATGACGATCCCGGCGTCGATCTGGATGCGGCGACCCCGCCCATCCCGGGCGACGACCCCGGTGACCCGTCCGTCCGGGCTGCGGACGACGTCGGACACGCTGACGCCGTGGCGGACCTCGGCACCGGCGACGATGGCGGCGTCGACGAGCAATCGGTCGAGGACCGTCCGCCGCGGGGCGTACAGCGCGTCGACGCCGTGGCTGTGCTTCACGGGGAGCGTGATGCGCTGGCGGGCGAACGTGAACGTGGTCCACCGGACCGGCGGCGTGCCGGCGGCGACGATGTCGTCGAGCAGGCCCCAGCGGCGGAGCTGCAGCACGGCGCCGCGCATCAGCGCATGGGTCGACAGGGTGTCCGCGCCGTACCGCCCGCGTTCGAGCACGACGACGCGCAGCCCCTGGCGGGCGAGAAGGAATGCGGTTGCTGCGCCGGCAGCGCGCCCGCCGACGACGACGGCATCGACCCCGACGTCGCCGCTCACGAGGCCGCCCTGGACCGGGCGGTGCGCCCGACGAGGTGGTCGGCGACCATGGCCGCATCACGCCCGACGCCGTCGATGAAGTCCGAGCTTCGGTAGTGCTGGAAGCGCTGACCGAGGACGTACAACCCGGGCCACGCGGTGACGCCGCGCGCCTGGCCGATCTCCCCGGCGGCGTCGAGCACCGGAAGGCGCAGCCACGGGTACGTCCGTCGGTGTCCCGTCGCCCAGACGACGGTGTGGATGCCCCGCCGGCGCAGGTCGAGCTGGTCGACGACGGCGCTCGGGCGGCACGCTGGCGGCGGATCGGGTTCGAGCACTTCGGCGTCGAGGCCATGGGCGGCGATGTGGCCGTCGACGGCGCCGAGCAGCCGTCGCAGCCGAGCATCCGCACCAGCGGTCGTGACGCCGAGGTCGGCAGCTAGTGCGACACGAGCTCCGTCGATCGCCGTGACCCGCCCGGCCAGCTGCACGCCATGGTCCTGCAGCGTCGGCAGGTCGAGGGTGCGGCGGTCGGTGCGGCCGGCGAGCTGCAGCGATGGCCGACGCCGCGTCCGCTCGGCGTCGGCCATGTCGTCGATCGTGTGGTCGAAGTTGCCCATGCGGTCGAGCCACCAGAGAATGTCCATGCCGCGGTAGGTGCGCGGCAGGCGCACGTGGCTGCCGACGGCCAGGACGACGTCTCGGCCATCGGCGTTCAGCTCCGCCGCCAGCTGCACCCCCGTCGCCGATGCGCCGACGACGAGGACGCCGCCGGCCGGCAGCTGGGCCGGGTTCCGGTAGCGGTCCGGCGTCACCTGGTGGAGGTCGCGAGCGAGGCCTCGGGCGACCGACGGGACGGCCGGTCGATCGCACCACCCGGTGGCGACGACGACGTCGGCCGCCGACCACGCGCCGTCGTCCGTCTCCACCCGGAAGCGGGCGCCGTCGGCGACGAGCGACGTCACCGGGGTGCCCTCCACCACCGGCGCCCGGATGGCCACCGCATACTCCTGGAGGTGGTGGGCGAGCTCGCCCGCCGTCATGAAGCCGTCGGGATCGGGGCCGCGGTACCGCCACCCCGGGAGCCTCGTCATCCAGTTCGGGCTGAGCAGCCGCATCGAGTCCCAGCGCTCGCTGCGCCATCGTTCGGCGAGCCGACCGCGCTCCAGCACGACGTGGTCGCGGCCGTGCCCGCTGAGGCAGTGGCTCATCGCCAGGCCCGCCTGCCCGGCGCCGATGATGACGGTGTCAATGGAGCGCATCGGAGTTCCCGCACCGTGGCTGGCCGAGCCCGAGTGGTCCGGCCAGCCGTGGGTGGCGCACTTCAGCCGGCGTCGACCTCGATGGCGACGGGCACACCGTTGGTCATCACGTCGTAGACCGCGGAGCGCTGCGTCGACCGTTCGACGACGTCGCGCAGCTTGGCCGGATCATCGCCGCGCAGCCGGAAGCTGACCTTGATCTGCTGGTAGCCGTTGCGGACGTCCTTGGACAGCCCGAGGATGCCGAGCAGGTCGATGTCGCCCTCGACGGTGGAGCTGACTTCGTCGAGGTTGACGCCCCGGGCGGCGGCGACGTTGGCGATTCCGGCGGTCAGGCAGGCGGCGAGGGCGTGGAGCAGGTACTCGACCGGCGTCGGTCCCTGGTCCGACCCAACCAGCACGGGGGGGTGGTCGGCGTCGAACTCGAACGGTTGGCGATGCGTCATCTCCTGCATGGCGCCGTGGAAGTCGTGGATCGTCGTGCGGTTGTGGGTGCCGCTGCACCACGTGTTCGTCGCTCGGAACTGGAACTTGGCGATCTCGTGGTTGCCCCGCACGGCGTCGATCGTGGCGAACAGCGTGGCGGTGTCGACGCCGTTGCGCACGGGGTCGGAGGTGGTCGTCGTCATGGCGGTGAGTCCTTTCCATAGTTCGGTCGATCGACCGAATCGACGTCGAGGATCGCGGACTGTTGGCGACTTGTCAAGGTCTTTACTTCCCGATTCGGCCGCCGTAGGGTCTCGGTCGGTCGATTGAAATGAGGCTGATGGTGGCGGAGCGGAACACTCGAGCGGCGATCCTCGATGCGACGCGCGAGCGGTTGCTGTCCGACGGCTACGCCAACCTGTCCACGCGCAAGGTGGCGGCCGAGGCGGGGGTCCCACTGTCGCAGCTGCACTACCACTTCGGCTCGAAGAGCGGCCTGATCCTCGCCCTGCTGGAGACCGAGAACCGCCGGCGGCTCGAGCGGCAGGAGCAGATGTACGCCGAGGACGCTCCGCTGTGGCAGCGCTACGAGCAGGCGTGCGACTTCCTCGAGGACGACCTCGAGTCGGGCTACGTCCGCGTGCTGCAGGAGATGATCGCCGCCGGGTGGTCCGACCCGTCCGTCGGCGGCGCCGTGCGCGAGCTGCTGGGCGGCTGGTACGAGCTGCTCGCCGACGTCATGCGCGACGCTGAGAGCGAGCACGGTCCGCTGGGGCCGTTCACGGCCGAGGAGTTGGGCACCCTCATCGGCAACGCCTTCATCGGCTCCGAGGCGCTGCTGCTCCTCGGTTTCGACCGTCAGACCCTGCCGATCCGCGCCGCCCTGCGACGGGTCGGCGCGCTGTTGCGCGACTGGGAGGAGGCACGATGAGGGCGAGTCTCCCGGTCGAGGAGGGCGTCGTCGAGCGCGACGGCGTCGAGCTGCACTACGAGGTGCACGGCGACGGCACCCCGACGCTCCTGCTCCTCCCGACCTGGTCGATCATCGACTCGCGGTTCTGGAAGCTGCAGATCCCGTACCTCGCTCGGCGCCACCGCGTCGTCACGTTCGATGGCCGGGGGTGCGGTCGGTCCGGCCGGCCGTCCGGGGCCGAGGCGTACACGCACCACGAGTTCGCCGCCGACGCGGCAGCGGTGCTGGACGCCACCGGGACGGACCGAGCCGTCCTCGTCGGGTTGTCGTGCGGCGCGCTGTGGGGCATCCAGCTCGCCGTCGATCATCCGGAGCGGTCGCTCGGGCTGGTCGTCATCGGCCCCGCCGTCCCGTTGGCTCCCGAGCTCCCCGAACGGCAGGTGTTCCCGTTCGAGGAGCCGTTGACGCACACGGACGACTGGGCGAAGTACAACCGGCACTACTGGGAGCGCGACTACCGCGGATTCCTCGAGTTCTTCTTCGGGCGGATGTTCGACGAGGCCCACTCGACCAAGCAGATCGAGGACTGCGTGGACTGGGCGTCGGACGGGGATGCCCCGACCCTGGTCGCAACCACCCGTGGGCTCGCCGCGTGCTCCGTGGAGAGCTTCGCCGACGTCTGCGCCCGTGTCGCTTGTCCGACCCTCGTGATCCACGGTGACGAGGACGGCATCCGCTCGTACGCATCCGGCGTCGCGCTGGCCGATGTCACCGGCGGGTCGCTGGTCACCATCCAGGGTGGCGGCCACGGACCGCACGCCCGCGATCCCGTCATCGTCAACCGCCTCGTCGAGGAGTTCGTCGACATGATCCACCCGGTCCCCACCCGCCGCACGTGGGTGCGCGCGGCTCGCCGACCGAAGCGAGCGCTCTACCTGTCGTCACCGATCGGCCTGGGCCATGCCCTGCGCGACGTGGCCGTCGCCGCCGAGCTGCGCCACCACCACCCCGATCTGCAGATCGACTGGCTGGCCCAGCACCCCGTCACCAAGGTGTTGGAGTCACGCGGCGAGCGGGTGCACCCGGCGTCGGCGTGGCTGGCCAACGAGTCGGCCCACGTCGAGGACGAGGCGGCCGAGCACGACCTCCACGCGTTCCAGGCGATCCGCCGGATGGACGAGATCCTCGTCAACAACTTCATGGTCTTCAACGACGTCGTCACCGACGAGCACTACGACCTCGTGATCGGCGACGAGGCGTGGGACGTCGACTACTTCCTCCACGAGAACCCCGAGCTCAAGCACTACGAGTTCGCCTGGATGACCGACTTCGTCGGCTGGCTGCCGATGCCCGACGGCGGCCCCGCCGAGGCGGCGTTGACCGCCGACTACAACGCCGAGATGATCGAGCAGCGGGCGCGATACCGGCGGGTGCGCGATCGGTCGATCTTCGTCGGCGACCCCGACGACATCGTGCCGGACACGTTCGGCGACGGGCTGCCGGAGATCCGCCAGTGGACCGAGGAGAACTTCGAGTTCGCCGGCTACGTGACCGGGTTCGACCCAGCGGAGCTCGGCGATCGGGAGGCGCTGCGCGACGAGCTCGGCTATGGGCCCGACGAGCAGGTGTGCCTCGTCACCGTCGGCGGCTCGGGGGTCGGCGGCGACCTGCTGCGCCGGGTGATCGACGCCGCACCGCGGGCGCGGCGGCTCGTCGACGACCTGCGCCTGGTCGTGGTGACCGGGCCCCGCCTCGACCCGCGGAGCCTGCCCCGGCGCAAGGGCGTGTCGTACCGGCGCTTCGTGCCCGACCTCTACCGCCATCTGGCCGCCTGTGATCTGGCCGTTGTGCAGGGCGGCCTGACGACGTGCATGGAGCTGACCGCCAACCGCCGACCGTTCGTCTACGTGCCCTTGCGCCACCACTTCGAGCAGAACTTCCACGTCCACCACCGGCTGCAGCGCTACGGCGCCGGTCGACGCCTCGACTACGAGGAGGCGGCCGACCCGGACGGTCTCGCCAAGGTGATCGCCGACGAGATCGGTCGCCCGGTCGACTACCGCCCCGTCGAGACCGGTGGTGCCGCCCGCGCCGCCGCCTCCCTTGCGCAGTTGGTGTAGCCGCGATGCGGGCGCGGGAACCGGACGTCAGTGGCTTCGTCGAGCGCGACGGCGTGCGCGTTGCGTGGGAGCGGTCCGGATCCGGCGAGCCGGCGCTGCTGTTCCTCGGCGTCGACCCGATCGTCGAATCGCGCAAGTGGAAGGGCCAGGTCCCGTGGTTCGCTCGCCGCCACACCGTCGTCACGTTCGATCCCCCGGGCAACGGTCACAGCACGCGCACCACGGATCAGGCGGCGTACACGGACGACGCGTTCGTGGCCTACGCCATCGGTGCGCTCGATGCGGCCGGCGTCGAGCGGGTCGTCGTGGTCGGAGTGTGCCAGGGCGCCGGGGTCGCCGTCGTTCTGGCGGCGCAGCATGCGGATCGCGTCGGCGGTGTGGTGGCGATCAACCCCGGCATGCCGCTCTCGCCGCTCCACGCGTTCCGCCGACCGCGCGGTCTGCAGGGGTTCGACGACGTCCTCGACTCCGATGAGGGCTGGTGCAAGGAGAACCGCCACTACTGGCTGCGCGACTGGCCTGGGTACTGCACGTTCTTCTTCGACCAGCTGCTCCCCGAGCCGCACTCCACCAAGCAGCACGAGGACTGCGTCGGATGGGGGCTCGAGACGACGCCCGAGATCATGCTCGCTTACCTGGCCGCCAATGCGACCAATCCGAGGGCCGACCCGGAGACCGCCGCCGAGCTGTGCCGGCAGGTGCGCAGCCCAGTGCTCGTGATCTGCGGTGACCAGGACAGGTGCCAGCCGCCGGCGCGCGGCCACCGGATCGCTGAGCTCACGGGCGGAGAGCTCGTGGTGTTCGAGGGGTCCGGCCACCTCACCCACGCTCGCGACCCGGTTCGCGTCAACCTGGAGATCGATCGGTTCCTGGCGCGCGTCGGCTGACTGCGGCGCGGTGGCGCCGGACGCGCTCTCGCGTGGCGCAGGTGGGCGAGCAGTACCGGCGGCCGCCGCCTTGGCCGTCGTCGAGGAAGCACCGCCCGCACCCGGCGGCGGCGCACCGGCCCCACGGCACCCCGGCCCGCTCGACCAGTCGGAGCGCCAGCGCCATCGCCGCCGACGACGCCAGCCAGTTGCTCCAGGTGTCGTCGACCCGGTCGACGTGGACGTGCCAGTCCCATCCTTGGTGGCGGACGAGCTGGGGGACCGCGCCGTGCCGCGCCAGCAGCTCGTTCAAGCGCGCTGCGGCCTCGTCTCGATCGGTCGTGGCGAACACGGCGCGCAGATCGGCGAGCACGGCGGTGAATCGATCGGCCTCGCCCTCGAGACCGGTCAGGTCGGTCTCCCCGTGCTGGCGCAAGCACGCTCGGCGAGGTCCGCCGGCTCGGCGTTGACGAGATCGACGGCCCGCCGGGCAGCATCGTGTCGTAACGTGTCCACTGCTTGAAGACGTTACAGCTCCGAATCCTCGTGGCGGGATCGCTGGCCCGCACGGCGACCGAGGGTGCCGGACTGGCCATGGTCGTCCTGTCCATCGACCGAACGGGCTCGGCGGCGATGGCCGGGGTGCTGCTGGCTTGCGCCACGCTGCCGCAACTCGCCACCGGGCCGTTGGTCGGGGCCGCCCTCGACCGGTCCCGGCGCCCGGGTCTGATCCTGGGCATCGCCGTGGCGACCAGCGCCGCCGCCGTCGGCGCCCTGGCCGTCGATCGATCGCTCGGCCCGGTCGCCGTCGCGGCCGCGCTGGTCACGTCGGTGACCCAGCCGGCGCTGACCGGTGGGCTCAGCGCCAGCTTCGCCCGCCTGGCCGAGCGTCCATCAGATGCCGCCGGGATCGCGTCCTGGGACGCCGTCGCCTACAACGTCGCCGGCCTCGGTGGTCCGGCCCTCGTCACCATCCTCACGGCGGTGTCCGGAGCGACGGTTGCGACCGTGGCGCTGGCGGCGACGATCGCCGTCGCCCTCCCTGCCGTCATCGGGCCGTGGCCGGTCCGCCCGCCGGGGCCCGAGCGCTCCCGGACGGCGACGCTGCGCGCCGCAGCCGAGTTGCTCGTCCGCCAACCCGTGCTGCGGTCCGTCACCGTCACGACCTCGCTGGCCTTCGTCGGGATCGGCGGCCTGACGATCGCCGCTGCGGCGGCGGCGCGGGCCGCCGGTCGGGACGGGACCGATGCCGGCCAGGTGGTGACGGCGATCGCCGTCGGGGCGCTGCTCGGGTCGATGGCGTGGACCCGGCTGCGTCCGAGCGGCGACCCGGGCCGCCAGGTCATCGTGGCCACGACGGCGACGGGACTCGTGCTGATCGCCATGGGGCTCGGCACGTGGCCGGTCGTCATCGGCGGCGCGTTCGTCGTTGGCGTGCTCGACGCTCCGGTCCTGATCGGCACGTTCGCCGCCCGCCACTCGTCCAGCCCGCTCGACCTGCGTTCGTCGGTGTTCACCGTCGGGGCCAGCCTCAAGCTGGCGGCGTCGTCAGTTGGTGCGGTGGCCGCCGGGTGGATGCTGGCCACGGCCTCCGCCGGTGCTGGCCTCGTCGTGATCGGTGCCATCCACGTGACCGCCTCGGCCCTCGGCGTCGTCGCCGGCCGTGGTGGCGCGAGACGTTCCAGCAGCTCGGGGTCTCGACGTGCGCCGATCTCGTCGGCGCGCTGGCGACCTGATCGGCGGAGCATGATGGGGCGGTGACGCGGGTCCGCCACCCCGGTCGCTCGATCGCCGGCGACGAGATCGTGGGTCGGCTGCGCGCCGCCGGTCACTCGCTCGGCCGCACGCGGGCAGCAGTCGTCGATGCGGTGCGCGACCAGGCCGGCACGTTCACGGCTGACGACCTGGCGGCCGCCGTCCCCGGGGTCCACGTGGCGACCGTGTACCGGACCTTGGCGCTGCTCGAGGAGATCGGCGCACTGCGGCACGTCCACCTCTCGCACGGGCCGGCGATCTACGAGCGGATCCCGACCGCCGACGTGCGCCACGTCGTGTGCGAGCGCTGCGGGCGCCATCTCGCCGTGCCGGGGGCCGTCTTCGCCAGCGCCCGCCGTCGGCTGGCGGCTGACTTCGGGTTCGTCCTCGACGGCTCGCACTTCGCCATCGTCGGACGCTGCGCCGAGTGTGCGTCCGATCCGGAGGGAGCGGACGCCCACCACCACGGTTGAATCTGCGACTCGGTCGCATTTATGGTGGCCGAGCGGCGCAGCGCCGCAACGGAGGCGCGGATGCTCGGCATGCACATCCCGGACGGGTTCATCGACGGCCCCACGTCGCTGCTCGCCGGGCTCGTGGCGATCGCCGGCGTGTCCCTGTGCCTGAAGAAGACCGCCGACACGCTGGAGGATCGCGAGATCCCCCTGGTCGGGCTGGCTGCGGCGTTCGTCTTCGCCGCCCAACTGCTCAACTTCCCGGTCGCCAGCGGCACCAGCGGCCACCTGATCGGCGGCGTGCTGGCGGCGGTGCTCGTCGGACCGTGGGCCGGTGGGCTGGCGATCACGGTCGTGCTCGCCGTCCAGGCCCTGCTGTTCGCCGACGGCGGGCTGTCGGCGCTCGGGCTGAACGTCGTCAACATGGCGCTCGCCGGTTCGTTCGTCGGCTACGCCGCCTTCGCCCTGCTCCGCCGGGTGCTGGGCAACACGACCCGGTCGGTGACCGTCGCCTCCGGCATCGCCGGGTTCCTCGTGCCGCTGATCGCCAGCTCCCTGTTCGTCCTCGAGTACGCGATGGGCGGCAACGATGCGGCGCCGGTCGGCACCGTGGCGGCGGCGATGCTCGGCGTGCACGCGCTGATCGGGGTCGGGGAGGGTGTCATCACCGCGCTCGCCGTCGGCGCCGTGATGGGGATGCGCCCCGACCTCGTCTACGGCGCCCGCGGCATCCGTCCGCCGGCGACCGCCCCGCCCCTCACGGTGGCCACGTCGTGAAGCGGGCGTCGACGTTGGCCGTCGTGGTCGTCGGTGTCGCCGCCGCCGTCCTGCTCGTGCTCGTGCTCGCCCCCCTCGCCAGCCCGAGCCCGGACGGGCTGGAGAAGGTGGCCGCCGACACCGGCATCGGCGCCGCGGCGACGGACTCGGCGACCGCCGGCGGGCCGTTCGCCGACTACGGGGTGCGCGGCGTCGACAACGCGTGGGTGGCGACGTGGATCGCCGGACTCCTGGGCGTCGTCGCCACGTTCGCCGTGTGCGCCGGACTGATCCTCGCCGTGCGCCACGCCCGGCAACCCTCCCGCCGGTCCGCGCCGGTGGCCAACCCCGGCTGACGTGGGCGCGGCCCACCGACACCTCCTCCTCCACCACGAGGGGCGGCTGCACCGCCTGCCCGCGCAGTGCAAGGTGGCGGCGACCCTGCTCTTCATCGTCGCCGTCGTCGTCACGCCGCGAGAGCAGTTCTGGGCGTTCGCCCTCTTGGCCGGACTCGTCGTCGCGGCGGCGCTGATCGGCTCGGTGCCGCTGCCGTCCGTCGCCCGGCGCCTCGTGATCGAGGTGCCGTTCCTCCTGTTCGCCGTGCTCCTTCCGGTGCTCGGCAGCGGCCCACGGGTCGACGTGCTCTGGTTCAGCCTGTCCGAAGCGGGGTTGTGGGCGGCGTGGAACATCGTCGCCAAGGCCACGATCGGGGTCGCCGCGTCGATCGTGCTGGCATCGACCACGTCGATCCCGGCGCTGCTCGGCGGGCTCGAGCGTCTGCGCGTCCCTCGGACGATGGTCGCCATCGCCGGGTTCATGGTCCGCTACGGGGACGTGGTGGCCGACGAGGTCCGTCGGATGCGCATCGCCCGTGAGTCGCGGCTGGGAAGCGGAGGGCGGCTCGGGCAGGTCAAGGCGTTGGCCACGACGGCAGGCGCGCTGTTCGTCCGCTCCTACGAGCGGGGCGAGCGCGTGTACCTGGCGATGGAGTCGCGCGGGTACGCAGGATCGATGCCGGTGCGTGGCGCACCTGCGTCGGCCCGTTCGTGGCTGGTGTGCATGGCGTGGCCGGCGGTCGCCGCGACGGTGGCGGCTGTCGCGACGGTGGTCGCATGACAGCTGGCCCGGCCATCGAGGTGCGATCCGTCGGGTACACCTACCCGGACGGTCAGGTCGCCCTCGACGGCGTCGAGCTCGTCGTGGCGGCCGGACAGCGGCTCGCCGTGCTCGGCCCGAACGGCGCCGGCAAGACGACGCTCGTGCTGACGCTGAACGGCGTCATCGCCCCGCAGCGCGGGACGGTGAGCATCGGCGGCCTGCTCGTCGGCAAGCCGCATCTGGGTGAGGTGCGGCGGCGGGTCGGCATCCTGTTCCAGGATCCGGACGACCAGCTGTTCATGCCCACCGTCGGCGAGGACGTGGCGTTCGGTCCGGCCAACCTCGGGCTGCGGGGGGCGGAGCTCGACGATCGGGTGGCCGAGGCGCTGACCGCCGTCGGGATGGCAGGAGTGGCCGACCGCTCGCCGCACCACCTGAGCTTCGGCGAACGCCGGCGCGTGGCGCTGGCGACGGTGCTGGCGATGCGCCCCGATGTGCTGGTGCTCGACGAGCCGTCGTCGAACCTCGACCCGGTGGCGCGGCGTGAGCTGGCCGAGATCGTGCTCGGCCTCGACGTCACCGTCGTGCTGGTCACCCACGATCTGCCCTACGCCATGCACCTGTGCGACCGGGCGGTGATCCTCGACGCCGGGACGATCGTCGCTGACGGTCCGATCGGCGAGCTGCTGGCCGACGAGGCGATGATGTCCGCCCACCGCCTCGAGCTGCCCTACGGCTTTACTGTGATCCATGACTGAGTACCGGCCGCCGCTGGAGGATCTGCGGTTCGTCCTCGAGCACGTCACCGACCTCGGCGCGCTGGCCGAGCTGCCGGGCTACGAGCACGCCGATCCGGCCACCGTCGCCGGGCTCCTGGAGGAGGCCGGCCGGTTCTTCGCCGAGCAGTTCGCGCCGCTCAACCGAGTCGGCGACGTACAACACAGCCGCCGCAACGACGACGGCTCGGTGACCACCCCCGAGGGCTTCGCCAAGGCCTACCAGCGATACGTGGAGGCCGGATGGCCGTCGGTGCCGTTCCCGTCCGACTACGGCGGGGGCGGCTTCCCGTGGCTCGTCGCCGTGGCGATGCAGGAGATGATGACGGCGGCCAACATGGGCTTCTCGCTGCTGCCGCTGCTCACCCAGGGCGCCATCGACATGCTGCTGCACTACGGCAGCGAGGAGCAGCGTGAGGTCTACCTGGCGAAGATGGTGAGCGGTGAGTGGACGGGCACCATGAACCTCACCGAGCCGCAGGCCGGTTCGGACGTCGGGGCGCTGACGACCAAAGCCGTTCCGGCCGACGACGGCACCTGGCGGATCACCGGTCAGAAGATCTTCATCACGTACGGCGAGCACGACCTGTCCGACAACATCGTCCACCTCGTCCTGGCCCGGGTGCCGGATGCGCCGCCGGGGACGAAGGGCATCTCCTGCTTCATCGTGCCCAAGCACCTCGTCGGCGACGACGGCACGGTCGGGGAGCGCAACGCCGTCGAGTGCGTGTCGATCGAGCACAAGATGGGCGTCAACGCCAGCCCGACCTGCGTGATGTCCTACGACGGCGCCGTCGGCCACCTGATCGGCGAGCCCAACCAGGGCATGCGGTACATGTTCAAGATGATGAACACGGCCCGGCTCTCCGTCGGGTTGGAGGGGATGGCCCTCGGTGATCGGGCGTACCAGCAGGCCGTCGAGTACGCGAGGGAGCGGGTGCAGGGCCGGTCGACGATCATCGACCACCCGGACGTTCGTCGGATGCTGCTGACGATCAGGTCCCACGTGGATGCGGTGCGGGCGTTGGTGATGGTCAACGCCGAGAGCATCGACCTCGCCAAGGCGCACCCGGACGAGGCCGTGCGGGCGGAGCGCCAGGAGCTGGCCGACCTGCTGACGCCGCTGAGCAAGGGCTGGGGCACCGACGTCGGCGTCGAGCTCACCTCGCTGGCGCTGCAGGTGCACGGTGGCATGGGCTACGTCGAGGAGACGGGTGTCGCACAGCACTACCGGGACATCCGCATCGCCCCCATCTACGAGGGCACCAACGGCATCCAGGCGATCGACCTCGTCGGCCGCAAGCTCGGACTGCGCGGGGGGATGGCGATGCGCGACTACCTCGGGCGCATCGAAGGGACCGTGGCCGCCGCCACGGCGGCGGGCGGTGACCTGGCCACCATCGGTGAGCAGTTGGCCGGCGCGCTGGCCATCGCCCGCGACACGACCGAGTGGCTGCTCGAGCGGGCGGCCTCGTCGCCGGCCGATCTGTTGGCCGGTGCCACGCCGTACCTGCGCCTGATGGGTGTGCTGACCGGCGGGTGGATGCTCACCCGCGGTGCCCTGGCCGCCCACGCCCTGGGCGCCGGCGACGGCGGCGGGTTCGGCGCGGAGTTCCTCGGGCAGCGTCTCGTCAGCGCCCGCTTCTTCGCCGCCCAGGTGCTCCCGCAGGTCGCCGGCCTCGCCCCCGCCGTGACCGCCGGCGTCGGCGACCTCTCCGCCTACCAGCCCTGACCATCCGAGGGTTTGCTGCATCGGAGGGTTTCCTGCGGGGCTTCCCCTCGCGTAGCCCTCGGATGCAGGAAACCCTCCGATGGGGGGACGGTGGGTCGACGGCGGACCCGCCGGTAGCATTGCCCGGTTCCCGTTCGAGAAGGTCGCGTCTGCATGCCCACGTACACCCCGAAAGCCAGCGAGATCGAGCGTGCCTGGCACGTCGTCAACGCTGATGGCCTGGTGCTCGGCCGGATGTGCACCGAGGTCGCCCGCATCCTGCGCGGCAAGCACAAGCCGACGTTCGCCCCGCACCTCGACGGTGGCGACCACGTGGTGATCATCAACGCCAGCAAGGTCGTCCTCACCTCCGGCAAGGCCGAGCGCGAGCGGGTCTACCGCCACAGCGGCTACCCCGGCGGCATCAAGTCCAACAGCTACGCCGAGCTCCTGTCGCGCAAGCCGGCGGATGCCGTCCGGCGGACCGTCAAGGGCATGCTCCCGAAGGGCCCGCTGGGGCGCCAGATGCTGACCAAGCTCAAGGTCTACGCCGGACCCGAGCACCCCCACGCGGCGCAGTCCCCCGAGCCGCTCGACCTGACCGCGGCACGCGCCCGCTGACCCGGAGACGAACGATGGCCCCGCCGCTCACCCAGACCACCGGCCGCCGCAAGGAGGCCATCGCTCGCGCTCGCCTCCGTCCTGGGACCGGCGTGTTGACGATCAACGGTCGTCCCTTCGAGGCGTACTTCACGACGCCGGCCCACCGCATGGAGGCGATGGAGCCGCTGCGGGTCGCCGAGGCCACCGAGCGCTTCGACGTCGATGCCTCGATCACCGGCGGCGGCGTCAGCGGTCAGGCGGGCGCGCTGCGCATGGCGCTGGCCCGCTCGCTCGCCGAGGTCGACCCCGAGGTCCGCGCCACCCTCAAGAAGGCCGGTCTCCTGACGCGCGACGCGCGGAAGAAGGAGAGCAAGAAGTACGGCCTGAAGAAGGCCCGCAAGGCGCCGCAGTTCACCAAGCGCTAGTCCGCTGACGGCGCGCTGCTCGCACGGCCAGCCATGAAGTTCGGCACCGACGGTGTTCGAGGTGTCGCCAACACCGATCTGACCGCGTCGTTCGCGCTCGACCTCGGTCGCGCCGCAGCACGCGTGCTCGGCGGGTCCGAAGCGGTCGTCGGCGGCGACACCCGAGTGTCCACGGCGATGCTCGAGGCGGCGTTCGTCGCCGGGCTGGCCAGCGAGGGCGTCGTCGTGCACCGGTTGGGGGTCGTGCCGACGCCGGCCGTGGCGTTCGAAGCCGCCCACCGGAACTGCCTCGGGGCGATGATCTCCGCCTCGCACAACCGGTACGAGGACAACGGCATCAAGCTGTTCGACCGGGGCGGCACGAAGCTCCCCGACGCCACCGAGCAGCGAATCGAGGCCGTCGTCGGCGACTTGCCGGCGCCGGCCGGCGAGCCGGCCCAGCTCGTCGACGTCGAGGACTCCGCGGCGTACCGCCAGCACGTCCTCGATGTCCTCGAGGGTCGTTCGCTCGCCGGATTGCGCATCGTCGTCGATGCCGCCAACGGCGCGGCCAGCGGGATGGCAGGGGCTGTCATGTCGGCGACGAGCGCCGAGGTGATCACCATCCACGACACCCCCGACGGCCGAAACATCAACGACCGGTGCGGGGCCACCGACACGGCGTCGCTGGCCGCCGCCGTGCGCACCCACGGCGCCGACCTGGGGTTGGCGCTCGACGGTGATGCCGACCGATTGCTGGCCGTCGACGCCACCGGGCAGTTGGTCGACGGTGACCACGTGATCGCCATCTGCGCGCTCGACCTGCGCCAGCGGGGCGCCCTGCGCGACGACACCGTTGTCGTCACCGTGATGACCAACCTCGGGTTCCGGCTGGCGATGGAGGCGGTCGGGATCAAGGTCGTGCAGACCGCGGTGGGCGACCGCTACGTCCTGGAGGAGCTCGACCGTGGGCGGTACTCGCTGGGAGGCGAGCAGAGCGGCCACGTGATCTTCCGCGACGTGGCGACGACGGGCGACGGCCTGCTGACCGGCCTGGTGCTGGCCGACGCGGTGCGGAGGTCGGGGCGACCGTTGGCCGATCTGGCGGCGGCGGCGATGACCCGCCTGCCGCAGCTGCTCGTCAACGTGCCCGTCGCGGCGAGGATGCCGGACGCCGCCGAACGGATCAGCGCCGAGATCCGCGCCGCCGAGATCGCGCTCGGTGACCGTGGCCGGGTCCTCGTCCGACCGAGCGGCACGGAGCCGCTGGTCCGCGTGATGGTCGAGGCGCCGACCGAGCACCAGGCTCGGGCGACGGCCGAGGACCTCGCCGCCGCCGTCCGCGCCGCGGCCGGCTGACGACAGGCGCCGAGCCGGCGGACCGGGGCAAGACGACCGGCTGACCGCCGGAGGAGCTACAACTGCGCCGTGCTGGGAACGTGGCGTCGCGTCGCGGGCGTCGTCGTGGCCATCGGCGTCGTGGCCGCCCCGTCGCCGGCCTCCGCCGACGTCGTCGCGCCGGATGAGGATCCGACCGAGCTGCTCGAGACGTTCGCCCCGGTGCTGGCGCTGCGGCGGCAGGACGACGCGTGCGGTGCGGGCGAGCCGTACTACCCGATCGCCGTGGACAACGTCTTCGGTCGCGACGATGTCGGGCTGCGCGACGGCGAGGACGACGTGGTGGTGCCGGCGCCGGCCGCCGCCGACCTGGCGGTGGGCGACGAGGACTGGGCGCTCGACCTCCCGGGCGATGCGCTCGATCCCGGCTGCGAGTACGAGCGCTGGTTCGACTCGATGGGGGCCGACCCGGTCGTCTACGGACGGGTCGTCGTCGACGCCGACGTGCTCGTCGCGCAGTACTGGCTGTACTACGTCTACAACGACTGGAACGACCGTCACGAGAGCGACTGGGAGATGGTCCAGCTGCTCTTCGACACGACCAGCGTGTCCGAGGCGTTGGCCCTGGGTCCCGGGCTGTACGCCTTCGCCCAGCACGAGGGGTCCGAGTACCACTTCCCGGACGACGCCATCGAGCTCGAGGGGACGTCCGAGACGGCGGGGACGAAGCTCCGCCTGATCGATCGATCACCGGTCGTCTACGTCGGGCAGGGCTCGCACGCCGCCTACTTCGACCGGTCGACCTGGTTCGGCAAGAGCGGCGCCACCGGGTTCGGCTGCGACGACACCACCGCGCCCCTTGTCGAGGTGCGGCCGAGGGTCGAGGTCCTGCCGGTCGTGGCGCCGACGGAGGGGGAGTTCGCCTGGCTGTCGTTCCCCGGCCACTGGGGCGAGCGGCGCCCGATGTTCAACGACGGTCCGACCGGCCCGGCGATGAAGGAGCAGTGGGATGCACCGGTGGCTTGGGTCGAGGAGGAGGGTCGGGCCGAGGCGGTCGCGGTGCCGTTCGGGGGCTCGCCGGCGACGGACGCCTTCTGCAACGTCAGCCAGGAGCTCTCGCAGGCACTGCTGAAGTTCCTGGATCACCCGGTGCGCTTCGGGGTGATCGCCGTCCTGGTGATCGCCGCCCTGGTGTTCATCGTCCGTCGTTCGTCGCAGGGCTTGCTCGCCGCCTCCGTGGGCGCGTACCGGCGCAACGCGTCGCAGCTGCTGCAGATCGGCGCCGCGCTGGTCGTGGCTGGCGCGGCATCGCTGCTGGTGCACAACCTGATGGTCCGCCTCACCCCAGTCGGTGACGTCTTCGACGTGCTCGGTGAGGAGTCGCCGTGGGCGCTGCCGGTGATCGTGTTGACGGCGGCGATGGTGTCGTTCCCGATCATGGCGTGGGTCATGGCCGCATCGGTCGAGGTGGTCGTCGTCGACGCCGGACGGCGTCCGCCGGGCGGGGCACGGTGGTGGCTGCCGAGCGCCGCGCTGGGGACGTTCCTGACCGCGCTGGTGCTGGTCATCGCCCTCGGCGCGACGTCAGCGCTCGTCGTCCTGCTGCCCGTCGCCGCGCTGATCGCCTCGAGGTGGTTCGTCGCACCGGTCGTCTGCGCCGACGCCGGGGTCTCGGCGATGGCCGGATTGCACCGCAGCGCGGCGCTGCTGCACGGTCACCGGCTGCGCTCGATCGGCCTGATGATCACGCTGGTGCTGATCCTCGCCGTGCCCGGCCTCGTCGGCGCCGTCCTGCTGATCGTGACCGGCATCAGCTTCGCCGCGGCCAGCGTGGTCGTCGTGGTCGGCGCCGTCGTCCTCGTCCCGTTCGTCGCCGTCGTCATCACCCGCTACTACCTCACACTCCTCGAACCCACCCCGTCGCGTTCTGACGATGATCCGGCACGGAACACCAGCTCGACGACGGCACAGAACCCGGAGACGACGTCATGACGGACCTGGTCAGGCGCACGGCGACCGAGCTGCTCGGGCTCTTCCGCCGCGGTGAGGCGTCGCCGGTCGAGGCCGCGAGGGCCGTGCTCGAGCGGATCGAACGACTCGACCCGACCCTCAACGCGTTCTGTCTCGTGGCCGGCGACGAGGCGATGGACGCGGCGCGGGCCAGTGAGGCGCGATGGCAGCGCGATGAGCCGTGCGGCCCGCTCGACGGCGTGCCGACCTCGCTCAAGGACCTGCTGCTGACGAAGGGCTGGCCGACGCGGCGGGGCAGCCGCACCATCGACCCGAACCAACCGTGGGAGGTCGACGCCCCGGTCACGGCGCGGCTGCGGGAGGCCGGAGCGGTCTTCGTCGGCAAGACCACGACACCCGAGTACGGGTGCAAGGGCGAGACCAACTCGCCGCTGACCGGGCTGACGCGCAACCCGTGGGACCCCCGCAAGACGCCCGGCGGATCGTCCGGCGGGACCGCCGCGGCAGTCGCCGCCGGCATGGCCCCGCTCAGCGTCGGGACGGACGGCGCCGGGTCGGTGCGCATCCCGGCGGCGTTCTGCGGCAACGTCGGTCTCAAGCCGAGCTTCGGGCGCGTCCCCGCCCACCCGCTCTCGCCGTTCGGCACCGTCGCCCACCTCGGCCCGCACACGATGAGCGTGGACGACGCCGCGCTGATGCTCGACGTCATGCGGCAGCCCGATGCCCGGGACTGGACGGCGCTGCCCCCGGATCCGACGGATGTCCAGGACGGGCTCGACGACGGCGTAGCCGGGCTGCGCATCGCCTACTCGCCGACCCTCGGCTACGCGACGGTGCACCCGGAGGTGGCGACGGCTGTCGACGCCGCGGTGCAGCAGCTGGCCGACCTCGGTGCCGTCGTCGAACAGGTCGACCCGGGGTTCGCCGATCCACTGGAGATCACCACCGGGCTCTGGTTCACGGGCGCATGGACGTTGTGGAACACGTTGAACGCCCAGCAACACGCCGTCACCGACCCCGACTTCGCCGCCCAGGCCGAGCTGGGTTCGCGACTGTCGAGTCTGGACGTCCAGCGCCTGACATTGCGGCGCGGCGACCTCGGCTCGGCGATGCGACAGTTCATGACGGCGTGGGACCTGATCGCCACCCCGGCGGTGGCCGTGCCGGCGTTCGACGCCCTCCCCGCCGGGCACCGGCCGATGACACCCGAATCGATGCTCGGGTGGACGCCGTTCTCCTACCCGTTCAACCTCACCCAGCAGCCGGCCATCACCGTGCCGTGTGGCGTGACGACGGCCACCGACGACGCCGCGCCGCTGCCGATCGGCCTGCAGCTCGTCGGGCCGATGTTCGCCGACGCCCTCGTCCTGCGCGCCGCCCGGGCGTACGAACAGGCCGTCGGTCCGTTCCCCCGTCCGGAGCTCCCGGCGCATTGAGCGATGAGCGACGAGCAGTCTGACGGCGCCGCGGTGGTCAGGGGACTGACGCTTTGGCCCCCGTCCGCAGTGTGCGTGACACCCCGGGCCGGCCTTGCCCGGCCCAGCGAGCGAAGCGAGCCACTCAGTCAGTCGTCGAGGGTGAGGCCCATCGGGGTGACCTTGGGCAGGTCGCCGGCGGCGACGATGGCGCGGGCCAACGGTGTGAGGGCTGCGGTGAGATGGGCGAGCTCCTCGTCGGACAGCGACGCATACGCCGACAGGGCGATCTCGTCCGTCTGCTCGCTCGAGGTCGCGCTTGAGCGACCGCCCGTCGTCGGTCAACTCGCCGTCGCCCGTCAGCAGCCCGCGCGCCGCCAGCGTGTCGACGAGCTGCTGCCACTCGGCGTCGTCGTAGTCACGAGCCACCGCCAGCAGGGCCCGTGGCGTGTTGCCGGCCGCCGCCTGGAAGACGTTGGACTCCCGCCCCGACAGACCCGCAGCCGTCAGGCAGGCGACGTGACCGTCACCGCGGTGCTCGCGCAACAGCGTGGCCGCCTGCCAGAGCACGGCGACGGGATCGTCCGGCCACGGTAGGGCGGCGTTGGCGGCGAACAGGGCCCGGCCCTCGACCGGGGCGGCGCGCGCCGCCCGTCCGGCCAGCTCCACCGGCACCGACAGGTCGCCGGCAAGGTCGCCGAAGGCGCGCCGCAGCGCGGCGACCGATCCCTCCATGCGAGCCTGCAGCGCGATCTCGGGCCCGGCGAAGTCCCACGCGTCCGGCAGCGCCTTGGCCACACGGCTGGGTGCGAAGTTGTAGAACAGCGCCGTCACGACCTCGGCGCCGATCGGCCCGAGCGGTGCCGCCCGTCCGGCGAAGTAGCTCATCCAGAAGCCTCGGTACCCCGCCGCGCCGAGGGCGCCGATCGGCTCGGGCGCGAAGTAGGTCACGGCGTGGATCGGCTCGAGTCGCTTCCACACCGTTCGGGCCATCGCTGGATCGCGCGTCATGGACGAGCAGTGTGCTGCGCGCCGGCGGTCAGCGACGAACGAGGTCGGCGTCGTCCGGCTCCCGGCCGTGGACGTACCACGCCGCCAGCACCCCGCCGACGGCTCCGAAGACGTGTCCCGTCCAGGACACCCCCGGCCTCGGGAGCAGCCCCCACAGGATCCCGCCGTAGAACAGCAGCACGACGACCCCTCCGAGGATCCACAGGATCCGGCCGGCGAAGAACCCACGGGCGACGAGGTACGTCAGGTACCCGAAGACGAGCCCGCTGGCGCCGATGTGCACGGTGCCGGGCGCGGCGAAGAGCCACGTCCCCAGCCCACTGGTCAGCCCGATGATCACCGAGACCTGCACGAACCGCCCGACCGACCCGATGGCGATCACTGCACCGAGCACGAGGAACGGGATCGTGTTGGCGAACAGGTGGCCGAACCCGGAGTGCAGGAACGGCGCCAGCGCCACGCCGAACAGCCCGCGCAGGGAGCGCGGGCGCACGCCCCACCGATCGAAGTCGGTGCTCGGCAGCAGATCGATCACCTCGACGGCCCACATCACGGCGAGCACGGCGACCGCCACCGCCACCGGCCGGAACGCCTCGGTGGGAAGCCGCGGATCGGGCGGCGCCACCTGGTTCATCGCGAGGTCTGGTGGCGATCACGCCGGATCGTCGGCCGCTTGCCCTTGATGGTGCTCTGCTTGATCGCCGCGATCACGCGGTCGGCGGCCGCCTCCGGCACGTCGACGGTCGAGAACCGGTCGGTGATCTTGATCGGGCCGATGTCGCGGCCGGGGAGGTCCGACTCGTTGGCGATGGCGCCCACGAGGTCACCGGGCCGGATCCGGTCGTTGCGGCCGAGACCGATGAAGAGTCGCGTCTTGCGACCACCGTCGACGCCGCGCAACGCTCCACCCGGCTGCCCAGGCGTCGAACGCCGGGGCTGGCGGTCGGGGCGGTCCGGCCGTGTGGCACGATCCTTGGGGACGTGCTGGGGGATCTCCGCCTCGTCGACGCGCACCTCGTCGTGGGCCAGGCGGATCGCCGCCAGCGCGATCTGCCGCGGGTCGTACTCGTCGGCGAGGGCATCGACGACGGCGTCGAAGCGGTCGTCGGGCGGAGTCGCCAGCGCCTCGCGCAGCGCCTCCGTCGTCAGCGCCAACCGGCGCGAGCGCAGATCGGCGACGCTGGGTACCGGCTCGACGGCGATGGACCGGCCGGTGGCACGCTCGATGTTGCGCAGGAGGCGGGTCTCGCGCGGCTCGGCCAGCGTGATCGCCACACCCTCGCGACCGGCCCGGCCGACCCGTCCGATGCGGTGCACGTAGGCATCGGGCGCGGACGGGACGTCGTAGTTGATGACGTGGGTGAGCACGTCGACATCCAGACCGCGCGCCGCCACGTCGGTGGCGATCAGCAGCTCGGCCGTACCCGTTCGCAGACGGGCCATCACGCGGTCCCGGCCCTCCTGGTTGAGGCCGCCGTGCAGCGCCTCGGCCCGGTACCCGCGACCATTGAGCGTCTCGGTCAGTTGGTCGACCTCCGTGCGCGTCCGGCAGAACACCAGCGCCGCCCGTGGCGCCTCGACGTCGAGCACCCGTCCGAGCGCCGCTGGCTTGTGGGCCCGCGCGACGACGTGGGCCCGCTCGACGATCAGCGGGGCGTCCGTCGAACCGGTCGGCGTCTGCTCGATCTGGATGCGCACGGCGTCGCGCTGGTGCCGGGCGGCGATGCCCCGGACGCGTGCTGGCAGCGTGGCGGAGAACAGGACGGTCTGGCGCTCCGCCGGCGCCCGCTCGAGGATCGCCTCGAGGTCCTCGGCGAAGCCCATGTCGAGCATCTCGTCGGCCTCGTCGAGCACGACGACGCGCAGGTCGGCGAGCGACAGGGTGCCCCGCCGGAGGTGGTCGATGGCCCGGCCGGGCGTCGCCACGACCACGTCGACGCCGTCGCGCAGCGCCCCGAGCTGACGTCCGATGGGCTGGCCGCCGTAGATCGGAACCACACCGGCGCCGACGTCGCGGCCGTAGCGGTACATCGCCTCGGACACCTGGACGGCGAGCTCGCGGGTCGGCACGAGGACCAGGATGACGGGCGCTCGGCCCCGCTGGTGGCGGCGATCGAGGTCGGCCACGATGGTCAGCGCGGGCAGTGCGAACGCCGCCGTCTTGCCGGTGCCCGTCGCCGCCTGGCCGAGCACGTCCCGGCCGGCCAGCAGGTGGGGGATGGCGTCGCGCTGGATCGGCGACGGCTCCTCGTAGCCGAGCTCCGACAGCGCGGCGAGCAGCTCGGGTCGAAAGCCGAGCTGGGCGAACGCCTCGCTCATCAGCGGGCGCCGGTCCGCTGGAACCGACCGGGTTCGACCTCGACCGCCTCGGCCCTGCGCAACATGCGCTGCACGTGCAGGTCGGCGGTGCGCCGCTCGACGGCGTCGGTGAACGAGTGCTGGACGTGTGGCCGGTAGACGAAGCGGTGGGCGGTCATCTCGTCGAGCGTGTGCGGCTCGACGAGGTACTCGAGCATCGCCGTGTGCCGACGATCGATCACCGCAGCGAAGGCGTCGAGCAAGCGGACGAACTCCTCGCGGCCTTCGATGATGCCCTTGTGGTGGAACGTGACATAGAAGTCGGCCTGCTCGTCGCGCACCCGCTCGAGGCTCGCCTCGAAGTCGTCGAGGTCGCTCCACACGTCGCCGTAGTAGGGGCCGAAGCCGGTCAGGTCGATGTCGCTGAGGAAGAACACGCCGCCCGAGATGCGGAAGCCGCTGTGCCCGCGGGTGTGGCCGGGCAGGTGGACGGCCTCGACCGTCGTGCCGCCGAGGTCGAAGACGTGGCCGTCGCTGAAGCCTCGGGCGTCGGGGCGGGGCACGTAATGGAAGGACTCGACGATGTCGTTGGCGAACGGATGGTCGATGGGCAGCCCGTACACGTCCATCAGCCCCTGGAGGCTGTGCACGCCGGGCAGATCGTCGTGGTGCACGTGGACACGCGCGTCGGGGAACGTGCCGTTGCCCGCCAGGTGGTCCTCGTGGCTGTGGCTGTTGAGCACGGCATCGATGGCCACCGGGGCCCCGCCGCGCTCGGCGACGGTGATCGACGGGTCGATGATCACGGTCTCGCCGTGGCCGCGCACGACCAGCGTGTTGCCCGTCGGGTAGGCGCCGTTGTCCGGCCCGACGAGCACGGTGACCTCGTCGGTCAGCCGTCGCTCGAGGTCACTCCAGTCCACCGTCAGGACGGTACCGGTGGCCGGCACCCTCCTGGGTACCGTCGGCGCGATGGTGGACTACGACCCCTTCGGGCCGTCGACCATGGCCGACCCGTTCCCCACGTACGCCGAGCTGCGGGCGCGGTGCCCAGTGCACCGTTACGACGGTTTCGCGCCGCCGTTCTTCACGCTGTCGCGCTACGCCGACGTGGCGGGCGCGCTGCGCGATGTGCCGACGTACTCGAGCGCCCACGGGCAGGGACCGCGGTGGACGTCGCAGGGCGGGCTGTTCACCGACCCGCCGGCCCACACGGCGTTCCGCCGACTGCTGCAGCAGGCCTTCACGCCACGAGCGGTGGCCGAGATGGAGTCGTTCGTCGCCGGGCTGGCCGACGACCTCGTGGGCGCCATCGCCGCCGACGGGTCGGCGGACCTGCACGAGGCGCTGGCCGCGCCGCTGCCGACGATCACGATCGCCACCATGCTCGGCGTGCCGGCCGAGGACCGCCACCGGTTCAAGGCGTGGTCCGACGCCATGGTGGCGTCGATGGGCAGCCAGGACCCGCTGGCGTTCCGGGACGAACGGGCCGAGCTGGAGGCCTACCTCTTGGAGCACGTCGACCGCCGGCGGCGGTTGGTGACCGCCGGTGATCCGCTGCCGGACGACCTGATCAGCGCGCTGGTGCGGGCAGAGGACGGTGGCGCCGTGCTGACACCCGCCGAGATCATGGGGTCGATCATCCAGTTGCTGGTCGGCGGCAACGAGACCACGACGTCGCTGATCACCAACGCGCTGGTGCGGCTGATGGAGCGTCCGGCGCTGCTGGCCCAGGTCGCCGCCGAGCTCGCAACGGGCGACGAGCCCGCCGACGGGCGGGCGCGGACGTCGAGCCCCGTCGACGCAGTGGTCGAGGAGAGCTTGCGGTTCGACGCCCCCGTGCTCGGCCTGTTCCGCACGACGACGAGCCCGGTCGAGTTGCACGGCGTCGAGGTCCCCGCCGAGGCGAAGGTGATGCTGCTGTACGGGTCGGCCAACCGGGACGGCGAGGTGTTCGCCGACGCCGACGAGTTCCGGCTCGACCGCCCGCCGGCGGAGGCGCGACGGCACCTCGCCTTCGGGTTGGGCGTGCACTTCTGCCTCGGCGCCGCGCTGGCCCGGCTGGAAGCCCGCCATGCCCTGCGGGCGGCGATCGCCGGCCTGCCGGGACTTCGACCGGCCGGTGCACCGGGACGGATCGCCCCGTTCCTGCTGTGGGGCCGGCGCACACTCCCCGTCACCTGGGAGCTGCCCGCCAACCCCTGATCGCGGATGGCGTCAGTCGGGGACCGGCGTCTGGGTGTAGAGGGCCAGGCGCCACTCGCCGTCCTGGCGGACGTACACGCTCGTCATCGCCGCCACGACCGGCGGGTCGTCCCCGTCGCGGTGCGCCGTGCCGCGGTACACCAGCGCCGCGCTGTCCTCTCCGATCGGCACGACGCGCACGTCGTCCAGCTCGTAGGAGGCCCATGGCGGCGCCTGACCGAGGGCGTCGACGACCTGCCCGCGGTCCATCACCATCCCGTTGGCCAGGACCATCACGCCGTCGTCGGTCATTACGCGGCCGTAGTGGTCAGCGGGGTCGCCACCGCTCAGTGCGTCCCAGCCGGCCCGCTCGATCGCTTCGAGCTCTGTTGCGTCCATGCCCGCACGCTATGCGGGCTCGCCCGGGTCGCCGGCCAGCGAGCACACTGGCAGGCGGGGACGAACGAGGAGGTCGCCCATGAAGTTCACGTGGTTCAACCTCATGCCGTGGCCCGACCTCCCGGACGACTTCCGGCAGGCGCACCGGTCTGTGTGGGTCGACATCCCCAGCTCGTTGTTCGACCCGGCCCGCGCCAACGCCGTCTACCACGAGTACATGGACCAGCTCGAGTACGCCGACGAGGTCGGCTTCGACGGCATCGGCGTCAACGAACACCACCAGAACGGCTACGGCATCATGCCCAGCCCGAACGTCATCGCCGCCGGCCTGGCTCGCCGAACCAGCCGGGCGGCGATCTGCGTGATCGGCAACTCGATCGCCCTGTACAACCCGCCGATCCGCGTGGCCGAGGAGTTCGCCATGCTCGATTGCATCAGCGGCGGGCGGTTGGTCGCCGGGTTCCCTGTGGGCACGCCGATGGACACCAACTTCTGCTACGGCCAGATCCCCGCGCTGACCCGCGACAAGTACGGCGAGGCCCACGACCTGATCATGCGGGCGTGGGCCGCGGATGAGCCGTTCGCCTTCGACGGGAAGTACAACCAGCTGCGCTACGTCAACTGCTGGCCCAAGCCGATCCAGCAGCCGCACCCTCCGATCTACATCCCGGGCGGCGGGTCGATCGAGACGTGGGACTTCTGCCTCGACCACGACTACAACTACTCGTACCTGTCGTTCGGCGGGTACCTGGCCGGCAAGCGGCTGCTCGACGGCTACTGGGACCGCGTGGCCGAGCGTGACAAGGACGAGTCCCCGTACCGAGCGGCGTTCGCCCAGATCATCTGCGTCGCCGACACGGATGAGGAGGCGGAGCGGCTGTACGCCGACCACGTCCTGTACTTCTTCAACCGCTGCCTGCACGTGTACCCGGGGTTCTCCGACCCGCCGGGGTACCGCACGATCGACACGATCAAGGCCGGCGTGCTGGACCAGTTCCGGGCGTCGATGCAGAAGCTGTTCGCCAACATGACCTGGGGCACGTTGATCGAGGCCGGGCACGTCATCGCCGGGAGCCCGGCCACGGTCGTCGACCGGATGAAGGACCTCATCACGTCGCTGCGCGTCGGCCACGTGTTCTGCCTGATGCACAACGGCGACATGCCGGACTGGAAGACGCGCCACTCGACGAAGCTGTTCGCCGAGCAGGTCATGCCCCACCTGCGAGCGATGTGGCCGGACTGGGACGGCGACGACCGCTGGTGGATCCATCCGCTCGACGAACGCGTCCGCCCGGAGCGCACGATGGCCGACGCCCGCCGCGATCCCGTCCTGCCGACCGAGGTTGCTGGCGACTAGGTCGATCGCCTCCCGTCAGGGCGTGAGGGACTCGTCCCACCCGCGGATCCGCCACGAGGCGACGACCCCGCCGTGGATGAACGGATCGTCGGCGACGAACTCCTCCGCCGACTCCATGGTGCGGAAGATGCCCATCGCGCCGGGAGGGTCGACGTCCGACCAGGGTCCGATCAGGAGGAGGTCGCCGCGGGCTTGGAACTCGGCGATGCGGGCCGAATGTGCGCCGTAATGCAGGGGCGCCCGCTTGGCGACGTCGGGTGACGCCTCGTAGAACAGCACGAACTTCTGAGACGGTGATGCGGCCTCGGTCACGAACCGAACCGTAGGTCGAGCCGGGTGGGTGCGACACTCGGACCGATGACCGCCGGCACCACTCCATCCATCGAGTTCGGGACCGACGTGCGAGCGGTCACCACCGCCCGCGGGATCACCTGCGACGTCGTCGTGGTCGGCCCGCCGGGCGCGCCGGCGGTGGTCGCCTTCCACGGGCTCGCTGGCCACCTCGCCGGCGAGCCGACCCTGACCGCCCTGGCCGCCACGCACCAGGTGTTCGCGCCCGTCTGGCCCGGCTTCGGCGCCCAGCCCGGTGAGGTCCTGCTCGAGGACATGCTCGATTTCGCGCTGCACGGTGCCGACGTCGTGGCCGCGCTCGGCCTCGATCGCCCGCACCTCTACGGCCATTCGTTCGGCGGGATGATCGCCGCCGAGATGGCGGCCGTGGCGCCGGGGCTCTACGGCAGCGTGGTGCTGGTCGCCCCGGCGGGCCTGTGGCTCGACGACCACCCGATCGCCGACGTCTACGCCATGCTGCCGTTCGACTTCCCCGCTGTGCTGTTCCACGACCCGGCGGCGGGAGCGTCGATGCTCACCGGCGGCGTCGACTTCGAGGATCCGGCCGCGATGACCGCCTTCCTCGTCGCCAACAGCCGCCGGCTCGGCACAGCGGGCAAGGTCCTCTTCCCGATCCCCAACCGCCGGCTGGCCAAGCGCCTCTACCGGCTGTCCAACCCGACGGCCGTCGTGTGGGGGGCCAGCGACCGGCTGATCCCGCCGGTCTACGCCGACCGGTGGCGGGAGCTGGTCCCGCAGGCTGCGGTGACCATCGTCCCCGACGCCGGGCACATGGCCCCGTACGAGCAGCCGGCGGCCGTCGCCGTCGCCTGCTCGCGATTGTTCTGAGTCTGATGGCCTCGATCGCTCCGAAGACCCCGCTCCTCGGCCTGGGCCGGGCAAGGCCGGCCTCACGACAGGTGCTCGCTGCGACACGGGCCGAACCGTCGATGGAGGATCTCGTGTCAGCTCTGACCGGTGAAAGCGCTTGAGAACCGTGACATCGGCTCGGTCGTCGTCGCTGCTGTGGACGTTCGGGGCGCTGATGGCGTTCCTCGGCGCGGGGTACGGCGTGCTGTTCACGATGCTCGACGACTTCCGCGACGAGTACGGCATCGGCGAGTCGGCGCTGGGGGCGGTGATCGGCATCGGGTTCTTCGCCGGCTTCCTCTCCCAGCTGCTGATCGCCCCGCTGGCGGATCGAGGCCACGCTCGGCACCTCGTCCTGAGCGGCGTGGCACTCAACGTCGTCGGGCTCCTGCTGATGGCCTTCTCGACCAGCTTCGTGCCGCTGCTCGCCGGCCGGTTCGTCATGGGCATCGGCGTCGGAATGGCGATCCCGTCGATCCGCCGCATCGTGATCCTCGCCGAGCCCGACCGGCTGGGGAACAACCTCGGCCGGCTGATCGCCGTGGACGTCGCCGGTTTCGCCGCCGGGCCGGCGATCTCGGCCGTGCTCGTCGGTCCCTTCGGGATCCCCGCGCCGTTCATCGTCATCGCCGTCGCCACGCTCATCGCTCTGCCGTTCGTCGCCCGCACGAAGGTCTCCGAAGCGGCGGTGCCGCCGGAGCAGCGCTTCGCCTTCGACCTGCTGCGGATCCGACCGTTCGCCGGTGCCGTCACACTGGGCTGCGCGGTGTGGCTGATGATCGGCGCCTTCGACGCGCTGTGGGCCGTCGTGCTCGACGACCAGAACACGGACGAGTGGATCTCCAACCTCGGCATCACGCTCTTCGCCCTGCCGCTGATCCTGTTCGGCGCCGCCGGTGGACGTCTGGCCCAGCGTGTCGGCCCGTTCCGGGTCGGGACGTTCGGTCTGCTCGGCGGGGCGCTGTTCATGTTGCTGTACGGGCTCGTCCCGAGCGGCGAGGCGATGTTCGCGGTGGCGATGGTCCACGCCGTCAACGACGGGATGACCGTGTCGAGCACTGGCGTGGCCGCCGGCATGGTCGTACCGCCCGAGCGGCAGGCCGGCGGGCAGGGTGTGCTCGGCGCCTGCTCGACGCTGACGGCGGGGGTGACGGCGCTCGTCACCGGCGTCCTGTACGAGCACGCCGGCCGGACCGTCGCCTACGGCGCAGCGGCTGCGGCGATGGTGCTCCTCGTCGCCGTCGGTGCCCGGCTGGCCGGTCCGGCGTGGCGGATGCGCGGCGGCGCCGACGTCCCGCCGAGCGGGATCGAGGAACTGGTGCGCTGACCCCGTCAGCGACCGTGGTGGCTCGTGCGGACGATGCAGCTCTGGGTCCCGATCCCGAGCAACGCGCCATCGGGTCGCCACAGCCGCACGCGGCCGTGGCCGATCGACCGGCCGAAGCCCTCGGCCTCGATGTCCAGCAGCACCCATCCGTCGTCGTCTCGGGGCGGTGGCGCGTCGACGACGATGCGCACGGTGTTGTCGAGACTCGTGCCACCCGGCGGCCGGCCGAGCGCCAGGGACACCGCCATCGGAACGATGTCGGCGACGTAACCCTGCGAGGCCGGCGTGCCGATCGGCCAGCTCGGGATCCGGCACCACATAGCGATCCGGCCGGCGTTGACGAGCTGTTCGTTCTCGGGCGGGAAGCGCCGATCGAGGTCGTCGATGAACGACCGACCGGGTGGCGCCCACGACATCTCGACGGGTGGGCAGCCCTCGGGGACGGACACGTCTGGCGGGCCACCCCAGGCCGCCACGTCGCCGGTCGGACGATCGGTGTGCGCCGTGGTGGCGTGGAGCACGGTGCGCTCACCGACTGCTCCCCGCACGTGCGTCTGGCTGGTCGCCCGACCCTCGGCGACGACCTCGACCGTGAGGTCGACCTGTTCGCCGGGGACGGCGTTGGCGACGTACTGGGTGGTGATCCAGACCAAGGGGCGGCCCGTCACCGCCTCGGCGGTGGCGACACAGGCCGCCAGGCCGGTCCCGCCGTAGAGGAACCCGAACGGCGCGCACAATCGCTCGACCACCGCCAGCGTGGCGTGGGGGGAGTCCGGCTGCAGCCGCAGCCCGAGGAACTCGACATCGGCAGCTCGACCAGGCAACGGCACGGTCAGATCCTGCCGTGTCGAGCGACGCACCACTACGGTCGCTGGGCGTGCGGGTGGCCGTGATGACGAGGGAGTATCCGCCGGAGGTCTACGGCGGTGCCGGCGTACACGTCGACTTCCTGGTCCGTGAGCTGCGCCGGCTGATCGACGTCGACGTGCTCTGCCTGGGCGCCGCGCGGCCCGACGCAACCGCTTTCTCCGAGTCCGATCCGCGCCTGGAGCAGGCCAACCCGGCGCTGCGCATCTTCTCCGCCGATCTCGCGATGACCGCCGCCGCGGCCGGCACCGACCTCGCCCACTCCCACACCTGGTACGCCAACCTCGGCGGGCACCTCGCCAAGCTGCTCCACGGGATCCCACACGTCGTCACGTCGCACTCCCTCGAGCCGCACCGGCCGTGGAAGCTGGAGCAGCTCGGTGGCGGCTACCGGCTGTCGTCGTGGGCCGAGCAGACCGCCTACGAGGCTGCCGATGCGGTGATCGCCGTCAGCGGGGCCTCCCGGCGGGACGTCCTGGCCAGCTACCCGGCGCTCGACCCGGCGGACGTACACGTCGTGCACAACGGCATCGACACCGAGCTGTACCGCCCGGACCCGACGACGGACGTGGTGGAGCGCCTCGGGGTCGACCCTCGCCGCCCGTCGGTGGTCTTCGTCGGCCGGATCACCCGCCAGAAGGGTGTGCCACACCTCCTGCGCGCCGCCCGTCGCTTCGACACCGCAGCGCAGATCGTCCTGCTGGCCGGCGCCGCCGACACGGCGGAGCTGGCCGCCGAGACCGAGGCAGCCGTCGACACGCTGCGCGCCGAGCATGACCACGTGGTGTGGGTCTCCGAGATGCTGCCGCGCGAAGAGATCCGCCAAGTGCTGACGCACGCCACCGTCTTCGTCTGCCCGTCGATCTACGAGCCGCTGGGGATCGTCAACCTGGAGGCGATGGCGTGCGCCGCGGCGGTCGTCGCCAGCGACGTCGGTGGGATCCCCGAGGTCGTCGCCGACGGCTCGACGGGGCTGCTGGTCCACTACGACGAACGTGATCCGGACGTGTTCGAGCAGGCGTTGGCCGACGCCGTGAACGAGCTCGTCGGCGATCCGGCGCGGGCAGCCGCGATGGGTGCGGCGGGCCGGCAGCGGGCCATCGACGAGTTCGGGTGGGACGTCGCCGCCCGCCGAACCGTCGACATCTACCGTTCGGTCCTGGCCTGATCTCGAGCTCTCGGAGGGTGGGGGCGTGACCCGGCACGTGGAGGCGCCGGGCGGCCGGCGGTGGACCGTGCGGCGCAGCCTCCTGCGCGGCCGCGACGGGCGCGGGCGGCGCTGGCGTTGGCGGGGTCCTGACCCCGGGTGGCTCGAAGCCCTGCGGCTCGGCGAGCTGGCGGGCCTGGCCGAGATCCCCGTGATCGGTGTCGTCATCCTCGTCCTCGTGGCGATCCCCGTGGTCGCCGTGCTGCTGGCCTTCCTCCCCTTCGTCGTGCTCGGCCTCGTAGAGGTGCTGCTGCTGGCCGCATTGTTCGTCGCCGGCATCGCCGCGGCGACGTTGTTCGGCCGACCGATCCTCGTGCGCGCCGAGGACACCGCCGATCCCGAGGGTGGCTTGTACCTGTGGGCCGTCAAGGGCTGGGGCGCCAGCCGGCGAGTGCGCGACGCCGTCGTCGAGGCGCTCCAAACGGGCGCCGAGCCCGAAGCGGTCGTCGGCCACGCGGCGATCCTCGTCGTCCGGCACGGGCCGCGCTGATGGCCGGCTACGGGGCGCGGAGGCGGGCCAGGGACGGCACCACGCGCGTCGCCCACATCTCACGGGTGATCGCCAGCACGTGGACGTCCCAGTACCGCCCGTCGAGGTAGACGTGCTCGCGCAGCGAGCCCTCGCTCACGAAGTAGTGGTCGAGCCCCGACCGGAACGACTCGAGGTTGTACTCCGGCACCTCCAGGTAGAGCTTGCGCCACGGCCAGGTCTCGAAGGCGTAGTCGATGGCCAGCGCGACGGCCTCCACCATCAGCCCCGATCCGAGGACCTCCTCGTCGGAGATCGCGCTGAGGTACGCCGTCGCGTTGCGCAGATCGGCGGACGTCAGCGAGACGACTCCGAGCCGCCGGCGGGAGTCCACCCCGACGGCCACGAGGTGGCACAGGACACCGTCCCACACCGCTGCGGTCCGGGCCGGCGGGGCGATCGACGTGCCACCGAACCGGAAGCGCCGCCCGACCTCCAGCGCCGAGCACGACGGCGCACAGCGAGAGGAGCACGGGCGTGACGATCGGACGCATCGTCGTCGCGGTGCGCTCGAGCGTCGAGCGTTGCCCTCCCTACAGGACCGGCTGGACGGCCAGGATGCGGCCAGGGTTGGCGTCGGTCGCCAGATACAGGCGCCCGTCGGGTCCCTCGACCGCCGTGCGCAGACGGTCGCCGGTGTCGAGCACCGGGGCGCCGCTGTCGCTCGACCCGTCGTTGATGTTGAACAGGCGCAGGTGCCGGCCCTTGAGGATGGCGACGGCCAGCTGGCCACTGCGGTCACCCCAGTCGGCGTCGGTGACGATGTCGGAGCCCGACGGAGCGATCGTCGATCCGCCGGACCGCCAGAACGGCGCCATCACGTCGCCCGGGAGGTTGAAGTCCGTCATCGGCACGCCTTCGTTGTAGCCGCACCCGGGGTTCCAGCCGCCGTTGCCGCCCGAGCGCAGTCGCGTGATCTCGTCGTCGCGGTCGGGCCCGTGCTCGGTGAGGAACGCGGCACCGTCCCGGCGGAAGCTCAGGCCCTGCGGGTTGCGGAAGCCGTAGGCGTAGATCCGCGGATCGAACCCGCTTCTGGAGATGTTGCCCGCCACGGCACCGCCGTTGGCGTCGACGCGCAGGACCTTGCCGCCGAGCGACTGCCCGTTCTGCGACGTGTTGCACGTGGCCGCGTCGCCGGTCGTCACCCACAGCGCACCCTCCGGTCCGAAGGCCAACCGGCAACCCGAGTGCCGGCCGCTGGAGCGCGGGATGCCGGTCACGATCGGTTGCTTGCTGCCGAGCGCGGTCAGCCCCTGGTCGACGCTCCAGCGCACCACGCGCACGTCGTTCGCCGTCAGGTAGCAGGTGTAGATGCGACGGTTGCTCCCGAAGTTGGGGTCGATGGCCAAGCCCATCATCCCGCCCTCGCCGCTGGCGACGACGTCGCGGTCCTGCTGCGTCAGTCGGCGGAACGTGCCGTTCGTCAGCCGGACGCCGACGTCGCCGGCGCGCTCGGTGACGAACATCGTGCCGTCGCCGAGGAAGGCGATCTCCCAGGGGTTGCTGAGCCCGGTCTGCACCGTCGAGACCTGGTACTCGCGAGGGACACGGCACGCCACGCTGGTCGCTCCGAGGGCGACGACGGCCAACCCGGCGAGGGCAGCACGGCGCAAGCGTGAACGGGACTCGGATGACGGCATGGGTTCGATCTCCTTGTCTCGCCCACCGCCAACGACGTCGGCGCTCCGCCACCCGTTGCGCGCATGGTAGCGGTCCGGCGGCCGGCGGTCAGGTGGAGCGCAGTCGAGCGCAGTCGAGCTCAGTCGAGCTCAGTCGAACTCAGGCGAGGACGGGGACGGCGGCCATGGCGGCGGCGATCTCCTCGGCGGGGAGCTCGATGTCCACCATCGCGCCGGCGAGGTACTGCTCGTAAGCGGCCAGGTCGAGGTGGCCGTGCCCGCAGAGTGCGGTGAGGATGACCCTGGACTCGCCGGTCTCCTTGCAAGCCAGCGCCTCGCGGATGGCGGCGGCGATGGCGTGCGTCGGCTCCGGCGCCGGAACGATGCCCTCGGCGCGGGCGAACTGCAGCGCGCCGGCGAAGCACTCGCGTTGCGGGATGGCGACGGCCTCGACCAATCCGAGGTCGTAGATGTGCGAGACCAGGGGCGCCATGCCGTGGTAGCGCAGGCCGCCGGCGTGGATCGGCTCGGGGATGAAGCCGTGGCCGAGCGTGTGCATCTTGAGCAGCGGGGTCATGCCGGCCGTGTCGCCGAAGTCGTACCGGTACTCACCCTTCGTCAAGCTGGGGCAGGCCGCCGGCTCGACGCAGCGGATCGTCGGGTCCATCCGCCCGGCCAGCTTCTCGCGCAGGAACGGGAAGGCCAGCCCGCCGAAGTTCGAGCCGCCGCCCGTGCACCCGACGAGCACGTCGGGCGTCTCGCCGACCTGGGCCAACTGCAACAGCGCCTCCTCGCCGATCACGGTCTGGTGCAGGAGGACGTGGTTGAGCACGCTGCCCAGGGCGTAGCGGGCCTCGGGGTCGGCGGCGGCCATGGCCACGGCCTCCGAGATGGCGATGCCGAGGCTGCCGGGGTGGTCGGGATCGTCGGCGAGGATCGAGCGGCCGTACTCGGTGAGCTCGGATGGGCTGGAGTGCAGGGTGGCGCCCCAGATCTCCATCATCGTCTTGCGGTACGGCTTGGTGCGGTAGGACGCGGCGACCTGCCAGATCTCGCAGTCCATGTCGTACTGCGCAGTGGCGAAGGCCAAGGCGCTGCCCCATTGGCCTGCACCAGTCTCGGTGGTCAGCCGCCGGACGCCTTCCTGGTGGTTGTAGAACGCCTGGGGAACCGACGTGTTCGGCTTGTGCGACCCGGCCGGGCTGACGCCCTCGTACTTGTAGAAGATCTTGGCCGGCGTGTCGAGCAACCGTTCCAAGCGATGCGCCCGGAACAGCGGCGACGGCCGCCACAGTCGGTAGACATCGAGCACGCCGCCAGGGATGTCGACGTAGCTGGCGCCGGTCACCTCCTGCTCGATGAGGGCCATCGGGAACAGCGGGGCGAGGTCGTCGGGACCGATCGGCTCGTGGGTGCCCGGGTGCAACGGCGGCGGGGGCGGCGCCGGCAGGTCGGGGATGACGTTGTACCACTGCGTCGGGAGCTGCGACTCGTCGAGGAGGATCTTCGTGCGCGTGTCACCGAGCGTGGCCATGGCGCCGCACCGTACACAGGTCGGCGATGATCGTTTACGTCCGGATCGTGGTCGCACGGGCGACCGGAATCCGGACGTAAACGGGTGGTCAGGCCGACGAATTCATCAACGGCATCACGTGCTCGGCGACGTCGCGCAGGGTCTGGTCGCGGGTGGCCAGGGGCGGCAGGATCATCACCTGGCTGAGCCCGGCGGCGCCGAGCTCGTCGAGACGGCGGGCCAGGTCCTCGGCCGTACCGACCAGGCACGAGGCCTGGATCAGCTCGGCCGTGACGAACGGCCACTCCTCGTCGAGCACCCAGCAGTTGTGGCCCTGGTGGATGCGCTGGTGGAGCCGCTCGGGGTCGACCTGATCGAGGATCGCTACGTAGTCGTCCCAGAACGCGAAGCCGGGGTGACGCTCGGGACGTCCGGCCTCCTTCCACTGCTCGTAGACGTAGTGCAGGGCGGCGATGGCGAAGGCGCCACACTCGGCGCGGACCCGGTCGCTGTCGATGGCCTCGCCGGGCTGCAGCACCACCATCGTGGTCAGCGTGCACGTCATGAAGGCGTCGCGATCGAGGGTGGTCCCTGCCGCTTCGGCGGCGGCATCGAGGCGGGCCCACGTCCGCTCCAGGGCGTCGACGTCGGGATGGATCGACATCACGAGACCGTCGCCGTGGCGCACCGCGGCGGCCATCGCTCGGGGTCCGAACCCGGACACGTACAGGGGGATGCGCGGTTGGAACGCCACGAAGCCATCGTCGGGCATGAGGTGGCGGATCGGTCGGGTGCCGCCTCGGAAGGCGACCTCGGCCTCCTCACCGTCGAGCAGCTGGCGCAGCTCGACGAGGTAGCGCTCGAACTCGGCGATCGGCATCGGCTTGGCGCCCATCACGCGCATCGCCGTGTTCCCGGTGCCGATGCCGCAGAACACGCGGCCCGGGGCCAGCCGGTTGATGGTCGCGTGGGCGGCGGCGGTCACCGCGCTCGTGCGGGTGCCGGCGACGGCGACTCCGGTGCCGATGCGGATGCGCTGGGTGTGCAGCGCGGCGAGCGCCATCGTGACGTAGCAGTCGGACCACAGCAGCTGGCTGTCGGCGATCCACAGGTCGGCGTACCCGAGCCGGTCGGCCAGCACGAGGTGCTCGACGTCGTCGACCTTCGACGCCACGCACACCCCCAGCTGCACGCCGAGCACGGTAGATCGCATCCGAGGGTTTCCTGCATCCGAGGGTTACGTGCGGGGAAGCCCCTCGGCAAACCCTCGGATGCACGCAAACCCTCGGATGGGAAGGCGGCTACTGGCGGAGGAAGGCGTCGAGGAGGGTGGCCAGCTCGACGGGGGTGTCGCCCTGCACGCTGTGGCCGGCCTCGGCGACGTGCTCGACGCGAGCATCGGGGAGGCGGCGCAGCAGCTCGGCCTCGTCGGCGTCGTCGACGACCGATTGCGGTCGCATCCCGCGCACCAGCAGCACCGGGACGGTCACCGCGCCGAGCACGTCCCACAGCGCGGCGCGCGCCGCGCTGGCGAATTCGTCAGCGTCCTCGGCGCCGCCGGCCGCCTCGTCCTCGATCAGCGGCTGGTCGTGGCGGCGGTACCGCCAGACCCATGAGCCGTCGTCCTGCTGCACGGCGTTGTGCAGGATCCCTCGGCGCAAGGACGACTCGGTGCGCGTCGGGTTGTGCTCGATCGTCCGGGCCAGCAGGTCGTCGAAGCTGGCGAACGTGGCCGGGCCGCGGACGAAGTCGAGGATCGCCTTGGCCTTCCCACCCGTGACACCCGGAGTGATGTCGACCAGGACGAGGGAGCGCACCAGCTCCGGCGCCTGCCCGGCCAGCGCGATCGACGTCATCCCGCCCAGCGACATCCCGACGACGGCCGCAGCCCGCGGGGCGAGCTGGCGCACCGCCACGGCCAGGTCGTCGGCGAGGAGGGCGGTGCGGTCGGCCACGCCACCGGTCGCCGTCGCCGCGCCGTCGGAGTGACCGTGCCCCGGGAGGTCGACGGCGACGAGCGGTCGATCCAGCGCCAGGGCCACGGTGTCCCACGTGTGGGCGTTCTGCGCGCCGCCATGGACGAGGACCAGCTCCGGGTCGCCGTCCCCCCACACGAGCGCGCTCAACCGGCGGCCGTCGGGCAATGGCACCGACTCCCTGCGCACGCTGGGCGGCCCGTCGTAGGGGATCCCGTACTCGGCCGCGTTGTCCTGGAAGTAGGCGAACTCGTCGTAGTCGACCCGCTCGGTCATGCCCGGGAACGTAGGTGGTCAGCCCGGCACGACCAGCAGCGCGGTGCCGTCCGGCCCGATGTCGAACGACGCCCCGTCCGTGACGCTGATGCCGAGCGGGCCCATCGTCCGCACCACCCCTTGCTCGAACGATTCGATCTTGACCAGCGTTCCGGCGACCGAGTCGATGCCGAACTCGAGACCACCATCGGCGGGCGTCTCGGCCAGCGCCACGATGTTCGCAGGTGCACCGGCCGCCAGCTCGATGAGCACGCCGTCGCTGACCGGCTCCTCGGTCACCGGGTCGACTCGGACCGTTCCCGTCGCTGGGTCGACGCCGAGGTTGGCGCCGTTCGGTCCGGTCAGCCGAACGCGATCGGTCACCGTGTCGACGACCATCCCGACACCCGGGTCGACGAGCGGTGGGTTGATCCCGCCCCCGATCGATGTGGCCTCGCCACTGATCGGGTCGATGACGTAGAGCACGCTGGCGTCGCTGACGGCGAGCAGCGTTCCGTCGACCGGGCGGGCATCGAGCGCGACGAGCGTCGAGCCGGTAGCGACGCCGGTGATCGGCACGGCGGCCACCATCGCCGGGTCGGCCGGGTCGAACGTGATCAGCTCGGCGGCGTCGGTGAGCCCGTACACCTGCCCGCTGCCGTCGGGAGCGAACGTCAGTCCCAGCACGCCGAGCTCGGAGCCGATGGCGCCGAGCGACGTCGCCGCCCCGGTTGACAGGTCGACGGTGAAGAGCTGCGACCCGGTGACGACCTCCTCGTCGACCGGTGGGGTGAGCACCGTGTCGATCAAGTGGACCGTGGCGTTGGCCAGCTGGATGTCGGCGCACACGACCGTCGCCGCTCCGTTGACGACGATCGCGTCGCCGTCCCGCGTGAACGACAGCTCACCGCCCAACGACGGCACGGCGCCGACCGCCGCCAGGTCGCTCGCCGCGAGACGTTGCTCGTCCACGACGTGCAGGGCCAGCAGCGCCGTCAGCTGATCCGGTTGATCGAGCAACGCGTCGAGGTCGCCGACGGCCTCGAATGCCGAGTCGACCGGGGCGAAGACGGTGAACGGTCCGTCGCCGTCGAGCACGCCGTCGAGCCCGGTCGTGCCGAGCGCTTCGGCCAGGATCGACAGCTCGGCGTCGGCCGCCACCGCCGCCGGCACGAGCTGGTCAGGGGCCTGCTCGACGCCATCGCAGGCCGGCCCCACCGGCCTCGCGACGGACGTCGAGGTGGGCGCGTCCGTCGGGGGCGCCGCAACGGTCGTGGGGACCGTCGCCGTCACGGCGCCGGTGGTGATCACCGCCGACGTCGACGCAGCCGTCGTCGGCGCCGCCGTGTCGTCACCGCTGCACGCCGTCGCGGCCAGCGCCACCACGACGAGCGGCGCCGCAGCGCTGACCTTCATCGGCCAAGTTTGCGCGCGTTCCGCCGTGCCGTACCGTCGGGCCGGTGCCGACCGTGACCCCTGTGACCGGTGCCGACGACGTGACGGCCGAGTGGCTGACGGCTGCCCTCGGAAAGGAGGTCGCCGCCGTGCGGACCGAGCCCGTCGGCACGGGGCAGGTGGCCGACACCGTCCGCCTGTTCGTCGACTACGCCGACGCCGACGCCGGTCCGACCACGCTGATCGCCAAGGTCCCGGCCGCCGAGGAGGCCAGCCGCACCGGCGCCCGCCTGACCCGCACGTACGAGATCGAGGCCAGCTTCTACCGCGACCTCGCCCCGAGCCTTCCGGTGCGGGCGCCGCATTGCCACTACGCCGCCCACCACCCCGAGACGGACGCCTACATCGTCGTTCTGGAGGACGTCGCACCGGCCATCCAGGGTGACCAGATGGCCGGCTGCACCGTGGACGAGATCGCCGCCGCCGTCGACGAGCTGGCGCTCCTGCACGGACCACGCTGGGGCGATGCTTCGCTGCTCGACATCGGCTGGTTGCACCGCACCACGCCCGAGCAGCTGGAGGGCACGATCGCCCTCGTCGGCTACACCGTGACGCCGTTCCGCGAGCAGTACCGCGACCTCGTGGCCGGGCAGACCATGGAGGTGCTCGACGAGCTGGCCCCGCAGCTCTCCACCTACCTCCGGCACCGGCCCGAGCCGTGGACGATCGTGCACGGCGACTTCCGGGCCGACAACCTGCTGTTCGGCGGACCGCGGGTGGTCGTCGTCGACTGGCAGACCGTCGGCATCGGACCTGCTGCCGGCGACCTCTCGTACCTCCTCGGCGCCAGCCTCACCGCCGACGTCCGCCGTCAGCACGAGGGCGAGCTCGTCGACCGCTACCTGGGTCGGCTGGCCGAGCAAGGGGTGACCGTCGGTCGCGACGAGATCTGGGACGGCTACCGGCGGTGGGCGTTCGGCGGGTTGGTCATGGCCGTCGCCGCGTCGGCGCTGGTGCGACGCACGGACCGCGGGGACGAGATGTTCGTGACCATGGCCGACCGGCACGCCCAGCAGGCCATCGATCTCGACTCGCTGTCGTTGATCTCCGGATGACGTCGCGGCGACCAACGGTCGCGTCGTATCGGGTGCAGCTGACGCCCGAGCACGGGTTCGAGGACGTCGCCCTGCGCCTCGACCGGCTGCAGTCGCTCGGCATCAGCCACCTCTACCTGTCGCCGGTCACCGAGGCCGTCCCCGGCAGCACGCACGGGTACGACGTCGTCGACCACGCCCGGGTGCGCGGCGAGCTCGGCGGACTCGACGGGCTGACCGCACTGCTCGACGCGCTCGCCGGGCGCGGCATGGCGGCCGTGGTCGACCACGTCGCCAACCACGTGTCCGTGGAGCGTCCCGAGCTGAACCCTCACTGGTGGGCGCTGCTGCGCGACGGTCCCGGCAGCGCCGCCGACCGCTGGTTCGACATCGACTGGGAGGCCGGAGCCGGCAAGGTGCTGCTCCCCGTGCTGGCCGAGCGGATCGAGGCGCTCGACGTGACGATCGACGGGTCGATGCTGCGCGTCGGGGCCTTGACGTTCCCGATGGCGCCCGGCACCGAGCACCTCCCGGCCGGCGAGGCCCTCGACCGCCAGCACTACCGACCGATCCACTGGCACGACCCGATCCGCAACGTGCGGCGGTTCTTCACCATCGACCAGCTCGTCGCAGTGCGCGTCGAGCACGCCGAGGTCGCCACCGCCGTCGACACCGTGCCGCGATTGCTGCTCGACCACGATGCGTTCGACGGCGTGCGCGTGGACCACATCGACGGGCTGGCCGACCCCACCACCTACCTGCACGAGTTGCGGGAGCTGGTCGGTGACCGCTGGCTGCTGGTCGAGAAGATCCTCGCCCCAGGCGAGCACCTCCCGTCGCAGTGGCCGGTGGACGGCACGACCGGCTACGAGCACGCCCGGATCCTCGAGCACGCACTGCTCGACACCGCCGGTTGGACCGATCTCGCCCAGACGTGGACCGGGCGAACCGGTGATCAGCGTCCGTTCCGAGAGTGGGAGCTCGATGCACGCCGTGAGGTCCTGACGGCCGGCCTCCGACCCGATCGGGATCGGGTGGCGGCGGTCGCCGGACGAGCCCTCGGCGGCGGCGACCCCGAGGAGCTTCGGCGGGCCGTGACGGAGCTCAGCGTGCAGCTGCGCCGGTATCGCACGTACCTGCCCGACGACCCGGACGGACGCATCGCCCTCGATGCGGCGCGCCGTGATGCGGTCGACGCCGGAGCCGGATCGGCGCCCGCCGTCGGCGGGTCGGTCGAGCGGCTGGTCGAGGTGATCGGCGAGCCCGCCGACCCCGCCGCCACGGAGCTGCGCACCCGCTGGCAACAGTTGACCGGCCCGGCCGCGGCGAAGGGTGTCGAGGATCGGGTGTTCTGGCGCTGGGGTCCCCTGTCGTCGCTCGGCGAGGTGGGCGGTCATCCCGAGACGGAGCCCGGCGCGGTTGGCCGCCTGCACGCCGAGCACGCCGCCGTGCAGGCGAGATGGCCGACGACCATGCTCGCCGGCACGACGCACGACGTCGCCCGCTCCGAGGACGTACGGGCAACCGGGCTGGCGTTGGCCGCCGCCCCGCAGCAGTGGCGGCGGGTGATCGACGAGTGGCTGGGCACCGAGGACTTCCCCGACCTCGACGTGCCCATCCAGTGGCTCGCCCTGCAGACCGTGGCGACCACGCCTGAGCTGACCGCCGACCGACTCGAGGCGTTCCTCGTCAAGGCGGCGCGGGAGGCGGACCTGCACACGGCGTGGACGGCGCCCGCCGCCGAGTACGAGGCGCGCCTCGCTGCCCTGGCCCGCGATCTGCTCGTGTGGCCGCCGATCGTCGAGCTCGCCGCCTCGTTGGATCGCGCCGGCCGGGCGATCGGCATCGCCCTGCTCGCCGTGCGATGCACGGCGCCCGGGGTGCCCGACGTGTACCAGGGCACGGAGGCGTTCCGTGCCCTCCTGGTCGATCCCGACAACCGGACGCCGCCCGACGAGGACGCGCTCGACGCGCTCGTCGCCCGGGCCGCCGCCCTCGACGGTCCGACGGCGTGGGCCGAGCCGACCGCGCCGGCGGCTCGGGCCGTGGTGCTGCGGCGCCTCCTGGACCTGCGCCGGGCCCGGCCGGGAGCGTTCGGGCCGGACGCCGGCTACCGCCCGCTCGACGTCGACGACGATCACGACGAATCGGCCGTCGCCTTCGCCCGTCTCGATCCGGCGGGCGACGCGCAGGTGGTCACGCTGGTGGCCCGCGCGGCCGTCCCGGACGCCACCGTCGACCTGCCGCCTGGCGAGTGGCGTCACGTGCTCGACGACCAAGCGTCGCCCGTCTCGGGACGGCTGGCCCTGCAGCCCGCGCTCGACCGGTTCCCCGCCGTCGTCCTCACCCGTGCCGATGCCGTTCTCGGCACGGTTCTCGTCAGCGCTTGACGAGAACTGCGCCGAGAACGGGTGGCGGGACGAGGAGCACGGCCGTCGGGCCGGCGAGGCGCAGGATGTCGCCGTCGAGCTGAGCCGGCGCGCCGCCGGCGCCCCATCGCCCGGCGCCGGCGTCGAAGGCGACGACCAGGTCGCCGGCACCGGAGACGGGCACGTCGACCGTGCCGTCGGCGACGTGCAGGACCAACACCGAGCGCCGCGCCCCGTGCGACCGATCGACCGTGATCACGTCGCCGTCGAGCTCGACGCGCTGGTCGGCCCGTGCGTCGTGGACGACGCAGTGGCGGCGGCGCAGCGCCAGCAGCTCCGTGTAGGCGGCGAGGATCGAGCGGTGTGGCTCTCGGTCGGCGATCGACGGGTCGATCACGGCGCCGGCGAACGTGGCGGGGTCGGCCGGGTCGGCGACGGCTTCGGTCCACTCGACGCGGGCGAACTCGATACGTCGTCCCTTGCGCACGGCGGCGATCAGCTCAGGCTCGCCGTGATCGACGAAGTACGGGAACGGGCGCGGCTCGCCGTACTCCTCGCCCTGGAAGAGCATCGGCGTGAACGGAGAGAGCAGCACGGTGGCGGCGGCGACGAGTCGGCGGCGCGGGTCGAACGGTGGCCGGGCACCGGCCGGCGTGTTGCCGACGTGATCGTGGTTGGACGTGAACACGACGAACTGTTCGGCGTCGACGTCGTCGACGGGCCGCCCGTGGTGGCGGCCGCGGAACGTCGAGTAGCGACCGGTGAACACCCAGCGGCGGGCGAGCGCGTGGGCCAGATCTGCGACGCCGTCGTAGTCGACGTAGTAGCCACGCCGGTCGCCCGTCAGGGTCACCCGCAGCGCGTGGTGGAGGTCGTCGTTCCACGCTGCGTCCGACCCGATCCCGCCTCGCGCCACCGGTCGGACGTGATCGGGGTTGTTGGCCGCGCTCTCGACGAACGTCAGCACCGTCCGGCGGGCGGCGGCGCCGGCACCGTGCACCGCGTCGACCAGTTGCTCGAGGAACGGAAGGGCGGTCGGGTCGTAGATCTGATCGACGGCGTCGATGCGCAGCCCGTCGACATGGAAGTCGGTGATCCAGCGGACGGCGCTCTCGATGAACGTGCGCCGCACCTGGTCGCTACCGGCCTCGGCGAAGTTCAGGCCGTCGCCCCACGGTGTGTGGTACGTCTCGGTGAAGTACGGCGCGAACCTCGACAGCACGGCGCCCTCGGGGCCGATGTGGTTGTAGACGACGTCGAGCACGACGGCCAGGCCTCGGACGTGGGCGGCATCCACGAACCGGGCCAACCCCTCCGGCCCGCCGTAGGAGTGCTGGACGGCCGACGGGAACACGCCGTCGTAGCCCCAGTTGCGCTCGCCCGGGAAGGCGTTGACCGGCATCAGCTCGACCGTCGTGACGCCGACGGCGGCGAGACGGTCGAGCTGCCCGATCGCCGCGTCGAGCGTCCCCTCCCGAGTGAACGTCCCGACGTGCAGCTCGTACAGGACCGTGTCGGTGAGCGACACGCCACGCCAGCCCTCGTCCGTCCAGTCGAACCGGCCCGGGTCGGCGACGGCCGACGAACCGTGCACTCCATCCGGCTGCCACCCCGACGCGGGGTCGGCCAGCGGCTCGCCGTCGTCGAGGCGGTACCGGTAGCGGTCGCCGTGGCCGACGCCATCGACGGTCGCCGTCCACGTCGCCAGCGCGTCGTCCCGTCGCAACGCCACCTCCCGGCCGTCGTCGAGCACCACGGTCACCGCCTCCGCCGTCGGCGCCCAGACCTCGAAGCGGCACGAGCCGTCGGGCCGGGCCGTGGCGCCCAGCCGTGACAACGCGCTCACCGGCGTTCGAGCATCTGCACGACCGCGCCGAGCGGCCAGCCCACCCACGCCGGTCGGATCGACAGCTCCCAGCGCACCTCGTAGAGCGCCTTCAGCAGCACGTGGGCATCGAGGAGCAACTGCAGGTCGCCGTCGTCGACGGGGAGGAGCGGGGCCCCGGACGGATCGGCGGTCAGCCGGGCGAGGTAGGCACTGCGGTAGACGTCGGTCATCCGTTCGGTCCACGCTCGTCGCCACTGCTCGAAGGCCGCCTCCTGGCCCTCGCCCAACCGACCGCGCTCGATCGACGTGGCGAGGGCGACCCGCCCGGCGTAATCGAGGGAGCGGATGATGCCGGCGGCATCGGTCAGGGGAGACCGCTTGATCGAGCGTTCACCGATCGGACGGCCGGGCTCGCCCTCGAAGTCGATGAACACCACGTCGTGGCCGGTCCACAGCGCCTGGCCGAGGTGCAGGTCCCCGTGGACCCGGATCCGCGCTGCGTCGAGCTTGCGGGTGCGCAACACGTCGAAGGCACCCAGGAGCTCGTCGGCTCGGTCGAGCACGACGTCGGCGAGTGCGCCGTCGCCCTCCGACAGCCGGGTCCGGTTGCGGCGCACCATGCGCTGCGTCTCGCGCACGGAGGCGCGCAGGCGCTGCAGGATCGAGCGCTGGTAGAGGAGGGAGAACGGCTCGGGCTCGAACCCCGGCGCGCCACCGGCCAAGCCGAGGTGCATCTCGGCCGTGCGCTCGCCGAGGATGCCGGTGACCACGCCCATCACGGCGTCGTCGGCGGCCGCATCGGGTTCGGACACGAGGCGCTCGACCTCGCGGGTCAGCAGATCCTGGCTCCACTCCCAGAGGTCGGCCTCGTTGGCGACCACGTCGTGGACCACGACGACGTTGGCCGCGACGTCCCCGGTGATCTGCACCTCCAGTGAGCCGGCGACGCCGGGGACGTTCTCGAACCCCCGCGCCCGCAGGTGGAGCGGCAGTGTGACGTCAGGATTGTCGCCGGGGGTGACACGCCGGATCAGCTTGGCGATCAGCCGGTTGCCGAGGATCGCCGACGAGTTGGTCTGCTCGGCGCTCAGCACGTGCACGTCGTAGGGGTCGTCGGCGAGCTTCGTGAAGCCGGGCCGGCGCGGGTGACCGATCGCCGTCGAGCGGCGGCCGCGCTTGGTGCGCCGCCGCAGGGCGGCGCCGGCGACGATCCCCGCGCCCTCGGGCACGGCCATCGCATCGACGAGCGCGCCGTCGTCGACCAGGGCGATCAGCGAGCCCGGTCGGCGCTGTTCCAGCTCTTCGCCCTGTCCCGGCGTGGCGTGCAGCAGCGGGACGGCGTAGAGGTGGTCGTCACCCTCGGTGAACGAGGCGCGGACGATGGCGAGCGCGACGGTGTCGGCCAGCTCGACCACGTCCTCGACGACGCAGTCCCGCAGCACGGCTCCCTTGCCGACGAACCACCGCCGTGCCGGGATCCACCGCCCGAGGACACGACCGAGCGTCGCTCGCCGGCGCAGCGCGTCGGCCCACGTGCCGGCCACGTGCTGGGGTGCGGTGTCGGCGGGGGCATCTGGAGTCGGTTCGCCGGCGTCGATGGCGAACCAGAAGAAGCCGTGGGGCGCCAGCGTCAAGGGGTACGGCCGGTCCCCGATGACCCCGAAGCGGTTGTACCCGAAGACCTCGACGGGCGTGGCGCCGCCGAAGCGTCGGAGGTCGAGCTCGACGTGCTGGGCGAGCCGCGAGAGGTTGGCCACGCACAGCATCGGCTGTTCGCCGTCGAGCTGGCGGACGAAGGCCAGCACGTGGTGGTTGTCCGGCTCGAGGAACTCGATCGAGCCCCGACCGAGCACCGGGTGGCGCTTGCGCAAGGCGATCAGTTGGCGCATCCAGGCGAACAGCGACGACGGGTTGGCGGTCTGCGTCTCGACGTTGACGCTCTCGTAGTGGAACCCCTGCTCGGTGATCAGCGGGAGGTACAGCCGGTGGGGGTTGGCGCTGGAGAACCCGCCGTTGCGGTCGGCCGACCACTGCATCGGCGTGCGCACGCCATTGCGGTCGCCGAGGTACACGTTGTCGCCCATCCCGATCTCGTCGCCGTAGTAGATGACCGGTGTGCCGGGCAATGAGAAGAGCAGGGCGTTGAGCAGCTCGATCTTGCGCCGATCGTTGCCCAGCAACGGGGCCAGTCGGCGGCGGATGCCGAGGTTGATGCGCATCTCGGCGTCGGTGGCGTAGGCCCGCAGCATCAGGTCACGTTCCTCGTCGGTGACCATCTCGAGGGTCAGCTCGTCGTGGTTGCGGAGGAACGTCGCCCACTGCCCACCCTCGGGCGGCTCGGGCGTTTGCTCCATGATGTCGACGATCGGTGTGCGGTGCTCGAGGCGCAGCGCCATGAACAGCCGAGGCATCACGGGGAAGTGGAAGTTCATGTGGCACTCGTCGCCGTCGCCGAAGTAGGCGGCGGCGTCCTCCGGCCACTGGTTGGCCTCGGCGAGCAGCATGCGGTCCGGGTAGCGGTCGTCCAGGTGCTTGCGCAGCCGCTTGAGCACCTCGTGGGTCTCGGGCAGGTTCTCGCAGCTCGTGCCCTCCCGCTCGAACAGGTAGGGCACGGCGTCGAGGCGCAGTCCGTCGACGCCGAGGTCGAGCCAGAAGTCGAGCACGTCGATGACGGCCGCCTCGACGTCCGGGTTGGCGAAGTTGAGATCCGGCTGGTGGGAGTAGAAGCGGTGCCAGAAGTACGCGCCGGCCACGGGATCCCAGGTCCAGTTGGAGGTCTCGAAGTCCGAGAAGATGACGCGGGCGTCGGCATAGCGGTCGGGGTCGTCGCTCCAGACGTAGAAGTCGCGCGTCGTGGAACCTCTCGGGGCCCGCCGCGAGCGCTGGAACCATGGGTGCTGGTCGGACGTGTGGTTGACGACCAGCTCCGTGATCACGCGCAGGTTGCGGGCGTGGGCGGCGGCGAGGAAGCGCTTGAACGACCGCAGGTCGCCGTAGTCCGGGTGGATCGTGCGGTAGTCGGCGATGTCGTAGCCGTCGTCACGCAGCGGCGACGGGTAGAAGGGCAGCAGCCAGATCGCGGTGACACCGAGGTCGGCGAGGTAGTCGAGGTGCTGCGCCAGGCCACTGAAGTCGCCGATGCCGTCGCCGTTCGAGTCGGCGAAGGCGCGCACGTGAGCCTCGTAGATGATGGCGTCCCGGTACCAGTCGTGCGGTCCGACCAGCCGGGTCGACGGGGTGGCGCGAGCGCCGCGCTGACCGCGGCTCATGAGGTGGAGCTCACGATGGCGGTCGCACGACGAGGAGGTGCATGGGGGCGACGGCGGGGTCGAGCTCGACGAAGTTCCAGGCGCCGTGCCAGCGGAACGTGGCCCCGGTGAACTGGTCCTCGAGGTCGTAGTCGGAGTCGTACGGCAGGCCGAGCGGCGCCAGGTCGACGTCGACGAACCCGGACTGGCGAGCGACGGCGTCGAGGTTGGCGACGACGAGGACCGGCGCGCCGACGCCGGCCGGGTCGGTCTTCGAGTAGCAGAGCAGGGCCGGGTTGTCCGTCTCGTGGAAATGCAGCGTGCGCAGGTGGGCGAGGGCCGGTTGGGCGCGCCGGACCTCGTTGAGCCGGGTGAGGAGCGGGGCGAGGCTGTCGGGCTGGTCGAGGTCCCACTGCCGCAGCTGGTACTTCTCCGAGTCGAGGTACTCCTCGGAGCCGGGACGCACCGGGGCGTGCTCGCCGAGCTCGAAGGCGGGGCCGTAGACGCCCCACGACGGCGACAGCGTGGCGGCCAGGGCGGCCCGGACGGCGAACATCCCCCGTCCACCCGTCTGCAGCTGCTCGGTGAGGATGTCCGGCGTGTTCGGCCATGCGTTGGGCCGGAAGAAGTCGACGGTGCGAGTGGACAGGTCCTGGAAGTACTGCCGCAGCTCCCAGGACGACTGGCGCCACGTGAAGTACGTGTACGACTGGTTGAAGCCGACCTTGGCCAGCCGCTCCATGACGCGCGGGCGGGTGAACGCCTCGGCGAGGAAGATCGCTTCGGGATGCTCGGCACGGATCGTGGCGATCGCCCACTCCCAGAACGCGAAGGCCTTGGTGTGTGGGTTGTCGACGCGGAAGATCGAGATGCCGGCGTCGATCCAGAAGCGGAAGACGTCGGCGAGCCCGTCCCACAGTCCGCGCCAGTCGGCGCTCTCGAAGTCGACCGGGTAGATGTCCTGGTACTTCTTCGGCGGGTTCTCGGCGTACTGGATCGTGCCGTCGGGCCGGTGGGCGAACCAGTCCGGGTGCTCGGTGACCCACGGGTGGTCGGGGGTGCACTGGAAGGCGATGTCGAGGGCCAGTTCGAGGCCCCGCTGGGCGCACTCCTTGGCCAGCCGGCGCACGTCGTCGACCGTGCCGAGCTCGGGGTGGACCGAAGTGTGGCCGCCGTCCACGCCGCCGATCGCCCACGGGCTGCCGGTGTCGTCGGGGCTCGGCGTGACGGTGTTGTTGCGACCCTTGCGCTGGGTCACGCCGATCGGGTGGACCGGTGGGAGGTAGAGGACGTCGAAGCCCATCGCTGCCACGCGGTCGAGGCGGTCGACGGCGTCGATCAGGGTGGCGTGACCGGTCGCCGGGGCGAGGGTCGAGCGGGGGAAGAACTCGTACCACGCGCTGAACCGGGCCAGCTCCCGGTCGACGTGGAGGTCGAACGTCGGTGAGGCGGCGAGCGGGTCGCGTGGACCCGTGCGCCAGAACAGCGGCTCGAGCGCCTCGGCCGCGCCGTGCTCCGGCTCGACGTTCTGGAGGTCGGGGACGTGGCCGTCGTGGTGCGGTGCCGCGTCGTCATCCGGGAGGTGCCCGAGGGCGCGGCTGTCGCCGTCGTCGAGGCGGGCGCGGAGGTCGGTCAGGGCGCGGACGTCGGTGCCCTTGGCGCGGGCCAGCGCCTCCGTGACGAGGAGCGAGCCGATCTGCAGGTCGACGGTGACGTCGACGTTCATCTCCGGTGGCGCAGCGAGCTTGAGCTCCATGCCGTGCAGCCACGTGCCGAGGTGATCGAGCCAGCCGACGACCTGGAACTGCCACCGGCCGAGGCGATCGGGGACGAAGGTGGCGGCGAACCGGTCGTTGCCGAGCGCTTCCATCGGCAGCTCGGACCACCGGCCGCGCGGCCCGGGCCGGTAGCGCAGTGCGGCGGCGGCGCGGTCGTGCCCGTCGGCGAACACGTCGGCGGTCACCGTCACCGGCTCGCCGACGGTCGCCTTGGCGGCAAAGGCCCCGCCGTCCACCAGCGGGCCGACCACCTCCACGACGGCCCGGCTCGGTCGGGCGGCAGGTGGTGGGGTGCTCGGTCGAGCGGTCGATGGCGTCGATGACGTCGATGGCATCGCTGGTGCACCCTAGGAGCATTGGGCGGCGGGGACTCGGCCGCCGCGGCCAGATCGAAGCCGTACGCTCGGCGCCGTGGCCGTCGCGCCGGCGATCGTGCACCTCATCGGGTTCCCCGGCGTCGGGAAGTACACGATCGCCAAGGCACTGGCCCGGCGCGCCGGCGAGGGCGGCGATGGACGCTTCGTCGTGGTCGACAACCACCACACCGCCAACGTCATCTTCGCCGTGCTCGACGTCGACGGTGTGCAGGTCCTCCCCGACGCCGTGTGGGACCACGTCGGCGCGGTGCGCGAGGCGACGTACCGCGCCATCGAGGACCTGTCGCCACCTGGCTGGACGTTCGTGTTCACCAACGTGCTGACGGCGCAGGAACCGCGCGACCGTCCCATCGTCGACCGGCTGGCGCGGCTCGCCGGCCGGCGGGGCTGCCCGTACCTCCCGGTCCGCCTGCACTGCGCGCCGGACGAGCTCCTGCGGCGCGTCGTCAGCACCGACCGTCAGGAGCGGCTGAAATGGCGCGACGCCGTCGGCGTCGGGCGCTTCGTCGCCGCCCGCACGCTGATCGAGCTCGCCGACGACGGGACCGACGAGCTCGACGTGCTCGACGTGCTCGACGTGCTCGACCTTGACGTGACGACGCTGTCGCCGGACGCCGCAGCGAGCAGGATCCTCGACCACGTGCGGTCGAGGGTGGTTACGAGCTGACTGCCTCGACGTCGAACGGGCCGTCGAAGATCGTGACGAAGCGGCACCGCTGGCCGTCGGCCGGAGCGTGGTGCATCGGTCCGCCGGCGGGGAAGTGGCAGTACGAGCCGGGCCCGATGATGCGGCCGTTGGCCTCCAGCCGGCCGTCGAGGACGACGATGGTGTGCGCCGCGGTGTGCCGGTGGCGCGCCGCCACGAGTCCGGCCGGGTACTCGATCAGGTAGTGCTCGGCGCCTGACGTCGGGTCCTGGTGCAGCAGCCGGACCCCGATCGGCCGGTCGTAGATCGCCGGCTGCGAAGCGTCCAGCTCCAGCCCGAGGAGCCCGTCGACGATGACCGCTGCCTCCTCCACCTCGCCGAGCGTAGGCACGGCCGGTCCGTCAGTTCTCCTGAGGATCCGGGGTCATCTTTGACCCCTGAAAACGATTGAGAACCTGGTTCACCAGGCGAGGGTGTAGGTCACGGCCAGTGAGCTGCCGGGGGCGAGGTGCTGCACCCCGGTGCGTGGAGCGCCAGCGGCGGCCATGGCGAAGCCGTTGTTGGCCATCGTCACGGGCTCCACGCAGACCCAGCCCGGCTCGCCGCTGAAGACGACGACGTGGTCGACCGGACCGTCCCACGACAGCGTCAGGTCGCCGATCCGCGCCCTGTTCGCGGTGAGGGCGGTGAAGCAGCGGTCCATCGGCGGCGCCAGCCGGCGGCGCCGCAGGTCCTGGTCGGGCGGCACCGGCACCGGAGGGCCCGTGGGGAGTGGATCCGCGCCGGGCCAGACCTCGTCGGCCGGGACTTCGATGGGTGCTGCCGCGAACCACGGGTGGATGCCGATGCCGACCGGCACGGTCTCCTCGGCGCGGTTGACGATCGCGATGTGCTGACCGACGGACGCCGGACCGCAGGTGATCTGCTGCGTGACGTCGAGCTCGTAGCACTCGCCGACCACGTGGACCTGCAGCTCCAACGCGTGCTCCGACACTGCGGTGAGCGACCAAGGGGTGTCGGCGGTGAGCCCGTGGATCGCACTGCCGTCGGGCCAGTTGGCCGGGAACTGGCAGACGCGGTCCGGCCAGCGGCAGGCGGCCGCCCGGGAGTCGGTTCGACCACGGCACCAGCGGGTACCAGCCCCAGTTCGCCCAGCCCTGAGCGGCGTGCTCGGGACCGCGCAGCAGGCGGCGATCGCCGATCGTGATCTGGCCGATGCGGCCGCCGGCGTCCGGGTGCACCTGGACGCGTGTCGTGGCCGCTTCGGCGGTCAGGGTGACCACCTCGGACATGTCGCCAGTCTGGCGCCAGCTGGCGTCGACGTCAGGTGGCCGACGGTGTGGTGGCCACCGGGCTCCAGATGCCGAGCAGCTCAGCGGTGCGCGGGCCGGCGATGCCGTCGGCGAGCAAGTCGTTGAGCTCCTGGAAGTCGCGTACGGCGCGCTCGGTTGCGGCTCCGAACTGGCCGTCGGGCGTGACCGGCGTCCCGCCGGAGCTGACCTGCTGCAGTCGTTCCTGGAGGCATCGGACGTCGTCGCCGCTGCTGCCGAACTCGGCCGGCGCGCCCATCGAGCACGTCGCCGGAAGGGTGAGGTCGTACGTGACGGCGGGCTGCGTGGTGCTGGGGGCGACGGCCCGGGCCGTCACGGTCACGACCACGGTGGTCGGTGCGACCGTGGTGGGAGGCGTTGTCGGGACGGTGGTCGGCGGCTGGCTCACGGTCGCCGGCAGCAGCGTCGTGGCGGTCGTGCCGGATTGCGTCGCGTCGTCGTCGGCCGAGCACGCAGCAAGCCCGAGCGCCGGGACCAGCGCAAGCGCGATCAAGCGTCGGCGCACCAGCGGCGCGGGCCGCAGCCGACGAGGGCGGAAACTCGCGATGATGGGGCGATGGCGTCCTACACGCTCAACGAGGCTGCGGTGGCCAACGCCCGGCGCCTGATCGATGCCCGGCAGTACGTGCTCGACAGCGATTGGGGAGAGGTGCAACCGAAGGCGGATGCGCAGAACGCCTACCTCGAGTCGCACTCGTGGGAGGAGTACGCGGCGTGGCACCTCGGGCTGACCGAGGGCGCCGCGGACGGGACCAAGGCCCGCTGCGCCTTCGTCTACGGCGACCTGCGCCGGGTCCACCGCAGCGGCCTGATCGCCTGCGTGTACCGGGCCAGCGAGTGGCGCCACAAAGCCGTCGAGCTGGCCGCCCACGACCTCCTCCAACACCTCGACGCCACCTCTGGCTGAGCGCTGCAATCTGGTTCTCGCCGGTCGTCGTCAGGGGTGGGGTGATGGGCTGTTGAGGGCGGCGAGGCCGCGCCAGAGCAGTTCGGTCAGCCCGTCGACGACCGCCGTGCGGTCGAGCTCGGGGCGCTCCTGGGCCCACCAGTCGCCGGCGGCGTGGACCATGCCGACGATCCCCACCGCCCACAGCTCGGCCGGCGCCGGGTCGCGCCCGGAGGCGACCAGCGCGCCGCCGACCAGCTCGGCCACCTGGGCGGTGACCTGGGCGACGAACGCCGACGAGATCTCGTTGCCCGAGCGGGCGTCCTGCTGGACCAGGAACCGGTACAGCTCGGTCTCCCGCTCGACCAGCGACAGGTAGGCGTCGATCGTCGCCCGCAGCACCGAACCGTCGCCCGGCCGTCCCTGCGTCTCGAGCGCTGCGTTGATCGCGTCACCGAGCTCTCGCTGGAAGCGTTCACCGATCGCCGCCACCAAGCCGCGCCGATCCCCGAAGTGGCGGTACAGGATCGGCTTGGTCACGCCACCGGCGGCCGCCATCGACTCCATCGTCGCCCGCGGTCCGTCCTCGCGGACCACCGCCGTCGCCGCTTCGAGCAGCGACCGCCGCCGGGTCGCCGCGTCGCCAATCGCCGTTCGTGGCACGACCGTTTGCTAGCAGGCCGTCCGGCGTCCTGCACCCATGACTCCCCACGTCATGGACGGCCCGTCCGTCCTGGGCGAGGCTGGGTCGGCACTGCACGACGATCGAGGAGCCGTGATGACGACCGAGCCGACCCCCGACCTGGAGGCGATGGCCGCCCTGATGCCGTTCACCGTGGAGCTCGGCGTGCGCCTGATCACCGCCGAACCGGCCGAGGTCACGGCGACGATGCCCTGGCGAGCGGATCTCTGCACGACCTTCGGCGCCCTCCACGGCGGCGCCGTGATGGGCATGGCCGACAGCGTCGGCGGCATCTGCGCCTACCTCAACCTCCCGGCCGGTGCCACGACGTCGACCATCGAGTCGAAGACCAACTTCTTCCGCGGCGTGCGCGACGGCGCGGTGCACTCGACCACCCGCCCGCTGCACGTCGGACGCACCACGATCGTCGTGCAGACCGACCTCCTCGACGACCGGGGCAAGCGCGTCGCCCAGGTCACCCAGACGCAGGCCGTGGTCATGGGCTGACGTCGCCACCGGGCGTCGTACCCTGCCGCCGTGACCCGTCGGATCGGCGTCTTCTGCGGATCGAACGCCGGACTCAGTGACCGCTTCGTCGACGTCGCCCGCGACCTCGGCTCGACGATCGCCGACGCCGGCATCGGCCTCGTCTACGGCGGTGGTCACGTCGGGTTGATGGGTGTCGTCGCCGACGCCGCCCTCGAGCGCGGTGGCGAGGTGACCGGCGTCATCACCGATCACCTCGTCGGCGCCGAGATCGCCCACGCCGGCCTGACGAAGCTGGAGACCGTCGGCACCATGCACGAGCGCAAGGCGCGGATGAGCGAGCTGTGCGGCGGCTTCGTGGTGCTCCCGGGCGGGTTCGGCACCCTCGACGAGAGCCTCGAGCTGCTGACGTGGAACCAGCTCGGCCTGATCGCCAAGCCGGTGGTGTTCCTCGACATCGACGGGTACTTCGCCGCGCTGCTGGCGTTCTTCGACCACGCCGTCGCCGCCGGCTTCGTCCGCTCCAGCCATCGGGCGCTCGCCCAGCGGGCGACGTCGGTCGACGACGCCGTGCGGCGGGCCACCGAGCCCGTCCCCGAGACGCCGCACAAGTGGCTGGATCGCGACGTCGCGCGGCCACCGAACTGACTGGAGCTCGTCCGGCACGGCCGACGAGACTGCGCCCGTGGACCATCGCACGACCGCCGAGCTCGAACGACATCTGGATCACATCCGCGCCTCGCCCATCGGTGACGGCCGGCTCGAGCTGATCGTCCGCCGACCGAGCAAGGCCGACCGTGAGGTCCTCGACGTCGCGGAGCTCGACGACGACGTCGGTCTGGTCGGCGACAACTGGAGCACGCGCGGCAGCCGGGAGACCGACGACGGCAACGCACACCCCCTGAAGCAGCTGAACATCATGAACGCCCGGTCGGCGGCGGCGATCGCCGGCGAGATCGACGACTGGCCGCCGGCCGGCGATCAGCTGTACGTCGATCTCCACCTCGGCGTGGAGGAGCTGCCGCCCGGCACCCGGCTGCACATCGGCGACGCCGTCGTCGAGGTCACGGAGCCACCGCACCGCGGGTGCGCCAAGTTCACCGCCCGATTCGGCATGGAAGCGATGCGCTTCGTCAACTCGCCCGTCGGCCGCTCGCTCAACCTGCGCGGCATCTGCGCTCGTGTCCTGGTTGGCGGCACCATCCGCCGCGGCGACGCCATCAAGGCCGTGGTGCCGGAGGCCGTCACCCCCGGCTGACGTCGACGACAGCAGGGAGCGACACCTCGAGCAGCTGGAAGTCGGGAGAGCACCCGACCAGAGCGTGGTCCACACCACCCGGCACGGCCAGTGCGTCGTCGGCGACCAACGACCGGTCGGCCCGGCCGTCGATGCGCAGCACGGCCGCCCCCTCGAGGACGAACCAGAAGCGCAGTTCGCCGCGGTGCCGACCGAACGTTGACGTCGCTCCGTCGGAGACGGCCCGCACGACCCGGGCGCCGGCCAGGCCGCCGGTCGCCACGTCGACGCCGATGGTGCGGGCCTCGAACCCGGGCCGCGGCAGCGGGCGCCACGAGGCACCGGCGGCGCGATCGTGGAGGAACCGCTGCCCGCCGAAATCGCGCTCCGGCCGCACGACGACCGTCGGCAGCGCCAGGTCGTGGTCGACGTACGTGGCATGGACATCGGGCGTGGTCAGCTCGACGACCTCCAGACCGGGCGAGCTCTCGATGACCCGGTGGCGGATGTGCGGGGGCTGCACCACGCAGTCACCGGCGCGCATGGTGAACGGCGGGCCCTGGTCCTCGTAGACCACCCGCACCCATCCGCGCCGGCAGAAGATCAATTGGAACCGCACGTCGTGGTGGTGCACGTAGTCGGACACCGGGCCGCCGCCGGGGATCGTGATGTGCGAGGCGATGAACCCGCCCTCCCGCCCCGGCAGCAGGTCGCGGTAGTGCATGCCCGCCCGGCCGATGCGCTTGGCGGCGTCCGTCCCCGACGGCGCAGCGGCGCGCTCGACGCGCACGCCGATGCCGTGACCGCCGAGCACCGCCACGGCCGGGTCGTCGGCCGGCATCGTCATCTCGAGGCGGAACCCGAGCACGCCCAGCGCGCCGATCGTGGCGTCGAGGTCGGCGCACGAGACGTCGAGCTGCACCGTCGGCACGGTACCGGTCGACGATCCGCGCGATCGTCGTGCGCGATGCGCCACGTCGACATCGCCGCGCGCCGCCACCGGTTGCTGGTCCGCCACCATCTGGCCCGCCCGGCGGCATCGATCGAGCAGGTCGCCGGCGATCTCGTTGGCCTGCACTCGTCGGACCCGGCGACGGTGTACCTCAGCCTCTGGGCCCGGCTGCGGCCGTTCACCGTCGCCGACCTCGAGGACGCCCTCTACGAGCGACGAACCGTGCTGCGCCTCCTGGCGATGCGCCGGACGATGTTCGTGGTCCCCGTGGAGCTGGCGCCCGCGCTCCAACGGTCGTCGACCGATGCGCTGGTGGCGGGGGAGCGGCGCAAGCTGGTGGCGCTGCTGACCGAAGCCGGCATCAGCGACGACGTCGAGACGTTGATCGCCCGGCTCGAGGCCGAGACGCTGGCCGCCCTCGCCGAGCACGGCCCGCTGCCAGCGAGCAAGCTCACCAAGCTCGTGCCCGATCTCGCCCACCAGGTCGAGATGGCCGCCGGCAAGCCGTACGCCGGCACCATCGGCGTGTCGACGCGCCTGCTGTTCATGATGTCGACCGAGGGCAAGCTGGCCCGCGGCCGGCCGCTCGGCTCCTGGATCTCCAGCCAGTACCGCTGGGCGCCGATCGGCGACTGGACCGGCGAGCTGGCGATGATCCCGGCCGCCGAGGCGCGCGCCGAGGTCGCCCGGCGGTGGCTGCGCACGTTCGGACCCGGGACGACGGAGGACCTGGCATGGTGGACGAAGTGGACCAAGGCGCACGTCCGTGCGGCCCTCGCCGATGTCGGGGCGGTCGGGGTGACGGTCGACGGCCCGGACGGGCCCGACGGCCCAGCCGCGCCGGCGTGGCTGCTCGCCGATGACGTCGATCCCCCGATGGTGCCGGTCGAGCACCCGGTCGTGGCGCTGCTGCCGAGCCTCGACCCGACGACGATGGGCTGGCGGCACCGTGAGTGGTATCTCGGTCCGCACCGCGAGGTGCTCTTCGATCGCAACGGCAACGCCGGGCCGACGATCTGGGTCGACGGCCGCGTCGTCGGTGCCTGGAGCCAGCGTCCCGGCGGCGTGGTCGCCACCCGGGTGCTGGAGACGGTGCCGAAGCACGTCGAGCGGTCGATCGCCGCCGAGGCGGCCCGGCTCACGACGTGGATGGACGGCACGCGGGTGATCCCCCGGTTCCCGACGCCGCTCGACAAGGAGCTGGCCGGTCGCTGACACGCTGAACGGCCTCGCTCGCTCCGAAGACTCCGCTCCTCGGCCTGACCATCCGTGCTCACTGCGGCACGGACGCTCGGAAACTGGATCTGATGTCACACGTGAGCGTGGTCGATCGTCTGGATGGCATGGAACGAACACGCGCCACCGACACCACGGTCGTCATCGGCGGTGGGCTGGCCGGTCTGACCGCCGCCGCCACCATCGCCAGGAGCGGCCGAGCCGTCACCGTGCTGGAGGGCGGCGAGCACCTCGGCGGGCGGGCCCGGACCCGTCGCCGCGACGGATTCGACCTGAACCTCGGGCCCCACGCCCTCTACCGCGCCGGCGGCGGCCTTCCCGTGCTCCGTCGGCTCGGCGTCGAGGTGCGCGGCCGGATGCCCCACCTGCTCAAGGCCGGGGTGTACGAGGGCGGCGCCGTGGTCTCAGCCGTGGGCCACCTGCGGGCCAACGTCCGTGACCGGATGCGGGTCACCCGGGCGATGACGGGCCTCGGCGCCCGCGCCGCCGCCGACTGGTCGGGGCGGCCGACCGTCGACTGGATCGACGGGGTGACCGACGACCCTGCCGGCCGAGCCGTGCTGGCGTCGATCGTCCGCACCGCCACCTACACCGCCGACCATGAGCTCCTCGATGCCGGCGCCGCCACCGCCCAGCTCCGCGCGGCGGCGCACGGCGTGCTGTACCTGCACGGCGGGTGGTCATCGCTCGTCGAGGGCCTGGCCGACGTGGTGCGGGCCAACGGCGGCGAGCTCCTCACCCGCTCGACGGCGGCCTCCGTCGACCACGATGGCGACGTGGTGCACGGCGTGACGCTGGCCGACGGTCGGGCCCTCCCGGCGGCAGCCGTCGTGATCGCCGTCAACGACCCGTCCGGGGCGGCCAGGCTGCTGGACGGCGAGGCCGCTCGCCGGGTGGACGCCGCGGCCGCGGCGGCAGTCCCCGTGCGGATGGCGCACCTGGACGTCGCCCTCCGTCCCCTCCCGCAGCAGCGGTTCCCCAACGTCCTCGGCCTCGACGACCCGGTGTTCATCAGCGTCCAGAGCTCGGTGGCCGACGTCGCTCCCCCCGGCGGCGCGGTGATCAACGTCGGTCGCTACCTGCGTCCCGGCGACGAGACCGGCGACCACCGCGCCAGCCTGGAGCGCGTGCTCGACGTCGCCCAGCCCGACTGGCGGGACCACGTCGTCGACGCCCGCTACGTCCCTCGCTCGATGGTCGTCGGCGACCATGCCCGGGTCGCGACGGGTGGTCCCGGCGGGCGCCCGACGGTCGCCGTGGCCGGTCCCGTGCGCGGCCTGGCGATCGCTGGTGACTGGGTGGGACCGAGCGGGACGTTGGCGGATGCGTCGATCCTCTCCGGCGTCGCCGCCGCCGAGCGGGTGCTCGCCGGTGACGCAGATCGGGAGCTGGCGCCGGTGTGAGCGTCACCGAACCAGCGGACGTCCTCGAGGCGGCGCGCCCGAAGCTGATGGCGATCGCCTACCGGATGCTGGGCAGCGTCGCGGAGGCCGAGGATGTGCTCGGCGACGTGGCGCTGCGCTGGGCCGAGGCCGATCGGTCGTCGATCGACGTCCCCGAGGCGTGGCTCGTGACGGTCACCACCCGTCGCACGCTCGACGTGCTGCGGTCGGCCCGGCTGCAGCGCGAGTCCTACCCCGGGGTGTGGCTGCCCGAGCCCGTCGCCACGGATGACGGGCCGGGCGACGCCCTCGAGCGGCGGGAGACCCTGACCATGGGTTTCCTGCTGCTGCTCGAACGGCTGACCCCGATCGAGCGGGCGGTGCTCGTGCTGCACGACGTCCTGGACTATCCCTACGCCACCGTCGCCGAGGCGGTGGGGCGGTCCGAGCCGGCGTGCCGGCAGGCGCTGCACCGGGCGCGTCGTCACGTCACCGTGCCCGCCGAACGGTCACCCGCCGACCGGGCGCGCGCCGAGCGGATCGCCGACGGGTTCGTGTCGGCGATCCTCGAGGGTGAGGTCGACGCGCTGCTCGCGTCGCTGGCCCCCGACGTCGTGATGACCAGCGACGGTGGCGGGGTCGTCCACGCCGCCATGCGGCCGGTGATCGGCCGGGACCGCGTGATGAAGCTGCTCGTCGGGCTCGGCCGTGGCCTCGGCGACGATCCGTTGCTGACGCCGTGTCGCATCAACGACGAGCCGGGCCTCCTGACCCACACCGCCGCAGGGTGGGCGGTGCTGGTGGTCTCGAGCGACGACGAGCACGTCACGGAGATCCGCCTCGTCGTCAACCCGGCAAAGCTGGAGCGGCTGCTGGCGTCGACGCCGGAGGTGGCCGCCGGCCGGCCCGGTCCGTGGCAGAGCGCCGGTCGCTTTCGCCATCGAGGTGGCCGCCCTGTGTGATCAGCGGCGATGGGCGGCGAGCAGGCGGGCGACGTCGTCGTCCGTCGTGGTCGAGAAGTCGCGGTACCACTGCCCGACGGCGCTGAACTCCTCGGGCTGCAGCGGGCAGATCAGCGCATCGGCCGAGCGGGCGACGACGCGGCACGAGTCGGGCGCTCCGACCGGGACCGCAGCGATCACCGTGGCGGCGTCGACCGATCGAACCGCGTCGAGCGCGGCGCGCATCGTGGCGCCAGTCGCCAGCCCGTCGTCGACCACGACGACGGTACGTCCGGCGAGCGCCGGCGGCGGGACGTCGCGGCGGAACCGGGCCTCTCGCGCCACCAGCTCGTCGTGCGCCAACCGGGCCTGTGTCTCCACATCGCGCTGACGGAGCTGCAGTCGCTCGACCAGGTCGTCGTTGAGCACCATCAGGCCGCCGGAGGCCAGCGCTCCGATGGCCAGCTCGCGATGGCCGGGCGCGCCGATCTTGCGCACCGTCAGGACGTCGAGCTCGCAGCCCAGTGCGTCGGCGATCGGCGCCCCGACCGGCACGCCGCCGCGGGCCAGCCCGAGCACGATCGTCGCCGTCGCGTCAGGGCCGAGGTGCTGAGCGACGAGCGGAGCCAACACCTCGCCCGCCTCATGGCGATCGCGGTACCCGCGCCGCTCCCGGGTCATCGGCGCGCCGTCTCCGGATCCATCCCGCACACCATGGTCGCGCGCCTCGGCGGTACCGTCGCGTGCGCATGAGTGGACGCCCACTGATCGGGTTGACGGGTCGGCGCAAGCGCGGTGCCGACGTGCGGGGGTTCCCGGGCAGCCTCGCTGACGTCGCCATCGACGTCTACGTCAACGACTACGCCCGAGCCGTCACCGCCGCCGGCGGGCTGCCCGTCCACCTGCCGCTGCACGTCGACCCGAACGAGTTCGTCGGCCGGCTCGACGGCCTGCTGCTGTCCGGCGGCGCCGATGTCGACCCGGCGCTGTACGGCGCCGCGGCGGAGACCGATCTGTACCCACCCGAGCCGGCGCGCGACCGGCTCGAGCTCGGGTTCATCGACGTGGCGATGGCCGATGACGTCCCGGTGCTCGGGATCTGTCGGGGGCTGCAGCTGCTCAACGTGTGGGCCGGCGGGTCGCTGCACCAGCACGTCCCCGAACACGCCCGCTACGACGTCCCGCCCGCCGACCGGATCGACGAGCTGACCGTCGAGCACGGGACGCGACTGCACGACTTCTACGGGCCCGGCCACACCGTCAACTCGCTGCACCACCAGACGGTCGAACGGGTGGCCGAGGGTTGGGTGGTCGCCGCCCGGAGCGCCGACGGCACGATCGAGGCGCTGGAGTGGCCGGGCCACGACGTGGTCGCCGTCCAGTGGCACCCCGAGCTGCTGCCGTCGAGCGCCACCGATCCGTTGTTCGCCTGGCTGGTCGAACGGGCGGGGGCGGCCCGGTCGGTGGCGCCGTGACCGTGGGAGCAGTCGTCGGCGCCGCGCTGGTCGCCCACGTCCCGACGATGGTCCTGCCCGAAGACGTGCGGCGAGAGCTCAACGACGGCCAGGAGATCAGCCTCGTCCCCGGGCTGCACCGCATGCGGGCGGAAGCCGTCGATCGCGTCCGGCCGGACACGATCGTCGTGTTCGACGCCCACTGGCACACCACGGTGGAGTTCGTCGTCGCCGCCCACGAACGGCGATCGGGTCGGTACACGTCGGAGGAGCTGCCACGGGGCATGTGCCAGATGCCCTACGACTTCCCCGGCGACCCGGAGCTGGCCACGCTCATCGGCGAGGAGGTCACCGCGGCCGGCTCGTGGATGACCCCGATCGACGACCCGTACCTACCGATTCACTACCCGACCACCAACCTGCTGCCGTTCCTGCAGCGCGACGAGCGGTGGGTGAGCGTCAGCACGGCGCAGACCGCGGAGACCGACGACTTCCTGCTCGTCGGCGAGGCGATCGGGCGCGCCGTCGAGCGCAGCGGTCGGCGTGTCGTCCTGATGGCCAGCGGCGCGATGAGCCACACGTTCTGGAAGCTGCGCCAGCTGCGCGCCCACGAGGCGTCGGACCCGGCGCACATCCGCACCCCTGAGGCCCGTCAGGCCGACCTGGAGCGGCTGGCGTGGCTGGAGGCCGGCGACCACGCCCGGGTGATCGAGACGATGCCGGAGTTCCTGCGTTACAAGCCCGAAGCGATGTTCGGGCACTACCTGATGATGGTGGCGGCGATCGGCGGGCGGGAGTGCGTCGCCCCGGGCACGCGCTACAGCGACTACGAGAACTCGATCGGCACCGGCCAGGTGCACGTCTGGTTCGATCGCCCGCCCTCCGGCTGGACGCGCTAGCTCAACAGCGCACCCTGCGTCCACCGATCGGTGGACCCGTTCACCACCTGGTGGGTCATCCGAGTGGTCGATGCCACTGCAGCCGCCGCGGGCGGACACTGCAGCCATCAACGTCCGCACAACAGCACGGACCTCACCACAAAGGAAATCCCCAATGAACAAGCTCATCACCGCCGTCACGATCGTCGGCGGCACGATCCTCGGTCTGACCGCGTCGGCCGGCGCCGCGTCGGCCGACGACAGCGTGGTGATCGAGACCGTCGACCACCCCGTGATCACCTCGACGCCGGTCATCGGCGCCACGCCCCTGACGACCGTCGATTCGGCCATCGTTGTCACCGACGCCCCCGTGACCATCCCATCGACCACGGACATCACGAGTGGGCCGAGCACGACCCCGTCCGTCGCGCCGCCCGCACTGAACCCGACGACCACCCTCGCGCCTGCCACCACCGGGACCCACTACGGCGCTGCGCTGCCGGTCTTCACCGACATCGCGTGGACGCTGTCACAGACGAACCCGTGGTACTTCTACGGATGAGGCGTCGAGCCTCATGACCCAGCGGCCGGCCTGTCTCCATCGGAGCGGGTCGGCCGTCGTCGCGTCCGAGGTCAGGCGAGCTCCGGCTCGACCCGGCGGCGCAGGAGGCAGAACTCGTTGCCCTCGGGATCGGCGAGCACGTGCCACGTGACGTCACCCTGGCCGATGTCCACCGGTCGGGCACCGAGCTCGAGCAGTCGTTGCAGCTCGGCGTCCTGGTCGCGATCGGTCGGGTTCACGTCGAGGTGCAGCCGGTTCTTGCCGCGCTTCGGACCGTCCGGCACGAGGAGGAGGTCGATGCTCCACCCGGCGTCGGCCGACGGTTTGATCGACACACCGTCCGCATCCTCTCGATCACGACCCATCCGAGCACGGCCGTCCAGAACGTCGCCAGCTTGTCGGGGTCCGTCGCAATCGATGCACCAGGCAGTGATCCGGTTGGCCACCTGGCCTGTCTAGCCGCCGCCCCTGACGAAACTGCGTCGTTGCCCGGCCCCGGCGACCGGCGAAGCTCACAAGGTGAGCGCGCCGGATCTCCAGAGCGTCCTCGCCAGCGTCGAGTTCGCGCGGGAGCGGACCGCTCGCCAGATCGCTTCGCTCGAAGACATCGTTGCGGCCATCGTCGAGGGGTCGGAGTTGACCTCCACCGATGACGAGCACGATCCCGAGGGCGCAACGATCGCCTACGAACGAGCGCAGGCCACCGCACTGCTGCGTCAGGCACGGGCGGACGCTGACGCGCTCGTCGTCACGCGCAGCCAGCTGGAACAGCACGGACGGGTCCTCTGCGCGGTGTGCGGTGGCTCGATTGGGCTCGAGCGGGTGGCCGCCCTTCCGACCGCCACCCGCTGCATTCGCTGCGCGGGCTGACCGTCGATCTCGGATGCGCCTGCGTTGACTCGCTAGCAAGCTCGGCCGTCGGTGCCTCGTCGACCACCTCGGCGTCAAGCTCCTCCTCAACGTCCAAGCCGCCCTCTACGCGACCTGCGGCGCGCTCACCTACCTGCTCGTCGTCCGTCGAGCGGCACGTCGCCCCGGGTGATGCGGACTACTTGCCTTGGACGTAGCTGTACACCGCCGGGTCGAACGCAGCGATGGCCTCGGAGAGCGCCTGCGACGGATCGCCGAACACCTCCAGCTCGAGCCCGCCGCCGAGCTCGACCAGGCGCCCGAGCATCGGTCCGACGTGCCCGAGGTGTTCGAGAACTGCGTCGGAACTCGCGTACGCCTCCCTGACCACGCAGCGCCCGCCGTCATCGCTGAAGAACCAGTCGTACTGCAACGTGCCCGGTTCGGACGAAGCGACGCTCAGCACGTCTGCGGCGACTTGCTTGAACTCGGCGGCGTCCGCTGCCGCGATCGCCGGGAAGATGGCGTTGACCTGCAGCGACTCCATCACGGCCCCTCTCGCTGCGCCAACCCTAGATGTACCCGGCCGCGGCCTCGGCCGACATCTCGTTCGTAAGGGACCGCCGCCGTCGTTCGTCAGGACGGGCGACACGCGGCTCCACGCGGTCCCCACGGAGAGGTTGCACCATGCGCACCACCGATCGACGCCACAACCGTTCCAGCAGGTCACGGCGTCGTGGACGTCGCTCGACCTTCGTCGGCCTCGGGCTCATCGCGGCCTCGACCGTGGTGGTCGCCGGCCGGGCCGCGGCCGGTCCGGTGCCGCCGGACGACGTGCTGTCGGTCTCCGATGACCTTCCCCCGACGCCGCGGGCACAGGGGTCGCTGCAGGCACGATGCTCTGCGCCGAGGCCGATCGAGGTGGAGTGGTTGGCCGCCGGGTCGGGACCGGTGCCCGACGACCTGAGCGCGACGGCGCCGACCGTGCCGACCGAGCCGGAGCCGACGATGGCGGCTCGGCCGACGTCCGCTCCGGGACCGGCGATCTCACCGCGACGCCGCCCACGGCGGCGGGCGGCACCACACCCGTCCCTGGGACGAGCTGATCAGCAACCACGGCTGCACGATGGTCGCCGTCGGATCCGGGCGACCACCTGGGCGTGAACTGCATCGACGAGGGCTGGCTGAACACCGACGGCACCGTCTACGTGCACACGACCGTGCCCGCCACCGTGACGGTGTACCTGTCCTCCAACCCCGAAGTCATCGGCTACGGCTACAACGGCTTCCCGATCCACGCCGACTCGCAGACCGCCGCCAGTGGCGAGCACATCCAGGAGTTCACGTCGGAGCCGTTCGACATCCTTGCCGCGCACACCTACTTCATCACCGCCTACGCCATCGACGACGACGGCTTGTCCTGGCGATACGGGACCGCGACGGTGCCCCACACGGCGGTCGTCGTCGTCGACAAGATCACCGTGCTCAACGACGGCGACGAGTACTCGTGGAACGAGGGCGAGATCAGCTTCGACGTCGGCGTCGACGACGAGTTGCTCCGCTCGACGGCCGAGGACTCCTACGACGACGGCGACACGTACAACCCCGCCGTCTCCCACCCGGTCGAGGGGTCACCGCCGTCGGTCGACGTGTGGGCGACGGCGACCGAGGACGACCCCGGGAAGTGCGTCGTCGAGGCGACGTACGACGTCGACGACTTCCAGGATGGCGGCGGGTGCCACTTCGCCAAGGCGTTCGAGCGGTTCGAGCTGGCTGGTGCCGACACGAGCGTTCGACTTCGAGTTCTCCAGCCCCCACGAGCACCTGCGCATCCGGGTCGAGGGCGACATCACGCTCTGGATCCCCTGAGCGGACTGGCTGGTTCCCGAGCGTTCGTGACGCAGCGAGCGAGGCCATCAGGACGTGGTGTCGTCGGCGATCTGGAGGGTCTTGAGGTCGCTGTGGAAGTCGAGGGCGTAGTCGCCGCCCTCCCGGCCGATGCCCGAGATGCCGATGCCGCCGAAGGGCGCCGTGAGGTCGCGCACGAGGAACGTGTTGACCCACACGATGCCGGCGCGGATCGCTCGGCCGACCCGTTCCGCCCGCTCCTGCGACGACGTGTAGACGATCGCCGACAGCCCGTAGGGCGTCGAGTTGGCCAGTGCCACGGCCTCGTACTCGTCGGCGAACGTCTGCAGCGTCAGCACCGGGCCGAACACCTCGTGCTGCACGACCTCGCTCTGGTTGGAGCGAGGCTCGATCAACGTCGGCTCGACGTGCAGGGTGTCGCCGACCCGGTGGCCGCCACGCACGATGGTGTCGCCGGCATCCCGGGCCCGGTCGACGAAGCCGAGCACCCGCGCCACGTGGTCGGGGTGGATCATCGGGGCGATCGTCGTCGACGGTTCACGGCTGTCGCCGAGGACGTGGGCGTCGACGTAGCGCTGGAACCGGTCGACGAACTCGTCACGCGCCGATGCCTCGACCAGCAGCCGGGTCCCGGCCAGGCAGACCTGCCCGGAGTCGTCGTACTGCCCGGCCGCCTTGCGCGCCGCAGCGTCGAGATCGGCGTCGGCGAAGACGACCAGCGGGTTCTTGCCGCCGAGCTCGGCGGTGAACGGCACGATGTTCTCGGCCGCCGCCCGCCCGATGTGGCGGGCCGTCTCGGGCGAACCGGTGAAGCTGATCCGGCGCACTCGCGGATCGCCGACCAGCGGCGGACCGACCTCCTCGCCGATGCCCTGCACGAGGTTGAACACGCCGGGCGGGAACCCGGCCTCGACCGTGAGGTCGGCGAGCAGCGAGCACGACAGCGGTGACCACTCGGCCGGCTTGAGGATCACGGTGTTGCCGGCAGCCAGCGCCGGCGCCACCTTCCACGTCGACAGCATGAACGGCGCGTTCCACGGCGTGATGATCACCGCCGGCCCGGCCGGCATCCGCACGACGGTGTTGGCCGTGCCCTTGGACGACCAGTGGCGCTCCTCGTAGCTCGCCGCCAGGTCGGCGTAGGTGCGGAAGTTCACGGCGCCACGGGCGACGAGGCGCAGGCGCATCGACTCGTGGAGCATCCCCATGTCGACGGTCTCGACGATGGCGATGTCCTCGGTGTGGGCGTCGACGAGGTCGGCCAGCCGGTGCAGCAGCTCGCCCCGACCGGCCGGGCCGAGGGCCGCCCACGCCGGGAACGCGTCGACCGCGGCGCCGACGGCGGCGTCGGCCGTCGCCGCATCGCCTCGAGCGACGTCGGCCAGCTTCCACGACCAGTCCAGCGGTGACCGGTCCTCGAACGTCGACGGGGACGAGACGCGGTCGCCGCCGATCAGGTGGTCTGGTGAGACCGCCACGCCCTCCACGAGGACCGCATCCGAGGGTTTCATGCGGGGCATCCCCGCAGCTGACCCTCGGATGCAGGAAACCCTCGGATGGGGGTGGGCGCCATCAGTCGTCGTCCAGGGCCGACTGGTAGTGCTGGGCGCCGGGGCCCTGCGGCGCCCGCACGCCGCGGTGCTCCCAGTCACCGCCGAGGGCAGTCGACCGCACCTCCTCCGACTCGGACGGCTGGGCGCCCACGTCGTCGCGGATCGGCGTCGGCCCGGCCACGATGCGGTTGGTCAGCGCGCCGAGCCCCTCGACCTCCACGGTCACCACGTCGCCGGGCTCGACGGGCCGGGAGTTGGCCGGCGTCCCGGAGAGCACGAGATCGCCGGGCACCAACGTGATCGTGCGGGCCAGGTCGGCGACGAGGTAGTGCATGTCCCACTCCATCTCGTCGGTCGAGCCGTCCTGGCGCACCTCGCCGTTGACCAGCGTGCGGATGCCCTTGCCGTGGAAGTCCCACCCCTCGACGAGCGCCGGGCCGACCGGGCAGAGCGTGTCGGAACCCTTGACCCGCAGCATCGACCCGGCGTCGGTGTCCCGGAAGTCGTGCAGCCCGTAGTCGTTGGCGACCGTGTACCCGGCGATGTACTGGCCGGCGTCGGCCGGCGCCACGTTCCGACACGTGCGGCCGATCACGATGGCGATCTCGCCCTCGTAGTTCAACCACCGGCAGCGGTCCGGCCGCACGACGTCGCCGCCGTGGGCGTTGAGTGCCGTGATCGGTTTGTGGAAGTACGTCGGCGCCGGTGGGAGCTTGGTCATGAACTCCCGCACCCGGCTCTCGTAGTTGAGGTGGACGCAGAGGATCTTCGTCGGCTCGACCGGCGGGAGGTGCACCGCCGCGTCGACGTCCACCTCGCGCCCGTCGCCGGCCACGAGCACGTCGCCCCGTCGCTCGACGGCCACCGGGTACCCGTCCAGCAGGACCCGTCGCCGCTCGATCGGTGCCCCCATCGCCCGCCGACGCTAGTGGTGAGACCCCAGCACTACGGTCGGCGCCCGTGGTGACCCCCGATCTACTGACCGTCGAGCAGAAGGTGGAGCTGCTGGCCGGCGCCGACGTCTGGCACACCGCCGCCTTCGACGACCCGGCGGTGCCCGCGATCCGCATGTCCGACGGCCCGGCCGGCGTGCGCGGCACGTCGTGGACCGGGGCCGCATCGGCCTCGTTCCCGTGCGGCGTGGCACTCGGCGCGACCTGGGATCCGGAGCTCGTCCGGCGCATCGGCCACGCCCTCGGGCGCGAGGCCCGCTCGAAGAGCGCCCAGGTCGTCCTCGGCCCGACCGTCAACCTCCACCGCACGCCGATCGGCGGGCGCAACTTCGAGTGCATGAGCGAGGACCCGCTGCTCACCGCGGAGTTGGCCGTGGCCTACGTGGAGGGCCTCCAGGCCGAGGGCGTGGCGTCGTGCATCAAGCACTTCGTCGGCAACGACACCGAGTTCGAGCGGATGACGATCTCCAGCGAGATCGACGAGCGGACGTTGCGCGAGCTCTACCTCCTGCCGTTCGAGGCCGCCGTGAAGCGGGCCGGGGTGCGCGCCGTGATGAGCGGGTACAACCGTCTCAACGGGACGTTCTGCGGTGAACACCCGTGGCTGCTCAACGAGGTGCTGCGCGGCCAGTGGGGGTTCGACGGCGTCGTCGTCAGCGACTGGTTCGGCTGCCACAGCGCCGGCGAGTCCCTGCTCGCCGGCCTCGACCTCGAGATGCCGGGTCCGGCCCGCCAGCGGGGTCAGCACCTGCTCGACGAGGTGCGCGCCGGCGCGGTGACCGAGCACGACCTCGACGTCGCCGTCGGCCGCCTGCTGGGCCTGGCCGAGTGGACCGGCGCGGCCGAGGCGGACACGGCTGAGCAGACCGCCGACGACCCCGAGACCCGCGAAGTGATCCGTGCGGCGGCGACTCGGGCGATGGTGCTGCTGAAGAACGACGACGCCACGCTGCCGTTGGCGCCCACCGTGCCGCGCCTCGCGCTGATCGGCCCGTACGCCCGCTTCGGGCGCATCCAGGGTGGGGGCAGCGCGCGGGTCAAGCCGGATCACGGCCGGGGTCCCTTGGAGGCACTCGCCGAGCGGCTCCCCGACGTCACGTTCGAGACCGGCGGGACGATCGCCAAGTACCTGCCGACGATGCGCGGGAACTTCGCCGTCGCCTTCGAAGACGAGTCGGGGGCCACGGGCACGACCGACGTCAGCCGCCTGGCCTGGTACTGGGACAAGCCGCCGGTCACCGGCATGAGCGCGACGCGGTTCAGCGCTCGCGTCACCGGCACGTTCCAGCCCGACCACGCGGGCGATTGGGAGATCGGGCTGCGCGCCGTCGGTGCCGCCGGCGTGGCACTGGACGGCGAGACCATCGTCGAGCTCGCCGAGCCGCAACGCGGCGGCGCCTTCTTCGGCATCGGCAGCCCGGAGGTCCGCGGCACGATCCAGCTGGAGGACCGACCGTACGAGGTGACCGTCGACTACCCGCTCGGAGAACCCGACCTCGTGCGCGGGCTCGTCGTCGGCGCCAGACCCGTGCCGGAGGGCGACCACCTCGAGCGGGCGTCGGCGCTGGCCGCCAGCGCCGACGTGGCGATCGTGATCGTCGGCACCGACGACGACTGGGAGACCGAGGGCGAGGACCGGACGTCGCTGGCCCTGCCCGGCGACCAGGACGACCTCGTGCGCACGGTCGTCGGCGCCAACCCGCGGACCGTCGTGGTGCTCAACACCGGGTCGCCCGTGACGATGCCATGGCTCGATGACGTGCCGGCCGTGCTGCAGATCTGGTTCCCCGGCCAGGAGATCGGCGACGCCCTGGCCGACGTGCTGCTGGGCGAGCAGGAGCCAGGCGGCCGGCTGCCGATCACGTTCCCCCGCCAGCTGGAGGACACGCCGGCGTTCGCCCACTACCCCGGTGCGGACGGCCGAGCCGAGTACGGCGAACGGTTGCTCGTCGGGCACCGCTGGTACGACCGCCAGGAGATCGAGCCGCTGTTCCCGTTCGGCTTCGGCCTCGGCTACACGACGTTCGAGCTCGACGCCCCGGTGGTCGAGGGCAGCGCCGAGCACGGCGCCAGCGTCGAGCTCACGGTCAAGAACACCGGGCCGCGCCCCGGCTCCGAGGTGGTCCAGGTCTACGTCGAGCCGCCGGACGGCGATGACGACCGGCCGCGACGGCAGCTCGCCGGGTTCCGCCGGGTCGACCTGCGCGACGGCGGCGAGGAGCGGGTGCACATCGACCTCGACCGGCGGGCGTTCTCGTCGTGGATCGACGGCGACTGGGTCGTGCAGGCCGGCGAGTACACGGTGCTCGTCGGGCGCTCCTCGCGGGACCTCCAGCCGGTGGCCCGCATCGTCTGATCCGGGACGCCGCTACAGGCGCCAGTCGATCGGGTCGCGACCGGCGGCGGCGAGCGCAGCGTTGGCTCGGGAGAACGGCCGTGAGCCGAGGAACCCGTTGTGCGCCGACAGCGGCGACGGGTGGGCCGACTCGATGATCGTGTGCCGCTGGGCGTCGATGAACGCCCGCTTCTTGCGAGCGTGGCTGCCCCACAACACGAACACGACGTGGTCGTCCTTGGCGGCGACGGCCCGGATCACCTCGTCGGTGAACGTCTCCCACCCGTGGCCCTGGTGCGAGGCGGCTTGCCCGGCGCGGACGGTCAGCGTCGTGTTGAGCAGCAGCACGCCTTGCACGGCCCACGCCTCGAGGTTGCCGTGGTCGGGCGGCGCGATGCCGAGGTCTGTCTGCAACTCGCGATGGATGTTGGCCAGCGACGGGGGGATGCCGACGCCGCGCCGGACGGAGAAGCACAGCCCGTGGGCCTGGTGTGCCCCGTGGTACGGGTCCTGCCCGAGGATCAGCACCCTGGTCTCGGCGAAGGGCGTGAGGTGGAGCGCGGCGAAGACCTCCTCAGCAGGCGGGTAGACGGTCGTCCGCTGCCGCTCCTCGGCCACGAACGCCTGGAGCTCGGGCCAGTACGGCTTGGCCAGCTCGGCGCGCAGGATCGGGTTCCAATCCGTGGTCGGCATCGCCCGGCCATCTTGGCCGGACGAGCGCGAACCCGACGACGGCGGTGACGACGTAGAGCAGCGATTGGCCGTTCAGCAGCACGGCGAGATCGACCCGGTCGACGAGCAGACCGGCGACGAGCGCCCCGATGCCCTGGCCCAACGCACCTGCGGCCTCCAAGGTCCCGACGCCGAGTCCCAGGTAGCCCGGTGGGGAGAACCGCTGCGCACCGGTCGTCACGCCGACCGTGCACGTCACCGCGAACGGTCCGGCCAGTGCCATCACGCCGACGTAGACGACGATCGTCGTCGTCACGGCTGGGAGGTTCCAGGTCACGAACCCCCACGCCGCCATCCCGCCGAAGCCGATGCCGAGCAGCGCCGCCACCGACGCCCGCCGCAGCCACCGGGCGACGATCAGGCCGCCGAGGATGCCGCCGACGGCCTGCATGCCGCGGATGATCCCGACGTCGGCCTCGCCGCCGCCGAGGCGCCGGACGACGAAGACGATGAACAGCACGACGAACATCCCTTGCGCCGCCTGGGAGATCGTCATCGTCGCCAGCAGCGCAGGGAACGGCCGGTTGCGCCACAGGACGCGCAGCCCGGCCCGGGCGCCCCGGACGTCGGAACCGAGGTCGTGCGTCGACGATCCGGCGGGGCGGGGCCGCGGACTCGCGTCGGCGCGCACCGCGGCGGTCGCCACGGCGACGACGAGGAAGCTGATCCCGTCGACCAGCACGACGGCCGGGAGCCCACCGAAGGCGACGATGATGCCGCCGAGCGGCGATCCGACGAGTCGGGCGACGTTCTCGCTGGCGGCGCGGGCGGCGTTGGCCGCCGTCAGCTCGCTCGGGTCGACGACGCGCACGAGCAGCGACGCGTTGGCCGGGTTGTTGAAGCGCGTCAGCACCGACTGCGTGGCCGCCACGACGAAGGCTGGCCACGTCCGGTCGGCGGTCACGGCGAGGAGTGGCAGCAGGGTCGCCGCCTGGGCGACGTTGGTGATGACGACCGTCCGGCGGAGGTCAAAGCGATCGACGAGGTTGCCGAGGTGGGAGCCGAGCAGCGCCGTTGGAACGAGCTGGGCGAGGACCAGCAGGGCGGTGGTCAGCCCCGACCCGGTCTCGACGAGGACGTAGGCGGGCAGCGCCACCATCAGCAGCCAGTCCCCGGTGTCGTTGACCAGTCCGCCGGCCCAGATCAGCCGGAAGTCCCGGTGGCGCCAGGGTCCGCGGCTCATGGCAGCGGCCGGGGGAAGGCCTGCACGGTCACGTGCACCGGTCGGGCGTCGGCCGGTGGGTCGGACCGTGTCACGGCCAGGTAGGGGCGAACGATGGCGTCGATGGCGCCGACGATGGCGCGCAGCTCGGCGGCGTTGACGGCCAGCCCGTAGCCGCCGAACTCGGCGGCATCCTGCCAGTCGTCCGGCAACGCGAGTGCACCGGCCAGGAACGTCTCGGCCAGGTCGGCAGCGGCGGCGACGCTGGCGCTGACGGCGGCCAGTGTCGCCGTGCGGGTCACGACATCATGGGTGCTGGGCGTGGGTCCGATCGAGTACCCGGTGGCCACCGCCCTCCAGGGGCGGTCCCGGCCGTCGGCCGCTCGATCCGTCCGTTCCACGAGCCCGAACCGCTCGAGGTGGCGTAGGTGGTAGCTGCACGCCGACGCAGAGACGCCGGCAAACGGGGCGCACTGGGTCGCCGTGCTCGGACCGACCTCCAGCAAGTGGTTGAGCAGGCGGATGCGCACGGGATGGGACAGGGCGGCCAGGACCCGAACGTCGGTGATGACCTGGCGTTGCTCCGGTCTCGGCCGCTGACGTGAAGGCATTGCTTCATGATTCCATCGGGCCGCCCGAGTTGTCAAGGAGTTCCTTCACAGTTCTAGGCGATCAGGCCAGCGCGTCGAGCCAGCGCAGGACGGTGGCCCACGCCGCGCCGGCCGGATCGATGACGACGAAATGGTCGCCGTCGACGACCGCCAGCTCCGCGTCGTCGCCCGCAGCACGGGCGGCCTGGATGAAGGCCTCGCTCTGACGGAGCGGCACGATCGAGTCGGCGCGACCGTGGACGGCGCGGATCGGCACGCCGAGCGGGAGGCGGTCCATCGGGTTGGCGCCGTCGTACCGGTCGCCCACGGCCGTCGGCTCACCGCCGAGCAGGGATTGCGTCGCGCCGCCTCCGAGGCCGTCAGCGGCCGCTCGGCGCAGGTCGAGGACGCCGGCCTGGGGGATCACGGCGCTCACGGAGACGACGGGATCGGCTCGCGTGGCTGCCCACGCCGCAAGGTGTCCACCTGCGGAATGACCGATCGTGACCACGCGGCCCGTGTCGAGCGGTGCGTCGGCCTCGGCGACGGCGTCGATCGCCGCTCCCACGTCGTCGAGGGTCGCCGGGTAGCCGCCGCCGTCGCCGATGCGCCGGTACTCGACGTTCAGCGCCGCCCAGCCGCGAGCCGGCAACGTGGCTGCCAGCGGCCGGCCGAGCGAAAGGTCGTACTGGCGGCGCCAGAACCCGCCGTGGATCACCACCGCGACGGGCCACGGGCCGGACCCGTCCGGCACCGTGAGCTCGGCGACCTGGGCCGGGTGGTCCCCGTAGCGGATCATGTCCATCGGCCCAGCCTCGCTCGCGTGTGCCGTCCACCGGCGTCCGCGTACTGTCGAAGGGTGGTCGATCGGAGCAGCGTCCTGGGCAGGTTGGACGCTGTCCCGCGCTCCCGCCTGGCGACCTTGCCAACCCCGCTGGAGCGGGGGCCCGGCCTGCCGGGAGGAGCCCGCCTGTGGGTCAAGCGCGACGATCTCACGGGGTTGGGCGCAGGCGGCAACAAGGCTCGCAAGCTGGAGTTCCTCTGCGCCGAGGCGCTCGGCGCCGGGGCCCGATCGCTGATCACGGTCGGTGCCGCCCAGTCGAACCACTGCCGGATGACCGCCGCCGCCGGCGCCGTGCTGGGGCTCGAGGTCCACCTCGTGCTGTCGGGAACACGGCCGGCGCGCCTGACCGGCAACCCGTTGCTGGCGGAGCGCTTCGGCGCCCAGCTGCACTTCGTGGGGTGCCCGCCGCACCACTGGGGCGAGCTGGAGATCGCCCGCGAGCAGCTCACGGGCGAGCTGGCGTCGGCCGGTGCCGACCCGTACGCCATCCCGATCGGCGGGAGCACGGCGACCGGTGCCCTGGGCTACCTCGCCGGCTACCTGGAGCTGGCGGAGCAGTGCGCCGCGCTCGGCGTCGCGCCGACCGCCGTGGTGCTCACGTCGTCGAGCGGCGGCACGCACGCCGGCGTGGTGGCCGGCCGGGCCCTGCTGCGCTCGCTCGGCCAGGCCGCGCTGCCCGAGGTGCTGGCCATCGGTGTCGCCAAAGGGGTGGCCATGGGCTCGCCGGACATCAGGGTGCTGGCCGGAGCGGCGCTCGAGCTGATCGGTGCCGACGCGCAGCTCGTCGAGGACGACGACGTGCAGGTCGACGCCCGCTGGATGGGCCCCGACTACGCCGTCCCGACCGCCGCCGGCGCCGAGGCGATCCGGTGGGGTGCCGTCCACGGCGGGTGGGTGCTGGACGACACGTACAGCGGCAAGGGCTTCGCCGGCCTGCTCGGTAACGCCGCCACCGGACGGTGGCAACCGGGCAGCGACGTGGTCTTCCTGCACACCGGCGGTCTGCCCGGCGTCTTCGCCGCCCCCAACGGCACCCGCTGATCAGCGCTCACGACGGCGGCGAGAAGCGCCGCAGGCCGGTGCGCAGGAACTCCGTCGCCGTGACCCGGCCGGCGTCGCCCGACGCGACGTCGGCGGCGCGCACCACGGCGCCGAACGGCGCGTTCCAGTACTCGGGATCGCCGGGGCGTTCGGCGGTCTGCGGCCCGACGTAGAGGTAGGGGTCCGGCTCGAAGTCGTCGCCGGGCGAGGCGCCGAGGTTGACCGGCGTCGTCCCGACCGTCACCGCGCCTCCGACGTCGAAGTGCTCCGGCCACAGTTGCAGCGTCGTGGCCGTCGTCCGCCACGGACCCGTGCCGGTCACGTGGTCGATGACCTCGACGCCGAACGACCACCACGCACCGAACCGGCGCACCTCGGCGGCGTCGACGGCGAGTGGGTCGTCGACCGGCCACAGCTCCGGCGTGTCCCCGCCGGCCGAGAACGCGGTCGACAGGTCGGCACCGACGAGCTCGGCCGCCGCGGCGAGCGTGGAGATCGGTTCGACCCGGGCGTCGCCCCCGTGTTCGTGGACCAGCAGGTCACCGTCGATCCGGACGACCTCGACCTCGTCGCCGAATGCGGGCGTAGCGACGCCGCCGGGTGAGGGCCGCAGCCCGAACCGTCCCGTGACCTCGAACCGCCGGCGGGCGAGCACGTGGACGGCCAACTGCTGGAGGGCGCTTCTTGTCATGGCGAGGCCATCTTGATCGAGCGGCCGCCCTGCCTGCGTGGCCGGGGAACGCCATGATGGATCCTGATCTGGCGCTGCGAGGCGCGCCACTAGCGTGGCCAGCATGTCGGAGATCCTGGACGTCGACCTCTTGGCCTTCGAGCGGGGCTCGTCCGGCCAGCGCCGGGCCGTCGTCGACGGCGTGCGCCGAAGCCTCGAGACCGGTTTCGTCTACACCCGCCACGACCTGTCCGAGGACTTGCTCGACGAGGCCTACGGGATGCTCGTCGAGTTCTTCCGCGCTTCGCCCGAGGACAAGCAGCGCTGGGTCCAGCCCGGCGCGAACGGTCAGACCGGCTACACCGGCCTGCTCGTCGAGACGGCGGCATCGAGCGACCAGCCGGACTGGAAGGAGATGCTCAACTGGTCGACGCCCATCCCGGCGGGCCACCCGCTGCGTCGGCGGTTTCCCCACGCCTACCCCGAGCAGGTGATCCCTGAGGAGACGGTCCCGGGCATCACGAAGGTCCTCTACGAGTTCCACGACACCATCGCCGACCTGCAGCGTCGCTTCCTCCGCGTGATCGCGGAAGGCATCGGCTGCCACGAGACGTTCTTCGACGAGATGGTCGCCGATGGGCCGACGCTGACCCGGGCCATCCGCTACCCACCGATGCAGCTCGTGCCGGACGGCGGCGACTACGAGTGGGCCGGCCAGCACGGTGACATCAACCTCATCACGGCGCTGCCGCGCGCCACCGCGCCGGGGCTGCAAGTGCGCGTCGACGACGAGTGGGTCGACGCCGTCGCCCCCGCCGGGCAAGTCATCATCAACACCGGGATCATGCTGGAGCGGCTGACCAACGGGCAGATCCCGATCGGCTGGCACCGCGTCGTCGCCGCGCCGGGCTTCGATGGCGAGCGCTACAGCGTCGTGCAGTTCTGCCACCCCCGTCCGTGGACCGTGCTCTCGCCCGTGCCGAGCTGCGTCACGCCGGAGCACCCGCTGCGAGTCGCCTCGATCACCGCCTCCGACGCCCTCGACGAGGTGCTCTACCAGATCAACCTCGTCGAAGACGCCCGGAGGGTCTGACGTGCCCCGCCGGCAGACCGGCAACCGGCGCGTCCGCACGCTCTGGAGCGACCTCAACGGGTTGACCCACGGCCGTTACCTCCCGTCGAGCAAGTTCGACCACGCCACACACCACGCGGTGACGACGATGTCGATGAGCCCCGAGGGCGAGATCCTGCCGATCCCCGGCTACGCGTCGGACGTCGGGTTCCCCGACCTGGCCGCCGTGCCGCTGGCCGACACCCGCCGGCCCGGGTGGGAACCTGAAACGGACATCGCAGTGTGCGAGCTGCGCTACCAGGGCGCGCCGTTGCCGATCTGCCCGCGGGCCGCGCTGGGTCGGGCGATCGAGGGGTGGCGGGCGATCGGGTTCGAGCCGCAGCTCGGGTTCGAGTTGGAGCTGTACCTGCTGGAGGCCGACGAGTCAGCGGTGGGTGGGTGGCGCCCGGCCGGCGGCCCGGGCCATCGCGTCTACGGCGTGGGTCTCGGCGGCGACCCGACGGGTCTGGCGCTCGAGTACTTCGACGCCGTCGAAGCGATGGAGATCGGGCTCGAGGGCGTGCTCTCGGAGTTCTCACCGGGACAGCTGGAGGTCAACCTCACGTACGGGCCGGCGATGGCCGCCACCGATCAGGCCGTGCTGGTCAAGGAGATGACCCGCGAGCTGGCGGCGCGCCGCGGCTACGTGGCCACCTACCTCGGGCGCCCCGATGCACTGTCGGTCGGCTCCGGGCTCCACGTCAACTTCTCGGTCGTGCCGGTGTCGGGTGGAGCCAACGCGTTCGATGATCCCGACCGCGCTGACGGGCTGAGCACGCTCGCCCGCCAGAGCATCGGCGGGCTGCTCGCTCACCACGAGGCCGTCGCCGGGCTGTCGGCGCCGCTGATCAACAGCTACAAGCGCCTGATGCCCGGCCTGATCGCCGGCTACTGGGCGAACTGGGGACTCGACAACCGCTTCAGCACCTACCGGGTGCCGTCCGAGCGCGGCTCGGCGACGCGCATCGAGAACCGCATGCCGTGCGGGACGGCCAGCCCGTACCTGGCCGCTGCGGCGACGCTCGACGCCGCCCTGCTCGGCGTCGTCGACGGCGCCGACTGCGGCGACCCGCAGCTCGGGGACGCCGACGCCGCGCCGAACACCGACCGCCACACGCCGCACACCCTGGCCGAGGCGCTCGACGCCGTGGAAGCCGACACCGTGCTGACGGATGCCATCGGGCCCGACGTCATCGCCGCCTACCTCGCCCTGCGCCGGCACGAGGTCGCCCGCTGGGAGGCGGCTGGCGAGGACTGGGACCCCGAGAAGGTCACCGCCTGGGAGCTCGACAGCTACCTCAAGTTCTACTGACGAGGTGAGCGGTGAGGGGACGGCGACCCCTCACCGCTCACCGCTCACCGCTCACCCGCGGCGGGCAGCGCGTGAGGGCTGAGTACGGTCGCCCGGCGTGGGCCGGATCCAACGGGGGCAGGCGATGGCGTTGTCCGCGCTGGTGGCCGTGGTCGGGGCGTGCGGATCCGACACGCCGACCGCGACGCGCTCGATGTCGGCCACGACGACGGTCGAGCTGACCGAGATCGAGACCACCGTGGCCGACACGACCGTCGACACCACCGACGACACGACGGACACCACCGACGAGGTCACCACGACGACGGTCGACCCCACGGCCGAGGCGTTCCAGTGGCGGGACGTCGGCACCGGCGTCCAGGAGGGCTTCCTCGACGTGCCGCTCGACCACGACGACCCCGATGGCGAACAGGTGTCGCTGTACGTCGTGCGCCGCCGAGCACCCGAGGAGACGCGCATCGGTTCGCTGCTCGTCAACCCCGGCGGGCCGGGCTCCGGTGGCACCTTCCTCGCCGCCGCCGCCGACCAGATCTACGGCGCGGAGCTCCTCGCCGCGTTCGACATCATCGGGTGGGACCCGCGCGGCACCGGTGACTCGGAGCCGTTCATCGACTGCGTCGACGACTACGACCCGTACTTCGGGATCGAGACGGGCGCCAACACCTTGCCGGAGGAGGCGATCATCCAGGACGCCGCCCGGCAGTTCGCCGCCGGCTGCGTCGAACGCTCTGGGGAACTGCTCGACCACATCACGACCGTCGACGCAGCGCGGGACATGGACGCCATCCGGGCCGCCCTCGGCGAGGACGAGATCTCGTACTTCGGGTTCAGCTACGGGACACAGCTCGGCGCCACCTGGGCGACGCTGTTCCCGGACACCGTGCGGGCGGCCGCGCTGGACGGGGCGATCGACCCCACGAGCGGCCGGGTGCAAGGCCTGATCGCCCAGGCCGGTGGGTTCGAGCGCACGCTCGGACTGTTCCTCGCCGACTGCACCGCCGACCCCACGTGCCCGTTCAACAACGGAGGTGATGCGGAGGGTGCGTTCGACGCGCTCCTGGCATCCCTGGAGCAGGACCCGATCCCGACCGCTGAGGGTCGCCCGGAGCTGGTCGACGGCGTCTTCGAGCTCGGCGTCGCCCAAGCGCTGTACGTCGAGGCCCAGTGGCCGGAGCTGGCCAGCGCGCTCGCCGCCGCGCAGGACGGCGACGGGTCGGAGATCCTGGCCCTGTACGACCAGTACTACGGGCGGGGACCGGATGGCACGTACGCCAACGACGTCGAGGGCTACTTCGCCATCACGTGCGCCGACGATCCGGCCGTCGGGGGACTCGAGGCGGCGCTGGCCGAGCGCCCGCAGTTCGCCGCCGCCTCTCGGATCGGCTTCACCCAGGCGTACGAGCTCGTTCGTGTGCGCGTCGTTCCCGGCACCGACGGTCGGGCCGGCGTTCGAGATCACCGGCGCCGGCGCCGGTCCGATCATGGTGGTGGGCAACACCGGTGACCCGGCAACCCCGTACGAGGGCAGCCGGGTGATGGCCGAGACGCTGGAGGAGGGCTTCTTCGTCAGCGTCGAGGCCGCCACCCACACGGCGTACGGGTTGAACGCCTGCATCGACACCGCCATCGCGGACTACCTGGTCGATCTCGTCGTCCCGGTTGGCGAGCTGAGGTGTTGAGCCCGTCGCCCGCAGTCCGTGCCAGTGCGGCTCCGGCGGCCGTCACGCCACGGCGACCTCGATCGGGAGCCGTTTGATGCCGGCGATGAAGTTGCTGCGCAGACGGTCGATCGGACCGCTGACGCGGGCGTCGGCCACGCGGGGGAGCAGCTCCTCGAACAGCACCTTCACTTCCATCCGAGCCAGCTGGGCGCCGAGGCACAGGTGTGGGCTCTGCAACCCGAACGCGACCTGTGGGTTGGGCGACCGGTGCAGGTCGAACGTGTACGGATCGGCGAACACGTCCTCGTCGTAGTCGGCGGCGACGAACCAGATCACCACCTTGTCCCCGGCGCGCACCTGCCGATCACCCAGCGTGGTGTCGACCGTGGCCGTGCGGCGGAAATGCATGGTGACCGACCCCCACCGCAACACCTCCTCCACCGCGGATGCCACCAGGGCGTCGTCCCCGCGGCCGATGCCGTCGCGCAGTTCGCCCATGGCGTCGGGCCGTTCGATCAGCGCCTTCATCCCCGCCGTCATCGTGTAGCGCGTCGTGTCGTTGCCGGCGGCGACGAGCAGGGTGAAGAAGTTGTTGAACTCGTGGTCGCTGAGCTCCTCGCCGTCGACCTTGGGGCGCAGGAGGTCGCTGATCACGTCGTCTGTCGGCGTCGCCCGGCGCTGCCGCGCCTGCTCCTGGGCATAGCGGAACAGCTCGATGCCGGCCGGGCTGCGGAACGGCATCAGGCGGAACTCGTCCGTGTCGACCAGGCCCACGGGGTGGGTCGTGAACTCGGGGTCGGTGTTGCCGAGCAGCGCGTCGCCGTGTTCGACGAGCCACGGTCCATCCTCGTCGGGGACGCCGAGCAGCGTCCCGAGCATCCGCATCGGGAGCTGCTTGGCGATCCGGTCGACGAAGTCGAACGACGGCCCCGACGCCAGTGCGTCCTCGACGACCGACCGCGCCAGCACGCGGATCGCCTGCTCGTAGGCGTACACCTCGCGCCGGCTGAACGGCTTCGACACCAGCCGCCGGTACGCCGTGTGCTGCGGCGGATCCAGCTCCATCATCGTGCGCCGGGCCGCGGTCTCCTCCTCGTCCATCTCCTCGAGGCGGATCCCTCTGGCGCTGGAGAAGCGCTCGACGTCACGGCTCACGCCCAGCAGGTCGGCGTGGCGCGTCACGGCCCAGAACCCGCGCCCGCCGGCGTGATCCTCCCCCCACCAGCTGACCGGATCGTCGCGCCGCAGGCGGCGGAACGTGGCGTGGGGCACGCCCTCGACGTACGTGTCGGGATCGGCGATGTCGGCGTCAGCCGGCCCCAGGTCGCCGTCGGGTGCAGGCCCGCTCATGGGACCCCTGACAATCGTTCGCTCGCACCCTTCGACAGTCGCGCCATCCTCGGCCCCGGACGCTCGCTCACATTCGTCAGCCCCGCTCGAGCGTGGTGCCGGCTCGCCAGTTCGTGCCGACCTCCTGCCAGTAGCCGCCGATCACGTCGATCGGCGCCAGGCGGGTCAGCTCCTCGGTCGGCGACTCGTACAGCCGAACCGTCGCATCACCCGAGTAGACCGGCCCGACCTCGACGTCGTAGCCGCGCATGGTGACCAGCTCGTGCAGCGCGTCGGTGCCGTCGCTCTCGATGGCCGGGAACACGCGGTGGTGGAGCATCGGGTGGCCGTTGACGAAGCCGGCGGTCTCGGCCGTGCCGGTGATGGTGAACGTGGCGTCGATCAGCCGGCGCCCCGCCGCCGAGCACGTCGCGCCGAACCGACCACCGGGCTCCAGCCGCGGGCCGGCGACGCCGACGGTGACGGGTCGGGTGACGAAGAGCTCCCCGAGCTTCTTCGGATAGCCCTGGTGGTACCCGCGGACCATGGCGAAGTCCCGGTCGACCCAGATGTACACGCACCGGCTGTACGTCTCGCCGCGATACGAGCAGCGGACGACGACGAACGTCTCCAGGTACTGGGACCGCACCGGATCCAGCAGCTCTTCGAACGAGTCGCTGCAGCTCTGCCAGTCGGCCCAGATCACCGCAACCGCGCCCGGGTCCTCCTCGGCCGGCTGCAAGGGCGGCGGGAGCAGCTCGGCGACGGCCGCCGGATCGGTCCGCAGCTCGATCGTCAGCATCGTGCCGCTGTAGTGCCACGGCGGCGGTGGCACCAAGGATGAACGACCCGTGGACGTACGTGGGAACATGAACCCACGTCGGCCGTTCAAGACGGCCGCACCAGCACGTGCCCTGTGGCCGCGGCCATGGGCGAACCATACCGTTGTCGAGGAACGCCGAAGAGACCGTTGGATCCGCAGCAACCACACCACCACTTCCCACCCCCCGTCCCGGACGATCGCCGGGGCAGCGACGACACGGTGCCGCTCCGGCCGGCGGCCAAGCCGCCGCCCGTGATGCTGGCCATCGACATCGGCGGCACCAAGTTCGCCGCCGGGCTGGTCTCCCCGCAGGGCGATCTGGTCGACCGGTCGGTCGTCCTCGTCGAGGACGACGTCGGGCCGGAGTCGCACTTCAAGGCGTTGGCCGGCATCGTCGAGCAGCAGCTGGAGGCGACCGAGCGCCATCGCGTGCGGGTGACGGCGGTCGGCGTCGGGTCGGCCGGCCCGATCACCCCGAACTGCGAGACCGTCTCACCGGTCAACCTGCCGGCGTGGCGGGAGTTCCCGCTGCGAGCGCGGTTGCGCGAGCTGACCGGCAAGCGCGTCTACGGCGACCTCGACGGCAAGGCGCTGGCGCTCGCCGAGGGCTGGCAGGGCGCGGCGAAGGGCTACCAGAACTACTGCGTGTTGACGGTGTCGACGGGGATCGGCGGGGGGATCGTGATCGACGGCGAACTGGTCGACGGTGCGTCCGGCAACGCCGGTCACGTCGGTCACATCATCGTCGACCCGAACGGACGGCGCTGCGGGTGCGGAGCGCGCGGGTGCCTGGAGGCCGAGGCATCCGGGCTGGCCATCGAGGCGATCACGGGGCGGTCGCCGACGGAGCCGACCTACGAGATCATGCAGCGCACGGGTCGGATCGTCGGGCGCGGGGTGGCGTCGCTGTGCAACCTGCTCGACCTCGAGCTGGTGGTGGTCGGCGGCGGCGTGGCCCTCGGGTTCGCGGCCACGTTCTTCAACGCCGCCCAGGAGGAGCTGAGCACGCAGTGCCGGCTGCCCTACAGCCGCCACGCCCGGATCACGCCGACCCGGCTCGGCGATCGCGGTCCGCTGATCGGCGCCGGCGCGGTGGCCGTGCGGGGGATGCAACGCGATCGCGCCGCCCGGCAGCGGACCGCCGTCGGCTGACGGGCGACACCTACGCTGTCGGCGTGACGAAGATCCGCAGCACCAGCTCGAATCGGGTGCGCGACATGCGCGGCCAGGGTGGGGGCGGCGGGTTCGGCATCCCGGGCCTCGGCGGCGGCGGAGGGATGGGCATCCCGATGAAGGCCGGCGGCGGGCTGATCGGGCTGCTGGTGCTTGGCGGCCGCCATCTTCCTGCCCCGGCTGCTCGGCGGCGGGCAGCCGGCGTTGGGGACCGGGGCGGCGGCCGGCTCCACGGAAGACCAGGTCGGCCCCGTGCAGTGCGTCAGCGAGCTGGAGCAGATCCTCTGCGGGGCGTCGGACGACGTGCAGGACTACTGGATCGCCGACTACCCGACGGCCTTCGGCGGCCAGTACACGGAGACGGACACCACGTTCTTCTCGGGCTCGGTCAACACCGGGTGCGGTCAGGCCACGGCGCAGGTCGGGCCGTTCTACTGCCCGGCCGACGGGTTCGTGTACTTCGATCTCGACTTCCTCACCCAGCTGCAGGACCAGTTCGGCGCCGAGGGCGACCTGGCCGCGCAGTACATCGTGGCCCACGAGTACGGCCACCACGTGCAGAACCTGCTGGGCATCAGCGACGACGTCAACCGCCGCTCGCAGCAGGACCCGGGCCGGGCCAACCAGTACTCCGTCGCCCTCGAGCTGCAGGCCGACTGCTTCGCCGGCGCATGGGCCCGCAACGCCGACGAGCGGTCGCTGCTCGAGGAGGGTGACCTGCAGGAGGCGCTGGGCGCCGCGGCGGCCGTCGGCGACGACCGCATCCAGCAGCAGACCCAGGGGCGCGTCAGCCCCGAATCGTGGACCCACGGGTCGGCCGAGCAGCGCGTGTCCTGGTTCCGACGCGGCTTCGACACCGGCGACCCCGCCCGCTGCACCACGTTCCAAGAGGTCCTCTGATCCGCGAGTAGAACCGTTCGACGTCAGATGTGACGTCGAACGGCGATCGGAACGACGGCCCCGGCGACTGCTCGGATTCCGGTGCGCGAATGACGTCAATGCTGACGTCGATGTCTTCTCGCGCGGTGTGGGGGTCAGCCGCCGAGGAACCGGTAGGCGCGCTCGACGGGGCCGGTGCCGAACCGGCGGTGGTACCACGCGGCGAGGGCGATGGCCACGACCCAGAAGCTGGCGGCGAGCACCAGCGCCGTGTCGAGGCCGGTCGGGCGCACCCACCCGAACCAGTCGACGATCAGGTTGAACACGAGCGCGTGGGCGACGTAGAGCGTCAGCGTCATGGCCCCGGCGTTGCGCAGCAGCTCGATCGGCAGGCTGGCGACGTACCGCTCGGCCAGCCAGGACAGCGCCCCGAAGGCGACGAGCGCGGTGCCGAGCGCACTGGCGACGTACAGCACGCCCCGGCTGTACGGGTCGGTGCTGGCCAGCTCCGACGCCAGCGGCCCGGCGGGCACCACCGCCGACACGAGCGCGGCGGCGCCGAACAGGGCCATCCCGCCCCCGATCGCCGCCGCCCGCCACCACGCCGTCCCCAGGACCCGACCCAGCACGATCCCGGCGCAGAAGAACGCCAGCCATGGCAGGAGGGGATGGGTGCCGTTGACGAACACGTCGGTCACCCACCTGACCGGGCCGCCGTCCGGGTCGAGCCACCAGCTGACCGAATCGTCGTCCAGGCGCTGCTGGGTGCGCAGCCAGTGCAGTCCCGCGCCGGCCAAGGCCGCCCCGAGCCCGACCGCCAGCACCCAGCGCGAGCGAAGGGTGAACAGCGCCGCACCGATGACGAACATCGCGCCGTAGAACGGCAGGATCGAGCCGTTCCAGATGGTGTCGAACCAGACGCCGAAGGCGTAGAGCACCACACCGCGGCGGGCCAACGTCAGTCGCTTGGCCGAGACCGCGGCGGCGTTCCCGATCGAGCGGCGCGTCAGCAACGTGACCCCGACGCCGGCCACGAGCACGAACGTCGCGGCGAAGCGTGTCGCCAGCGGTCCGGTCCACGGATCGAAGAAGTCCTCGGCCGGCGAGCTGCCGACCGGCCCGCCGCGGATGAGCAGGTAGCCGTGGTAGTTCATCACGACCACGCCGATCAGGGCCACGGCGCGCACCACGTCCGGGCCGGGCATCCGGCCCGAACCTGCGGCGGTCGCCGGCGGCGGCGCGGTGCGCACCGGGCCGGTCAACGCCACACCACCTCGTCGACGAACGTCGTGATCAGGGGCCGCTGCACGTCGACGCGCTCGCCGACCGCAGGCACCGGATCGCCGGTCGGGACGGCGACGACCGACGTGTGCATGTGCGGCGGCTCGAGCATCGGCAGTCGGCGCTGACGGTGGTGGAACGGGCTCGTCCCGTCCGGCAGTGGGTGCACCCCGTGGGCCGTGCCGGCGCCGACCATCACCAGGTGACCGTCGCTCGGCACCGGCACCTGCCGGTAGCCGGCCACGTCGCCGAACCGCACAGGTCGCACGTCGAGCACGTCGGCGTCGAGGTGCAGGGCGCGCTTGTCGCCGTGCCACAGCGCCGTGCCCATGCGGATGCGGAACCGGTGCTCGGGCCAGGCGTCGCGCAGGGCCGCGTACCCGTCGAGGGAGAGATGGCTGACCCACACCTCGTCGGCCGGGTCGAGCAGCTCGAGCCAGTGCGCGACGTCGTCGAGGTGCTCGTCGTCGGTCCCCGCCAGCGGCGGGTGGACGCTGAACCCGACGATCTCGAGCCCTGCGCTCCGGGCAGCCGCCGTGACGTCGCCGAGCTGCGCCGGGTCGGCGCCGAACCGGCGCATGGACGACGCCAGCTTGACCAGCACTCGACCGCGCCACCCGGCCAGCGCGGCGACGTGCTGCGTCGATCCCACGGTCAGCACCGGTAGCAGGTCGTCCGGCGGACGCAGGGTCGGGGTCAGCACCACAACGGTCACGCCGGCGGGGACGGCGTCGAGCTCCTGGACCGTCCCGACGGCGATGGTGTCGGCCAGCCGGCTGGCTCGGAGCGCCAGGTCTCGACGTCCGAAGCCGTACCCGTTCCCCTTGACGACGGGCACGAGACCCGGGGCGTGGCGCACGATGCGGCGCGTCTGGTCGTGCCAACGTTCGCTGTCGACGGTGAGACGCAGCGTCACAGCGGAACCGTACTGATCGCTCGCTCCGCTCGCGTGTCGGCGCAACGGCCGACCTGACCATCCACGCTCACTGCGGTCCGAACGCTCGGGGACCTGTGTTCAGGTCGACCTGCGGGCAGGGAACGCCGGGAACGCCGGCACCAGCGGTGCCGGGTCGCGGGCGGCGAGCGCACCCTTCCAGACCCCTGCGCCATACGCGAGGTCATCGACCAGCCGGGGGATGCCGCCGGACGACAGCGCCGGCAGCGCGCAGAGGATGGCGACCCGACGCACCCGCTTCGACACGAGGGATCCGGCGGCCAGGAGCGGCCACCACGTTCGCCTGGCCGCATCGGCGAGCAGGCGACCGGCGTGCAGGTGACCCGTCACGGTCAGACGGATCGACTCCGTCGCAGGGACTGCCGGCAGCTTGCGGACGAGCGCTGCCGCAGTTCCAGCGGCGAGCCCGGCCGCTGCCATCGGCCGCCCCGCCGCGGCGATGGCCCACACGCCGGCGCTCCAGGCGCTGACCCGCACGGGCGCGACTGCGCCGGGGTGCTTACGGGCGAGCGGAGCGGCCGACGAGCCGTAGGCGACGCGCTGGGCGAGCAGGCCGCGCCAGGTGCCCCGCGGTCGGTGCAGGACCTCTGCCGCCGGCTCGTAGCGGCACCGCCACCCAGCTTCGACCAATCGCCAGACGGCGTCGACGTCCTCGCCGTAGCGCAGCGAGCGGTCGAAGCCGCCGATCTGACGCAGCGCCTCCGTGCGGACGACGATCGCCGCCGCCGGGACGTAGCTCAGCCGTCCGCCGGGGACGATACGCCCTGGTTCGACGCCGAGATCGAGTGGCGAGTTGGTCTGCTCGTACCGCGCCACCGACCCGGCGCCCGGTGCGCAGGCCACGCGCGGCGCGACCAGGGCGACGCGCTCGTCGGCGAAGTGGAGGAGCAGGCCGTCGAGCCAGCCGGGCTCGAGGCGGACGTCGCCGTCGACGAACGCGACGAGTGGTGTGGCGACCGCTCCGAGCCCGACGTTGCGGGCGACGGCCGGGCCGGCGTTGGTGCGCAGGCGCAGGACCCTGGCACCGTCCACCGGACCGATCGGTGGGTCCGAGGCGTCGTCGACGGCGACGACCTCGGCGACGCCGGGGCAGGCCCGCACCACCTCGGCCAGCGCGGTCTCGCCGAGCAGGTAGGCCGGCACCACGACGCTGACGTCCGCCGCCGTGAACGGCGACGAGGTGGGGTGGGGGTGGATCGCACCGGCGTCGAGGAGCCGATCGACGAGGCCCGCGACCGCCGTCGAGGCGGCGACCTCCTCGCCGGACGCGATGCGATCGAAGGCCTGCAGTCCGGCCGGCGTCAGCCGGAAGATGCGCAGCGGCGAACCGCCGATGACGAGGGCCCGACCCGGGATGCGACGGGTCGACGGGTCGAGCGAGTAGCTGGTCACCGCCCGCCGCACCAGCGGTCGAAGGCAGCCACGAGATCGGCGGTCAGGTCGTCGAGCACGGTTTGCCCGATGGCTGCCGATGCAGTGGTCGGATCGCCGAGCACCCCGGTCCGGCTGACGGCGAGGACGCCGCCCGCCCGCAGCTCGGGCATCAGGGACGCCAGGGGGGCCGTCGCTCCCGGGGCCATTCGGTCGCTACGAACGAGCTCCGGGACCAGCGCCAAGAGCACCGATGTCTCCGTCGCGCCGGCGTGAGCATCGCCGCCGGTCGGTGCCGGCCACCAGGCGAGCACGTCGCGGCCCTCGGCGCGGAGGGTGGCTGTGGCTGCTGCCACGGCGGAGCGGTTGCCGCCGTGGCCGTTCACCAGCACCACGCCGACGGCCCAGTCAGCCGAGCGGACGAGCTCGACGACGAGGCTGGACATCACGTCGCCGCCGATCGACAAGGTGCCGGGGAAGCCAGCGTGCTCGCCGCTCGCCGTCACCGTCAGCACGGGCGCGACCACGGTGCCGGGACGTTCGGCGACGAGGCGGCCGGCCAGCGCCTCGGCGACCATGGTGTCGGTGCCGAGCGGCAGGTGCGGTCCGTGCTGCTCACACGACCCGACCGGCACGACGACGATCGGCGGGGCGGCGTCGACCTCGGGCCACGTCAGGTCGCTCAGCCGCACCCCGGCGACGGTAACGGCTCCCCGGTGCGGTCGGGATGGCCGTCGGCCCTCCATGCGCTCACGCAGGATCGGCCGTCGCCCCCAGGAGCTGCTGGCGGATCGACGCTGTGTCGAAGTACACGCGCTCGCACACGATCCCGTCGCGGCCATCCTCGAACAGGAACATGGCGAGCATCCGCGACCGGAACGACGTGCCCAGCGCAGCATGCGTGCCGAGCAGGTCGAACTCGACCACCACGCCGTCGGAGACGCTGCGCAGCACGCTGTTCTCGTTGCGCTGGTCCGGGAAGTCCGCCCGCGATCGGGCGAAGTAGCCGCGCACCTCGTCCTCGCCGTCGAAGACCTCGCCCGTCGCCATCAACTCGTACCGGGGGGCGGCGAAGGTGGCGATGGTGCGGTCGAAGTCCTGCACGTTCTCGGACTCCATGTGCTCGCGGACGACGGCCAGCCGCCGCTGATCCAGCTCGGCGCTCACCGCCGGGACCCTACGTGGGTGCGCTGCGCTCCGTGGCCCCCGTCAGGTCGGTGACGGCGCGGCGCCGACGTACCCCCAGCTGCGGAGGGCGTCGAGGATGCGCGACGCGGCGGCCGGAGCATCGAGCGTCACGACCTCGCCGGCGCCAGTCGGCGCAGCGTCGAGCACGGTGAGGGCCCGGACTCGGGCCAGCGCGCTGCCCGCTGGCATCGCCATCGCCCGAGGCCGCGGTCGGTAGGGCTGGATCGACCGCGGCTCGACCACCGGCCCCGACGGGCCCCGTCGGACTTCGACGGGCGTCGCCCGCGCGGCGACCTCCGAACCGAGTGCGGCCCGGCGCACGCGGGCCACGGAGCCCTCCACGGACAGCACCGCTGGTGCCGTCAGCTCGAGCAGCTCGCGCCGCCCGCCGTCGAGGCGGCGCACGGCCCGCACGCCGGGTCCGACCGGCTCCACGTCGACCAGCCCGAGCGCCTGGGCCGCTCCCAGCTCGGCGGCGAGGAACGCAGGCACCGAGCCCGAGCCACGGTCGGCCGAAGCGTCGCCACAGATCACCCACCGCGCGCCGGCGGCGACGGCGGCGATCGCTCCCGCGACCTCGGAGCTGGCCAGGCCAGCCGGCGCGTCGACGCGCACCGCGCGAACGGCGCCGACGGCGAGGCAGTCGCGCAGCGAACGCTCGGCGGCAGGCCCGCCGACCGTGACGGCGGTGACCGTGTCGCCGGTCGCCTCGGCGAGGCGCAGGCCGACCTCGAGCGCGGCGCGGTCGGCGTCCGAGACGTCGGCCCAGCGAGCGTCCCCGGCAACCCATTTGCGGGCGACGACGATCACGAGCGGCGGAACACGACGCCGTGGCCGCCCTCGGGGTACGACCACGAGATGGCGCCTTCCTCGTTGCACACCAGGTAGCACGTGCCGCATTCGAAGCACTGCTCGTAGTTGAAGAGGATCCCGCCGTCGGCGGTCGGCACGAAGAGCTTGGCCGGGCAGGCGACGATGCAGTGGCGGGTGGTGCAGTCCTGGCACACGCGCCCGTCGACGACGATGTGGGCGTGCTCGGCGACGTCGAAGTGGGTCGCGCCGATCACGTCGTCGAACTGCAGGACTTCCGTCGGCCGGCGCTCGTTCATCCGAACGTCCGCCAGGCCGTCAGGGCGTCGCGGACGAGGTCGCGCCGACGCACACCGGCTCGCTTGCGCTCGGTGGTCAGGATGCGCCGCAGCCCCGGTTTCGGCCGGGGGTTGTCGACGCGGAACATGGCCTCGACGGCGTTGGCGACCATCGGTGGGTACAGGTGCTGGACCCGATCGGAGAGCACCAGCTCCGGGGCCCGGCGCAGCTTGCGGTGATCGCGCAGCACGAAGTTGGCCGCCAACCTGCGCTCGTAGCCGCCCAGACCGGCGCTCGAGACGTCACCGTGCGCCAGCGCCTCGTCGGCCGCCTGCGCCGCGGCCATGCCGCTGGCCATGGCGAAGTTGACACCCTCGAGCCAGATGCCGGCGGCGAGGCACATGGCCGCCGCATCGCCGGCGACGAGCAGCCCATCGCCCGCCAGCTGCGGCATCATCGCCACGCCGGCCTCGGGGATCAGGTGGGCGGAGTACTCCTTCACCTCGCCCCCCTCGACCAGCGGAGCGATCGCCGAGTGGGCCTTCAGCTCAGCGATGATCTCCTCCGGGCGGCGCTGCTGCGCGGCCAGCGCCGGCAGCTTGAGGACCACGCCCACGGCCACCGTGTCGAGGTTGGTGTAGACGAACGCCCCGCCGTTGACCTGGCCGGTCCCGCCGACGATCTCGATGTCGACCCCTTGGCGGTCGCGCACGTTGAATCGCTCGTCGATCGCTTCCTCGGACAGGCCCAGCGTCTCCTTCACGCCGAGCGTGTAGTGGTCGGCGTCCGTCGCGCCCTCGGGGAACAGACCAGCCTCCTTGGCGAGGAAGCTGTTCACGCCATCGCAGGCGATGACGACATCGGCGCGGACGTCGCTGTCGGGCCGGTCCGTGCGCACCCCGATGACCGTTCCCGCCGGGTCGCGCAGCAGCCCGGTGACGGTGGTCGAGCAGATCAGCTGGGCGCCGTCCGCCTCGGCCAGACCGGCCAGCCAGTGATCGAAGTCCGGCCGCAGCGCGGTGGCCCCGTTGTACGGCGGCCGTCCCCAGGCGTCGGTGCGGAAGTCGACCGTCAGTGCCTGGGTCGCCGTCAGCAGCATCGTCGAGCGCCGGGTGATCCACCGCTGCACGGGGGCCGACTCCCACCAGTTGGGGTGCAGCTCGTCGAGGATCCGCGGGTAGACGACACCGCCGTACATGTTCTTGCTACCGGCGAACGGCCCGCGCTCGAGGAGCAGCACGCGGCGACCTGCCCGGGCGAGGACGCTCGCTGCGCACGAGCCGGCTGGACCGGCGCCGACGACGACGACGTCGTAGTGCTGCTCAGCCATGGACGAGGCGCTCCAGCTCGTCGAGCACGGCGTTGGCGTCGGCGACGATGGCCAGGTCGGCCAGCTGCATCATCGGGCAGTGCGGGTCGGTGTTGACGCTCACGATGTGCTCGGGGGTGCCGAGGCCGGCGGTGTGCTGGACGGCGCCGCTGATGCCGAGGGCGACGTACAGCGCCGGGTCGACGACCACGCCGGTGGTGCCGATCTGGCGCTGGTGGGCGGCCCAGCCCCGATCGGTGATCACCCGCGTTGCGCCCATCGACGCGCCGAGGGCGCCGGCCAGGGCGGCGAGCTGCTGGATCCGCTCCTCGGTGTCGAGGCCTGCGCCGCCGCCGAAGATCCGATCCGCCTCGGCGAGATCCATCGTCGTGACGTCCGGCGGCAACACCTCGACCACGGTCGCGTCGCGCCGAGTGGCGGGGTGCAGCGTGTCCGGCGCCGGGAGGACGCGGACGTGACACTCCGACGCCGGGTCCGGGACGACGCCGCGCACGCCGGGCTGCAGCGTGACGACGGCCGGACCGCCGAGGGCCACTTCGTGCAGCGTGGTGCCGCGCGCCAGCTCGGCGTGGACGGGGGTGACTGCGGATCGCTCCGGTGAAGAGGGTCCGGCCGAGGGCGTGGGCGAGACGGGGAGCGAGGTCGCGCCCGTCGGGCGAGGCCGGCAGGACGACCAGCGGTTCGGCGTCGACCAGCGGGGCGAGGGCGTCGGCCCAGCGGGCGGCCTCGAACGGGCCCAGCTCGAGCAGCGCGACGTCGCGCCCGGTGCCGGCCAGGTCGTCAGCGGTGGGCGACGACCCGGCGAGCAGGGCCCGACCGGCGCACTCGGCGACCGCTTCGGCACCGCCAGCGGGCAGCACGCCGTCGCGCACCGGCACCAGCGCCAACATGGCGCTCAGGGTACGAGCCACTCCCGACCCGCCGTGCATCGCCGGCCAGCGCGGTGAGCGGTGAGGGGACGATGTGCCCTCACCGCTCACCGCGCGACGGGGCGGGCCGGTTGCGGACGTGGCGGAAGATCTCGATGACCAGCGTGACCGCCAGGGCCGCGGCGAAGGCGAGCACGAAGGCCAGCGTGTGGTTGTCCTGGAACGTCGCGCCGAACACCGCCCCCAGCACGGCGGCGTACGTGGCCCAGATCACGGCGGCGATGGCGATCCATGCGGCGAACCACGCCCGAGGCTGCGCCGTGATCCCCGAGGTCAGCGTCAGCGCCGTCCTGCCGCCGGGCAAGAACCGCGCCGTGATCAGCAGCAACCCGCCGCGCTCACGGATCGCTTGGCGCGCCCAGTCGAGTCGTCGTCGTGTCTTCTCCCGGTGCTCGGCCCGCCGGTTGAACCACGGCGCGAACCACCGGCCGATGGAGTACGCCATGTTGTCGCCGCAGAACGCCCCGAGCGCGCCGGCCAGGATCACCAGGACGAGGCTCTGGTCGCCGGCGCCGGCGGCGACGCCGCCGATGATCACGGTGGTCTCGCTGGGCACGATCGGGATCACGGAGTCGAGCAGCGCGATGGCGAAGATCACGAGCAGGAACCACCACTGGCCGGCGATGTCCTCCAGCCAGTCCGTCAAGTCGGACAGCAGACTCACTGATTCGCTCGCTCGACGCGTTGCTCGCTCATCCGACCCGTTCGACCGACCGTGCGGCGGAAGGCACCTCGTGACCGGCCCGCTCGCCCTCGATGACGGCGGCGTGGGCGCGGCGAGGGGCGACGCAGTCCCCGACCCGATCGACGGACACGCCGGCGTCGCGCAGGTCGTGGTACAGCCGGTCGGCGGGCACCGCGGGGATCGCCAGCACCAACCAGTCGGGCGTCCGGTCCTGGTGCTGCCCCGTCGGGTGGTGGAGCAGCGTCAGCGTCGTCCCGTCGAAGCCCATCGGCACGAGGTCCGTCGACTGCACGATGCCCTTGGCCATCGCCCGCATCCACCACTGCTCGAGGTCCAGCGTGATGCCGAGGTCCTGGCCGACGACCATCCCCGGCGTCACGATCTCGACCTGGCAGCCACGGTCGGCGAGCAGCTCGGCGACCGAGGTCGCGTGGTGGAAGCCGATCTCGTCCACGACGACGACCCGGCCGGCCGGGCTCACCGCCCCGGTCAGCACGTCGCGGACGTCGCACGCGTTCGTGACGTCGGGGGCCAGCCACCAGGGGGTCGCTGCGTTTGCGCCGGTGGCGACGATGACGTGCGTCGGCCAACGGGCGAGCACCCGGTCGGCGGTCGCCTCGACGCCGTACTCGATGGCGACGCCGACCCGCTCGGCCTCCGTCACCTGGTTGCGGATCATGTCGCCGAGCTCGGCCCGGTTCGGCACCGTCGCCGCCAGCCGCACCTGCCCGCCCGGCTCGGGCTCGCGCTCCCACACGGTGACCCGGTGCCCCGTTCGGGCTGCGCTGATCGCCGCCTGCAGCCCGCCCGGCCCGGCGCCGATCACGAGCACGTCGTCGCTGCCGCCGAACGCCGTCCGCTCGCCGGCGCGCGGGACGGGATGGGACTCGCGGCCCGTCGAGGGGTTCTCGATGCATCCCAACCAGCGGTTGAGGCCCATCCGGCCGACGCACTCCTGGTTGCACGACAGGCACAGCCTGATGTCCTCGGTGGCCCCGGCCCGGGCCTTGGCGGCGAAGTCGGCGTCGGCGATCTGCCCGCGCACGACGCCGACGAGATCGCAGTGCCCCTCGGCCAGGGCCCGCTCGGCCTGCAGTGGGTCCTTGAACCGACCGACACCGACCACGGGGAGGTCGACGGCTTCGCGGATCGCCGACGGGATGAACAGCGCGTAGCCCGGCGGGACGTGCATCGACGCCTCGATCATGAACAACGTCGCCGTCGCTACACCGATCGACGTGTTGATGTAGTCGACCTGGCCGCCGGCCTCGACCATCCGGGCCACTTCGACCGCCTCGTCGATCGTCGTCCCTCCGTCGATGAGCTCGTCGCCGCAGAGCCGCACGCCGAGGGCCAGCCCGTTGCCGATCACGTGGCGCACGGCGGCGACGATCTCGCGCAGCAGTCGGGCCCGGTTCTCCAGGCTCCCCCCGTAGTCGTCGGTCCGGCGGTTGGTGGCGGGGGACAGGAAGCCGCGCACGATCGACGAGTGGCTGCACTGCAGCTCGATGCCGTCGAACCCGCCCTCGGCGCAGTGCTCGGCGACGGTGGCGTACCCGGCGACGATCTCGTCGATCTCGGCCGGTGAGACGGCCTTGGGCACCTCGCGGAACAGCGGGTCGGCGACCGGCGACGGTGCCCAGACCGGCAGCCGGGTGTACATCGACGACGCCTGCCCGCCGTTGTGGTTGATCTGGGCCAGGATCGGCACCCCGTGGCGGTGCACGGCCTGGGTGATCCGTCGATACCCGGGGATGACGTCCCGGTGGAACCCGTGGATCAGCTTCTCGTACGGCCAGTCCGTCGGGTGCGTGGAGTGTTCCTCGGTGACGATCAGCCCCGTCCCGCCGGCCGCTCGGGCGGCGTAGTAGGCGGCGTGCTGCTCGGTCGGCAGCCCGTCGCGGGCGTAGTTCGTCAGGTGGGCCGAGAACACGATTCGGTTGCGCGTCGTCACCGGCCCGAGCGCCAGCGGCGTCCACAGGTACCGCGGGCTCACGGCGCCGAAGGCTAGGTCGGGTTTGCGTCACGGAACTCGCCACCTGGCGCAGCTGTGGTCACGCAGCGAGCGCAGCGAGCCTCCCGGCAGCTCGGTCCGGTCACGCACACCCGGCGGCTGCGCTATTCGAGGGCGGCGACGTCGACGAGGCGGCGGAACGAGGCGTTGCGCTCCCGCAGCTGCTCGAACGGCCCCTCGTCGACGACGCGGCCCTCGGCCATCAGGACCAGGCGGTCGGCGTCGCGCACCGTCGACAGGCGGTGGGCGATCGTGATGATCGTCAGTCGGCCGCGCAGCGCCCGCAGCGTCCCGGTGATCTTCGCCTCAGTGACCGAATCGAGTGCCGACGTCGCCTCGTCGAGCACGAGCAGGCGAGGTCGCCGGTACAGCGCCCTGGCGATCCCGAGCCGCTGGCGTTGCCCTCCCGACAGCCGCACCCCTCGCTCGCCGACCACGGTCTGCAGTCCAGCGGGGAGCTCGGCCACGAGGTCACCGAGCTGGGCGAGACGAACGACCTCGTCCAGTCGAGCCTGGTCGACGTCCTCCGGGCGGTCGCCGAAGGCCAGGTTCTCGGCGATCGTGGCGTCGAGCAGGAAGATGTCCTGGGGCACCAGCCCGATGCCTCGCTGCCACGCCGCCCGGAGCTCGCCCATCGGCCTGCCGTCGACCAGCAGCTCGCCCGTCGTCGGGGGGTGCAGCCCCATGAGGACGTCGATCAGCGTGCTCTTGCCGGCCCCCGACGGGCCGACCAGCGCCACCGTGTCCCCTGGTGACAGCTCGAGATCCACATCGGCCAGCGCGTCGACGTCGGCCCCGGGGTAGCGGAACGACACGTCGCGCAGCACCAGGCCGGAGCCGAACACCGTGGCCGGGTCGACAGCGACCGGGTCGGGCGGGGTCGCCGGGAGCGCCAGGGCGTCGAGCACGAGCTCCAGGGCGGGGATCCCGCCCTGCAGCGCCTGGTTGCTGTTGGAGATCCGCACCAGACCGGGCAGCAGGCGGAACCCGGCGACGGCGAACAGCCCGATCGAGGCGACGACCGAGTCAGAGCCCTGGAGCACGGAGACGGCCATGATCATCAGCCCGATCCCGACGACGAAGGCCAGCTCGAAGTACTGCCGCGGCACCTCGGCCAGGAACTGGATCTTGCGCTTGGTGTCCGCCGACTGCTGGCGCACCTGCTCCAACCGCTCGACGAAGTGGTCCTCGTGCCCGCCGAGCTGGATGTGCTTGATCGCTCCGAAGGCTTGCGCCGCCTCCTTCAGCACCTCGGCGTTGTGCTGCTGGAAGCGCAGCCCGACGCGCCGGCTGCGAGCTGAGACGACCCTGGCGATGGCGGCCGTCGCCAGTGCGAAGTAGACGAACAGGGCCAGCGCGGCGAGCGGCTCGCTGATCGCCAGGAGGATCACGGTTGCGAGCGCCACCACCAGCTCCACGGCGATCGTGATCAGGCTCACCACCACCCGGCTGTACGTCTGGTCGACGCTCAGGGTGAGCGTGCGCAGCAACTGCGTCGAGTTGGTCCGCAGGTGGAACTCGTAGGGCGTCGCCAGGTAGCTGCGCAGGAGGCGGGCCGACGTGCGGGCCTCGTCCTCGAAGATGCGCCCGAAGATCCACCAGCGCACGAGCAGCGTCGCCACGGCGCGCAGGACGAAGCACCCGAAGGCGACGATCGTGAGGATCAGCACGACGCGATCAGGGTCCGTCGAGCCGGTCCAGCCGACGATTTGCGCCGACAACCCCTGGTCGGGGAGCGTGCCGTCCGCGAGGATGGTGAGCAACGGGATGATCACGACCAGACCGGCGACCTCGATGAGGGCGATCCCGACCGACGCCACGACGGCCAACGCGAGGCGCCGCTGCAGCGTCGGGTCGAGCACGTCGCGCAACGCGGAGATGGCATGGAGCAGGTTCCGTGGACCGGAGACCGAGGCGGTCACACGTGCCATCCTTGCCGACGACCCTCCACCGAACCGGGGCATCGCTGTGGTAGACAACCCGGTCGGTCAGGCCGGCAGGCGACGCCTCCCGGCTCGCGGATCGTGGAAGGAGGTGCCGTGCAGACGGTTGAGCTGGATCTGCAACACCTGATCGCCATCGAGCTGGACGGCGTGGCCGACGCCGCGCTGCGCGCCGAACTGGGCGGGGCGATCGACTCGACCTCGGCCGGCGATGCGTTGACCTCCATCGCCGATTCGTTCCGGACGGTGACCGCGCTGACTCCAGGAGACGAGGCGCTGCGCTGGTACTTCCGTTCGTGGAGCATGACCAACCACAGTGCGATGTGCGTGTCGGGGCTCGGCAACCGGATCACGATGGAGCTGCGCGACGGGACGCCCGTCGACCCCGCGTCCATGGTCCAGGCGCTGATCAGCTTGCACCGCATCTGCGACGAGGACCTCGGCGTGGGCAACGGGCTGCTCCACGCCGACCTCTTCTACGCCATGGCGACGCGTCTGTGCGGCGACGACGAGTGGCAGTCCAAACGGTTCCTGACGCCGGAGGCCCACGCCTTCAAGCAGTGGAAGGACCGCTGCAACCTGATCGACCCCGACCTCCTGAGCGGCTTGCTGGCGACGCTCGTCCACGAGATCTACACCCACGCCGAGGTCGAGTTCCTGCGGCCGCTGTTCGACGGGTGGCTCGTCGACCACGACTGGTCGGACGACGAGCGCCGGCGGGCCCTGCTGTGGATCCAGGTGCACTGCGACGGCACCGAGCTGGACCACTTCGGGCACGCCTCCGATGCGTTGGCCTCGTACATCGCCGGCAGCGGACGGCGGCCGGCGCCCGGAGCGGTGCGGTCGGTCGTCGACTCCTACCTCGAGCACAAGGCGGCAGCGATGAGCTCGATCGTCGACCGGCTCGAACCGGCCGAGCGGCGCGCCGCCCAGCTGGCCTAGGGATCGGCCCATGGGGCCGGCGTTGGCCGTGCGGCCGGTCGATGCGGCGCAGTACCGCCGCGACCACGCCGCGCTGTCCGACGCCATGCGGGCCGGCGGCCCGCGGCTGGCGTGGTACGCCGAGCGCACCGCTCCCTACCCGCTGGCGATCCACGAGCGTGAGGTCGCCGCCCTCGAGCGCCTCTACGAGGCGATCGCTGCCGGCATCTCGTCCACCATCGAGCACTACCTCCAGGACGAGCGGCTGCAGGAGGTGCTGGCGCTGCCGCCGCCGTTCGTCGAGCTGCTGCGCCGCGCCGACCCCCACCCCTTCCGCCCCGGGGCGCTGCGACCCGACTTCCTGCTCGACGCCGACGGTGTCCCCCGGGTGTGCGAGGTCAACGCCCGGTTCCCGACCAATGGGTTCCTGTGCAGTTATTACACGAACCAGGTCGTCGAGGGCCTCGATCACCTGGCGGGTCGGCCGGCCCGGGCCGTTCCGGGCCTGCGCCGCACCCTCGATGCGCTGGCCTCGCCGTTCGAGCCCGGCCCGCTGGTCGTCCTCCTCGATCGCGAGGGCGGGACCGAGATCTTCCTCCTGATCGAGGAGCTGCAGCGCCGTGGCATCGACGCCCGCGCCCGGACGCCCGCCGACCTACGTGTCGAGCGGGGCCGCATCCTCGACGGCGCCGAACCCGTCGAGCAGTTCATCCTGGAACTCGAGCGCGACGAGCTGCTGGACCTCCCCGCCGGACTATTCGACGCGCTCGCCGCCAGCCCGCGCACCTTCAACGACGTGCGCACGCTGATCCTCGGTCACGACAAGCGGATGCTGGCTGTGCTCGGCAACCCGTCGCTGATCGGCGATCTCGTCCCGGCCGCCGACGCCGACGTGCTCCTGGCCCACGTCATCCCGACGTTCAACGCATGCGATCGGCAGGTCGCGGTCGAGCTCCGTGCCGACCCCGCCCGCTGGGTGCTGAAGCGCAACAGCTCCGGGCGTGGCGTGGACCTGCTCATCGGCGCAGCATGCGACCCGGCGCGATGGCGCCACGCCGTCGAGCACGAGGCGCACGACCGAGCCGCGCAGCGCTTCGTCGAACAGCTCGTGATGACGATGCCGATGCTGACCGCCGACGGCGAGCTGGTCGACCGGGCGGTCCACGTCGTCGGGCTGCTGCCCGGGTTCGACGGCGAGCCGTTCGGGCCCGGGCTGTTCCGCGCCTCCGCCGAATCGGTGATCAACGTCGCCGGCGAACGCGGGGTGCTGGTGCCGACCATGATCTCGACGTGAGCGAGCGTCCGGGGCGACCGCACGAGCGGAAGCCCGAGTGGGCGAGCGAACAGGCAGCCGCGGTGAGAGAAGCGGTAGCCGCGGTGAGCGAGCGGGCACCCGCGTGAGCTCCCCGGAGCAGCTCGAGCGACTCTTCCAGGAGGTCCGCCGAGCGCCCTTCCTCGCTGGTCATGCCGACCGCTTCGAGCACTTCGCCGACCTGCCGATCATCGGCCGGCCGGAGCTGCGCCAGCTGATCGAACGCAACTTCGACGTCCACCGCGAGCGGTCGGGCGTCTACCTGCTGCGCACCGGTGGCACGCTCTCCGAGGCGTTGCTCGTTCCCATCGGGATCGACGAGAACCGGGCCCAGCGCCAGGCGATGGCCGATCACCTGCGCGCCGCCGGCGTGTTCACCCCGACCACGGTGGCTGTCAACCTGTTCAACTACAAGCACCTCTACCGGTCGGCGTCGATCTTCGACGACCTGCTCGAGCGCTGCGACTCGACCTCGATCGGACTGGGCGCGATCACCCCCGACGAGTTCGTCGTGAACTTCTGCCGTCTCCTGGGGCCCGACACGGTCGTCGGGACGCCGTCGCGGCTGTACCAGCTGGCCGCCCACGTCAGCGAGCTCGGCATCGACCTGCGCGTCCCGCACGCCGTGTTCGGCGGTGAGGTGCTGTCGGCCGACTACCTCGATGAGCTGCGCCGCGGCCTCGGCGTGGAGCGGGTCCACGGCGTGTACGCCTCCGTCGAGAACGGGTCGTGGGGGTACTGCGACCTCGACCGGGACGGGGCCCGGTACCGGGTCGTCGAGGAGATCGTGCACGTCGAGGTCGAGGACCCCGACGCCGACGGGGTCGGCAACCTCGTGGTGACGAACACGATCAAGCGCCGCTTCCCCGTGCTCCGCTACCGCAACGGCGATCGCGGTCGCCTGGTCACGGTCGACGGGCACCTCCACGTCGAGCTCGCCGGTCGCGGCAGCTACACGTTCCGCATCGACCACCGGTCGATGTCCGAGCGCGACTTCGCGCCGGTCGTCGAAGGCGCCGCGGCGTACCAGATCCAGCTGTCGCTGAACGCCGAGCGGCGGACGCGTGTCGACGTGTTGCTCGTCGCCGCGACGGACGCGGCGATCGGCGACCTCGAGCGACGGCGACAGGCGCTCACCGCCGTGCTCGACGGTGGACCGATCGATCGTGACGTGCGCTTCGTCGAGGTCCGCCAGCTCGTCACCAGCCCGACCACCAACAAGACCCCGCTCGTCGTCGACCACCGCCAGATCCCGAGGATGTGATGTCCATCGGCGCGCTCGACCCCTCACGATCGAGCCGGGCCGTCGACGGACGCGCCGAGCGTGTCACGTGGCGGACCGTGTGGACCCGAGCCGGGTACGCGCCGCTCGACGGGCGGGTGCGGGCCATCTTCTACGGGCTCGTCCTCGTCGTCGGTGCCCGCTTCTTCGCCGTCACGATCCCCGCCGCCGTGCGTGACGTACCGGCGGAGCTGTACGACCGGTCGGGGCTGCTCGGCATCGTCGTCGACGATCGGGCGACCGCCCTGTGGCTCGTCGAGCTGCTGCGCTTCCCCGTCCTGGCCGGGCTCGTGCTGGCCATGGTCGGCCTCGGCGGCCGGCTCCCGCAGCTGGTCGCCGGGTGCGGCGCGTTCGTGATGATCGGCGCCTACCTGGGTGGCACGGGCAGCGGTCATGCCTGGTACGTGGCGATCTTCGCCATCATCGTCCTCGGCCTGACCCACCGTCCGAACGCCTGGTCCCTCGACGCCGTGCTGGCCCGCCGCTGGCCGCGCACTCGTCTCGCACGGCGTCCCGACCGCAGCGCCTTCGGGCGCCAGCTCATCCTGCTGTACGTCGTCTTCACGCTCGTCGCCGGTGGGGTGGCCAAGCTCGTCGACGGTGGCTGGCGCTGGCTCGACGGGCGCTCGATCCAGTGGTACCTCGCCGAGCACGGCGCTCCGAAGGGCGGCGTCGGTTCGTCGTTGACGGAGTGGATCCTCGACCACGGCTGGCTCGCCGTCGCCGTCTCCACCTTCACCATCGTCGTCGAGCTCGGTGCCGTCGTGACGCTCTTCGCGCCCGGTACCCGGCTCCTCTACTTCGCCGTGTTGGCACCGGTGTTCCACCTCGGCATCGCCGTGTTGATGCTGCCGGAGTTCTTCCCTCAGCTGATCACGTACGTGCTGCTCGTCGAGTGGGCGGCCGTGGACTGGCGCCGGCCGTTCACCCTGCGACGACGAACGGCACGGACCGCCGCCGGATCGCCGCGCTGGACCGTCGCGGTCACGGTCGCCCTCACCGCCGTCCTGGCGGCGAGCATGCTGGCGCGCATCGAGTGGTACCCGCTGACGAACATCCCGATGTACAGCAGCTACGTCAACGGGGAGGAGATCAGCGGCATCCCGATGGACACGTTCGCCGACGAGCAACTGCTGTGCGCGGCGACCGGGCAGCTGCAGGCGCCCAACCGTCCGTGGTACACGCCCATCCACCTCGGCGACCAGCTCGGCCTCCGGCCGCCGACCGGCGACGTTGTCGAGGTCGGTGCGCTGACCGGGAGCGCGCCGGGAGGTCCGCAGTACTGGCGCGACGAGCTGGCCGACGGGCTCCTCGACGATCTCGCCTGCGCCGACGGCGCGCTGGCCGTGGGTGACGGCCGCACCCGGCGCGTCCTCGCTGCGCTCCACCGCCAGCTCGGCGTCGACGGCGAACTCACGCTGAGCTACCGGTTCGCCGATGGTGACGTCGACCTGCTGACCGTCGAGGGTGACCCGTGATCCCCGTGACCAAGCCCTTCCTGCCGCCGCGCCACGAGTACGACGAGTTGCTCGACGGCATCTACGAGCGGTGCTGGTTGACCAACAACGGACCGCTGGTCCACGAGCTGGAGGGCGCACTGGGGACCCGGCTCGACGTGCCCGCACCGCTGTTCGTGGCCAACGGCACCGTGGCGTTGCAGCTGGCGATCCGGGCGCTGGGCGTCGACGGCGAGGTGGTCACCACCGCCTTCTCCTACGTGGCGACCACCAGTGCACTGGTGTGGGAGGGGTGCACACCCGTCTTCGCCGACATCGAGCCGACCACGTTCACCATCGATGCCGCCGCCGTGGAGGCGGCGATCACGCCGCGCACGTCGGCGATCGTCGCCACGCACGTGTTCGGCACACCGTGCGACCTCGACGCGCTGGCGATGATCGCCCGCCGCCACGGGTTGGCCCTCGTGTACGACGGGGCGCACAGCTTCGCCACCCGTTTCCGCGGTCGGTCCGTGTTCTCGTTCGGCGATGTGACCACGTGCAGCTTCCACGCCACGAAGCTCTTCCACACCGTCGAGGGTGGCGGCCTCTTCACGGGCGACGTCGAGCTGCGGACCACGCTGGGTCGGATGCGCAACTTCGGTCACGTCGACTACACCACGTTCGACGGCGTCGGCATCAACGCCAAGGGGTCCGAGCTGCACGCCGCGATGGGCCTGTGCAACCTCCGCCACGTCGACGCGGTGCTGGCGCGCCGGCGGGCGATCCACGGCCGCTACGCCAGTGCGCTCGGGTCCCTGGTCGGAGACGGCAGGGTCGTGCTCCAGGGCGAGCGGCCCGGCGCCGAGGTCAACCACGCCTACGTGGCGGTGCTGTTCGAGGACGCCGTACGGCGTGAGCAGGTCCACGACGCGCTCGTCGCCCGCGACATCCATCCCCGGCGGTACTTCTCGCCGGGGCTCAACCAGCTCGATTACGTCAAGCCGGTGGTGCTCCCGGTGGCCGACGACGTGGCCGCCCGGGTCCTCTGCCTGCCGACGTTCCACGAGATGACCGACGTCGAGATCGACCTCGTTGCGTCGGTGGTCGCGGACGCCCTCGACCGGTGAACGTCCTCGTCAGCTGCGCTGGTCGGCGCTCCTACCTCGTCGATTGGTTCCGCGCCGCAGTGGCACCGGGTGGACGCGTGGTGGCCGTCAACTCCGTCGTCGAATCCACGGCGTTGGCCGCTGCCGACTCGGCGTACGTCTCGCCGCCGCTGGCCGACGCTGGCTACGTCGACTTCCTCCTCGACGTCTGCCGGCGCGAGGAGATCGGCCTGGTCGTGCCGGTCTTCGATCTCGAGCTGCCGATCCTGGCCGCCGCCGTGGGCCGCTTCCGCGCCGCTGGCGTGGTCGTCGCGGTGTCGTCCGGGGACGTGATCGGTGCCTGCCAGGACAAGCTGGTCACTGCCGACGTCGCCCGTCGTGCCGGGCTGCTCGGGGCCGCCGCGACGCTCGACCCGGACGAGGCCGTGGGGTGGCTCGCCGCCGGGGTTGCGCAGGTGTTCGTCAAGCCCCGCCACGGGACGGGGTCGATCCTCACCTGGTCGACGGACGACCCGACCGAGGTGGCCGTGCTGCATCGCAAGGTGCAGCACGACCTGGCGACCACGTACCTCGCTGGTGACGCCATCGTGCAGGCGGCGCTGTCCGGTGTCGAGCACGGCTTGACGGTGGTCAACGACTTCGAGGGGCGCTTCCAGGCCGTGCTGGCCAACCGCAAGCGGGCGATGCGGGCGGGCGAGACCGACGTCGCCGAGACCGTGGACGACGACCGGCTGGAGGCCGCCGGGCGAGCTCTCGGCGAGTCGATGCGCCACGTCGGGGCCCTCGACGTCGACGTGTTCGTCGACGGCGACCAGGTCACCGTGCTCGACCTCAACCCACGCATCGGCGGCAACTACCCGTTCTCGCACCTCGCCGGCACCGACTTGCCTCGCGCCTACGTCGAGTGGGCGCAGGGCGGAGTGATCCCCGCCGAGCGGTTGGTCGTGCGGCCGGGCGTCGTCGGCCTCAAGACGATCGGACTCGTCGCCCTCGCCGGGCCAGGTGCGTGATCGAGGGTCCGACCCGCTTCCAGATGCGGCGCCGTTGTCGCAGCAGCTGTCCGGGCGCGGCAAGGGCGTAGGCCGCCGCCTGCACGGCATGGCCGGCGGCGGACCGGGGGTGACGAGCGCGCAGCTCCTCGAACGCCAGCTTCCCCGTCACCCCGGCCAGCTTGGGGTTGGTCAGCGTGCGCTGGTCGGGTGGCCCGAGGTCGCGGATGGCCAGGTACAGGTTGCGCGTGCTCTCGGCCAGCCGCAGCCGCTCGCGGTAGGCCGCCGACTGGCTCAGCCCGCCCGGGTGCTTGCGGTGCACCGCCATCTCCCGATCGATGAAGTACGTCGTGCCGTGGAAGCTGGCGATGGCCCGCGTCAGGTAATCGACGCTGAGCGTGCGACACGACCACTCGAGGAAGCGACCGCTGTCGAGGTCGACGTTGCGCATCACCACGGCGCACGTCGGCGTCCCCGGGTCCCAGATCACGTCCTCCGTCGACAGCCGGGCGTGCTCGGAGGCGGAGTACTGCCACGCCTCGGCACCGTCGTCGGACGTCCACTCGACGGCGACGCGGTGGACGACGACGGCCACACCCGGGTCGGCGCGCAGCACGTCGACCTGGCGTTGCAGCTTCGTCGGGTCGGTCCACCGGTCGTCGCCCTCACAGAACGCCAGCACCTCGCCCCGCGCCGCCAGCCGGGTGAACCGGCCGTTCAGCCGCTTCACCCCAAGCACCCCGCCGGGCGGAAGCTCCAGCTGGGTCAGCGCCCGGTCACGCAGGAACAGCCGGACGACGTCGGGGTGGGCGTCGGCGTACTCCATGCAGATGTCCTGCGTGCCGTCCACGCTGCCGTCCTCGCCGATCACGACCTCGAACGGGAAGTCGGTCTGCTGGGCGAGGATCCCGTCGAGGCAGTCGCGCAGGAAGGCGGCGTGCTGGTACGTGATGACGAGCACCGACACCTCGGGGTGGACGCGGTCGGCGGCGCGGTCGGCGCCCCCGTATTCGATCTGGGCGGCGTAGCGCCGCGCCACCTCCGCCCCGAGGTCCACGCCCCGAACGTAGAGGCTGCGGGTCAGCGCGCCTTGATCGCCTGCAGGGTGTACGTCAGGGGGAGCCGCTCGGGCCCATCGACCAACCGCCACTCCTCGTCGTCACCCTCGACCATCGCCTCACCCAGTGGGTTCCACGGCACGCTGTCGTGCTCGACGAGCTGGGTCAGGGTCATCCCCCGATCGAGCAGTGCCGTCACGATCGCTCCCAGGCCGTGGTTGAACTCGATGGTCGTCGGTTGGGCCAGCTCGCCGTCGTGGTCGACGTACGACTTCGGTGTGGTGAACGTCGTGCCCGTCGCCGTCTCGAAGTAGGGGTGCTCGACGACCAGCAGGCCGTCCGGCCGCGGGTCGCTCAGCGTGTTCATCATCGGATGCCCTTCCCGCATGAACAGGCGGCCACCGGGCCGGAGCAGCGCGACGACGACATCGGCCCACCGGGCGATGGACGGCAGCCAGTTGATCGCCCCGATGCCCGTGTAGACGAGGTCGAACCGCTCGGCGCCGAGTGCCTCGACGGCATCGTCCACGTCGGAGCGCACGAAGTGCACGTCGAGTCCGGCCCGCTCGGCCAGGTCGCCGGCGGCACGCAGGGCGGCGGGTGAGAAGTCCAGCCCCGTCACCCGGGCACCGAGGCGGGCCAGCGAGATCGTGTCCGTCCCGATGTGGCACTGCAGGTGGAGCACGTCGAGGCCGCGCACGTCGCCGAGCCGGGCACGGTCGAAGGCGACGACGAAGGACAGGGCGGCGGGGTCGGCCAGCAGGCGGCCGATCCCGTACCCGGCGATGTGGTGCGGCACCCGGCTCTCCCAGTTGGAGAGGTTGACCTCGCGAGCGTCGGACGTCACGAGAGGTCCAGGCGGCCGACGACCTCCGTGCCGTCGAGCTCGCCGGTGGGGACGAAGCCGAGCTTGCGGTACATCGGTTCGGGGCCGCCGCGGTCGGGCACCCAGCTGACGCCGAGCGAGGCGTGGCCGTCCTGGCGCAGCTGCTCGATCAACGTCGTCACTGCACGCCAGCCGATCCCGCGCCGCTGGTGCCGGCGGTCGATCAGCAGCCGCCAGAGGTAGGCCTCTTGGTGGTGCTCCGTCCGCTCGGCGAGCATCATGAACCCGACGATCTCCCCGTCGGCCTCGATGCCCCGCATCCACGGCACCACCGGCGCACCGTCGTACACCTCCGGCGCCAGGGCGTCGGCGAACGAGCCGGCCATCGGGGAGACGAACCGCTCCTGGCTGCGATGCGTGCGCAGGCGTCGAAGGTCGTGCACGTTCTCCGGGGTGACCTCGATCAAGCGGACGTCGCTGGGGGTCAGGCGGGACCTGCCGCGCCACGCATCGTGGGTGTCGGCCGTCAGGGCGTAGCGGTCGTCGTCGGTCCACTCGCCGTCGGACCACACCGACGAAATCGCCGTGCCCTCGAACTCGAAGCCGAGCCGCTCGACGACCTGCGCGGACGCGACGTTGCGTGGGTCGAGCGACGCCTCGACACGGTGCACGTCCCAACCGTCGAACAGGCGGTCCACCACGGCGCCGGCGGCCTCCGTCGCCAGGCCGGAACCCTGGTGCGCGGACGCCAGCGTGTAGCCGATGGTGGCGACCTTGCCGTCGCCGCTGAGGCCGACGGCGACATCCCCGACCAGCTGGCCGTCGTGCTCGATCGCCAGCTGGATCCACCTCCCGGCGGTCGGTTCGGCCGGTTGCTCGTCGATCAGCCGGTGCGCGGACTCGAGCGGGTACGGAGCGGTCCAACTTTGGTAGCGAGCGACGGCGGGCTCGGACCGATAGGCGGCGAACGCGGGCGCGTCGGCGGCCGACATCGCCCTGATCCGCAGGCGATCCGTCTCGATCGGCAGAAACGACACGGCGCAGATCGTAGGGATCCGGCCTGCTGGTCGAGGCCGCGTTTGCGGGGCGTACGCTGCCGGGGATGCAGGTACGGGTCGACGCCGACAAGTGCCAGGGGCACAACCGTTGCTACGCCCTGGCGCCCGAGCTGTTCGACGTCGACGACTACGGCCAGGCCGTGGTCATCGGCGACGGCACGGTCCCGCCGGAGCTGGAGGAGCAGGCCCGCCTGGCGGTGGCGAACTGCCCCGAGTACGCGATCACGACGTCCGACACGGACGAGACGGGAGCTTGACGTGACGGACACCGGCTACGCCGCGCCGGCAGGCATCTACGGACCAGTCGAGGATTGGGCCACCGACCTCGACCACGCCGATCCGGCGTACAACCCGCGCGCCCCCGAGATCTGGAGCGAGCTGCGCGAGTCCGGGTGCCCGGTGGCGCACAGCGACCGGTACGGCGGCATGTGGGCCCCGGTCACAGCCGAGCTGGTGCGCGAGGTCGCCTACGACACCGAGAACTTCACCAGCCGCTCGGTCGTGGTCAGCACGTCCACGATCGAGGCCGTGGCGCCGATCGGCGGCGCGCCGCCGATCACCAGCGACCCTCCGTTCCACCAGTTGGCCCGCCGGCTCCTCCTGCCCCCGTTCGCGCCGAAGCAGATCGAGCCGTGGGAGCCGGAGGTGCGCAAGCTGTGTCGGCAACGCCTGGATGACATGGGTGCGATCACACCGGGCGTGTCCGTGGTGGATGCCGCCCAGCAGTACGCCCAGCACATCCCGGTCAACGTGATCGCCCGCATGCTCGGGCTGCCCGTCGAGGACGACGAACAGTTCAGGGCCTTCGTCCACAACTCGCTGGAGGGGGTCAACCTGCCGCCCGAGGAGCGGCAGAAGAACTTCGAGCGGCTCGACGCCTACCTCGACCTGCACATCGACCGCCACCGCGCCGAGCCGCAGGACGACTTGATCTCGTATCTGCTCGATGCCGAGTTGGGCGGCCAGAAGCTGAGCCTGGACCACGTGCGCGGCTCGATCGTGCTGCTGCTGCTGGCCGGGATCGACACCACGTGGAGCGCCATCGGGTCGAGCATCTGGCACCTCGCCACGCACCCCGCCGACCGGCAGCGCCTCGTCGCCGAGCCCGAGCTGATGCCGACGGCGATCGAGGAGCTGCTGCGGGCATACGCCCCGGTGACCATGGCGCGCATGGTGGCCAGGGACCACGAGTTCCACGGCTGCCCGATGAAGACCGACGAATGGGTGCTGCTGCCGTTCCCGGCCGCCAACCGCGACCCCGAGCTGTTCGATCGGGCCGACGAGGTCGTCTTGGATCGACTGGAGAACCGCCACGCCGCGTTCGGCCTCGGCATCCATCGCTGCCTCGGCTCCAACCTGGCCCGGCTCGAGGTGCTCGCCGCCGTGGAGGAGTTCCTCGGGCGCTTCGCCGACTTCGAGCTCGCCGGCCCGGTGCGCTGGAGCGTCGGCCAGATCCGCGGGCCCCGCGAGCTGCCGGTGCGCGTGCTCGCCGAGCGCTAGACGGGCGTCACCGCCCCCGATCTGGGCGCGGACGTTCCCAAACCCGCATCTGAGCGCGGACGTTCTCGATCTCGGGAACGTGCGCGCCCAGATCGCGGTCAGACGGCGGCGACGGGCGCCCGCAGCAACTGCTTGGCGTGCTCCGGGTCGGGCTCGATGCCGGGCGTGTCGCGGCACAGCTCGACCATGATCCCGTTGGGGTCGACGAAGTAGACGGAGTGGCACCAGCCGTGATCGATGTCCATCAGCGGCTCGATGCCCTCGGCGGCCATGCGGGCACGCACCTCGTCCTGGCGGGCCTGGTCGGCCTTGAAGGCGACATGGTTGACCCAGATGGGCAAGCCGTTGCCCTCGGAGACGGCGGTGGTCCACCCCTCGCGCTCGCCCATGCCGCGCAGGTCGAAGAAGGCGATGCACGTGCCGTCGCCGAGGTCGTAGAACACGTGGCGCAGGTAGGCCCCGCCCTCGCGCGGCTCGAACTCGGTGTGCACCAGCGGGAACCCCATCAGGTCCTCGTAGAAGTGGTGCGTCGCCTCGACGTCGCGACAGGCGTACGCCACGTGGTGCACGCCGACCGGTGTGGCGCTGGCTTCGGCCATGTTCGGGCCCCTTCCCCTCGTCGGACGTCGACGACGCTACCGAACCGACCGGGTCACCTCGTCGGGTCGGTGGGCGGGGGCAGGTGGATGGTGAACACCGCACCGCGAGGACCGTTGGCGCCGTCGAGGCGGCCACCGTGGGCTTCGACGAGCTGGCGGGCGATGGCCAGGCCCAGTCCGGTCCCACCCGAGTCGGCGGCGGCGTGGAAGCGGTCGAACACGCGGGCGGGATCGGTCCCGAGGCCAGGACCCGTGTCGGCCACCCGCAGGACGACGGCGTCGGCCCGCGCCTCCGCATCGACCGTCACCGATCCGAGGCGCGGGGTGTGGCGCACGGCGTTGGTCAGCAAGTTCCCGAGCACCTGGCCGATGCGCATCCGGTCGATCGAAAGCTCCACGCCGGAGACCGGACCGGTGCGGCGGACCTCGACGCCGGCGGCGGCGGCCGTGGCGGCGATGGACGCCACGGCGTCGTCGACGACGATGTCGATCGGCACGAGCTCACGGTGCAGCGCCAGCCGGCCCGCTTCGCCGAGCGCGAGGGTGCGCAGGTCCTCGACCAGGCGGTCCAGCGTGCGGGTCTGCTCGCGCAGGAGCAGCAAATGGGCGTCGTCGCGCGGGTGGATGCCGTCGAGCTGGGCCTCGACCTCGGCCTGCAGCACCGTCAGCGGGGTGCGCAGCTCATGGGTCACGTCGGCGAGGAACCGTCGCCGCGACTGCTCCGCCGCGTCGAGCCGTCCGGCCATGTCGTTGAAGGCCGTGCCGAGCGTGCGCACCGAGCGAGGCCCGCTGGGCCGGACCCGAGCTGCGTAGTCGCCTCCACCGATGCGCTCTGCGCCCTCGAGCACCTCGCTCATCGGTCGGGCCAACCTGCGGTAGGCGATGAACGTGGCGACGACGGCGGTGCCGACGACGGCGAACAGGACGCCCGGTGGACCGCGCCGAGCCCCAGCTCCGTCGTCGGCCCAGCTCCGACCGATGAAGCCGAAGACGACGGCGCCGGCGATCCAGATCCCCGAGATCACGAGCGCCACGCGGAGGAACCGCCGGCGCCACCATCGGGCGTCCTCAGGCATCGGCGGGCACCAACCGGTAGCCGACGCCGTGAACGGTGACGAGGCGGCGCGGACGGTGCGGCTCACGCTCGATCTTCCGGCGCAGGTTCTTCACGTGGGCATCGATGGCTCGGCTGCCGGCGTCGACGGCCACGCCGTGGATCCCCTCCAGCAGCTGGTTGCGGGTGAAGACCCTCCCCGGCGCAGCCGCCATGCGGGCGAGGAGGTCGAACTCGGTGGCCGTCAGCTGCACCGTCCGGTCGCCGACCTGGACGAGTCGCTGCCCAGGATCGACGACCAGGTCGCCGACCGCCACGGATCGGCGCTTGTCCTCGTCGCCGATCTCCGTCCGGCGCAGCACGGCCCGGACACGGGCCAGCAGCTCGCGGGGGCTGAACGGCTTCGTCACGTAGTCGTCGGCTCCCAGTTCCAGACCGACGATGCGGTCCGTCTCCTCACCTCGTGCCGTCAGCACGATGATCGGGACCGACGACGATCGGCGGACCGTCCGGGCGACGTCCAGCCCGTCGACGCCCGGCAGGCCGAGGTCGAGCACGATCAGGTCGGGGAGGACGGAGCGGAACACCGCCAGCGCTTCCTCGCCCGATCGTGCGCTCGACACCCGGAACCCGGCGTCGACGAGGTAGTCCCGGACGATCTCGACGATCGCCGGCTCGTCGTCCACGACGAGCACGTGTGTCACGAAGGGATCATGCTCCCGGTGGCGGCGTCGGGGCGTCACCCGCGTCCGGTGGGGCCGTTGGTGCGGCGGGGACGGTCGCGACGGGGACGTCGGCGACGTGCTGGCGGTGGTGCCAGTCGCGCAGCTCGGCCTCGCCACGCGGTCCGCCGTACCAGCGGTCACGACGTGACCGGAACAGCAGGACCAGGCCGACGATGACCAGCGGGACGACCAGGAACCCGAACCCGAACCCGGGCCCGCCTCCCCAGCGCCCGTGCCAGCCGGCGACGACCACGGCGCGGGTCCCGTCGTCGCCGATGACGACTTCTCGCCCGATGCCGGGAACGCCGTCGTCGTTGACGCCGATGCGGTAGGCGACGCCGGCCACGACGACCAGTGCGGCGATCGCCAGCAGCGACACGCCGATTCGCGCCAACCAGGTTCGGTTCATCTCATGCTCCTTCCAGTGGGGATGACCACCACGCTGAGCCCACGGTGTGGAGGAGTTGTGAATGTGGCGCGCAGACCTCGTGCGCGCTTCTCCCGCACCTGGACTTGCCACACTGGACGGGCGATGGCTGCTGCCCACATCCTGCTGCTGGCCGAGGACGATCGAGCGGTGCGCGAGTCGCTCGTGCGAGCGCTCGGACTCGAGGGCTACGACGTGATCGCCGTCGGCAACGGTGCCGAGGCGCTCGAGGCGGCCAACCGCAGCGCGCCCGATGTCATCGTGCTCGACGTCTCCATGCCCATCGTCGACGGGCTGACGGTCTGCAAGGTCCTGCGCGCCGACGGCAACGACGTCCCGATCCTCATGCTCACGGCGCGCACCGAGACCCGTGACCGAGTCGCCGGTCTCGACGCCGGCGCCGACGACTACTTGCCCAAGCCCTTCGAGCTGGACGAGTTGCTGGCCCGCCTGCGAGCGCTGCTGCGCCGGGCCCGGCCGGACGAGGCCGGGACCGACGTCCTGCGGCTGGCCGACCTACGGCTGGATCCGGCGGCCCGCCGGGCTTGGCGCGAGGACCGCGAGCTGGAGCTGTCGAAGACCGAGTTCGACCTGCTGGAGCTGCTCGTGCGCAACCATGGCGTCGTGCTCGACCACTCGACGATCTATGACCGCATCTGGCACTACGACTTCGGACCGGAGTCCAAGAACCTCGCCGTCTACATCGGGTACCTACGGCGCAAGACCGAGGCCGGCGGCGAGCCCCGGCTGATCCAGACCGTGCGCGGTGTCGGGTACGCGGCGCGCGAGTCGGCGTAGCGCGTGACCACATGAGCTTGCAGTGGCGGGTGGCGACGGCGCTTGCCGCCGTCGCCGCAGCCGCGACCATCTCCGTGGGCATGATCTCCTACCGCGCCACCGACGCCCGCCTGCTGGAGGAGGTCGACCGATCGCTGCAGCAGGCCCTCGGGACGATCCTCGCCACCCCCGCCGTCCTCCGGACCCCGGAGAGCGGGCTCGAGGTCTACGTGGTCCAGATCGTCAACCCAGCCGGCGTCGTCACCGCCGGTTCCAACGTGCCGACCGGTCCCGGTGTCGACCACGTGCTGAACGACGGGAAGGAGCGCAGCTTCGACACGATCGAGGCGCCAACTGGCGAGCTGCGGATGCTCACCGACGACCTGCGCGACGGCGCCGTCCAGGTCGGTCGATCACTGGAGGAGAACGACCGCGTCCTGGGGGATCTGCGGCAGCGGACGATCTGGGTCGTGGCGCTGGTGACCGCCGCGGCGGCGGTCGTCGGGTGGCTGATCGCACTCACCGTCACGGCGCCGCTGAAGCGCCTGACGCGGGCAGCGACGGACGTCGAGCAGTCTGGCCGGCTCGACGTCGAGGTCCCCATCGCCGGCCGTGACGAGGTCGGCCAGCTCGGGGCGGCGTTCAACGGGATGCTCGGGGCACTGGCCACCTCGCGCGCCGATCAGCAGCGACTGGTGGAGGACGCCGGTCACGAGCTGCGTACGCCGTTGACGAGCGTTCGCACGAACGTCGCGGTGCTGCGCCGCCACCCGGACCTCGACGCCCCGACGCGCCAGCGCGTGCTCGACGACCTGGCGGCCGAGACCGAGCAGTTGGTCGGGCTGGTCGAGGAGATCGTCGGGCTGGCGCGAGGTGCCGTCGAGGATGCTCCGGCCGAGCCGATCGTGCTCGGCGACCTCGCCGGCGAGGTCGCCGCCCGGGCCGCGCGCCGTCACGGGCGAACCGTGCTGGTCGAGACCGACGACTCGGTGGTCGACGCACCGTTCTCGAACGTCGAGCGGGCGGTCTCGAACCTGGTGGACAACGCGGCCAAGTTCGACTGCACGGGCGGCGCGATCGAGATCGAGGTGCACGACGGCGCTGTCGTCGTCCACGATCGCGGGCCCGGGATCCCGGCGCAGGAGCACCTGCGGGTCTTCGACCGGTTCTACCGGGCCGACGATGCCCGATCGCTGCCGGGCTCCGGCCTCGGGCTGTCGATCGTGCGCGACGTGGCGGTGCGCAACGGCGGTTCGGTGATCATCGCCGACCGCCCAGGTGGTGGTGCCTCTGTCGGCTTCCGGCTGCCGCGGTCCGGCGAGGACGACGAGCTGATGGCCGCGTCGGTCGCCCCACCGAACCGCTGATCTGTGCCAGGGTTCAGCGCGTGACGACCTACGTGGTGGGCCTCGACGGATCGGACCACGCGCGCCGCGCCCTCGACTGGGCTCGGGCCGTGGCGAGCGGCAACGAGCAGATCATCGTCGCCCACAGCTGGGAGGTCCCGATCACCTCCGGCTACGAGGCCGTGGCGCCGATCGACGCCATGGACGTCGAGGGCATGGCTCGCCAGTTCCTCGACGAGGAGGTGCGCGAGAGCGCCGACGCGCGCCTGGTCGGTCGGCTGGTGACCGGGCACGCCGGACGCGGCCTCGTCGACGTGGCCGAGGAGGTCGGCGCCGGCGGCGACGCCGTCACGATCGTCGTCGGCCACGGCGGCTCGAGCAAGGCCTCGCTGCTGCTCGGCTCGACCGCGCAGTTCGTGATCCACCACACGGAGGCGGCGGTCGTCGTGGTGCGGGGTGAGTCGCGGCTCCCGGTCCGTCGCCTCGTCGTGGGCGTCGACGAGGAACGCGGCGACCACGCCGACCCGCCCTCGCTGGCCGCCGTGCGCTGGGCCATCGGCCTGCCCGGTGTCACGGAGGTGCAGGTGTCGCACGCCGACTTCGTACCCGGCGTCGCCGCGGGACCTGTGCGCGAGCCCGGCGTCGAGTCCGACGAAGAGGTCGCCGAGGACGATTCTGCGTTGCGCACCGTCATCGCCGAGGCGACAGGGGGCTCAGGGGTGGCGCCCAACGGGGCCACCATCGTGCCCACGGTGGCCGCTGGGACCGGGGCGTTCGCCCTGATCGAGGCGTCGCGAGAGGTCGATCTGGTGGTCATCGGATCGCGCGGTCGCCGCGGTTTCATCGAGCTGATCGCCGGCTCGACCGGGCTGGAGGTCACGGCCCACGCCCACTGCCCGGTCGCCATCGTTCGCTGACGGGCGTCCGACGTCCCGCCACCACCCCGCGCACCCACTTCCTAGAGTGGCCTCGGCATGCCCGATCTCCCCCTTGCCGGCCTTGCGCCGGCCGAGACGCCGAACGAGGCGGCGACGGACGGGCTGAACCCGGACCAGCTCGACGCCGTCGTGCACCGAGACGGTCCGCTGCTCGTCGTCGCCGGGGCCGGGTCGGGCAAGACCCGGGTGCTGACCCACCGCATCGCCCACCTCATCGACCAGGGCGTGCACCCATCGCAGATCCTGGCCATCACGTTCACCAACAAGGCCGCGGACGAGATGCGTCAGCGCGTCGCTGCGCTGGTCGGTCCGGTGGCCCGCACCATGTGGGTGAGCACGTTCCATTCGGCCTGCGTGCGGATCCTGCGGGCCAACGCCGACCGGCTCGGGTACCCCCGCCAGTTCTCGATCTACGACCAGGCCGATGCCGTCCGCCTGACCGGATACGTCGTGCGTGACCTGCACCTCGACGCCAAACGCTTCACGCCCCGTGGCGTGCACGGGCGGATCAGCCTGTGGAAGAACGAGGTCGTCGACCCCGACGGCGCCGAGTCGCAGGCCGCCAACATCTTCGACCGCAAGCACGCCGAGATCTACCGCGAGTACCAGTCCCGCCTGCAGAAGGCCGGTGCGATGGACTTCGACGACCTGCTCGTCAACACGGTGCGCCTGCTGCGCGACCACCCCGACGTCCTGGAGCACTACCGCCATCGGTTCCAGTACCTCCTCGTCGACGAGTACCAGGACACCAACCAGGCCCAGAACGAGATCGTCCTGCTCCTCGCCGGCGGCCACCACAACGTCACCGTGGTCGGAGACACCGACCAGTGCCTGCCGCGCGGCACGATGATCCGCACACCGACCGGCGAGACGCCGATCGAGGCGCTCCGAGCGGGGGATCCGGTGGTCGGCGCCACTGGTCGCACCGAAGCGGGCATTGGCGTCGTCACCCACGTCCACCGCTCGGCGAGCGAGGCGCCCCTGGTGCGGATGGAGGCGACCAGCGCCCGCGGCCCGGTCGAGCTCGTCACCACCGCCCACCACATCGTGCCGGCCCGACTGGTTCCCACCGAGGGAACACATCTCGTGTACCTCATGCAGCGTGCCGATCGGGGCTACCGCATCGGTCGAACAAACGGCGTGAGGATCGACGACGACGGTCGCCGTCAACTGGGGCATCGCGTTCGCAGCAACCAAGAGCACGCCGACGCTGTCTGGATCCTGCGGTCGTGCCAATCCGTCGCCGAAGCATCGTTCTGCGAGGCGTGGTTCGCGGCCAACTATGGACTGCCGACGGCTTGCTTCCATTCGGTGGGCCGCTCGTTGGCAATGGACGACGGTTGGCTCCGGAAGCTCTTCGATGGCCTCGACACCGACGTGCGCGCCAAGCGTTTGATGGATGACCTCCAGCTGCTCGAAGAGTTCCCCCATCACCGACCTCAGAACGGCGCTCGGCGGTCGACCCTGAACCTGACCATGTTCTCGGACAGCCGCGGCAAGGCCGCCTACCACCGTGTCCAGTGGTCGTCGAACCGCCAGGACGTCGTTGGACGGCTCACGCGCGCTGGCATCTCCCTTCGTCCGGCACGAGGCGCGAGTTGGCGATACGAGACCAGTTGGAAGGACTATCGGCGTGCCCTGGACGATGCGCGGAGAGTGGCCGCAGCAGGAGGATTGCACCTCCGTCGCCGGATGGCCATCGACGGCACCGTCTTCGACCTCATGCCCATGTCGCACCTCGTCCGTGGGATGCACGTCCTCGTCGAGCACGAGAGGTCCCTCGAGGTGGCCATCGTCGACCGAATCACGTTCGAGGAACGGGCCGGTGACGTCTTCGATCTCGAGGTGACCCCGACGCATTCGTACCTCGCGTCGGGAGTGCTCGTGCACAACAGCGTGTACCGCTTCCGCGGTGCCGACTACCGGAACATCCTGCAGTTCGAGGAGGCGTTCCCCGAGGTCACCACCGTGGTGCTGGACCAGAACTACCGCAGCACGCAGACGATCCTCGACGCCGCCAACGCGGTGATCGCCAACAACGCGGCCCGCAAGCCGAAGAACCTGTGGACCGACGCCGGGCGCGGCGACCGCATCGTGCGCTACCACGCCGAGGACGAGGGTGACGAGGCCACGTTCATCGCCTCGACGGCCCGCCACCTCCACGACGACGACACCATGAACTGGCGCGAGCTGGCCGTGCTGTACCGCACCAACGCCCAGAGCCGGGTGGTCGAGGAAGCGATGATGCGCCTCGGCGTGCCGTACAAGGTCGTCGGTGGCACCCGCTTCTACGACCGGCGTGAGGTCAAGGACGCGATGGCGTACCTGCGCGCCGTCGTCAACCCGTCCGACGAGGTCAGCGTCAAGCGGGTCCTCAACGTCCCCAAGCGCGGGGTCGGCGACGCCAGCATCGCCAAGCTCGACGCCTTCGCTGCGGCCGAAGGGGTCGGCTTCCTCGGCGCCCTGCGGCGGGCCGACGAGGCCGGCGTCACGGGCCCGGCGACGCGCGGCATCGCCTCGTTCGTCGACCTGCTCGACGAGCTCGGCGCACTGGCCGGCGACACGGCGACGGCTGACGACGACGCCGATCCGGACCAGCTGGTCGGGCCGGGGGAGGTGCTGCAAGCGGCGCTCGACCGGTCCGGGTACCTGTCCGAGCTCGAGGCCGAGGACACCGTGGAGTCGGCGGGCCGGTTGGAGAACCTCAGCGAGTTGGTCGGCTCGGCCCGCGAGTTCACGCGGCTCGACGAGTTCCTGGAGCAGGTCTCGTTGGTGGCCGACACGGACGACATCACCGACGACGACCAGGTCGTGCTGATGACGCTGCACTCGGCCAAAGGTTTGGAGTTCCCCGTCGTGTTCCTCGCCGGGGTCGAGGAGGGGATCTTCCCGCACACCCGGGCGTTGACCGAGCCCGACGAGCTGGAGGAGGAGCGCCGGCTGGCCTACGTCGGGATCACGCGCGCCCGGGATCGCCTGTTCGTCACCCACGCGTGGACGCGCAGCCTGTACGGCTCCACGCAGTACAACCCGCCGTCGCGATTCCTCGACGAGATCCCCGGTGAGCTCGTCGAATCGCGGGGGAACGTGTCCGGACGCTCCTCGTACGGTCGCCAGAGCCTGCGGCCTCGCTCGGACTGGGCCTCGCCGCCGCCGTACCGACGGCGCAGGGGCGAAGAGCGCGACCGGTACGACGACGAGCGAACCGAAGCCCACCGGGAGCGGGTCGTGGACGCCGCGCTGGCCGCGTCCCGGCGGCCATGCCGCGCAGCCATCCGACGCCCACGACCTCGGCCTGGCGATCGGCGACGACGTCGAGCACCCGGCCTTCGGTGAGGGTGTGATCATCGACCTGCGCGGCCACGGCGAGTCGGCCGAGGCCACGGTGAACTTCCCCGGCATCGGGACGAAGCACCTCGCGCTCGCCTGGGCACCGCTGCGCAAACGGCCACGCTGAAGCGCCGGTCCCGCTTCTGCTTCAATCGCGTCCGATGAAGGCGGCGATGCTGATCGAGAGCCTGACCGGGAATACGTGGCGCGCCGGCGAGCGCATCGCCGCCGACCTCGAGCAGGAGCGGTGGACGATCACGGGCCTGACCAAGCTCAAGACGCCGGACTACACCGCCATCCAGGAGGCCGACATCGTCCTCATCGGGACGTGGGTGCACGGGCTGTTCGTCGTCGGACAGACCCCGTGGGCGCGAGCGACGATCTCCAACCTCCCGGCGATGCGCGGCAAGCAGGCGGCGGTCTTCTGCACCTTCGCCCTCAACCCGGGCCGCAGCGTCGAGAAGCTGACCGGCGCCGTGGAGGCGACGGGCGCGTCCGTGGTCGGCGGGCTGGCGCTCAGCCGCTCGAAGCTCGAGGCGCACAGCGAGGAGTTCGCCGCCCGCCTGATCGCCGCCACCTCACCCGCCTGACCCGACGTGGACGCGGACGGCTCGCGGACGACTCCTGGTGCTGGCGTCCACCGACGCGGCTGCCTGTCCGTCGATCGGGCGGTCCGCTGTGGGCAGCGGAGTCGAGGTCGCCGCTCCCGCGGCCATGCTGTGCGCGCGGCCGAAGCAGCACTCACGCAGCCCACCGGCGTACCCTCGGCGCGCTAGCGCCATGGCGATCGTGAGTGTGGTGAAGCGGAAGTGGGACGGAAGCGTCTCCACAGTGGACATCGCGTACGCGCTGGCCGTCCCGGGCGACACCGCGGCCTGGTTGGTCAGCGCCGGCAGCCGCAGGGAGCGCCCCGCCACCGGCGTGATCGAGTTCGTCGCCAGCGACGAGTTGTGGGTTGCGGTCCCCGGCAAGTGGTGGGTGCTGTGCGGTCACACGAACGGTGCCCGGTCGCTCAACGGCTACAAGGTCCACGCCGCGGCTCCGTTTGAGGCGCTCCGCGGTGACGACGAGATCCTCTGGGTCGACCTTGATCTCGACTTCGAGGTCACCGGCGACCAGCCGGCACTCCACGACGAGGCCCAGTTCCACGAACACGCCCGCACGATGAACTACCCCGATCGGGTCGTGCGGGGTGCCTGGTCGGGCATTTCCACCATCGCTGCGTGCTACACAAACGGCGACTGGCCGTTCGACGGATCGATGCAGGAGTGGCTGGACGGCGCATAACTGCCGCTCGGCACTCGTCGCTCTGAAGCGCGTGCACCCAGGGGATGCGCTTTGTGGCGCTCATGCGGGCGCTGAGCGGGTCCGACACGGCGACGCGACCATGCGGTACGGTCGCTGGCGATCCGAAGAGCGCTGAGGAGCTGGCGCATGACCGACGACATGTCCACCACCGGCTCAGCAGCGGAGGACCGGGAAGTACCTTCTGCGGTCGTTCCGACCGATGAGCCAACCCCCTCGTCGGCACCCGTCAAGACGGTGCGGGTCCTGTCGTGGATCGTCGTCGCCGCAGGCGTCGTGCTGCTCGTTGCTGGAGTGGTCGTGTGGTTCGTCGTTCGCGATCAGCTCGCCGCTGAGAAGATCACCGTCTCGGAGGACGCCGACTGGTTCGCCGGCGATCCGGTTGACGGCCCGCTCACCGCATACTCGGAGGCAGAGACGATCAACAAACATGCCTTGGAGGCGAGCGGTGGTCTGACGTACGCCGAGCTTGATCGGGAGGACCCGGCGCGCCAAACGGTGATGACCGGATCATTCTTGCGGGCGTCGTTGTTCACCTCCGTCGTTTCGTTCGGGGTCGCCGCGTTCGCCGCAGGAATGGGTTTGCTGATGGTCATCATCGGAATCGTCTTGCTGAAGGTCAGCTCGCTGCTCGCGACACTCCAGCGAGCGGTCGTCCCCGGCTCAGCAACGCGCTGACAAGCGCCGCGGATCGGTGGAGCACGCCGACGCCGCCCATTTTCACGGCCCTCAGCTCCCTCGATTGGCACCGGCGGCATCGCGGGACCGCAAGCGCCGAGGTGTGGTGAGCGGCGAGATCGCAGGTCAGCCCCTCGGCGGCTAGCGGACGACGACCTTGGTGCCGATGCCGGCCCAGTTCCACATCCACTGGGCGTCGGCAGTGGCCTGGCGCACACAGCCCCCTGACAGCGGCTGACCGAGCTGGCTGTCGGACTGGATCGGCACGCCGTACTTCGTCGGGATCTCGTGGAACCCGATGCGACCGCCGTTCGGCCCGTAGGCGAAGCGGACCATGTAGCGGAACTTGATGTCCGGGTTGGCCGAGGAGTAGGTGTACATCGAGCGGGAGTACACGCTGTAGGTGCCGGCGTACGGCTCGTAGGTCCGTCCCGAGACCCGATGGGTCTTGACCACCTGCCCGTTGGCGTCGACGGCCCAGACCCGCTGCTGCGCCCGTGAGTAGACGACGCGCCGCCCGGTGCCAGAGTTGGCCGGCAGGTCGGAGCTGCTCGGCGGCGGGACCGGGCCACCCCAGATCCCGAGCTTGCTCGCCGTCGCTGCGCCGGCCGCGCCGTCGGGGACGAGGCCGTTGGAGCCTTGGAACCACATGAGCGCGTCCCGGTCGATGGTGCCGAACGAGCCGTCGACGGTGACCTGGACGAACCCACGATTGAACAGCGCGTCCTCGACGCACGCCGCGGCTGGGCCCGTGCTGCCGAGTTGGACGGTCACCGTGATCGGGCAGCCCACCGTCGTCGGCGGCGAGCCGCCCCAGACTCCGAGCCGGGTCGCCGTGGACGCGTCAGCCACCCCGTCCGTCGCCAGGCCGTTGGAGCCCTGGAACCACATCAGGTTGTCGCGGTCGATGGCGCTGAACGACCCATCGACGGTGACGTTCGTGAACCCGAGGGTGAACAGCGCCAGTTCGATGCAGCGGGTGTCGTCGCCCGTGGTGCCGAGGAGCACGGTGGTGGTGACGGTGCAGCCGACGGCGGACGAGATGGCGGCCGTGGCCGCAGCGGTGGTCGCAGATGCTGAGGGTGCACGTGGGGCGGGTGCCGCCGTCGTCACCGGTGCGGCGGCGGTCGTGCTCGGCGGCGTGGTGGTCGTCGGAGTGGTTTTCGTGGTCGTCGTCGTGACGCTCGTGGTCGTCGTCGTGACGCCGGTGGTCGTCGGCGCAACCGTCGTCGTCGGTGCGGACGTGGTCGTCGTCGGCTCGGAGCTGGGGATTGGCGGCGTCAGCCAGATCTCCAGCCGTTCGCCGGTCGTCCGGCCGACGACGCCGTCGGCGACGAGGCGGGCGGCGGTCTGAAACGCCATGAGGGCCTGGACACTGGCCTCGTCGAACACCTCGTCGGGGGCGGCAGCGAGCTGGTGACCCAACGCCACGAGGGCCAGCTCGACGCACAACACGTCGGGACCGGTCATGCCCGGCTCCACCTCCGTCGAGATCGTGCAGTCGGGCGGCGGCCCGATGGGCTCGGGCACGGCTGCCGCCGCCGATGAAGCGCCCGCCGTCGTGGTCGTCTCGTCGTGGGGCTGCTCCTGGCCGTGCGCCGTGACGCTGGGAACCAGCACCACTGCACCGAGTGCGATGCCGACTACCTCGCGCCACCGGCGCACGGCAGCTCCCCGCCGGTCCCCACCACGGCTGAGCATGGGTCGAACAGTAGATGGCGACCCGCGAACGCCGTACCGGACCGTCCCAACCGGCGTCAGCCGGAGGTCGTCGGGGTCGAGTTGTCGTTCGGGCGGAGGTCGATCACCAGACGCTGGTTGTCGAGCACGATCGGCAGCACGCCGGCGGCGGGTTCCAGCTCGGAGACGTCGACCTGCTGACCGTCGCAGTCCTCGAACGCGCTGGTGCCGCGGATCTGGGTGACCGCACAGGTCGCCGCGCCGCCCGCCGGGAAGCCCCAGTACACGATCCACCCGCGGGTGGGATCGTCGCCGCGATGGTCGACGACGAGCGTCCGCTCGCCGCTCGTCGTGTTGAGGTCGGGCAGCACGATCGGGCCCTCCTCGGCGATCACCTCGGCGAAGCGCTCGACCGATCCGAGCTCGAACTCCGTCGGGGCGAGGCGCTCGCTCGAGTCGGCGTCACCGCCGGCGATGAGCACCGCCATGCCCCACGTGGCGAGGAAGATCAACCCGAGCACCGCCGCGCCACCGAGCACGGGGACCACGGCGCGCGCCAACGGCGAGCGCAGTCGAGGCGCCTGCGCCGCTGGTGGGGCCGTCGGAGCGGTGGGCGGGGCTGGCACGCCATGCAGTCTGGCTGCGGGTTGGCTGCCTCCCACGGTCACCACCTAGGGTCCGCGACGCCTGAGCCCAGGCCGACGCGATCGCGCCACGACCGAGCCGAGGAGACCAGTGGACCTGTTCGAGTACCAGGGCAAGCAGTACTTCGCCCGCTACGGCATCCCGGTCTCCGCCGGCGGCGTCGCCGAAACGGTGGACGAGGCCGTCGAGCAGGCCGAGGCCGCCGGCTTCCCGGTCGTCGTGAAGGCCCAGGTCCAGGTCGGTGGGCGGGGCAAGGCAGGCGGCATCCAACTGGCCAACGACGCCGCCGAGGTCCGCACGCACGCCGGGAACATCCTCGGCATGGACATCAAGGGCCACACCGTCGAGCGGGTGTGGGTCGAGCACGCCTCGGACATCGACGAGGAGTACTACGCCAGCTTCACGCTCGACCGGGCCGCCAAGCAGCACCTCCTGATGTTGTCGGCCGAAGGCGGTGTCGACATCGAGGACGTGGCGGCGACCAACCCCGACGCCATCGTGAAGCTGCACATCGATCCCGTCGACGGTCTGTCCGCCGAGACGGCCCGCCAGGCCGCCGTCGACGCCAAGATCCCGCAGCGGGCGGTCGACGGCGTAGCGGACATGCTGGTCAAGCTGTACCACTGCTTCACGGAAGGCGACTGCGACCTGGCCGAGATCAACCCGTTGATCCTCAAACCGGACGGCGAGGTGCACGCCCTGGACGCCAAGGTCAGCCTCGACGGCAACGCCGCGTTCCGCCACCCCGAGTGGGAGGAGTACGGCAAGACGGAGGTGCTCGACGACCGGGAGCAGCTGGCCAAGGAGAAGGGCCTGCAGTACATCGGGCTCGACGGGTCCGTCGGGATCATCGCCAACGGCGCCGGGTTGGCGATGAGCACGCTCGACGTCGTCAACCAGGTCGGCGGGAAGGCGGCCAACTTCCTCGACATCGGCGGCGGGGCCAACGCCGACGTGATGGCCGCCGCCCTCGACGTGATCAACCACGACGAGAACGTGCGCTCGATCTTCGTCAACATCTTCGGCGGGATCACCCGTGGCGAGGAGGTGGCCAAGGGGATCGTCGAGGGCCTCGGCCGCGTCGAGCTGCGGGCGCCGATCGTGATCCGCCTCGACGGCACGAACGCCGAAGAGGGTCGTCAGATCATCCTCGACGCCGGGATCCCGGCGTCCCAGCTGGTGAGCAAGCCGACGATGCTCGAAGCGGCCCGCGAGGCCGTGCGCATCGCCAACGGGTCAGAGGGAGGCGCCTGATGCGTTTATGTCCGGATTCCGGTCGCCGGTGCAACCAAGTTCCGGACCTAAACGACGAGGCAGGAGGCGCCTGACATGGCGATCTTCGTCGACGAGAACACCAGGGTGCTCGTGCAGGGCCTGACAGGCGGGCAGGGGAAGTTCCACGGCCTGCGCAACCGCGACTACGGGACCAAGATCGTCGCCGGGGTGACGCCGGGCAAGGGCGGACAGGACGTCGACGGCATCCCCGTGTTCGACTCCGTGGCGGCGGCCGTCGAGGCGACCGGGGCGACGGCGTCGTTCGTCGCCGTGCCGCCCAAGGCCGCACCCGCGGCGATCCTGGAGGCCGCGGCCGCAGGCATCGGTTTCGTCGTGTGCATCACCGAGGGGATCCCGGCCCAAGACGAGGCGCGGGTCTTCAACACCCTCGTGCGCGACTTCCCGGCCACCCGGCTGCTCGGCCCGAACTGCCCGGGCATCATCAGCCCGGGCAAGTGCAACATCGGCATCACGCCGTCCGACATCGCCGAGCTGCCGACGCCCGACGGCCCCAACGTCGGCATTGTCAGCCGCTCGGGAACCTTGACCTACCAGGCGCTCTACGAGCTCAAGCAGAACGGCATCGGCGTGTCCACGTGTGTCGGCATCGGGGGCGACCCGGTACCCGGCACGAGCTTCGTCGACTGCCTGGCCGAGTTCGAGGCCGACCCCGAGACGCACGCCGTCCTCATGTTCGGCGAGATCGGCGGGTCGGCGGAGGAGGAGGCGGCGGAGTTCGTCAGCGCCAGCGTGTCGAAGCCGATGGCCGCCTACATCGCCGGCGTCACCGCACCGGCCGGCCGCAAGATGGGACATGCCGGGGCGATCGTGTCCGGAGGCAAGGGCACGGCCCAGGGGAAGATGGACGCACTGGGCGCCGCCGGCGTCCAGGTCGGGCAGAACCCGACCGAGGCCGGCGAGCTGCTGGCCAACCGCCTGCGCGGCGGCTGATCAGCCGGGCGGCGGTGGCGGAGGCGGCGTCCCGCCGCCGGGTGGCGGTGGCGGGGGTGGGCCCCCGGCGGGTGGCGGAGGCGGCGGTGTGCCGGTGCCACGTGCGGGCCGGTCGAAGGCGTCGCGGCGCTTGTCGGCGTCCGTCAGGTCGCTGAGCTGGATGCCGGACTCCGTGAACTTCATCACGGAGCCGGCCAACGCCACGATGGCCGAGATCAAGGTGAGCCAGATGCCCGCGCTCCGTGAGACATCGAGGCCGTCCGGGATGTCCTCGCCGAGCGTCGGCACCAGGAAGCGGATGAAGAGGAGCAGCGTGCCGAGCCCGGTGGCGGCGACGAAGATGATCGGCCACGGGGCCTGCGACGCCTTGATCACACCGCCGGCGAGGAGGAACGCCACGACCCCGGTGGCGACGATCAGCAGCCACGGCACCGTGCCGGTGAGGAAGAAGTCGAAGGCGTTCCCGCCGGTGTCGCCGAACCCTTCGATCGAGACCCGGAACCACTTCAGGAACGTGCCAAAGATCAGGAAGCCGAGGGCTCCACCGACGATCAGCCAATCGGAGACCTTGAACTTGCTGAGATCCACTGCACCCCCTGGGGCTCGCTCCGCAGCCGGCCTGCGGTCCTGACGACGGTAGCCCAGCGCTCGACCGGGTCCGACGGATGGCCCATCGTCGGCGCGTCGGCGGAGCGTTCGGTACCCTCCGCGTCGTGCCCACGGCGCTGCTGTCCGTCTACGACAAGGCCGGAGTCGCCGACCTGGCCAACGGGTTGCACGAGCTCGGTTGGCGACTGCTGTCCAGCGGAGGGACGGCGCGCACCATCGCCGACGCCGGCCTGCCCGTCACCGACGTCGCCGAGCTCACCGGCTACCCGGCGATCCTCGGCCACCGGGTCGTGACGCTGCACCCGGTGGTCCACGGCGGCTTGCTCGCCGATCTGTCCGATCCCGAGCACCGTCGTGACCTGGCCACCCACGGCATCGAGCCGATCGACCTCCTGGTGGCGGGCCTCTACCCATTCGAGTCGGAACCGAGCGTGGAGCTGATCGACGTCGGCGGCCCGGCGATGATCCGCGCCGCGGCCAAGAACCACGCCCGCGTCGGCGTCGTGACCGGTCGGGCCGACTACGACACGGTCCTCGACGAGCTGCGCGCCGACGGTGCGCTGTCGGCGGCCACGAGGCGGCGGCTGGCCCGGGCCGCGTTCGCCACGACCTCGGCCTACGACGCGGCGATCGTCGACTGGCTCGCCGGGGACGGCGACGCACCCGGCGAGCGCGACGCCGTCATGCCGGCGGCGCTCGAGCTGCGCCTCGACCGGGTCCAGGAGCTGCGTTACGGCGAGAACCCGCACCAGGTCGCCGCCCGGTACCGCCAGCAGGGTGCATCGTCGTGGTGGGACGTGGCGGTGCAACACGGCGGCAAGGAGCTCAGCTACCTGAACGTCTTCGACACCGAGGCGGCGTGGCGCCTCGTGCACCGCTTCGACCGGCCGGCGTGCGTGATCGTGAAGCACGCCAACCCGTGCGGCGTGGCCGTGGCCGACGACATCACCGCGGCCTACCAGCGGGCCAACGGCGCCGACCCGGTCAGCGCGTTCGGCGGCATCGTCGCCGTCAACCGCCCGGTGCCCGACTCCCTGGCGTTGGCGCTGGCCCCGGTGTTCACCGAGGTGGTCGTCGCCCCGGGCTACGAGGACGACGCCCTGGCCACACTGACGGCCAAGACCAAGCTGCGGGTGCTCGGCGCGGCGCCTCCGGGCCGCCCGGCGCTCGACGTGCGGACCGTCGACGGCGGGCTGCTGGTGCAGACCGGTGATCCCGTCGACATCGACCGGTCGTCGTGGTGGGTCGTCACCTCCGTCGAGCCGACGCCCGAGCAGTGGGACGACCTGGTGTTGGCGTGGACGGTGTGCGCCGCAGTGTCGTCGAACGCCATCGTGTACGCCCGCGGCGGGCAGACCGTGGGCATCGGGGCCGGACAGCAGAACCGCCTGGACTCGGCGCGCATCGCCGCCTACCGCGCCGACGGCCGGGCCGTCGGCGCGGTGTGCGCCAGCGACGCCTTCTTCCCGTTCCGCGACGGTCTCGACGAGGCCGTCGCCGCCGGCGTGCGGGCCGTGATCCAGCCCGGGGGGAGCGTCCGCGACGCCGAGGTGATCGACGCCGCCGACGAGCACGGCATCGCCATGGTCTTCACCGGCCAACGCCATTTCCGGCACTGAGCATCCGAGGGCTACGTGCGGGGATGCCCCTCTGCAAACCCTCGGATGGACGCAAACCCTCGGATGGATGGGCGGCGGGTCATGACCCTCCCACTCGGGTGGGCCCGGATAGCGTGCCATGCTGCGTATGACCCGGGTGTCCGAACTCCTTGCCGCGGGGCGCACGTTCTCGTTCGAGTTCTTCCCGCCGCAGACCGACAGCGCTCAGCTGTCGCTGGGCCGCGCCATCGCCGAGCTGGAACCCCTCGCCCCGAGCTTCGTCTCGGTGACCTACGGCGCGGGCGGGAGCAGTCGCCAGCGCACGAGGGACGTGGTCACCTGGGTGCGTCGCGAGACGGGCATCACCCCGATGGCCCACCTGACCTGCCAGGGGCACCGGCGCGACGAGATCGCTGAGATCCTCGCCGACTACCACAGCGCCGGCATCGAGAACATCCTCGCCCTCGGCGGTGACCCGCCAGCCGACCCCGCCGACGCCCGCCCCAGCGACTATGCCTACGCCCTCGACCTGGTCGAAGACATCGCCGACGACCGGTTCTGCATCGGCGTCGCGGCGCACCCCGAGCTGCATCCGCGATCCGCCGACCGGGCCATGGATCGGCGCTTCCTCGCCGCCAAGCTGCGGCGCGCCGACTTCGCCATCACCCAGTTCTTCTTCGAGGTGGAGCACTACCTGCAGTTGGTCGAAGAGCTCGCTGACCTCGGGGTGACCAAGCCCGTCCTGCCCGGTGTGATGCCCGTGACCAACGTCGGCCAGGTGCGTCGCATGGCCACGATGAGCGGCGCCGACGTCCCGACGTGGCTGGTCGAGCGCCTGGACGGCGTCGACGACCCGATCGAGGTGCGCCGGATCGGCGTCGACGTGGCGTCCATCCTGTGCGCCCAGCTGCTCGAAGCCGGGGCGCCGGGGCTGCACTTCTACACCCTCAACCGCAGCACGGCGACGACGGAGATCTACGCCAACCTCGGTCTGCGCAGGGTGGCCCAGCCATGACGGCGACCGACGAGACGGTGGCCATGCCGGTGCGCCCGCCGCCGGCGGCACCGACGGTGCCGATGGCCAGGCCGCTCGAGTGGCCGCCTCCGAAGCCGCCGATCAGCGCCGTCCCGTACCTGCCGGGCCTCGACGGCATGCGGGCCATCGCCGTCGCCGCCGTGATGGTGTACCACGCCAACAGCTCGTGGTTGCCGGGTGGCTTCCTCGGTGTCGAGGTCTTCTTCGTGATCAGCGGCTACCTGATCACGCTGCTGCTGATCGGCGAGCACGAGCGGACGGGCGAGGTCAAGCTCGGCCAGTTCTGGCTGCGCCGGGCCCGCCGGCTGCTCCCGGCGTTGTTCGTGCTGCTGATCGGCGTGACGGTCTACACGACCCTGTTCCGTGACGACGCGCTCGGGCAGCTGCGCGGGGACGTGGTGGCGGCGCTGACCTACGTCACCAACTGGTACCAGATCTGGGTCGGCCAGGGGTACACGGCGTCGGGCGACTTCGCCCCGCTGCGGCACCTCTGGAGCCTCGCCGTCGAAGAGCAGTTCTACCTGGTCTGGCCGTTGGTGATGGTCGGTCTGTTACGCCTCGGCCGCCGCCGCCTGCCCGACCTCAGCCGGTACTTGTTCCTGGCCGCGATCGGCGTCACCGTGCTGATGGCCGTCCTCTACTACGACGGGCCGATCGGCACTCCCGAGGTCACGCCGGACGCCTACTGGATGATCGGCGAGCGCCCGATCTCGAAGACCGACACGATCTACCTGAGCACGATCACGCGCGCCGGTGGGCTGCTGCTGGGCGCTGCCTTCGCCATGGTCTGGCGGCCTGCGGCGATCATGCGCGGACCGATCCAGCACAAGGGCCGGCTGCTCGACGGGATCGCCCTCGGCGGTCTCGTCGGGCTCGGCGCGCTGTGCTGGTTCATCTACCTGATCGGCCCCAGCGGCGCCGATCCGTGGCTGTTCCGCGGGGGCTTCTTCCTCTGCGGCCTGGCCACCCTGGCGATGATCGCCGCGGTGACCCACCAGCGGGCGATGGCGGGCAAGCTGCTCGGCAACGTGGTGCTGCTGTGGATCGGCACCCGCTCCTACGGTCTGTACCTCTACCACTGGCCGATCTTCCAGGGCATCCGGCGGGTGGCCGGCAACACGCTGACGTTCCCGCAGTTCGCCGTGGCCATCGCCGCCACCTGTGTGGTCACCGAGCTGTCGTACCGCTTCATCGAGACGCCGATCCGCAAGGGCTCGCTGGGCCGCTGGTGGAAGCAGCTGCGGGCATCCCATGACCCGGTACCCCGCCGAGTGATCGCCACCGGTGCAGCGGCGGTCGCCGCCGTGTCCGTCTTCGCCGCCGCCAGTCTGGCTACCGCCGAGCTGCGCTCGAATGAGATCGAGCAGGGCCAGGAGGCGGGCCGGCAGGCCACCGTCGGCTTCGAGGACGTGCTGCAAGGCGTCACGACGACGCTCCCACGAGTGGCAACGACCGACGGCCCGGCGACCACGACGGAGCAGGCGACCACGACGGAGCAGGCGAGCACGACGGAGGTGGCAACGACGGCCGCGCCGGCGACGACGGTGCCAGCCGAGACGACCATCGCAACCACGATCCCGGCGACGACACTGCAGTCCGAGGCGACCGTCGCGCCGACCACCGTCGCCCCGCCACCACCAAGTCTTCCGGCAGGACCGATCTACGCCATCGGCGACTCCGTAATGGTCGGGGCAGCAGCCCATCTTGCCGAACAGGGCATCACGGTCATCGCGCAAGAGAGCCAACAGGTCCGTGCCACCGTGCCGTACGTGCAGCAGATGGCCGCGGCCGGACAGTTCGGCCAAGCGGTGGTCATCCACCTCGGGACGAACGGTCCGCCGAGCGACGAGACCCTCGACGAGCTGTTCGCCCCACTCGCCGGGATCCCAAAGGTCGTCGTGCTGACGGCCTACGCGCCACACGCCGGCTGGATCCCGGAGACCAACGCCAACCTCTGGGAGGCGGCGAATCGACACCCCAACATCCGGATCCTCGACTGGGCCACGCTGGCGCCACAGTGCCCGGGTGAGTGCTTCTGGGAGGACGGATACCACATCGCCCCGGACGGCCGGCGCTACTACACCGACCTGATCGTCCAAGCCCTCGCCGCCTGAGCCGGGCGGCGCATGGCTGCCTACGCTCGGCGCCATGACCAACCCTGCGTCGCCCGTCCGCGTGGCCGTTACCGGTGCTGCCGGTCAGATCGGCTACAGCCTCCTGTTCCGCATCGCCTCCGGCTCGATGCTCGGACCGGACACGCCCGTCACCCTCCAGCTGCTGGAGATCACGCCGGCGCTCGGCGCCCTGGAGGGCGTGCGGATGGAGCTGGACGACTGCGCCTTCCCACTGCTGACCGACGTCGTGTGCACCGACGACGCCGACACGGCCTTCGGCGACGCCGACGTGGCCCTGCTGGTCGGCGCGATGCCGCGCAAGGCCGGCATGGAGCGGTCGGACCTGCTGTCCGCCAACGGCGGCATCTTCAAGCCGCAGGGCGAGGCGCTGTCGCGCAGCGCCAACCGCGACGTCAAGGTGCTCGTGGTCGGCAACCCGGCGAACACGAACGCGCTGATCGCCCAGGCCAACGCCAAGGACCTCGACCCGCGCCGGTTCACGGCCATGACGCGCCTCGACCACAACCGGGCGCTGAGCCACCTGAGCAAGCGCCTCGACGTGGCCGTGACGGACATCAAGAAGCTGGCCATCTGGGGCAACCACTCCACGACGCAGTACCCCAACGTGTTCCACGCCGAGGTCGGCGGTCGCAACGCGGCAGCGGCGATCGGCGACCAGGACTGGGTGGAGAGCGGGTTCATCCCGACCGTGGCCAAGCGCGGCGCGGCCATCATCGAGGCCCGCGGCGCGTCGTCGGCGGCCTCGGCGGCGAGCGCGGCCGTGGACCACATCCGGACCTGGGTGGAGGGCACGCCCGAGGGCGACTGGACGTCGATGGGCGTGACGAGCGACGGGAGCTACGACGTTCCGGAGGGCCTCATCTTCAGCTTCCCGGTGACGTGCGCCGGCGGCGACTACTCGATCGTCCAGGGACTCGAGATCGACGAGTTCAGCCGCCAGCGCATCGACGCCACCGCCGCCGAGCTCATCGAGGAGCGGGACGCGGTTCGGGAGCTCGGACTGATCTGAGTCGATGGCCTCGCTCGCTCCGAAGACTCCGCTCATTCGTCATCTGACGTTGCGCGGCAGCTGGGCCGACAGCACGGCACCGAGCACGGCGCATGCCGCACTGAGCAGGAACACCGGCGTGAAGGATCCGGAGACGTCGGCGAGCAGCCCGCCGACCTGAGGAGCTGCTGCCTGCGCCAACCCGAACGCCAGCGTCGCCGTGCTGTACGCCGGGCCGTAGGTGGTGGCGTCGGTCGTGTCGACGACGTAGGCGGCGATCGCCGTCGGAAGCCCGGAGAACATCAGGCCGACGCCGACGCTGCCGATCACCACCCACGGCTGCCGCCCGACGAGGATCGCCATCGTCGACGCACCGAAGCCGGTGAAGGCACCGATCAGCGTGGCCCGGCGCCCGATCCGATCCGACAGCGGCCCGAGGAGGATCCCGCCGAAGATGGCCGCCACGCCCGTGGCAGTGAACATGGCCGACGCCTGGCCCGCGGTGAAGCCGGCGTCGTCCTCGAGCCGGGCGACGAGGAACGCCAGCACCAGGAGGTACATGAAGCCGAACGCCGCGTACGCGCCGGTCAGCGCCTTCCAGGAGGGCACCTGGCGCAGCGCGTCGAGACCGACGAACCCGCCGCCGGTCCGGGGAGCCGGCGTCAGCGCGCTCGACCGCTGGCCCGTCCCTGCGGACCGTCGCTCGGCGCAGCAGGCCGATGGTCGCCGCCAGCACGAAGAGGGCGATCACCGCTTCGACTCGGTACACCTGGCGCCACCAGCCGCTGTCGTCCTCGTCGCGCAGTACCTCGGCCAGGCGTCCGGCGAACACGATGCCGATGCCGATGCCGACGCCGATCAACCCAGCGGCCAGCCCGCGCTGGCTCGGCGCCAGGACGCTCGACGCCACCCGCGGGGACGGGATCCAGATCGCTGCCCCGCCCAGACCCATCACGACGAGCGCCGCCGCCATCACGACGCCGTGGGCGGCCCACGACGCCATCAGCAGCCCGGTCGTCGAGAGCACGAGGCCGATGGCGATCAGCCGCACGAGCGGGACGCGGGTGGAGATCGTCGCCACGATGGCCGTGCCGACGAGATAGGCGGCGACGTTGACCGTGCCCAGCAGTCCGGCCGCGGTGTTCGACGACAGCAGCTCGTCGCGCACCGCCGGCAGGACGACGCCGTACGTGAACCGCCCGAACGCCTGGGCCACGCAGGCCGCCGCGGCGACCAGCAGGAGCACGAGCACGGCGGTACGACCGGGCCGGGTGATCGTGGGGAGCAAGCCCGACAGGCTGACACCCGGCCGCCTCCGCCCTCCAAACGGAGCACCGGTAGGGTCCGCGGGAGGGAAAGGGGTTGCGATGCCACTCGCCGAAGCACTGACCGTCGACGACATCCAGCTCGGGACCAGCGACGTTCTGGGCTCGACCGCTCGACGAGCGCGACGCCGCCTTCGCTGCGCTCCGGGCGAAGTGCCCCGTCGCCTTCCACCCCGAGCTCGAGGTCCTCGAAGGGCGACCGGAAGGTCCCGGGTTCTGGTCCGTCACCCGCTACGAGGACGTGCGCACCGTGAGCCGCCAGCCACACGTCTTCAGCTCGTCACAGGGCATCACGTTGTCCGACGAGGCGCCCGAGGCCCGGGACTTCTTCGGCTCGATGATCGTCCTCGACGACCCCCGCCACTCGCGCCTGCGCCTCCTCGTGCAGCGGGGCTTCACCCCCAAGACGGTCGCCGCGATCGACGAATCCGTTCGGGTGCGCGCCCGAAACCTGGTGGCGGCGGCCGCCGAGCTGGGCGAGTGCGACTTCGTCGAGTCGTTCGCCGCTCCGCTGCCGCTGCAGATCATCTGCGACATGCTCGGCGTCCCGGCGGCCGACGAGCAGGCCGTGTTCGACTGGACCAACGTGATCCTCGGCGCCGGCGATCCGGAGTTCGGCGGATCGTTCGATGCCCTCTTCGCTGCGGCGATGTCGATGTTCAACTACGCCCAGGCGCTCGGACAAGACCGACTGGACCACCCTCGCGACGACCTCGTGTCGACGCTGATGCAGGCCGAGGTGGACGGCGATCGGCTGTCGCCGGCCGAGTTCGGGTCCTTCTTCATCCTCCTCGCCGTCGCCGGCAACGAGACGACGCGCAACGCCATCAGCTGGGGGATGAAGCTGCTCACCGACCATCCCGACCAGCGCCGCGCCTGGCAGTCCGACGTGGACGGCATGACACCGGCGGCGATCGAGGAGATCGTCCGCTGGGCCAGCCCGGTGATCCACATGCGCCGGGTGGCGATGGAGGACACCCGGGTGGGCGACCAGGAGATCGCCGCCGGCGACAAGGTCGTGATGTGGTACTGGTCGGCCGATCGCGACGAGACCGTCTTCGAGGACGGCCATGCCTTCGACCTCACCCGCTCCAACGCCAAGGCGCAGGTCGGCTACGGGGCCGGTGGCCCCCACTTCTGCCTCGGCGCCAACCTCGCTCGGCGGGAGATCACGATGATGTTCCAGGAGATCTTCCGCTGGCTGCCAGACCTGCAGATCACCACCGAACCGGACCGGCTGCTGTCGCCGTTCATCAACGGCATCAAGCGGATGCGCTGCCAGTTCACCCCGGCCGCCGTGCCGGTCGCTACCTGACGACGAGCGGCACCAGCGCCGCCTCCAGCAGCGGGGCCAGACCCTCGGAGGCCGGCGGCGTCAGGTGGTTGCGGTCGCGGTAGACCAGCACGTCGCCCATCACGACGGGGCAGGCCTGCTCGGTGCACAGCCAGTCGGTCGGATCGACGGCATGGGCGCCGAACTGCGTCGCCAGCTCGGCTTCGATCTGCAACCGCTCGGGGCGCTCGGCGTAGCTGCGCTGGCTGACGCAAGCGCCGACGGAGCTCATCGCCCCGGCGAGGCACTGCGGGATGTCGGCGTACTGGGTCGGAGTGTCGCCGAGGATCAGCGTCTGCGGCGCGAGGTCGCCGAGCGTCGTCAGCGTCGACGTCAGGCCGTTGCGCCACAGTGTGTTCTCGCCGTACTGCGATCCGTCCGGCGCGGCGTAGTGGTAGGCGGTGAGGATCGTGAGCGCCGGGCGTTCGGCCGTGATCCTGGCCAGCGCCTCGTTGCGCCACGGGTCGCAGTCGGGCGAGGCACCGCGGCGCAGCGGCTGGTCGGTTGGCGGGCAGCCCTGCTTGGCGAAGAACAGCAACCGCCAGCCGTGGTCGAGCGAGATGCGCTGCAGCGCCGGGAACCAGTGGGCGGCGTGCGAGTCACCGAGGATGGCCACCGTCACCGGCGACGCCGGGTCCCCGTAGACGCAGTCGGGGAGGAATTGCTGCCCCCGTTCGAGCACGCACCCGTCGGCGTAGACCTGCGGCTGGTCGTCCCGAGCGTCCATCAGGCTCGGGCGCAGGTTCGACGGCACCTCCTGCGTGGCGAGCCCCTGGGCGAGGAGCTGCTGCTGCGCGTCGATCAGAGCCTGCAGTGCCGCATCGACGGGGGCCGCGGTGGCGACGGACGTCGTCGACGCCGAGGTCGGCGCCGCTGGATCGGCGGCTCCGGCCGGTGTCGCCATCGGGATCGTCGTCGACCCGACGGCGGCATCGGGCGCGACGGGCACCGCGAGGTCGGGCAATGTGAGGCTGGCTGCCTCGGTGCCGCCGCTCGTCGACCGTGGGACGGCGAGAAAGAGCACCGCCAGCAGCACTGGCACGGCGAGGAGCGACAAGCCCGTGAGCAGGCTGCGGCGGGGACGGGCGGCCAGCCAGGACGAGTGGCGGACCGGGTCCTCGACGAGGCGGTAGGACAGCGCCGCCAGGACCACCGAGCCACCGACGACCGCCAGCCGCTGGGCGACAGACAGCGGCCCCCACTCGACGGCGACGAGGACCAGCGCCGGCCAGTGCCAGAGGTAGATGGCGTAGGAGCGCTGGCCGACCCACAGCAGCGGGGCACAGCCCAGCACGGCGCGCACGCCGGCTGCGCCGCTGCTCGCGCAGCCGGCGGCGATGACGAGGGCAGTGCCCAGCACCGGCGCTGCCGCCGCCACGCCGGGGAAGGTCGTCGAGGCGTCGTAGGTCACCGCGGCGACGAGGATGACCGCCAGCCCGGCGGCGGCCATCGGGGCGACGACGGCTCGGGGGATCCGGCGCAGGGACGTGAGCGAGATGGCCAGCAGCGCGCCGGTCAGCAGCTCCCACGCCCTCGTCGCCAGCAAGTAGAACGCCCACGGTCTGCTGCTGTCGGTCAACCAGACGCAGGCCACTGCGCTGGCCGCCCACCCCGCCGCCATGATCATCGTGAGGTCGTGGCGGAAGCGTCGTGCCGTCCTGGCCAGCCACCAGATGACGACGGGCCACACGAGGTAGAACTGCTCTTCCACGGCGAGCGACCAGAAGTGCAGCAGCGGGGACTTGGCCAGTTCGGCGTCGAAGTACCCGCCGTCGCCACCCGCCTCTCGCGCCGCGAAGAGCAGGTTGATCACGAACCCGCACGCGGCGATCGCTTCACGGGCGAGGTTGCCGAGCAGCAGTGGGTCGTACAGGAACTGGGCGGCGAGCAACGTGGCCACGATCACCAGGCACGACGCCGGCAGCAGACGCCGGGCCCGGCGGGCCCAGAAGTTGGCCAGCGACACGGTGCCGGTGCGCGACACCTCTCCCAGCAGCAGCGACGTGATCAGGAACCCGGACACGACGAAGAACACGTCGACACCGATGAACCCCCCGCCGAAGGGCCCGAGATCGGCGTGGAAGAGCACCACGAGCACGACGGCGATCGCCCGCAGGCCTTCGATGTCGGGGCGGAAGCCAGTTGGGGGGAGGGCGAAGCGCGGCGCCCTGCTGGGTCTCGGGGGACGGACGATCAGCGGGTCGACCTGGCGGAACTCCCGCTGCGGTGCGATCGTCCCCGTCATCCAGCCTTCCTGTGCCCGCGCCGTGCCGGCGGTCGGGGAGACGCTAGTGGAGCCGTGGCCGCTACTTGAGGAACTTGCTCGTGGTGTTGTCAGCGAGGATTCTCCCGCCGGTCTGGCACGTCGGGCAGTAGTTGACCGTGTAGCCGGAGTACTCGACGGCGCGCACGACGTCGCCGCAGACGGGGCATGGCTCGCCGGCACGGTGGTGGACGCGGCCGGGCCGCTCCTTGGACGCACTCATGTCGTCGCGGGTCCGCTCAGCGTCGAGCCCCTCGGTGACGGACTGGCGGATCGCCACGACCACCGCGGCGGCGTCGTCGGGACCGAGCTTCCCGGTCATGGCAAACGGTGAGCGCTTGGCGCGATGGCAGATCTCGTTGGCCAACCGCCGTCCGAGCCCGGCGATACAGCGTTGGTCGCGCAGGAAGCCGTGCAGGCGCATCGACTTCGCCCGGAACCGCGTCAGCAGCTCGTCGGGCTCGATCCGGTCCGCCTCGGGACCGAGGTGGTCGAGCGGCGGGCCGTCGGGCACGCTGTCGCTCGGCACGCACCAGATGCCGGCCTTGCGCTCGGTGCCCTGCTCGGTCAGCAGGAGCGCTGGTCCGTCGTCGTCGAACACGAACCGGGCCTGGCCGCCGCGTGGCTTGAGCGCCTGCTTGGCGTCGACCAGTAGTCGACCGCCCTGCATCAGGTGGATCACGAACGTCACGGGATCGAAGCGGACCAGCAGGTACTTGCCCCGCCGCCCGACCTCGATGAGCGGGTGCCCGTACGCCTCGTCGACCGCCGGGACCGCCGTCTTCAGCGCGGTGAAGGTCAACGGGGTGAACCGGCGCAGGATGCGGCCGGAGTCGGCGGCGGTCAGCCGCTCGGCGTGGGCCTGGACCTCGGGGAGCTCGGGCACGGCGTCAGCGGTAGTCGGTCCTGGCGCGGACCTCGGCGAAGACGGCGTCGAGGGCGCCGAACACGGGTTGTGCGGCGAGCAGGCGCTGCTGGTCGCCGAACAGGCGGATGTGGCCGTTGACGAAGGCCTCCTGTGCGTTGAGCTCGTTCGTGGCCACGGCGACGGCGGTGTCCCAGGTCTGCTCCATGCGCACGTGTTCGGGCTCGGCCGGCCCCGGTCCGAAGCTGGCCTTGCCGTCGGTGACCTGCAGGTGGTAGGTCACGGGGCCCTCCGGGCCGTCCGTGACGACCTGGGTCAGGCCGATCTCGTGCTCGGCGGCCAGGCGACGCAGCTCGTCGTCGGCTTGCACCACCCGGCCCAGCTCGTCGAGCCAGTCCAGGCTGAGGTAGCGGATGCCGTCGGTCGCCACGCCCGTAGTCTGCCCGAGCGTGACGGTCCGCCGGTCGGACGAGGTCGATGCCGACGACGACCGGCCCCACCCGGACGCCGGGGTCGAGGAGTGGGTGTTCACGGCGTGGCTGCCTGGTGGTACGGCCGGGCTCGTCACGGCCTACCGGCGTCCGGCGGCGGCAAACGGCTGGTACTGGTCGGCCCTGGCCCGTCGGAACGAACCGGTCCTCCACGTCGGCGAGTGGGACGTGCCGCCGCGCACCGACCCGCTGCTCGTCAAGGCGCACGGGCTGTGGGCCGAGCACGTGTGCGAGCGTCCGATGGAGCAGTGGACGGTGGCCAACGAGACGTTCGCCGTCGCCCTCGACGATCCGGCCGAAGCGTTGGGGCGGGGATACGGCACGCCGAGCGCGATTGCGCTCGACCTCGAGTGGTACGCCGACGGACCGGCGCGGCGCGGCACCGACGGCTACGTCCAGGACGGCGTGGTCCACGGCCTCGTCGAGCTGGGCGACGGCCCCCTGTCGCTCGCCGAGGCGCCGGCACGTCGCTGGCACCGCTGGGGTCGTTCGTTGGCGCCACTCGAGCTGCCCGAGGCGTACGCCCACACCGGCGTGCGGGCGGTGTTCGCCTTCCCCGACGGCGCCGTCGCCGACTGGCTGCTCACACCGGACGGCTGGCGGCGGCGGCCGGACGGCGGTGCAGCACCATCCGTCGGACCAGCAGACGGAGGGTGACCAGCACGGCAGCAACGTCGAGCGGGCTCCGCGGTTGCCGGGTCGACGCCACCTACCCTCGTCGCCTCGTGCGATACGACCGGGACATCCTCGACGAGCCGACGCGGCGGCCGCGTACCTACCCGGAGGTGGACGTGGCGGTGGGCCTCGTCGTCGAGGACCGGTCGAGCGGGTTCTGCGGCGACGTCGTGCGGTGGTCGAGCGAGGCGGTGACGCTCCGTGACCGCCGCCAACACCAGCGCCACTTCGCGTGGAAAGCGGGCGGGTTCCTGCTCGAGGGTCGCCCCGTCACGCTGCGCCGTCCGGTCGTCGCGCCGGCCGCGCGTCCACCGGTGACCGCTTCGGGCTCCGTCGGCGGTGGATCGAGGGCGGCCCAGGTCGCCGCATCCAGCCGCATCTGGGTCGAGGGTCGCCACGACGCGGAGCTGCTGGAGCAGGTGTGGGGCGACGACCTGCGCGAGGCGGCGATCGTGGTGGAGCCGATGCACGGCATCGACGACCTCGTCGCCGCCGTCGCGAGGTTCGGGCCGTCGGCGGCGCGCCGGCTTGGCGTGCTCGTCGACCACCTGGTCCTCGGGTCGAAGGAGTCGCGGCTGGCCGCGTCGGTCTCCGGGCCGCACGTGCTGGTGGCCGGGCACCCGTTCGTCGACGTCTGGGCCGGGATCCGTCCGCAGGTCGTCGGGCTCGACGAGTGGCCGGACGTCCCGCGAGGCGAGCCGTGGAAGGACGGCATCTGCCGTGCCCTCGGCGTCGACCCGGCCCGCTTCTGGCCCCAGCTGCGCAACCGGGTCACCACCTACGCCGACCTCCGCCCCGAGCTCGTCGGTGCCGTCGAACTCCTCCTCGATTTCGTCACCTGAATCGATGGCCTCGCTTGACTCCCAGTGCAGGTCGGGAGTTCAGTTGCCTGCGGCGTCAGTTTCGGGCGGCGGAAGCGGTCGCGGATAGCGTTGCCGGCATGGCGCAAGCGGTCACGCGGGGGCCGGTCTCGGGCACCGCGACGGCGGCGCCGGCGCGACGGCGCAAGCCATTCCTCATCGACTTCTACTCGACGGCGGTCGGCAAGAAGTACGTCATGGCGATCACCGGGATCATCGGGATCGGCTACGTCGTCGCCCACATGGTCGGGAACCTCAAGATGTACCTCGGCCTCGTCACGGAGAACGGTGAGCGGGTCTACGACCTCGACGTCTACGGAGAGTTCCTGCGCGAGCTGCTGGTCCCGATCTTCCCCCGCACCGTTGCCCTGTGGCTGCTTCGTTCGGTGCTCATCGCCGCCCTGCTCCTGCACCTCCACGCCGCCTACTCGCTGACGGTGATGAACCGCCGGGCCCGTCCCGTCGGCTACCAGTCGCCGCGCCACTACGTGGTGGCCAACTTCGCCAGCCGCACGATGCGCTGGACCGGCATCATCGTCCTGCTCTTCCTGTTCTGGCACCTCGCCGACTTCACGTGGGGCTGGTTCAACCCGGACTTCGTCCGCGGCGCCGTGTACCGCAACCTTGACGCCAGCCTGTCCCGCCTCCCCGTGGCGATCCTCTACATCGTGGCCAACATCGCCCTCGGCATCCACCTGTTCCACGGGACCTGGAGCCTCTTCCAGTCGATGGGGTGGAACAGCCCCCGGTTCAACGCCTGGCGGCGCGGCCTGGCCACCGGGCTGGCGACCATCGTCGTCGTCGGCAACGTGTCCTTCCCGATCGCCGTCCAGGCCGGGATCGTCGGTATCTAGGCACCCAGGAGGACCGCGATGACGGACACCCTCGAGCATCCGACGAGCACGACCAACGTCCTCGACGCCAAGATCCCTCCCGGCCCGCTGCCCGAGAAGTGGCAGCGCTTCATCGCCGACAGCAAGCTGGTCAACCCGAACAACAAGCGCAAGTTCAAGGTGCTCGTGGTCGGCACCGGTCTGGCGGGGGCGAGCGCAGCGGCGACGCTGGCCGAGCTCGGGTACCAGGTCGATGCGTTCACGTTCCACGACTCCGCCCGCCGGGCGCACTCGATCGCCGCGCAGGGCGGGATCAACGCGGCGAAGAACTACCGCGGCGACGGCGACAGCGTCCATCGACTCTTCTACGACACCATCAAGGGCGGCGACTTTCGCGCTCGGGAGGGCAACGTCTACCGGCTGGCCCAGGTCTCGGGGAACATCATCGACCAAGCCGTCGCCCAGGGCGTGCCGTTCGCCCGGGAGTACGGCGGGCTGCTCGACAACCGCAGCTTCGGCGGGGCGCAGGTCAGCCGCACGTTCTACGTCGGCGGCCAGACCGGCCAGCAGCTGCTGCTCGGCGCGTACCAGCAGATGTCCCGGCAAGTCGGCATGGGCAACGTCAAGCTGTGGACCCGCACGGAGCTGGTGGACATCGTCGTCATCGACGGCCGCTGCGCTGGCATCGTCACCCGTGACCTGCTCACCGGCGAGGTCCGCTCGCACGCAGGCCACGCCGTGGTGCTCGCCACCGGCGGCTACGGCAACGCCTTCTACCTGTCGACCAATGCCATGAACTGCAACGTCACGGCGGCGTGGCGGGCTCACCGGCGCGGAGCGCTGTTCGCCAACCCCTGCTACACGCAGATCCACCCGACGTGCATCCCGCAGTCCGACGACCTGCAGTCGAAGTTGACGCTGATGTCCGAGTCGCTGCGCAACGACGGGCGGGTCTGGGTGCCGAGCAACCCGGACGACGATCGGCCGGCCGGCCAGATCCCCGAGGGTGAGCGTGATTACTACCTCGAGCGGTTGTACCCGAGCTTCGGCAACCTGGCGCCGCGCGACATCGCCTCGCGGGCGGCGAAGCGAGCCGTCGACTCGGGTCGAGGCGTCGGCCCCAAGAAGAACGGCGTCTACCTCGACTTCGCCGATGCCGTCGGCCGACTCGGCAAGCAAGTCGTCTCCGAGCGCTACGGGAACCTGTTCGAGATGTACGAGCGGATCACCGGCGAGGACCCGTACGACCTGCCGATGCGCATCTACCCGGCCTCCCACTACACGATGGGCGGGCTCTGGGTCGACTACGAGCTGATGACCACGGTTCCCGGGCTCTACGCCGCCGGCGAGGCCAACTTCTCGGACCACGGCGCCAACCGCCTCGGCGCCTCGGCGCTCATGCAGGGCTTGGCCGACGGCTACTTCGTGCTGCCCAACACGATCAGCAACTTCCTCGCCCCGCTGCTCAACAAGCCGATCCCCGGGCCCGACCACCCGGGTTTCGCCGCCGCCGAATCGGCCGTCCGGGCGCGCTTCGACGGCTATCTCGCCGTCGGTGGCACCCGGTCGCCGGACTACTTCCACCGCGAGCTCGGCCGGATCATCTGGGACTACTGCGGCATGGAGCGCACCGCGCAGGGCCTGGAGAAGGCCCTGTCCGAGCTGCCGGCGCTGCACGCCGAGTTCAAGAAGGACCTGTGCGTCACGGGGAGCGGGACCAGCATCAACCAGACCCTGGAAAAGGCCGGCCGTGTCGACGACTTCTTCGAGCTCGGGATGTTGATGTGCCGCGACGCGCTCGAGCGCGAGGAGAGCTGCGGCGGGCACTTCCGTGCCGAGTACCAGACCGACGAGGGTGAGGCCCTGCGCGACGACGAGCGGTTCGCCCACGTCGCGGCGTGGGAGTGGACCGGCGACCCGTCAGACGCCAAACGCCACCAGGAGGACCTGGTGTACGAGACCGTTCACTTCCAGACCCGGAGCTACAAGTGACCCTGCTCGACCGCCAAGAGGTGCGCGCTGCGGCCGCCGAGGAGCGCGTCGTGCGCAACATCACCGTGAAGGTGTGGCGGCAGGCGGGCCCCGACGCGCCGGGCCAGTTCGAGTCGCACCACATCGATGAGATCAGCCACGACGCGTCGTTCCTCGAGTTGCTGGACGTGCTCAACGAGCGGCTCGTCGAGAGTGGCCAGGACGCCATCACGTTCGAGCACGACTGCCGCGAGGGCATCTGCGGCTCGTGCGCGCTGATGATCAACGGGCAGGCCCACGGGCCGCAGCTGGGCACGGCGTCGTGCCAGTTGCACATGCGCAAGTTCGCCGACGGGGCCGAGATCGTCGTCGAGCCGTGGCGGGCCAAGGCGTTCCCGATCGTCAAGGACCTGATGTGCGATCGGAGCGAGCTCGATCGGATCATCGAGGCCGCCGGGTACATCACGTCGCCGACAGGCGGCGCCCCCGACGCCAACCTGACGCCCGTGCCGAAGCCGGTGGCCGACGCCGCCGAGCGCGCCGCGCTGTGCATCGGCTGCGGCGCCTGCGTGGCGGCCTGCCCGAACGGGGCAGCCAACCTGTTCACCGGCGCCAAGGTCGCCCACCTCAACCTGCTGCCGCAGGGCCAGGCCGAGCGCTACCAGCGGGTCGAAGCGATGGTCGACGAGATGGACGCCCACTTCGGCTCGTGCACGAACCACGGCGAGTGCGAGGCGGCGTGCCCCAAGGAGATCTCGATCGACGTGATCGCCCTGATGAACGCCGACTACTGGAAGTCGAAGTTCAAGAACCGCCGCCGGTCCGCTCGCCACTGACGTCTACGTCCGGATATTGGTCGCACGGTGCGACCAATATCCGGACTTAAACGACGATGCGGGCGCCGGCTCGTCGGGTCGCCGTGATCTCGGCGCCGGATTCGTCGTGGGCGCTCAGGGCGACGCCGAGCAGCAGGTCGCCCGGCTCGTCGGGGACGGGCAACTCCAGGCGCCCGACCAGGGCCACGGAGTCGGCGTCCACATCGCCCCGGAAGGCCCACTGCCGACGGCCGCTGCGCCACGTGCAGGTGACGGACACGGTGGCATCGACGAGCGCCGACCGCAGGTCGTTCACGACGTGCACGTCGAGCGCGACCTGGCCGCCGGCGGCCACTTCGGCGGGGAGCGGGTCGGTCACGACGATCACCGGCCGGCAGGCCTCGATGACCGTCGCCCATGCCCGTTTCGGTGATCGCTCGTGGTCGAGCACTGCCGCTGAGATCATCGGCGCTGGGTCGGCCAGGGTCGAGAACGAGAAGCCACCGACGGGTCGGTACTTCAGCCGACGCAACGTCTCGATGTGGTGGCGCAACACCTCGGCCTGGTAGCGCTGCGTCGCCGCCTTCCACGATCCGAACGTGGGGTGGTCGCCCGGCGGCACCCGTTCGAACATCACGTCCACCGCGAGGCCGTGGTGCTCGCGCAACCCCTCCCAGTCGAGGTCCGGCCAGGCCGCCACATCCACGAAGGACGGTGCCGAGTCGGGCACCGCCTGCGCACCGAACTCGCTGATGAAGCGCACACGGTTCGGCACCAACCGTGCCCGCTCGGCCAGGTCACCGAACTCGCCGCGATGCCATCCGAGCCACAGGTGGGAATCCGTGCCCGAGAGTGTCGGCAGGTGCGGCCCGACACCGCTGTGGGCGACCGCCGGCCGGGTCGGGTCGGCCTGCTCGAAGGCCCGCTTCAACCACCGGTCGAGGACGGTCTTGTTCCACGACGGCAGCTGCTCGGCGAGGAACCGGCGCAGCCGGCGGTCGGGCGCGGCGACCTGTGGTGCGTCGGCGACGGGTTCGTCGTGGGCGCACCATTGCACGATCGCCGGGTGGTGGCCGAGCGCGTCGACGGCCTCGCGTGCCTGGCGCACGGCCTGGCGGCGGACACCTCGGGCGTACCCCCACTGCAGCGGGAAGTCCTGGAGCAGCAGGAGGCCGACCTCGTCGGCGGCGCGGTACAGCTCGGGGTGGGCAATGTGGGCCTGGACGCGCAGCGCGTCGAGTCCGGCCTCGAGGGTTAGATCGACGTCCCGGCGGACGTCCTCCGGGGTGGCGTCCGCAAGGCCGGGGCGGGTGGGCAGCAGGTTGGCCGACTTGAGGAACAGCCGCTCGCCGTTGATCGAGCAGATCCAATCGTTCCATGCCACCTCGCGCAGCCCGGTGCGCCGTGACCGCCGGTCGCTGACCTCGCCGTCGACGAGCAGCTCGACATCGATGTCGGTCAGCGGCTGCGCCCCGAGCCGTCGCGGCCACCACAGCGCAGGGCGGTCGACGTCGAGTGACCACTCGATCTCGTTGCTCCCCGCGGCGACCGGGTGCTCCGTCTCTGCGACGACGACCCCGTCGGCGGTCGTGCGGACGCGGACGGTCCGCGGCGCATCCGCGTCGAGTCGAGCGTGCAGCCGCAGGTGGGCACGGACCTCGTCGGCGTCGCGGCAGAGCACGCGCAGGCGGTCGAGCTTCGCCGGACCGGTGTCGTACACGAGGACCGGTCGCCACAACCCGCCCGGGTTCCAGTCGTGGTCGACGGCCTCGGAGTGCTGGAACAATCCCGTGATGTTGCGCCGGCCGGTCGTCCCCCGCTCCGGGTTGCAGGCGACCTCGACGGCCAGCACGTGCTCCTCGCCCAGCCCCGACAGCGCGGTGATGTCGAAGCTGTGGGGGAAGAAGTAGCCCTCCGGGTCCCCGAGGTAGGCACCGTCGAGCCACACGTCGGCCTGGTAGAAGATGCCGTCGAGCGTGACCCAGCGCCGCCGGCCTGGCGATGGTGGCGGCAGGGTGAACGCCGTGCGGTAGAGGATCGGCCCGTCGCTCGTGGCGAGCTTCGGGTGGCTGCGCCAGTGACCGGGGACGCTGACCTCGGGCCAGCTGCTGTCATCGACCTCCGGCCCGGTGCCGATGCGGCGCAGCTCGTCGTCGGCCTCGATGGCCCGCCATGGGCCCGGGAGCTGCACGGCGCGGAGGTTAGCGATGGTGCCCGTCTCGGATCGCCCGCCGCCCGCGGAGGGATGGACGGGCGACCGGGCCTACGCTCGCGGAGTGGACCAGGGCCACGAGGTTGGGGGCCAGCCAGGCATCGAGGTCGAGCTGTCGCCGACCGCCTCGACAGCGCCGCCGCCGCCCCGCTCCGCCGGACGTCGGCGCGGAGCGCTGGCCGCCGCCGCCGTGCTCGCCGGCGCGGTCCTCATCTCGGGCGCCGGTGGCCGCCTGCGGGCCGGCGACCTGGGCCCGTTCGCCGGACCGGAGCTGACCGACGGCTCGTCGGACGGCGGGCGCATCAGGACGCGCGGTGCCGACTGGACCATCGCCCGCCAGTTCGGTTCCTGGTCGGTGACCAGCACCTCCGGACAGTCGACGGGCGAGGTCGAGTTCGACGACGAGCTCGCCGGCGGCGAGCTGGAGCCGGCGTCGCAGTTCGACGACGAGCGCATCGCTGCCGACGAGTTCGCCAACAGCGACCTGTACGACGACGACTCGACCTTCAGCCGCGGCTCGTTGACGCGTATCCGCCCGTTCCCTCGCGCTGGCAGCTCGACGGCGACCAGCACGCGACCACCGTCCGTCACGACGGCGCGCCCGCCGACCAGGGCGACGAGCCCGGCGACGCCCCGCCCGACGCCGACGACACCGCCGACCGGCCCCGCCGGACCACCATCGACCAACCCGCCCGCCAGCAACCGGGCGACCGGCGCGACGACCACGAGTCCGCCGGCGACGAGTCCGCCGGCGACGAACCCGCCGGCGACGAACCCGCCGGCCACGAACCCGCCGGCCACGGATCCGCGCACCACCGACCCGCCGGCTACCGACCCAACGGCGACCACGACGACGGCGTCCTCGACGACCACGACGATGGTGTCGCCGACGTCCACGACGACGACCTCGACCACCACCACCACCACCACGTCGACCAGCACGACCTCGACCACGCTGCCGTCGTCGAACGTGCTGGACGTGTTGCGCGCCGACCCCGATTTCAGCGACTTCGTCGCAGCGATCGACGAGTTCCAGCTCGCAGACGAGCTCGAGGGCTCGGAGTCGGTGACGGTCCTCGCCGTGACGAACGACGTGCTCGGCGCGCTGGCGCCGCTCGACGCCGAGCAGCTGCGCCGGCACCTGCTGGCTGCCAGCTGGACCCGCGCGGCGCTGCTCGAGGAGACGACGGTGTCGACGATCGACGAAGGGGTGGCGCTCACGGTGGACGCCACCGTCGATCCGCCGACGGTCGGGGGGGTGGAGCTCCTGGAGGAGGAGCTGCCGGCAAGCAACGGGCGGGTGCTGGTGGTGGGAGGCCTCGTAGCGCCTGCGGCCGACTGAGGATCGCCGGTAGGTTCACCTGATGGGACCCCGACCCGCCACGATCGGTCAGCTGCGGGATGCCGGGTGGGAGTCGCGCCCGGTCAAGGAGGAGATCCGCTCCAACGCGGTCGCCCGCATCGCCGCCGGCGAGCCGCTCTTCGCCGGCGTGCTGGGCTACGAGCACACCGTGCTGCCGCAGCTCGAGAACGCGCTGCTCGCCGGCCACGATGTGATCTTCCTCGGCGAGCGCGGTCAGGCCAAGACGCGCATGATCCGCTCGCTCACCGGTCTGCTCGACGAGTGGATGCCGATCATCGCCGGCAGCGAGATCAACGACGACCCGTACGCCCCCGTCTCCCGGCACGCCATGGACCTGGTCGCCGAGCACGGTGACGACACGCCGCTGTTGTGGGTGCACCGCGACGACCGCTTCGGCGAGAAGCTGGCCACGCCGGACACGTCGATCGCCGACCTCATCGGAGAGGTGGACCCGATCAAGGTCGCCGAGGGTCGCTACCTGTCCGACGAGCTGACGCTGCACTACGGGCTCGTGCCACGCACGAACCGCGGCATCTTCGCCATCAACGAGCTGCCGGACCTGGCCGAGCGCATCCAGGTCGGGTTGCTCAACGTGCTCGAGGAGCGCGACGTGCAAGTTCGTGGCTACAAGATCCGCCTGCCACTCGACGTCGTGCTCTTCGCCTCGGCCAACCCGGAGGACTACACGAACCGCGGTCGGATCATCACTCCGCTGAAGGATCGCTTCGGCAGCCAGATCCGCACGCACTACCCGCTCGATGTCGAGACGGAGATGGCGATCGTCGATCAGGAGGCCCGGCCCACGGCCGTCGGCGGGATCGATGTGCACGTCCCGGCCTACCTCTCCGAGGTGATCGCCACGGTGAGCCACCTGGCCCGGGCCAGCACCCACGTCAACCAGCGCAGCGGCGTCAGCGTGCGCCTGTCGGTCACCAACCAGGAGATCGCCGCCGCCAACGCGCTGCGGCGGGGCCTGCGCGCCGGCGAGCGGGTGGTCGTGCCCCGCGTCGACGACCTCGAGGCGTTGGCGGCCAGCTCCGGCGGCAAGATCGAGATCGAGTCGCTCGACGAGGGTCGCGACGGTGCGATTTTCGAGAACCTCGTGAAGGGCGCCCTGCTGACGGTGTTCAAGGCCCGAGTCGCGCCGGACCAGACCCGCGAGATCGTCACGGCCTTCGAGGAGGGCGCCGTGGCCCACACCGGCGAGGACGTCGCGTCGGCCGATCTGGCCGCCCTGGTCGAAGAGGTTCCGGCGCTGCGCGCCCCGGTGCGTGCGCTGACCGCCGGTGACGAGTCTCCTGCCGCCGTCGCCGCCGCCGTGGCGTTCGTGCTCGAGGGGCTGCACCTCTCGAAGCGGCTGAACAAGGACACCAGCGGGGCGCGGGCGACCTACCGCGGACGCTCCTAGCGGCGTTCGCCGCCGGGCTACGTTGTCCGGCACATCACGGCACTGGGGGTGGCGGAATGCGACGTGCACGATCGGTCTTCGTCCTCGCGTTGGCGGCGGCCGTCCTGGTCGTCCCGGGAGGCGGGGCCGGGGCGCGACCGGGCGACCAGTACGTCGCGCTCGGCGACTCGTTCACCGCTGGCCCGCTGATCCCGGCCCAGGTCGCGCCGCTGGGGTGCCTCAAGTCGAACCGCAACTACCCGAACGTCGTCAACCCGACGCTCGGCGGAACGACGTTCACCGACATCAGCTGCAGCGGCGCCGCCACCAGGGACATGTTCTCGGCCCAGCCGGTGACGGGGGGTTCGAACCCGGCGCAGCTGTCCGCGCTCTCGGCATCGACCACGCTGGTCACGATCGGCATCGGCGGCAACGACATCGGGTTCACCGAGATCATCCAGAACTGCGCCACGCTCAACCCGTTCTCCACGCCGTGCCGTGACCGGTACACCGCGGGTGGGGTCGACGAGATCACCCGGCGGATCAACGTGACCGCACCCAACGTCGGGGCGGTGTTGGCCGAGATCCGGCTGCGCGCACCGAACGCCCGGGTCTTCGTGGTCGGCTACCCGCAGGTCCTGCCCGACCGCGGCCTGGGCTGCTGGCCGACGCTGCCGATCGCGCCGGGCGACGTCGGCTACCTGCGGACCAAGGCGAAGGAGCTCAACCAGATGCTGCGCACCCAGGCGGCCAATGCCGGTGTGACGTACATCGATACGTACGGACCGAGCGAGGGCCGCAGCTCGTGCGCCTCGCCGACCACCCGGTGGGTCGAGCCGCTGGTGCCAGCCAACCTGGCCGCCCCGGTGCACCCCAACGGGCGGGGGATGGCCGCCATCGGCGCCATCGTCGCCGCCGCCGTTCGCTAGTTCTGGCGTTCGCTAGATGAAGGGGGTGCGCGTCCAGAGCTCGCCCGTGTCGTTGCGGCTGGGCTCGGTGGGCACGCCGCTCAGCTCGAAGACCTCGATGGCGCCGGGGAAGCCGGCCAGTTCGACCGCACCGTGCGGTGTGGCCACCACGCCCTCGGGGAGCCGTTCGAGGCCCATCGTCGGGATCAGCACCTCGTACGCATCGGCGATGTCGCAGAGGCGGGACGCCATGTTGACGGCCGAACCGATGTAGTCGTCGCCCTCGAACAGCAGGGCGTAGCCCGTGGCCAAGCCGGCGCGCAGCGTGAGCGGCGAGCACACCTCGACGGCTTTGTTCTCCAGGTCGAGCGTGAAGGCGATCGCATCGGCCTGGTCGACGGCCACGACCATGCACCCGTCGCCGAGCCACTTGGCGATGCGCACGCCGCGGTCCGAGGCGACCTGGCGCACGATCGTGCGGAACGCGCTGAGGATCCGCCCGGCGGCGTCGTCGCCGAACGCGGCCGTGTAGTTCGTGAACCCCGAGAGGTCCAGGAAGACGAAGGTGCGCGGAACCCGCATGCCTCCAGGTTACACGATTGTGACCAGAGTGCTCGCGATTGCAAGCACTCCCTCCTGGTACTCTCGATCCATGGCGAGCCGGTTCACCTACTCACGGTGGGACGGGACGCAGCAAGGATTCGAGCTGGACGGAGATGCGCTCTTCGAGGAGCTCACCGACGAGCTGCTGTACCACGGCGATGTCAACGCCGCGCTGCGCCGGATGATGCACCAGGGGCTGCGCGATCGCAACGGCGAGCGCATGCAGGGCGTGCGCGAGCTGCTCGAGAAGTTGCGTCGGGAGCGACAGGAGCGGCTCGACCGCTTCGATCTCGGCGGTGTCTACGACGAGATCGCCCGCGAGCTCGACGACATCGTCGACGAGGAGCGCCACGCCATCGACAACGCCCGTCGCGAAGCCGAGCGGCTGGCCCAGCGCTCCGGGGACGAGCGGCGGGCCGAGACGGCCAGGGACTCGGCGGCGGAGCGCAATCTGCGCCTCGACCTGCTGCCGTCCGACCTGGCCGGCAAGGTGCGCGAGCTGCAGGAGTACGGGTTCGAGTCGGCCGAGGCGCAGCGCCGGTTCGAGGCCCTGCTCGACCGCCTTCGCGAACAGCTGGCCAACCAGCTGTTCGAGCAGATGAGCGGTGCGATGCAGCAGATGACGCCGCAGGACCTGGCCCGCATGAAGGACATGATGGCGGCGCTGAACGAGATGCTCGAGCGGCGCGAGCAGGGTGAGGACCCCCGGTTCGAGGAGTTCATGGAGCAGTACGGGGACTTCTTCCCCGAGAACCCGCAGACCCTCGACGAGCTGCTCGAGCAACTGGCCCAGCGCATGGCGGCGATGCAGGCGATGCTCAACTCCATGACGCCCGAGCAGCGGGCCCAGCTGCAGGAGCTGTCCGACCAGCTGCTCGGCGACATGGATCTGCGGTGGCAGATGGACCAGCTCGGCGGACACCTCCGTTCGCTGTTCCCGCAGATGGGCTGGCAGCAGAGCTACGACTTCTCCGGGCAGGATCCGCTGGGCTTCGGCCAGGCCATGCAGACGATGCAGGACCTCGGGGACCTCGATCAGCTGGAGCACCTGCTGCGCAACGCCTCCAACCCGGGTGCACTGGCCGAGGCCGACCTCGACCGCGTGCGCGACCTGCTCGGTGACGACGCCGCCCGCTCACTCGACCGCCTGGCCGAGCTGACCCGGCTGCTCACCGAGGCCGGGCTGATCGAGCAGCGCGAGGGCCGGTTGGAGCTGACCCCGCGCGGGCTGCGGGCGATCGGTTCGAACGCCCTACGCGACCTCTTCTCCAAGCTGACCAAGGACCAGGTCGGCCAGCACCAGGCCCACCGCCAGGGGCACGGGCACGAGCGGACCTACGACACGAAGGCCTACGAGTTCGGCGATCCGTTCCAGCTCGATCTGCAGCGCACGATCCGCAACGCGCTGGGTCGGCGCGGCCGTGGTGTCACTGGTACGCCGGTGTCACTGCAGCCGGACGACTTCGAGGTCGAGCGGACCGAGCACCTGACCCGATCGAGCACGGTGCTGATGCTCGACCTGTCGCTGTCCATGCCGATGCGCGACAACTTCTTGCCGGCCAAGAAGGTCGCCATGGCACTGCACTCGTTGATCTCGACGCAGTTCCCGCGCGACTACCTCGGGCTGGTCGGGTTCAGCGAGACGGCTCGGATCCTCGAGGCGTCCCAGCTCCCGGAGGTCAGCTGGGACTTCGTGTACGGCACGAACATGCAGCACGGCTTCACGTTGGCCCGCCAGCTCCTGGCCCGCCAGTCCGGCACGAAGCAGATCATCATGATCACCGACGGCGAGCCGACGGCGCACGTCACGGCCAGCGGCGACGTCTTCTTCAACTACCCGCCGGTGACCGAGACGGTCGAGGCGACGCTGCGCGAGGTCCTGCGGTGCACTCGCGACGGCATCCGGATCAACACGTTCATGCTCGACGCCACCAGCTACCTGACGGCGTTCGTCGAGCGGCTGACGGAGATCAACCGGGGACGAGCGTTCTTCACGACGCCGGAGGACCTCGGCGACTACGTGCTCGTCGACTTCATCGAGCACAAGCGCCAGCAGGCGCGCGGCCGCCGCGCCAGCTGACCGGCGGCGATGTCCCAGCGTGATCACGATCCGCCCTTGCGCGGATGTGATGTGGTATGCGACAATCCCATCGATGTAATTACGGAGCTGTTCTCCAGAACAGGTTCCGCCGCATCACGCAGCGCACCATTTAGCTCGGGACCACACGGCAGGGGGTCCTCCCGCATGTACGACTCGTTCGAAGCAGCATCCGATCCGGGTGATCACGGTTGGCAGGACCGCGCCAACTGCCTCGGGGTCGATCCCGACCTCTTCTTCCCGGAGCGGGGCGCGTCGACGCGCGAGGCGAAGGAGGTCTGCCGCGGCTGTGTCGTGCGCGAGGAGTGCCTCGAGTTCGCCCTCCAGAACGGCGAGAAGTTCGGCATCTGGGGCGGCCTCTCCGAGCGCGAGCGTCGTCGCATCCGCCGCCAGCGGGCGCAAGCCGCGCGCAGCGTCCTCGGCGCCTGACGCCGAACGTTCTCGGCGCAGTTCTGATCAAGAGCTGATGAGAACTGCACCCAGATCGGTCGAATGGGGCTGAGCGCTCCCCGGAACTTGCCGTGCCGCGGATCAGCGGAGTCGGCGACTCGTTAGGCTGCGCTCATGCCTAGTGGCCCAGAGTGGATCATCGTCCTCGTCGTGGTGCTGGTGATCTTCGGCGGCTCGCAGCTCCCGAAACTGGCTCGCAACCTCGGCAAGGCGCAGAAGGAGTTCAAGGACGGACTCACCGAAGGCGAGCGCGAGGCCCAGCAGAAGGCGGCCGAGCAGAAGGCGGCGGCGATCGATCCTGCCGTCGACACGACGGACGCCCGTCCGGAGCCCTGATCTCCGTCCCGTTCGCCTTCGGGGCGAACGACGTCAGCCGGCGGCGACTTCGAGGCGCCGGCGCTTGAGGATGCGGCGGCGCTCACGCTCGCTGCATCCACCCCACACCCCATGATCGATGCGGTGCTCGAGCGCGTACTCGAGGCACGGCTCCGTCACCGGACACGTGGCACAGATCTTGCGTGCTCGGTCGACGCCCACCCCGTCGCTCGGGAAGAAGGTCGCCGGGGCATAGAGCCGGCAGTTACCGGTCGCCATCCAGGCGGTCACGGTGTCGTCCGCTGACGCCGTCGAGTCGTAATCCATCGCTGCTTCCTTGTTCGAGACCGGTCGAGTGTTCACGATCCGACGACCGCCGCCACCGCAGAGGTTCCCGATCGCGGGTAAGAACCAGTCAAGATCCCGCCTCACGCCCTGCATGCTTCACGTAACTGTAACATTCGGCCCGGCTGCTGCGACGACCGCCGGTAACCTCGCCGACCATGACCGACGTGGTGCTCGACCAACCGCCCCGGGCCCACGCCCGCATCGTCTACCTCGGCCCGGTGTCGCCGCACTGGGAGGTGTACGGCGACTGGGGCGAGCGCCAGGTGCTGGAGGAGTTCCGCGCTCGGGTGCTCGCCCGCCTCGTCCTGCTCCCACGGGACGATCCGCAGTTCCGCCGCAACCGCGAGCGCGTCAACCGCGACGCCGAGCGCGAGTTGATCTCCATCGAGTGGGACCTCGGTCGCCCCGACGAGGAGTGACCGTGTCGATGGCTCGCTCCGTCTGCCGGCGCCGCCATCGCCGTGGATGGTAGGTGCGTCGGTCGGTCCCTTCGGACCAAATCGACCGCCGTATGGGAGCATGGTGGCGTGGAGTTCGACGGGCACCGGTTCATCAATCGCGAGCTGAGCTGGCTGATGTTCGACGATCGCGTCCTACAGCTCGCCGAGGAGCCCGGGATCCCGTTGCTCGAGCGGGCCAAGTTCTGCGCCATCACGTCCTCCAACCTCGACGAGTTCTTCCAGGTTCGCGTGGCCGCCCTCAAGGACCAGGTCGCTGCGGGCATCGAGGAACCGACACCTGACGGCCGCAGCGCCAGCCACCAGCTCGTGGAGATCGCCGAGCGCGCCGGTGCCCTCGTCGCCCACCAGGAGGTGGTCTACCTCGAGCAGCTCGTGCCGGCGATGGCCGAGGTCGGGCTGGCCGTCGTCAGCTGGGGCGACCTCGACGAGTCCGACCAGAAGCGGCTGACGGAGATCTACGAGCAGCGGATCTTCCCGGTGCTCACGCCACTCGCCGTGGACCCCAGCCACCCCTTCCCGTACATCTCCAACCTGGCCCTGTCGATCGCCGTGATGGTCGCCGACCCCGAGAGCGAGGATCGACGGTTCGCCCGCGTCAAGGTGCCGACCGTCTTCCCTCGGCTGCTGGCCGTCGACGGCACCCGGTTCCTGCCCGTCGAGGACCTGATCATCGCCCAGCTCCAGTCACTGTTCGTCGGCATGGTGATCGAGGAGTCCGCCGCCTTCCGGGTCACCCGAAACGCCGACCTGACCCTGGAGGAGGAGGAGGCCGACGACCTCCTCGAGGCGGTCGAGGTGGAGCTGCGCCGGCGGCGCTTCAACCGCGCCGTTCGACTCGAGGTGGCCCAGACGATCAGCGACGATCTCCTCGACCTGCTCGTGCGCGAGCTCGAGGTCCAGCCGTCCGACGTGTACCGCCTGCGCGGCCCGATCGACCTCGGCTTCCTCTGGCAGCTCCACGGTCTCGATCGTGCCGACCTCAAGGACCGGCCGTGGCCGCCGATCACGGCCGGGCGCATCGCCGTGGCCGAGGAAGCGGATCGTCCGCTGTTCGCCGTGATGCGCGACCGGGCGGTCTTCGTCCACCACCCCTACGAGAGCTTCACCACGAGCACCGAAGCCTTCATCGGTCAGGCCGCCGACGACCCGCGCGTCCAGAGCATCAAGATGACGCTGTACCGCGCCGGCGGCGACAGCCCGATCATCCGCAGCCTGATCCGAGCCGCCGAGCGCGGCGTGCAGGTCGCCGTGCTCGTCGAGCTGAAGGCCCGCTTCGACGAGGCGACGAACGTCAGTTGGGCCAAGCAGCTCGAGCGCGCCGGCGTGCACGTCGTCTACGGCATGGCCGGCCTGAAGACCCACTCGAAGTGCGTGCTCGTCGTGCGCGACGACGGGGACCAGCTCCGCCGCTACTGCCACATCGGCACCGGCAACTACAACACCAAGACGGCCCGGCTGTATGAGGACCTCGGCATCCTGACGTGCGACCTCGACGTCGGCGCCGATGTCGCCCGGCTGTTCAACCACCTGACCGGCTACAGCCGGGGGGATCGCTACCAGGAGCTGGTCGTTGCGCCGCGCGACCTGCGCCCCCGGCTGCTCGAGCTGATCGGGCGGGAGACCCGCTTCGGCGAGCAGGGACGGATCACGATCAAGGCCAACTCGATCGGTGATGCCGAAATGATCGAGGCGCTGTACGCAGCCAGCGATGCCGGGGTCCGCGTCGACCTCGTCATCCGCGGTATCTCGTGCCTGCGCGCCGGGGTGCCCGGGCTATCGGAGCGAGTGCGCGTGCGCAGCATCCTGGGCCGGTACCTGGAGCACAGCCGGATCTACCGCTTCGACCACGGCGACGTCGACGACGAACCGTTCTACCTGATCGGGTCGGCGGACCTGATGCCACGCAACCTCGACCGCCGGGTCGAGGTGCTGGTGCCGATCGAGCACCCGAAGCACCGCGACTGGCTGGACCAGGTGTTCGAGTTCCAGCTGGCCGATGACATCGTGCGCTGGGAACTGCAGCCCGACGACAGCTGGGTCCGCCGAGGGCCGGACGCCTCGTTCGAACCGCACGCCCAGGAGCGCATCTATCGCTGGGCGGTCGAGCGCCAAGCCGTCCCCAAGCGCTGATCGCTCCTGCGACCTCCTTCGCCGGCCCGTCGGGCGCCGTTCACCTCCTGTTCACCATCCCCGGGTCAGGCCGTCACCTGCGCTGCCTACGGTCCGCGCCGGAGCTGCGGACAGCTCCCACCAGACCTACGAACGGAGCTCAAGAGCGTGAACACCTCCACTGCTCGGCGTCGTGCCCTGACCGGGGCGCTCGCCGGAATCCTCGTCCTCGCCGCCTGTGGTGGCGACGACGACGAAGGTACGGACACCACCGCCGCCGGCGCCACGCCGACGACCAGCGCCGGCGCCGAGACGACGACGGCCACCGAGGAGTCCATGGCCGAGACCACCGAGGGCGGCAGCACGCCGTCCGGTGGCAGCATGGAGCTGGCGTCGGGTGACGTGTTCGTCACGGGATCGTCGACGGTCGAGCCGATCAGCATCCGCGTCGGCGAGCTGGCCGCCGAGCTGTCCGGCGGTGGGCTCGCCGTCACCGTTGAAGGGCCCGGCACCGGCGACGGGTTCGCCTCCTTCTGCGCCGGAGACGCCGACATCACCGACGCCTCCAGGCAGATCAACGAGGAGGAGGTCGCCGCGTGCGAGGAGTCCGGCATCGAGTACCTCGAGCTGGAGATCGCCATCGACGGGCTGACCGTCGCCACCAACCCGGCGAACGAGGCGATCACCTGTCTGGACATCCCGGCGCTCTACGCCCTCGTCGGTCCCGAGTCAGAGGGTACCGCCAACTGGAGCGACACCGCCGAGCTGGCCACGGAGCTGACGTCGGCCTATGCCGACGTGCTCCCCGAGCTGCCGCTCGCCATCACGGGACCTGGTGAGGAGAGCGGCACCTACGACACGTTCGTCGAGTTCGCCATCGCCGACCTGGCCGGGGAGCGGGGGCAGGACGAGGCAACTCGTGCCGACTACTCGTCGAGCGCCAACGACAACCTGATCGTCGAGGGCATCGAGAGCTCCGAGAGCTCGTTGGGCTGGGTCGGGTACGCGTTCTACGCCGCCGAGCAGGAGCGCATGAAGGCGATCGAGATCGACGGCGGTGACGGATGCGTCGCTCCGTCGCCCGAGACGATCGGTGACGGCTCGTACCCGTTCTCGCGCAGCCTCTACATCTACGTCAACACGGCCAAGGCCGCGGAGAACCCGGCCGTCGCCTCCTACGTCGATCTGTACCTGTCGCCCGAGGGCCTGGCCACAGTGGCCGAGGCCGGGTACGTCGACCTGCCCGAAGATCGCCTCACCGCCACCCAGGACGCCTGGGCCGGGCGCTGACGCTCCCGGACGTCACTAGTCTCGTGGCCGGCCGCTTGCACCCCCCGGGTGGCCGGCCACGAGACCCTTCACCCCTGAGAAGGACCTGCTGATGACCCTGACGGTGCAGGACCTGCGCGGCAGCGCACGGCAGCGCAACCGCGAGCGCACGATGCGCATCGTCCTCTTCCTGGCCGCCGCCGCGTCGATCGTCATCAGCGTGCTGATCCTGATCGCACTGGTGCGCGGTTCGATCGAGTTCTTCACCAAGATCGACTGGGACTTCGGCCTGTTCACCGACACGGGGTGGTTCCCTCGGCGGGAGCGGTTCGACCTGCGGACGATCTTCGTCGGCAGCGTGATCATGGGCGGGGTGGCGATGATCGTCGCCGTCCCGCTCGGTCTGGGGACGGCGATCTACCTCTCGGAGTACGCCCCCCGCCGCGTCCGCAGGATCGTCAAGCCCGTGATCGAGATCCTCGCCGGCATCCCGTCGGTCATCGTCGGGTTCTTCGTCCTCAACTTCGTCGCTCCCGAACTGGTCAACCGGGTGTTCAACCAGCCGGAGGGCGCCAAGTCCATGCTCGCTGCGGGGCTGGGCATCGGGATCCTCGTGATCCCGATCATGGCCGCGGTCTCCGAGGACGCCCTGAGCGCGGTGCCCAACGCGCTGCGCGAGGCCAGCTACGGCTGCGGGGCACGCAAGTTCAACACCGTTGTCTCGGTCGTGCTCCCGGCCGCCGTCTCCGGCATCGTGGCCGCTTCGATCATCGCCGTTTCGCGCGCCATCGGCGAGACGATGGTGGCGACGATGGCCGCCGGGCTCGACGGATCGGGCCCGTTCACCGGCTACAGCCCGCTGAACATCGGCATCTCGATGACCGGCGCGATGACCAACGCCGCCGGTGGCACCGACAACACGGCGGGGACGGCGGCGTTCGATGTGTTGTTCGTCGTCGGACTGCTGCTCTTCCTGATCACCCTGCTGCTCAACATCGTCGGCGACCGCTTCGTGCAGCGCGTCCGCCAGAAGTACTAGGCGCACGAAGGAACCCATGGGCCTCCTCACACCAGCCGCCGGCGGACGCACTGCCCGCGAGGTCGTCGCCGCTCGACTGACGTCGCGCGACCGTGACGTCAAGGGCATCGTCCTCCTGGTCCTGCTGCTGCTCGCCGCCGGGCTGACGATGCTGATCCTGTTCGTGCTGCTGACGCAGATCGTCGTCGAGGCGGTCCCGGTGTTCCAGGAGCAGGGCTTCGACTTCATCACCGGGACGATCGGATCGGATCCGGCGACGCAGGGCATCTTCCCGGGGTTGTACGGCTCGATCTTCATCGGCGTGGGCGTCGTCATCGTGGCCATCCCGATCGGCGTCGGGGCGGCCATCTACCTCGAGGAGTACGCCTCGGCCCGCAACCGCTTCACCCGCCTCGTCCTCGTCAACATCCGCAACCTCGCCGGGGTGCCGGCCGTCATCTACGGCGTGCTCGGCCTGATCATCTTCGTCGAGTGGCTGAAGCCGGTGACCTCGGGCGAGACCGTGATCAGCGCCGGGCTGACGATGGCGGTGCTGGTCCTGCCGATCGTGATCATCACCTCGATGGAGGCGATCCGGGCGGTCCCCCAGGGGTTGCGCGATGCCGGGTACGGCGTCGGCGCGTCGCGCTGGGAGGTCACTCGTGACCATGTCCTGCCGTACGCCGCGCCGGGCATCCTGACCGGCACCGTGCTGTCGATCGCCCGGGCCCTCGGGGAGGCGGCGCCGCTGATCCTCATCGGCGCGATCACGGGCCTGTTGCCGCGGACGGGGCTCACCGAGAACTTCACGGCCCTGCCGATCCTGATCTTCAACTGGTCCGGTCGTCCGGACCAGCCGGGATCCGAGATCGGTTGGTCGAACGCCGCCGCCGCCGCCGGCCTGTCGCTGCTCGTGCTGGTCCTGTTCTTCAACGCCGCGGCGATCCTGCTGCGCAACCGGTTCGAAAAGAAGCGGGTGGGGACGTGACGGACGCCGATGGGAAGGGTGACACTGTGACCGAGACGACGAGGACCCCGAGGATCACCATGGCCGAAGCCGCTCCCTTGCATCTCGCCGACGAGGCCGCCGATCACCCCACGGCACCAGGCACCCAGGACGTCGTGTTCGACGTCGACGACCTCAGCGTGCTGTACGGCGACTTCCGCGCCGTGCGGGACGTCACGATCGACGTCCACCAGCACGAGATCACGGCCCTCATCGGCCCGTCCGGCTGCGGCAAGACCACCGTGCTGCGCTGCTTCAACCGGATGAACGACTTCATCGAGACGGCCAAGGTCGAAGGACGGATCAACTACCACGGCGTCAACCTCTACGACCCAGGGGTCAACGCCACGGAGGTGCGGCGGCGGATCGGCATGGTCTTCCAGAAACCCAACCCGTTCCCGAAGAGCGTCTACGACAACGTCGCCTACGGCCCGCGCTTGTCGGGCGTGAAGAAGAAGGCCGAGCTCGACGCCGTCGTGGAACGGTCGCTGCGTGGCGCGGCGTTGTGGGACGAGGTGAAGGACCGGCTCAAGGCGTCGGGTCTCGGGCTGTCGGGCGGCCAGCAGCAGCGCTTGTGCATCGCCCGGGCGATCGCCGTCGAACCCGAGGTGATCCTGATGGACGAGCCGTGCTCGGCGCTCGACCCGATCGCCACGGCGCGCATCGAAGAGCTGATGCAGGACATCAAGACGAAGTACACGATCGTCATCGTCACCCACAACATGCAGCAGGCGGCGCGGGTCAGCGACCGTACGGCGTTCTTCACGACGGAGATCAACCCCGAGAGCGATCGGCGGACCGGTCGGTTGATCGAGTACAACCCGACGTCCAAGATCTTCTCCAACCCCGACGACGAACGCACCGAGCAGTACGTCACCGGCCGGTTCGGGTAGAGGAGTCGAAGATGTCCAACACCCCTGACGCGATCGTCCAGGAGCCGGAGGTGCACGGCGACGTGCGGTCCGAGTTCCACGCCGAGTTAGACGACATCCGCCAAGAGATCGCCCGGCTGTCGGCTGGCGTGACCGAGAGCATCCCCCGGGCGACCGAGATCCTCCTCGGCCAGGATCTCGAGGGTGCCGAGTACGTGATCCTCGCCGACGACGAGGTCGACGCCCGATCGGTCGAGCTGGAGGAGCGGTGCTACCGAGTGCTCGCCCTGCAGTCACCCGTGGCCAGCGACCTCCGCCAGATCGTCGCCGCCCTGCGGATCATCGCCGAGATCGAGCGGTCGGCCGACCTGTCGGTGAACATCTGCAAAGCGGCCCGGCGGATCTACGGCCACCGCCTCGAGGCCCGCCTGCGCGGAATCATCCAGAAGATGGGCGACCAGGCGCAGCAGCTCTTCCGCGAGGCCACCGAGTCCTACCTGACCGGCGATGCCGTCCGCGCCGCCGCCCTGGGGGACATGGACAGCTACCTCGACGATCTCCAGCGGCAGTTCGTCTCGGCGATCTTCGAGAGCCACTCCGGCGACAAGATCGACCTGCAGGTGGCAGTGCAGCTGGCCGTCGTGGCCCGCTTCTACGAGCGCATCGGCGACCACGCCGTCAACATCGGCGAGCGGGTGCGGTTCCTGGTCACCGGTTGGATGCCCGAGCATGACGGCGCGGCCCGCTTCGCCACCCGGGCCGCCGCCAGCGACCTGGACTGAGTCAATGGCCTCGCTCGCTCCGAAGACTCCGCTCACTCGGCTGGGCCGGGCAAGGCCGGCCTGGGCTGACCTGCCCACTGCGGCATGGGCTGAACGGTTGTGAGGTGACGTTCGCCGTTGTTGCCGTGGCGGCGGTTGTCGGAGTGGTGGCGGGCGTCGCCGCCACGTGGCTGCTGGTCCGCCGTCGGACCCCACCGGCGATCTCGTCCGGAGCGGCCCAGCCCGACCTCGACGCGCTGCCCCCGTCCTGGGATGCCGTGATCGACCGGCTCAGGTTGGGGGTCGTCGTGACCGACGACGGTGGGCAGATCCAATACCGCAACCCGGCGTCGCGGTCCCTGGCCGGCACGCACCTCGGGTTGTTGGTCGACGCAGCGATCGAGCGACTGGTCGGCAGAGCCCTGCGTGGCGAGTCGGCACGCGAGGACCTCGAGCTGTACGGCCCGCCGCGCCTCGCAGTGGTGGTGACGTCGTCGCCGCTCGACGGCGGTGGGGCCATCGCCACGATCGAGGACATCAGCGAGCGCCGGCGTGTCGACGCCGTGCGCACCGACTTCGTCGCCAACATCAGCCACGAGCTGAAGACCCCGGTCGGCGCCCTCGCCGTGCTCGCCGAGACGCTGATCGACGAGGAGGATCCGACGATCGTCCACCGCGTCGCCGGACGGATGGTGGACGAGGCGATGCGTGTCTCGCGCACCATCGACGACCTGCTGGAGCTGTCGCGCATCGAGCTCGGTGAGGAGCCGCGCCTCGACGTGGTGGACGTGGTCGCCGTCGTGGACGAGGCCGTCGATCGCACCCGCCAGCTGGCCGAAGCGCGCGACATCGCCGTCGATGCGCTCGAGCTGCCGTCGGGCGTACGCGTCGACGGCGACCGCCGGCAATTGGTGTCCGCAGTGGGGAACCTGCTGGAGAACGCGATGAAGTACAGCGAGCCCGGCTCGAGCGTGCAGGTCAGGGCCCGGGTCGAGGGGCCGTGGGCCGAGCTGATGGTCGCCGACCACGGCATCGGCATCCCGACGGCCGAGCACGGGCGGATCTTCGAGCGCTTCTATCGGGTCGACAAGGCGCGCAGTCGCGACACCGGCGGCACGGGGCTCGGGCTGGCCATCGTGCGCCACGTGGCGACCAACCACCACGGGCAGGTGCTCGTGTCGTCGCAGGAGGGCGAAGGCTCGACGTTCGTGCTGCGCCTGCCACTGGCCGCGTCCGCCGACCGCGCCGAGCAGGACCAACCCGCCGATCGGAGTCGCTCGTGAGCATGCCGACGGTGTTCGTGGTCGAGGACGAAGCGAGCTTCGTCGAGGCGTTGACGATCGGGCTGCGTCGCGAGGGCTTCCACGTCGAGGTGGCGATGGACGGCTTCGAGGCGCTGGAGCGCTTCGACCTCGTGAAGCCGGACGTCGTGCTGCTCGACGTGATGCTGCCGCGCATCAGCGGCATCGACGTGTGTCGCCAGCTGCGCAAGCGCACCCAGGTGCCGATCATCATGGTCACCGCCAAGAGCGCCGAGATCGACACGGTCGTCGGGCTCGAGGTCGGCGCCGACGACTACGTGACCAAGCCGTACCGCCTGCGCGAGCTCGTCGCCCGGATGCGCGCCGTGCTGCGGCGGGCGCGACTCGACGACACCGGCGAGCTGGGACCGTCGGCGGTCACGGTCGGCGACGTGTCGCTCGATCCGGACGAGCACACCGTCAGCATCAACGGTGCCGCGGTGGCGCTGCCGCTCAAGGAGTTCGAGCTGCTCCACCTCCTGCTGGCCAACGCCGGGCGGGTGCTGCCGCGCGACACGCTGATCGACCGGGTGTGGGGGAGCGATTACGTCGGCGACACCAAGACCCTCGACGTCCACGTCAAGCGGCTGCGCTCGAAGATCGAGCCCGACCCGTCGCACCCCACCCACATCGTCACCATCCGCGGCCTCGGCTACAAGTACGAACGGGCCTGACGCACGTCCGGATCAGGTCGCACTGGACAGGCTCAGCGACCGTCCGCCACGGAAGATCGTGACCGGGCCGTTGTCGCTGACGACGGCGATCGTCGTCGACGGGTGGTCGTAGCTGAAGCGCTGGGCGGAGCGGTGGCGCATGCCGCGGTTGCTGTCGACGTTGCGTTCCGCTTCCGTGCTCGAGCGCAACCCGACGCCGAGGTACTCCACGGTGCCGTCCGCCGTGACCAGGGTGGCCAGGTCGTGCTGCTGGAGTGAGGCGAAGAGGGCCGGGAAGTGCCGACGGTTGACGATCGACAGGCTCGGGGCGTGGAACTTCGTGGCGACATCCATCGACGACCATTGGAAACCCTGCTCGTGGACCACGATCGTGGCCCCGATGCGGGCCGGCGAGAGCCAGTGGACGGCGAGGTCGAGCAGTCCGTGGGCGACGTCCGGATCGAGATCCGGAGCGCACTGGCGCAGCTCGGCCAGCAGTGCGGCCGCAGTCGGGCGGTCGGTCCAGGTCTGCCCGTCCCACGCGATGACCCGGCGCTCGGCGAACAGGCGCACCTGCCCGAACATCAAGGTGCGTTGGACGATGCGGGCACCGGTGACCTCCTGCAGGTCGACCAGCTCGGCCTCGTACTGCACGGGGCGGTCGAAGCACACGAGCACCGGGGTGTCGTCGGGGCGGTTGACGACGAAGGCTGACCGTCCGTCGGCGAACGTCCGCGCCATCTGCCGTGGCATGCCGTCGAGCGGCACGAGGTCGGCGATCCCGTCGGCGCTCGTGATGTCGGCGCCGGGCGGCATGGAGAACGAGCCGTACAGCGGGCGGCGCCCCTCGAACATCGGGATCCGTCGGGCGTAGTCGAGCTCGTCGAGCAGCAGGTCGTGGACGCTGTCGTGCTCCTCGAGCTTGACGCCGGCCTCCTCCAGCTCTTCCGCCAGGCGGCGGGCCGACCCGGAGAGCAGCTCGGACGTCATGTCGACGACGCTACCGAGACGCCCGCGACGCTCCCCGGGCGGGTCGAGCTCATCAGTCCACCCACTCGACTTCTCTCATCCGCGATTGGGCGGGCTCCGTAGGAATGACCGAACGTCAACCAGAAGGGGACCATCATGAAGAAGGCCATCACCGCAGCGATCGTCGCCGGCCTCGCTTCCGTCGGGGCCGGGGTCAGCGTCGCTGCATCGGGACCGCCAGCCGCCGCCGGATCGGGTGGACGGCCGGCGGGGATCGCCTGTCAGCAGGCGGGCATCGGGACGCTGCAGTCGTTGGGCCTGCTGCCGGCCGTGGCCAGCGGCGGCATCGAGGTCGTCGGCGTCGGCGCACTTCCGTTGAAGACCGTGCTGTCGCTGCATCGGACGAGCCCGGAACTGTTCCAGACGGGCGGCGTCTCGGTCGTCGTGCCTGGCGTCGGCGAGGTGCCGGCCACCTGGTGCGACGACGTCTGACCGGTCGCGACGGCACCGTCACGGTCGGTCGGTTGCGGCGCCCTCGCTGACCAGGGCGCCGGCTTGGTACACGCGCCGCACGCGATCGCCGAGACCACCCAGATCCAGGGCGTCGCCATCGAGCACCACGACGTCGGCCGCCTTCCCGGGCTCCAGCGTGCCGGTGGTCTCGGCGATCCCCAGGAGCTCGGCTGCGGTGCGGGTGGTGGCGACCAACGCCTCCGCCGGCGACATCCCGCACTCGACCATCAGTGGCAGCTCGCGAAGGTTCTGCCCGTGGGGCGTGACGCCGCTGTCGGTGCCCATGGCCACCTTCACCCCGGCGCCGATGGCCTTGCTCACCGACGCGGCATGCGCGTCCAGCACCATCTTCGTCTTCTCCACCGCCTCGGGGGGCACCGCCATGCCCGCCTCCGCCGCCTCGAGCACGCCGCGTGGCGCGAGCAGCGTCGGGACCAGGTAGGTGCCACGCTCGAGCATCTGCCCGATCGCCTCGTCGTCGAGGTAGATGCCGTGCTCGATCGAGCGGATGCCGTTGCGGATCGCCGCCTTGATCCCGTCGGTCGCTTGGGCGTGGGCCATGACGAACCGCCCCGCCGCGGTTGCCTCCTCCACCAGCACCGACAGCTCCGAGTCGCGGAAATGGCCGTGGCGCGGATCGTCACGCGGCGAGAGCACCCCGCCGCTCGTCGCCACCTTGATCACGTCGGCTCCGGCCCGCACGAGCTCGCGCACCTTGCGGCGCATCTCCTCGGCGCCGTCGACGATCGACTCAGGATGACCGGGATGGGGCACGAAGAACGCCGGCATCTGTGCGCCGCACACCTGCCAGTCATCACCGTGCCCACCGGTCTGGCTGAGCATCGAAATGGAGATCTGCATCCGTGGCCCGACGATCAGCCCGCGCTGCTGGGCCGTCTTCACGCCGAGGTCGGACCCACCGGCCTCGCGGACCGTCGTGATGCCGACGTCGAGCGTCGCCCGCATGTTCTCGGCCGCCTCGTAGAAGCCGAGCGAGAACGGTCGGCGCACCGAGTACATCGGGTCGAGCTGGCCGTTGATCATGAAGTGGACATGACTGTCGATGAAGCCCGGCAGCACCGACTGGCCGGAGCAGTCGACGCCCTCGTCGCCGTCGAGCCCGGCGCCCACGGCCATGACGAGCCCGTCCTCGATCACCACGTCGGCGATCGCCGGGAGCGAGCCCGAACCGTCGAACACGGAGCCGCCCTGCAACACGACGCGTGTCATGACGGGACCCTACGCGCCTCATCTGCCTGCTCCTAGCGTGTGCGTCCTCATGACCGAACCCGACTTCTCTGCGCTCGCCGCGTTGCACACGCTCGGCGACGACCCGGTCCCCGGCGTCGTGGTCGATCTCGCCGCAGGCCGACCTGCCGACCTCGTGTGGCGCAACGAGCTCGGTGGCTTGACGTTCCGGATCGACGACCGGTACGTGAAGTGGAACCCACGTCGAACCGGCATCGACCTCGAGCTCGAGCGACGACGTCTTGATTGGATGTCGCGCCGCCACCCTGCGCCCGAGGTCGTCGACTCGGGCAGTGACGACGAAGCCCAGTGGCTGGTGACGGCCGCCGTCCCGGGCGCGCCGGCCGTCGGTGACACCTGGCGAGCTCGCCGCCCGGAAGCGATCCGGGCCATCGCGGTCGGCTTGCGGGCCATCCACGCCATCGACATCGACGACTTCCCGGCCGTCTGGACGGAGCAGGTCTGGGTCGGCCGCCAGCCGCCCTCGCTCGGGCCTCGTCCGGCACTGGAGCAACCCGTGCTCGTGCACGGTGACGCCTGCGCACCGAACACCCTCATCTCCGACACGGGAGAGTGGACGGGTCACGTCGACTTCGGCGATCTGGGTGTCGGCGATCGCTGGGCGGATCTGGCGATCGCATCCCTGAGCCTGGACTGGAACTTCGGCGAGGGTCACCAGGCGGAGCTGTTCGAGGCCTACGGGGTGGCCCCCGACGAGCCGCGGATCCGGTACTACCGAGCGCTCTGGGAGCTCGAGTCCTGAGCCCCTCCCGGCTGCGGGGCCGTCCGCCGGCAGTGATCGGCACCGCACTGGGAGGATTGCGGCGCCGATTCCCGGTACCGTCACCGTCGGTCGACCGACTGGGTCGGCCGAGAGAGAGACAAGTTGGTTACGCCATGCAAGGCAAAGTGAAGTTCTTCGACAACGACCGAGGTTTCGGGTTCGTCTCCCGTGAGGGCGGCGACGACGTGTTCGTGCACGTCTCGAACCTGCAGCCCGGCACGATCCTCGCCGAGGGTCAGACGGTTGAGTTCGACGTCGGCCCCGGACGAAAGAGCGAGGAAGCCAAGAACGTCCGCACGGTCTGACACGACTGTTCCCCGGGGGCCGCCGAGCACGTCTCGGCGGCTCTCGTCGTTTTCGAGTGCCGGTGCCGGTGCCGGCTCAGGCGGCGGGTCTCACGGAGCGGCCGAACCTCGGCCGATCCGCTGGGTCGCCCTCGATCCGGCGATCGCTGCGGCGACGGCCTGGCGGCGGGTGTCGGCGGCGGTGCTCAGCGCCCGTGCCAGTTCGGGTCGGTCGCTGACGAGCGAGTCCATGACGGCGATCGGGACCTCCAGCACGGTGACCGGCGTCAGCGCCGTCGCCGTGATGCGGCTCGGCTCGCCCGTCAGCGCAGCGAAGTCGACCGGCTCACCGGCACCGACCTGCTCGAAGCGGACCATGTCGAGGTCGGTGCCGTCAGAGATGGCGAGGGCGGTGTGTCCAACGGTGACGAAGGCCAGGCTCGTCGGACGTTCGCCGGCTCGGACCAGGGTCTCGCCGGCGGCGTAGCGGTCGAGGGTCATCGACGGAGCGAGCTCCGTGACGTCTTCCTGGGACAGGTGCAGCGCGCCGGCCACCGATCCGAGTGCCTGCTCGAGGCGCTCGGGCGTGGCGAACTGCTCCGGCGTAGCGCCGTCCAAGCGCAACCCGTTGCGCCGCGCGGCGTACCAGAGCCAGCGCTGGAACAGCGCCACCGTCGTGCCGATCTCAGCCGGGCCCGAGACCGGCAGCAGCACCCGATACGCCCCTGGCGCGGTGAGCGAGACCCGTGCCGGTCGGTGGACCTCCAGCGATGGCAGCTGGTGGGCGGTCTGCTCGAGCAGGGTGAGCACCTCGTCGGGCGGGTCGTCGGGAGCGAACTTCACGGACACGATCCCGACGGTGTCGCCGTGCGGGCGGCTGATGTTGGTGAAGGTGTTGGTGGCCAGCACGGCGTTGGGGACGATGTACACCCCGTCGTCGGTCTGGAGGTGAACGGCCCGCCAGTTCACCTCGATGATCTGCCCCCGAACGGTGAGGCGGTAGACGTTGGTCTCGAGCCAGTCCCCGAGGGCGAAGGGCTGCTCGAAGAGCAGCAGGAGCCCGGAGATGATCGCTCCAACCGAGTTCTGCAGGGCGAGGCCGAGGACGATGGAAGTGACGCCGAGGGCGGCGAACAAGCCGCCGACATCGGTCCCCCACACCCAGGAGAACAGGATCCCCAGCCCGATGATGATCAGGATCAGGCGGCTGAGGTCGACGAAGATCGTCGGGAGCCGCTCGCGCCATGACCCCCGCTCGGCGCGTCCGAAGAGCGCGACGTTGAGCCCGGACAGGATGAGGACGATGACGAGGAACCCGAAGGCGGTCGCCAGGATGCGCACCCAGGTCACCTCGACCGAGACGTCCGTGGCCTGGATGACGAGGATCAGCAAGGCCCCGACCGGCAGCACGTAGTTGCGCAGCAGGTTGACCGGTACGGCGAGGGTGCTGCCTCGCCGGACCAGCGAGGAGTGCAGCTCCGTCAGGAGGAGCAGGGAAACCGGCAGCCCGATGACGACGGCCAGCGTCCATCCGAACCACGGCTGCCCCGTCAGGTCGCTCACTGGTGCTCCCGCCGGAGTTGCCAGATCGCCTGCTCGCCGCCGCTCGTCGGCAACGTGCCGGCCGGCTCGAATTGGTAGAGGTTGCGCACCCGGTCGAAGACGCGGGCGGTGACGTAGATGCCGGGTTCCCCGTTCGCCGACTGTGCCTGGTACGCCAGGTTGACGGCGTCACCCCACATGTCGTAGACGACGTTCGACGGGCCGACGAGCCCGCTCGTCACGGTGCCGGCGTCGATCCCCGCCCGCAGCGACAGGCCGGCACCGCGCTGGGCGTTGAACCGCCGGACGATGTGCTCCATCGCCTCGGCGAACTCGACGGATCGGCGGGCGTGGTCGATGTGCCGCGTGATGAGGCCGCAACTGGCGAGGTAGCCGTTGCGCACGTCGCGGACCTTCTCGACGCCGGCCTCAGCCGCGGCGTCGTCGAACGCCCGCGTCAAGCCGTTGAGCAGGGCCAGCGCCTCCGCCGACGTGAGGTCGGCGCTGAACTCGTCGAACCCAACGAGGTCGGCGAAGATCACGGACACCTCGCGGTGGTCCTCGGCGATGGTCTCCTCACCCTCTCGGTACCGGCGGGCGAGGGCCTCGGGCATCAGCGACAGGAGCAGCCGCTCGTTCTCCCGCTGCTGGTCGTCGAGCAACTCCTGCTTGGTGCGCAGGCTGCGCGCCATGTCGTTGAAGGCGTTGGCGAGGTCCCCGAACTCGTCGTTGGAGTGGGCATCGACCCGGATGTCGAAGTCGCCGCTGGCCACCCGCCGGACGCCGCCGAGCAGCCGGCGCAGTGGACGGACGAACGTCTGGGCCATCAGCAGGGAGGCGAGGCAGATGCACAGGATGATGACGGCGGTCGACAGGCCCAGCGTCCGCGTGAAGTCGTTGACGGCGGCAAACGCCTCGTCGCGATCGGTGCTGGCGACGACGACCCACGGCAGCAGCTCCAGAGGCAGCGGGGCGAAGGCGACGAGTGCCTCGCGTCCGAGGTAGTTCGTTGCCGTCGCCGTTCCGTCCTCGCCGGCCTGCGCCCGATCGACGGCCTCCGTGTCCGTCGGCATCAGCAGGATCGTGTCGCCGCGGGCGAGCATCTCGTCGACCGTCGCCGCCGGTACGCCGGCCTCGAGCGCGTGCTCCTCGAAGCCGTCGGGGTCGACCAACAGCTCGCGCGACACCGAACGCATCAGGCGGTCGGGACCGGCCAGGTACACCTCACCGGTGTCGGCCGAGCCCGTCGGCGGACCACTGCTCGTCCCCGGTCATGATGGCGTTGATCGAACGGGCCGGGACCTGCAATGCCAGCACGCCGACGATGTCGCCCTCGGTGCCGATCGGCGAGACTGCCCATGAGATCGGCTCGTCGTAGTCGGGCTGGTAGCGGGCGAAGTCGGTGACGGTGGCGAAGTCGACGGTGTTCGACGCCAACGCTTCGTCGTAGGCCTCGGACATGTTCGTGCCCGCGAAGGGGCCCGTGTTGACGTTGGAGCCGAGGTCGACGCCCTTGTAGGCGCTGTAGACCACGTTGCCCTCGGTGTCCAGCAGCAGCAGGTCCTCGTAGTCGAACCGCTGCACGAGCTCCCGGAAGAAGTCGTGGTAGCGGGCGTGGGCGGCCGACCAGGAGCTGCCGTCGCCGGCGTCGTCAGTGGCCAAGATGGCGTCGAAGTCGTCGTCGAACGGGGCGGTGTAGACCGCCTGCAGGTACCGCTGGGCGGCGGAGTCGGGGAAGAAGCCCGACGGCTCGTAGTCGACGCCGCTGGCGGCGCTGAGCCGGGGGACGAACACGTCCTCGTAGTACGCCTCCAGCTCAGCGCTCTGGTCCGCCGTCACCGTGCTGTCGGCGAGGTCGGTGAAGCCCTCGGTGAACGCTTCGGCCGCCGCCGACGCCGTTTCGCCGCGGGTGTAGATGACCAGGGCGTCGAGCGTGGCCTCGTAGAAGCGGGTCAGCTCCCGAGCCCGCGCCTCGCGCACCGCGGTCAGCTCGGCGAACGCCGCATCGCGCAGGGAGTCCCGACCCTTGAGGTAGCCGATCGTGCCCGCCACCAGCACGGACGCCACGCTGACGACGAGCAGCATCGTCAACAGCTGCGACTGGATGCTCAGTCGCCGCCACAACCGCCACCGTCCCAGCCGGCGCGGGCCCACCCCTGCGTTGGAGCGCGGGGGATCAGCTCCGTCGACAGGTGTTCCGGCGTCACGACCGTCAGCACCGGGACGCGACCGATCGACCTCCGCTGCCGGCGGCTCGCGTTCGAGCCTCGACAGGTCGTCGTCGATCACCGTCGCGCACCCTAGGTGATCGGGTGTCCGTCGACTCCCGACCCGCTGGGCGGTGCGCCTACGATCTCGTCGTCGGCGACAACGTGCACTCCGGCCAGTCGCGCCCCGTGTTGCACTGGTGGAAGCAGACCATTGCCGTGCTGGTGGTGTACGGCCTCTTCGAGCTGGCCCGCAGCCGTGTCGTCTCCGGAGCCGTCGAGGCGTTCGAGAACGCGTTGCGGGTCATCGACTGGCAGCAGCGCCTCGGGATCAACCACGAACTGGCGATCCAGCAGTGGTCGCTGGAATGGCAACCGCTGATCACGTTCAGCAACTACTTCTACGCAACGACGTACCTGCCCGTCACGTTCGGCGTCCTCGTGTGGCTGTACCGCCGGCGACCCGACGCCTACCTGCTGTGGCGCAACACGCTGGGGCTGATGACGGGCCTCGGGCTGCTCGGGTTCATCGCCTTCCCCCTGATGCCGCCGCGTCTGCTCGATCTGTTGGGTGACGGCCGATCGTTCGGCTTCGTCGACACGCTCGTCGAGTTCCCCACGTTCTGGACGGTCGACGCCGAAGCGACACGCACCGTCTCCAACCCGTTTGCCGCCATGCCGAGCCTGCACTGCGCGTGGGCGATCTGGGTGGCTTGCGCGGTGTACCCGAGGGCGCGCCACGACGTGACGCGGGTCGTCGTGGTCCTCTATGCGCTGGTGACCGTCTACACCGTCGTCGCCACGGCGAACCACTACTTCCTCGATGCCGTCGGGGGGCTCGTCGTGTTCCTCGTCGCGCTGTTCCTCGCCCGTCTCATCGCCCGCGCTACGGCAGCAGCCAGAACGCGTCGGTGAGCCCGACACCTTCGAGGATCGCCTGGTTCTGGTCGCGGGTGTGGGGTCGCCAGTCGGGGTCGAGGCGATCACCCCACCACCCGTGAGCGAGATCACACAGCTGGATCGCCGTCAGCGTGGCGCCCGCCCGACGGCCGTCGAGCCACCGGGCGATGTGCTCTTCCGACCGGAAGAGGCGCATCGCGCCTCACGTGAACACGATGTCGTCCCACCACGCCGCAGCGGGCACGAGGCAGTGGAACAGCAGAGATGGCGCGTCGGGGGCGCGATCGCGGACCTCGCAGGCGAGCTGCTCGCCGCAGTCGGGGCAGACCGTCTCGATGTGGCCATCGACGTCGAGGGCAGCACAGATGCCGAACGCGTCCCAGGCGCAGTTGGCGTACCAGGTCTGTACGTCGGTGTGCACCAGGAATGGCGTCGGCACACCGGAGAAGGGGTTGGCCATCCTGATCTCGCCCGTGTCCGGGTCGAGCACCAACGCGTGATCGACGTGCAGCCGCTGCCACGCGGCGCGCACGTCGTCGACCCGCATGCCCAGGGCGGTGGCGACCTCGGCGCTCGTCGGCACGTGGCCCTCGACGGTGATCTGCTGGTAGGTGGCGTTGCGGATCGCCAGATCGCCCGGCTGCACGCGAGGAAACGTACCGATCGCGCCGGGTCAGCCGTGATTCTTCACTGCACTCGCGCCGGCCTGGCCGGCGGCCTCCGTGTGCGGCTGGAACTGGCCGGGGTGGACGTACCCGACTGCGTACCGGCTGAGCTGCAGGACGTGGCTTCGCAAGGTGGCCAGTCCCCCCGGGCCCTCCGTCGTTGCCAACTGGGCCGGCTTGATCGCCGACATGACGATGGCGACGACGGTCAGCAGGACGCCGCTGATGGTGACCGAGACCCACACCGACGTCGCTTGGGAGATCAGCGCCAGTGTGATGCCGCCGATCGGCGCGATGAGGCTGACGACGGCGGCGTAGAGCGAGAGCATCCGGCCCTCCATCGCCGCCGAGGACGAGAGCTGCAGCGTCGTCGACAGCACCGCCTGGGCCAGTGCCAAACCGAGTCCGATCGGCACCAGCAGGGCGACGACCGCGATCTGCCGGCCCAACCCGCCCAACAAGCCACCGAGGAGGCCGATGATCAGCATCGACAGCGCGCACGCGAAAATGGCCGGCGTGAGCAGTCGAAGGCGCGGGCGGTTCTTCGCCAACCGGTGCAGCACCGCGGCGACCAACCCGCCGCCCAGGCTGTAGAACGCCGTCACCAGGCCGAGGACATGGGCCCCTTCGCCCAGCTCGTCGGCCACCGCCGGCAGCAGGCTGGCGATCGGGACGCCGAGCAGCGTGATCACGGCGATCACCGCCATGGCCAGGCGCACCGGTGGCTGCGTGCGGGCATAGCGAACCGTCGCGCCGAGCCCACCGCGACCCGGGTCGGGACGCTGCACTTGCGGGTGCGACAGGCGACGGCCGATCACGACGATGAGCGGTACGAACGTCGCCGCGTTGAACAGGAACATCCACGTCGGGCCGGCCCACGTGATCACCAAGCCGCCGCCCACCGCGCCCACGATCCGGGCGATCGCCGCCCGGCTCGAGAGTGCCGCCACCGCCTCGCCGAGCTGCTCACGGGGGACCAGCGCCTGCTCGAACTCCTGCCACGCCGGGTACTGGATCGCCGCCGCCAATCCGGAGAGGAAGGACGACAGGGTCAGCCACCACGGGTCGAGCAACCCGGCCATGTCGAGCAGCGCGACGCCGGTCCAGATGACGATCTGGGCGACGTCGGTGAGGATGATGGTCCACCGGCGGTCGTGCACGTTCGCCGAGCGGCCGGCCCACTGGCCCAGGATGGCGGCCGGCAGCCCGTAGGCGGTGGCCACGATGACCGTGTGGACGATCGAGTTGGAGTGCCCGTAGGACACGTAGGCCGTGGCCAGGAGGGCGGCCGAGGTCCCCAGGCTCGACAGGGTCGCCGTGTTGAGCACCGGGCGGAAGCCCGGCGCATCACGAACGGAGCTCGGCGTCGGGGCCACCACGACCGGGCATCATCGCACCCGCACGGCGAGGCGACTCCTCCTCGTCAGGGTTCTGGTCGGACGTCGGGCCAGAAACCTGACCAGGAGCGGGGAACATCGAGCTGAGATGATCGGTCGATGCCGACCAGCTTGCCCGCGCTCCGTGCCGTGGTGCTCGACGCCACCGATGCCCGCTCCGTCGCCGAGTTCTGGCGCCGGCTCCTCGGCTACGCCTACCGGCGGGGCGACGAAGCGCCGCCGCCAGGACATCCCGACCCGCAGGGCGAGGACTGGCTCGTGCTCCGGGATCGTCACGGCGAGGCGCGCCTGGCGGTGCAGCACGTCGCTGAGCTGGCGCCGGCCACGTGGCCGGAACCGCAGGTCCCCCAGCAGCTGCACCTCGACCTGACCGTCGGTGACGTCGAGGCGTTGGCGGACCAGCGCGATCGAGCGATCTCACTGGGCGCGACGATGCTGCGCGACCGGTCGTCCGACCCCGAGGAGCCGCTCTACGTGTTCGCCGACCCGGCCGGGCACCCCTTCTGCATCTTCGTCTCGCCGGACCATCCAGGCTGAGGCAGGAGCCTGGGATGAGCCGACGCGATCGTCTGGTCGAACAGCTGCAGCCGCTCCTCCAGCCAGGAGAACAGGTCACGCACCTCTTCGTCGCCAACCACGGGATCTCGAAACCGAGCAACGTCGCGCTGCTCGTCATCGCGGTCACCGACCGCAGCATCGTCTCCGTCTCGGTGAGCCACGTGCTGCGGTGGAAGGTCACGGGCACCGAGGTGGCGCGATGGCCCCGGATCCCGTTCGCCGAGGTCCCAGACGGAGCCATTGGCTTCGAGCGGTGGTCGTGGAACGGGCTCGATCTCTGGCTCGACCGCCGTGCCCGCACCGAGGCGAGCGCCGCCAACGCGACGCTCGCCGGCGGGCAATGACCCGTCGAGTCTGACAGGGGAACCTGGAACCTCGACAGTGACCCCCCATGGGGTGATCGGCGAGCCGGGGGTGCGGCTCAGGGGAGTGTCTCGCTGAGCCAGTCGAAGGTGGCGGTCCAGAACATGACCTGGCCCAAGCCCTCGCAGTGGCCCTCGGCCCCCTCGTTGCGCAGGAACCGACGGAACGTCTTCGGACACGTGAGGGCATCGAACAGCTGCTGACCCTGCCCGGTCGACACCAGGTCGGTCTCGTTGTCGGTGACGAGGGTCGGACACGTGACCTTCGGTGCCTGCTCGATGCAGTTGTAGCGGCGCATGTCGGCGGCGTAGGCGCGCGGCGTCGTCATCCCGTGGGTGAGCATGCGTGGTTCGAAGAAGGCCTTCATGGCCGGGTTGTCCAGCAGCGCGTCGTACTTCGCGTCGGCCGACGGGTCGTCGACCGACTTCCAGAGGTCGCCGAGCAGGTGGGCGAACGCTGCCGACATGTCGTACTGGCCCGGGTCGGCCACCATCGCCGCCAGCCGCGGCTCGGCCGACGCGCCGCGCGGCGCGAGCAGTCCACCGAACGAGCGGCCGACGAGCACGAGTCGGTTCGGGTCGACGCGCGGCTGGGCGAGCAAGAGATCGACCATCCCGGGGACGACGTTCTCCCAGTCGGGCCGCATCGGTTGGCGGCGCTTGTACAGCACCTCCCCGGTGCCCGGCCCGTCGAGCACGGCGATCGCCCAGCCGCGATCGACGGCTGGGTACACCGACGAGTAGAGCTCCTCCGCCGTGCCGTCGTAGCCACCGATGTGGACGATCGTCGGGAACGGCCCGTCGCCCGCTGGGGCGTAGAGGTAGCCGGGGGTGTCGCCCTCGACCACGGTGCCGGCCTGAGCGAGGTGCGGCAACGCCGCTCGGAACGCCTTCACGCTGGCGGCGTACGCCGTGGTGAGCTCGTGGCCGTCGAGGTCGTCGCGATGCCAGAAGAACGACTGGCGGTAGTACTCCGCCGCTCTGAGGTTCAGGCTGGTCGCGCTGACGGTGTGGCCGGCGGCGAGGGCACGGTCGGCCTGCTGCACCAGCCCGTCGGCGAAGCCCGACCACGCGGCGTACCAGCTGTCGCGGTCGCCTGGTGTGATCTGCGTCGCGATGTACAGGCACTCGCCCACGTTGGCCATCCCGGAGTCGCACTTTGCGACGCTGCGCTGCAGTTGGCCGTCGAACGACGCGTCGTCGAAGAACAGCTTCATCTCGTTTCCTCCGTCGATGGATCCGACCCCAGCCGGGCGAGGTCCCGCCTCGCGTAGCGATTGTGCCAGAACGCCTCCTCGAGCACCGTGTGGACGCACTCGCGCACCGGATTGGTGCCGTTCTCGAGCACGTCGACCGCTCGTTCGAGATCGCTCTCCGACAGCGATGCGAGGTGGTCGCCGAAGCGCGTAGCTCGATCCGCCCACACGCCGAGAGCGTCGGCGAGCGACGGTGTGAGCTCGCCGTCGAGTCCCGGCCACGGGAAGTCGATGGATCCTGAGTTCGGCAACCCGCTCGGGTGGAAGGGGGCACCGAGGATCGGGGCGGTGAACCACTTGTCCACGGCGAAGACGAGGTGGCGCAGCGTCTGGACGAACGACCACTCCCCGTCGACGGACTCGTGCACCGCCGACTCGGGAAGCGCTCGCGCCCGGGCGATCGTCGTCGCCCACTCCGCCTCGAGCGCCGCCCAGGCCGCCCGCATGCCCGCTGGGTCGGCGGGACGGAGCATGGCCCGCAGCGGGTACCACGGGTCTCGGTCGTTCACGTAGTCGGTCACGTCGACGCCGTTGATGACGACGGTCTCGACCAGCGCATCGATGTCGACGTCCACCAGCCAGGCATGGCTGATCGTGACGCCGGTGAGGTCGACGTCTCGGAAGCGGGCACCGCTGAGGTCGGCACCCCAGAACACGGCTCCCGCGAGATCCCCTTCGAACTCCTCCGGCATGCTGCCTCCTGTCACCTGTCAGCGCAGGCTCGTCAGCCCGCCGTCGACGACGATGGTCTGTCCCGTGATGTACGCCGATTCGTCGGACAGCAGGAACAGCACGGCGTACGCCGTCTCCCAGCCCGTCCCCTGGCGCCCCAGCGGCACGGGAGTGCGCGCCCGCGACGGTCGACCACGGGACGCCGCTCGCCCGAGGGGCGTGTCCATCAGGCCGGGGGCGACGATGTTGGCGCGGATGCCGCGGCGCTCGCCTTCGAGCGCGACATGACGCATCAGGCCGCCGAGCGCGGCCTTCGACGCGTCGTAGGCCGGGATGCGGCTGCCGGGCTTGAGGCCGGCCACCGAGGACACGAACACGATCGAGGCGCCCGAATCGAGCACCGGGAGGGCGGCGCGGGCGGTGAGCATGGCGCCGCGCAGGTTGACGGCCAGCACGGCGTCCCAGGTCTCCGCCGTGGCGTCGGACAACCCCAGCCCCGCGGCGATGCCGACGTTGTAGACGATGCCGTCGAGCCCCTCGAGTGCGGTCGCGGCGTTGGCCACCATGGCGTCGACGGACGCAGGATCGGACACGTCGGCGACCAGCGCCGTCGCCGCGCCGGCGGACTCGGCGACGCGGCGCACCGTCTCGGCGGCGCTGCGGGGATCTCGGTCGGCGGCGGTCACGCGGGCTCCTTCCCGGCCGCAGAGCACCGCGATCGCCCGTCCGTTGCCGATCGGCGGGTCCGTGACGCCGTGATCGCTCTGGCCGGCACCAACGACCAGGATCCGCCGGCCGAGCAACCGTCCGCGCCCAGGCGCCTCGCCTCGCGACTCGGCGGGCAGGGCCGTCACCCTGCCCCCTCGAGCTCGGCGAGCATGCGGTCGCCGACGTTGCGTTGCATCGGCGTACCCGACCGCAGACCGTCGATCGCGCCGGTGATGTCGGCGGACGGCCGGTTCTGGCTCAGCTTGCGCTTCCCTTCGAGCCGGGTGATCGGGAGCTCGATGCCGACGATCGCCCGGAGCTGCCTGACGATGAACTCGCTCGGCGCGTCGTCCACCGTCCACGGGTCGCGCTGGCCTGCCTCGTGGCGGGTGGTGAGCCGGCGCACGAGGCCGGCGACCCATGTCGGGTCGTCGCGGATGACGAGGGGTCCGGAGGCGTGAAGGACCTCGTAGTTCCACGTCGGCACGACCTTGCCCGTCTCCTGTTTCGTCGCGTACCAGCTCGGCGAGATGTACGCGTCGGGCCCGGCGAAGATGGCCAGCGAGTCCACGTCGTCGCGGGCGTCGCGCCATTGTCGGTTGGCGCGCGCGAGGTGGCCGACCAGCGTGCCCAGCTCGCCGGCGTCACGGTCGAGCAGCAGCGGGACGACTGACGCGGTCAGTCCGGCCGCCGTGACGCTGACCAGGTGCGCCGGCCCGCTCGCCTCGATGGCGTCGTGCAGCGTCTCGAGATCCGTCACGTCGAAAGCCGAGGGGCGGTACATGGGACGAATCATCGTCGCTTCGACGAGGTCCGCAGCGCGCGATGAGCGATGAGCGGTGTGTGACCACCGATCTCTCACCTCACCCGCTCGGAGGCGTCCCCTCGTAGTCTGAGCCGACGTGACGGCGGTGCCGATGTCGAAGTTCCGGCGCCTGGCCATCACCCATGCGGCGATGATGGGCGGCGACGCGGCGATGCTCGTCGCCCTCGCCGACTCGCTGTTCCTGTCGATCGACCCGAGCGCGGCACGCGGTCGGGTGCTGCTCTTCCTCATCATCAGCTTCGCCCCGTTCCTCGTCATCGCCCCGCTGATCGGTCCGGTGATCGACCGCGCCGCCGGTGGCCGGCGGGCCGTCATCCAGCTGATTGCGGCCGCCCGCATCGGGCTCGCCGTGCTGATGGCGATGTTCATCGACAACCTGGCGCTGTTCCCGCTGGTTCTCGTCGCCCTCGTCTTGCAGAAGGCCTACCTCGTGTCCAAGCAGGCGCTGGTGCCGTCGGTCGTACGCACCGAGGCCGAGCTGGTCGAAGCCAACTCGAAGCTCGGCGTCATCGCCGGACTGACCGGCGTCGTCGCCATCGTGCCCGCCGCGCTGCTGCAGCTCACGCCCCTGCGCGGCGGCGGGACGCTGGTGTACTCGGGGCTGATCTTCGCCGTCGCCCTGGTCAGCGCATCTCGCCTGCCGGCCGAGGTCGTCGCGGCGAAGCCCGAGCAGGCCGTCGAGCGGAGGCAGCTGCACTCCCGGCGGCTGCGGCTGGCGGCGGCAGCCATGGTGATGCTGCGCGCGGGAACCGGCTTCCTCTTCTTCCACCTCGCCTTCTGGCTGCGCACCCAGCCCGGCGGGACGCTGTGGTTCGTCGTGGCCGTTGGTCTGTCGGCGTTCGCCACGATGGTCGGCAACTTCCTCGCCCCGGCCATCGCCCGCCGCCTGCGCGAGGAGCAGATGCTCGTCGGCGCGCTCGGCCTGTCAGCGGTCAGCGGGATCATTGCCGCCGTGCTCGGCGGCCCGGCCGCCGGCGCCTTCCTGGCAGCGATGCTCAACCTGGCCGGCGCCGTCGGCCGGCTGGCCTTCGAGAGCATCGTCCAGCGCGACGCCCCCGAGGCCAACCGGGGTCGCGCCTTCGCCAAGTTCGAGACGCACTTCCAGTTCGCCTGGGCCGTCGCCGGACTGATCCCCGTGATCGTCGTCATCCCCGGCGCCATCGGGTTCCTCGTCGTCGGCCTGGTGAGCGCGGCGGCGCTGGTCAACTACGTCATGGGATCGCGCTCGATGGGCGCCCCGCCGATCCGCGCTCGGCGACGGTCGCGGCTCCGCCGTCCGGTCCGCCGCCCGGCGGCGCTACCGCCGCCGCTGTCTCGACCGCCGAGCTGAGCTGACCCGGCGGGTCACTCCAGTCGCGCCAGCCAGAGCCCGGGAGCATCCAGCTCGTTCGGGGTCGGGATGGCGTCGGCGCGGTGCAGGAGGGGGGCGAGGGCATCGTCGCCGGCCCGATCGACGACGCCCTGCACGAACGCCTTGCCCCGTGCCACCTGGTCCTCGCCGATACGGATGCCGAGCAGCTGCTCGACGAACGAGTCGCTGGCCGACGTCTCGACCCGGCGGCGGCGTACGGCCTCGGCGATGCGCAGCGCGCTCCCACCGACGATGCGCACCGAGACGGCGTCGACGATCCAGTCCACGTAGCCGACGACCACGGCGACCAGCGTGTCGAGTTGCGGACGCAGCGCCTGCTGTGCCGGGGACGTGACGGCGCCGAGCAGCACCTCGGGGTCGCCGAGCGCCTGCTGCAGCGCGGCCATCGGGTCGGATGCGCCGCTGTCCAGCTCGCCGAGGCGCTCGACGACGGCGTTGGGGTCGGGGCGGAACCCGCCGACGTGCTGGCGCACGAGATCGGACAGCCTGTCCCGCACGTGCGGGGTGGTCAGCAGCACGTGGCCGGCGAGCTCGTGGGCGAGCACCCACAGCCGCATCTCGTCCGTGGGGATCTCCCAGTCGGCGCTGAACTGGTCGATGTTCGACGGGATCAGCGTCACCGTCGCCGGCTGGCGGGGGATCGGGAGGTCGTGCACGCCGAACGCTCGTGTCGAGAGTCGCCCGACCATCGAGCCGACGGCCATGCCGAGCATCGCCGGGGCCATCATCTTCGACAGCCCGGCCATCATCGACATCATCGGGTCGCCGGCCAGCTCCTCGTCGTCGGCGGCGCTGGCCGGTGGCGTGCCGAGGGCCGTGGCGAGGTCGGTGAAGAGGTGGCGATAGGCCTCGAGCGTCGACTGCGCCCACTGGCCGCGCGTCGCCACCTGCGGTTCCGGCGCCTCGGCCTCGGAGCCGACGACCTGGGCCACGTGGTACCAGGCGATGCGCGCCAGGTCGCCGAGCGCCAAGCGCACCGCCGGGTCGACGTTGGTCTCCGCCGCGCCACCCGTGGAGCTCAGCTGGGCGAACTGCCGTGCCGCGTCCCAGTTCAGCGGGCCCTGGTTGGCCAACGCCTTGGCCAGGTCGCCGAACATCGGCAGGCTCGAGAACGGATCCTGCGGATCGTCGGCCATGTGTCGATGCTACGGGCACCGTTAGCGTCCGACTGATGGCGCTCGACCCGGCGACCGCACCGCTGCGGGTCCACGTCACCGGGGCCGAGGCGAACCTGGGCACGAGGGTCCTCGCCCTGCTCGGCGCCGACCAGGCGGTCGAGGACGGCTCGGCCACCGACTGCGACGTCGTCGTCCACCTCGGTGCCGGCGATCACGACCTGCGGGCTCGCCGGCGGGAGAGCGTGAGCGAGGGAGCAGCGGCGATGCTCGAAGACGCCGACCGCGGTCGGGCGACGCACATCGTGATCGTCTCGTCAGCGATGGTCTACGGGGCGTACGCCAACAACCCGGTGCCGCTGACCGAGGATGCGATCCTCCGGCCGGATGTCGAGTTCGTCTACGCCCGCCAGCTGGCCACGGTCGAGACGATGGTCGATCGGTGGCGTCGGCAGGCTCCTGGACGAACGGTCACCGTCCTGCGCCCGGTGATCGCCATGGCCGCCGATGGGACGTCGTCGCTGGCGGCGGCGCTGGCCGCCGGGCTCGGCCAGCGTTTCGGCGAGGACGACCCGCCGGCGCAGTTCCTGCACCTCGACGACCTGGCGTCGGCGGTCGCCCTGGCCGCCACGGCCCGCCTCGACGGGGTGTTCAACGTCGCTCCGGACGGCTGGGTCCCCGCCGACCGGGTGCGCGCGCTGACCGGGACCGGGCCACGAGTGAAGCTGCCCGACCGGGTGGCCGAGGTGATCAGTGCGCTGCAGTGGCAGTTCCAGCGCGGCCCGATCCCGCCCGGGCTGCGCAGCTACACCCGCGAGCCGTGGCTCGTCGCCAACGATCGCCTGAAGGCGCACGGCTGGCGGCCGAACGTCACCAACGAGCAGGCCTACGTCGAGGGCACCGAGTCGCGCTGGTGGACGATGATCACGCCCAAGCGGCGCCAGGAGCTGGCGCTGGCCGGCATGGGCGCCGGCGCCGCCGCACTCGGCTGGCTGGGTTTCAGCCTGTTCCGCCGATGGCTCCGCCGGCGCCGTTCGTCGTTGCCGTAGGCCCGACGGTCGACGCAGGCGCAGCCGCGCTCGACGGCGGCGCCGTCGCCGGTGCCGCCGTGGTGGGTGGGGCGGTGACCGTCGTCGGCGGGGCCGTCGTGCTGGTCGTGGTGGTGCTGGTCGTGGTCGTCGTCGGCGTCGTCGTCGTGGTGATCGCCGTCTCCGGGGTCGTCGTGCTGGTCGCCGGGAACGCCGTCGTCGAGGTCGCCGGGCTGGCCGGCACCGTCTCGACCGGCAGCATCCAGCGGGCATCGGGCTCGCCCGTCGCCAGGCCGAGGAGCCGGCCGCCCTCGTCGAGGACCGGGGTCGCCTCGGCGACGTCGACGTTGGCCAGCTCGCCGATCTGCACGGCGACCGGTTCGTCGTCGCCGAGCAGCACGACGGTGTCGTCGCCCGACGGATCGGCGGACGACACGTCGAAGGAGTCGGGCTCGATCCCTGCCGGCAGCGACACCACCGTGACGTCGTCCGTCGTGCGTTCGATGGAGACCTGCACGACCTCACCGCTGGCCAGCTGCACCTGGACGCGCTCGCCCCGGGCACCGACCAGCGCGGCGGCGGTGGTGACCCCCCACCCGTCGTCGCCGATCGGCGTGACGATCGGCAGGAGGTCGGTGGTCGACGCCGGCGCCGCCCGCAGCCCGAGCGCGGTCGAGCTGGCGGCCATGGGGGATGCCGACCGGCGGGGCGTCATCGTGATCGCCAGCGCGCCGACGAGGAGGAGGCCGAGGGTGGCGGTGGAGGCGATCAGGACTCGCCCACTGCGCGTCGTCGGCTCGTGCGCGGGTGGCCCGAGCTCTGACGGATGACGCCACTCGCGCTCGTGCGGCGGCAGCGGTCCGTGCTCCACGGGCCGGGAGCGTAGCTAGGGGTTGCGGCGCCGGACCGTCGGGTCGGCGCTCGGACGGCGAGGGCTACGATGCGGCCCGTGCAGGCACCCGCGAGCGGCGACGACTGGCTGGCGCTGACGCCGCGCGAGCTGCCCCTGGGCGAGGTGTACGACTGGGTGGTACGCCCCGAGTGCGGGGCTGTCGTCCTGTTCAGCGGCACCGTCCGCGATCACGCCGAGGGCCGTGACGGGGTCGAGCACCTCGTCTACGAGGCCTACGAGGGCGAGGTCGTGCCGCGTTTCGCCGAGCTCGTCGCCGAGCTGCGCCGGCGCTGGCCCGAGACCGGCCGGGTGGCGCTGATCCATCGCACGGGCCAGTTGTCGGTCGGCGAGTCCTCCGTGCTCGCTGTCGTCTCGGCCCCGCACCGCGCCGAGGCGTTCGAAGCGGCGCGGTTCGCGATCGACGCGCTGAAGGTCTCTGTCCCGATCTGGAAGCACGAGACCTGGCGCGACGGTCGCGCCTGGGGCACGGGTGCCGCGCCGATCCGCGCGGCCGGGACCGTGTCGTGATCTGGATCGTCGTCGCCATCGTCGTCGCCGTCGTCGTGATCGCCGTCCTGGTCCTGGCCCTGCGCCGCCGTCGGGGCGACGGCGTCGCCGAGTTCCGCCGGCACATCGGCGCGTTGTCGCCGGAGGCCCGCCGGCCGGTTGTCGATCGGGTCCAGCAGCTCGACGAATCCACTGATCGCAATCCTGACCAGGGGCGCGATGCATAGGGCGCACGTCGCCGCCTCGGCCCCATCAGATCGGTGCGCTCGTGGCACGTGATCTTGCCATCGACCTGGGGACGGCGAACACGCTCGTGTACATGAAGGGCCGGGGCATCGTGCTCAACGAGCCGTCGGTGATCGCCCTCAACCGCCAGACCGGCGAGGTGCTGGCCACCGGCCGCGAGGCGTGGGCGATGATCGGCCGGACGCCGGGGTACATCGTCGCCGTCCGGCCGCTGCGCGGTGGTGCGATCACCGACTTCGAGATCACCGAGCGAATGATCCGCCTGCTGCTGCAGCGTGTCGGGGTCAGCCGCTTCACCCGGCCGAAGGTCGTGATCTGCGTGCCCTCGGCGATCACCGAGGTCGAGCGGCGGGCGGTGACCGACGCGGCACGGCGGGCCGGCGCCGCCGACGCCAACCTCATCGAGCAGCCGATGGCCGCGGCCATCGGGGCCGACCTGCCGATCGACGAGCCGGTCGGGAACATGGTCATCGACATCGGCGGCGGCACCAGCGAGACGGCCGTCATCAGCCTGGGCGGCATCGTCGCCCTCGAGGCCGTCCGCGTCGGCTCGTTCGACATCGACGCGGCGATCCAGAACTACGTGCGTCGCGAGCACGGGATCGCCATCGGTGAGCGCACGGCGGAGGAGATCAAGGTGGCGATCGGGTCGGCCGATCCGACCGAGGAGGAGACGCAGGCCGAGGTGCGCGGGCGCGACCTCATGACGGGGCTGCCCAAGACGGTGCTGCTCGGACCGGAGGAGATCCGCTTCGCCATCGAGGACGTCGTGTCGTCGATCATCGCCTCCGTGGTGCGCTGCCTGGCCAAGGCGCCGCCCGAGCTGTCCCAGGACTTCCTGGTCCGCGGGATGTACCTGGTCGGCGGCGGGGGACTTCTGCGTGGGCTGGCCTCGCGCATCCAACGCGAGACCAAGGTCCCTGTGAAGCTGTCGAACGTCCCGCTGGAGGCCGTCGTCCTCGGCGCCGGCCACGTGATCGAGCACTACGAGGCGCTGCGCGGCATGTTCATGGGCGCTCGCCGTTGATGTGAGCGAGCGTCCCGGGCAAGGCACCGAGCCAACGGCGAAGCCAGGCGAGCGAACGATCGTCGTGACGTGACGGAGCCGTCAGCGCTCGACGACGGGATCCGGCGCATCCGTGTCGAGCTCGGGCTACCGAGCGGTTTCCCGCCCGAGGCGGCGCTCGGCGCCGTCGTCGCCGCCCGGGCCACGGTCGACGGGCCGGACCGGGTCGACCGGACCGACTGGCCGTTCATCACGCTCGATCCGGCCGACGCCATCGACCTCGACCAGGCCTTCACGATCGAGCGGTCGGGTGACGACCTCATCCTGCACTACGCCATCGCCGACGTTGGGGCGTTCGTCGAGCCGGGTGACGCCGTCGACCAAGAGGCCTGGAAGCGCGGCGTCACGGTGTACCTGCCCGACCAGAAGGCCCGGTTGTACCCGGCGGCGTTGTCCGAGGGCGCGGCCAGCCTGCTGCCCGACGGGGACAAGCCGGCCGTCGTGCTGAGCGTGAAGGTGGACGGCGCCGGCGACGTCCAGCTGCAGGAGGCCCGGCGGTCGACGATCCGCAGCCGGGCCAAGCTGGCCTACGACACGGTGCGCCCCGAGGACCTGCCGGCCGGGTTCGACGAGCTGGCCCGGCGCATCGAGACGGCCGAGGATCGCCGAGGCGCGCCCCGAGTGGAGTTCCCGGACCAGGAGCTCGAGCACGTCGACGGCGCCTGGGTGCTGCGCATCGGCCACCGGCTGGAGACCGAGGACCAGAACGCGGCGATGTCCCTGGCTGCCAACCTCGCGGTGGCCGACGCGCTGCTCGCCGCCGGGACCGGCCTGTTCCGGGTGATGGCCGACCCGGACACCCGGTCGATCGAGCGGCTGCGCCACACGGCCCGGGCGTTCGGGCTGGCGTGGCCGGCCGACCAGTCGCTGGCCGATTTCCGGCGCACGCTCGACCGGACCGACCCGCGGGCCAACGCCTTCCTCGTCGCCGTGCGGCGCGCCGGTGGCGGGGCGAGTTACGAGCCCCTCGACGGGAACGGCGCCGACGGCCCGCCGTGGCACTCGGCGATGGCCGCCACGTACGCCCACGCCACGGCACCGCTGCGCCGGTTGGCCGACCGCTACGTCCTCGAGGCCGCCGTCGCCGTCGCCGCCGGGCACCCAGTCGAGGAGCGTCTCGAGACAGCGTTCACCGAGCTCCCGAAAGTGATGGCCCGCGCCGAGTCCACCGCCAACCGGGCCGATCGCGCCGTCATCGAGCTGGCCGAGGCGGTGATCATGGCCGGTCGAGAGCACGAGGTGTTCGACGCCGTCGTGGTCGACGAGGACCGCCACGGCACGATCGTCCAGCTCGTCGACCCAGCTGTGCTGGCCCACGTGCACGCCCACCGGGTCGATCCGGGCGACCGCATCCGGGTGCGCTTGCACGCCGTCGACGTCGTCGCCCGCACGATCGAGCTGCACCGCGTCGAGTGACCGAGGGACTCAGACGAGGAAGTCCCCGAGCGTTCGTTACGCAGCGAGCGAGGCCATCGACTCAGGTGGCGTCGGCGCGGAGGATCGCGCCGTCACCAGAGAGGACGAAGACCTCGCTGTTCGGTCCTTCCACCACGGCCGTCGGACCCCCCACCCGCCCGATCTCCAGCGTGCGGCCGGCGTTGAGGTCGGCGCCCTCGCCGAGCACCTCGGTCGCCCACACCTGACCACCGCAGTAGTCGCCGTAGACGACCCAGCCATCGAGGGTGGAGCCGTTGCGCACCCGGATGCCGCCGCTGACCGAGCAGCCGCCGGTGTCGCTGTGGGTGTAGGTGAGGAACGGCGCGACGTGGCCCTCGGCAGGGATGTCGTCGTTGAAGCGCTCGTCGCCCTCGAAGGCGCTCCACCCGAAGCTGAGGCCACGCCCGGCGTCGTGCCCGTCGGTCGCCGGCGCCACGTCGATCTCCTCGATCTCGTTCTGGCCGACGTCACCGATCCACAGATCGCCGGTGAGCCGGTCGAACGAGAGCCGCCACGGGTTGCGCAGCCCCGTCGACCAGATGCGCGGGTCGGCGCCTGCGGTCGCCACGAACGGGTTGTCGGCCGGGACGGTGTACGGCTCCGTGCCGTCGGGTGTGGGATCGATTCGCAGCACCTTGCCGAGCGGCGTGGTCAGGTCGAGCGCCCGCCGTTCGGGGTCGCCGCCGGAGCCGCCGTCACCCATCCCGATGTACAGCAACCCGTCGGGGCCGAACAGCAGGTCGCCGCCATTGTGGTTGGAGTACGGCTGCTCGATGGTGAAGAGCACGCGCGCCTCGTCACCGTCCAGGAAGCGACCATCAGCCGCCACTGGGTATTCGGTGATCGTCGTCGTGCCCTCGAGGTCGGTGTAGTTCACGTAGGCCACGTCGCCGGCCGGCGAGAACGCCAGGCCGAGGAAGCCGCGTTCGCCGCCGGCGTCGGTCAGCGAGGTGCCATCGAGCACGGTGGTCGACGCACCGTCGGCGAGGCGCACGATCGTGCCTCGCTGCTCGACGACGTACAGGCCTGGATCACCGGCGCGCCAGGCCAGGTCGGTCGGCTTGTCGGCGGTGCCGATCTCCGTGAAGGCGACGACTGGGTCGACGTCCGGGGCGACGGTCGTGGTCTCGGCATCCTCGTGCTCGGGTCGGAGGACGCGGCGGTGGGGGCCTCGCCGGTCGTCGTCGATGTGGACGTCGCTGTCGTCGGCGACGGTTGCGCCGTGGACTCCGAGCTCGAGTCGTCGCTGCCGCATGCGGCGAGGGCGGCCAGGGCGATCAGCGCAAGGGTCCGCCTCACTGGCCGACCCTCGCCAAGCCTTCCTGCACGACACTGACGGCGAGCAGGCCGTCGCGGGTGTAGATCGAGCCACCGGCGAGCCCGCGCGCCGAGCCGGTCGAGAAGGCGTGCTGGTCGTAGAGCAGCCAGTCGTCGGCGCGGAACGGGCGATGGAACCACATGGCGTGGTCCAGGCTGGCCATCTGCATGCCTGGGCTGTCCCAGGCCAACCCGAACGGCAGCACGGTGGTGTCGAGCAGCGTCATGTCGCTGGCATAGGTCACGATGCAGGCGTGCACGACCGGGTCGTCGGGGAGCGTGCCGTCGGCGCGCAGCCAGACGCGCTGGCTGTCGGACGGCGTGCCCTTGCGGCTCAGCGGATCGCCGTCGACGTAGCGCACGTCGATCGGGCGGGCCCGGTCGTACATCTCGCCGAGCTGATCCCGGTACGGCGCCATGCGGGTGTGCCAGTCGGGCAGCGACTCGGGCGCCGGGAGGTCTCGAGGCATGGCGATCTGGTGATCGGGACCGGGCTCGACGCCGTGGAAGCTGGCCTGCAAGTTGAAGATGGCGCGACCGTGCTGGATGGCGACGACCCGCCGGGTGCTGAAGCTGCGGCCGTCGCGCAGGCGGTCGACCTCGTAGAGGATCGGCACGGTGGGGTCGCCGGGCAAGAGGAAGTAGGCGTGCAACGAGTGGACCAGCCGGGAGGTGTCGTCGACGGTGCGGGCGGCGGCGACCAGGGCCTGCCCGGCGACCTGACCGCCGAACACCCGCTGGCGGGACTCGTCGGGCGAACGGCCACGGAAGATGTTGACCTCGATCGGCTCCAGGGCCAGCAGGGTGACGAGATCGTCGAGCGCCGTCTGCATGCGGCCGTAGTTCTACCCTGCCCCTCGATGGAGGCATCGGCAACGTGGCGACGCCAGGCGCTGGCCGCCAAGGGGTTCATGCCCGAGGAGGAGGGCGACGCGCTGCATCGCGCCGCACTCGAGGCGGCCGACGCGGTCCCGACGGCACCCTTCGTCGAAGTCGGCGCGTACTGCGGGCGGTCCACCATCTGGCTCGGCGCGGCCGCCGAGGCCGCCGGCACCGTGGTCTTCAGCGTCGACCACCACCGCGGATCCGAGGAGAACCAGGTCGGCTGGGAGTGGCACGACCCGTCGCTCGTCGACGCCCGCATCGGCGAGATGGACACGCTGCCGACGTTCCGCGCGGCGATCCACGATGCCGGGGTCGAGGACCGGGTCGTCGCCGTGGTCGGGCGCTCGGCGACGGTCGCCCGCTACTGGACGACGCCGGCGGCGCTCGTGTTCATCGACGGCGGCCACGGCGTGGAACCGGCGCGCGCCGACTACGCCGGCTGGGCCCCGCACGTCGCGCTGGGTGGGTCGCTGATCATCCATGACGTGTTCCCCGACCCGGCCGACGGGGGCCGCCCGCCGTACGAGGAGATCTTCGTCCCGGCGCTGGAGAGCGGGCGCTTCCGCCTCGCCTCGGCCACCGGCTCCCTGCGCGTCCTCACGAGGGTGGACTGAGCCGATGTCACGGGAGTGGCAGCTCGACGAGCGGGCCCATGCCGGACCGGAGCACCTCGACCCGACCTACGTCTCGGGGTACGAGCGCAAGGCGGCCTTCGACCCCACCGAGGACGTCGAGCTGCTGCGCGCCCACGGCTTGCGCGAGGACTCGATCGTGGTGGACGTGGGCGCCGGCACGGGCGTGTTCGCCGCGGCGATCGCCCCGCACTGCAGGCGGGTCGTCGCCGTCGACGTGTCGCCGGCGATGCTCGCCGCGCTGCGGGCGAGGGCCCAGGTGGTGCCCAACCTCGAGGTCGTGGAGGCCGGCTTCCTGACCTACGAGCCCGTTGGTGCACCGGTGGACGTGGTGTACACGCGGCACGCGCTGCACCAACTCCCCGACTTCTGGAAGGCGGTCGCGCTGCAGCGGATCGCCGCCATGCTCCGCCCCGGCGGGCTGCTGCGCGTGCGCGACCTCGTCTATGACTTCGGTCCGGACGCCGTGAGCGAGCGCGTCGAGCACTGGCTGGGTGGGGCGACGAGCGACCCGTCGGCCGGGTGGACCGCCGCCGAGCTGGCTGCGCACGTGCGCGACGAGCACAGCACGTTCAGCTGGCTGCTCGAGGCGATGTTCGACCGGACGGGGTACGAGATCCTCGACCGGTCGATCAACCGCGGCCTCTACGGCGCGTACACGTGCCGCCGGCGGCCGTGATCAGGTCGCCGCGTGGCCCTGGACGATGGCGATGATGCCGGGGACGATCAGCAGGGCGGACCCGATCAGCAGGGCGACGCGCACCCGGTGCACCTTGAACAGGCTGGCGATGCCGGCGAAGAACAGGGCGACGGCGAGGAACACCGCAGCCAGCTCGAACTTGTCGCCGGCGTCGTCCACCTCCTGGGCCTCGGCGAACTGCGCCTGTGCTTCCGTCGCCAGCCGCTCGGCCTCGGTCAGGCTCTCCAGCTGGTACAGCGACGGGTCGAGGGGCGACACGGGTTGCGTGTCGCTGGTGTCGGCGTCCCAGGCATCGACGGCGGCGGCCAGCTCCGGCGTGAAGAGGCTGTTGCGAATCGCGAGGGCGATCTCCTCGTTGCCTCGCTCGACCTCGAGGGCGTACTGCAGGAACGTCGCCGAGTCCGACGAGAACTGCTGGTTGCCCTTCTCGTAGAAGAAGTTGGCGTCAGCCGTGGTGGTCGTCGATTGCGTGTAGCCCTTCAGGGCGTCGCCATCGGTCAGCGCAGCGTTGTACGCCGCCCACGCCGTCAGGACACCGGCGATGCCCAGCAGGATCGCGGCGACCAGCTCGATCCGCGCCGAACCCCTGTCGATGTCCAGGTCAGCCGTGCCCGTCTCACTCATCCCATCTCCCTCCGAACAGCTGGCGCAACCTAGTCGCGCCGGGGTCAGCGGGGGCGCACTGACGCGTCGCCGTGGTCGGTGCGGATGGTGATCGAGCGGGCGCTCGACGAATCGATCGGTACCTCCTCGACGCGCTCGCCATGGTCGGTCTCGACGTCGAGGTGGTACGCCGTGCCGTCGTCCGGCACGATGACCTCCACCGAGCCGTGATCGGTCGTCGCCCGCACCGCCTCCGGCGGCACGGCGAACGCCAGGCTCACGCGCCCGTGGTCAGCGTCGGCGTCTACGGTCACCGACCCCAGGTCCGACCCCTCGATCGGGCCGTCGTCCGTGCGGATGACGAGCGCCATGTGACGCGGCACCTCCAGCGTGTAGTCGACCGCGCACCAGTCGGAACCGAAGTTCGGGCACGACGCCCGCAACCGGAGGGTGTCGCCGACCACCTGCTGCTCCACGCCGGTCGGCCGCAGCCCCTCGCTGATCCGCGCCTGCACCACCACCTCGTCGGAGTCCGACGTCGTGATCCGCACGGCGCCGTTGCCGGTGGCGACGTCGACCGTGGTCAGGTCGGCGGCGGGGTAGGCGACGGTCTCGGTGCGCTCCTGGTGGGCGAGGACCGTCACGACCTGGTACGCGCCGGCGGTCAACGCACCGACGAACAGCACCGTCCCTGAGATCCACCACATCACTCGCATCTCACCCTCCGATCCAGGCCAGGACGGCGAGCACCCGGCGGTGGTCGTCCTCGGCGGGTGGCAGATCGAGCTTCGTGAAGATGTTGCTCACGTGCTTCTCGATCGCCTTGTCGGTCACGTAGAGGGCGCGGGCGATCGCCGGGTTGCTGCGCCCTTCGGCCATCAGCGCCAGGACCTCGCGCTCGCGCTTCGACAGCCGTTCGAGGGGGTCGCGCCGGCGGGCCCGGGCCAGGAGCTGGGCGACGACCTCCGGGTCCAGCGCGGTCCCGCCGTCCCCCACCCGGCGCACGTCATCGAGGAACTCGGCGACGTCGGCGACCCGGTCCTTCAGCAGGTATCCGACGGCTCGACTGCCCTCGGCCAGCAGGTCGGTGGCGTAGCGCTCCTCGACGTACTGCGAGAGCACGAGGATGGCGACCTTCGGCCACCGCTTGCGGATCGTCATCGCCGCTCTGATCCCGTCGTCCGTGTGCGTGGGGGGCATGCGCACGTCGACGATGCACAGGTCGGGCTGGTGGCGCTCGACGACGGTCATCAACTCGTCGGCGGCGCCGACCGTGGCGACGACCTCCTCGCCGGCGTCGATCAGGATGCGGGTCAGCCCGGCGCGCAGCAGCACGGAGTCCTCGGCGATCACGACCCGCACGGCAGCTCCACGGAGATCGTCGTCGGACCGCCCTGCGGGCTGATCACGTACATCGAGCCGCCGATCGCGGTCACCCGCTCGTGCAAGCTGTGCAGGCCGGCTGCTCCGCCGACGCCGTCGTCGCGCACCTCGATGACGAGCCGGTCACCGGCGCGGGCGATCTTCACCTCGGCCCTGGTCGCCATGGCGTGCCGGGCGACGTTGGTCAATGCCTCGTTGACGACGAAGTAGGCAGCGCTCTCGATCGCCGCCGGCGGACGTTCGGCGACGGCCACGTCGAGCGTGACGGGGACGGGCGCCCGAGCGACCACCGCCGACAGGGCGGCGTCGAGCCCGCGATCCTCGAGGATCACCGGGTGGATGCCACGCACCAGGTCGCGCAGCTCCTTGAGCGCCGCCTTGGCGTCTTCGTGGGCGACGGCGACCATCGCCCGCCCCTCCTCGGGCTCGGCGCCGTCGAGCTTGTCGCGCGCCGCACCCAGGTTGGCGGCCAGCGCCACCAGGCGCTGCTGGGCACCGTCGTGGAGATCGCGCTCGATCCGTCGCCGCTCGGCTTCGGCGCTGTCGACGGCCGCCGACCGGCTCGTCTCGAGGCGGGTGATCCGGGCCGCACTGCGCTGTTCGGCGGTCGGCCCGAGCAGGCTGCGGGCCATCGCCAGCTCGACGTTGACGACACCACGGGTCAGCCACGGGGCGACGACGGCGAGGCCGGCCGCGCCGACCAGGGCGGCCAACCACGCCCCGACGCCGGGGTGCAGCTCGAAGAAGTAGAACTTCGCCGAGTCGCCGGGCATGGCGTGGACGACCGCCGGCATGGCCAGCAGGGCCACTGATCCGCCCCATGCGGCGGCGGTCAGCGCGAAGCCGAGGACGCCGACCGGGAGGGCGGCGACGTGATGGCCGAGCTCGCGCCAGCGGGCTCCCGTGCGGACTCGCTCGTGCAAACGCGACAGCCATCCCGGGGCGGTGAGCGGGGGGACGGGGTCGCCGATGGCGACGTCCGTGAGCGCCGTCACTCGGGATCGTTGGAGCCGCGCCAGCCCGCGCGACGTGACGAACAGCAGCCAGGCGAACGGCAGGGCGAGCACGAACGTGATGAGCAGGCCCGCCGTGACGGACGCCAACGTGACCACCGTCGTGAACGTGACGATGCCGATGGGCATCGACATGAGGGCGAAGCCTGCCTCGCCCACGAGGCGGCGCAGGGGGTGCCACGGCCGCAGCACGACGAACTTCACCGTCACAGCGTGCGCTGTCCGGACGACGGATTCCAGGGCGCCCACCCGTGTCGTGGAACGGGGGTTCTCCCCACCAATCCGCGGGCGCCTCCGGCCCGAATGGTGGATCGGTGCGATTCGACATCGACAACTACCGACAGCGCGCAGACCGCCTGCGCTGGGACGACCTCGACCTGACTGCCTTCGCCGCCGACCCCCTGGACGACGAATCGCTGCGGGCGATCGAGTACATGCACGACGTCGAGCACCACACCATCTGCTACCTGCGGGACCTCCTCGTCACGCCGGCCCACGCCGATCCCGACATCACGACGTTCCTGTCGTGCTGGGCCTACGAGGAGCTGTGGCACGGCGAAGCCTTGGGCGAGGTCCTGGCCGCCCACGGCCGCCCGGCCGGTGCGACGCGCGTCGGCAACCTGCGCCAGCGGCTGGGTGGGCGCGATCGACTCCGGCCGTACCTGTCGGCGGCCGGCTCCGCCCTCGTCGGCGACCGCATCGTGGCCTTGCACATGACGTGGGGTGCGGTGAACGAATGGACCACGCAGGGCGGGTACGCCCGCCTGGCCCAGCGGGCGCACCATCCGGTGCTCGGCGAACTGGTCAAGCGGATCGCCCGCCAAGAGGGCCGGCACATCGACTTCTACGCCTCGGAGGCCCGGCGCCGGCTGGGCCAGAGCACGGGCGCCCGTCGGCTGGTCCGGTGGGCGCTGGCCCACCTGTGGCGTCCCGTCGGATCCGGGGTGATGCCGGCGTCCGAGACGGACTTCGTGATCCGCCACCTGTTCGGTGGGCCCGACGGATCGACGTTCGTCGAGCGGATCGACCGCCGGATCGAAGCGCTCCCCGGCCTCGAGGGACTCGGCCTGGTCGCCGGCGCGGTGGGCCGGCGAGCGGGCCACGAGGGCCCCGTTCCGGGAGCAGTCGCCGCCTAGCTCGTGATCGTGCGGGAACCCGAGCAAGTCCGGGCGGGCCAAGACGGAACCCCTCCGGGGTGGCCCGCCCGGACACTCGGAACTCACCGTCTCGCTCGCTCACTCACCATCTCGATCGTTCGCTCGCTCGAAGACTCGCTCGCTCACCATCTCGATCGTTCGCTCGCTCGAAGACTCGCTCGCTCACCATCTCGATCGTTCGCTCGCTCGAAGACTCGCTCGCTCACACAGCCAGCTCGACGAGCCAGGCGGGCAGGCGGCCGGGGCGCCCGTCGGCGGTGACCATGCCGTGGACCGTGCTGCCCGTCGCCGCCGGCCGGTCGTCGACCGTCAGCAGGTACGCCATCTCGAACGTCGTGCGCGTCGCCGATGCCAAGACCAGGTGGACGAGGACCTCGTCGTCGAAGCGCAACGGCTGCCGGAAGCGCAGCCACGCTTCGAGCACCGCGGCATTGAGCCCGGCCTCCTGCCAGTCGCGGTAGGGGTGGCCGAGGTGATCCAGGTAGGCCACCCGCGCCTCCTCCAGGTACGGGAAGTACCGGCTGTGGTGGACGATCCCCATCAGGTCCGTCTCGGCGAACCGCACCCGCACCCGGTGGGCGAATGGGTAGTCGCCGGGCGTGAGTGACGGCTCCGCCCTGGACCGGGTGCCACGTGCCACCTCCGATCCTTACCAAACGGACGAGTCAGCGGGCGGGGTGGCGGAGCATGGCGTCGATGCGGGCGACGCGGGTCAGGGCCGGCGGGTGCGAGGCGGCGAGGCGAGCGCGCCAGCCGATCGTGCGGCGGCCGCCACCGAGGCTGATCACCCGTCGGAGCGCTCGCGACAGCTCCCGGCCGTAGCCCATGCGCACGGCCCGGCGATCGGCCTGCAGCTCCGAGCGGTGCCCGACCAGGTTGCCGAGCACGTCCGAGGCATACAGGGCGGCGACAAACGGCAGGGACAGCACGTTGAGCAGCGCGGCCACCACCCGCCCGACCGCGGTCAACCCGCGCGACTCGGCGGCGAACGCCTCGGTCGCCGCGGTCGCCACGTTCTGCAGGAAGAACCCGATCCGGGCGAGCAGGACGACGGGCAGCGACAGCCAGTGGCGGATGGTCAGCGCGACGGTGTGCATCCCGAGGTGGTGGCTCAGCTCGTGGGCGAGAACGCCGGCCAGCTCGCGCCGCGTCAACTCGGCGACGGCGAACGACGTGACCACCACCAGGTGACCACCGCAGGCGTAGGCGTTGAGCTCATCGCTGGGCAACACCCGCAGGAGGTAGCGCTCGGGCGGCAGGCCGTTGGCCTGGGCCAGGTCGCGCCACAGCGGGAGGATCCGTTCGACCTCCTCCGGCGTCGGACGGCGGGCCCCGAACAGGGGGGTCAGCACCAGCGCCTGGATCGGCCGGAGGAACAGCAGCACGCAGGCGCCGACGTACCCGAGGGCGAACCACCAGAACGGGAGGTCCCACACCGTCCGCACCGCCAGCCAGATCACGAACAGCGCGAGGACGCAGAAGGGTGCGATCACGAGCACTGGACCAATGGCGGCGACGGCCGCCGTCTCCACCTGGCGGCTCCGGCGGCGCGACGGCATCGCCGCCGAGGTTACGGACCCGCCACCTCGTGGCCGGTGAGCCGGTCGCGGGGAACAGAACGAGTAGAACGGGACCATGGATCAGCCCGTGCTCTCCGGCGCCGAGCCGTGGTCGCACACGGCCCCGGAGGACGGCGCGCCAGGCGCGCTGGTCCTGCACGGCTTCACGGGGAGCCCGGCCACGGTGCGCGGACTGGCCGAGGCGTTCGCCGGCGGCGGGCTGAACGTGGAGCTGCCTCGGCTGCCCGGCCACGGCACCACCGAGGACGACCTCGGTTCGAGGACCTGGGCCGATTGGACCGCCGCCGTGGAGCAGGCGTACCAGGAGCTGGCCGCTCGCTCGTCCTGTGTGGTCGTCGCCGGCCTGAGCATGGGCGGGTCGCTCGCCCTGTGGTGCGGCCTGCAGCACCCGGAGATCGTCGGGCTGGTCTGCATCAACCCCGCCGCCGAGCCGCCCGCTGCCGACGTGCAGGCGATGATCCGCGAGTTCGCCGCCGATGGGATGATCGCCATCCCGGGAGACGGCAACGACATCGCCGATCCCGACGCGCACGAGATCGGGTACGCCAACACCCCGATCCGCCCGCTGCTGTCATTGATCGACGACGGGTTGGTGCCGCTCTCGGCCCGGTTCGGCGAGCTGGTGCAGCCGCTGCTGCTGTTCACCTCCCGCCAGGACCACACGATCGAACCGGCCCAGAGCGATCGCCTCGCCGCCCGCTACGGGGGGCCCGTCGACCATCGCTGGCTCGAGCGCAGCTACCACGTCGCGACGCTCGACTTCGATCGTGACGTCGTTGCCGTTGCTGCCGTCGAGTTCGCCCGCAAGGTGACCGCCGCCTCGTGATCGCCGACATCCCCAGCCCGTCGTCAGGCACCTGGACGATCGGTCCGCTGTCGCTCAACGCCTATGGGCTGATGATCGCCCTCGGCGTCATCGCCGGCGTCTGGTTGTTCGGCCGGCGCCTCGAGGCGAAGGGCATCGGCACCCGCGACGACGCCAACGCCATCGCCATCTGGGGAGTCCTCGCCGGCGTCATCGGCGCCCGCTTGTACCACGTGATCACGGACTGGGAACGGTTCGAGAACGATCTGGGCGCGATCTTCAAGATCTGGGAGGGCGGCCTCGGGATCCCGGGCGGAATGCTGGCCGGTGTCCTGGTCGGCGCGTACGTGGGCCACGTGCGGCGCGGGATCCCTCTTGGCCCCGGCCTCAACGCCGTTGCACCCGCCCTGCCGTTGGCCCAGGCCATCGGTCGGTGGGGCAACTACTTCAACCAGGAGCTGTTCGGGGGCCCGACCGACCTGCCGTGGGCACTCGAGGTCAGCCCCGAGACGGCGATCGAGGCGGGCTACGAGCCGGGCACCACGTTCCACCCGACGTTCCTCTACGAGTCGCTCGGCAACTTCGCCCTCTGCGGGCTGCTCCTCTGGATCGACAAGCGCTTCAACCCCGCCGGTGGTCGCCTGCTGGCGATGTACGTGTTCGGCTACGGCGTGATCCGGTTCTGGGTCGAGGGGCTGCGCATCGACCCCGCCGACGAGCTGGGTGGCCTGCGTTGGAACCAGTGGGTCGCCCTGGCCTGCGTCGTCGGCGGCGCCCTGTACCTGATCGCCACCCGGGACAAGCCCAAGGAGATCCTCATCCCGCCGTCGTCGACGGACGAGCTCGCCGCCGTCGACGACGATGTTCCCGATCCCGACACCGTCGTCGCCGATGGCGAAGTGGTCGAGTCCAGCGTCGATGCGGAGGAACCGGACGACGACATCGAGGACGCCGAGATCATCGAGGGCGAGGTCGACGACGGTGAGGTCGTCGAGCCCGACTCGATGTGGGCCGAGCGCGTGGAGGCCGACGATGACCGCGACCGCGACGGAGCGTGACGCTCAGAGACGGGCGCCGGAGGCCGTGTCGAAGACGTGCAGCTTGCGGGGGATCAAGCTGATCCAGTCGCCCGGCTCGTTGGTGCTGAGGCCCTCGGCGCGGGCGACCACCTGCGGGGCGAGCAGCGACTCGCCGCTCGCCGCCGAGTCGTCCGTGCAGTAGAGGAACGACTCGGAGCCGAGCTCCTCGACGACCGCCACCGTCACGTCCAGTCCCGAGTCCGATGAGATCCGCCAGTCCTCCGGACGGACCCCGAGGGTGACGTCGTCGCTGGTCAGCCCCCGGCGCTGCTCTGGCGTCAGCGGAACGGTCAGGCTGCCGTGCGTCGCTCCGTCGTCGCCGAGCTTGGCGGCCAGCAGGTTCATCGCCGGCGACCCGATGAACCCGGCGACGAACACGTTGACGGGCGACGTGAACAGGTCGCGCGGCGTGGCGCATTGCTGCAGCACCCCGCGGTCGAGCACGGCGACGCGATCGCCCATCGTCATCGCCTCGACCTGGTCGTGCGTCACGTACACCGTCGTCACGCCGAGCCGCCGCTGCAGGTTGGCGATCTGCGTGCGCGTCTGCACGCGCAGCTTGGCGTCGAGGTTGGACAGCGGCTCGTCCATCAGGAACACCTGCGGCTGGCGGACGATCGCCCGGCCCATCGCCACCCGTTGGCGCTGGCCGCCGGACAGCTTGGCCGGCTTGCGATCGAGCAGCTCCTCGAGATCGAGGATCTTGGCTGCCTCACGCACGCGCTCGGCGCGCTCACGGCGCGGCACCCGCTTGACCTTGAGGTGGAAGCCGATGTTCTCGGCCACCGTCATGTGCGGGTAGAGCGCATAGGACTGGAACACCATGGCGATGTCCCGTTCCTTGGCCGGCACGTTGGTGACGTCACGCTCGCCGATGTGGATCGAGCCCTCGTCGACGGGCTCCAGCCCGGCCAGCATCCGCAGCGTCGTCGACTTGCCGCAGCCCGACGGTCCGACCAGCACGAGGAACTCCCCGTCGCCGATGGCCAGGTCGAGATGATGGAGCGCCGGGTGCTCGAGGCCGCTGTAGGTGCGCGTGGCGCCGGCAAACGTCACGGTGGCCATCTCTCGTCCACGCTAATACTGCACTCGTGATCGAGCTGCGCACTCCGGTCGAGAACGACCTTGACGCCCTGTTCCGGCTCGACGGGCAGGTGTTCGCCGAACCGTGGACCCCGGAGGGCCGCCAGCGGATGGAGCGGCTCCTGGAGCTCGATCGGTTCCGCGTCGCCGTGGACGGCGGGCGGGTCGTCGGGGTGGCCGGGTCGTACACGCTGGAGATGACCCTCCCGGGCGGTGGCGCCCTGCCGACGGGTGGGGTCACGTTCGTCGCCGTCGCGTCGACACACCGTCGGCAGGGGCTTCTCACCCGGCTGATGGAGGAGGTCCACCGCGACATCGACGCCCGTGGCGAACCGCTCGCCGCGCTCACGGCCAGCGAGGGAGGCATCTACGAGCGGTTCGGGTACGGCGTCGCAACGTTGCGCCGCTTCACGATGCTCGATCGCCGGCGCGCTCAGCTCCGTCCCGAGTACCGGTCGGCGCCCGGTGCGGTGCGCGCCGTCGAGTGGGACGATCCGGCGCTCGCCGTCGAGCTGGCGTCCAGGTGGGAGCGGGTCCGGCGGCTCCGGCCGGGTGAGATCTCGCGCTCGGTGACGTGGCTGGAGACGCAAGTGGCTGATCGCGCCGCCGACGCGACGTGGGTGCTGCACGACGACGGGTTCGCGTCGTGGAAGGTCACGTCCAAGTGGAACGACGGCCACCCGGGCCATGAGCTCGAACTGCACGACCTCGCCGCGGCGACCCCCGTCGCCCACGCCGCCCTGTGGCAAGCCGTGCTGTCCGTCGATCTCGTCGGCCCGATCCGCTCCCGCGTGCTGGCGCTCGACGACCCGCTGCCGCACCTGCTCGACGATCCGCGGGCGCTGCGCACGTTCGAGCTCAACGACTTCGTGTGGTGTCACGTGCGCGACGTCCCGGCGTGCTTCGCGGCGCGGACGTACTGGACCGACGACGAGGTCGTCGTCGAAGCTGCCGGCACCCGCTGGGCGATCGGTGGAGGTGGGTGCCGGCGGGTCCGCCGACGACCGGACGTCGTCGCCGAGCCGTCCGCCCTCGGGCCGCTGCTGATGGGTGTCGCGCCGACCGTGCTGGCCGCCCGGCGCCGCCTGACCGCTCGGTCGCCCGAGGTGCTGCGCCGCGCGGATGCCCTGCTCACCGCCCATCCCGCGCCCCACGGCATGTCCGGGTTCTAGCTCCGTAGGCTCGATCCGATGTCCGCACGCATCTCCACCGCCGACGTCGAGCACGTCGCTCGGCTGGCTCGGCTCGGCCTGACGAGCGAGGAGATCGAGCGCACGACCGCCCAGCTCGGCGCCATGCTCGACCACTTCGCCGACATCGACGGCTTGCAGCTCGACGACGTGGTGCCGATGACCCAGCCCTACCCGTTGGTCAACGTCCTGCGGGAGGACGAGGAGCGGCCGTGCCTCGACCGCGACGAGGTCCTCGCCGCCGCCCCCGAGGCCGTCGACGGGCGCTTCAAGGTTCCGCCGATCATCGGGCTGGCGACATGAGCGTCGTGGAGATCGCCGCCGACGTGCGGGCCGGGCGGCGCTCCGCCGGTGCCGTACTCGACGAGCATCTCGCTGCGATCGACGGCCGCGAGCGTGAGCTGCACGCCTTCAACGTGGTGCTCGCCGACGAGGCGCGGGCGGCCGCCGATGCCGTCGATGCCGCCGTGGCTGCCGGCCGCGACCCGGGGCCGCTGGCCGGAGTGCCGGTGGCGCTCAAGGACAACATGGTGACGCGGGGCATCCCCACGACGTGTTCGTCGCGCATCCTCGAGGGCTGGCACCCGCCGTACGACGCCACCGTCGTCGAGCGGCTGCGCGGCGCCGGTGCCGTCCTCGTCGGCAAGACCAACCTCGACGAGTTCGCGATGGGTTCGAGCACGGAGAACTCGGCGTTCGGTCCGACTCGCAACCCGCACGATCCGAGCCGGGTGCCCGGCGGGTCGAGCGGCGGCAGCGCGGCGGCGGTCGCCGCCGGGTTCGCCGCCGTTGCGCTGGGCAGCGACACCGGCGGCTCGATCCGCCAGCCGGCGGCGCTGTGCGGTGTCGTCGGCGTCAAGCCGACGTATGGCGTCGTCAGCCGCTACGGGCTCGTCGCCTTCGCCAGCAGCCTCGACCAGATCGGCCCGTTCACCACGACCGTTGCTGACGCCGCGCTGGTGACCGAGGTCATCGGAGGCCACGACCCCAACGACTCGACGTCCATTCCGCGTCCGCCGCCGTTGATCTCGGCGTCGCTGCTCGACGGCGTGGAAGGCGTCAGGGTCGGGCGGATCACCGACCTGCCCCAGGGCGCCGACGCCGATGTCCTCGAGCGGGTCGACGCGGCGTTCGATGCGTTGGCGGACGCCGGTGCCAAGGTCGTCGACGTCGAGGTGCCGGCGTTCACCTACGGGCTCACCGCGTACTACCTCATCGCTCCTGCCGAGGCGTCGAGCAACCTGGCCCGCTACGACGGTGTCCGCTACGGGCTGCGCGTCGCCGCCGCCGACACCAACGCGATGTACATGGCCACGCGGGAGGCCGGCTTCGGCGACGAGGTCAAGCGGCGCATCATGCTCGGCACGTACGCCCTCTCTGCCGGGTACTACGACGCCTACTACGGCAAGGCACTGAAGGTCCGCCGGTTGATCGCCGACGACTTCGCTCGCGCCTACCAGCACGCCGACGTGCTGCTGACACCCACGTCGCCGACGGTCGCCTTCCCGCTCGGGGACAAGACCGAAAACCCGCTGGCGATGTACCTCTGCGACACGTACACGATCCCGTCGAACCTCTCGGGTGACCCGGCCATCAGCGTGCCGTTCGGCGTCGGCGCTGGTGGCCTCCCCGTCGGCGTGCAAGTGCTCGCTCCCACGCTGGCCGAACCGCTGATGTTCCGCGTCGCCCAGTCCCTGGAGGGTGCCATCCGATGAGCGCGGTGACCGAGACGACCTACGAGACCGTCATCGGACTGGAGGTGCACGTCGAGCTGGCGACCGCGACGAAGCTCTTCTCGTCGTCACCCAACCGGTTCGGTGACGCGGCGAACACCAACATCGACCCAGTGACGCTCGGGCTCCCGGGTGCGCTGCCCGTGCTCAACCGCCAGGCCGTCGAGCTGGCGATGCGCATCGGGCTGGCCCTCAACTGCCGCATCCAACCCTGCACGTTCCACCGCAAGAACTACTTCTACCCGGACATGCCGAAGGCGTACCAGATCAGCCAGTACGACGTGCCCCTCAACGTCGACGGCTGGCTCGACCTGCCCGACGGCACGCGGATCGGCATCGAGCGGGCCCACCTCGAGGAGGACACGGGCAAGTCGACCCACCTCGGCGGCAGCGGCGGGCGGATCCACGGCAGCGAGTCGTCGTTGATCGACTTCAACCGGGCCGGGGTCCCGCTGGTCGAGATCGTCGGCCGCCCCGATCTGCGCTCGTCAGCGCATGCCCGCCAGTACGTCGCAGAGCTGCGGGCGATCCTGGTCGCCATCGGCGCCTCCGACGCCAAGATGGAGGAGGGCTCGATGCGCGTGGATGCGAACGTCAGTGTGCGCAGGCCTGGTGAGCCGTTCGGCACCCGCTGCGAGATCAAGAACCTCAACTCGGTGCGCTCGGTCGGTCGGGCGATCGACTACGAGGCGTTTCGGCAGATCGACCTGCTCGAGGCGGGCGAGACCGTGCGTCAGGAGACGAGGCACTGGGACGAGGGCGACGGCCGCACGCACACGTTGCGGACGAAGGAGGACGCCGACGATTACCGGTACTTCCTCGAGCCCGACCTCGTGCCCGTCGAGCCGGACCTCGAATGGATCGAGCGCGTGCGGGCCGCGTTGCCCGTCCTGCCCAGCGCCCGGCGGCTCCGGCTGGCGGAGGCCACGGGGATGGAGCCGACCTCCGAGACCGTCGGCGTCGTGGTCGAGCGGGGCCAGGACGACTACGTGCTGGCCGTGGGCGCCGCCAAGGGCGACGTCGGGCGTGCGGTGATCCACGTGAAGGAGGCGTTCGCCGGCCAGGGCGCCGATCCCGCCGTGCCGCCGACGGATCTGGCTGCGCTGACCCTGCTCGAGGTCGGCGGCCAGCTCACGGCGACGCAAGCCAAGCAGGTGCTGGCCGACCTGGTGGCGTCCGGCGGCGGCGACCCAGCGGCGATCGCCGAGGCCAGGGGGTTTCAGGCGATGGACACGAGCGCGTTGGAGGCACTGGTCGACGAGGCGGTGCGGGTGAACCCAGGCGCGTGGGAGAAGTACTGCGGCGGCGAGGACAAGGCGATGGGCGCGTTGGTCGGAGCAGTGATGAAGGCGTCGAGGGGTCAGGCCGACGGCGCCGCCGTCACGGCGATGTTGCGCAACCGACGCCGCTGAGTCCGCCGCTCAGCGACGCCGGTTGCACGGCTCCCGCGCAACCCATGACACCGGCGATCCGATCGCTGGCGATCAGGTCCAATTCGAGCTCCACGGTGCTCGTCCTGCTGACCACCAGGATCCGCCGATCGGTGACACCGACCAGCACCGGTCCTGGCCCGAGCGCCTCGTTGGTGCACGTGCTGGGGACGGCGACTCGGAGCTCCTCGGTCCGCTCGAGGAGTCCGAGCAGCTGCTCGGCCTCGTGTTCGAGGTCGACCAGCAGCCAGTCGGCTGCCCATCGGCCCCGTTCCTCCGCCAGTCGTGCTCCCGCACCCATTGCGCTCGTCCTGCTCCCTCCCATTCGTCTGCCGCCGGTACTCTGCCCGAGCCGGCCCCGAGCCCGCATCGGGGAGACCCCGTGCTCTCGCTCATCGATGTCCACGAACCGCTCGCGAACCCCTTCCCTTGCCGGTCGTGCCGACGCGCTGCAGGCGATCCGGGACCTCGTCGAGCGAGCCGAGCTCGGCGCCGGTGGCGGCCTGACCCTCGTCGGTGAGCCCGGCATCGGCAAGACCGCGCTGATCGATCGCGCCGTCGAGGTCGTCGCCGAACACCCGCACGCCCAGGTCGTGCACCTGCGCGGCGTCGAGGCCGAGCTGGAGCTCCCGTGGTCGTGTCTGGCGGCGCTGCTCGACGGGATGCTCGGTGGACTCGATCAGCTCGCGCCGGCCCGCCGCGAGGCGCTGGAGGGAGCGTTGGCCATGGTGCGCACCCCGGCGCCGGTCGAACCCTTCGCCGTCGCCCTGGCGACCCGCGACCTGCTCATCGATGCGGCGGAAGCCGGGATCGTCGTGGTCTTCGTCGACGACCTGCCGTGGGTCGACCTGCCGACTCGGCGAGCGCTGGCCTTCGTGGCCCGCCGGCTGCAGTTCGAGCGCATCGCCATCGTCGCTGCTCGTCGCGTCGGCACCGACGACTCGACGGACACCGGGCCCGCGCTCCTGCTCGACGCCGTGGGCGACGACGTCGCCGACGAGATCCTCCTGGGGCTCGGCGTCACCGGCGCCGACGTGCGCAGGACACTGATCGACGGTTCGGGTGGGGTGCCGCTCGTGCTCGTGGAAGCTGCCCACCTGCTCGATGCCGACCAGCGCGCCGGGCGAGCCGACCTCCCGGACCCGCTCCCGATCGGGCCGTCGGGGCAGCGCGTCGTCGACGTGCTGATGGCCCGGCTCGACGATCGCTGCCGCTCGGCGCTGGTCGTCGCCGCCGCCGACCCGGGCGGCGACCTCGATCGCGTGGTCCGGGCCCTGGGCTCGCGCTCGTTCGGGCTCGGTGACTTGGAGGTGGCCGAGGAACTCGGTGTCGTCACGTTGGACCGCGATCGCATCACCTTCCGACACCCGCTGATGCGTTCGGCCGCCTACCACGACGCCCCGCGCGCCGACCGGCGCGCCGCCCACCGCGCCTTGGCCGACACCCTGCCCGACCGCTCGGCGCTGCGCGCATGGCACCTCGCTCGGGCGGCCGTCGGGCCGGACGAGGGCGTCGCCGCTGCGCTCGATGAGGCGGCCGAGGTGACGGCGCAGCGGGGCGCACCAACAACGGCGGCCCGGTCCTGGGAGCTGGCCAGCCGCCTGTCGCCTCAGTCGACGGATCGTGTCCGCCGGCTTCGGCTCGCCGCTTCGGCCCTCGTCGACGCCGGGATGACCGGCGCTGCAGGGCGGTTGCTCGATCAATCCGATGCGATCGTGGACGCCGACCCAGCCGCGGACAGCCTGGTCGAGCGCACCCGGCGACGCCAGCTGCGGTGCCGGCTGCCGCCGTCGAGCGGCGGGATCGCCGAGGCAGCGGCGAGCCTGCGCAAGTCGGCCGACGAGGTCGCCGGCGAGGTGCCGAACCTCGCCGTCGATCTGCTCGTCGAGGCGCTCGCCTCGTACATCCGATCCGGCGCGCTGGCCGACATGGCCAGCGCCGTCGAGGAGGCTGTGTTGCTGCGTGACCGCGTCGACGACGACCGGGCGCGCCGCGTCGACGTCCTGCTCGGTGCCCTGCAGCTGTCGCTGGGACAGCTCGACGGCGTCGAGCGCCTCGAGCGGTACCACGACATGATCGGTCCCGATCGGACGTCGAGTGATGCCATGTTCCTGGCCGAGCTGGTGGCACCGACGCTCGGCTTCCTGCGCCGCTCCGAGGAGTCGGACCGCCTGCTCGCCGAGCTCGAGACCGACCTGCGCGCGCGCGGCGCGATCCGGCCGCTGATCAGCGTGCTGGGCGCGGAGAGCCTGGCCCGCTACGGCCGTTCGTTCCCGGCCTGCGTGAACGCCGCCGACGAGGCGATCGCGCTGGCCGAGGCGAATGGCACGCCGGAGCTGGCCTCGCTGGCCGCCTGCTCGCTGTCCCTGGCCGCGGCCGTGATCGGCGACGAGGAGATGAGCCGGCGGGCGGCGGCGCTGCTCGAGGACGTGCCCGAACCGGAACGTCGAGCGATCGGCCCGATCGGCGAGGCGTACCTCGCCTACAACACGGGGCGGTACGCCGACGCCGATGCCCGCTATTGCCAGATCGTCGAGCTGTCGCCGATCGGGGTCGGCTTGGTGCGCTGGGAGACCGAGTGGATCGAGGCGCTCTTGCGCTCCGGCCGGCGGCAGGAGGCCCATGCCGTGCTCGCCGAGCTCGAGGCCGTCGTCGGCTCCAACACCTTGGTGATGCACGGGATCAACCGGACCCGAGCGATGCTGGCCGACGACGACGACGAGGCGTTCGCCCGCTTCGCCGAGGCCGCCGCCGATGCCAAGCGCTTCGGCAACGCGTTCACCCGCGGCCGCGTCGACCTGGTCTGGGGCGAGCGGCTGCGCCGTGCCCGGCACCGCTCGGAAGCGCGCGCCCGGCTCGATCGTGCCGTCGAGCAGCTGCGCACCTGCGGCGCCACCAGCTACGCCGAGCGAGCCATCGTGGAGCTGCGCGCCGCCGGCGGTGTCGTCGACGACGACGCCCGGACCAGCGAGCTGCTCACGGCCCACGAGCTGCAGGTCGCCCGCCTCGTCGTCGGAGGGTTGTCCAACCGCGACCTGGCGGCCCGGCTGTTCATCAGCCCGCGCACCGTCGAGGCCCACCTGACGGCGATCTTCCGCAAGCTCGGGGTGGCCAACCGCCGCGAGCTCTCGGCCCGCGCGCTGGGCGACGTGTCGCTGCAGCCGTAACTGCGTTCCCCGGCCACGCAGGCCGTCGCTGACATCTTGCGACGGGTTCAGCCGTAGCGGTTCAGCCGACCGGCGCCGGTTGGGCCCCACGGATGAGCCGGCCCGGCGTGGCGCCGGTCGACTGCCCGTCGGCCCGGATCTCCGTCCCGGCCACGAAGGCGTGCAGGTAGCCCTCGGCACGCTGCAACAACCGGCGACCGCCGGCCGGCAGGTCGTGGTGGATCTCCGGGCGGTGCAGGCCGAGCCGATCGAAGTCGATCACGTTGACGTCGCCGCGGTACCCGGGCGCCAGCACCCCGCGATCGAGCAGGCCGACCGTCTGCGCCGTGGCCTGGGTCTGCTTGTGCACGAGCTGCTCGACGGGTAGCCGGCCGGTCGGGCGGTCGCGGCCCCACCACTGCAGCAGCGTGGTCGGGAAGCTGACGTCGCAGATGGTGCCGACGTGGGCGCCGCCGTCGGACAGGCCGGCGACTGACGCCGGGTGGGCCAGCTGCTCGCCGACCGCAGCCAGCGAACCGTTGACCCAGTTCAGCGTGGGCAGGTAGAGCAAGGCGCGTCCGTCGTCCTCGAGCAGCAGGTCGTAGGCCACCTCCGCCGCCGGCCGACCTTCTCGCGCCGCCCGGGCGGCGACGGATGTCGCCGGGTCGGGCTCGTAGTCGGGCGGGTCGCCGAGCGGGAACATCAGGTCGAACTTGGCGATCAGCCGCCCGCCGATCATCGACAGGTCGCGGTCGACGCGCATGTGGTCGAGCAGCGCCCGGCGCACGTCCGGGCGGCGCAGCTCGGCGGCTCGCGCCGGTGGGGCCAGGTCGCGCAGCGACGCCCACTCCGGCGCCAGCATGAACGGGTTCAGGGTCGCCTCGAAGCCGAGGAGCAGGCCGACGGCCCTGGCGCCCACCTGGCCACGCATCGTGACGCCGTCCGCCGTCGCGTCGGCCATGCGGTCGAGCAGCGTGCGCCACGAGTCCGGTGCCAACGGGCTCTGCACGACAGAGATCGAGATCGGCCGGCCGGAGCGCTCGGCCATCGTCCGCAGCAGCTCGAACTCGTGATCGAGGTCGGCGAAGTCGCTGACCACCTGCAGCACGCCCTGGCCGATCGAGCCCAACGCCTCGGCGATGCCGATCAGCTCGTCGGCCTCGGCGGTCAACGTCGGCGTCAGCTCGCCGCGGCTGCTGCGGTGGTTCATCGTCCGTGACGTGGTGAAGCCGAGGGCGCCGGCGGCCACGCCTTCCTTGGCCAGCTCGGCCATCGCCGCGATGTCGTCGGGGGTCGCCGGCTCGCGGTTGGCGCCCCGCTCGCCCATGACGTGGAGGCGCACTGCTCCGTGCGGCACCTGGGCGCCGAGATCGAGGTCGCGAGGCTTCTGGGCGAGATCGTCGAGGTACTCCGGGAACGACTGCCAGGTCCACGCCAGGCCCTCGTGCAGCGCCGCGCCGGGGATGTCCTCGACGCCCTCCATCAGCTCGATCAGGCGTTCGTGGTCGGCCGGCCGCACCGGCGCGAACCCGACGCCGCAGTTGCCCATCACGACGGTCGTGACGCCGTGCCAGCTCGACGGGGCCAGCTGGTGGTCCCAGGTCGCCTGCCCGTCGTAATGGGTGTGGATGTCGACGAAGCCGGGCGTGACGAGCGCACCGTCGGCATCGATCTCCCGCTGGCCTCGATCGGTGACTCGACCGACCTCGGTGATGACGCCGTCGTCGATGGCGATGTCGGCGGTGCGTGCCGGCGCCCCGGTGCCGTCCACCACCCGGCCGGCGCGGACGACGAGATCGTGTGTGGCCATGGCGGCCACGGTACGCCTCAGGACTGGGCGATCACCTGCTGGGCGATGGCCATCGCCTGGTCGATCGGGATGACGAAGCCGATGTTCGACGCCGCCACGCTCCCGCCGCTGCGGGCGACCGCGGTGTTCACGCCGATGACCTCGCCGTCACCGTTGACCAGCGGGCCGCCGGAGTTGCCCGAGCTGATTGCCGCGTCGGTCTGGATCAGCCCGGTGAGCTGGCCGTTCTGGGTGTCGATGCTGCGATCGAGCGCCGAGATGATGCCCTGCGTGACGGTCGGGCTGCCCTCGAGGGCGAGGGCGTTGCCGATGGCCACGACCTGGTCACCGACGGCGACGTCGCCGCTGGCCAGCGTGGCGGGCACGATCCCGCTCGGGTCGTCGAGCCGCAGCACGGCGACGTCCTGGGCGCTGTCGCCGCCCAGGACATCAGCCGTCCGCGCCTCGCCGTCGATGTTCACGGTGACCGACGACGCACCGGCGACCACGTGGGCGTTGGTCAGGATGTGGCCGTCGGCATCGAGGATGATCCCCGTGCCGGCGCCTTCGCCCTCGACCTGGTAGGGACCCTGCTGCTGGACGATGGTCGACGTGATGGCGACCGTCGATGGCTGCACCTTGCTGACGACCGCGGCCACGTCGATCAGCGGCCGTCCGTCGACGTCGACGACCACGCCCGGATCGGCGCTCGCCGGTGCGACGTCCGCCGTCGCTCCAGCGGAGTCCGTCACGAGGGCGCCGGCCACGTAGCCGGCGAGCCCGCCGGCGACCACGCACGTCGTCACGAGTGCGCCGGCCGCCACGGCGCGGCGGCGGCCGCGCCTCGCGTGGTGGGCGCGAGGCGCTGCGCCGCCCAAGGCCGTCGGAGCGGTGGGTGGTACCGACGGCCCGGGTCCGCCGGCGGTTGCCGTCGGAGCCTGGTGGGGGGGTGCGATGGGAGACCGGTAAGGCGGTGCCTTCGGAGGCTCGAACACGTCGCCGAGCCTGGCGGGGTGGGGTCAGACGACGCCGGGAGCGCGGTGAGAACTCGGTGAGGGCCGAGGGCGAAGGACCGCTGCCGGGGCTCTAGCTTGCGGGGATGACCACGGACCAGCCTGTCGACGTCAAGCCGCGCTCGCGCGAGGTGACGGACGGGATCCAGAAGGCGGCGTCACGGGCGATGCTGCGGGCGATCGGGTTGACCGACGACGACCTCGCCAAGCCACAGATCGGCATCGCCAACTCGTGGAACGAGATCACGCCGTGCAACATGACGTTGCGCGCCCTGGCGGAGGACGTCCGCCGGGGGATCCGCGGCGCCGGCGGGGTTGCCATGGAGTTCGGCACGATCACCGTGTCGGACGGGATCTCCATGGGGCACGAGGGGATGCACGCCTCGCTGGTCAGCCGCGAGCTGAGCTGCGACTCGGTGGAAGCGGTCGTCTTCGCCGAGCGCCTGGACGGGTTCGTCGGCATGGCGGGGTGCGACAAGAGCATGCCGGCGATGCTGATGGCGTCGGCCCGCCTCGACCTGGCCAGCATCCTCGTCTACAACGGCTCGATCCTGCCCGGTCAGCACAACGGCCGGGCGATCGACGTCACGACGATGTTCGAGGCCATCGGCGCCGTCGCCGCTGGCACGATGACCGAGGCCGAGTTGGGGGAGATGGAGCGCGTGGCGTGCCCGGGGGAGGGCGCCTGCCCCGGGATGTTCACGGCGAACACGATGAGCTCGATCGGCGAGGCCATCGGCATGAGCCTCCCGGGCTCGGCGTCACCGTCGGCCGTCGACCCGCGGCGTCATCCCGACGCCGAGGCGGCGGGGGCGGCGGTCGTGCGGATGATCGAGCTCGGCATCACCCCGCGCATGATCATGACCAAGCCGGCGTTCGAGAACGCCATCGCCATCACGTCGGCCCTCGGCGGATCGACCAACGCCGTCCTGCACCTGCTGGCCATCGCCAACGAGGCCGGGGTGCAGCTCGACCTCGACGACTTCAACCGCGTCGCGGCGCGGGTGCCACACATCGCCGACATGCGCCCGGGCGGGAAGTTCCACATGGTCGATCTGGACGCCGTGGGCGGCGTGCCGGTCGTCCTGCGCGAGCTGCTGGAGGCGGGGCTGCTGCACGGTGACGTCCTGACGGTGACGGGGCGGACGATGGCGGAGAACCTCGCCGACCTGGACCCGCCGGCGCCGGACGGCGTCGTGGTCCACCAGCTCGATGCCCCGATCCACCCCGAAGGCGGCATCAACGTGCTGACCGGCTCGCTGGCGCCACGAGGCTCGGTGGTCAAGGTGGCGGGGCTGAACGAGGACCAGCTGCAGTTCGAGGGCCGGGCGCGGGTGTTCGACGGCGAGGAAGCGGCGATGGCCGAGATCCTCGCTGGCCGCATCCGACCCGGCGACGTGCTGGTGATCCGCTACGAGGGCCCGAAGGGTGGCCCGGGCATGCGCGAGATGCTCGCCGTCACGGGCGCCCTCAAGGGGGCCGGGCGCGGCGCCGACTGCGCGCTGGTCACCGACGGCCGCTTCTCGGGCGGGACGTGGGGGTTCTGCATCGGCCACGTCGCGCCGGAGGCCGTCGACGGTGGTCCGATCGCCTTCGTGCGCGACGGCGACACGGTGCGCATCGACGTGCCGAGCAAATCACTCGATTTGCTCGTCGACGACGCCGAGTTGGCGACGCGCCAGGACGGCTGGACGCCGAACGCGTCGCGCTACACCAGCGGAGTGCTGGGCAAGTACGCCAAGTTGGTGCAGGGCGCCGAGACCGGCGCCATCACGAACGTCTGATCCCGTTTACGTCCGGATCGTGGTCGCCGGTGCGACCGGAATCCGGACGCAAAGGTGTCATCGGCGCCAGCCGGCGGCGTGGAGGCGGCTGGTGAGGGTGGCGGCGACCATGCCGCGACGCGTGGTGACGTCTTCCCAGGTGTACTCGAAGACGCGCTGACCGATGTCCTGCAACTCGTTGCGTCGCTGCGCGTCGCGAGCGCGTTCGGCAGGGGAGCTGTGACCCTTTCGTCCCGAGACCTCGATCACCACGGCGTATGGATCGAACCGGAAGTCGACCCGCGCAACGGCCCGCCCGTCGCGTCGGAAGATCACCTGCGGGATCGGCCGAGGGAGCCCGGCCGACCGGACCAGCTCGAGGAAGCGTCGCTCGAGCATCGTGTGACCTCCGCTGTCGACCAGCAGATGATCGAGCAAGCGAACACCCCACTGTCCCGATGACCGCAACGCACCGACGCGTTCGGCCAGTACGACCGGTGAGGTGGCGCCGTTCCGGACGGCACTGTCGATCGCCGCCTCGAGCCGGTACCGGCTGACGCGCAGGCGGGCGAGGTCGATGATCGTCCGCGTCGCCGAGGTGACGCGGAACGGGCCGACGTGCGTGCGGTCCACCTCGGGAAGGGTGTCCGTCGTGTGGATTCGGAAGGGCAGCTCGAGGCCTCGTCGATTGCGTGCCACGGTGAACTCGACCGCGCCGTTGATGGCGCGATCGAGTTGGTGGAGGCAGGCGGCGGCCTCGTGGCTCACCCACGAGTCGGGGCCCAGGCTGAGCAGCCCCGTCATGAGACGCTGCTCCCACGACGCAGGTGCGCCGGCGACGGCCAAGACGCGCGGTGCGGCGGCGATCAGCGCGCCATGTCGGCGGTGGGTGCGCAAGGTTGCTCGTGACACGCCCTGGTCGGCGAGCTGGTCGAGGGAGACCACCCCGAACTGCGCGCCGGCAAGTCGAGCGATGACACCATCCACACCTCCCCTGGGTGTGACGTCCCGAGGAAGGCGGAAATCAGCCGTCTACGTCCGGATCGTGGTCGCCGATGCAACCAGAATCCGGACGAAAGCGATCAGTAGCGACGGTCGCCGCCGCCGCCACCACGGGGGGCGCGGGGGCGGGCTTCGTTGACGGTGATCGAGCGGCCACCGAGGTTCTGGCCCGTCAGCTCGTCGATCGCCTTGCGGGCGTCCTCATCGCTCATCTCGACGAAGCCGAAGCCACGGGAGCGGCCGGTCTCGCGGTCGGTGATGACCTGGGCGGAGGTGACGATGCCGACGCGGCCGAACATGGTGGCAAGCTCGTCGGACGTGGTCGAGAAGGGCAGGTTGCCCACATACAGGTTGATGACAGTTCCTCCGTCTAGCGGCCCGCCTCGGACGGCGGCGACGGAGAGCGTACCTCGTCCGCACCACGTGCGAACGTGAGCAGGGCGCGCCAGCCGACGAGCAGGATCCCGAGCGCGACGGCGGCGACGACGACGAACGCTGTCGCCGTGCTGCGGTCCCACAACGTGCGCCGCAGCAGCAGTCCGCCCGCCGACGTGATGGCCCAGAGCACCACGCCCGCCATCGCCGAGAGCGGCGCCATCCGACCGACCAGCACGACGATCCACGCCACCCCGAGGGCGACCAGGAACGGAGCGGCCGTGCCGAGCACCGAGAGGACACCGCTGCCGCTGTCGTGACTGCGCCGGCCGAGGGTCACGAAGAGCAGCACAGCCACCGCGTCGATGGCGACGGCGACCACGATCGCCCGGGAACGCACGCCCCGGGAAGGTATCAGCGCGCCTCGTACACTCGGCGGCGATGGCCCACCGGTACGCCCCGAACGAGCGGCTGACGGAGCCACTCGTGCGGCAGGCGGGTGAGCTGCGGCCGGCAACCTGGGACGAAGCGCTGGCGCGTGCCGCCGACGGGTTCCGTACGGCGCGTGACGAAGCCGGTCCGGCGGCCGTCGGGTTCTTCTCGTGCTCGAAGTCGACGAACGAGATGAACTACATCGCCCAGAAGTTCGCCCGGGCGGTCATCGGCACCAACAACATCGACTCGTGCAACCGCACTTGACACGCGCCCTCCGTGGTCGGTCTGGCCACAGTGTTCGGAGCGGGCGGCGGGACGTCGTCGTATGCCGAGATCGAGGACACCGACGTCATCGTGATGTGGGGCTCGAACGCCCGTGACGCCCACCCGATCTTCTTCCACCACGTTCTGGCCGGCGTGCGCAACGGAGCCCGGCTGTTCGTCATCGACCCGCGCCGCAGCAGCACGGCCCAGTTCGCCGATGTCTGGCTCGGCCTGCACGTCGGCACCGACGTCGCACTTTCCAACACCGTCGCCAGGGAGATCATCCACACCGGGCTGGCCGACGGCACGTTCATCGAGCGGGCGACGACCGGCTTCGACGAGTACGCCGCGTCGGTCGAGGAGTGGACGCTCGAGCGTGGCGCCGAGGTCACTGGGGTGGCCGTCGAGGACATCCGTCAGCTGGCCCATGCGCTGGGCCGCGCCGACCGAGCCCAGATCTGCTGGACGCTCGGCATCACCGAGCACCACAACGGCGTCGACAACGTGCTGGCCTTGATCAACCTCGCCCTGCTCGGCGGTCACGTGGGCCGTCACGGCGCCGGGCTGAACCCGCTGCGCGGGCAGAACAACGTGCAGGGCGGCGGGGACATGGGTGCGCTGCCCAACAAGCTGCCCGGGTTCCAGGACGTCGAGGACGACGGGGCCCGGCGCAAGTTCGAGTCGGCGTGGGGCGTCGAGGTCCCTGCCCGCAACGGCTGGCACCTCACCGAGATGTTCGCCGCGATGGGCCGCCGCGACCTGCGGGCGCTCTACGTGATCGGTGAGAACCCGGCCCAGTCGGAGGCCGACGGCACGCACGCCATCCAGCTGCTCCGGGGCCTCGACCACCTCGTGGTGCAGGACATCTTCCTGACCAAGACGGCGCAGTTGGCCGACGTCGTGCTGCCGGGGTCGGCGTCCTGGTGCGAGAGCAACGGCACCGTGACCAACTCCGAGCGTCGGGTGCAGCGGGTGCGCAAGGCGCTCGACCCGCCGGGTGAGGCACGCGACGACGTGCAGATCCTCATCGACCTGGCCCGCTGCCTCGGCCACGACTGGGACTACGGACCAGCCGATCAGCGGTCCGAGCGGGTCTGGGACGAGCTGCGCTCGCTGTCGCCGATGCACGCCGGCATGTCGTACGCCCGGCTGGGCGAGCTCGGCGGCATCCAGTGGCCGTGCTTCCATGAGGACCGGTTGGAGCCGACCTGGCTGCACGGTCGGCTGTGGGCCGAGGACCCCGCCGAGCGCGGTCGCCGGGCGCCGTTCAGCGTGGTGATCGACGATCCGCCCGTCGATCAGCTCGACGACGAGTTCCCATTGCGGTTGACCACCGGACGTCACCTGGACTCGTACAACACCGGTGTGCAGTCGGGCGGGTACCGCAGCCCGAACCGGCGGGGCGAGACGATCGACCTGTCGCCACAGGACGCCGAGCGGCTGGCGGTCGCCGAGGGTGAGGTGGTGCGGGTGTCGTCCCGTCGGGGTCAGCTGGAGGTGCCGGCGCGCGTCGATGCGGGCCTGCGCCCCGGGCTGGCGTTCATGACGATGCACTTCCCGGACGAGGTCGACACGAACGTGCTGACGATCGAGGCCACCGACCCGAAGTCGGGGACCGCCGAGTTCAAGGCCACGGCGATCCGGGTCGACAAGCGCTAGTCGGCAAGCTCTCCGCGTGGACCTGAAGATCGCCAGCGCTCGACCGAGCGAGGAGGAGCGGTCGGCCGTCGACGCCCTGCTCGCCACCGCAGGCGCGTCCCGCCCGCAGCTGCTCGCCGCGCTCCACGCCGTCAACGATCGCGTCGGGTGGATCAGCCGCGGGGCGATCAACCACATCGCCGCCCGGTTGGACGTGGCGCCGGCCGACATCTACGCGGTGGCCACGTTCTACGCGTTGTTCTCGCCGGTCGAGCGGCCGGCGCGCCAGGTGCACGTGTGCGTCGACCTGGCCTGCCGGGCCGCCGGAGGCATGCTCGACGACGACGTGCCCTCGGGTGCGCACCCCTCGCCCTGCATCGGCGTGTGCGAGCGGGCACCGGCGGTGCTGGTGATCGAGGCCGGGGACCCGGCCCGGCGGGCCGTCGCCGCTCCCGCCACGGCGGCCGACGTCGCCGAGCTGGTGGCTGGGGCGTGGCCGGCCCCGGAGTGGTCGGCCGAACAGTCCGTCGGGGCGGCGATCGACCTCCTCGCGAGGATCGGTCACGTCGATCCCGCCAGCATCGACGACTACCGGGCGGCCGGTGGCTACGAGGCGCTGCGGCGGGCGATCGAGATCGGCCCCGCCGAGGTGATCCGCGAGGTGACCGAGGCTCGGCTGGTCGGCCGCGGCGGCGCGGCGTTCCCGACCGGCCGCAAGTGGGACGCCGTGGCCCACCAGCCGGCCCACCCGCACCATCTCGTGTGCAACGCCGACGAGTCGGAGCCCGGGACCTTCAAGGATCGGGTGCTGATGGAGGGCGACCCGTTCGCCGTGATCGAGTCGATGACCGTCGCCGCCTTCGCCACCGGGTGCGCCCACGGGTGGCTGTACCTGCGCGGCGAGTACCCGCGATGCCACGCCGTGCTGGAGGCGGCGGTCGAGGCGGCCCGCCATCGAGGGTTCCTCGGCGACGACGTCATGGGCGCCGGATTCGCCTTCGACATCACGATCGTGCGCGGCGGTGGGGCGTACATCTGCGGCGAGGAGACGGCGATCTTCAACTCGATCGAGGGGTACCGGGGCGAGCCGCGCAACAAGCCACCGTTCCCGGTGGAGGTCGGGTTGTTCGGCCTGCCGACCGTCGTCAACAACGTGGAGACGATGGTCAACGTGCTGCCGATCCTGCGCGACGGTGGCGCGGCGTTCGCCGCCCGGGGGACCGAGGGGTCGACGGGCACGAAGCTGTTCTGCCTCTCCGGTGCGGTCGTGCGGCCAGGCGTCTACGAGGTTGAGTTCGGCGTCACGCTGGGCGAGCTGATCGAGCTGGCCGGTGGTCTGCGCACCGGTTCCGAGCTGCGGGCGGTCCTGCTGGGCGGTGCCGCCGGCACGTTCGTCGGGCCGGACGCCCTCGACCTGCCGCTGACGATGGAGGGTGCGCGAGAACGGGGCGCCACGCTCGGCTCCGGCGTGGTGCTGGTCCTCGACGACTCCGTCGACCTCGTCGACCAGGTGCAGCGGATCGCCGCGTTCTTCCGCGACGAGTCGTGCGGGCAGTGCGTGCCCTGCCGGGTCGGCACGGTGCGCCAGGTGGAAGCGGTCGCCCGCCTGGCCGGCGGCACCGGCGGCGCCGACGATCTGGCCGTCTTCCACGACCTCGCTGCGGTGATGCGCGATGCCAGCATCTGCGGCCTCGGACAGACGGCGCCGAACGCCATCCAGTCGGCGATCGAACGGTTCGGGCTGTTCACATGAGCGCCGACGTGACGCTGACGATCGACGACCGGACGGTCACGGTCGCCGCCGGGGCGACCATCCTGCAGGCCTGCCGCGGGCAGGGGACCGAGGTCCCGACGCTGTGCTACGGCGACACGATCACGCCGAAGAACGCCTGCCGCGTGTGCATGGTCGAACTGGAGGGGTCGCGGGTGCTCGTGCCGTCGTGCTCCCGTCGGGTCGAGCCCGGCATGGTGGTCCGCACGGACACGGCGCGCACCCGGCACAGCCGGCGGCTGGTGCTCGAGCTGCTCGGGTCGTCCGTCGACCTGTCGCTGACCGCCGACGTGGACCGGTGGAACGAGCAGTACGGCGCCGACCCCGGTCGCCTGGGCACGCCCGAGCAGCAGCCGGTCAAGGTCGACAACCCGCTGTACGTGCGGGACTACGCCAAGTGCATCCTCTGCTACCAGTGCGTCGACGCCTGCGGCGAGCAGTGGCAGCAGACGTGGGCCATCGGTGTCGCCGGCCGAGGCTTCGAGGCGACGATCTCCACCGAGTACGACGTCCCGCTGACCGATTCGGCGTGCGTGTACTGCGGCAACTGCATCCAGGTCTGCCCGACGGGAGCGCTGATGTTCACGTCCGAGCACGAGATGCGCGCCGCCGGCACGTGGGACGAGGACCGCCAGGCCCAGACCGACACGATCTGCCCCTACTGCGGCGTCGGATGCACGCTGACCCTGCACGTCCAGGACAACGAGATCGTCAAGGTCAGCTCACCGCCGGGCAACGAGGTCACCCACGGCAACCTCTGCATCAAGGGTCGCTTCGGCTTCCAACACGTCCAGAACCTCCCCGACCCCCGCCGCCGGAAGGACCGTCAGGCGTAGGTGCGGACGAGATCGAGGACCGCGGCGGCATCGGGTCCGCGGCCGCGCAGGGCGGTGCCGGCGGGGTCGACGCGGCGGGCGGCGACGAGGCACAGCTCGGCGCCAGAGCCTTCGATCACGGTGACCGGTGTGTGGTCGGGGACGAAGTCCCATCGCTGCCCGCTCGGGCCCTCGAGCTCGAAGGCGACCGGGCCGGCGAGCTGCCGTCCGGCGCGGCCGAAGGCGTAGGGCAGGGTCCGCCAGGCCAGGCGGGCGATGTGCTCCAGTCGATCGGTCGGCACCTGGTCGACGCCGATCGCCTCGGCGACGTCGCCGGTGTGGATCCAGCACTCGGCGAGCCGCGTCGCCGCCAGCGTCCGCATGGACAGCTGACCGGCGACCCAGTCGACGCGCCGGTGCGGATCACCGGCGGCCAGTCCGGCCCGCACCGCAGCCGCACCGCGCCGCCACCGAGCGGCCACCTCGGAGGGTGGCAGGTCGCGCTCCTGCTCGACCATCGCCGCCGCGCCGTCGTCGACCGTGGCGATCGGGCCGGCCGCGTCTCGGCGCCCGCCCAACGCGTCGGCGAACTCGCCGCGCACGCTGGCCAGCGCCAGCTCGTCCGTCTGGGCGAGGTGGAGCACGACGTCGGCGACCGTCCACCCCTCGCAGCGCGTCGGCGCTCGCCAGGTCGAGTCGTCCAACGTGTCGAGCAGCCCATCGAGCTCGGCGTGCTGCTCGCCGAGCGCGGTCACGATCCGTTCCACCACTCATCCCCCCACTTCGAAGGTCATCCCGGCGTGGGCGAAACGCCCGAGGTCGTCGACCCCGAACACGCTGGCCGGGGTCCCGTAGCCGGCGGACGGTCCGTCCAGAGCGCCGAGCGCCAGGGCGGCCTCACCGACGATCGTCGCCGTCGACTTGTACCCGGGGTGGCCCTGCGCCTCGACCACCACGTCGGCAGTCTCGCCGCTCGCCGTCACGGCGTGCACGTCGATCCGGTACGACCACTCGTCGAGGGCCTCGGGTTGGGGCCCGTCGCCGGGAGCCGGCCCGAGCCGCGCCATGGCGCCGGCCAACCGGCGGCGGACGGCACCCGGGAGCCGTCCGGCGCCGGCGATCACCTGCTGGCCGGTGGCCAGCATGGCTGCCGTCGCCGGGGCCAGTCCGGGCACGTTCGGACCGGGCAGCAGCGCGGCGGCCACGGATCCCTCCCGGTAGCGGAAGTCGGGCCCGAAGGTGGTGTCGCCGGCGAGGCGCAGCAGCCCCGCGCTGCGGTGGACGACCGGGGGGTTGAGGAACGGTGTCGGGAACAGCGGAGCCAGCCAGGCACCGGTCCCGCCGTGGCGGCGCGGACGCAGGTCGTACCGACCGCCACCGGCGGATCCGTCGACGTCCAGAGCGTGCGGGTCGGCCGGCCGGCCATCGCCGCCGCGGATCATCTCGACCATCGAGGCGAAGGTGCCGCCGGAGACGGCGTCGGCGATCCCGGTCATCCGGGCCGTGGTGGTGATCGCCACGGCCGCGTCGACATCGACCACCGGCGAGCCGTGCCGCGCGTGGGCCGTGCGGGCGGCCAGGTAGGTGGCGAGATCGAACGGCAAGGACTCGAACCCGGCGCTGGGCACGATGGCCGCTCCGCTGGACTCGGCGACGGCGTGGTAGCGGTCGATCATTCGGCGCACCCAGTCGATCTCGCCGGTGAGATCGAGCTGGTGCACGCCCGCCCTGGCGCAGGCGCCGTGCACTGGCTCACCGAAGCGGGCGTACGGGCCGACGAGGTTGGCGACGACGCGCGCCGAGCCGACCATCGCCTCGATCGACGAGGCATCCGTCGTGTCGGCGATCAGGAGCGCGTCGGGCGTGGCGTCGACAGTGCGCATCGTGCGCTCGATGCGCGCCCGGTCCCGGCCGGCCACGGCCCACGTCAGGCCCAGGGCAGGAGCACGAGTGCCCAGGTAGCGAGCCACCTCCCGGCCCGTCACGCCGGTCGGCCCGAACAGGACCACGTCGTAGATCGCCACGGCTCGCTCAGTTCCCGCCGAGCGTCAGCCACGCTCGGGCCAGCGGGGACGGCTCGGGCCCGTCGACACGGCCCCAGAGGGCGAGCAGCACCGTCTCGGCGGGCGCCGCCACGTCGACCGTGTCGGGCCGCTCGATCAGCCGGACGCTTGCGGTCGATGCCCGCAGGACGACACCGAGATCGGTCAGCTCGATGGTCACCGGTCCGTCTGGTGGGTCGATGCCGTCGCGGGCGACGAGGCGGGGGACGATGAGCTCGAAGTACTCGGCGATGCCGTCGGCAGCCAGCTCGGCGTCGATCGGGGTGTGCTCGCCGGTGACCGACTCGGCGTCCCAGCGGTGCACGGCCGTCTCGTGAGCCTGTCGCCGGGGCCAGACGGCGGCGACCCGCTCCGTCGGGAACGGGTGCCAGGTCGCCGCCGCCGGGTCGAGCGCGTCAAGCGTGTCGGCCAGCGCCGAAACGCCGGCATCGATCCAATCGGCCAACTCGTCGTCCGGCGGCGGCCGTTCGAGTTCGGCGTCGCCGGGTCGCTCGCCGGTCGACGCAGCTCGGCGGGCCCACCGATGGATGCCTCCGAGATGGTGGGTGAGGTCGCGCATCGTCCACCCGGCACACGCTGGCACCGGAGCGTCGAGTGGCGACTCGGCGAACGACGGCCGCGAACCGGGTGCCGTCGGCGCGGACGTGGGCGACGTGATCGATCAAGGGCGCTACTCGGCGAGCGGTCGATAGTTGAGGTAGAGGACGCCGTTCTCGAACGACTCGGCGGCGGCCAGCGACAGCTTCGCGGGCGTCGCGCCGTCCTCGAACAGCCGCGGCCCGGTCCCCAGGGTCAGCGGGTACACGAGCAGGTGCAGCTCGTCGACCAGCCCGTCGTCGAGCATGGCGCGAACGAGGGTGGTGCTCCCGCTGACGTAGAGATCGCCGACCTCGCCTTTCAAGGCGCGGATCACGTCGGGGTCGTACGCCCCGACGATCTTCGAGTTCCGCCACGTGCCCGTCTCCAGCGTCCCGGACACGACGTACTTCGTGGTGTCGTTGAAGAACGGTGCGCCCGGGTCGTCCTCCGCGGTGCGCGTCGACCACGCCGGTTCGAACATCTCGTACGTGGTGCGGCCGAGGAGGATGCCGTCGCATCGAGTCGTGACGCCCCCGATCACCCGTGCCATCCCGGGTACGAACCCGTACTCGAACGTCCAAGTCGGCGCATCCACGACACCGTCGAGGCTCATGAACTCGTGAACGTGGATCGATCCCATCTCGGTACCTCCTCGGATTGCGTGCTCAGCTGCTGCGGTAGGCGCTCGGAGTGACACCGACCTGAGCGACGAAGTCACGTGTGAAGTGCGCCTGGTCGTACCACCCGTGCGTGGCGGCCAACTCGGTGAGGCTGCCGTCGTACCCCCCGTCGAGGGCGGTGACGACATCATGCATCCGATAGCGGCCGAGCACCCACTTCGGACCGACGCCGACGTATCGGGCGAAGAGTCGCTCGACCTGGCGCCGACCGAGCCCGTGCCGCTCCTCCAGCTGGGCGACCCGCACGACGCTGCGGTCGCCCAGCATGTCGTCGATCAGCGTCAGCACCGTGGCGTACGCCGGGTCCGGCTCGTCGGGTACGAGACCCATGAGCGCCTCGTCGGCTGCTTCGGCGGCGACGGTCGGCGCCGTCCCGGCCAGAATCGCCCGCATCGCGTCGCAGGTCGCCGCTGGCAGCAGATCGATCGCCGGCACGACCCGGTCGGCCAGCTGGCGGGCATCGAGTCGGCCCAAGGCGGCGAGGCCGCCGGGACGGAACTTCACGCCGAGCACCCAGCCCTGCTCGACCAGGCGTACGTCGAACCGCCGGGTGATGACACCGGTCACCACGACCCGGTCGGATCCCACCTCGTGGCGCGGTGCGCCGTGCTCGACGCTCAGGTTGCATGCCGGGTGGGGCAGCGTGGAGCTCACGTAGCTGGCGCCCGACGGCAGCTCCCACCGCAGGCACCAGTGGTTCTCGACCCACGGCGCCAGGGCCGCAGCGCACGCCATCCGCTCGAGCTGGGCGTGGACGGCGAGCTCGTCGGGCCGCAGGATGCCAGCCTGCGTCGAGGTCGCGTTCGACGTCGCGTTCGACGTCGCGTTTGTCCTATCGCCCACCCGGCGAGCGTAGGAACAATGGTCGAGATGACCACACCGAATCCGACGCTGAAGATGATCACGCTCGACTGCGCCGAGGTCGGCTCGCTGGCCGAGTTCTGGTCCGGGTTGCTGGGCTGGGACGTCGCCCACCAGCAGGACGAGTACGCCATGCTCACCGGTCCCGACGTCGCCATCGGGATCGGCCAGGTCGAGGACTACCGCCCACCTGCCTGGCCCAACGAGCACGGCGGCAAGCAGTTCCACTTCGACCTCGCCTGCGCCGACATCGCCGACGCCGAACAGCGGTGCGTCGACCTCGGGGCGACCGTCCCGGAGCACCAACCGGGCGAGACGTGGCGGGTGCTCCTCGATCCGGCCGGTCATCCCTTCTGCCTCACCGACGCCGCCAACTGGGGGTGAACCGGCCGTTGCCGCGTCGCCTACGGTGACCGGCGGTGGGCGGCCGGGGGAGCGAGGTTGCGTCGTGACAGTCACGGAACGGCAGCGGCGGCGCTTCGCCGAACTCCCCGACCGCAGCCCACTGCTGCTCGTCGACCTCGATGTGGTGCGTCGGCGCTACCTCGACCTGGTCGAGGTCCTGCCCGGCGTGACGGTCTTCTACGCCGTGAAGGCGAACCCGTTGCCGGCGGTGCTGCGCCTCCTGGTCGAGCTGGGCTCCTCCTTCGACGTGGCGTCGCTCGGCGAGATCGAGCAGTGCGTGGCGGCCGGCGCGACGCCGGACCGGTTGAGCTTCGGCAACACGGTCAAGAAGGCGTCCGCGATCGCCGCCGCCCACGCCGCGGGGGTCAGGCGGTTCGCCTTCGACTGTGAGAGCGAGCTGGACAAGCTGATCGCCGAGGCCCCGGGCTCGGTCGCCTTCTGCCGAGTCCTGTGCGACGGCTTCGGCGCCGCCTGGCCGTTGTCGCGCAAGTTCGGGTGTTCGCCCGACCTCGCCCGGCAACTGCTCCTGCGCGCCGCTCGCCGCGGGCTGCGCGTCGGCCTGTCGTTCCACGTCGGTTCGCAGCAGTTCGACCCGGCGGCATGGGACCGCGCGCTCGGCGTGGTCGCCGACATCCGAGCGGAGCTGCGCGCCGAGGGGATCGAGCTCGAGCTGGTCAACCTCGGCGGCGGGCTGCCCGGCTCCTACATCGAGGCGACGCCGTCGATGTCCGCCTACGGGGACGCCATCGTCGCCGCCGTCGAACGGCGACTGGGTCCGACCCCGCCGGCGGAGGTCCTCATCGAACCGGGTCGGCACCTCGTCGCTGACGCCGGCGCGCTGCGCTGCGAGGTGGTGACGGTCGGCCGCAAGTCGGCCAGCGACGTGCACCGCTGGGTGTACCTCGACGTCGGCATGTTCTCGGGACTCGCCGAAGTGATGGGTCAGGCCATTCGGTATCGGGTCGTGTCCGACCGGCCGACTGCGCCGAGCGGTCCGGTCGTGCTGGCCGGGCCGACGTGCGACAGCGCCGACATCCTCTACGAGACCGTCGACTACGAGCTGCCGCTCGACCTCCGCCCGGGCGACCGCCTCTTCCTGCACTCGGTGGGCGCCTACTCGACGACCTACAGCACGATCGGTTTCAACGGCTTCCCGCCCCTCGACGTCGAAGTCCTGTCGTGATGAAGGAGGACGTCGCCCGGGCGCTGTCCGCGGTGGCCGATGCGCAGGGTGTCGCCCGTCATTACCCGGCCGGGTCGCTGCTGTTCGCCGAGGGTGATCGCGGGAGCGACGCGCTGCTGATCCGCGCCGGCACGGTGACCATCGTCGTCGGCTCGAAGGCGATCGACGAGATCGGCCCTGGGGGTGTGCTCGGCGAGTTCGCCGCCGTGGACGGCCTCCCACGATCGGCGTCGGCGTACGCGTCGACCGACGTCGATGTCCTCGCCGTCGACGCCGTCACCGCCGTGCGGGTGTTGACCGCCGCACCCGACGTCGACCTGGACGCGGTGCGTTCGGGGGTGCGGACGCACCGCCGCCGGACCGAGGAGCGGGCGGCGAGCGCCGGAGGGCTGCCGTTGGGTGCGGTCGCGGCGCACCTCGCCGCCCGGATCGAGGGCGGGCCGGGGACGATCATCCCGCTCGAGCCGGGGAGCATCGCCGCCGACCTCGGCGTCAGCCTCGAGCTGACCGCTCGGGCGCTCGATCACCTCCACCACGCCGGTGTCCTGTCGCTCGAGCGTGGGCGGGTCGTCGTGCACGATCCCGGGGCCCTGCAGCACGTCGCCGCGGATTGATCAGGGCCGGCGCACGACCATCGTCAGAGCGCCGCCGAGGTCGATGCCGGCGTCGTCGGTGTCGACGGCCTCGAACCCGCAGCGTTCGTACAGCCGGACAGCGGGGTTCTGTCGCTCGACGCTGAGGGTCAGCGCCGGGAGCCCGTTGCGCCACGCGTCCTCGGCGAGCCGTCGCAGGAGCCGCTCCCCGACGCCCTGCCCGCGCCAGGCCTCGACGACCCCGATCGAGACCTCCGGCGTCTCGTCGTCGACGTAGCCGTACCCGGGATCGGCCGGCGGGAAAAGCCGGTACCACGCCGCCCCGACCGGTCGACGACCTCCGACTCGATCGGTGTCCTCGGCGACGAGACCGTGATCGCCGGGAGCAGGCCACCGGGCGACGTAGTGGGCAAGGGCGGGGATCTCCATCACCTGGTCGACCGGGCGGACCTCGGTCCCCGGTCGCCAGTCGGCAGCCACGGCCAGCATGGTGGCGAGGAACGGTGCGTCGTCGGCGGTCGCCGGTCGAACGGTCGGCGAGGACGTCACGTCGACCGCCAGGCCTCAGCCGGCGGCCGTCGTGGCGGCGACGGCCCAGGCGCACGCCGACACGGTGAACGGGCCCGGCCCGAGCACGTCGTGGCAGCCGGCTCGCAGGGTCTCCCGGCTGGCTGGATCGAGGGACGCGAGGTGCGCGCCGGCCGGCCCGACTCCGAGGGTGTACGGCTCCCACCACTCCTCGAAGCGGGAGTACTCGACCTCGGCGGGCAGCACCGATTCGACGATGGCGTCGATGCCGGCGCGCTCGAACAGCTCGGCCAGGTGACCCTCGCGCGCACCGTTCAGACCACGCTCGTCCCGGGCGCCCGGGTCGAGGGCCACGGCGACCTGCCAGAAGACGGCGAGCGGCGAGCGCCCGCCGGCGTGGTCCCAGACGCAAGCGGCGACCCTGCCGCCCGGACGCACGACGCGAGCCATCTCGCGCAAGCCGGCCACCGGATCGGTCATGAAGTGCACGACGAGTTGCGCCAGCGCGACGTCGAACCGGTCGTCGGGGAACGGCAGCTCCTCGGCGCCGGCGCGCCGAACGTCGACGCCGGGATGGCGCTGCCGGTTGGCGGCGACGAACGGCTCGGACGGGTCGACGGCACTCACCGCGTCGGCGCCGAGCCGGTCGACGAGCCCGGCAGTCAGCGCGCCGGGCCCGCAGCCGACGTCGAGGGCCGACTGGCCGCGCTCCACACCTCCCAGCTCGATCATCGGCCCGACGAGCTGCGTGGAGTACCGGCCCATGAACCGGTCGTAGGAATCGGCGGCGACGGTGAACGACATCGGGTCAACCTTGCTTGGCGATGGCCAGCGCGCTGATCACCCAGTCGCAGTGACCGCGCTCCGGGTCCGCCGCCAGCCGGGCGCCGATGGCGGTGAACACCCCGTTGCTCGCCGCGTCGCGCGCGGCGGCGTTGCGGTCGGTGGACAGCCCGGCTTCCAACGATGGCTGCGCCCACGCTCGGAGTTGGGTCACGGCGTCGGCGGCGAATCGAGTGCGGTCGCCGTGCTCGGCGTAGCTGCGAAAGGCGGGGTCCGGGGCCAGCGCCCGCTGGTGCTCGAGCAGGACGAGGTCGGCGGCGCCGTCGCGCAGCGGCGCCTCGATCTCGTCGTTCGTGCGCAGGTACGTCGGCACCGTCATCGCCGCCGCTTCCTCCGCCGAGACGTGCCCAGCCCGCACGGCATCCTCCACCCCGGCCGCGACGAGCTGCAGGAACGGGCCGTACCTGTCGTCACCACCGTCGGCTCCGGCATCGGTGATGGAGGAGATGACGAGGCGGGCGCCGGTCACGAGCTCGCGGGCGCGGTGGCGCAGGAACGTGTGCCAGTCGTCCGCTGCTGCGGCGGCCCAGATCTGGTGGTCGGCCGGTCCGGCGAGGTGGGAGAACAAGTTGCCGGGCCCGACCGGCGGCCGTCGCGACAGCCAGAGTGCGGCGGTCGACGACCACCCCGCGATCACCGAGGCATCAGGGAGCACCTGGTCGTAGAACGTCCGGCCGACGGCCTGCGGGAAGATGTCGGTGGCGCCGCGCAGGTAGCTGAACGGCGCGTCGTACACCGTGTCGAACAGCGTGGTCCAGTCGTTGCTCGGCTGATCGGTGTGCACGACCGTGAGCGGCGCCTGAGACCTCGAACGGAGCGCGCTGATGATCTCCCCGATCGGCCGCATCGAGTTGGCGCCCTGCGACGCGCCGTAGTCGGCGACCGTCGTCGCTGCCAGGTCGCGAGGCAGCGTCGACATCGCCCGCCGGAGCACGTCGAGCGTGACCTCAGCCGCCTCGGCCTGCTGGCGCGAGTGGAGGTTGTAGAACCCGTCGCCGACCATGGCCGGCGAATCGAGGTGCTCTTCGGTCATGATCGAGGGGGGACCTCGGGCTCCCACAGCTGCACGGGGTTGCCCTCCGGGTCCGCCAGGTGGGCGAAGCGTCCGTTCGGGTACGCCTCCGGGTCGACCTCGACGGCAAGGCCGGCGGCGCGGAGCTGTTCGACCATGCCGTCCAGGTCGGCGACCCGGAAGTTGATGCCCCACCCGGACGGGCCGAGGTGCGGGCTGTCCCACTGCTCGGCACCGAACGGCGCGAACACCGTCGGTCCCTGCTCCTGCTCCCACACCGCCTCGTCGTAGCTCTGCGGCGGGGCCATCACGCCGAGGTGCTCGGCGTACCAGCGGCTCAGCGCCGGCGGGTCCTCGGCCTTGAAGAAGACGCCACCGATGCCCTGCACACGTTCCATGGTGCGAGCCTGCCACGGTCGGGCGTTGGCCCTCGCCGTCGCCGTCGTGGCACCGTTGGACCGTGGGATCGCTGGAGCGGGCTCCGGAACCGACGGACGGCGACGTGCGCGACGTGCTCGTGGGATGGCTCGACTTCCATCGCGACGCACTGCAGGAGAAGTGCGCAGGGCTCGACGACGCCCAGCTCGTGATGCGGTCGGCGCCACCGTCGCCGCTGTCCCTGCTCGGCCTGGTCCGTCACCTCACGGAGATGGAGCGGGTGTACGCGGCGTGGGCGATGGGCCCGCCGGCCGAGCTGGTCTTCGTCTGGGGCCAGTACACCGACGACGGTCCCGAGTGGGACATCGAGGTGGATGCATCGATGGTGGCGGTGTCGATGCGGGCGTGGTCCGTCGAGCGGGACCGCGCCGATCAACGCATCGCCGAGCACACCGACCTGGCGTCGATCGGTGCCGGCAACGGGCGGAGCCTCGGCTGGAACCTGCAGAAGCTGGTCGGCGAGTACGCCCGGCACAACGGCCACGCCGACCTGTTGCGGGAGCGGATCGACGGGCGCACCGGTGAGTAGCGACCGTCAGCTGCGGCGGCGCTCCGTCAGATGGATCGTCACCGTGTCGCCCGCCTGCTTGCCGATGACGGCCCGCACGGCGGCCGTCACCGGCAGCTTGTGCGTCCCGTCGCCGAGGGCCATGAAGGCGCTCTCGAAGGGGTGCCCATCCACCGTGCCCGCAACCTTGACGAGGCCGCGCGTGCCGAAGAGCTCGGCCGACCAGTCGGTGACGACGTAGGTCCACCCGCCGGGCTCGGGGCTGGTGCGCAGCTCGGCAGCGAACGTCGTGTCCAGCACGTCGGCGCTCGTGCGATCGGCGGTGCGGCGGCTCACGACGACGCCTCGACGATGTAGAAGCGGTTGCCGTCCGGGTCGTCGAACGAGTACATCGGCGGGACACCGTCCCACGTCAGCAGCTCGCCGACGGCCACGCCCCGACCGGACATCGAGGCGTGCTCGGCGGCGGCGTCGGGGACTTCGAACCGGATGCCCGTGTCCGTCGGGTCGGTCACCTCGGCGCCGGCCGTCAGGGCGAGGGAGGTCGTTGCACCGCCGGGAGCGACCTCGATCCACCGCATCGTCGGGCTGATCGGCGCGTCGAGCCGCTTCTCGAAACCGAGCGTGTCGACGTAGAAGCGGACGGCGTCGTCCTGGTCGCGCACCGTGATGCCGACCGTACGGACATCGGTGATGGTCGTCGTGGTCATCGCGTTCTCCTTCTGGTGGTGGTGTGGTCGATCAGGGCTCGCCGTACATCAGCGAGCCGGGCGTGGTCAGGGTCTCGCCGGTCTCCAGCCAGGTCTTGAGGCCGGACAGGATCATCGGCCAGCCGCCGTACAGCTCGGGCGGGGCGTCGTCGCTGAGCTCGTCGTGGGTCACGCTCAGGCGGCAGGAGTCACCGATCGGCTCGATCTCCCACGTCACCCGCGACGTCCCCTGGCGTTCCGCGTCCTCGCTCCACAACGTGTGCATCGTCTGCACCAGGCGGCGGGGCGGGTCGACGACCAGGTTCTCCCCCTCGGCGAGCGGGCCGTCGGAGCCTGGGTGGTTGAGCGCGTACCTCGACCCCGGGGTCCAGTCGGACTCCACACCGGCGCCGAAGTGGTACTTCGCCCTGATCGTCGGGTCGGTGATCGCCTCCCACAGCCGTTCGGGTGACGTGCGGATGTAGATCTCGAAGACCTTCTCCATCGCTTCCTCCAGTTCGCGCTTCAACCCGGACAGACCCGCCGCCCAGGACTCCGTGTACTTGCTCACCCACCGGTCATGGACGAGACGGATCGGGACGACGTTGAGGTAGTGGAACTTCTCGCGTCCCTGTCGCCTGGTCACCACCAGGCCGGCCTCCTCGAGCAGGCGGAGGTGCTTGGCGACGGCGATGCGCGTCATGCCGCGGTCGGCGGTGAGGGCCAGGAGGGTCTGGCCGTCCTGCTCGTAGAGCGCATCGAGGAGGGCCCGCCGGGTCGGGTCAGCGAGGGCTCGGAAGACCGTCTCCACCTCATCGAGTATAGGAAACCATTTGGTTTCCTGTCAAGCGGGGTGCCGTCAGCCGGTCGGACCGAAGCGTTCGACGCGGATCCGCTCGGCCGGGACCCCGGCGTCCAGCAGGACACGGCTGGCGCCGTCGGCGAATCGAGCCGACCCGCACACGTAGATCGTCGCCGCCTCGTCGATCGGCCCGACGTCGGCGACGGCGAGCCGGCCGACCGGGCACGTCGAACCCGGCGGCGCGGAGCGCGTGTAGATCACCGTGGTCTCCGGTCCTGGCAACTCGTCGGCGTAGTAGAGGTCCTGCGGGCTGCGCACGGACACGACGAGCCGGACGAGCGGTGTCGTGCCGGAGCGCCGGGCGTGACGCAACATCGCCATCAGCGGGACCACACCGGACCCGCCCCCCACGAGCACGGCCGGCGCGTCACCGTCCCACACGAACCAGCCGCCGATCGGGCCGCGCACCTCCAGGTCGTCACCGGGCTCGACGACGTCGTGCAGGAACGGCGACACCTCGCCGTCGGCCAGGCGCTCGATGGTGAGGTGGAAGTCGTCGGCGCCGGGAGGGCTGGCGATGGAGTACGAGCGTTGCGCCTGGTACCCGTCCGGTGCAGTCAGCCGCACGACGACGTGCTGGCCCGGCAGGTGACGGAGCGGCTCGTCGAGGCCGAGCGTGAGCGTGACGGCCGTCGGCGTCTCGGTCCGCCGCCCGAGCACGCGCGCCGTGCGCCACGGGCCGGCGGTCGACGCTCTGATCGGTGGATCAGTCACCCTGGTAGCGCTGCTCGAGCCACGGGTCGCCGCGGTCGTGGTAGCCGTTGCGCTCCCAGAAACCCGGCTCGTCGTGGTCCATCAGCCGCAGCCCGGCGACCCACTTGGCGCTCTTCCAGAAGTACAGGTGGGGCACGAGCAGCCGGGCCGGCCCGCCGTGATCAGCGGGCAGCGGCCGGCCACCCACGTCCCAGACGACCCAGGCCTTGCCGTCGGTCGCGTCGGCGAGGGGGAGGTTCGTCGTGTAACCGGTGTGACTGAAGGCCATCACGTGCGTGGCCGACGGCAGCGGCCGAGCCGCCGCCAGCAGCGCGTCGACGGACACGCCCTCGAAGTCGAGGTCGAACTTCGACCACGTCGTCACGCAGTGGATCGGCCCCTCGTACCGGGACGGCGGGACGGCGTGCAGCTCGTCCCACGTCCACGTCGTCGGCCGCTCGACGAGGCCCTCGACGCGGAACGTCCAGTCCGCCGTGGACAGGGTCGGCGTCACCTCGGCGTTGAGCACGGGCCAGTCCGAGCCGGCGTCGTACTGACCGGGCGGCAGGCGGGGATCCCGGGGCCCTCGATCCCTGCCGAAGAACCCACGCGTCACCTTGGCCACGGTCGACGAGCGTAGAAGCTCTCGACGGACGGCCGCCCGACTGGTAGCAACGAGCAGTGGTCACGCTGTCGGACGCGCTCGCCAGCTCGAGGGATCGCGCGACCGAGTTCACGCGCTCGCTGTTCGCCGAGGACCCGTGGTCGGCCGAGCAGGTCGTCGAGCTGATCAACTGCCAGCGAAACGCAACGATTGCCTCGGTCAACCCGGCTGGGCAACCGCACGCCGCTGTCGTCATCGCCGGCAGCGTTCGGGAGGCCATCTACTTCACGGTCCACCCGTCGTCGGTCTTGGCCCGCAACCTCGCCGCCAACCCGCGCATCGGCCTCAGCGTGTGCGACCCGCGCCACGCCCTGATGGCGCAGGGCCGGGCGGAAGCGGTCGGGCTCGCCGCCGACCTCGGTCCACTGATCGAGGAGCTGGCCGCGGCGAGCACCGCCGGCCGGTTCACGCCGGCCGGCTGGGACGGATGGCTCTACACGGTCGCCATCGCCCGCATCTTCGCCAACTGACGACGATCACGCGGCCGTCTTCGAGCTTGGCGTGGGGCGCGAGAATCGTGGCCCGTGTCACAGAGTCAGCGGACCCGACGTGGCTACCTGCTGCTGGCCGACATCTCGGGCTACACGGCGTTCCTCGTCGGCACCGAGCTTGAGCACGCCGATTCCATCGTCCACGAACTGACGGCGCTGATCCGCGCGGCTCGCGCCTCCGATGCGCTTCGTCCAGTTCGAAGGCGACGCCGTCTTCTGCTACGCAGACGAACCATCGTTCGACGACGGTGAGCGGCTCCTCGAGCTGATTGAGACCTGCTATTTCGACTTCACCAACCGCCAATTGGACATGCAGCGCGGGACAACGTGCCGCTGCGCCGCGTGCGCGTCGATCGGCTCGCTCGACCTGAAGTTCGTCGCCCACTACGGCACGTATGCGCTCAGCGTCGACGGCGACCGGGAGGACCTGGCCGGACCGGACGTCATCCTCGCCCACCGCCTGCTGAAGAACACCGTCAGCGACGGCGGCGGGCCGCAGGCCTACGCCTTCCTCACGGACCCCTGCCTGCAGCGCATGCCCCCAGCGTTCGACCTGCCCTCGCACAGCGAAACGTACGAGTCGTTCGGCCAGATCACGGGCGGTGTGCACGACCTCAAGCCCGTCGTGGCGCAGATGCGCGAAGCCCGCCGCGTCTACATCGGCTCGGAGGATGCCGACGTGGAGATCAGCTTCGGCGAGCACCCGTACCCGCCGGCCGTCTTGTGGCAGTACTTCGTTGATCCCGAGAAGCGGTTGCGCTGGCAGCCACTCCAGACCGCAATCAAGAACGAGCCCAACCAGCAAGGACGGCTCGGACCCGGAGCCTCGAGCCATTGCGCCCATGGGCGCCACGGCGACGCGCTGCGCGAATACCTCGACTGGCGCCCGTACACCTACTTCACCAACCGCTTCACACCCTTGGGTCGCGGACCGCTCTTCTTCCTCTGCATCGAAACCTTCGAGTTCACCCCCACGAATATCGGAACGACGGTCCACTACAGGTACCGGCTCGAGGACCGCGGACCGTTGACGCGACTCCGGCTCCGGATCATCCGGCGCGGAGGTCGCAGGATGCTCACCCAGTCAGGCGGAACGCTCGGCAGGATCCTCGACGAGGACGCCGCCACCAACCACGAGGCCGCCCCGAGAGCCAGGTTCGCAGCGGACGGACACGCGCCCGAGTCGGCATCGCCGGCGTGACCCGTCACGTCAGCAGCTACGAGACGCGGGGATACTGCTCAACCTCGAACCAGCAAAGGCCTCCTCGAAGCGCCGGCGAACTCAGCTCAGGGCTTGGTTGAACGTGGCGCTGTCGACGATCTGCTCGAAGCGGGCGACCTTCCCGCCGCGCACTTCCCACACGTGGGCGAACCTGGCCCGGGCGGTCTTGCCCGTCGCCTTGTACGTGCCCTCGTACCACCCGACGGTGATCACCGTGTCGCCCTCGGCGGTGAACGACTCGGGCTTCACCGTGAACCCGTCGTACTCATCGACCAGCGGCATGAAGACCTTCTGGACGACCTCGTCGTGACCCCGGTAGGTACCCGCCGTCGGGAAGCCCTCCGCCTCGATCCACTCGACGTCCTCGGCCAACGAGCCGAGCACGCCCGGTACGTCGCCGACCTCGAACGCGGCGTATGCCGCCCTGATCATGTCGGTGTTGCCCATCGCTGTCTCCCTCTCGTGGTTGATCGCACCGTAGCCCTGCCAGGGTTGGGGGATGCCCGGCACTGATCCCAAGGCCGACCTCCATCGCTACCTCCAGATCGCCCGCGACGCGCTGCTCTGGAAGCTCGATGGGCTGTCCGACTACGACGTCCGTCGACCCCTTGTACCGACGGGGACCAACCTGCTCGGGCTCGTGAAGCACGTCGCCAGCACCGAGGCCGGCTACCTCGGCGACGCGTTCGGCCGGCCGTTCCCCGAGCCCTTCCCGTGGTTCGACCCGGACGCCGAGCCGAACGCCGACATGTGGGCGACGGCCGAGGAGTCGCGCCAGGACGTCGTCGACCTGTACCACCGCGTGTGGGCCCATTCCGACGTCACGATCGCGACGCAGCCGCTCGACACCCTCGGCCACGTGCCGTGGTGGCCCGACGAGCGCAGCGAGGTGACCCTGCAGACGATCGTTGTGCACATGATCGCCGAGACCAACCGCCACGCCGGCCACGCCGACGTGGTGCGCGAGCTCGTCGACGGCACGGTCGGCCTGCGCGCCGACAACGGCAACCTCCCGGAGCGCGACGAGGCGTGGTGGACCGCCTACCGGCAGCGCCTGGAGGACGTCGCCCGGACCGCCGGCCGAGGGTGATCGGCCAGCTACCTAGCAGCGACGAGGAGCGCCGAGCCGCAGCGGGTCATTCGGCGGAGAGGAAGCCGCCCAGCGCGCCCTTGTAGAACACCAGCGGGACGTGGGGGTCGGCGTGGTGGTCGAGGTCCACGACCCGCCCGACCACGAAGTAGTGGTCGCCCAGTTCGAGGCTGTGCTCCACGGTGCAGTCGATCCACGCCCCGACCCCCTCGATGATCGGGCATCCCGTCGGCGAATGGGTCCACACGACGTCGTCGAAGCGGTCGTCGCCCACCCCGCTCTTGGCGAAGCGCCAGCACAGCGCCGCCTGGTCGTCGCGGAGCACGTTGACGCAGAACCGGCGGGCCGGCGCCATGGCCTGCCAGGTGTCGCTGTTGATCTGCGGCAGGAACCCGACGAGCGGCGGGTCGAGGGACACCGACGTGAACGACCCGATGGTGAACCCGGCCGGCTCGTCGCCGGCCAGGCCCGTGACGATCGTGACGCCGGTCGGGAAGTGGCCGAGCACCTTGCGGAACTGGACGGTGTCGAACGGCGGCGCGGCCTTGCTCATCAGCTGCGATGGTAGGGGCGATGCCGGACGACGACCGCACGGTGCGCAAGCGGGCGCTGCGCGTCGAGCTGCGGCGCATCCGCCGGGAGATCACCGCCGATCCCGCCGATCGGCATGCCCGCTCCGCCCGGATCTGGGCGCGCATCGTGTCGATCGCCGAGCTGCCCAGGCGCGCCCAGGTCATGCTGTTCGACGGTCTGGCGACCGAGCCGGCCACCGAGTCGTGGTTCGAGTGGTGCGCGGCGAACGATGTCGACGCCTTCGTCCCGGAGGTGGACGGCCCGGACCTCGTGGTGGCGCCGGGCGGTGTGGATCCGGCGGCGCTCGACGTGGTGGTCGTGCCCGGGCTCGCCTTCACCCTCGACGGTCGGCGGCTCGGCCAGGGCGGCGGTCACTACGACCGGTTCCTGCCCCGCCTGCGCGCCGACTGCATCACGATCGGGGCCTGCTTCGCCGAGCAGGTGATCGGCGATCTGCCCGTCGAGCCGCACGACCGGCGGGTCGACCACATCGCCACCGACGCTGATCAGCTGCCGGCGTAGTACTCCCGGCCGAGGTGCGTGATCTGGTCCTCCCCCATGATCCAGCGCAGCGTGTTCTTCAGCTTGGTCAGCTGGATGAACAGGTCGTCTTCGGCGAGCAGCCCGGGCGCGGCCATCGGGCTCTTGTAGTAGAAGCTCAGCCACTCCTGGATCCCACCCAGTCCGGCGCGTTGGGCGAGGTCGGTGAACAGCACCAGGTCGAGCGCCAGCGGGGCGGCGAGGATCGAGTCGCGGCACAGGAAGTCGACCTTGATCTGCATCGGGTAGCCGAGCCACCCGAAGATGTCGATGTTGTCCCAGCCCTCTTTGTTGTCGCCGCGCGGTGGGTAGTAGTTGATCCGCACCTTGTGGAAGATGTTCCCGTACAGCTCGGGGTAACGCTCGGGCTTGAGGATGTGCTCCAGGACGCCGAGCTTCGACTCCTCTTTGGTCTTGAAGCTCTCCGGATCGTCGAGCACCTCGCCGTCGCGGTTGCCGAGGATGTTCGTCGAGTACCACCCGGACAGCCCGAGCATCCGCGCCTTGAGCATCGGCGCAAGCACCGTCTTGATCAACGTCTGGCCCGTCTTGAAGTCCTTGCCCGAGATCGCCAGGTCGTTGTCGGTGGCGAACTCGCGCAGGGCGATCGTGTCGACGGTCAGGTTGGGGGCGCCGTTGCAGAACGGCACGCCCTCGAGCAGCGCGGCGTAGGCGTAGAGCATCGACGGTGCGATCGTCGGGTCGTCGGCATCGATCGCCGCCTCGAACGCTTCGATGCTCGCATGGGCCGGACCGGGTTCGATGAACACCTCGGTCGAGGCGCACCAGATCATCACGACCCGCTCGACCTGCTGGGCCTCGCGGAACCGGTTGATGTCCTCGCGGATCGACTCGAGCATGCGCCGCTTGCTGACCGCGCCGAGCGTGTTCTCGGCGTCGATGTTCTTGACGTAGCGGCGGTCGAACGCCGCCGGCATGGGTCGGACGTCGCGGAGCGCATCCGAGATCTGCTCGACGTGCCGGCCGGCATCCAGCACGCCGGCCCGTTGCGCTGCCACGTAGGCATCGTCGGGGAACGGGTCCCACGCCCCGAAGACGAGGTCGTCCAACGCGGCGATCGGCGCGAAGTCCCGGATACGTGGCGACCGGTCGTCGGTGCGCTTGCCAAGGCGGATGGTGTCCATCAGCGCCAGCGAGCCGATCGGCTCGGCCAGCCCTCGCTTCACGAGCTCGACGCCGGCGATCAGGGTGGAGGCGACGGCGCCGAGGCCGACCGTCAGGACGCCGAGGCGGCCGTCGGCTGGCCGCACCGTCGGCGAGGGAGGAGGGTTCACGGGCGCGAAGATTAGGGGTCGGCGCCGACGCCGGGCCGTACCATGCCGGCCGATGACCGCACAGCTGATGGACGGCAAGGTGTTGCGCGACGAGATCATCGTGGCCGTGCGTCAGGAGCTGGACGGTCTCGGCTCGCCGCCCGTTTGTCTCGCGACGATGTTGATCGGCGACGACAAGCCGAGCGAGGTGTACGTGCGCATGAAGCACCAGGCCGCAGAGCGGGCCGGTCTGCGTTCGAGGCACGTCGGGCTCCCGGGCGGCACCAGCCAGGGTCAGGTGGAGGCGGCGGTCGCCGAGCTCGGCGCCGATCCCGCGGTGCACGGCATCCTCGTGCAGCTACCGCTCCCCGACGGTCTCGACACCGACGCAGTGCTGGGGCTCGTCCCACCGGACAAGGACGTCGACGGGCTCACCGAGCTGTCGATGGGGCGGCTGGTGCGCGGGGTGCCGGGCCTCGTGCCGTGCACGCCCCTCGGCGTGATGCGGCTGCTGGAGCGTTACGGCGTCGAGACCCGAGGTCGGCGGGCGGTGATCGTCGGCCGCTCGACACTGGTCGGCCTCCCGCTGGCCCTGTTGCTGGCCCGCAAGGGCGTCGACGCGACGGTCACGATCGCCCACTCGCGCACGCCGGACCTCGCCGCGCTGTGCCGCGAGGCGGACATCCTGGTCGGTGCGGCCGGCCAGGCGCGGATGCTGACGGCGGACCACGTCAAGCCCGGCGCGGCCGTCGTCGACGTCGGCGTGTCACGCACGGAATCCGGCATCGTCGGCGACGTCGACCAAGCGGCGGTCGCCGAGGTGGCGGCATGGCTCACGCCGATGCCCGGTGGGACCGGACCGATGACGATCGCCTGCTTGTTGCAGAACACGGTCGTCGCGGCGCGCCTGCAGGGGGCGATCTGAGCGCGACGCATCGCGCGTCGAGCAACTTCCCAGCGCGCATCCGACGCCGGCCCGGTCGGGCCGGTTGTCAACACTGGCGGCGACCTGGCATGATGCACCTGATGCGTCGCCAGCTCAAGCTGACCCTCGTACTTATCCGGTAGCACGCCGGCCCAACCGCCACGCGTGCCCGTTCGACCTCCCAGCCGGGAGGTCGAAGCATTTTCGGCCTCGTTTCCACCCCGTTCCCGACCGGAGCACCCCATGCCGCAGCTCACCGGAGCCCAAGCCCTCATCAAGAGCCTCGAGCAGGAGTCCGTCGAGGTCGTGTTCGGCCTGCCCGGCGGCTGCATCCTGCCGGCCTACGACCCGCTGCTCGAGTCGACGATCCGCCACATCCTCGTGCGCCACGAGCAGGGGGCCGGTCACATGGCCGAGGGCTACGCCCACGTCACCGGGCGACCCGGCGTGGCGCTCGTGACGTCCGGTCCGGCGGCGACCAACCTGGTGACGCCGCTGATGGATGCGTTCATGGACTCCATCCCGATGGTCGCCATCACGGGGCAGGTGCCGACCAAGGCGATCGGCAGCGACGCCTTCCAGGAGTGCGACACGGTCGGCATCACGCGCTCGACGACGAAGCACAACGAGCTGGTGATGTCCGCCGAGGACATCCCGCTGGCCATCCGCCAGGCGTTCCACCTGGCGTCCACCGGCCGGCCCGGACCCGTGCTCGTCGACGTGCCGAAGGACGTCCTGCAGAACCCGATGACGTGGCACTGGCCGTCCGACGACGACGTGCTGGCGTCGCTGCCCGGGTATCGCCCGAACGTCAAGGGGCATCCGCGGATGATCAAGGAGGCGGCGCGGTTGATCCTCGCTGCCGAGCGCCCCGTGCTGTACGTGGGTGGCGGCGTGCTCAAGGCGCGCGCCGCCGAAGAGGTGCGCGAGCTGGCCGAGTTGACGGGCATCCACGTGGTGACGACGCTGATGGCCCGCGGCGCGTTCCCCGACTCTCACCCGTTGGCGCTCGGCATGCCGGGCATGCACGGCAACGCCACGGCCGTGACGGCGATGCAGCGAAGCGACCTGCTGATCGCCCTCGGCGCCCGGTTCGACGATCGGATCACGGGCAAGGTCGACTCGTTCGCCCCCGACGCCAAGGTGATCCACGTCGACATCGATCCGGCCGAGCAGGGCAAGGTCCGCCGCCCGGACGTGCCGATCGTCGGCGACTGCCGCTACGTCGTCGCCGAGCTCGTGCGCGCCGTGCGCGACCTGCTGGACGGTGGCACGGCGCAGGCCGACACGTCGGCGTGGCGCAGCAAGCTGTCGGGGTGGCGGGAGCAGTTCCCGCTGACGTACGAACGCAGCGAGCCTGGACACGCGCTGAAGCCGCAGTTCTGTCTGGAGCAGCTGCGTGATCACGCGCCGGCCGGCACGATCCTCTCCTCGGGCGTCGGCCAGCACCAGATGTGGTCGTCGCAGTACTGGCGGTTCGACGAGCCGTACACGTGGGTCAACTCTGGGGGCCTGGGCACGATGGGGTTCTCGATCCCGGCGGCCATCGGTGCCAAGGTCGGCCGGCCCGACCGCACGGTGTGGGCCGTCGACGGCGACGGGTGCTTCCAGATGACCGCCCAGGAACTGGTGACGGCGTCGGTCGAGCGGATCCCGATCAAGGTGGCGCTGCTCAACAACAGCTACCTCGGCATGGTCCGCCAATGGCAGGAGATGTTCTATGACGAGCGCTACAGCGAGGTGTACCTGTCGCCGGACACGCCGGACTACGTGCGCTGGGCCGAGGCGATGGGCTGCGTGGGGATCCGCGTCGAGGAGCCGGAGGAGGTCGAGCCGGCGATCGAGAAGGCCAACGCGATCAACGACCGCCCGGTGGTCGTCGAGTTCCGGGTCGACGCCGGCGAGAAGGTCTTCCCGATGGTGCCGGCCGGCCTGAGCAACGACGACCTCGTGCTGCCGGCCGACCAAATGGAGCAGAAGGGTTCGTTGTCGTGACCGCGACCCTCGACACGCACCACATCCTCTCGGTGCTGGTCCAGAACCGCCCCGGCGTGCTGGCCCGCATCGCCGGCCTGTTCGCCCGCCGGGGCTACAACATCTTCTCGCTCGCCGTCGCCCCGTCGGCCGACGACGGCACCAGCCGCATCACGATCGTCGTCGACGTCGAGTCGACGCCGCTCGAGCAGATCACGAAGCAGCTCTTCAAGCTCGTCGAGGTGCTGAAGATCTCGGAGCTCGAACCGCAGCGGTCCGTCGAGCGCGAGCTGCTGCTGGCCACCGTGCGGGTGACGCCCGAGGATCGCGGGCAGGTCGTCGAGCTGACGAACATCTTCGAGGGCAAGATCCTCGCCGTCGCGCCGGAGGCGCTGACCGTGAGCTTGGAAGGCCACCCTGACAAGCTGGACGACTTCGAGTCGTTGCTCGAGGGCCACGGCCTCTCCGAGCTGCAGCGGACCGGGCGGATCGCCCTGCCCAAGCTCCATCGCCACGCGCGCCTGCGCGCTGTCAAGACAAGGAACGGATGATGACCGCCAACGTGTACTACGCCGACGACGCCGACCCCGCGATCATCAGGGGCAAGAAGGTCGCCGTGATCGGCTACGGCTCGCAAGGGCACGGCCACGCCCTGAACCTCCGTGACTCGGGCGTCGACGTGGTCGTCGGGCTGCGTGAAGGGTCGTCGTCGATCGAGAAGGCCGAGTCGCAGGGGCTGCAGGTGCTGCCGATCGCCGAGGCCGCGGCGGCCGCCGACCTGATCATGATCCTGGCGCCGGACACGGAGCAGAAGGCGATCTACGACGAGCACATCGCGCCGCACCTCAAGCAGGGCGACGCGCTGGCCTTCGCCCACGGCTTCAACGTGCGGTTCGGGAGGATCACCGCGCCGGAGGGCGTGGACGTGATCATGATCGCGCCGAAGGGACCGGGGCACCTGGTGCGGCGGACCTACGAGGAGGGCGGCGGGGTGCCGTCGCTGATCGCCGTCGAGCAGGACGCAACGGGTCACGCCAAGGAGGTCGCCCTGTCGTACGCCGACGCCATCGGCGGGACGCGCGCCGGGGTCATCGAGACGACGTTCCCGGAGGAGACGGAGACCGATCTGTTCGGTGAGCAGGTCGTGCTGTGCGGCGGGCTGACGGCACTCGTGCAGGCCGGGTTCGAGACGCTGACCGAGGCCGGGTACGCCCCCGAGATGGCGTACTTCGAGTGCCTCCACGAGGTGAAGTTGATCGTCGACCTGATGTACGAGGAGGGCATCGCCGGGATGCGCTACTCGATCTCCGACACCGCCGAGTACGGGGACCTCACCCGTGGGTCGCGCATCGTGACGGACGAGACGAAGGCCGAGATGAAGGCGATCCTCGAGGAGATCACGTCCGGCAAGTTCGCCGACGAGTGGGTCGCCGAGAGCGAGTCCGGGCGGGAGAACTACCGACGGCTCCAGCAGGAGGGCAAGGATCACCCGATCGAGTTGGTCGGCTCCCGGCTGCGGGCGATGATGCCGTGGATCGGTGCCGGCAAGACCAAGGTCGCCGACGCCAGCGGCGGCTGACCCCCGCGGGTGCCTCACACCTCAACGAGCAGGGCGATCCACATCCGGCCGAGCCACTCGGCGAAGCGATCGTTCGTCCAGCCGCGCTCGTTGACGAGGCGGTGCCACAGCATGCCGTCGGTCATCGACCAGATCACGTCGCGGCACTCCGCCTCGCTCGTCGCCAGCTGACCGGTCTTCGCCGCCTCGGCGGCCATCACCCCGATGCCCGCCAGCCGCTGGCGGCCCATCTCCTCCAGCATCGCCGCCGCTGCCGGGTCAGCACCTGCGGCTGATTGCACCATCAGCTGGAACGGCGCGATGCGCTGTGCGGTGCGCGTCGAGAGCGCGGCGTGCACCATGAGGCGCTTGGCGAGGTCGGGCTCGGCGCGCATCGCGTGGATCTCCGGCCGCTCGTGGAAGACGATGTCCTGCTCGTCGCCCCCGATCGTGATGTCCCAGGCCCGGTGCAGCACGGTCGCCTTGGTGCCGAAGGCGCCGTAGATCGTCTCCACCGAGACGCCGGCGGAACGGGCGATGTCGGCGACGGTGGTGCGGCCGTACCCGTGCTCGAGGAACAGGTCACGTGCCGTGCGCACGATCAGTCCCTTCGTCTCGGCCGCCTGCTGCCGCCGGCGGGATGAGTCGTACGTCCGCTTGACAGGACCAGCCAAATTCGCTACACCTTTCATGTATTCGTTCAAGTATAACTGTAGTGAAGAACTGTCGTGGAGCGGGAGGATGACATGACCGACGTGAGCACGATCGCCGCGGACTGGGACGGGGTGGCGGCGGCCTGGGATGCCAACGTCGACGAGCTCGACGAGCACACGACGGCGGCGACGCAGGCGCTCGTCGAGCGGCTGGCCGTCCAGCCGGGCGATCGGGTACTGGAGCTGGCGGCGGGCCCGGGGGCGCTCGGCGCGACCTTGGCGCTCCTGGTCGGCCCGACCGGCGAGGTCGTGCTGAGCGACGTGGCGCCGGCGATGGTCGAGGTCGCTCGTCGGCGCAACGCCAGCGTTCGCCAACGTCACGGTCGACGTGCTGGACGTGTCGGCGATCGACCGCCCCGACGCCAGCGTGGACGCCGTGGCCTGCCGCATGGGGTTGATGTTCACGCCGGACCCTGCGGCGGCGCTGGTCGAGATCCATCGGGTGCTCGTGCCCGGCGGTCGGTTCGCCGCGCTGACGTGGGCCGGTCTCGAGCACAACCCGTGGATGACCTGCGTCGGCATGGCGGCGATGATCAACGGCATGGGGAGTGGGCCGCCGATCGGACCCGGCGGCATCTTCTCGCTGGGCGATCCGACGCACCTCGCCGCACTGACGACCGGGGCGGGGTTGGCCGGCGTCGAGGTCGAGGCGCTGCCGGTGGTGTTCCGGTCGGCATCGATCGACGAGCACGTCGCCCGCGTCGGCTCGCTGGCCGGACCACTCGCACGGCTGCTCAACGCGGCGTCCGACGACCAGCGGGCCGCCGTTCACCGCACCGCTGCCGAGCTCGCCGCCGGCTACGCGACCGACGACGGCGTCGCGATCCCCGGCCGCGCCCTGCTCGTGTCCGCCGTCCGCCCTGCATGACGGCGACGGTCAGGCGGCGGCGGTGATCATCTCGTCGTAGGCCGTGGCGAGGTCGCGCAGGGCTCGGCCGCCGTCGCCGGTGAACGAGCCGCCGTGCATGACGGCGAGGGTGGTCGGCTGGAGGTCGGCAAGCGTGCGCAGCGTGGCGCCGGTGCTCGGGGCCAGCGACGAAGCATGGAACATCTGCTCGGCGACGACGGCCGGCTCGACGATGTCGTCGGTCGTCACCGCCGGACGGCGGCCGAACTGGCTGAACAGGTCTCCGCACAGCAGTGTCCCCGTCGTCTCCTCGAAGAGCACCTGGGCCTCCCACCCGTGGGGCACGTGCGGGGTCGAGATCTGCCGCACCCGCTTGCCGCCCAGGTCGATCACTTCGCCCTCGGCCAGCGCCCGGGGCGGCCGGTCGCAGAGGTCGTTGAGCGACACGTCACACCCCAGCGCGCCGTGGGCGACCTCGCTGTGCGGCGCCGCCGCCAGCCACATGTTCATCGCCCCGCACTCGTCGGCCTCGACGTGGCCGAACGTGATCCACCGCAACGACTCGACCGGGACGACCGTGGCGACGGCCTCGGCGACGAGCGGGAACAGCCCGCGCATGCCGGTGTGGAACAGCAGCGGCTCCTCGCCGGTGAGCAGGAACTGGTTGAACGTGAAGCCGTCCGGCGTCACGTCCGGGACCCAGGTGGACAGGCGGTAGATCCCGTCTGCGATCTCGTCGACGTCGGTGGATGGCATGGCCTGCATCGTCTCCATGCTCCCATTGGCGTTCAATCAATGCGAGAAGTGTTCACCGCGCGCTGAACGATCCATCGCAGCTCGCCCGGAGCCGGGGTGTACGCGCAGTACGTGCCGGTGCGGACGTGTCGATCGAGGGCCGCACCAGCGTCCGGCAGCGCATCGGTCAGCTTGGCGATCGCCGCCCGCAGCGCCCGGGTGACGTTGAGCCTCGCCCGCTCGGCCACGGAGCCGGCCCGGCGCGCCTGGCCGCCCAACCCGAAGGCTTGGGCGAGCTGGCCGACGAGCTGGTCGAGCTCGGCGCGCGTCGCTTCGGCGTCCTCCAGGCGGTCCTCAGCCAGCGCGTCCTCGGCGTCGGCCCGCAGTTGCTCGATCCGGCGCCGGTAGGCGGTGCGCGCCGCCGAGTCGAGCAACGGCCCGGCATCACCGAACGCCCGGCGGTCGATGCCGGCCTCGACGCCTTCGACGCGGTCGACGAGGTCCAGCGCGTGGCGTTCGGCGCCCGGGTTGGCGATCAGCTCAGCCAGGTACGCCAAGCCCTTGGTGTCTGGGAGGCGGACGCTCACTCCGTCGCACGTCGCCGTCCACCACGAGCCGCCACCGGCCAGCTCGGCCGTCGCCGCGGCGCGCGGCGTGGCCGCACCGCCGAGGCTGGCCAACAGGTCGACGTCGCCCGATCCGAGCACCACGTCGAGCTCGGCCAGGGCGGCCTTCGCCGCCGATGCATCGGCGGCCGCTCCGCCCCGGTCGCCGCAGCGCAGCCGCTGCCGTGCCAGCTCGATGAGCAGGGCGGCCCGCAGCCACGGCAACCGGCCGGCATCGAGCGAGTCGACCGTGCGCTCGAGCAGTGCCAGCGCATCGGTGTCGCACCCGCCGGCGGAAAGTGCCCGGGCGTGCGCCGCCGCCGCCCGCCCGGCCAGCGATGGAACGGCGACCCGTTCGGCCTGCTCCGAGAGCTCGGCACATGCCGCGGTCGCGGCCTCGAGGTCTCCGGCGGCAAGCTCGACGTCGACCAGCGTCGTCAGCAGCTCGATCGTCCGCAGCTGGTCCGCCCCGACGGCACGCAGGCCGCGGTGCGCCGTCGCCCGGGCCAGGTCGTGGTCACCCCGGGCGAGGTGCAGTCGGGCCGCCGGCAGCAGCGCCTGCATCGCCTGGTCCTTGCCGATCAGCAGCTGCTCGGCGTCGCTGCACCGACCTTGGCGCACGCGCAGGTCGGCGAGGGCGATGTCCGGGTGCCAGCTGGACGCCCCGGTCACGGACTCGAACTGCTGCTTGGACCGCAACAGCACGGCCTCGGCCTCGGTCCACCGGCCGAGCTCGATCAGCAGCGTGGCATGGACGCTGTCGCAATGGCCGGAGATGAACGCCTGAGCCGGGCCGGACGCGCCGATGAGCCCGTGGCGGCGCATCGGCTCCGCCCAGGCGTCGGCCCGCTCGAAGTCGGCGGCGTAGTAGCAGGCGGTGAAGAACGAGCACGCCGACCGGCACGCGCTGTCCCGGTCGTCGGCGGCACCGCAGGCCAGTGCCATGGCCTCGTCGAGCAACGCCATGCCCTGGGCCACCCGCCCCGCCTGCACGTGCGCCAGTCCGGCGTCCGCCAGGGCCTTCGTCTCGAGGTTGACGTCGCCGAACCGGCGCGCTCGGTCCAGGGCAAACTCGGCGGCGGCCAGCAGCTCGGCCGGGTCGTCGACGTCGCAGCCCATCGCCGCCACCGCCACCCACCCCTGTTCGAGGCAGGGCTCCTCATCGGCGACCAGCCGACGGGCTCGGATGAACCACGCCCGCGACGCCGTCATGTTGCCCAGCACGTAGGCGTACGCGTTCCCGAGCGCGGCGCACGTCGTCGCCGCCCGGCGCACGTCGCCGGCTGCGGTGAAGCCGCGCATTGCCGCCGACAGCTGAACGATCAGCTGCTCGCCGTCGAACCGTGCCCACGCCTCGTCGGCCGCCGCCAACGCCCGCTCCGCATGTGTGTTCACGCCCCGCCAGCTTGGCACGACGGTAAACCCGACTGACGTGGTCGGGAATTCCCGGACTACGCTCGCCGTCCATGAGCGAGCAATGGGGTTTCGAGACGCGCCAGATCCACGTCGGTGGAGAACCGGATCCGGCGACCGGCGCCCGCGCCCAGCCGATCTACCAGACGACGAGCTACCAGTTCCGCGACACCGAGCACGCCGCCAACCTGTTCGCCCTCGCCGAGGTCGGCAACGTCTACACCCGAATCATGAACCCGACGCAGGCGGCGTTGGAGGCACGACTCAACTCACTGGAGGGCGGCTGCACCACGGCGATCGGGATCCCTGGCACGCTCGCCGTCGCCTCCGGCCAGGCGGCCGAGACGCTGGCCATCCTGACGTTGGCCCAGGCCGGAAGCCACATCGTCTCCTCCTCGTCGCTGTACGGCGGTACGTACAACCTCTTCCACTACACGCTGCCCAAGCTCGGCATCGACGTGACGTTCATCGACGATCCTGACGACCTCGACCAGTGGCGGGCGGCGGTCACGGACGACACCAAGGCATTCTTCGGAGAGTCGATCCCCAACCCGAAGAACGACGTCTTCGACATCGAGGGCGTCGCCGGCGTGGCCCACGACGCCGGGGTCCCGCTGATCATCGACAACACGGTGCCCAGCCCGTACCTCATCCGCCCACTCGAGTGGGGCGCCGACATCGTCGTGCACAGCCTCACCAAGTTCCTCGGCGGGCACGGCAACTCGATCGGCGGCGCGATCGTCGACGGTGGCTCGTTCGACTTCTCGGCGTCCGACCGGTTCCCCGGCTTCACCGAACCCGATCCGAGCTACCACGGGCTGGCGTACTGGCCGGCGCTGGGCGCCGGGTCCTTCATCCTCAAGGCCCGCGTGCAGCTGCTGCGCGACATCGGCTTCTCGATCTCGCCGTTCAACGCCTTCCTCATCCTCCAGGGCATCGAGACGTTGAGCCTGCGGATGGAGCGCCACTTCGAGAACGCCGAGAAGGTCGCTCAGTACCTGACCGGACAAGGCCAGGTCTTGTCGATCAACTACGCCGGCCTGCCCGACAGCCGGTGGCACGAGCGGGCCAAGCGCCTCGGCGGCGGCAAGGGATACGGCTCGATCATCGCCTTCGAGATCGAGGGCGGGTTGGAAGCCGGCAAGCGGTTCGTCGAGGCGCTGGAGCTGCACAGCCACGTGGCCAACATCGGCGACGTGCGCAGCCTGGTGATCCACCCCGCCAGCACCACCCACAGCCAACTCACCCCGGAAGAGCAGCTGGCGTCCGACGTCCACCCCGGACTCGTCCGCTTGAGCGTCGGCACCGAGACGATCGACGACATCCTCGCCGATCTCGACAAAGGCTTCGCCGCCGCGAAGGCCTGACGCCCGACGGACTACCGTCGCCCGACGGTGGCAGCAGAGGAACACGACGATCTCGCACGCGCCGGCGACGCCGTCGTGCGCTTCGACGAGACGGCGCTGCGGCAATGGCCGTTGCTCGTGCGCGTCACCGTCGAGCTGGTCGGCACGTTCCTCCTCACGCTCGTGGCCGCCGGCCCCGGTGTCATCAACGGCTACGTCGGGAGCACGGCGATCGGCCAGGCCGCCGCCGTGATCGCCCCCGGCGCGCTGGTGATGGCGTTCATCTACGCCTGGGGGCCGCTGTCGGGCTTCCACGTCAACCCGGCCGTGACGTTGGCCTTCGCCGGGCGTGGCGTGTTCCGGCCGGCGTGGATCCTCCCCTACCTCGCGGCCCAGCTCACCGGCTGCCTGTTGGCGGGAGCCTTCCTGCAGGGCTTGCTCGGCGACGTCGCGCTCGGGGGCACCTTCCCGGACGCCCGCGCCGGCGACGTGCGAGCTCTCGTCATGGAGATCGTGCTGACGGCGATCCTCGTGTCCGTGATCCTCAACACGGCGACCGGGTACCGGAGCATCGGCCACAACGCGGCGCTCGCCGTCGGCGCCACGATCGCCCTGCTCGGCTTGTTCGCCAGCCCGATCAGCGGGGCCTCGATGAACCCGGCCCGTTCGCTCGGACCGGCCATCGTCGGCGCCGACCTCGGATCGTGGTGGGTGTACGTCGCTGGGCCGCTGCTCGGAGCGGCGATCGCCGTCGTCCTGATGGGTGCGCTCCGCGGCCGCCCGAGCCACCAGGAGCGCACCGCCGCCGAGGGCCCGGCGTTGCCCGACCCGTGAGCGCCGACGACCCGCTCGACCTCCGCCGCCGGCGCCCACCGTGGTCCGAACGGCGCGCCGCCGGGCGAGCGCTGCGGCGCACGACGCCTCGATCGAGCCACGCCACCTGGGCTCCGCCCGGCAATCGACTCGATCCCGTCGCCCGCCTCGAGCGAGCCGACCGCCGGCGGGCACCGGACCTCGTGCCGGTCCGCGTCGACCGCATGGCGGCGTCGCCGTTCGGCTACTTCCGCGGCGCGGCCGACGTGATGGCCCACGACCTCCTGGCCACGCCCACGACGGGCGTCCGCACGCAGGTCTGCGGCGACGCCCACTGCATGAACTTCGGGTTCTACGGGTCGCCCACCGGGGTGGTCGTGTTCGACGTGAACGACTTCGACGAGACGGCAGTCGGGCCGTGGGAGTGGGACCTCAAGCGGATGGCGGCCAGCTTGGTGCTCGCTGGGCGGTCGAACGGAGCCGGGCGAGGGGAGTGCCGCGCCGCCGTTCGGCGGGCGATCAGCGACTACCGCCGGGTCATCGGCGGCACGGCCCGCCTCGGGACGCAGGACCTCTGGCGCGTCGTCATCGACAGGGGCTCACCACTCGTACGGCAGGTCGGCCACGACGACCCGGTGTTCCGCCGTGGCTTCCTGGTGGCCCTGCGGCACCAGGACCGGTCCACGTTGCCGCGGTTGACCGAGGTCGTCGGCGATCACCTCCGATTCGCCATCCGCCCACCGCTGCTCGAGCGCCTGGACGCGGCACGCCACCAGCAGGTGGTCGACGCGCTCGAGGACTACGTCGCGACGACCACCGTCGACGTCCGCACGATGCTCGGCGGCTACCACGTGGTCGATGTGGCCCGCAAGGTCGTCGGCGTCGGCAGTGTCGGTACGGATGACCTCGTCGCCCTGCTGCTCGGCGAGGGCCCCCACGACCCGCTGTTCATCCAGCTCAAGGAGGCCATGCCATCGGACGTCCGCCTGGCCCTCGGCGATCCGAGCCCGGCCCACGAGGGTGAGCGAGTTGTTCGCGGTCAGCGGCTGATGCAGGCGGTCAGCGACCGGTTGCTCGGATGGACGTCGATCGGGGACGTGCCGTACTACGTTCGCCGCCTCAAGGACCTCAAGGCGGCCATGCCGCTCGCCTCGCTGGCGGGCAGCACACTCACGGACTATGGCTCGATGTGCGCGGCCATGCTCGCCATGAGCCACGCCCGCAACGGCGATCCGGCGGTCATCGCCGGGTACTGCGGCCGCAGCAGCCGGCTCGACGATGCCATCGCCGAGTTCTCCCTCGCCTACGCCGACCAGTCCGAGCGCGACCACGAGGCGATCGTCGCCGCGGTGCGGTCCGGCCGCCTCCACGGCACGTCGAGGGAGCCGACAGCTTGAGCTCGTCGCACGGCGGAGGCAAGGTCGGGCTGTTCGCCGCCGTCAGCATCGGCATCGGCGGGATGATCGGCGCCGGCATCTTCTCGATCCTCGGGGTGGTCGCCACCGTGTCGGGCACGGCGCTGCCGGTGGCGTTCCTGATCGGCGGTGGTGTGGCGCTGCTCGCCGCCTACTCGTACACGAAGCTCGGCGTGCGCTACCCGAGCGCCGGCGGCTCGGTGCAGTTCCTCGTGCAGGGACTCGGTGACGGGATCCTCACCGGCGGGTTGAACATCTTCCAGTACCTCGCCTACGTGATCTCGATCGCCCTCTACGCGGCGGGCTTCGCCGGCTACGCCATGACGTTCCTGCCCGACGACACCGGCTCGTTCGTGTCGCGGTTGCTGGCTGCCGGGATCATCATCGTGTTCGTCGGCATCAACTTCCTCGGTTCGGCGGTCGTCGGCAAGGCGGAGTCGGTGATCGTGGCGATCAAGGTGCTGATCCTGGTCGGGTTCATCGTGGCCAGCATGTTCTCCGTCGACCCCGACCGGCTGGCGCCGTCCGGGTGGCCCGCCGGTTCGGACATCCTGTTCGCCGCCGGGATCCTGTTCATCGGCTACGAAGGCTTCGGGTTGATCACCAACGCCGCCGCCGACATGGCCAACCCGAAGCGCGAGCTGCCGCGCGCCATCTACATCGCCGTGGTGACGGTGATCGTCATCTACGTGCTGGTCTCGATCGGCGTGATCGGCAACCTGCCCATCCCGCAGCTCGAAGCGGCCAAGGACTACACGCTGGCGGAGGCCGCCGAACCGTTCCTCGGGCAGTTCGGCTTCAAGCTGATCGCCATCGCCGCCCTGCTGTCGACCTCGTCGGCGGTCAACGCCACGCTGTTCGGTGCGTCCAAGGTGTCCTACCAGATCGCCCGCGACGGGCAGCTGCCGACGACGTTCACGCGGTCGATCTGGAATCGCCACGTCGAGGGGCTGTTCATCACCGGCGGGTTGGCCATCGTGTTCGTGCTGGCGTTCGACCTCGGACCGATCGCCATGATGGCCAGCGCATCGTTCCTCATCGTGTACGCCTCGGTCAACGCCGCCCACCTCCGGGTGCGCCACGAGACCGGCGCCAAGGTCTCGCTGGTGATCGCCTCGCTGGTGGCCTGCATCGTGATGTTCGTGCTGCTGATGATCTACGTGGTCGCCAACGCGCCGCCGGCCGCATGGGTGGCGCTGCTGGCGACGCTCGTGCTGTCGTTCCTCATCGAGGTCGTCTACCGCCGCCACACCGGGCGCCGGTTCCACCGCCTCGCCTGATCACTCGTCGTCGGGTGCCTGCTCGCGGAGGAACTCCTCGAAGCGTGCGGCGAGGTCGTCGGCGCCGCGCATCGTGGCCTCGGCGCGTCGGTCGTAGTCGGCCTCGAGCATCGACACGTACGTCCGCAGCTGGGCGTCGCCGGCGATCGCCTCGTCGTGCAGCGCCCCCCAACGATCGATCTGCTCCTGCAGGTCGGCGGTCAGCGGCACGGACAGCACGTGGGCGAGGTGCTGCACCAACGCGCCGACGGCGAGCGGATGCTCGGCGTGGCCCAGGTAGTGGGGCACTCCGACGCGCAGCGAGATCGTCGGGATCGCCCGCTGCTCCAGCTCGACGTGCAACGCGCCGATCAGCCCGGTCACGCCCTGGTACGTCGGTGCCGACAACCCGAGGCGCTGGGCCAGCTCCGGTGACGCCGTGCTGCCGACCACGATCGGTGGCCGGGTGTGGGGGACCGCGTCGGCGATCGCCCCGACGGAGACCACCGCCGTGCAGCCGAGCGCCTCGACGACGTGCACCACGCAGCCGGCATAGGTCCGCCAGGCGAGGTGCGGCTCGACGCCACTCAGCACGACCAGGTCATGGGCGGATCCGGTGCGCACCACCTGGAAGTCGTTGCTCGGCCAGTTGACGTACCGCGTGTCGCCATCGACCAACTCCACCATTGGTCGCTCCTGGGTGAAGTCGTAGAACGGGTCCGGGTCGATCTCGCCGACCGTCACTGCGCCGTCCCACGGAGCCACCTGGGCCAATGCGGTCGTGGCCACACCGCCGGCGTCGAACCAGCCCGTCAGGCCGACGAGCAGGATGGGGCGGTGCAGCGGCTCGATCTCGACGAGGGTCAGGACCTCGTCGACCGTCGGCACTGCGGTCATGGCGCCAGGACGTCGGCGTGGCGTTCGACGAGGTGATCGATGCACGCCGTCAGCGCCTCGACGTCGCTGGGCTCGATCGCCGGGAACAGCCCGATGCGGACCTGGTTGCGACCGAGCTTGCGGTAGCTCTCGGTGTCGAGGATCCCGTTCGCCCGCAGCGCCTGCGAGAGCTTGGCGGCGTCGATCGGGGCGGCGAGATCGATCGTGCCGACGACGCTCGACCGCTTCGCCGGGTCGGCGACGAACGGGGTGGCCCACTCCCGATCCTCGGCCCACCCGTACAGGTGGTCGGCCGACGAGCGCGACCGCTTGGCGCACCAGTCCATCCCGCCGCTGTCCAGCATCCAGCGGACCTGTTCGGCGAACAGCAGCAGGGTCACCACGGCCGGTGTGTTGTACGTCTGGTCGAGGCGGCTGTTGGTCAGGGCGACGCCGAGATCGAGCGACGCCGGTCGCCAGCGAGGGCCGGCGGCGATGCGCTCGATGCGCTCGACGGCGGCCGGTGAGCACGCCGCGACCCACAGGCCCCCGTCGGCGGCGAAGCACTTCTGCGGCGCGAACTCGTACACGTCGACCTCGACCGGGTCCCACGGCAGCCCGCCGGCGGCCGAGGTGGCGTCGACGGCGACCAGCGCGCCCTCGGTCCCGTCAGGCCGGCGTAGGTCCATCGCCACGCCGGTCGACGTCTCGTTGTGGGTCAGTGCGTAGAGATCGACGGCGGGATCGACGATCGGGGCCGGGTGATCACCCGGCTCGCTGGCCACGATGAACGGCTCGTCCAGATGCGGCGCCGCTGCCGCGGCCTCGGCGAACTTCGACGAGAACTCGCCGAACACGAGGTGCTCACTGCGGCGGTCGATGAGCCCGAACGTGGCGACGTCCCAGAACACCGTGGTGCCGCCGTTGCCGAGCACGACCTCCCAGCCCCCGGGGAGCTCGAACAGCTCGGTCAGCCCGGCGCGGATCGTGCCGACCAGGCGCTTGACCGGCGGCTGGCGGTGCGAGGTCCCGATGACGGAGCGCCCGCCGGCGAGCACGGCGTCCAGCTGCTCGGGGCGGACCTTGGAAGGTCCGCAGCCGAACCGGCCGTCGGCCGGGAGCAGGTCGGTGGGCAGGAGCAACTCGCCGGGAGCCGTCGCGATCACTGTGCCAGCATGGCAGCGGATCTTCCGCCCGCCCACGAACCCGTCAAGGAGCGTGCCCCGTGCCCACGTCTCGCGTCTCGGAGCGCCTCGCCGGCATCGCCGAGTCCGCCACCCTCGCTGTCGACGCCAAGGCCAAGGCGCTGCAGGCGCAGGGCGAGGCGGTCATCGGCTTCGGCGCCGGCGAACCGGACTTCCCGACGCCCGAGCACATCGTCGAGGCCGCCGTCGCCGCCTGCACGGACCCGAAGAACCACCGCTACTCGCCGGCCGCGGGCTTGCCCGACCTGCGCGAGGCGATCGCCGTGAAGACCAAGCGGGACAGCGGGTTCGACTGCACGGCCGGGCAGGTGCTGGTCACCAACGGCGGCAAGCACGCCGTGTTCACGGCGTTCGCCGTGCTGTGCGATCCCGGTGACGAGGTGATCTGCCCGGCGCCGTACTGGACGACGTACCCCGAGGCGATCACGCTCGCCGGCGGCGTGCCGAGGATCGTCGAGACGACCGAGGAGACGGGGTTCCAGGTCACCGTCGACCAGCTCGAGGCGGCGTGGACCCCGCGCACCAAGGCCATGCTGTTCGTCAGTCCTGACAACCCGTCGGGTGCCGTGTACCCGCCCGGTCAGGTCGCCGCCATCGGACAGTGGGCGTTGGACCGTGGCGTGTGGGTGGTCACCGACGAGATCTACGAGCACCTCACCTACGGACCGCACGAGTTCACGTCGATGCCGACACTGGTCCCGGATCTGGCCGATCAGTGCGTCGTCGTCAACGGGGTCGCCAAGACGTACGCCATGACCGGCTGGCGGGTCGGGTGGATGATCGCTCCGGCGGACGTGGCCAAGGCAGCGATCAACTTCCAGAGCCATGCCACGTCGAACGTCGCCAACGTGTCGCAGCGAGCGGCGCTGGCCGCCGTCGCCGGCGACCTCGAGGCGGTGGCCATGATGCGGGCGGCGTTCGAGCGGCGGGGTCGCGCCATGCACGAGCAGCTCTCGGCGATCGACGGCGTCACCTGCCTCGAGCCGCAGGGTGCCTTCTACTGCTTCCCCAACGTCTCCGGACTGCTCGGCCGAGACCTCGCGGGGCGCACCTGCGCGACGACGCTCGAGCTCGCCGACCACGTGCTGTCGGCGGCCAAGGTCGCCTTCGTCCCCGGCGAGGCCTTCGGCGCGCCCGGCTACGCCAGGTTCTCCTTCGCCCTCGGCGATGCGGCGATCGAGGAGGGCATCGGCCGCGTGGCCGCGCTGGCCTCGTCCTGAACCCGCGACCAGAACGCGGTGACGAGCTCGTTGAATTGCTCGGGGCGTTCCTGGAACGGCTGGTGGGACTCGCCGTCGAGGACGACGAACTCGGCACCGGCGATGCGCTCGGCGACGGCGCGTCCGTAGCGCGGCGGCGTGATGAGGTCCACCTCACCGGCGACGACCAGGGTGGGGCAGGTGATCTCGTGCACCCGGTCCAGCGTGTCGTGGACCTTCCACGCTGCCAGCTGGCGGATGAACGCCTCCGGCGGTTGCGGGAACGGGAACGACATCGCCTCCTCGATGATTGCGTCGACCATGCCGGTCTCGTGGGCCCGTGGCGTGTAGATGAGTGCGAAGAACGCCTCGAGCATCGCCCGCTCGGACGGCGCCGCGTCCGGGAGCCAGGTCCACGCCTCCATGAACGAACGCAGGAGGCGGTCGGCCCGCCCCCAGGTGCTGACCAGCACGAGGCTGCGCACCAGCTCTGGGTGGCGCAGCGCCAGGTGCTGGGCGGTCGCGGCTCCGCCTGAGAACCCGGCGATGTGGGCGCTCGAGATGCCCAGCGCCCGCAGCAGCTCGGCCGCGTCGTCGGCCATGTCGGCGACGGTGAACCCGTCGGGCGGCATCGGCGAGCGCCCGGCGCCCCGGTTGTCGAACGCCGTCATCCGGTAGCGGTCGGCGAGCGCCTCCAGCTGGAACGTCCAGGCCTCGGCCGGATCGCTGAGCCCGGCGAGGAACAGCACGTCGGGGCCGGTTCCGCGCTGGTCGACGTACAGCTCGACGTCGCCGGCGGAGACCATCCCGGTGGTGTTGGCGGTGGTGCGGATCATGATGGGTTCCCTTCGTGAACGCCGCTGGTCGCAGCGACGGGTTGGATGAACGACCGAGCGACGGCGACGTGCTCGGCTGGGTGCGTCTGGTGCGGAACGTGGCCGCCACCGACGAACGTGTGGCGGGACACCGTCGCCGTGGCGGCGAGGGCATCGACGACGCCGGGCAACCAGCTCGGGCTGGCGTCGCCCTCGGTGAGCAGGACCGGCGCCATGATGGCGTCGAGCGACGGCGGCGCCGCCCAGCACGGGTCGGCGAGCAGGTCGAGGATCGTGGTGGCGTTGGCCACCATCGTCCGGCGGATCTCGGCGGGGAGCATCGTCCAGGCTCCGGGACCGAGGGCGATCTCCTCGACGAATCGGCTCGCCGCGGCTGCCGCCTCGCCTCGCCGCACGTCGGCGGCGACCGTCCTCATCACCTCCACGATCGGCCGAACCTGCTCGGCCAACAGCGTGCCCGGCCCGGCGATGCCGATCAGCGGGGGCTCGTGGGCGATGACGGTGCGCACGACCTCCGGGTGTCGTGCCGCCACGCCCAGCGAGATCGAGGCTCCGTACGAGTTGCCGATCAGGTGGGCGGGCGCCAGGTCCAGCGCCTCGACCAGCGCAGTCAGGTCGTCCTCGTCGACGCGCCGAGGAACGGTGTCGAGGCGGCGCTCACTGCGCGAGTGCCCCCGCCGGTCGTACGTCACGACGTGGTGGGTGCGCGCCAGCTCGTCGACGACGAAGGCCCAGCTGGTGTGGTCGGTCCAGCTCCCGTGCACGAGCACGACGGGCTCCCCGTCGCCATGACGTTCGTAGTACATCTCGAAGCCGTTGATGCGTCGACGAGGCATCGCCCCTCCTCCAGTCAGCCGCCCGGCGGGCGGCACTCATCTCCGAGGCGTGAGATCCGACCTCACGACGTGAGCCGCGCCGTCACGCCGTTGTCGGCGAGCGGCGGGACGTCCGCCGACGAGCAAGGAGGAACATCATGAAGACACGCGCACTGATCGCCGGCGGCATCGCCGCACTGGCGTCACTGCCCATGGGCGTCGCCTCAGCGGCACCCGACCACGACGACACCATGCGCAGGATCTGCGTCGCTCACGGCGGCATCTCCGTGCCCCGCCCGGGCTGGTGGCAGGCCCGTTGCCAGGGCAGCCGCCCGTCCAACGGTGCCGACGACGGCCTGCGGGCGCCGTTCATGATCTGCACGATGCAGATGGGCGGCGAGTTCTTCTCCGTCGCCACCGACGAGGACGGGACGATGAACTGGATCTGCTTCTGACGGTTCGGTCAACGCCACCAGAGCGCGTAGTCGGCGGCGAGGATGGCGGCGCCGAGCAGGACGGCGCACTCGGCGACCTGTTCGATCGCGCCGAGGACGTCGCCGGTGATGCCGCCGAGCGTCCGGCGGGCGATGACCACGATCACGACCGCAGCCAGCGCGGCGGCGGCCATCAGCGGTCCGACCCACCACCCGGTGGCCACGGCCGCGATGGCTGCCGCGACAGCGGCGGCAGCGATCGCCCTGGATCGGCCGACGGTAGCGGCGTACGCCGCGCCGAGGCCGTCCGGCCGGGCCAGTGGCGCGACCGCCATCGCCACCACGGCTGCGCCACGACCCAGGGCGTGAGCGCTGATCAACCCGGCGAGGGCGATGGACGCCGGCAGTGACCCGACGATGACGACGCGCAGCACGATCGACCCGCACAGCGCGGCGACGCCGTAGGTGCCGTGGTGGGGGTCCCGCAGGATCTCGAGTCGGCGCTGGGGCGTCGTCCCACCGGCCACTGCGTCGGCCAGGTCGGCCAGCCCGTCCTCGTGGAACGCGCCGGTCACCAGGACGCCGGCGAGCACCCCGACGGCGGCGCCGACGAGTGGCGTCGTGCCCCGGCCGAGCACGGCCACGATCGCTCCGGCGAGCGCTCCGACGAGGGCGCCGATCACGGGGAACCAAACCACCGCGGCGGCCAGGTCGGGCGCCCGCCGCAGCCGAACCGGGACCCTGGTCAGGAACTGCGTGGCGGCGAGGAACCCCCCAAGCGGGTCAGTCATCGACGGCGGATGCGGCCACGGCCTTGCTCACGGCAGCGGCGACGGTCGACGCCAGATCGGGGTGGAACACGCTGGGGATGATGTAGTTCGCCTGCCGCTCGTCCTCGGCGACGACGTCGGCCAATGCGTGGGCGGCGGCCAGCAGCGCGGTGTCCGGGATCGAGCGGCTCTGCGCGTCGAGCAGGCCGCGGAACACCCCGGGGAAGGCGAGCACGTTGTTGATCTGGTTCGGGAAGTCACTGCGCCCCGTGGCGACGACCCTGGCGTGGCGGCGGGCCAGCACGGGATCGATCTCGGGGTCCGGGTTGGCGAGGGCGAAGACGATCGAGTCTGCGGCCATCGAGGCCACGTCGGCCTCGGTCAAGACGTTGGCCGCCGACACCCCGATGAACACGTCCGCCTCGGCGCAGGCGGCGCCGATCGGGCCGGTCAGCCCGCGATGGTTCGTCGTGCTGGCGATCCAGCGCAGCGAGTCGTCGAGGTCACCGCGATCGGCGTGGACGATCCCGTGGACATCGCCGACGACGATGTCGGTGGCGCCGGCCAGCAGCAGCAGATCAATGATGGCGTGCCCCGCCGCACCGGCCCCGGACATCACGATGCGCACGTCCTGCAACGGCTTGTCGACGACCCTCAGCGCGTTGACGAGCGCCGCCAGCACGACGATGGCGGTGCCGTGCTGATCGTCGTGGAACACCGGGATGTCGAGCAGCTCGCGCAACCGGCGCTCGATCTCGAAGCACCGTGGCGCGGCGATGTCCTCGAGGTTGATGCCGCCGAACACCGGCGACAGCACCTGGGCGGTGCGGATGATCTCTTCGGTGTCCTGGGTGTCGAGGCAGATGGGGAAGGCGTCGATGCCGGCGAACCGCTTGAACAGGGCCGCTTTGCCCTCCATCACCGGGAGCGCCGCCGCCGGCCCGATGTTGCCGAGCCCGAGCACGGCCGACCCGTCGGTCAGCACGGCGACCGTGTTGCGCTTGATCGTCAGCCGTCGCACGTCCTCGGGTCGCTCGGCGATCGCCCGGCAGACCCGCGCCACGCCGGGCGTGTAGGCCATCGACAGGTCGTCGCGCGTCTTCAGCGGCACCTTGCTGGTGATCTCGATCTTGCCCCCGAGGTGGAGCAGGAACGTCCGGTCGGACACCTTTCCGACGACGACGCCCGGCACCGCGGCGAGCGCGCTGGTGATCTCCTCCTCGTGCTCGGCGTCCGGGGCGGCGATGGTCAGGTCGACCTGGAGGAGGTCTCCGCGCGCCGCGGTGACGTCGAACGCCGTCACCATGGCGCCGACGGCCTCGACGGCGGACGTCAACAGGCTCGGGGGCAGGCCTTCCGATGGCACCTCCAGTCGGACGGTGACGGAGTACGAAGCCGACGGGATGATCCCCACGCGGGGCACTGTAGGTCCCTACTGAAACCATTCCGTGAACGTCGGGACCTCGGTGATGCCGGCACAGGCCATGGCCACGAGCGGCACGGCAGCCATCGCCCCGCTGCCCTCGCCGAGGCGCATGTCGAGGTCGAGCAGCGGGCGCTTCCCCAGCCGCTCGAGCAGGCGACGGTGGCCCGGCTCGGCCGAGCAGTGACCCACGATGCAGTGGTCGAGCGCACTCGGTTCGATCATCACCAGTGGCAGCACCGACGACGTGACCACGTAACCGTCCAGCACGACGGGCATCGACCGGTGGCGGGCGGCGACGACCGCCGCTGCGATGGCCGCCAGCTCGGCGCCACCGACCTCGCGCAGCACCTCGATCGGGTCGGTCACACCGGCGATCCGTCGCACCGCCTGCTGCACGGCCGCCCGCTTGCGGTCCAAGCCGGCGTCGTCGATGCCGGTGCCGCGCCCGACCCACGCCGCGGTCTCACCGCCGGCGAGCGCCGCTGACAGGGCCGCCGACGGTGTGGTGTTGCCGATGCCCATCTCGCCGACGACGAGCAGGTCGCCGTCGAGGCGGTCGACGGCGGCGGTGGCGACCTCCACGATCTCCTCGAACCGTTCCGGGGAGAGCGCCGCTTCGAAGCGGATGTCGCCGGTCGGCCGGGCGATGCCGACGTCGATGGCCTCGACGGTGGCGCCGGCGTGGCGGGCGAACGCGCTGATCGTCGAGCGACCCTGCTGGTAGGCGGCGAACATGGCTGCGGTGACCTCGGGCGGGTAGGCGCTGACCGCCGCGGCCGCCGCGACGCCGTGGTCGCCCGCGAAGATCAGCCCGACCGGGCGCTCGATGCGCGGCCGGTCCGTGCGATGCCAGCCGGCGATCCATTCGGCGAGCTCGTCCAACCACGCCAGCGCGCCGCTCGGTCGAAGGATGGTCGCCGCCCGCTCGTGCACGGCGGCGGCGGCGGCGCGGTCGGGCGCCGGCAGCTGGCGCAGCGCGTCGTGAAGGGAGCTCACCGGAGCAACGTGATCGGGTCGTCGAGCCGCACCGCCCGCCCGGCGACGAGCAACAGCGTCCGACCGGCTCGTTGGGCCCATGTCTGGTTCACCCGGCCGAGCACATCGCGGTAGCGCCGTCCCAGCTCGGTCTCCGGGTGCACACCGAGCCCGACCTCGTTCGACACGGCCACCGTGGGTGCGTCGCGACCTGCGGCCACCTCGGCGGCCGCGGTCGCGGCAGCCTCGATCTGGTCGTCCGGGTCGCCGCGGCGCAGCACATTGTTCACCCAGAGCGTCAGGCAGTCGACGATGGCCATCCCTCGAGCGGCGCGCAGCGCGCCGTCCAGGTCGAGCGGCGCCTCGACCGTCGGCCAGGGCGGTCGCTCGGCGCGATGCCGCGCCACACGCGCTGTCAGGTCGTCGTCGAACGGCTCCAGCGTGGCGATGAACGTGACCGGCCCGTGGTGGCGCCGTCCGAGGTCGACGGCCAGCGAGCTCTTCCCGCTGCGCGCCCCACCGAGCAGGAGGGTCAGCGAGCTAATGGTCGACGCCCCGAAGGGCTCTGATCCCCTGCTCGTAGGCGTGCTTGATGTTGCGCATCTCGGTGACGGTGTCGGCGACGTCGATCAGCGCCTGCGGCGCGTCGCGCCCGGTGATCACGACGTTGACGTGCGCCGGCCGGTCGGTGATCGCCGCCACGACCTCGGCGACGTCCACCCAGCCCCACGTGCAGAGGTAGGTCAGCTCGTCGAGGACGACGAGCTGGTGGTCACCGGCGGCGATCAGGCTCGCCGCCTGCGCCCAGCCGGCGCGGGCGAGCTCGAATGTCGTGGCTGAGGTCGTCCGAATCCCAGGTGAACCCGTCGCCGACGGCGAGCCAGTCGACGCCGAGCTCCCGTCCGAGCTTCTCCTCGCCGACCTGCCACTTGCCGCTCTTGATGAACTGCACCACGGCCACCCGCCAGCCCCGGGCCACGGCGCGAACCATGATCCCGAATGCCGCGGTGCTCTTGCCCTTGCCGTCGCCGGTGTTCACGACGACGACCGACGGGGCGGTGCGCAGGCCGTCCGGGCGGGGGTCCTCCGTCAGCGCTTCCGTCACCGGTCCGGTAACGTACCGCGGTCGCAAGACCCAGCGAAGTCCGGTGAGAGCCCGGCACTGACCCGCAACGGTAAAGCCACCTCGTGTGGACGAGTCCGGTCGCCTGGCCCTGCGAGCGATGACCAGACCCTCGAGGCAAGGGCGGTTCGCGGTGACGCGCCGAGCACTTGTCCTCCAGAACGGAGGAACCGTGGCGAACAGGACCACGATGCTGATCGCCGGCGTGCTCGCCGGTGCCACCCTGCTCGTCGCGGCGTGCGGCGACGACGACCCGGCGTCGGGCGACGCGGCGACCACCACCACCACCGCCGCGGCGACCACGACGACCATCCCGGCTCCGCAGCGCATCGTCTCGCTGTCGGCCACGGCGACGGAGATGCTCTTCGCCATCGGCGCGGGCGAGCAGGTGATCGCCGTCGACAGCAGCTCCAACTACCCGCCCGAAGCCGAGGCCGTGCTCACCGACCTGTCGGCGTTCGAGCCCAACGTCGAGGCCATCGCTGGCTACGAGCCCGACCTCGTGGTGCACTCCGGGACGCCCGGACTCACCGAGCAGCTCGAGGCCCTCGACATCGAGGTGTGGGAGGGGGTAGCGGCGACGACGTTCGGCGATGCCTACGCCCAGATCGAGCAGCTCGGGGCGATCACCGGACACGTCGGCGACGCCGCCGAGGTCGTGGCCGACATGGAGGCCGACCTGCAGTCGATCGCCCAATCGGTGCCGACGAGCGAGGTGCCGTTGACCTACTACCACGAGCTCGACGAAACGCTGTTCAGCGTCACGTCGTTGACGTTCATCGGCGAGGTGTACTCGCTGTTCGGGCTCCGCAACATCGCCGACGAGGTCGAGGACGACTCGGGTGGCTACCCGCAGCTCAACGCCGAGTTCGTGATCTCGGAGGATCCCGACTTGATCTTCCTCGCTGATTCGAAGTGCTGCGCCCAGAGTCTGGAGACCGTCGCCGCGCGCGACGGGTGGGCGGACATGACGGCCGTCGTCGAGGGCGACGTGTTCGAGATGGACGACGACATCGCGTCGCGCTGGGGCCCGCGGGTGGTCGAGTACGCCCAGGCCGTCGCTGACGCGATCGAGCAGGCCCTCGTGCCGGCGGGCGGTGGCTGACAGCGCCATCACCCTGGCGCCCGCGACCGCCGTCCCGGCGGCGCGCCGGCGCGGTCCGCCGTGGCTGGCGATCGGCGTCGGCGTCCTCGTCCTCGCCCTGCTCGTCGGCATCGTCATCGGACCGGCCGGTCCCGAGTGGTGGCGAGTGCCGCTGGAGCTGCTCGACCGGCTTCCGCTCGTGTCGATCGACAGTGGGGTGACGGATGCCGAGTGGAACATCGTGTGGCAGGTGCGCATGCCGCGGGTCCTGCTCGGGGCGCTCGTCGGCGGGATGCTGGCGATCGCCGGCGCCAGCTACCAGGGGGTGTTCCGCAACCCGCTGGTCGACCCGTTCCTGCTCGGCGTGGCCGCCGGCGCCGGCCTGGGGGCGACCCTTGCGATCACCGTCTTCCGCTCGTCGACGGCGGGATGGCCCTTCGAAGCGGCGCCGATCTTCGCCTTCGTCGCGGCCCTGGCCACCGTCTTCCTGACGTACTTCGTGGGTGCGTCGTTCGGCGGGTCCCGCGACGGGGTCACGCTCGTGCTGGCGGGCGTCGCCGTCGCCGCCCTGGCCACGGCGATCCAGACGTTCCTGCTGCAGCGCAACATCCCCCTCGTGCGCGAGGTCTACTCGTGGATCCTCGGCCGGCTGTACACGGCGAAGTGGTCTGACGTTCGGATGCTCCTGCCGTACACGGTGCTGTGTGCCGTTGTGCTGCTGCTCCACCGTCGTCACCTGGACCTGTTCCGGGTCGGCGAGGACGAGGCCTCCACGCTCGGCGCGCCGGTGGCGCGAGTGCGCCTGGTGATCGTCATCGCCGCCACGCTGGGGACGGCCGCCGCCGTCTCGGTCAGCGGGTTGATCGCCTTCGTCGGGATCGTCGTGCCGCACGTCGTGCGCCTGGTCGTCGGGGGTTCCTACCGGACACTGCTCCCGCTGTCGTTGCTGTTCGGGGGCGCCTTCCTGGTCATCGCCGACATCCCCGGTCGGGTGCTGACCGACCCCGCCGAGACCCCGATCGGTGTCGTCACCGCGTTCCTCGGCGCGCCGTTCTTCATCTTCGTCCTGCGCACCCGAGCTCGGCGATGAGCTCGCTCGAGTTGCGCGGGGTGGGCGTCACCTACGGGCGACGGGTGGCCCTGGAGGCCTACGACGACCGCATCGCATCCGGTGAGTGGGTCGGTTTGATCGGTCCGAACGGGGCCGGCAAGTCGTCGTTGCTGCGGGCGGTGGCCGGGCTCGTCGACGCGACCGGCGACATCGTCGTCGACGGCGCATCGCTGGCCACCAGATCCAGGCGCCGGCGAGCCCAGCTCGTGGCCTACGTCCCGCAGCTGCCGGTGCTCCCCGACGACATGTCCGGCTTCGAGTACGTGCTGCTCGGGCGGTCCCCGTACATCCGCTACTTCGCCTCGGACGACCACCACGACCGGGAGGTCGTCGCCCAGGTGCTGGCGCGGCTGGAGCTGGGACCGTTCGCCGATCGGCCGCTCGGCACGCTCAGCGGCGGCGAGCGCCAGCGGTTGGTGATCGCCAGGGCGCTGGCCCAGGAGGCGCCGATCCTGCTGCTCGACGAGCCGACGAGCGCCCTCGACATCGGGCACCAGCAGCAGGCGCTGGAGCTGGTCGCCGAGCTGCGGCACGAGCACGGGCTGACGGTGGTGTCGGCGATGCACGACCTGACGCTGGCGGGCCTGTACGCCGATCGGCTGGTCCTGCTCCACGAGGGGCGCTGCGTCGCCACGGGCGCCGCCGACGATGTCCTCCGCCCCGACGTGCTGGCCAAGTACTACGGGGTGCGGGTGCGCGTCCACCACGAGCCGGACGGCACGGTGGTGGTGATCCCACGACCTCCCGGTGGGAGCTCGGCGTCGACCGTGGCAGGCTGACCCTGCATGACGACCGAGGCGGGCGCGATCACGTCCGGTCTGGACACTCGGACCACGCTGCTGGGCGAGGTCGCGTCGGGACTCGGGTCGGCGGTGACGATGCAGGACGCCATGCGGTCGCTGCTGACGGCGCTGGCCCCGGCCTACTGCGATGCCTGCGAGGTCGTGATGCTCGACGCCGGCGGAGCCCTGCGCCGCGTGCTCGCCGGGCCCGACGCGGCGGCGGTCCGTCAGGGCCAGTTGATCCCCGACGTGCCGGAACATCCGGTGCGGCGGGTCATGGCGAGTGGCCAGACGATCGTCATCGACGTCGAGACCGACCCCGAGGCGTTCGGACCGCCCGATCTGGCGGGCACGGCGCGCGCCCTCGGCGCCCGGTGGGCGGTGGTCGCCCCGCTGACCGGCCGGACCCGCCCGCTCGGTGTCCTCGTCGTGGCCAACGGGACGAGCGGCCGCCGGTTCGACGAGGACGACGCGGCGTTCGTCCCGATCGTCGCTCGCCTGACCGCCCTCGCCGTCGAGAACCTGGAGTCGCTCGACGAGCAGCAGCGGGTCACGAGCCGGCTGCGTCGCGTCGGTCGCGTGGCCGCGGCGCTGAACGCGGCGGAGGACATCGACGAGATCGGGAGTGCGCTGGTCGAGGTGGCGAGGACCGAGCTCGGCGCGTCGACGGGCTTGCTCTACCTGGTCGACGGCGACGATCTCGAACTGGCCGCGGCGAGCGGGTACGCCGAGAGCCGGCTCGACGGTTGGCGGCGAGTGCCGCTCACGGCGTCCGTGCCGGCGACGGATGCGTGGCGCACGGGGGCGTCGGTGATCTGTCCCGATCTCGACGAGATCGAGCGTCAGTACCCGGGCACGACGGATCTCCCCGGGTTCGCCGAGCAGGCCCTGCTGGCCGTGCCGGTGAACGTCGGCGGCGAACGGCTCGGCGCGGCGTGCTGGTCGTTCGACCACGCCCAGCGGATCAGCGCCGACGAGGTCGCCTTCCTCGACCTGGTGGCGGACCAGGTCGGCGCGACCATCGCCCGGGTGCGGGCGGGACGGTCGATCGCCGAACACGCCGAGCGACTGACGGCCAGCAGGGCCAGGCTCGCCGCCCTGGCCAGCGTCGGCGTGATCGGGACCTGCTCCGGTCGCGGGCAGATGATCCTGGAGTCCAACCAGGCCTTCCTCGATCTCCTGGGGCTGCCGGCGCTCGGCGAAGGTGGGCTCGACTACGTCGAGGTGACGCCCGACGACTACCGGGACGAGGACGTCGCGGCCGTCGCGGCGATGCTGCGCACCGGACGGCTCGACGCCTACGAGAAGGAGTTCCTGCACCGCGACGGGACCCGCGTGCCGGTACTGCTCGGCGGCGTCACGCTCAACCTCGACCCGTTCGAGTGGATGCTGTTCGCCGTCGACATGCGGGCGAAGCGGGCGGCCGAGGCAGCTGCGGCGAAGGCCAACGAGCGCTTGTCGGAGATGCTCGACGAGCAGCGACGCATCGCCGATGTGCTGCAGAGCAGCCTGTTGCCGGCGTCCTTGCCGACCATCGAGGGCATCGACCTGCACGCCGAGCACTGGCCCGAGTCCGACGGGCTGCGTGTCGGTGGCGACTTCTACGACGTGTTCCCGATCAGCGGCGACCGGTGGGGTGTGTTGATCGGCGACGTGTGCGGCAAGGGCATCGAGGCGGCCGCCGTCACGGCCACGGCCCGTCACACCGCCAGGGCCGCGGCGATGCACCTGCGCGGCCCGGACGCCGTGCTGCGATGGGTCCACGAGGCGGTGCGCGAGCACCCGCTGGACACGTACTGCACCGTCGCCTTCGGCGCGCTGACGGTGGGCGAACCCGGTGGTCCAGTCCTGGAGCTCTCGCTCGGAGGCCACCCGCCGGGCTTCGTGTGCCACGCCGACCGCTCGATCGACGTGCTCGGGGAGCCGGGTACCTTGCTCGGTCTGTTCCCCCCGACCCTGACGGCCACAACCCACCAGCTCCGCTCCGGCGACGTGTTGATCTTCTACACCGACGGCGTCACGGACGCGCCGCGCGATGAGGCGATGGGCGAGGACGAGCTGGGGGAGTGGCTGTGCGCCCACCACGAGCTGCCGCCGGCGCGGATCGCCGCCGAGCTGCGTGCGGAGCTGATGTCACGTCGCCCCGGCGGCCTTCGCGACGACGTCGCCACGATCATCCTCAAGGTCCGCTGACCAGTTTGCCGCGCCGTACCCTCGGCGCCGTGGAGGTGACGCCCGGGATCGAACGGGCGGTGGCTGAGCTCGAACCTGGTGGGCGGCTCGTTGCGGCAGAAGCGCTGATCGGCGGTGTCTCGGCGAACGTGGTCGGGCTGACCGTCACCACCTCGGCTGGGCGCAGGCGGCGGGTCGTGTTCCGGCAGCACCGCTCGGCCGACTTCAAACAACACGGTCGATCGGTCACGGCGAAGGAGTACCGCGTGCTCGCCGCCCTCCATCAGCGGGGCTTTGCGGTTCCGGAGCCGTATCGGTACGACGACTCCAGTGCCGTGACCGCCCCGTACCTCCTCATCGACTGGATCGACGGCTCAACCGAGCTGGCGGCCGATGACCTGCCTGGAGGTCTCGACCAGATGGCCCGGTTCCTGGTCGGTCTGCACGCCCTCGACCCGGAGTCGCTGCAGCTCCCCGAAGTCGACCCGATCGAGGATCCCTGCCGGGCGGTCATCCCGTACCTTCCGTCCACCGAGGCCGGGCGACATGTCAGCAAGGTGCTCGCCTCGAGCGCGTTCGAACAGGGCCACGACCGCTGCGTCCTGCTGCACGGCGACTACTGGCCCGGGAACGTCCTCTGGCAAGACGGTCGCCTCGTGGCGGTCATCGACTGGGAGGATGCGTGCTTCGGCGATCCGCTGGCCGACCTCGCCACCGCCCGCGTCGAGTTGCTGTGCCGCTACGACGACGATGCCATGGAGCAGTTCACGAACCGCTACCTCGCGCTGCACCGCGACACCGTCGGTGCGTTGCCGCTCGACTGGCTGTGCCTCTGGGAGCTGTACGTCTCGGCAGCTGCGCTGGCCTCCATGGGTGACTGGGGTCTGGAGCCAAACGAGGAAGCGCAGCGCCGAAGCCGGACGGAGCACTTCTTCGACCGGGCAGCCCGACAACTCGGCTGACCTGTCAGCTCGGATCGAACCAGCTGTCACCGTTGAGGACGCGGTCCGACTCGGTGGGCCCCCACGTGCCGCGGAAGTAGGGGTAGACCGTCCCGGGGTCGTCGAGCGCCGGTTGGACGATGCGCCACGTCTGCTCGACGATGTCCTGGCGGGCGAAGCGCCGCGGCGAGCCGTCGATGGCGTCGCGCAGCAACCGCTCGTAGGCGTCCTGGCGTTCACCCAGCGCGGCGGCGAAGTCGACGCCGATGTCGACCTCCTGGCTGTCGAGGTGCGGTCCCGGCGTCTTGGCCTGCAGCGTGAACGTCACGCCGTCGCGCTTGCCCAGCCGGAACCGCACCAGGTTGCGCTTCGGCGCCGGTCCGCCGGCCTCGTCGAACAGCAGCTGTGGCGGCTTGCGCAGCTCGACCACGGCCTCCGACACCCCTTCGGTGAGGGCCTTGCCGACGCGCACGTACCACGGCACGCCGGCCCACCGCCACGAGTCGATCATCAGCCGCACGGCGATGGACGTCTCCACGTTCGACTCGGCGGCGACGCCCGGTTCGTCCCGGTACCCGACGTACTGCCCGCGCACCATGCAGGACGGGTCGACCGGCTCCATGGCCGCCAGGACCTTTGCCTTCTCGTCCTGCAGGAACGACGACTCCGGCCCGACCGGGGGCTCCATCGCCAGCAGCGAGACGATCTGCAGGGCATGGTTCTGCAAGACGTCACGCGTCGCCCCGACCGTCTCGTAGAACGTCCCGCGGCCCTCCACGCCGATCTTCTCGGCCATCGTCACCTGGACGCTGCGCACGTAGTTGCGGTTCCAGATCGGCTCGAGCAGCATGTTCGAGAAGCGGAACACCAGCAGGTCCTCCACCGCCTCCTTGCCGAGGTAGTGGTCGATGCGGAAGATGCGCTCCTCGGGGAAGATCGTGTGCAGCACCTCGTTGAGGTGGCGGGCCGACTCGAGGTCACGACCGAACGGCTTCTCGACGACGATGCGGCCCCGCTCGTTGAGCCCCACGGAGGCCAGGGCCTTGGCGACCGTCGGGAACATGTCCGGCGGGATCGCCATGTAGTACACGGCCGTCTTCGAGCCGCACCGGTCGAGCGTGACCTCCAGCTCCTCCCACGTCGTCGGGGCCGAGTAGTCGCCCTGCACCAGGTCGAGCTGGCGCAGCACGTCGTCGATCACGTGTTCCTCGGAACCCTCCACGAACTCCTCGATGGACTCCTTGGCATGTGTCCGGAAGTCGTCGTCGGTCCAGTCGCTGCGGGCGACACCGATCACCGGCACGTCGAGGTGCCCGCGCTTGGCCAACGCGTACAGCGCGGGAAAGAGCTTGCGCTTGGCCAGATCGCCGGTCGATCCGAACAGGACGAGGGCGTCCGCCTTCGGCTGGTTGCCCGGCCCGAACACGCCGTTCATGGGTGCTCGCTCATCGACTGGTGTCCTCCTTCTTCTCGGCGTGCCCGCCGAACCCGGCGCGCATCGCCGAGAGAAGCTTGTCGGCCGTCTGGGCCCGCCCCCGCGAGCTGAACCGCCCGAACAGCGCGGCCGACAAGACGGGTGCCGGCACGCCCTCGTCGACGGCGGCCTGGATCGTCCAGCGGCCCTCGCCGGAGTCGCTGACCCGACCTTCGAACATCGAGAGCTGGGGGTCGACGGCCAGGGCCTGCGCGGTGAGGTCGAGCAGCCAGCTGGAGATCACCGAGCCCCGCCGCCACACCTCGGCGATCGCCGCCAGATCGAGGTGGTAGCGGTAGTACTGCGGCTCGGCCAGCGGCGCCGTCTCGGCGTCAACGGGGTGGTCCTCGGCACCGACGTCGGCCGTGCCGAGGATGTTGAAGCCCTCGGCGTACGCCGCCATCAGCCCGTACTCGATGCCGTTGTGCACCATCTTGACGAAGTGCCCGGCGCCGTTCGGGCCGCAGTGCAACCAGCCTCGTTCGGCCGTCGAGACCGCTGCGCCGTCCTTCATCCGCTCCGGGGTGCGCTCGGCGGCGTCGACGCCGGGCGCCAACGAGTCGAAGATGGGCGTCAGGCGGTCGATCGCCGCATCCGGTCCTCCGACCATCTGGCAGTAGCCGCGCTCGAGGCCGTGGGTACCACCGCTGGTGCCGACGTCGACGTAGTCGATGCCGTGGTCACGGGCCAGTGGCTCGGCGCGGCGGATGTCGTCCCGGTACCACGAGTTGCCGCCGTCGATGATCGTGTCGCCGCGTTCCAGCAACGCCACCAGCCCGGCGATCGTCGAGTCGACGTACGCCGCCGGGACCATGATCCAGACGTGACGGGGTGGTGCCAGCGCGGCGACGAAGTCGTGCAGCGAGTGTGTGCCCTCCATCCCCTCGGTGGCCAGCCCGTCGACGGACGCGGCGTCGACGTCGTACCCGACGCACTGGTGGCCCGCCTGCTCCAGGCGACGCACCATGTTGGCGCCCATCCGTCCGAGTCCGATCATGCCGAGCTGCATGGCTCCCACATTGGCACGGGCCTCGCCATACCGTGTCGGTCCATGACCGATCGCGATCGCCAGCTCGATCGCGACGTCGCCGGCGCGGCGGCCGCCCACCAGCGTCTGCTGGGTCGGCTCGACCACGCCCTGGCCGGCGGACGGCTCGACCCGGGAGCACCGAGCCGGTTGCCGGGGTGGACCGTCGGGCACGTGCTGGCGCACCTCGCCCGCAACGCCGACAGCATCGTGCGGGCGATGGAGGCGGCAGCGCGAGGCGTGGTCGCCGACCGCTATCCCGGGGGCGCCGCAGGGCGCACGGCCGAGATCGACGCCGGTCGAGCCCGTCCGGCCACCGAGCAGGTCGACGACGTCCGGCGGACGATCTGGCGGCTTGAGCAGACGTGGGCCGGTGTCACGGCCTGGGACGGCCACAGCCGAGAGCCGTCCGGCCAGGACCTGGCCATCCGAGACCTCCCGGCGTTGCGGCGACGGGAGGTCGAGGTGCACCTCGTCGACCTGGACATCGGCGTCGAGCCGGACGACTGGCCCGACGAGTTCGTCCGCCTGGAGCTCCGGGTCATGGAGATGCGCTGGAACGCCCGGCGCCCGATGGGGATGACCGGGCTGCCGCCCGCCGCACTGGCGGCGCCGCCTCCCCTGCGCCTGGCCTGGTTGTTCGGACGTCGGGACCTGCCCGGCCTGGAGCCCGCCGGCCTCATGTGAGGGGGCGCAGCGCGGCGAGCGCGTCGGCGGCATCGGCCTGCCGTTCGAGGCGCCAGGCGCCGTCCCGCAGCTCGTCGGCGGCGTTGAGCAGGCGCTGGCGGTCGCACTCCAGCGTCGCCCGACAGGCCTCGGCACCGGGGCTGCGCCACGTGTCGGGACCGGCCCAGCGGATCAGCTCGTCGATCCCCGTGTCGCTGACGTCGGCGGCCACTCGTCGCAGTTCGACGGCTCGCTGACGCAGCTCCTCCGCTCCTGGGTCCATGCTTCCTCCTCCTCCTCAGTCCTCCTGGGTGTCACGAGGAGGCGGAAGCGGAACGAGTCGGATCTTGTGGTGGGGGAGTCCGGTGTCACGTGTGACGAAGCCGTCGCCGACGATCTCGAACCCGTGGCGTCGGTAGAAGTCCAACGCGCTGTCCCTGGCGTTCGCCCACACCGCGGTCGCTCCGCGGGCGGCGGCCCGCTCGAGCCCGGCGACGAGCAGTGCGGCGCCGATCCCGCGGCCCTGCTGACCGGCGTCCACGGCCATCCCGCGCAGCTGGATCTCCCCGTCCCCGGTCGGCATCCAGGTCGAGATGGCCACCAGGCGACCGTCGGCCCTGGCGCCGAGGTGCGCCGTGTCCGGCCGCTCGTCGCCGGCCCACACGACGTCGTGCGACGGCGTGCCCGTGCGCAGGACGGCGGCGCGCAGCAGGTGGGTCTCGCCGCTCGTCAGGTCGACGATCTCGACCCGGCCCAGCTCGTCCATCCGCACCACACGATCGGCCACCGTGGCCGCCTCGGCGGGGTCGTGGGTGACGATCAAGGACGTCGTGCCCGTGGCCCGCAGGATCGCCGCCAACTCGCTGGCCAAGTGGTCGTGCAGCTGGTGGTCGAGCCCGGTGAGAGGTTCGTCGAGCAGCAGCACGCGCTGGCGCGGGCGCCAGCGAACGGGCCAGCGCCACCCGCTTCGCCTCGCCGCCGCTCAGGTCCGTGACCCGCCGGTGCTCGAACCCGGTGAGCCCGACGATGTCGAGCAGCTCGGCGACGCGCGCCGAGCGGACCGCCGGCGGCTGACCCTCCATGCGCAGTCCGAATTCCACGTTGGCGGCGACGTCGCGGTGCGGGAACAGCTGCTCGTCCTGGAAGACCATCCCGACCCCGCGTCGATGGGTCGGCACGGTGGTGACGTCGCGACCGTCCAGCACCACCTGGCCGGTGTCCGGGGCGATCAACCCGGCGACGACGCGCAGCAGCGTGCTCTTCCCGCTGCCCGACGCGCCAAGGAGCGCCACGACCTCGCCGTCGCCGACGTGCAGGTAGGCGCCGTCGAGGATCGGCCGGCCGCCGTCGAACGTGACCGTGACGTCACGGATGTCGAGCACTGGCGTCCATCATCGTCGGCAGCTCCCGGTCACCGGCGAGGTCCAGCACCACGACCACGATCACGGTGACGACGGCGAGGATCGTGGCCAGTGCGTACGCCTGGCCCTGGACCACGTCGCCGGTGCGACCGAGCAACCGGGCGATCACGATCGGCATCGTCTCGTCACCGCGCCGGGACAGGAAGCTGGTGGCGCCGAACTCGCCGAGCGAGATGGCGGCGGCCAGCCCGGCGGCGACCAGGAGCGGTCGGCGCAGGTGGGCCAGCGTGATCTCGCGCCACGCTCGGGCTGGCGAGGCGCCGAGCGTTCCGGCCGCCTCGTGCAGTCGGGGGTCGATGCCCCGCAGCACCGGCAGGGCGATGCGCACGACGAAGGGGACGGCGACCAGCGCCTGGCCGATGGGCACGATCAGCGGCGAGGCGCGCCAGTCCACGGGTGGCTGGTCGAACGTGATGAGGATGCCGAACCCGATCGTCACCGCCGATGTCGCGATCGGCAACATCAGGCCGCCGTCGAGCAGGCGGCCCAGGCGGCGGGCTGCGGTGATGGCCAGCGCGGCCAGGGCGCCGATCGTCACGGCGAACACGGTCGCCAGCGCCGCCGTGCGCAAGGAGTTGGCGATCGCGCCGAGTGGGTCGATCCCGAGCCGCACGCCGGGACGCACCTCGGCGTCGCCGAGCTGTTGCCACGCCGCGAGGGACCAGCCCGCCCGCCTGCGCACCGATCGCAGGGCCAACGCGATCAGCGGGGCGCCGACGACGCCGGCCGTCACGACGGCGGTGGTCGCGACGAGCACTCGTTGGCGGCCGCGACGCGGGCGGATCCGGCGGGCCAGCGGCCGCAGCTGGAGCGCCCGGCTGTGGCGCCGCTGCTGCCACGACGTCCACCAGACGAGGATCCCGATGAGGATCAGCTGGGTGACGGCCAGTGTGGCTGCCGCGCCGATGTCGCCGAGCTGCGTCGCCCGGCGCCAGACCTCGACCTCGATCGTCGAGGTGCCGGCGTCGCCGAGCACCCGCACCACGCCGAACGACGTGAACGTGAAGACGAACACGACGGCGGCGGCGGCGAGGATGGCCGGACGCAGCAGCGGCATCGTCACCGCCCACCAGGTGCGCCACGGTGACGCACCGAGCGTGGCTGCGGCGGCCTCGAGGTCGGGGGGCAGGTGTTGCCACACGGCACCGACCGTGCGCACGACGACGGCCAGGTTGAACGTCACGTGGGCGGCGAGGATCGCCGGCACGCCGCGGTCCCAGCCATCAGGGAGCAGGGCCAGGATGGCCGCACCCATCACGACGGTGGGCAGGACGAAGGCGGCGGCCAGCAGCCCGGCCAGTAGGCGCCGCCCCGGGAAGCGGAAGCGGGCGAGCACGTACGCCGGCAGCAGCCCGGCGGCGACGGTCAACACGGTGCTGGCCGCGGCCTGCCACAGCGTGAACCAGGCGATTTCCCACGTCGAGGCGCGGGTGAACGTGTCCCGCACGCTCGCCGGCGTCAGCCCGCGGGCGAGCAGGGTGGCGAACGGCCAGACGTAGAAGACGACGAGGAACAGGACCGGAACCGCGGCCAGGGCGACGATCAGCCGCCGCGGCAGCCGGTTCAGGTTCAGCGCAGGACGAGTTCGGTCCACTCGTCGATCCAGGCCTCCCGGTTGGCCTCGATGGCGGCCGGGTCGACGCTGGCCGGCTCGGCGGGGATGACGGCGTGGGCAGTGAACTCGTCCGGCAGGGCGACATCGGCGTTGGCCGGGTACACGAACAAGTTCAGGGCGACCTCTTGCTGGAAGGCGGGCGACACGAGGAAGTCGACGAGCTGGCGGGCCTCGTCGCCGGCGTCCGTCCCGCGCAGCACGCCGGCGAACTCGACCTGGCGGAAGCACGTCGACTCGACCGCCGACGTCGTCGGCTCGTCGATCGGCGGGTCGGCGAAGACCACCTCGGCCGGAGGGCTCGACCCGTAGCTCACGACGAGCGGACGATCGCCGTCGCTGGCCCCCGAGAACCGCTCGTAGTACGCCTGGTCCCAGTCGTCGACGACCTCGACCCCGTTGTCGCGCAGCGCGCTCCAGTAGTCGGCCCAGCCGTCCTCACCGAACTCGGCGATCGTGGCCAGCAGGAATGCGAGCCCGGGGGACGACGTCGCCGGGTTCTCGACGACCAGCAGGTCGCGGTACTCGGGCGCGGTGAGCGCCTGGAGGTCGGCGGGCGGGTCCAGATCCAGCTCGGACAACGCCGCTTCGTCGTAGTTGATGCACACGTCGCCGTAGTCGACGGGGGTGGCCTCGCCATCGGGAACCAGCGCCCGCAGCTCATCGGGCACGGCGCTGAGTCCGTCCGCCTCGTAGGGCTCGAAGACGTCGCCGTCGACGACCCGCGACAGGAACGTGTTGTCCACCCCGAACATCACGTCGCCCTCCGGGTTGCCGGCCGTGAGCACGGCCTTGGACACCATCGTCCCCGCATCACCGGCCGCCACGACCTCGACGGCGATCCCGGTGTCCTCCGTGAAGGTGGCCAGTGCGTCGTTCAGCGACGTGCCCTCGAGGGGGAACGAGTCGTAGGTGAGCAAGGTGATCGACGACGCCTCGTCGTCGCCACCACACGCAGCGGCGGCGGCGGCGGCGAGGCCGAGCACGGCGAGGAGACGGCGCATCACTGGGCTCCTGGGACGATGATCGTGACGACGCCGCGCTCCACCCCGACGGTGACGGGTGGCGTGTCGATCTGGTTGCTGACGCCGAGCCCGACGAGCGGTCCGAGGCGGTGGTCGGTGAGCGGCCAGCGGGCGCCGCCGACGGTGACGCCCTCGGCGACGCCGTGCATCGAGAGCACGGAGAACGTCGTCCCCGCCGGGAGGTCGAGGGTCGTCGACCCGGGGCCGTGGACGACGCGCAGCCGGTCGCCGCCCCACCACGCCTCGAGCTGGCCGACGCCGGCCAGCGCGGGGGCGCCGAGCGCGCCCAGCGCGGCCACGGCGTGGTCGAGGCGGTCACCCTGACCGGCGAGCAGCACGATGCGCTCGGGCTCGAGCTCGGCGGCGTAGGCGATGGCCAGCTCGGTGTCCGTCGCCGCCTTGTCGATCGGGTGGCGGACGACGGTCGTGTGCTCGGACGCCCAGGCCAGACCGAGCGCGGTGACGGAGTCGAGGTCGCCGACCAGTACGGCGGGGTCGATGCCGGCGGCCCGGGCGTGGTCGAGGCCGCCGTCGGCGGCGACCACGACGGCGCCGGTCGGCACCGCCGCGACGGCGCGTCCGTCGAGCGGTGCTGCTCCCGTGATGACGACGACCGTGCGTTCGGTCATGTGTTGCTCGCTCCGATCCCTCCGCCGGCATTACCCGGTTCAGGTTCTCGGGTCGGCCGCGGCAGCTGCCCTCTCAGCCCGCTGGTCCCGCGAGCTCCCCGTGCTGTTCGGGCGCCACTGTACCCGGCTGAAGGCGACCAGCCCCACGAGCATCAACACCATCCCCGGCACCTGGGCGAAGCGGATCTGCTCGCCGAGCAGCACGTAGCTCCACCCGACGGCCAGCGCGGGCTGGGCGACCTGGAGGACGCCGATCGTGCCCACGTCGACCTCTCGCTGGGCGGCGGCGATGAAGCCGTGCGCCGCCATCCCGGTCAGCACCGAGAGCAGGGCGGCGGCGACCCACCCCTTGGTCGACAGGGGCCAGATGTCGTCGCCGGCCAGCAGCAGCGCCATCGGCGCAGCGGTCAACAGCCCGATCGGCATCACCGTCGACATGAAGTCGACCACGTCGACGGTGGCCCGCGCCCGGCGACCGGTCAGCAGGTAGCCGACCCACGTGAACACGACGACCAGCACGAGGGCGTCACCCCCGAACGTCGCCCCACCCTGGTTGCCGCCGAGGAACAGCACGATGGCCAGCCCGACGATGGTCAGGCCCCCCCAGGCGAGGGCGCGGGGGTTCGGTCGCTCGCCGAAGAAGAGGGCGCCGGCGGGCACCAGGAACAGCGGGCTGAGGGCGGTGATGAACTCGGCGTGGGCGATGCTCGTGCGGTTGATGGCGGTGAAGAACAGCGTGATGTTGAGCCCGAAGAACAGTCCGGCGGGCAGGACGCGCCACCACGTCGTTGCCGACGGTGGTGGCGTGCCCTTCACGGTTCGGCGCACCGCGATCACGACCCACCACAACAGGACGGCGCCGATCATCCGCCAGAAGGCGAGCACCGATCCCGGCGTGTCCGCCCATTTGACGATGGACGAGCTGCTGGAGAACGTGAGGACGGCGGCGAGCACGAGGACGATGCCGAGCGGCATCGACCTCACGTCGCAACGGCGCGGTAGATGTCCGGTTCGATGAACACGTGGCGGGCCGTCGGGACGGCGGCGCGCAGCGCCTGCTCGGCGCCGTTGATCGCCTCGGCGAGCGCGGGGATCGACAGGTCGGCGGTGAACTCGATCTTCGCCGCGACCAGCAGCTCATCGGGGCCGAGGTGCTGGGTGCGCACGTTGATCAGCTTGGACACGCCAGGCGCCGAGCCGAGGCTGCGCTCGATGGCGTCCTGATCGGTGGCGGACGCCGACTCGCCGATCAGCAGGCCCTTCATCTCGATCGCCAGCACGATGGCGATGATGACGAGCAGCACGCCGATCGACAGCGATCCGACGGCGTCCCACCGCGGTTCGCCCGTGGCGCTGGCCAGGATCACGCCGCCGAGGGCGAGGAAGAGCCCGATCTCGGCGCCGATGTCCTCGAGCAGGACGACGGGCAGCTCGGGCTGCTTGCTCTCGCGCAGCCAGCGCCACCAGGAGATCGTGGGGACCTTGTGATGCTTCGCTTCCCGGTACGCCGTGCGCAGTGAGAACGACTCGAGGCAGATGGCGAACACCAGGATCCCGATGGCGACGGCCAGGCTCTCCACCTCGTGCGGGTTGCGCAGCTTGGAGATGCCCTCGTAGATGGCGAAGAGCCCGCCCATCGAGAACAGCACGAGGGCCACGACGAACGCCCAGAAGTAGCGCTCGCGGCCGTAGCCGAAGGCGTGCGTGGGGTCGGCGGCGCGCCGCGCGCGCTTGCCACCGAGCAGCAGAAGGGCCTGGTTGCCGGAGTCGGCGACGGAGTGCACGGCTTCGGCCAGCAGGCTCGCCGATCGGGTGATCGCGAACCCGACGAACTTGGCGAGGGCGATGCCGACGTTGGCCGCGAGCGCGGCGAGGATCGCTTTGCGGCTGCCGTCGGTCACCGGCCAAGGTTGACACATGGGCTCGCTGGACGGTCGGGTCGCACTGGTCAGCGGCGGGGGTCGCGGCATCGGGCGCGGCATCTCGGAGGCGCTGGCCGCCGAGGGGGCGGCCGTGGCCGTCAACTACCGACGCGACCGGGATGCCGCCGACGCCACGGTGGCGGCGATCGAGGCCGCCGGTGGCACGGCCAGGGCCTACGGCGCATCGGTCGACGACGCCGGCGCCGACGCGGTGATGGTCGAGCAGGTCGTGTCCGACCTCGGCCCGGTGGACCTGCTCGTGGCCAACGCGGGGGTGGCCTCGCGGGGCCAGGCGGTCGCCGACACGGACCCGAGCGAGGTGGCGCGACTGATCGGCACGCACGCCATCAGCGCCCACCACCTGTCCCGGCTCGTCCTCCCAGGGATGCGCGCCGCGCCACGTGGTGACATCGTCATGATCTCCTCGGTGGCGACGGCGACGATGGCCGGCTACGGGGCGCCGTACAACATGGCCAAGGCGGCGCTGGAGGCCCTTGCGGCGACGCTCGCCAAGGAGGAGGCCCCGAACGGCATCCACGTGAACGTCGTCGCCCCCGGCCTGGTGGAGACGGACATGGGGGTCCGGCTGGCCCGGGCGTTCACCGGCGACCGGTCGCTGGAGGACCTGCGCACGCTTGACGGCGCGGCGCCGTTCGGCCGGGTCTGCCAACCCGCCGACGTGGCCAACGTCGTGGTCTGGCTGTGCAGCGGGGGAGCCGGGTACGTGACCGGTCAGCGCATCCAGGTCGATGGTGGCGGCCTCGCCCGCTGAACCGCGCCGGTAGCGTTGGAGGGACCATGAGTCCCCTCGAAGGCCTTGCTTCGCCCCTGGCCGGTGCTCCTGCCGACGCCAGCACGCCGATCATCGAGATCACCCCGACCGCGCTGGCCAAGTTGTTCGAGCTACGCGATTCGGAGCCGGATGCCGACCAGCTCGGTCTGCGGCTGGAGATCGCCTCGGCGCCGGGCGAAGACTTCCGCTACGACCTCAGCTTCGACGAGTACCTGACGGCGGCGTTCACGGACGAGGTGCGCACCCACGACGGGTTGAAGGTGATCATCCCCGAGCGCGATCGCGAGCTGCTGCAGGGAGCCACGCTCGATCACACCGAGCCCGTCGGCCTCGTCATCCGCAACCCGAACCGCCCGGCGGCGCCGGTCGTCGAGGGGCTCACCGCCGGCGATGAGCTGTCGGCCGAGCTGGAGACGATGATCGCCACCGAAGTCAACCCGGCGCTCGCCGCGCACGGCGGGTTCGTCACCTATGTCGGCCACGACGGCGAGGGCACCGCCTACCTCACGATGGGCGGCGGCTGCCATGGCTGCTCGATGAGCAAGCTCACGATGCTCGACGGGGTCCAGACGATGCTGGTCGACGCGATCCCCGCCATCCAGCGGGTCAAGGACCTCACCGACCACACGACCGGCGAGAACCCCTACTACAGCTAGGCCCGCCGGACGAGGCGCAGCTCTCCCGCCAACGGTCCGCCGGTCAGGCGGCGCGGAGTTCGGTGCCGTCGGGTCGGTAGGTGTGCCATCGGCCGTGGGGGTCGCGCCAGGTGCGGTAGCCGCGTGTCTTCCAGCGGTTGTGGCGGGGACAGAGCGGCCCGGCGTTGGCCGGGCTGGTACTGCCGCCGTGGGCCCAGGGAATGGTGTGGTCGATCTGGCAGTGCCGGTTCGCGCAGCCGGGGTAGATGCAGTTGACCCCTTGGAGCAGCGCCGCGGTGCGGGCGTTGCCGGTGAAGCAGCGGGAGCTGCGTCCGAGGTCGATGATCACCCCGGCGGCGTTGACGACCATGCGGCGGACGTGACCGATGACGGCGGCGGCGATGACGTCGGCGGGATCGAGCAGGGTGCCGTCGACGGTTTCGCAGCGCCGCCCGGTCACCGTGGCCGGGTCTGGTAGTTCGGCGTCGTCGTCGCCGAGGCTGCGGGCCAGGTGGGCGAGCCAGGTGGCTTCATCGATGACGATGTTGACGACGGGGTCGGGTCCGTCGGCTGCCGGGTCGGCGCTGGCGGCCCGGTCGAAGATGGCGGCCAACGCGTCGGCGCGGCGTTGGGTGGCGGTGCGTTCCATCATCGTGGGGGTGGCGGCGTCGCCGTAGCGGGCGATCAGCTCGGCCCATTCGGCGGCGAATTCGGCTTGGTGAAGCTGGTCGAGGATCCGGCGCATCGTGGTGCCTTGGGCGGCGCCGAAGCGGGCGTCGAGGTGGAAGCTGTCACCGAGCTCGCACATCGCGGCGTGCCGGCCGGCGTGGGCGTCGTCGTGGCTGCGGTGGGCGCCGTCGGCGTCGGCCAACTGCTCCCACCGGCGCACCACGGTCTTGAACGCGTCGAACGGCAGATGCTGGGCGTGGTCGAGCAGGACAGCCTCGGCGGCGGCGAGCTGTCCGCCGGCGCGAGGGTTGGCGTGTGCCCGGGCCAGCTCACGCACCTGGGCCACCCCGACGGTGCCGTCCGCCAGGGCGGCCAGCACGTTCGGGAGGTCACGGCCGAGGCGGGCGCAACGCTGCCGGTCACGCAACTCGACCGGCGACCAACGCACCGTCGCCGCCGCCCACCCCCGCACCGACGCATGCCCATCGACGGAGAACACCTGCCGCCGGTCGGCCTCATCGACCACCGCCACGATCGCCGCTTCGGTGCGGCGCAACACCCGCTCCAACTCGACCAGACGATCCGCCAACTCCGCCCCCGACAACGAACCCAACCCACCATCGAGCCCCGCCAGCCACCCACCGAGATCAGCCATCGACCCCATGCACCCATCATGACCAAGGGGTGTCACAACGACCGGCGGCGTGCCGACGGCCGATCGTGCCTACCCGTCCGCGAGCGAATCGGCGTGGCGGTGGACCAACCTCCACGCCCCGTCCTCGCGCCGGTACAGCTCGGTCAGGCGCAGCGCCATCTCGATCGGGTCGTCCGTGTCGACCATCCGCACGGTCGCCCGTTGGATGCCGACGAGGTAGCCGAGGTCACCGTCGGCGGCGGCGTAGAGGACCTCGAAGGTCGATCCGCCACCCGGCGCGAAGCTCGTCGCGCCGTCCTGGTTCGTCTGCAGGACGGTCTCCGCGCCGCTGACGACGCCGCCGCGAGGACCGAAGAACGTCGCCGGATCGTGGTCGGTGGAGATCGCGGTCAGCGGTCCAGCGTCGCCGTTTGACGTAAGCCTTGCCGACGTCTGGACGGTGAGCGAGGAACGCCTCGAACGATCGGTCGGTGGGTTCGAGCATGAGATCTCCCTTCGGCGCGATGCTTGGTGTCCGGGAGGTTCCGGATCGTCCTCTTCGAGGTCAGCTGAGCGGCCGGGAACGCTACGGTCGGCACCACCTGGAGGGGTGGGATGTGATCAGTTTCGCCAGGACCCGGTCCACCGCGCTGGGAGTCGCGGTGTTGGTGACGATTGCCGCAGCGTGTGGCGATGGACACGCCGTCGCGTGAGGGTGGTCACGAGTCCGGACGGTGCCGAGCTGCACTTCGAGTCTGTCGGCCTCGGCACGTGTGTGCTGGTGCTCCACGGGGCCTATTCGGCGCACGAGGAGATCCGGGGCGCGCTCGACCCGATCCTTGCGTCGCACGATGGCTATCGCCGGATCTATCCAGACCTCCCCGGGATGGGCGCCTCGCCCGCCCACCAGTCCGTGCAGTCCTCTGACGACGTCGTCGATCTCTTGGACGAGCTCATCTGGGCCGAAATCGGCACCGACCCGTTCCTGCTCGTCGGTCACTCCTACGGCGGCCACTTGGCACGTGGAATCGCCGCCCGCCACGCGGAGCAGGTCGCCGGGCTGGCGCTGATCTGCCCGATGATGCCGCCGACCACGAACGCCGAGGAGCACGTGGTCGTTCGTGCCATCGGCCAGCCGACCGACCTGCTCGAGCCAGAGCACCTCGACGAGTACACGGGATACTTCGTGATCCAGACGCCGGGTACCGCCGAGCGGTTCCGCGTCGCGGTGGCGCCGGTGATCGGACGACATGACGGCGACGCCGTCGAGCGGATCATGACGAGCTGGAGGCTGGACCCGGACCCCGACCGATCACCGTTCGATCGGCCCACGATGGTGCTCACCGGGCGCCACGACTCGTCCGTCGGCTTCCGCGATCAGCTGGCGCTGCTCGACCACTACCCGCGTGCGTCGTACGTCGTCGTCGCCGACGCCGGGCACGCCCTTCCGCACGAGCAGCCCGACCTGGTCGCCCACCTCGTCGACGATTGGCTGGCGCGCGTCGTGCGGGAGGCGCTGCCACAGGGGCGCGAATGACGTCACGCGCCCGATTCAGCCGTGCAGGGCGGCGATCTGGATGAGGTTGCCGCACGTGTCGTCGAACACCGCCGTCGTCACCGTCCCCATGTCGGTGGGCGGCTGGGTGAACCGCACACCCTGACCGATGAGGCGGTCGTATTCCGCAGCGACGTCGTCCACGGCGAACGACGTGAACGGGATCCCGTCCTCGACGAGCGCCTGCTTGAACGGCCGCGCCGCCGGATGCTCGTCCGGTTCGAGGGAGAGCTCCGTGCCGTCGGGATCCTCGGGCGACACGACCGTCAGCCAGGCGTGCTGACCGAGGGGGATCTCGGTCTTCTTCACGAAGCCGAGCACCTCCGTGTAGAAGCGCAGGGCGCTGGCCTGGTCGTCGACCATGACGCTCATCACGTTGATCTTCATTGTTGGACCTCCGTCTGCGGGATCGACCAGCGGCTTGCGATCTGGCGCAGCGGCGCTGTGTCGAGCTGGTGGAACTTGTAGCGACCCTCGCGCTGCGTTCTCACGAGGCCAGCCGACTCGAGGACGTCGAGGTGCTGTGAGATCGCCTGCCGGGTTGAACCCATGCCGTGCTTCGTGGCGAGCCGCGAACAGATCTCGAACAGCGTCTGTCGGTCTCGCTCGGTGAGCTCGTCGAGGATGGCGCGACGCGTGGGATCGGCGAGTGCCTTGAACACGTCTCCCACACGCCTCGACAATAGGCAAGTAACCACTTGCCTGTCAACGGGCCAGGGCGCTACTCGACGTCGAGGCCGGTCAGCTCGTCCGGCGACGGGACGGGCGTGCCCCAGCGCTGCATGCCCGCCTCGATGCGGGAGTTGAGCGTCTCGATGACCTGCACGCGGGCGTGGCGCTTCTGATTGGCGCCGATCAGGTCCCAGGGCGCCAACCGGTGGTCGGTGCGCTCGAACATCTCGTCGGCGGCGACGTCGTAGTCGGGGTTGCGCTTGCGATTCCGCCAGTCCTCGTCGGTGATCTTCCACCGCCGCAGCGGGTCGTTGGCCCGCCGTTCGAAGCGCTTGAGCTGCTCCTCGTCACTGATGTGGAGCCAGAACTTCACCAGGATCAGCCCCTCGAGCACCAGCGTGCGCTCGAAGCTGACGATCTCCTCGAAGGCCCGCCCCCACTGCTCGGTGGTGGCGAACCCCTCGATGCGCTCGACGAGCACCCGTCCGTACCAGCTGCGGTCGAACACCGCCATGCCCCCGAGGCCGGGCAGCTCCCGGTAGAAGCGGCGCAGGAAGTGGTGGCGCTTCTCGTCGTAGGTCGGCTTGGCGTAGCTCGACACGCGGTAGTGGCGCGGGTCCAACTGCTCGACCATCCGCTTGATCGCCCCGCCCTTGCCGGCGGCGTCGCGGCCCTCGAACACGACGAGCAGCCCAGGCCCCAACTCCCCGGTGCCCATCTGCCCGCCGAGGTGCAGACGGAGCTGCAGCAGGCGCCGCTGCGCCACCTCCAGCCGGCTCTCGTAGTCCTTGTTCGAGAGACGACGGTCGAGATCGAGATCAGCCAGGCGCATGCAAGGCGTCACGATAGGGGGCCGGCTCGGCGCCGCTCGGACGGACTCGGTCGGCGGCTCCCACGAGGAGGATCGAGCCGGTGATCAGGCACGTCAGGATCACGGTGTAGGAGTACCGGAACTCCGAGGACACCCCGATCACCACCCACGCGGCGTAGAAGAGCAGGTTGCCGATCATCGCCGCCGCGAGCACGGGGTCGAACGGCCCGGCCCGGTCCAGGCGCCGCCGCCGGAGCAGTGCGCCGAGGAGTCCCGCGCTGGCCACTGCCCACACGATCGGCCGGGCGTGCGGCCACGTCGACGTGCGCGAGATCACGGCCTCGTAGGCGTCCATCACGATGTTCCGATTGGCCACCCAGTCGAGTTGCTCGTGGACCTCGTCGTAGTAGAACTGGTTGGTCCCCGGTCGCAGGGCGAACGTCGTCATGTGGTTGAGGCGGTGCCGGAGGTAGTCGAACGGGTGGGCGAGGATCGCGTCCCGCCACCGCGCCTGCAACGCGTCCGTCTCCCACACCCTCAACGAGTTCAGGCTGACGAACGAGCAGACCCCTTCCCACCCCATCGGGTCCCACGTTCCCGGGTCGTAGCAGGGTCCGTTGATCAGGTCGTCCAGGCGGTCCGACGGGACGATGGATCGGCCGAGCGCGTTGGTCCCGCTGAAGTGCGAGATCCCAGCCAGGTCGAACAGCTCGAGGGCGTGCTGGAGGTGGGCTTCCTTGGCGTCGAGCGCGTCGTCGACCATCCGCGGCGACACGGCGAGTCCCGCCAGTGCGGCAAGGCCGAGCGCGACGAACACCGCCGCTTGTCGGCGCCAGTGGACGATGGCGCGCACCACGACGTAGCAGAGCAACGCGACGACGATCGGCAGGGTCGAGATCTTCACGAGGTATGCCGGCCAGAGGCAGAGTGCGGAGCCGACGAGGAACCAACCCCGGTTCCTCGTCGTCGTGCGCTCGAGCAGCAGCAGGGCCACGGCGATGACCGTGAACCCTGCCGACAGGGTGTCCTTCATCAGGGCCCCGAGATAGTTGAAGACGATCGGCAGGAAGCCGATCGGTACGAAGTACCGGGCCACGGGCCTGGACCACCGCCGTTGGGCGGCCAGCGCGACGCCGGCCAGACCGCCCCACATCAACGCGCACTGCAGCGCGAGGACAGCGGCCGGATGGTCCCACACGGCGAACACGATCCGATAGATGGCGACGTTGGCCGTCGGGTGCCAGTTCTCGACCGGGAGCACGCCCTGCGCCTGGAGGTACGTGTCGTCGGTGTCACCGGTCGGGTGGCCGGGGAAGAAGGCGAGGAACGAGACGATCCCGGCGACGATGAACGGCGCGGCGAACGCCGCCGCATCGCGCAGCCGCACAGGTCCTCTGATCGGCGCCGTCCGCCGCACTGCCACGCCGATGGCTCACATGGTACTGCGTGCCGTACGGTCGCTGCGATGGACGCGGCATCGCTGGTCGCAGCGGCCGTCGACGTCGCCGCGGCCTTCGATCGGGGTGGGCGGCTGCTGGCCGTCGGCGACGGTCGAGCCGGTGCCGACGCCCGCCACGTGGCGGTCGAGTTCCTGCACCCTGTGATCGTCGGGCGCCGAGCCTTGCCGGCGGCCGTCGGCGCCGAGCGTGTCGGTCCAGACGACGTCGTCGTAGCCATCGGCTACGGCGCAGCACCCGTCGCGACCCCCTGCCACATCGCCATCGCCGATCATCCGGTGGCCGATGCGCGCCACGTGATCGACCTCCCGCGGAACGACGCGTACGCAGCGAAGGAGGCCGCGCTCGCCGCGTACCACGTGCTGTGGGAACTGGTGCACCTCTTCCTCGGCGCCGGCACGGCCACGGGCGCCGGCGCCAGCGGGCTCGACGCGCTGTACCCGATGCTCGGCGCAGGAGGTTCGGATCGCGACACGCACGCCGCGGCGATCGCGTCGACCGAAGAGAAGCTGGCCGAGACGACCGTCCTGCGGGCGCAGTCGCTCGCCGACAACGACGCCCACCTCGATGTCGCCGCCCGGCTCGTCGCAGGCGCAGGAACGGTGTTCACGTTCGGCAACGGTGGCAGCGCCAGTGACGCCGCCGACCTGGCGATCGCCCTGGCGCCGAAGGGCTGGGCGCTGAGCGACGACGTGGCAACGGTGACCGCCCTCGCCAACGACGTCAGCTTCGACGTCGTGTTCGCCCGCCAGCTGGTGACGTTGGCCCGGCCGGGGGATGCCGTGGTGGCGTTGTCGACCAGCGGGACGTCGGCCAACGTCCTCGCCGGGCTGCGCCAGGCCGAGCAGCTGGGCCTGGGGACGATCGGCTTCGCCGGCTACGACGGCGGGGACATGGCCGCCGCCGGGCTGGACGCTTGCTGCGTGGTGCGGTCGACGTCGATCCACCGCATCCAGGAGTCGACCGTCACCCTGTACGACGAGGTGCTGCGGCGCGCCGGTATCGCCCGCTGATCTCTCGCTCCGGTGCCGACATCGAGCGGCCGGTCTGGGCCATGATCGGCGCAACGATTGCTCGTGGCGGATGCGTTCCTGTCATGGGTCGGACGACAGGGAGCAAACTGAATGAAGACCTCGTCACGTAGGCGTGCGCTCGCCGGGACGATCCCGGTGTTGCTGCTGTCCGTCGCCGCGTGCAGCGACGACGGCGCTGACGGCGCCGAGGCCTCCAGCCCGTCGACGACGCTCGAGGCGTCGACGACGACAACGGCCGCCGACGCGTCGACCACGACCGAGGGCGCTGCCACGACCACGAACGGCGACGCGTCGACGACGAGCGCCGGCGGGGACGACCTCGACGACGGAGGGCGACGGCGGCGGGGGAGCGTCCGTGGCCGAGCTCGAGGAGCGGCTCGACCTGGCGATGGCCGAGCTCGTGGCGATGCCGGGTGGCCCTCCAGGGGTGGTCGGAGTCGTGCAGATCGACGACGAGAAGACCACCCATGCGGCGGGGGTCGCCGACGTCGACGGTGACGCCGCACCGACGGCCGACGAGCACATGCGCGTCGCCAGCGTGGCCAAGGCGTTCAGCGGCGCCACGGCGCTGTCGCTCGTCGACGAGGGCGTGCTCTCCCTCGATGACACGATCGGCGAACGCCTCCCGGAGCTGCCCGCGGAGTGGGCCGACGTGACCCTGCGCCAGTTGCTCAACCACACCAGCGGGATGCCCGACTTCCTCCGGTCGCCGTCGTTCGCCGATGCGGCCCTGGCGTCCATCGACGACGCGCCGCCGCCCGAGGAGCTGCTGGTGTTCGCCCACGGCGAGCCACTGAACTTCGAGCCCGGCACCGAGTACCGGTACTCGAACTCCGACAACATCGCCGTGGGCCTGATGATCCAGGAGGCGACAGGGCGGCCCTACCACGAGGTGCTGCAGGAGGAGGTGCTCGATCCGCTCGGCCTCGACCGGACATCCCTGCCGGAGGGCATCGAGATCCCCGAGCCGTTCATCCACGGGTACGAGCTGAACCCGGGCGAACCACTCGCCGACGTCAGCGGCGGGCTGGCCGGGGGTTGGGCCTGGGCGTCGGGCGGTGTCGTGTCGACGCCGAACGACCTCAACGACTTCATCCGCGGCTACGTCAGCGGCGAGCTGTACAGCGCGGAGATCCGGGCCGAGCAGCAGGACCTGTTCATCCCGGGCGGTGAGTCCGGGCCGCCGGGGCCGGCGCTGAACTCGGCCAGCCTGGCGTTGTTCCGCTACGACACCCCGTGCGGGACGGTGTACGGCCACACGGGCAACACGGTCGGGTTCACCCAGTTCGCCGTGTCGACGCCGGACGGCCAGCGCTCGGCGACCGTGGCGATCAACCTGCAGCGCACCGAGGACAGCGAGGGTCAGGCCCTCGAGGTGTTCCACGCCCTCCAGCGGGTCGAGCAGGCCGCCATCTGCCTGCTCCTCGAATCCCCCTGAGGGCTCAGACGACGGCGGGCGTGGCGGCGGCGTGGCGGACGCCGAGGTCGCCGCCGGCATCGTGGGCGTGCAGGACGGGGAGCACTTCGCGGGCGTACAGGTCGAAGTTGGCCAGGGCCTCGTCGGGCGGCATGCCGCCGTACGAGAGCAGGGCCAGCACGCCGCCGGCGTCGGTGCGCTCGACGTAGTCGAGCAGCTTGGCGGAGACCTGGTCAGGCGTGCCCCACACCTGGAGGTCGGCGAGGAAGCCGTTGAACCGCTCCAGCCCGTACTTCTCGATGTTCTTCGCCAAGGCGGCGTAGTACTCGTAGCCCTCGATGTCGGCGAAGCGGACGTCGGAGAACTCGTAGTGCTCGACGATCGACCGGGCGTAGCGCTGGAGGTAGACGTCGCGCATCCGCTGCGCCTCGGCCGGGTCCTCGTGCACGCCGACGAAGACGCAGAGGATCGGCTTGCTCGACTCGACGCCGTTGACCTCCACGAACCGCCGGCGGTACGTCGCCAGCTCTTCTTCGACCGTCTCCCACGGCTTCTGCGCGATGACCATCAGCCCGACGCCGAGCTCGGCCATCAGGTCCATCGACTGCGGCGAGATGGCCGACGCGAACGTGCGGCCGGCGAACGACGCCAGTGGCCGGGGGCGGATCTCCGTGCGCGGCTGGTGGTACAGCTCGCCGTCGAACTCGATGTAGCCCTGCTCCAACGCCCGGACGATGGCCGTCGTGTACTCCGTGAAGCGCCGGCGGGACTCGCCCATCTCGAGCCGGAAGCCGTCGAACTCGATCCGCCCGAGGCCCCGACCGATGCCCAGCACGGCCCGGCCGTTCGACAGGTGGTCGAGGAGCGAGAAGTTCTCGACGACGCGCACCGGGTCGTGCCACGGCAGCACCGTGACCATGGTGCCGAGGCGCACCGTCGTCGTCCGGCCGGCCAACCAGGACAGGAACTGGGTGACGTTCGGCGTCAGCTGGTAGTCGGAGAAGTGGTGCTCGGGGGTCCACACCGAGTCGAAGCCGCTGGCCTCCGCCCGGTCGGCCAGCGCCAGTTCGTGGCGGTACATCTCCGCATCGGACAGGTGACCGTCGAGGTTCTGGAAGGCGAGACCGAGACCGGCGTGCATCCGTCGGACGTTAATCTAATGTCAATTCGAATTCAAGACCGGCGGGCAAGCCCCTGGAGCAGCACGGCGACGGCCTGATCAGCGATCTCGGACGCGTCGCCCTCGCGCTGGGTCGCCGACCACTCGGCGGTCCAGTTCATCGCGCCGAAAGCGAACATGCGGGCCATGAACAGATCGACGTCGACGGCGAGGTCGCCGGCGTCGCGCGCTGCTTCGAGCAGGCCGTTCCAGTACCTCCCGTAGGCGCGCTGCTCGCGGTGGTGGACGGCCGCCACCGCCGGCGGGACCTGCCCCACGATGCGGGCCTGCGCCGACGCGTAGTCGCTCAGCTCGAGCACGGCCATGGTGTGGGCGCGGATCGCCACGGCCAGCCGATCCAGCGGGGCGGCGTCCGGCGGCATCGAATCGAGGGCGCGGCGCACGTGGTCCCAGGCGTTCTCGATGCCCAACCGGAGGATCTCGGCCACCAGCTCTTCGCGTGACGAGAAGTGGTAGTAGAGGCTGCCGGTCTGGATCCCCGCCCGCTCGGCGATGTCGCTGAGGCGCGCCGAGTACCCCTCGGCACGAAACACCGCGGCGGCGGCATCGAGGATGCGGGCCCTGGTGCGCGCCGACTTGGTCGGCGCCGAGCGCGGGGCGGGCTGGACGGCCATAGCGAACCTAAACTAGCTTAGAAAATGTGAGCGAGCGTCCGGGGTGCGGTTGTCGTGCCAGGCGACCGGTGGGAGCGAACGGGGGGTCGCCGTGATGCTCGGGTTGACCGGCCTCGTCGCCGTCGTCACCGGCGGAGCGTCGAACATCGGGCGGGCGATCAGCCACGAGCTGGCCGGCGAGGGGGCCACGGTCGCCATCCTCGACCGGGACCACGAGATGGCCGAGCGCACGGCGGCGGAGATCACGTCCGATGGTGGCGGCGCGGCGACCTACGCCGTCGACCTCACCGACACCGACGCGACGGCGGCCGCAGTTGCCGCCGTCGAGTCGGACATCGGTCCGATCGCCGTGCTCGTCAACAACGTCGGGTGGAACGGCACGGCCGGGTTCTTCCTCGACCTGCCGCCGGAGCGCTGGGAGCAGGCCTACCGGCGCAACCTGTTCCCGACGTTCAACGCCACCCGCGCCGTCCTGCCGGCGATGGTCGAGCGGCGCGGCGGAGCGATCGTGTCGATCGCCAGCGACGCCGGGTTCGGCGAGCCCCGGATGGGCGACTACGGCCCGATGAAGGCCGGCGTCATGGCCTTCGGCCGCACCATCGCCAAGGAGTACGGCCGCTACGGGGTGCGCTCCAACGTCGTCTGCCCCGGACTCGTGATCCCGGCCGACGGTGCCATTGGTGCCGGCAGCCTGTGGCAGCAGGAGGTCGGCTTCGGGGAGCGTCAGATCGCCGACATCGAGCGGAGCATCCCGCTGCGTCGGCGCCCGGAGGCCGGCGACATCGCCTCGACGGTCGCCTTCCTGGCGTCATCGACGAAGGCCGGGATGCTCACGGGTCAGGTCATCAGCGTGTCCGGCGGCTTCGCCATGCCGCGCTGAAGGGAACGGGCTGATGCGCCACGAACGACAGGTCGAGCTGCTGCGCCGGCTGCACGGCGTCGACGCGCCACGCCCCGGCCCGCTCGGCCTGGCGAGCGTGCACAACCCGGCGAGCGCCTACACGTCGGCGGCGCGCTACGCCGAGGAGCTGGCGGCGCTGTTCCGCGGCCAGCCGAACCTGGTCGCCCTGTCGTGCGAGCTCGGCGCTCCCGGGTCCTACGTCACGCTCGGCGTGGGCGAGGTGCCGGTCGTCGCCGTGCGGCAGCGCGACGGCGGCGTGCGGGCCTTCGTCAACGTGTGCCGGCACCGCGCCGCCACGCTGCTGGCGGCGACCGGCGGTGACGGGCTGCGCTCGATCCGCTGCCCGTACCACGCGTGGACCTACGGCCTCGACGGGTGCCTGCAGTCGTTCCCCGGCGCCGAGCCCGGGTTCGACGACGTCGACAAGGCCAGCCACGGGCTCGTCGAGCTGCCGGCGGCCGAGGCGTACGGCTTGATCTTCGTGCGCGCCGATCCCGGCGGCGCGCCTTTCGCCGTCGACGACGCGCTGCACGGCGCCGAGGAGGAGCTGGTCGACTTCGACATCGGCGCCTACCAGCACGTGGAGACGCGTCAGCGGGAGTGGAACGTCAACTGGAAGCTGGTGATGGACACCTTCACCGAGCCGTACCACATTCCGTGGTTGCACAAGGACTCGATCGCGCCGCACTACCTGTTCGATCGGTGGATCCACGACGCCTACGGCCCGCACCAGCGGTTCATCGGCGTGCGCCGGTCGGTGGTGGCCGAGCTGGCGAAGCCGAGCGAGGACGACTGGTCGCTGCTGCCCCACGCCACGCTGCAGTACCTGCTGGTGCCGAACGCCGTCCTGACCCACCAGCTCGACCACCTGGAGCTCTGGCGGTTCACGCCGGCCGGGGCCTCCCGCACGATCGTGCGCACCTCCGTGTACTCGCCGCCGGGCACGGCCAAGCCGGCGGCGTACTTCGCCAAGAACCTCGACGTGCTCCTCGGCGTGACGGACACCGAGGACTTCCCGATGCAGGAGCAGGTGCAGCGAAACCTGGCGTCCGGCGCGGTCGGCGAGGTGGTCTACGGGAAGATGGAACCGGCGCTGGCCGCGTACCACCTGGCGATCCGCGCCCGCCTGGCAGCTACGACCTAGGTCGGTTGTGCCCGGCACCTCGGTCGTTCACGCTCGTCGCAGATCCTTCGGACCGTGGAGACGAACGTGATGCGAGTTGAGTTCGGACGGCGAGCTGGTCTCGTCGGCCCGCTGGTTGTCGCCGGGCTGCTGCTGGCGGCGTGCAACGACGGATCCGACGCGTCGTCGGACACGACGGCCGATACGGCGGCAGCGAGCGTCGCGGCGACGTCGGCGCCTGACACGACGGTGTCCGCCGCGGAGGAGACCGCGGCGGACGGCACGGCGCCGGACAACACGACGTCGGACGCGTCGGCGCCCGACGGCACCGACGCCAACCTCGATCCCTCGGTGGACCCGGCCGGCAGCGAGGCCGACAACGAGCTGGAGGTGATCACCCCCCTGGTCGCCAACGTGCTCGCCGAGCCCCGCCCGGTGCTCGGCGACGACGAGCAGATCCACCTCGCCTACGAGCTGTTCGCCACGAACGCCGCCGAAGCCACGATGACCGTCGACCTGGTCGAGGTGCTCGGGCCGGACGGCGTTGCGATCGGCGAGCTGACGGGGGACGAGTTGCAGGGCGCGGTCCAGTACATCGCCAACCAGGAGGCGATCGGTCCTGCGCAGCAGTTCCGCGTCTTCATGGACCAGACCTTCCCGGCCGGCGCCGAGGTGCCGGAGTCGATCTCCCACCGGTTCACCGTCACGCTGACACCGGAAGATGGCGACGTCTCCAGCACGACCGTCGTCTCGGGCGCCACAACGGTGGACACGCGTGAGGCGATCCTCGTCGGAGCGCCGCTGCGCGGCACCAAGTGGGTCGTCAGCGGCGGATGCTGCTTCCCGGCCGACTACCACCGCACGGCCACGCTCCCGGTCAACGGTCAGTTCTACGCCCCCGAGCGCTACGCCATCGACTTCGTCCAGCTCAACGACCAGGACACCCTGTACGACGGTCCGGTCGATGCCCTCGAGAGCTTCGCCTACTACGGCGACGACATCCTCTCCGTCGCCGACGGCACGGTGGTGCGCATCCAGGACGGTCTCGAGGAGCAGACACCCGGGTCGTTCGAGCCAGGGGCCACGGCAGCGTCAGCCGGCGGCAACTTCGTCGTCGTCGACATCGGCGACGGGCACTTCGCCTTCTACGCCCACCTGCAGCCCGGCAGCCTGACCGTCGAGGAAGGCGACGAGGTCACCAAGGGCGAGGTCCTCGGCCTCCTGGGCAACACGGGCAACAGCGATGGCCCGCACCTGCACTTCCACGTGATGGACGGCCCCGGCCCACTCTCGTCGAACGGCCTGCCCTACCGGTTCGAGTCGTTCGAGGTCAGCGGTACCTTGACCAACACGGCCGACATCCCGACGGGAGTCGTCGCCGAGCTGGACGAGACGCTGACCGGCTCGTTCACGGACGTGATGCCGCTCGACAACCAGCTGCTCACCTTCCCGGACTGACGCGGTGCCATCAGTGCTGCGCGTCGGGTCGGCGCTGCCGGATCCGCCGTTCGAGCTGCCCGCCACCGGCGCCGGTTCGCCCGGTGTGACGGGGTTTGATCCGGAGGTCATGGCGGCGGTGGCGAAGGCGCTCGGCAGGGAGCTGCACGTCGTCCGCTTCACCGGCGCCGACTTCGACGGCATCTTCGACGACCTCGAACGCGGCGAGTACGACGTCGTGGCGTCGGGCGCCACGATCACCGAGCACCGCCGGCACCTCGCCCGGTGGTGTCGGCCGTACGTCAAGTCGGGGCAGAGCCTCGTCGTGCGGGTCGACGCGGAGATCACGTCGACGGCCGACCTCGGCGGCCGGACGCTCGGGGTGCAGCGTGGCAACACGTCGGAGCCGGTCGCCGACGCGCTGCACGCCGCCGGCCAGCTCGGCGCGGTCAAGCGGTACCCGTACGAGGGGATCCTCAGTGCCCTCGACGACGTCGAGCACGGCGTCATCGACGGGTTCATGAAGCTCGAGCCGGTGATGCGGTGGATGGTGCGTGACCGGCCGCAGCTGCACATCGTCCAGACCCGGATCACGGCCGAAGAGCTGTCCGTGGCGGTGCGGCGTGACGACGTCGCACTGGCGGGCGAGCTGGACGCCGCGCTCGACGGGCTGCGCGCCGACGGCACCCTGGCCGGGATGGGCCGGCGATGGCTCGGCACGGACCTCCCCGGCAGCGGCACGGCGGTGGTGTGAGTGAGCGTCCGGGGCAGTCATCCCGCGGTGCTGGCGATCAGTGCGAACGAACGATCGGCGGTGGTGTGAGTGAGCGTCCGGGGCAGTCATCCCGCGGTGCTGGCGATCAGTGCGAACGAACGATCGGCGGTGGTGTGAGTGAGCGTCCGGGGCAGTCATCCCGCGGTGCTGGCGATCAGTGCGAACGAACGATCGGCGGTGGTGTGAGTGAGCGTCCGGGGCAGTCATCCCGCGGTGCTGGCGATCAGTGCGAACGAACGATCGGCGGTCGTCTAGTGGCTGGGAAGCTCGTGCGGCTCTGGACGGACGGCGCCGGCCGCTCGCAGTTCGCCGAAGGTCCGCTCGACGTGCCGCGCACGGCGGTGTCGTCGATCCACCTCGAGGAGACATCGGCCGGCGGTGCGCTCGACTGGCACGTGGCCCCGTGCCGGCAGTACGTCGTCACGCTCGCCGGGACGCTGCGCTTCACGACGCGTGACGGCGACACGTTCGTGCTGGCGCCCGGCGACGTCCTGCTGGCTGAGGACACGTCCGGCTCCGGCCATCGGTGGGAGCTGATCGACGACCAGCCGTGGCGCCGCCTGTACGTCGAGCTCGGCCCCTGAGCCTGTTCTTCACCGGTTCTGGGGTCGCGGATGACACCAACGTTCGTAGAGAACGGGTCTCAGGCGCGGAGGTGGGCGGCGGCGATGGCGGCTTGGCCGAGGCTGATGCCGCCGTCGTTGCAGGGGACCTGGCGGTGGCGCAGCACGGTGAACCCCGACGCCTCGGCGACGCGTGTCACCTCGCGCAGTAGGACGACATTGGCGAACACGCCGCCGCTGAGAGCGATCGTGTCGAGGCCCGTCGAGTCGCCGACCTGGCGGCAGCGCTCGACCACGCCGGCCGCCAGCCCGAGGTGGAAGCGGGCGGCGATGGTCGGCGCCGGGACCCCGACCCGGAGGTCGGCCAGCGCGCCGGCCACGAGGTCGGTGCCGCGCAGCACGGGACCGTCGACCGCCATCGGGTACGCGTCGCGGACGGCCGGGTCGACGATCGCCTCCAGCTCGATCGCTGCTTGACCCTCGTAGGTCGCGGTCGAGCGCACGCCGACGAGCGCCGCGACGGCGTCGAACAGCCGGCCCGCCGAGGACGTCATCGGCGACGCCACACCGGCCCGGGCCATCGCCAGGACCTCGTCCCAGCGGGCCTGCTCGCGCAGCGCCGCCGGAACCTCGTCGAGGGCGCCGAGCTCGTCGAGGTACATCGCGGCCATCCGCCACGGCTCGTCGGTCGCTGCGTCGCCCCCCGGCAGCGGGACCGGGGCCAGCCACCCGACGCGCTCGAACCCGTTGACGTCGGCGACCAGCACCTCACCGCCCCACACCGTGCCGTCGGTCCCGTAGCCGGTGCCGTCGAAGGCCACGCCGATCGCCGGCCCCTCCAGCCCGTTGTCGACGAGGCACGACACCACGTGGGCGTGGTGGTGCTGCACGCCGATCGCTGGCAGCTCGCGCTGCTCCGCCAGCTCGAGCGCGAACGTCGTCGACAGGTAGTCGGGATGGAGGTCGTGGGCCACGGCTTCGGGGACGATCTCGAAGAGTCGACCGACGTGCTCGACGGCCTCCTGGAACGAGCGGTACGCCTCCCAGTTCTTGAGGTCGCCGATGTGGTGCGACACGAACACCCGCCGACCCCGGGCGAGGGCGATCGTCGACTTCAGCTCGGCGCCGCAGGCCAGCAGCGGGCGCGATGCGGCGGATGGCAGCGTGAGGGGCGCCGGCGCGTACCCGCGGCTGCGGCGTAGCGGATACGGCTTGCCGTCGACGACGCGCACCACCGAGTCGTCGACGCGGATGTGGATCGGGCGGTCGTGACCCAGGCGGCGATCGGCGATCGGCGCCAGCCGATCGGCGGCGTCGGCGTCCCGGTAGGCGATCGGTTCGTCCGACACGTTGCCCGAGGTCAGGACGATCGGCGCACCGACCGCGGCGAGCAGCAGGTGGTGCAACGGGGTGTACGGCAGCAGCAGTCCGAGCTGGCGCAATCGCGGCGCCACCGCCGGAGCGACACCCGCGCCGTCACGCATCGGCAGCAGCACGATCGGTCGGGCCGGCGACGCCAGCACCTGCGCCGCCGCCGTGTCGACCGCGCACAGCTCGCTGGCCGCTTCGACCGACCCGACCATCACGGCGAACGGCTTGTCCTCGCGGTGCTTGCGCGAACGCAGTCGGGCGACCGCCGCCTCGGCCGATGCCAACGTCGCCAGGTGGTAGCCCCCGAGGCCCTTGACGGCGACGATCTCGCCCGCCCGCAACGCGGCCGCCACGTCGTCGATCGGTTGATCGAGCGCCGGCCCGCACGCCGGACAGCACACCGGCTGGGCGTGGAACCGGCGGTCGACCGGGTCGTCGTACTCGGCCCGGCACGCCGCGCACATGGCGAACGACGCCATCGTCGTGTTCGGCCGGTCGTACGGGATGGTGGTCACGATCGTGTACCGCGGCCCGCAGTTGGTGCAGTTCGTGAACGCGTACCCGTGGCGCCGGTCGGCCGGATCGAGCACCTCGGCCAGGCAGTCGGGGCACGTCGCCACGTCCGGTGACACGAGGGTCGCCGCCCGCCCGGTCGAGCTGGGACGGATCGAGAACCCGTCGTCACCGACCACGTCGATGCTGGCCACCTCGACCGACTCGACGACGGCCAACGTCGGTGGCCGGTCGACGAGCGCCCGCTGCAGGGCGTCCAGACCCGCCGGCGAACCCTCGGCCTCGATGACAACACCGGCAGCGGTGTTGGTGACGAACCCGGTCAGGCCGAGCTGGTGGGCGAGGGCGTGGACGAACGGCCGGAACCCGACGCCCTGGACGATCCCGCCGACCTCGAAGCGCCGGCGTTCGCCCGCCTCGTTCGTCGCGCCGGCCATGACCCCTTGCCTCGAATGATACTGTCCAGTCTCGGGGAGCGAAGCGACCAAGGTCCTGGGGGGACCGGAAGGAGCGAGCCATGCCGGGGACGGAAGCGGATCCGATCCACATCCTGTGGATCAACGCCGGTCTGAGCTGCGACGGCGACTCGGTTGCGCTGACCTCGGCGACGCAGCCGAGCGTGGAGGAGATCGCGCTGGGGGCGCTGCCAGGCCTTCCCAAGATCGCCGTCCACTGGCCGTTGATCGACTTCGAGTGCGGTCCCACGGGCGGTGCGGACGACTTCCTCGAGTGGTTCCGCAAGGCGGATCGCGGTGAGCTCGAACCGTTCGTGCTCGTCGTCGAGGGGTCGATCCCCAACGAGGAGCTGTCCGGCGAGGGCTACTGGTGCGGGTTCGGGAACGACCCGGCGACGGGGCAGCCGATCACGACCAACGAGTGGCTCGACCGGCTGACGCCGAAGGCGTTGGCCGTCGTGGCCGTCGGGACGTGCGCCACCTACGGCGGCATCCACGCCATGTCCGGCAACCCGACCGGGGCGATGGGGGTGCCCGACTACCTCGGCTGGGACTGGAAGTCGAAGGCCGGCATCCCGATCGTGTGCGTGCCGGGCTGCCCGATCCACCCGGACAACCTGGCCGAGACGCTGACCTACCTCCTCTACATGGCGACCGGTCAAGCGCCGATGATCCCGCTCGACGAGGCCCTGCGCCCGCAGTGGCTGTTCGGGATGACCGTGCACGAGGGTTGCGACCGCGCCGGCTATTACGAGCAGGGCGTGTTCGCCGACGAGTACGGCGCCCCCACCTGCATCGTCAAGCTCGGCTGCTGGGGCCCGGTGGTCAACTGCAACGTGCCCAAGCGGGGCTGGACCAACGGCGTCGGCGGGTGCCCGAACGTCGGTGGCATCTGCATCGGCTGCACGATGCCGGGCTTCCCGGACAAGTTCATGCCGTTCATGGACGAACCGCCGGGCGGGAAGCTGTCCAGCGGCGTCAGCAAGGGCTACGGCGCGCTCATCCGTCGACTGCGCAACGTCACGAACAAGACGCTGAACGAGGAACCCAAGTGGCGCAAGCGGGGCAAAGAACTGCTCACCGGGTACCGGCGCTGAGATCGAGGAGACGACAACGATGACTGCCACCGAGAACCGCGCCGCGACCGACCGCTCACAATCGAACACGGCCGCACCGCCGACCGTCGACGACCAGGGCATGGTGGACATGTCCTGGGACCCGATCACCCGCATCGTCGGGTCGCTCGGGATCTACACGAAGATCGACTGGAAGCAGAAGGTCGTCAAGGAGTGCAAGAGCACGTCCTCGATCTTCCGCGGCTACTCCATCTTCATGAAGGGCAAGGACCCCCGCGACGCCCACTTCATCACCAGTCGGATCTGCGGGATCTGTGGCGACAACCACGCCACGTGCGCCTGCTACGCCCAGAACATGGCGTTCGGCGTCAAGCCGCCGCACATCGCCGAGTGGATCGTCAACCTCGGCGAGGCCGCCGAATACATGTTCGATCACAACATCTACCAGGAGAACCTGGTGTTCGTGGACTTCTGCGAGAAGATGGTCCGCGAGACGAACCCGTCGGTGTGGGAGAAGGCGAAGAACACCGAGGCGCCGAACGCGGCGATCCACGGCTACCGCACGATCGGCGACATCCTCAGCGCCTTCAACCCGTTCGAAGGCGAGTTCTACCGCGAGGCCCTGCAGGTCAGCCGGTGGACGCGCGAGATGTTCTGCCTCATGGAGGGTCGCCACGTCCACCCGTCGACGCTCTATCCGGGCGGCGTGGGCACCACCCCGACGATCCAGCTGTTCACGGACTACATCACCCGGTTGGCCCGCTACGCCGAATGGATGAAGAAGGTCGTGCCGATGCACGACGACGTCTTCGACTTCTGGTACGAGGCGCTGCCCGGCTACGAGGAGGTCGGCCGCCGGCGCGTGCTGCTCGGCTGCTGGGGCTCGTTCCAGGACCCGGAGCACTGCGACTTCCGCTACCGGACCATGGAGGACTGGGGCCGCAAGATGTTCGTCACGCCGGGCGTCGTCGTCGACGGCGAGCTGCGCACGACGAGCCTCGTCGACATCAACCTCGGCATCAACATCCTGCTCGGCTCGTCGTTCTACGACGACTGGGAGGGCCAGAGCCAGTTCGTCACCCGCGACCCGCTGGGCAATCCGGTCGGTCCGCGCCACCCGTGGAACCAGCACACGCTGCCCAAGCCGCAGAAGCGCGACTTCGACGACAAGTACTCGTGGGTCATGTCGCCGCGCTGGTTCGACGGCACGGACTACCTCGCCCTCGACACCGGCGGTGGCCCGCTCGCCCGCCTCTGGTCGACCGCGCTGGCCGGGTTGGTCGACATCGGCTACATCAAGTCGACCGGCCACAGCGTGAAGATCACGCTGCCCAAGACGGCACTCCTGCCGGAGACCGAGTTCGAGTGGAAGATCCCGCAGTGGTCCAACGCCATCGAGCGCGACCGGGCCCGCACCTACTTCCAGGCCTACGCCTGTGCCGCCGCCTACCACTTCGCCGAGCAGGCGCTGGCCGAGCTGCGGGCCGGCAACACGAAGACCTGGGAGCGCTTCGACGTCCCGGACGAAGGCATCGGCTGTGGGTTCACGGAGGCGGTGCGCGGCGTGCTGTCGCACCACGTGATCATCCGCGACGGCAAGATCGCCAACTACCACCCGTACCCGCCGACGCCGTGGAACGCCAACCCGACCGACAGCCTCGGGACCATGGGCCCCTACGAGGACGCCGTGACGAACACGCCGATCTTCGAGGAGAACGACATCGACAACTTCAAGGGCGTCGACATCATGCGGGCCGTGCGCAGCTTCGATCCGTGCCTGCCGTGCGGCGTGCACATGTACGTCGGGGAGGGTCGGACCATCCAGAAGGTCCACTCGCCGACCCAAGCTCCTGACCTCAGCTGATCGATGGCTGACGCGGCGGCCGGCGTCGGCCCGGTGGCCATGATCGACCACGTCGGGGGCTCGATCGACGACGCCCTCGGTGACCTCCGGACGGTGGGCTCAGCGGCGCGGTACGGCGACCAGCTGGCGGCGGTGATCGTCGACGCCCACGCCGAGGGTTTTCGTCGCTTGCTCGCGCTGACCTCCGATCGGCAGGTGCTGGCCGCCGATCCGGACCTGGCCGAGCTGCTGTGGGTCCACGAGTCAGCGGATGATGGCGAGGCCGTCGCCAACCTGCCGGCGCGCATCGACGCCATGCGGGCGTCGATCGAGCAGACGGGCGTGCCCGGGCTGCTCGACGCCGCCGACCGCCTGATCGAGTCCGTCATGGAGCTGTACGGCTGGGCGCTCGACCACTCGATCGGCTTGCTCCACGACGCCGGCGATTCCGACGCGTTGCGCGCCGCGCTGGAGGACCCGCTGTTCTCGGCGTTGCTGCTCGGCCACGGGCTGCACCCTGCGCCGTTGTCGGAGCGGGTCCTGCACGTCCTCGCGGCGTGCGCCGAGACGCTGGGTGAGCACGCCGGCGTGGTCGAGTTGCTCGAGGCCTCGGACGGCGACGGGCACGTGCGCCTGTCGATCTCGGGTGGTGACGAGAAGCAGCGCTGGCGAACCCGGCTGACGGTCGAACGGGCGATCCGCGAGCTCGTCGCCGACGTCGTGACCTTGGACGTCGAGGGTGCCGAGGCCGAGCCGCGGGGCACGCCCGCGCCGACGATCATCCCGGTCACGTCGATCGGGCGGCGGCGGACGTCGCGGTGGCTGGAGGTCCCGGGGGCGGCGGGGCTCGACGACGGTGAGGCGCTGCAGGTCGCCGCCGATGGCGTGGCCCTCCTCGCCTGCCGGGTCGGCGACGACTGGTTCGTGGCCCGCGATCCGTTCACCGGCAACACCGTCCGGCTGGTCGCCACGGACCCGCCGACGGTCGAGGCCGCTGACGGGACTCGGTTCGAGCTCACGTCGCCGTTGTCCACCCACGTCGACGGCGGCGTCGTGGAGGTGCTCCTCTGATGGCCTCGCTCGCTCCGAAGACTTCGCTCACTCGGCCTGGGCCGGGCAAGGCCGGCCTGGGCGCTCACGCTCGCTGCGACGGCGGGAAGCGGAGCCTTCCAACCATGTGCAGGTTGGTGAGTTCTCAGCATGCATGACGTTGCCGAGCATCCGTTGGCCGGTCTGCGGGCGGCCGTCGAGCGGGGGCGGCAGGTGCGCGCCGGGGAGCGGTGCGAGATGTGCGCCGAGCCGGTGGCGCCGGAGCACCGCCACGTCGTCGACACCACCGAGCGCACGCTGAAGTGCCTGTGCCAACCGTGCTTCCTGCTGTTCTCTGACGATCGAGCGGCCGGTGGCCGATATCGGCAGGTGCCCGCCCGCTATGCCGCGCTGGCCGCCGACGGCATTGACGACGCCACGTGGGACGCCCTGGCCATCCCGGTTGCGTTGGCCTTCTTCTTCCACAGCTCGGTCAGCGACGCGCCTGCCGCCTTCTACCCCGGCCCGGCCGGCGCCACCGAGTCCCTGCTGCCGCTGGAGGCCTGGCAAGCCGTGCTCGAGCGCAATCCGGCGTTCGCCGACACGGCGCCCGACGTCGAGGCGGTGATGGTGCGCCGGACGGCCGCGGGGAGCGAGAGCTTCGTCGTCCCGATCGATGCGTGCTACGAGCTGGTCGGGCGGCTGCGGATGCACTGGAACGGCTTCGACGGCGGCGCCGAGGCCCACACCGAGGTCGAGCGGTTCTTCGAACGGGTGCGGGGGCAGATCCGTGCCTGAGCTGTCGTTCGACGTCCTCGACGCCCACCCCGACGTCTACGGCACCGACCCGACGATCCTGTTCAACCTGCGGATCACCGAGACCAGCGGCGACCCGATCCACACGATGATGGTGCGGGTCCAGATCCAGATCGACGCCCAGCTGCGCAAGTACGACCCCGAGGAGCGGGCCAACCTGGTCGAGTTGTTCGGTGAGCCGGAACGGTGGGGCGAGACGCTGCGCCCGTTCAACTGGACGCACGCGGCGACGATGCTCAACGGGTTCCGGGGGGCGATGGAGACCGAGCTCGCAGTGCCCGTCACGTACGACTTCGACATCGCTGCGGCGAAGTACCTGCACGGGTTGCGCGACGGGAACATCCCGCTCAGCTTCCTGTTCAGCGGCACCGTGATCTCACGCGGGGCGACGGGCTACGCGGTGACGCAGATCCCCTGGCACAAGGAGTGCACCTTCCCGCTTCCCGTGGCGACGTGGCGACGCACCGTGGACCTGTACTGGCCCGGTGGCGGCTGGATGCGCGTGCGCCGCGACACCCTCGACGCGCTGCAGGCGTTCAAGGTCGAGCACGGGTTCAACGACTGGGACGCCGTGCTCGGGTCGCTGATCGAGCGGGCCGAGCAGTGACTGCGCCACCGGAGATCGAAGCGGTCTTCGACCGCGCCCGGCCGATCGCCGATGCCGTGTTGTGGGAGGGCTACGTGCTCTATCCGTACCGCCGTTCGGCGGCGAAGAACCGCATCCGCTTCCAGTGGGGCGTCGTCGGTCCGGCCGAGGAGCCGACGATGCGCAGCACCGTGCTCGTCGAACCGGGGACCGAGGTCCACGTGCGGGTGCGGTTCCTCCACCTGCGCCGGCGCGAGGACGGGTGGGACGAGGCCGTCGACGTCGAGCGCGATGCCTGCGTCGCGCTCGCCGTGGGCACCGGAGCAGTGGTCGTCCCGCTGGCTGTCGACGGCGGCGACGGCGCCCAGGCGTTGGCCGGCACGTTGCAGCTGACGTGGGAGCCCGACGGGTCGCTCGTGCGCCTGCAGGCCGACATCGAGAACGCCGGGCCCGGCGTGAAGATGAGGCGGCAGGACGCGCTGCTGCACTCGTTCATCGGCTGCCACCTCCTGTTCGCCGCCGGGTCCGACGCCTTCGTCTCGCTGCTCGAGCCGCCGGAGGCGGCCAAGGAGGCCGCGGCGCGCTGCCGCCAGCACCGGTGCTGGCCCGTGCTCGTCGGCGCCGGTCGGGATCTGATGATGGCCTCGCCGGTCATCCTGTACGACCACCCGACCGTGGCGCCGCAGAGCCCCGGCGACTTCTTCGACGGCACCGAGATCGACGAGATGCTGACGCTGCGAGTGCAGACGATGACCGACGAGGAGAAGGCCGAGGCGCGAGCGACCGATCCACGGGCGGCGGCGATCATCGACCGCTGCGAGGCGATGCCCGACGCCGTCCTGGCGTCGCTGCACGGGACTGCTGGCGCCGTGGCCGAGATCGCGCCGGCCGATCCGATGCCCGAGTGGAGCGACCCCGGCGCTGACGTGGTGATGATCGGTGGCTGCATCGTCGAGCGGGGCAGCAAGGTCACGCTGCACCCGTCGAGGCGGGCCGACGCCCACGACCTGTTCTTCGTGGACAAGGTGGCCACCGTGGCCCGAGTGGTCAACGACGTGGACGGTGGCGTTCACCTGGCCGTCACCGTCGACGATGACCCCGCCGCCGAGCTGTGGGACGCCCAGGGCCGCTACCTGTACTTCACTCCCGACGAGGTGCGACCCGTACGGAACTCGGTGGCTGATGGCTGAGCGCGTGCTGGTGGCCGGGGTCGGCAACATCTTCCGGTCCGACGACGGGTTCGGCCCGGCCGTGGCGACGGCACTGCTGCGGCGGGAGGTGCCCGAGGGCGTGCGCGTCGTCGACTACGGGATCCGCGGCGTGCACCTGGCGTTCGATCTGGCCGACGGCGTCGACACCTTGATCCTCGTGGACACGGTGCCCGACGCCGGTGGCGGGCCCGGCTCCGTCGCCCTCATCGAGATCGAGCGCGGCTCGTTCGGCACGGCCGTCTTCGACGCCCACGACCTCGATCCGGGATCGGTGCTCCGCTCGTTGGGCACCCTCGGCGAGGACCTGCCCCGCACGCTCTTGGTCGGTTGCCAACCGGCCGACCTGGGGGATGGGATCGGGCTCAGCGAGCCCGTCGCGGCGGCCGTGAAGGTCGCCGCGGACAAGGTGGTACAACTGCTCCAACTGGGGGTTGCGACATGAAGGCTGTCAAGCGCATCGGTGCCGGTCTCAAGGGTTTCGCCCTGGGGGTCGCGTCGATCCCGAAGGACGTGAAGCGCTACATGACGATCCGACGGATGTAGCGCATGTGCCTCGGCATCCCCGGGCGGGTCGCCGCCTTCGACGACACCAACCCGCACCTGGCGACGGTCGAGGTGACCGGCGTGAAGCGGCGGATCAACGTCGGTCTGCTCGAGGACGAGGGACTCGTCGTCGGTGACTGGGTGCTGATCCACGTCGGCTTCGCCATGTCGCGCATCGACGAGGCCGAGGCCCAGCGGGCGCTCGACGGGCTGCGGTTGATGGGCGCCGGCTTCGACGACGAGCTGGCCGAGCTGCTGCGAACGGACCCTCGGTGACTGATGAAAGCATCTCGAGCCTGCGAGCGAGCGAGCGCCAGCGAGCGAGTGGCCAGCAACGGCCTGCGTGGCCGGGGAACGCCGTGACGTCGTGCATCACGTGCGGTGACGTGGCGGTGATCCTCGACGTGGTGTCCGTCGCCGGTGCCGATGCCGTGTGCCGGGCCGCCGACGGCGGGATCGAGCACGTGGCCATCGAGCTCGTGGCGCCGGTGGCGATCGGTGACCGGCTGCTCGTGCACGCCCGGGTTGCGCTGGAGAAGGTCCTGTGACGGCGGAGGCGAGCGCAGCGAGCCGGGGAATGAAGTTCGTCGACGAGTACCGGGACCCGGAGCTGGCGCGCCACCTCGCCCGGCGGATCGCCGAACGGGTCGAGCCGGGGCGCCCGTACAAGTTGATGGAGGTGTGCGGGGGGCACACCCACGCCATCTACCGGTACGGCGTGCAGGACTACCTGCCCGAGTCGATCGAGCTGGTGCACGGCCCGGGATGCCCGGTGTGCGTGATCCCGATGGGCCGCATCGACGACGCCACGACGCTCGCCGAGGCCCACCCGGAGATGATCCTCACGTGCTTCGGCGACCTCATGCGGGTGCCGGGCGGTCGTGGCTCGTTCCTCGACGCCCGGGCGCGCGGTGCCGACATCCGGGTCGTCTACTCACCCCTCGACGCGCTGCGCATCGCCGTCGAGCACCCCGACCGGCACGTGATGTTCTACGCCATCGGGTTCGAGACGACGGCGCCATCGACGGCGCTGACCCTGCAGCGGGCCAAGGCCGACGGCGTCACCAACTTCTCGGTGTTCTGCAACCACGTCACGATCATCCCGGCGATCAAGGCGATCCTGGACTCGCCGGACTTGCGCCTCGACGCCTTCATCGGTCCGGGTCACGTGTCGACGGTGATCGGCAATCGCCCGTACGAGTGGATCGCCCGCGACGAGTCGATGCCGATCGTGGTCGCCGGGTTCGAACCGCTCGACCTGCTCGAGTCGGTGGCGATGATCATCGACCAGCTCAGTGACGGGCGGGCCGAGGTCGAGAACCAATACGCCCGGGTGGTGCGCCACGAAGGCAACCCGGTGGCGCTGCAGGCGATCGCCGACACGATGACGTTGCGGCCGTGGTTCGAATGGCGGGGCCTCGGGTCGATCGACCACTCGGCGCTGCAGCTGTCCGAGCGATACGCCGACTTCGACGCCGAGCTGCGCTTCACCGTGCCGGGCGTGCGCGTCGCCGACCCCAAGGCCTGCCAGTGCGGCGAGGTGCTGAAGGGTGTCCTCAAGCCGTGGGAGTGCAAGGTGTTCGGCACGGCGTGCACGCCGGAGACGCCGATCGGCACGTGCATGGTGTCGTCCGAAGGCGCCTGCGCGGCCTACTACAACTTCGGCAAGGCGGCCCGCCAGCGCGTCGAGCTGAAGGTGAAGGCTTGACTCAGCGAGCGCAGCGAGCCTCACGGCAGCTCCGTGAACACCGGGACGGAGAGCTGGAGGAGCGGGTCGAGCGCAAGATCGAGGCGCGGCGGCGGGCGGTGCCGCGGTTCACGGACGAACGGGTCACGATGGCCCACGGGGCCGGGGGCAAGGCCAGCCGGAAGCTGGTCGAGGGCGTGTTCGTGCCGGCCTTCGCCAACGACACGCTGGCCGCGCTCGGCGACGCCGCCCGCCTCGACATCGCCGGTGCCCGCCTCGCCGTGACGACGGACGGGTTCGTGGTCACGCCGATCCGATTCCCCGGCGGGTCGATCGGCGAGGTCGCGGTGAACGGGACGGTCAACGATCTCGCCGTGTCGGGGGCCCGTCCCCTGGCCATCACGGCGGCGTTCATCCTCGAGGAGGGAGTGCTGGCGGAGGTCGTACGAGCCGAGGCCGAGGCGATGGCCCTGGCCGCCGAGCGCGCCGGCGTCAGCGTCGTGGCCGGCGACACCAAGGTCGTCGAGCGGGGCAAGGCCGATCAGCTCTACATCACCACGACGGGCATCGGTGTCGTGGACGAGCGAGCCACGCTGGCCGCCACGTCCGTCGTCGACGGAGACCGGGTGATCGTGTCCGGACCGATCGGTGACCACGGCGTGGCGATCATGCTCGCCCGCGGTGGGCTCGACCTGGAAGCGGATGTGCGCAGCGACACGGCGCCGGTGTGGCCGGCGGTGGACGCCCTGCTCGACGCCTGCGGCGGCGCCGTCCGCTGGATGCGCGACGCCACGCGCGGTGGCGTGGCGACCGTGCTCAACGAGCTGGCGCTGGCGGCCGAGGTGTCGATCGTGCTCGACGAGCACGCCGTGCCGCTGCAGCCAGCGGTCGGCGCGGCGTGCGAGTTGCTCGGCATCGACCCGCTCTACGTGGCCAACGAGGGACGGTTCGTCGCCGTCGTCGCGCCCGAGGCGGTCGGCACCGCGCTCGAGGCGCTGCGGGCCGTGGACGTGAGCGCCGAGGCGGCCGTCGTCGGCGACATCGGCGCCGATCCGGCCGGCCGGGTGCTCGGCCGCACCGCGTTCGGCGGCCACCGGATGATCGACATGCTCGTCGGCGACCCGCTGCCGCGCATCTGCTGACGGCGCGTAACGAGGTGGGTCGCCGTCCGGGCGGCGGCGATGACGCTGATCGCCGTGGCACTGATCTCCTCACTCATCGCGCTGGGGGGTTGCGGCCCGGGGTGACGAGACCGGCGTCGTAGGCGATGACGATCGCCGCGGCGCGGTCCCTGGCGTGGAGCTTGGTGAAGATGCTGCCGACGTGGCCCTTGACGGTCCGCTCGCTGACGTGCAGCTGGTCGGCGATCTCGGCGTTCGATGCGCCGCGGGCGATCAACGTGAGCACCTCGACCTCGCGCTCGGACAGCCGCTCGATCCCGTCGGGTGGGGCCAGCGACGACGGTCGGGTGTCGCGCAGGACGGCGAGCAGGCGAGGCGTGACCCGGGGGTCGAGCCACGAGCCGCCGGCGGCGACGGTGCGGATCGCCCGGATCAAGTCGTCGGCCGGCGTGTCCTTGAGGAGGAACCCGGCGGCGCCGGCCTCGACGGCGCCCCACAGGACGTCGTCGTCGTCGAACGTCGTGAGCACCAGCACCGGCGGGCCGTCGGCGGCGCGCACCCGGCGCGTCGCCTCGAGGCCGTCGAGCACGGGCATGCGCACGTCCATCAGCACGACGTCGGGCCGGTGTGCGGCGACGGCGATCACGCCGAGCTCGCCGTTGTCGGCCTCCGAAGCAACGGAGATGCCCGGCTCCGTGGACAAGATGAAGGCGATCCCTGCGCGCACGAGTGGCTGGTCATCGACCAGCACCACCCTCAGCGGCCGATCGATGTCGGCCATCCACCCTCGATCGTCTCCGGCGCGGTCCGTGGCGATGTCGGCGGCTCCTCGGCCACCGCGCGTTGCGCCGTCCTCGACATGCCGCGGAGCGGGATCATCGCCCACACCCTCCATCCACCACCGGTCACCGGGCCGGCCTCGAGGCGACCGCCGAGCGCCCGCACCCGCTCGACCATTCCCCGCACGCCGAGTCCCGTGCGCAGGTCCACCGCCCCGATCCGCGGGGCGACGCCGTTGCCGACCTCCACCTCGACGTGGCGAGCTGTGGCGTCGGCGCCAGCGCGCACCGCAACACGGCAGGCGGCTCCGGGCGCGTGGCGCAGCACGTTGGTCAACGATTCCTGGACGACACGGAAGACGACCAGACCGACTGCCGCGTCGGCGTCTGTCGGCATCGAGCTGAGGTCGGACTGGATGTCCAGTCCGCCGGCGCGGTAGCCGTCGATCAGTGCCGGCAGGTCGGCCAACCCCGGTACCGGCACGTCGGTGCCGCCGCCCGGGTCGCGCAGCAGCCCCATCACCTGGCGGATCGAGTCGAGGCTCTCGCGCCCGACCAGCTCGGCTCGGGCCAGCGCCTGGTCGGCCTGGGCCGGGTCAGCCGCCAGGGCCCGCCGGGCACCGGTCAAGTGCAGCATGACGACGGTCAACGAGTGGGCCACGACGTCGTGCACGTCGCGAGCGATGCGCGCCCGCTCGGCCACCGCTGCGTGCTCGACGCGCAGCTCGTTCATTTCCTGCAGGTCCTGGTTGAGCAGCTCCTGGCGGCGCAGCATCCTTCCGGCCAGCCACGAGATGCCGATGCCGCCGATGAAGTAGACCATCCCGTTCTCGTGGGCCTCGCCAGTCTGCAGGGCCAACGTGATGATCGGACCGGCGGCGGCGACGACCGTCCCGGCGACGAGCCACGCGCTGTTGCTCGTGCGGGTGACCCACGTGACGACGAGCATGGCCGGGAACATGCCGCCGGGGTTCTCGGCGATGACCACCCCGACCCACACCGGTACCAGCCCGAGCACGGCGAAGACCACGGGCGAGATCCTGATTCCGCCCGCCACCAAGGCCCATGGGAGCAGGCCGGCCAGCGCACTGGCCACGCCGACGCCGGTGAACGCCCCGGACTCACCGAGCACGGCGATCATCGCGGCCCCGATGGCGGCCACGGACAGCGGCACGGTGGTCGACATCCGTGGTTCGACCGCGGCCGGCATGCGAGCACGATACGCAGCCGACGTGGCGCCGGTCACGGGACCACGGGCCGGTCGGCCCCGTCCTCCGGGACCGTCGACGTTCGGCTCGACGAACGATGCCGGACTCGCGACTTCGGTCGACGATGACCCTGCGGCCGACCGCCCGGTCCGCCGGCAGGAGGTACAGGGATGCTCACGCGACTGGGACGCTTCACGGTTCGGCGGCGGCGGTTGGTGTTGTCGTTCACCGTGTTGTTCATGGTCGTCGCCGCCGTGCTCGGCACGCGTGCCTTCGGCGTGCTGGAAGACGGCGGCTTCGAGGATCCGGCGTCGGAGAGCGCCCGGGCCGACGAGATCCTCGGCCGCGACTTCGAGTCGGGTGGGGCCGACCTCGTCCTGGTGGCGACGGCGGCCGGCGGCGACGTGGATGCGCCAACGGCCCAGACCGCGGGCGCCGAACTGGCAGCGCGGCTCAGTGCCGTCGACGGTGTCACCGACGTGACGTCGTACTGGAGCCTCGGCGCTCCGCCGCCGCTGCGCAGCACCGACGGCGACGCGGCAATCGTCCTCGTGCAGATCGACGACGAAGCCGACACGGTCGTCGCCGACGTCCGCGCCGTCGTGGCCGACCCGCCCGCTGATGGCGCGTTGACGGTCGGCGTCGGTGGCGGTGAGGCCGTCGGCGAGGACATCGCGACGACCATCGAGGGCGACCTCGCCCGTGCCGAGCTGATCGCCGTCCCGATCACGCTGGCCCTGCTGCTGCTCGTGTTCGGCGGGCTGATCGCCGCCTCGTTGCCGCTGTTCGTCGGCGTCCTCGCCGTCCTCGGCACGTTCCTCTCGCTGTACGTCATCGGATCGCTGACCGACGTGTCGATCTTCGCCATCAACCTGACCACCGCGCTTGGCCTCGGTTTGGCCATCGACTACAGCCTCTTCATCGTCTCGCGCTATCGGGAGGAGCTGCGCAACGGACGGAGCGTCGAGCAGTCGGTGATCCGCGCCGTCGAGACGGCCGGCAAGACCATCACCATCAGCGCCCTGACCGTCGCCGTGTCACTGTCGGCACTTCTCGTGTTCCCGCAGTACTTCCTGCGCTCGTTCGCCTACGCCGGCATCGCCGTCGTCCTGCTGGCGATGGTCGCCTCCGTCGTGGCGTTGCCGGCCCTGCTGGCGGTCGTCGGACACCGCATCGACTCGCTGCGCATCTTCAAGCGGCGGGCGCAGCGGCGGGACGAGGACGGCTTCTGGTACCGCGTGGCGACGCGCGTCATGCGCCGCCCGATCCCTGTCGCGGTGGGCGTCGTGGCGGTCCTGCTGCTGCTCGGTGCGCCGTTCCTGCGCGTGCAGTTCGGGACCCCAGATGACCGGGTGCTGCCGGCGTCGAGCGAGGCGCGTGCGGTGTCCGAGACGTTGCGCCGCGACTTCGACGGCAACTCCTCCGAGTCGTTCCCCGTGGTCATCGACGGCGTCGACGGCGCCGTCGATGCGGAGCTGACGGCCGTGGCGACGAGCGTGTCCGCGCTGGACGGTGTGGCCAGGGTCGAGTCGGCCGGAGGCACGTTCGCCGACGGTCAGCTGGTCGTTCCGGCGGGACCGGACGCGGCGCGGTTCGCCATCGCCGGGTCGGGGTGGATGGACGTCGTCCCGACCGTCGAGATGGCGTCGGCGGCCGGTGAGGATCTGGTCGCCGAGATCCGATCGCTGGACGCCGGGGGCGAGATGCTGGTCGGGGGGCAGGCCGCGCAGCTCGTCGACACGAAGTCCTCGATCGCCGACCGACTGCCGGTGGCGGTGGCGATCATCGTCGTCGCCACGTTCTTCCTGCTCTTCTTGCTCTCGGGCAGCGTGCTGGTGCCGATCAAGGCCCTGGTGCTCAACCTGCTCAGCCTCACGGCCACGTTCGGCGCCATGGTGTGGATCTTCCAGGACGGCAACCTGTCGGGCCTGCTCGGGTTCACGGCGACAGGTGCCGTCGACACGTCGACGCCGATCCTGATGTTCTGCATCGCCTTCGGGCTGTCCATGGACTACGAGGTGTTCCTGCTGTCCCGGATCAAGGAGGAGCACGACCGCACGGGGGACAATGACCACGCCGTCGCCCTGGGGCTGGAGCGCACCGGACGGATCGTCACCGCCGCCGCCCTGCTGCTGTCGGTCACGTTCTTCGCCTTCGGGACCTCAGGCGTCAGCTTCATCAAGATGTTCGGCATCGGGCTGGGCATCGCCGTGCTGATGGACGCCTTCGTGATCCGCGGCACGCTGGTCCCGGCGTTCATGAAGCTGGCCGGCGAGGCGAACTGGTGGGCGCCTCGCCCGCTGCGCCGCCTCCACGATCGGTTCGGCCTGCGCGAGGGCGATCGCACAGGCGAGGCGGCGCAGACGCCGGCGGCGCCGGCACCGACCATTCCCGAGCGCGAGCTGGTCGACACCAGGCGCTGACCCGGCACGCGATGAGGGGTGAGCGGTCGATGACCGCTCACCCCTCATCGCTCGTGGCGGCCCACGTACTGTGCGGCTCGTGGGTGAGTACGTCAACGTGTACCGGGCCTTCCCGGCGGGGTACGCCGCACTGCAGGCGCTGGAGGCGGCCAACGCCGCCAGCTCGATCGATCACGCCCTGTACGAGCTGGTCAAGCTGCGGGCGTCGCAGGTCAACGGTTGCGCCTACTGCATCGACATGCACTACAAGGACGCTCGCGCCGGCGGCGAGACGGAGGAGCGTCTCTACCTGTTGCCGGCGTGGCGTGAGGTCACCGTCTACAGCCCTCCCGAGCGAGCGGCGCTGGCGCTCACCGAGGCGGTGACGCTGATCGCCGGCGGACCCGTCCCGGGCGACGTCGAGACCGAGGCACGGGCGCAGTTCGACGAGGAGACGTACGCCGCGCTGCTGTTCACGATCGCCACGATCAACGCCTGGAACCGCATCGCCATCGCCACCCACTCGCCGGCCGGCCGATACCAGCCGAAGCCCCGGTGACCAGCTCACCGCGCTGACATGACGCGGTGCGAGACTGCGGGGCATGGCCGCCTGCACCCACCTCGAGACGATCGCCGACGTGACGCCGAGCGACGACGGGTGCACCGACTGCCTCGCCGTCGGAGGCCGATGGGTCCACTTGCGGATGTGCCAGGAGTGCGGGCACGTGGGGTGCTGCGACAGCTCGCCCAACCGTCACGCAACGGCCCACTTCCACGCCGCTGACCACCCGATCGTGCGATCCTTCGAGCCCGGCGAGGACTGGTACTGGTGCTACGCCGACCAGATCGCCTTCGAGCTCGACGTCCCGCCCGGCCCGAGCCACCCCTGACCGCGACCCTCACCTCGCACGACGTGATGGCCGGGCGGGTCGGCTTCGGTGGTGGCCGGTCGTCGGCCGTAGCCTCGCCGCCATGTCGGGGATCGTCAGCTACGGCGCCTACCTGCCCGTCTGGCGGCTGCAGCGCAGCGCCGTCACGGCCGCCCTCGGGTCGGGTGGGGGCAAGGGCACGCGCACGGTGGCCAGCTACGACGAGGACACCACGTCGATGGGCGTCGAAGCGGCGCGCGTCGCCCTGCGCCAGGCACCCGCCGATGCCGTCCCGGCCGACGTGCTGTTCGCCACCACGGCACCGGCCTACGCCGACAAGACCAATGCCACGGCCATCCACGCTGCCCTCGCCCTGCCGACCCACGTCGGTGCTTACGACCTCGTCGGCGCCGTCCGCTCCAACGTGGCCGCCTGCACGCTGGCCGACCGGCTCGGTGGTCTGGCCGTGCTCTCCGACCAGCGCGGTGGGCTCCCGGGCGGCGCCGAGGAGTCGGGGGGCGGCGACGGCGCCGTGGCCCTGCTCTTCGGAGACGGCCCGGGGGTGCTGGCCGAGACCATCGGTGGAGCGACGGCCACCCGTGAGTTCCTCGATCGCTGGCGCCAGCCCGGCGACCGGGCGTCACAGCAGTGGGAGGAGCGCTTCGGCGAGTTCGCCTACGCCCCGCTGGTCGAAGAAGCGGTCACCGCGGCACTGAAGTCGGCCCAGCTGGCCGCCGAGGATGTGGACCACGCGATCGTCTGCGGGCTGCACACCCGGGCGGTGCGGTCCGCCGTGCGGAGCATCGGGTTCCGGCCCGATGCCGTCGTCGACGACCTGGCCGCCACCGTCGGCAACACGGGTGCGGCGCACGCCGGCCTGCTGTTGGCCGACGTGCTCGACCGGGCCGAGCCCGGCCGCACCATCGCCGTCGTCCAGCTCGCTGACGGTGTCGACGTCTGGCTGCTGCGCACGACGGAGGCGATCGCTGCGTACACGCCGGCGCGCACCGTCGCTGACTCGATCGTCGCCGGGCGCGACGACCTGTCCTACGCCCAGTTCCTGACGTGGCGCGGTCTGCTGCACCGTGAGCCGCCGCGCCGCCCCGAGCCGGAGCGGCCGGCCGCACCGCCCAGCCTGCGCACCGACGCCTGGAAGTACGCCTTCATCGGGAGTCGCGACGAGGGCGGCTTCGTCCACCTGCCGCCGACGCGGGTGAGCATGGGCTCGGGCGAGATCGACCGCATGGAGCCGGTGCGGATGGCCGACGTCCCGGCCACGATCGCCACGTTCACCGTCGATCGCTTGGCGTTCAGCCTCAGCCCGCCCGTCGTCTCGGCGGTCATCGACTTCGACGCCGTCGGAGGCGGAGCCGACGGATCGACCAAGAGCGGCCGGTTCCAGTGCGAGCTGACCGACGTCGACCCGGCCACGGTGGCCATCGGCGATCGGGTCGAGATGACGTTCCGTCGCCTCTTCACGAGCGGTGGCATCCACAACTACTTCTGGAAAGCGCGTCCCATCAAGGAGGACTGATCCATGGCTTCCCACGGCATCCGCGACCGCGTCGCCATCGTCGGCATGGGCTGCACGAACTTCGGCGAGCACTGGGACCGGTCGACCGACGACCTGTTGATCGACTCGTCGTCGGCCGCACTTGCGTCCGCCGGCATCGCCCTCGACGACGTCGACGCGTTCTGGCTCGGCACCATGGGATCGGGGCTGTCCGGGCTGACCCTCAGCCGACCGCTGAAGATCGATCACAAGCCGGTCACCCACGTCGAGAACTTCTGCGCCACGGGCTCCGAGGCGTTCCGCAACGCCTGCTACGCCGTCGCCTCCGGCGCCTACGACGTGGCGATGGCCATCGGGGTCGAGAAGCTGAAGGATTCCGGCTACTCGGGTCTCGTCGTCTCCAGCCCCGCCGACGACGGCACCCGCCCGACGACCACGGCGCCGGCCTCGTTCAGCCTGCTCGCCCCGGCGTATGCCAAGAAGTACGGCGTCGACCCCGAGGAGATGAAGGAGGTGATGACCCGCATCGCGTGGAAGAACCACCGCAACGGCGCCCTCAACCCGCGGGCCCAGTTCCGCAAGGAGGTGCCGAAGGAGACGATCGCCTGCAGCCCGCTCGTCGCCGGTCCGCTCGGCATCTTCGACTGCTCCGGCGTCAGCGACGGGTCGGCGGCGGCGATCATCGTGCGCGCCGAGGACGCCCATCGCTACAGCGACCACCCGATCTACGTGAAGGCGCTGTCGTTCATCGCCGGGCCGGCGGCCGGGCCGATCGACCCCAGCTACGACTACACCAGCTTCACCGAGGTCGTGCGCAGCGCCGAGGACGCCTACGGGCAGGCCGGCATCGAGGACCCGCGCGCCGAACTGGCCATGGCCGAGGTGCACGACTGCTTCACCCCGACCGAGCTGGTGCTGATGGAGGACCTCGGCTTCGCCGAGCGCGGGTTCGCCTGGAAGGAGGTGCTGGCCGGGACGTACGACCTCGACGGTGACCTGCCAGTGAACCCTGACGGCGGCCTCAAGTCCTTCGGGCACCCGATCGGCGCATCGGGGCTGCGGATGCTCTTCGAGGCCTGGCTGCAGTTGCGTGGCGAGGCCGGCGACCGGCAGATCCCGAGCATGGTGTCCGATGCAGGGGCGAACGGGAGCCGGCGGGGCAAGCGCAAGGCGCTGACCCACAACCTGGGCGGCAGCCCGGGGGCCTGCGTCAGCTTCGTCTCCGTCGTCGGCGACCAACCCGACGCCTGAACCCGGAACTGTCCGCCGCCAATGCCCTGATCAGGGCGCTAGCGGCGGACAGAACACGGTCCCCCTGGATCGTCTCGCTCAGCCTTCCCGTTCCGGCGCCGTCTGAACCCTGAGCCGGGCGAGCACGTCGGCGTGGAGCATCCCGTTCGAGCTGATCGCCGTGCCGCTCGAGTGCGTCGCCACGCCGTGGCGGTCCGTGAACGTGCCGCCCGCCTCCTGCACCAGCAGGCGGACTGCAGCCACGTCGTACGGCGCCACGCCGACGGCGTCGACGGCGACGTCGAGGGCGCCTTCGGCGACGAGGGCGTGCTGCCAGAAGTCACCGAAGCCCCTGGCTCGGCGGGCCCCCGTCGCCAGGCCGACCAGCGCCGGGGTCAGCCCCAGGTCATCCCACCCGGGGCTGAACGTCACGCTGATCTGAGCGTCGGCAAGTCGGGCGACGGTGGACACCCGGCACGGCCGCCCGTCGACGAAGGCGCCGCCGCCGCGGGTGGCCCACCACCGGCGGCCCAGCGCCGGCGCCGAGACCACGCCGACGACGACGTCGTCGCCTTGGGCCAGGGCGATGAGGGTCCCCCACACCGGGATGCCTCGGACGTAGCCCGAGGTGCCGTCGATCGGGTCGATGATCCACTGCCACGGCGACCCTGCCGCGTCCGCCCACGCCGTGCTCCTCGCCGACGATCCCGTGTTCCGGCCGCTGCGCGGCGAGGCGATCGACGATCGCCGCCTCGGTGGCGCGATCGATCTCGGTGACCTCGGAGCGGTCGCTCTTGTGCTCGACGGTGAACCGGGCGTCGGCGAACGGGGGGAACGTGATGGAGTCGGCGAGGTCGGCGAGCGACAGCGCCACGGACAGGTCGTCGTTCACGTTGCTGATTGTTCGCTCGCTTGACGTCGGCGCTGGAGTGTGAACCCGGTCGGGTGGCTCGCTCACGGTTACCACGCGGCGCGCACGAGCTCGAGCGTGCGCTGGCGTTCGTCCAGGCCGTGGGCCATCGTCGACAGCATCAGCTCGTCGGCGCCGGTCCGCTCGGCCAGGTCGCGCAGCCCGGCCACGACCTCCGCAGCGTCACCGACGATCCGGTTGGACGGCATCTGCAAAGCGATCGGCAGATCGGGGTGGACGGCCGCCTCGTCGGGCGTGAGCAGCGTCACCGGCCGTCCGGTGCGCAGGGCCATCACCGCAAGTCGCGCCGGCCCGGCGAGGTGCTCCGCCGCTTCGGCCGTGTCGGCGGCCAGGACGCCGGCGGTCACGATGGTGTGCGGGCGATCGAGGCCCGGCGACGGCCGGAAGCGCTCCCGGTACCAGGTCACCGCCTCGAGCACGCCGGGCAGGTCGAAGTGGTGGGCGAAGGCGAAGCCCAGACCGAGCTGTCCGGCGACCTGCGCCGAATAGCCACTCGATCCGAGCAGCACGACCTCCGGCTGCGACGTGGCCACCGGCGTGGCGCGGAAGCGCTGCCACGCACCGTGCTCCACCCGGCGGTCGCCGAGCAGGCCCATCAGGTCGAGGAGGTCGCGCGGGAAGTCGTCGGCGCCGAGCGCCTCCGGTGACCGTCGCAGGGCCGCCGCCGTGGCCGGATCCGTGCCTGGGGCGCGCCCGATGCCGAGGTCGATGCGACCCGGGTGCAGTGCTTCGAGCATGGCGAACTGCTCGGCGACGACCAGCGGCGGGTGGTTGGGCAGCATCACCCCACCCGAGCCGACCCGGATGCGGGTGGTCGACGCGGCGAGGTGGGCGATCAGCACCGACGGCGCCGTGCTGGCCACCATCGCCATGTTGTGGTGCTCGGCGACCCAGAACCGGCGGAAGCCGAGGTCGTCGGCGCGGCGGGCGAGCTGCGTGGTGGCGGCGAGCGCGTCGCTGGAGGTGTCACCGCTGCCGACCAGTGACAGATCGAGGACCGAGAGATCGATCATCAACGAAGAACCGTTTGGCCCGTGGCGCAGCGAGCTGGTCAGCCCAGGCCGGCTTTGCCCGGCCCAGGCCGAGGAGCGGAGTCTTCGGAGCGAGCGAGGCCATCAAAGCGTTTGGCCGCCGCTCCGATTCCGTCGGCGTCGAGGCCGAGTCGGGCATGCACCTGCTCGGGTCGCTCGGCGTGGGGCATGAAGCGGGTCGGCAACCCGAGCACCTCGACCGGCACGGCTGGCGCGATGGCACCGATGCGGTCGGCGATGGCCATGCCGATGCCGCCGTCGCGCACGCCGTCCTCGACGGTGATGACGGCGCGGTGGCGGGCGGCGTCGGCGAGCATGTCGTCGTCGAGCGGGGTGGCGCAGCGGACGTCCCAGACCGTCATGTCCAGTCCGGCTTCCCGGGAGTCCCGCCCGGCGTCGCGCCGGCGGTCGGCGGCCTTCTCGGCCGCCGCCACGAGCTTGCCGATGGCCAGCACGCAGACGGCCTGGGCCGGATCGACGGCGGCGCGGGTGCGGCGGGCGCGCAGGCCGACGCCGACCTCGTGCTCGCCGACCTGGCGGGCCTGGCCGCGTGGGTAGCGGATGGCGACGGGGCCGTCGTCGGCGAGCGACATCGCGTCGTGGAGCATCTGCTGCAGCTCCTGGGCGCTCGACGGGGCGAGCAGCCGCATGCCGGGGACGCGCGAGAGCAGGGCCATGTCGTGCACGCCGTGGTGGCTGGCGCCGTCGGGGCCGGTGATGCCGGCGCGGTCGATGCAGAAGATGACGGGCAACCGGTGCAGCGCGACGTCATAGACGACCTGGTCCCACGCCCGGTTGAGGAAGGTCGAGTAGATCGCCACGACCGGGCGCAGCCCGCCCATGGCCATGCCGGCGGCGCCGGTGACGGCGTGCTGCTCGGCGATGCCGACGTCGAAGCACCGGTCGGGGAAGCGGGCCTGGAACGGCAGCAGCCCGGTCGGGCCGGTCATCGCGGCCGTGATCGCCACGACGCGCGGATCAGCGTCGGCCTCCTTGACGATGGCGTCGGCGAAGGCCTGCGTGTAGCCGGTGGGCACTGCCTTGGGCGGACCGGTCAGCGGGTCGAACACCGGCGCGTCGTGGAGGTGCTTCTCGTCGTCGTCCTCGGCGGGCGGGTAACCGCGGCCCTTCTGGGTCAGCACGTGCACGACGATCGGGCCCTCGGACGACAGCTCGATGGCGTTGCGCAGCGCCGGTTCGAGCTCGGCGATGTCGTGGCCGTCGACCGGGCCGACGTAGCGGACGCCGAGCGACTCGAAGAACGACGGCGGTTGCAAGAACTCGCGCACGGCCGCCTTGAACGCTTCGACCGCCCGCTCGGCGGGCGTGCCGACGACCGGCACGTCGCGCAGGAAGTGCTCGATCTTGCGCTGCCGCCGGACGTAGGTCGGGTTGAGGCGGATGTTCGTGAGCAGGTGGGAGAGCTTGTCGCCGATGCGCGACGTGAGCGTCTCGTGCTCGTCCTCGGACGTCGGATCCTCGCCCAGGCGCGGCGTCGTGAGGTTGGACACGGTTGGGGCGTAGCTGCGGCCGTTGTCGTTGAGGACGATGATCACCCGGCGCTGGCCGTGGCCGAGGTTGTTCAGTGCCTCGTAGGCCATGCCGCCAGTCATCGAGCCGTCGCCGATCACGGCCACGATGTGGCGGTGGGGGTCGACGCCGGCGTCCCGGGCGATCGCCATGCCGTAGGCGTACGACAGGACGGTCGAGGCGTGGCTGTTCTCGACGTAGTCGTGCCGGCTCTCCTCGCGCGAGGGGTAGCCGGAGAGCCCGCCCTCTTGGCGCAGCTCACCGAAACCGCTGCGGCGACCGGTCACCAGCTTGTGCACGTAGGCCTGGTGGCCGGTGTCCCAGAGGATGGCGTCCGTCGGTGAGTCGAAGACGCGGTGCAATGCCAGCGTCAGCTCGACCGCTCCGAGGTTGGAGCCAAGGTGCCCACCCGTCTCGGCGACGGCGGCGACGACGAAGTCCCGGATCTCGCCGCTCAGTTCGGCCAGCTGGTCAGGGGTGAGGTCCCGAAGGTCGGCCGGCTCGCGGATGCCTTCGAGCCACATACTGCGTGTCGACCCTACCTGCGCCGCACGCTGTCCGGGATGACGCTCACCGGTCCTCAACGGTCCGTGCCGTGGTGCCGGTCATCGTCGATCGCGTACGGTCCGACCGTGCTCTTCGACCTCGACGGCCACGTCGCACTCGTGACCGGCGGCAACAGCGGCATCGGGTTGGGGATGGCCGTCGGGCTGGCCGAGCAGGGCGCCGCGGTGGCCGTGTGGGGGACCAATGCGGCCAAGAACGAGGTCGCCGTCGAGCAGATCGGCGCGCACGGCGGCGACGTCATGGCCGTCGTGTGCGACGTCGGCGACGAGGACGCCGTCACCGCGGCGATGGCGGAAACGGTCGGCGAACTGGGCCGCATCGACTCGTGCTTCGTCAACGCCGGCGTGCCGGGACGAGCCCCGAGCTTCCTCGACATGACGGCCGACGAGTGGCGGCGGGTGCTGCGTGTGAACCTCGACGGCGCCTTCTTCACCGCCCGCGAGGCGGTGCGCCACATGGTCGGACGGTTCGAGTCCGGCGACGAGGCTGGCGGGTCGCTGGTCTTCACGACGTCGGGGTCGGCCTACTTCGGCCAGCAGCGTGGCCAGCACTACGGCGCCTCGAAGGCCGGGTTGATCGCCATGATGCGCGGTGTCGCCGTCGAACACGCCCGCCACGGCATCCGGGCCAACGCCGTGCTGCCGGGCTGGATCGAGACCGAGATGGCGGCGGGCGCGCTGTCCTGGGACCGCTTCGTCGAGCGCAACCTCCCACGCGTGCCGATGCGGCGATGGGGCGACCCGTCCGACTTCGCCGGCATCGCCGTGTACCTCGCCAGCGCCGAGAGCCGGTACACCACCGGCGACGTGATCACCATCGACGGCGGCTACCACTCGTTTTGATGGGCGCCTTCGGCGCCGTGTCGGCCTGGCGGCCGACCTGACCATCCACGCTCGCTGCGCTACGAACGCTCGGGAACCCCCTCGGGTGTCGGTTGTGTCGACCCGCCGCTTACGGTGCTCGCATGGGGATGATCGAGGGCCACGCCGGGGAGCAGACCGTCGCCGCGCTGCGCGGCTTCGGCGTGGACGTGATGTTCACGCTCAACGGTGGGCACATCTGGCCGTTCTACGAGGCGGCGCGCAACCAGGGGATGCGGGTCGTCGACACCCGCCACGAGCAGTCGGCGACGTTCGCCGCCGAAGCCTGGGCCAAGTTGACCCGCCGGCCCGGCGTCGCTGCGCTGACGGCAGGCCCGGGGATCACCAACGGGGTGTCGGCGGTGACGTCGGCGTGGTTCAACGGGTCGCCGGTCGTCGTGCTCGGTGGCCGGGCACCGCAGCGACGGTGGGGGTCCGGCTCGCTGCAGGAGCTGGACCACGTGCCGATCCTGGCGTCGATCACGAAGTCGTCGGGCACGTTGACCGATGCCACCAAGGCCGGGGTCACCGTGCACGAAGCGGTAGCGACGGCGATGACCCCGCACCGGGGGCCGGTGTTCGTCGACTTCCCGCTCGACGTCTTCGGGCCGTCGTCCGGCGAGGTGCCCGACGTCGACCCCGCCGTCGGGCGTGGCGCGGCCCCGGATCCGGCGGCCGTCGCCGAACTGGCCGAGCTGATCGCCGCCGCCGAACGCCCCGCCTTCATCGTCGGCAGCGACGTCTACTGGGCCGGCGCCTGGGACGAGCTGCGGGCGGCGGTCGAGACGATGCGCGTCCCCGTGTTCAGCAACGGCCTCGGGCGCGGCACGCTGCCGGCCGACCATGAGCTGGCGTTCCTGCGCACCCGAGGCGTGCTCAAGCAGCGTGCCGACCTGGTCGTCGTGCTCGGGACGGCGCTCGACTTCCGGCTGGGGTTCGGCCGCTTCGGGGAGGCCCGCATCGCCCACGTCGTCGACGCCGAGTCGCAGCGGGCCGGGCACGCCGACGCGCTGACGGTCGTCGGCGACCTCGCTGCGACACTGCGGGCGCTGGCCGATGCCGGCGGCGACCGTGCCGATCACGAACCGTGGGTTCGGCACCTGCGGGCCGCCGAGCAGGCGTCCCGCGATGCCGAGGGGCCACTGCTCAGCGCCGCCGACGATCCCATCAAACCGACGCGGGTCTACGGCGAGCTGCGCCAGCGGCTGGCCAGGGACGCCGTCGTGATCTGCGACGGCGGCGACTTCGCCTCCTACGCCGGCAAGTACGTCGAGGTGTTCGAGCCGGGGTGCTGGCTCGACACCGGCCCGTACGGCTGCCTCGGCAACGGCATGGGCTACGCCATCGCGGCGCGGGTCGCCCGTCCCGACGCCCAGGTCGTCGTGCTGCTCGGTGACGGGGCGGCGGGCTTCAGCCTGATGGACGCCGACTCGCTGGTCCGCCACGGGCTGCCCGTCGTGATGGTGGTCGGCAACAACGGCATGTGGGGGCTGGAGAAGCACCCGATGCAGGCCATCTACGGCTGGGACCTGGCCTGCGACCTGCAGCCCGGGTGCCGCTACGACGAGGTCGTGCGGGCGCTCGGCGGGGCCGGCGAGACGGTGACGGACCCGACCGAGGTCGGCCCGGCGCTCGACCGGGCCTTCGCCAGCGGTGTCCCGTACCTCGTCAACGTCGTGACCGACCCGATGGACGTGTACCCCCGCAGCAGCAACCTGGGCTGACCCATCCGAGGGTTTGCTGCATCGGAGGGTTTGCTGAGGGGCCTCCCCGCACCTGCCCCTCCGATGACTAGCGTCGGCGGGATGATCGCCTCCAACGAGGACGTCACCCAGGCAACCGTCGAGACCGAGGCCGTGATGGCCCCGCAGAGCGTGCCGGTCAACATCTACGAGGCCAGCGGCGCCCTGGTCATCGTCGCCCCGATGGCCGCCGTGACGTCGGAGGACGTGCGGGTGGAGCTGCACCCGGGCTCGCCGCCGTGCGTGCGCTTCTGGGCCCACGTGCGCAGCTCAGGGACCCGTCAGTACCTCGTGCGCGAGTGGGAGTACGGCGGCTACGAACGACAGCTCGACGTGCCCGTCGGCTACGGCGCCGGCGTCGAGGCATTGCTGAAGAACGGGCAGCTCGTCATCCGCCTGCTGCGCGGCGAGGTGGCCGAGCGCGTCGACGTCACCCCGAGCTGACGTCGATCCCGGACACGCCCTGTCCACATCTGCGCCTACGGTCGACCGTCGTGGACATCGATTGGACGGCCCAGCTCGTCGACCAGTTGGAGTTCCAGTGGAGCGGCATGCTGCGGCCCCGCCTGGACGCGCTGACCGACGACGCCTACCTGTGGGAGCCGGTGCCGGGCTGCTGGAGCATCCGCCCGCGCGCCGACGCGGTGTCCGGCCTGGCCGCCGGCGCCGGTGACGCGATCATCGACTTCGAGCTGCCCGAGCCCCTGCCGCCACCGATCACCACGATCGCCTGGCGGATGGGCCACCTTTCGATCGGGGTCTTCGGGACGCGCGCGGCCAACCACTTCGGCGGCGCTGAGGAGGTCTCGTACGAGGCCACCGACTGGCCGCTGACGGCGGCCGGCGGCCTGGCGCTGCTCGACCACCACCATGACGCTTGGGTCGGCGGGGTGCGGGCGCTCGACGCCGCTGGGCTGGCGCGACCGTGCGGCGCCGCCGAAGGTCCCTACGCCGATGCGCCGCTCGCCCAGCTGGTGCTGCACATCAACCGGGAGGCGTTGCACCACGGCGCCGAGTTGGCGCTGATGCTCGACCTGTACGACCACCGACACGACGGAGATGACTGACATGGACACCCCGCAACTGCAGATCGCCATCGACGCCGACGACCCGCACCTGCTGAACCGCTTCTGGTCGCAGGCGTTGGGCTACGACATGGAGGACCACCACGACCTGATCGAGCAGATGTTCGAGGCCGGGCACGCAACCGACGACGACGTGATCGAGCTCGATGGCCGCAAGGCGTGGAAGGAGGCCGCGGCGAGCACCGACCCCACCGGCCGCCGGCCGCGACTGCTGTTCCAGCACGTCCCCGAGGCGAAGACGGTGAAGAACCGGGTGCACCTCGATCTGCACGTCGCCGAGGGCCAGCGGCCGGCCGAGGTCGAGCGCGTCCTGGCGCTCGGTGCGACCAAGCTCTACGACGGCCAGCTCGGCCCGCAGACCTGGGTCACCCTGGCCGACCCCGAGGGCAACGAGTTCTGCATCGGCTGACACAGCCGGCGGCTCAGGTCCTCTTCGTCAGGGTTCGCGCTCGGACGCCCGTCACGGAACCTGACCATGACGGGTGCGGTGACACCTGGCGGGGGGCGACGAGCATCGGGGCCCCACCTCGGGGGCGGCTCACGACCAGCCCGGTGGGCCGTGGGATCGCCGTGGAGGTGGGACGGAGATCGAGTCGCTGCGCCATCCGGGCGATGATGATCGTCAGTTCGAGCTGCGCCAGCGCGAAGCCGATGCAGCTCCGTGCGCCGGCGCCGAAGGGAACCCATGCCCGATCGGCCAGCGATCGTTGTTCGTCGGTCATCCGATCGAAGCGGTGCGGATCGAAGGTCAGCGGGTCATGCCACGCTCGGGGGCTGCGCCCGGCGAGGTAGGGCGACGGCATCACCAGCGTGCCGCGCCGCAGCACGTACGAGCCGATGGCGATGTCCTCGGCCGCTAGACGCGGGGCGACGACGCCGGCCGGGTGCAGTCGCAACGTCTCGCGGACAACCTGTGCGGCGAACGGCAGTCGGCCGGGCAAGCCTTCCTCGATCGGTTCGGCGAACGCGGCGTCGGCTTCGCGGCGAAGCTCATGCCACACGCCGGTCGCCGTCGTGGCTCGCCACACCGTCCACAAGAGCGACGCCGCCGTCGTGTCGTAGCCGGCGCCGATCATCGTGACGACCTGGTCCCGGATCTCTGCGTCCGTCAGCTCGCCCGAGCGGACGAGGTCGGTCAGCAGGTCACGCTCGTCGTATCCGGGATCTCCGCGTCGGTGTGCGATCTCGGCGTCGACGATCGAGTCGATCTCACGACGATCCCGTCGGACGCGGGCGCGGCGGGTGAACGGAAACGGGTGCGGGATCTGCTTGACGGCAGGCGACTCGAGGTACGCCTGAGGTCGCTGGAACAGGTCGCTGAGCTCGTCGACGCGGGCGGACAGCCGGGTCCCGAACAGGACCTGCACCACCACGGCCATCGTCACCCGTCGAGCGTGCGGCGCCAGATCGATCGGACCGTCCCTCCCGCATGCCTCGGCGAGCAGCCCGGCGATCGCAACATCGGCCTGGTCAGCGATCGTCGTCACCGAGCCGCCCAGCCGTCGTCGAGCGAGGGCGGGGAGCACCGACCTTCTCCGTCGCCGGTGGTCGTCGCCGTCGGACACCAGCATCGACTCGTCGCCGACCACGAACCTGAGCACGTTCAGCGGATGTGACCACCGGAACCTCGACGCAGGCATCGAGAACACTTCATGGACGAGCTGAGGTTCGGCGACGACGGCCATGCGCAGCAGTCCCCAGCCCAGCCCGACGACCGCGAGACCGCTGGCGGCGATCTCGTCGAGCACCGGTGTCGGGTCGCGGAGGATGCGTCGGATCACCCCGATCTGGCTGCGACCAGCCAGCGGCGGAAGTGGCGCGGTCGTCAACGACACGCTCATCGATCGCTCCGCCGGCCGGACGACGTAGCGGTGAGCCACACGGCGGTTGCGGTGAGCAGGGAGCTGAGCACCACGCTGACGTCGGTCGCCAGTGGGTGGTCGCCGTACGAGTCGACATCACCGATCCCCACGGAGTCGCCGACGAAGAACGCCGCGACGCCCGCCAGCTGGGCCCCGGCGAGCGCGAACAGCGGGGTCCGAGACCGATCGGTGCCGACGGCGAGCGCCACGAACGCCACGGCGAGCGACGCCTGCCAGAGCACCGACGCCCACGCCGCGACGAGCGTGCTGATGACCGCCACCACGAGCACCACGACGCCAACGAGCCACATGAGCGCTCTCGTCGCGGGCCGGCCCCACCGCACGACGGTGAACCCGACCAGCGAGGCCGCCAGCGTCAGCGCCACGGTGAAGACCGCGTACGCCGCCCGCCATTCGTCATCGTCGTCGAACCCGCCGTACACGGCGGCTGCGGCGACCAGCAGCCACAGCACGGACGAGGTTGCGACCAGCCGTTGGTGGCTTCGGTCGGCAGTCGGCGACGCACTGGTGGCGATCTCCAGGTTCGTGCTCATGTAGATCGAGCTTGCGCTCGTTGGTGCGTCACGACATCGGTGATATGACGGAGATGCGTCGCGCGGTCAGGTGGTGGACCGCCGGGCAACCTCGGCAGCTAGTTGCGCTCGTGTCGTGTAGTCGAGCTTGCGGTACGTGTGGGCGAGGTGACTCTCGACCGTGCGGCGAGAGATGTGGAGACGGTCACCGATCTCCGGATTGGTCAGACCCTGCGCCACGTAGTCGCTCACCGTCAGCTCCATCGGTGTGAGGGACTCCCACCCGAACGTGGGCCGCGGGGCGCGAGCCGCAGCTGTCCGTCCGGCGATCCGTCGCAGCTCGTCGTTGGCCCGCGCCAGGTCGCCGTCCGCGCCGATCGCGACGAACAACTCGGCGGCCTCCTCGAGCAGCGCCACGGCTCGGCCCCGATCGCCGTCGGCCGCGAGTTGCAGTGCGAGGTCCTCGCAACACCGGGCGACGAGCGGGCGGAACGGGGTCGGGCGGAGGTGTTCGAGGGCCTCGTCGAGGAGTGTCGCGTCACGGGCGGCGAGTCCACGGGCCTGGATCGCGCCTCCGATCGCGCTGGGGACCGGCGTCCTTCTCGCTCCCTCCTCGAGGCATTCGACAGCTTCGGAGGCGAGATCGTCGCGCTCGTTGGTGATGGCGAGCCGCAGCAGCAACGAGGAGCGGTCGCGGTACCCGTAGAAGTAGCGGAGGTGGGCGGTCTGGCCCCACATCAGCGCAGCCGTTGCCAGGCCCCCAGCGGGGTCGCCCGACGCCGCCTGCAGCTCGGCGTGGGCGTCGAAGAGCCAGTCGGCGCCGAAGAGTGATCCGCCGGCCAGCTCGGCGAGACCGCGCTCGATGTGCCCGGTGGCCTCGCTCATCCGGCCGCGTCCGATCGCCATCCGGGCGAGGAGCGCACGGAAGTACAGCACGAAGTTCCGGCTTCCGGTCTCGTCGGCGACCGTGAGGCCGGCCTCGATCTCGGCGTCGGCGTCTTGCCACGCGCCGGTGAAGAAGTGGGCCGCGGCCCCGAGCATGTGGGAGAGCGGCAGTTGCGTCAGGGCGCCCCGCTCGACGTGCCGTCGCCGGGACTCGTCGGTGGCTCGAAGACCTTCCTCGATCTGATCGAGGTACAGCAACGCGCCGGTGTGGAGGAGGTCGGGGATGATGTACGACGTCGTCCGCACGTAGCCGGAGTCGTTCAGCACCATGGATCGCTGCAGGTGCTCGACGGCGACGCCACTGCGTCCGGCGATCGATTCCACGGCGCCGAGCACCTGGAACGCGACGCATTGGCCCTTCACGTCCCCGACGTCGCTCGCCATCGCCAGTTCCTGCTCGCCGCGCCGGCGCGCTTCGTCGAGGGACGTCGCACCCAGCAGTGCCTCGAGTTGGGCGCTGAAGCACCGCATGTGGCGTCCCTCGGCCTGGGGAGCCCCCGGCATGTCTGCTGCCCGGTGCAGGTGGGCGATCGCCGACGCGATGTCGCCTCGGTTGCCATGCACGGCGGCCATGCCTCGCACGACCTCGAACGCCACCTGCGGGTCCGGCGACGTGGCGAGGACGGTCGACGCCAACTCCTCGGCGCGCTCGAACCGTCCGCACCACGCCAACGGCTCGATGAGTTGCGCCTGCACGTTGCTGCGGCCCTCCCAGGTGGGGGGCGCGAGCGCGAGCGCAGATTCGAAGAGGTCGATCGCTGCGCTCGGCGCAACGGACGCGACCTCGCCGGCCGCACGGACCAGCCAGCCGACGGCCTCGAGGTCTCCGGTCGTCGCGCCCCGCGAGTACTGCCAGGCGACCTGCTGCACCGGTGCCCCGGCGCGAGCCAGCGCCTGGCCGGCGGCGCGGTGCAGGTCGCGGCGCTCGGCCGGCAGCATGTCGTCGTACACAGCCTCGCGGACGAGGTCGTGGCGGAAGCTGAGCCGCTCACCGTCACCGACGACCAGCCCGGCGAGCGTGGCGTCGCGCAGCCACGTGGCGACCTCGACGACCGTTTGGCCGGTCAGCGCGGACAGCTCCGTCAGCGTGAAGCTCGTCCCCAGCAGGCTCGCCAGTCGCAGCAGGTCACGTGTGCCCTCGGGGAGCCAGGACAGGCGACGGATGAGGGTTGCTCCGAGGCTGGCCGGGACGGCCGATTCGGAGATCTCGGCCACCCCAGCCTCGATGCGCAGGTGCTTCTCCTCGTCGAACGAGCGCAGGAGCTCGGACACGAACAGCGGGTTGCCGCCCGTCGCCTGCAACCGGTCGCGGAGCCGCTGACCGGGGGCCGCTCCCATCAGCGACGCGGCGAGCGCTTGCACGTCGAGCTCGTCGAGCGGACCCAGAAGCAGGTGGCGGCCGCCGATCTTCACCACCGTCTCGATCACACGATCGAGCAGCACGGGCCGAGGCATGGGCCGGAGGGCGCCGACGACGGCCAGAGTCGACGAGGACGTGCGCTGGACGGCGGCTCTCAGCACGCCGAGCGACAGGTCGTCGGCCCAGTGGAGGTCCTCGGCGACGAGCACGACGGGCGCCGTGCGCGTCAGCGCCTCGAGTGCGTCGGCGCACCGCTCGATCACGGCGTAGCTCAGATCCTCGACGTCGCCATCGTGGGCGGGGCGGTGGAGGAGATCGCGCAGCTGCGATCGGTGCGTTGCGGGGAGGCGCTCGTCGGCGGCGAGTGCGTGGGCGACGTCACCGGGACGGCGGGCGATCTCGTCGGCCGCCACACGTATGACGGTCATCCCCGCGGCCCGCGCCGCGTGCGCCAGCGAGGTCAGCAGGTGGCTCTTGCCGATCCCGGCTTCACCCTCGACCAGCACGGCGCGGCCCGCACCGGTCGCCAGTGCTGTGAGCATCTCGTCCATCACGGCGAGCTCGAGGCGACGGCCGATCGTGGTGAGCCCGTCGGCGGGAGCGGCCCCGTCCACGGCCGCCCACAGCTGCCACGGCTCGGTGAAGCCCTTGAGGCGCACGCGTCCTCGGTCCACGAAGCGCACCACGGGCGTCGCGCCGGCGAGCTGCCTGACGACGTCGGACACCAACACGTCGCCGGCGACGGCGCGATCGGCGATGCGGGCGGCCGCGTTGACGGCTCCACCCATCGGGTCGTCGTCGAGGTCGATGACCTCGCCAGTGTTGACGCCGATCCGCACCCTCGGCGCCGAGTCGCCGAGGGCGCGCTGGCAGGCCACCCCGAAGGCCACGGCCTGGCGTGGTGAGCTGAACCTGAGGAGGAGCCCGTCGCCGAGGGACTTGACCTCGTGCCCGCCGTGTGAGGGCAGGCGCTCGCGCACGACGTCGAGCTGACGCAGCACCGCGCGAGTGCCGGCGGCATCACCGCGGCGGTCGACGAGCCCGGTGGAGCCGGCCACGTCGACGAAGACGATCGTGGTGAGCGTCTCGCCCGTCGCCTGCGTCATCACCGGATGGTACGGCGCACACACCGGGCGGTCATCCGTGAGATGACCGACTTACGGGGCGTTGCGCGATGGCGGACGGCGCGCCGTGAGGGCTGGCCGCTACGAACGGCTGGCGAGGGGCACGAAGGTCCGTACCTTCCCGGCGTTGCCCGGCCGAGGGATGTGGTCGACGAGGGACACTCGAACCGCCGGCGCCTGGAGACCGAGCGCCGCGAGGCCGTCCACGAGTTCGCGAGTCAGCGCTTCGGTGTCGAGACGAGACGCCGTCCGCAGCGTGATGTCGACGCCACGCGCGGTTTGCCGAACCTGGTACTCGAGGACCTCGCGACGGCGGCCGATCGTCGAGCGGAACACGTGCGGGTGGACTTCGACACCGTCGTAGGCGAAGACGTCGTCGCTGCGGCCTTCGATGTCGGCGATGCGGCGTCCGGTCCACGGGCCGGGGTTCGGCTCGTCGAGCACCGTGATCTCGTCGGTGACCTCGTAGCGGATGAGGGGGAACACCTGGTTGATCACGTTGGTGACCAGCAGCTTGGTTGCTCGGTTGCCGGGTGCCACCGGCCGGTTGCTGGCGTCAACCGGCTCGTAGACGGCGATGTCCTCGTTGAGGTGGAGCCCACGCAACCCGGGAACGGAGCGAGCGATGATCCCGACTTCGGTTGCCGCGTAGAGGTTGCTGAGCGGACAGCCGAACCCATCCTCGATGTCGGCGCGTGCTTCTGCGGTCAGCGGCTCGCCGGCGCACATGACCACCGCGGGCGAGATCCGCAGTCGTCCCTGGCGCTGCTCCTCACCCAGCCGCTGCAACATGGACGTGTAACTCATGAGATCCGTCGGCTCGAACGCGTTGAGACCGTCGACGATCTGCTCGAGCGGCAGTGTGACGGGGAACGACCGCGTCGAACCGAGCTGGGGTGAGCCGGCGAAGGTTCGGGCCAGCACGGATGTCGCATGGGTGGCGTGGGACGAGGCGACGATCGCCCGCCGGCTCTCCGTGCGGCCGTCGCACTGCTGGATCCACAGCGTGCCCCGGTCGCGACCGAGGGCATACATGAGCAACCCCTCGTAGTCCCACACGAAGACGCCACGTGTCCCGCTGGACCCTCCCGTGGTGAGCACCTGGTACTCGTGGAACAGATAGCTCGGACCGTCGGACGCGACACGCGACAGGTGTGCCTCCGCCTGCTCGAGCGTGAGGCGGCGATCGGTGACGATGTCGTCCCAGTTCGCCATCACCTCGGCCTTGTTCATCACCGGGATCGTCGACAGGTCATCTCCCGTCACCATGTCGGGGTCGACGTCAGCCAGGCGCCGGGCGTGCCACCGAGACCGCTCCTTGGCCGCCCGCAGCACGGTCCGCAGGCGCTCGTCGCGAAGGCGATGGAGCCGCTCCAGTGGCCAGGTCAACCGCGCCGCCTCCTCCTGAAGGCGCGCCGCGTAGCCCTGCAGATGCCGTTGGCGCTCGATCTCGAACCCGGGACCGGAGGAGGTCACCGGCCCATCCTGGCAGCCGCACTCAGCAGAGTGTTCGGGTTCCGGAACACCGCTCACGACAATGGCTGGGACGGGCGCTGTCCGCCGGCGGCGTCCCGCCCACGCACCACGTCCGGCCCGTTCGGCCGGGTGCCCCGGCCGGTCCCAACGGTCGGATCTGGCGTCAGCGGCCAGTCATCGAATTGTTCCCGAGGAACGTCGCCATGCGTCGTGCGACGGGCTGGGGACGCTCGATGTGCAGGAGGTGGCCGACGCCATCGATCGTGCAGTCCTCGACGTGCGGCAGGGACGAGCTGAGGAACTCGGCGACTTCCACCCACAGCGGCTGGGTCCGCGCGCCGACCACGGACAGGACGGGTTGGTGGATGACCGCTGCCTGCTCGGAGCCGAAGACCCAGTCGGCGAGGCCGGGCAGCTCGATCCCGAAGAAGGTGGGCGCGTCCTTGATCGCCTGCTCCACCGCGCCGGGCAGGCACCGTTCGAGCAGGGCCTCGCAGGTCGCCCAATCGCCGCCACTCACGACGCTCATGAAGATGGCCAGGGCTTGCTCGTGGTCGCCGCGTCCGTAGGCCTCGAACGCCGGCCCGACCTGTTGGAAGAAGGTCTCGCCGGCAGGCACTGACAGCAGCGAGAGCTCGAGCAGGATCAGCGTGTGCACGGTCTCGGGACGGTCAAGGGCCAACTGGGCGGCGACTGCAGCGCCGCTGGAGTGGCCGGCGATGTGGGCGCGTGGCACGTCCAGGTGGTGGAGCAGCGCTGCGGCGTCGGCGGCGTGGTCGGCGATGCTCATTGGCGGCGGGGTGTGGGTGCTGCCCACCCAACCCCGCTTGTGGTATCGGATCAGCTGGTACCGGCTGGTCAGCACCCGTTCGGTCAGCAGCGGCAGGAACCCGTCGGCGAGCACGGGGCTGATGAGCAGCACCGGTTCGCCCGACCCGACCAGCTCGTATTCCAGCTCCACACCGTTGACAGCTGCGATGTCCATGGATCCTCCTCGGGATCTAGCTCGTTGGCTCGGGGACTCGTCGTCCCCATCCAGGAGGCGTGAGCGAGACTGTTACGGCGGTAACCGTCGTGGTTACGTTCGGCGCTGACAGACCGGGCACCGATCGACCACGGATTTCTGGAGGCGTGCGATGAGCGATCGAGCCGGTCCCGGTGTCGTCGAGCGTGCCCGCGACGCGGCGGCCCATGGCGACTGGCCGCAGGCCTTCGACCTCCTGACGGAGGCAGACGCCGACGGTCTCATGACAGCGGCCGATCTCGGAGTGCTCGCCGAGGTCGCCTATGCCGCTGGCCACCTCGACGTGACCATCGAATCGTGGGAACGCGCCCATGCGGCGTGCCTGCAGAGCGGGGACCAAGTTGCGGCGGCGGGCGCGGCCGTTCGCCTGGCGATGCACCTGCTCTTCGACACGGCGCTGATGGCGCCAGTGCGCGGCTGGCTGGCACGGGCGGAGCGGCTGCTCGAAGGTCATGGAGAGACACCGGCGCACGCCTGGTTGGCGGTCGTCCGCAGCTATGAGCGAATGCTGACGGGCGACGCCAACGCCGCTCGCCAATGGGCCCAGCGCGCCATCGAAGTGGGATCGACGTGTGACCCGGCGGCGTGCGCCATCGGCCGGGTCGCCGAAGCCCGGTTGCTCATCCTGAGCGGCGATGTGCAACAGGGCCTCATGCTGCTCGACGAGGCCGGGGTCGCGACGGTCTCGGGAGAGCTCGATCCGCTGTCGACGGGGGTGGTCTACTGCGAGCTCGTGTGCGCCCTGCAGGGTCTCGCCCTCTTTGACGTGGCCGAGCAATGGACCGAGGCGATGGAGCGGTGGTGCGAGACGAATGCAATCGGGAGCCTTCACGGGCGCTGCCGTGTGCACCGCGCCGAGATTCTCAGGCTGCGCGGGTCGTGCAATGAGGCGCAACGGCAGGCCCTGATGGCGTGCGAGGAACTGCGTCCCTACTTGCGGCGCGAGCTGGGCTGGCCACTGAACGAGCTCGGGAAGATCCGGTTGCATCTGCGAGACATCGCCGGCGCCGAGGAAGCCCTGCTCGCAGCTCATCGAGCCGGATGGGATCCTCAACCCGGTCTCGCGCTGGTGCGTCTGGCCCAGGGGGACGTGACCACCGCTGCCGCGTCGATACGAGACGCCCTCGAGCGTCCCTTGCGTGTGCCGTCCAAGGAGCGACCGCCGAACACGGACCTGCAGCGCGCGCCGCTGTTGGAGGCGCAGGTCGAGATCGAGATCGCCGCCGGCGACATCGCCCGCGCTCGATCGGCCGCCGATGAACTGGAGCTCGTGGCCGCCCGGTTCGAGAGCAAAGCCCTGGTCGCCGGTGCCGCCCACGCCCGAGGTCGAGTGCGCCTCGCCGAGGGCGACGCGACGGGCGCAGAACAGTCCCTGTCGGCGGCGGTGCGGCTCTGGAACGAAGTGGGCGCTCCCTACGAGGCGGCGCTCGCCCGCCTCGGTCTCGCGGACGCCCACCTCGCCAGCGGCAGCTTCCAGCGGGCCGACTTGGAACGCCACGCGGCCCGAACGATCCTCGGCGAGATCGACACTGGGCCGTCCATGCCCTCAGCGATGGACCGACTGCCCCACAACGAGCTCGACGAGCATCCCGTCGCGGACACCAACGTGTTTCGTCGTGAGGGTGACTACTGGACGGTGACCTTCGACGGCCGCACCGTCCGTGTCCGCGATCTCAAGGGCATGCACCACCTCGCCCGGCTCCTCGGCGACCCGGGCCGGGAGTTCCACGTGCTGGACCTCGTAGCGGCCGAGATCGGCAGCGTTGCGTCCGTCGACAGCAGCCATGCGGGCGAGATGCTCGACGCCCGAGCCAAGGACGCCTACCGCCGACGTCTCGCCGAGATCGACGAGGATCTCGAGCAGGCGCAAGCCATCGGCGACGGCGAGCGTGCCGCCCAGGCCGACGCGGAACGCGACTTCCTGCTCCGAGAGCTCTCGCGCGCCGTTGGATTGAGCGGTCGAGATCGACGAGCCGCGTCCCCGTCCGAGCGCGCTCGAGCCGGTGTGACCCGCGCGATCCGGCAGGCGATCTCCCGGATCGCAGAGCATCAACCCCAGCTCGGCGAGCACCTTGGCCGCACCATTCGCACCGGCACCTACTGCGCCTACCTGCCCGACCCGCGCGCTCCCGCCGGGTGGAGATCTTGACGCTCCTCCCGGCGGGCTCGATGACCATTGCTCACCGAGGGCAGCTCCGCGGTCGGAACGCCGTGGCGCCGCCCGCTCGTCAGTCGGCGGTGACGACGCCGCAGGCAACGCGGCCGCCGCTGTTGCCGGTCGGCTGGGTGACGAAGTCGTCGGGGTTGGCGTGGATGATCACGGCGCTGCCGTCGCCGTCGAAGACGCCGACGCCGCTGCTCGACAACGTGGCGGCGTCGGTGGTGGCGTTGAGCCGTCCGCGTCCCGCCTCGTTCACGACGAGATTCGGAAGGTCACCAGCGTGGGAGCCATGCGGGGCGCCGAGCGGGTTGTGGTGCCCGCCCGCCGTTGCGAAGTCAGGGCCGGAGCACGTGCCCTGAGCATGGACGTGGATGCCGTGCAGCCCGGGCGACAAGCCGTCGACCTTGACGTTGACGTGCACGCGACCGTCGGAGCTCTCGGTGAGCTTCGCCCAGCCGATCTCCGCACCGTCACGATCTCGCAGCGTCACCCGACGCGTGCCGTGGTTCGTCACCGCCCGCCGCGACGGCAACCGACGCACCGGCGCTGACGACCGCCACGCCCACCACGGTGGCCAGCAGCCATCCGCGGACTCGTTGGTCATGTCCCATGGTCCCTCCGATCAGTGTTGATGTGTTGTGTCCCCAGCGCGGTCCAGGCGTCCCGAACGGGGAGCGCTTGAACGACGGGCGCGGAAGAACGTGGCCGGTGTGCCCGCGGCTCCCAAGCCGAGGACGGCGGCGAGAGCGACCGGGCCTCCGAGCAGCGCCAGGTTGAGCAGTTGCTCCCCACCTGTCAGTGCATCGGCCGGATGCCTGAGGTGGAAGATGAGGTGGGGTACCGCGAAGGTGAGATAGGCGAGGAGTGCGACGTACACCGCGCTGCGCTGGGCCCACACCGCCGCAGCCAGCAGCGCCACGCCGGTGGCCAGGAAACCGGCGCCGGCGTCGGCGGCGAGGTGAGCGTTGTACGGCGGCTCCGCAGCAACGAGGCGGGGACCGAGGCCAGGGAAGTCGTCGAACCAGCTGCGGGTGGCGATCACGGCCCACAGTCCGGTGAACAGCTGGCCAGCCGCCAGGACGATCAGCCCGATCCGCACCCACCGAGGAACTGGCTGGGTCATACGGTCAACGTACGGAGGGTCGTCGAGCCGGACATCCGTGAGATCACTGATTCCGGGTGTTCGGCATCGGTTCGTGTGGCCGGGGTCGTACGGTTCGACGCGTGGGAGGCCAGCTGGTCACCGTCGGCTTTCTCGACCTGGAGAAGTCCACCGAGCTGCTCGTGCAACTTGGCGACGTCGAGGGCGCGGCGGCGGTCGACTCGGTGCTCGCAGTGGCCCGAGCCCGGCTCGAGCCATACGGTGGGCGTGAGGTCAAGTCGCTGGGTGACGGGTTGATGCTCGTGTTCCCCGCACCTCGACAAGCGGTGAGCTACGCCGTCGCCGTGCAGCGCGCCCTGCTCGGGCACCGTCCGGCGGCGCGCATCGGGATCAACACCGGCGAGATCTCCGGATCGGCAGATGATCCAGTGGGTGAGGCGGTGACCGCGGCGGCGCGCATCGCGGCGAAGGCGGCGGCGCGGGAAGTTCTCGTGTCGGATGTGGTGCGCCAACTGGTCGGCACGATCCCTGGCGTGCGGTTCGCCGACCGCGGTCGAACCCGCCTCAAGGGGTTCCCCGAACGCTGGCGCCTCTACGCCGCGTCCGGCAGCGAGGTAGCGGACGAGCCCGTGCCGACCTTCGGCCGCGATCACGAGTTGCGCTCCATCGAGCGGTTGCTCGACGGGCTCTCGAGCGGATCGGGCGGCGTGCTCGTGTTGGAGGGCGAAGCGGGAATCGGCAAGTCGCACCTCGCCAACGTGGCGGCCGGCGGCGCCGCGGCGCGGGGCATGCGAGTGGTCCGCAGCGGCGCCGACGAGCTCGACCAGGACCGGCCCGGCGTGATCGTGCTCACGCTGGCCGATGCCCTCGGCGTCTCACTGGAGTCGCTCATGGACGACGCCGACCTCGTCGGTGGCACACGCGGGTACGCCGTCATCGAGGCCGTGGGCAGCGCCATCGAGGACCTGTCCACCACCGTGCCGGTGCTCGTCGTGATCGAGGACCTGCAGTGGGCCGACGAGCTCAGCATGCAAGGGCTGGCGTCGCTGGTCCGCCGGATCGGGCCGCTCCCCGTTGCCCTCATCGCTACCCGGCGTCCAACGCCTCGACCGGCGCTCGCCGAGCGGGTCTTCACGGCGCAGCCGCTGGAGATCGAGCACCTCGTCCTCCCGGGCCTCGACGACGCTGCCGTCACCGCGATGGTCGCCACACTCACCGGCGTCCCTCCCGGGCGGAACCTGTCTCGGCGGGTCGCCGGCGCAGCAGGCAACCCGCTGTACGTCACAGAATTGATCCGCGCCCTGGACGACAGCGGCGAGATCGGGGTCAGCGGTGGTCTGGCCGAGGTCGACGATCCGGCGCTCCCGGCATCGCTGCGGGCCACCGTGCTCGGTCGGCTGGCGGCGCTCCCGGAGCGGTCAGTGGAGATGCTGCGGCTGGCCAGCCTGCTCGGACGAGGGTTCACACTGACCGATCTGGCGACGATCTCTGGACGCCGCGTGGTCGACGTGGCCACCGACCTGCGATCGATCGTGGACGCCGCCATCCTCACCGGCGAGTCCGACACGCTCTCGTTCCGTCACGACCTGATCCGGGACTCCGTGTACGACGACATCCTCCCGGCGATCCGTGTCGATCTCCACGCCGCCGCCGGCCGGGCCCTGGCCGCGGCCGGCGCCCCGACCGTCCAGGTCGCCCGCCAGATGGAGCTCGGCGCGCGGCCCGGTGACCTGGTCGCTGTCGAGTGGCTCGTGCGGGCCGGTGCGGAGTCGTTGTCATTCGACTACGCCGGCGCGGTCACCCTGTTCCAGCAGGCCCTGTCCGTCGCTGGCGAGCGATGGCCTGGCCGGGCCAGCGTCGAGGCCGCGCAGCTCGAGCCGCTGGCGCTCTGCGGTCGGGTCGGCGAGGCTCGGGCCATCGCTCGCGAGCTGCTCGATCGTGGGGTCAGCGCAGACGACGAGTTCGTCGTCCAACGGGCGCTCGGCGTCGTGGCCGCTGCCTCGGGCGACCTGGCCTCGGCCGTCACCGAGACGAAGGCGGCAGCCGCGCTGGCAGGTGCACCGGCCGACGAGGCCATCGTGCTGAACTGCCTGGAAGCCAACCTCGCACTGCTCACCGGCCGAGCCGTCGAGGAAGTGCGGGCCGTCGGCGAGCGGACGCTCGCCCACGCGGCTTCTTGCGCCGACGCTCCCGCCGACGTCGCGTGCGTCGGTCACCACACCCTGGCCCTGACCGACGCCGTCGACGGACACTACGAGCGGGCGGCCGACCACGCGCGAGCCTCCCGGCGACTGCTGTTCGACAACGGGTTGGCCACTCGCGGGTACCTCATCCCCGACCTGTGGGAGGCGACCTTCCTCTTGCTCGCCGACCGCCTGGACGACGCGCTGTCCGCCTATCGGGCCGCCAGCGTTCGTGCGGAGCGGCAGGGGCGGCTGAGCCTGCTCGTCCAGACCCATGCCGCGTCCGGGTTCGTCCACCTGCTCGCCGGCCGGTGGGACGATGCCACGTCGGAGCTGGAGGCCGGGCTGACGATCACCGAGGAGACCGGCAACCACGCCCATGACGTGGGCTACCAGGCCATGGTGGCGCTCATCGCGAGGGGTCGGGCCGACGAGCCGGCGTCGAAGGCGGCGCTGGCGGCCGGCCGTCGAGCGCTGGAGCAGGGCCGTCACCTCTTCGGCGTCGACCTCCTGCTGTGGGCCGAAGCCGCTGCGGCGGAGGACGACGGCGACCCCGCGGGGGCGCTCGCATTGCTCGATCTCGCCTGGGAGCAGAGTGCGGGGCTGCGCGGCTTGGTCAACTACCGCAACATCGGTCCGCCACTGGTGCGGCTGGCTCGGCTCCACGGCGACCAGACTCGATGCCAGGCGGTCGTCGACGTCATGAGCACCATCGCCGAACGCACCACGGCCCCCAGCGCGATCGGCGCTGCGCTGCGGGCCCAGGGCCTGGCCGACGACGACCCGGAGTTGCTGGTCGATGCCGTGGCGAGGTATCGCGCCTCGCCCCGTCGGATCGAGCTGGCGGCGACATGCGAAGACGCGGGCGTCGCGCTGTTGCGCGCGGGCCGCGACACTGAGGCTGCTGCGGTCCTCGACGAAGCGGCCGCGGTGCACCTCGAGTGCGGCGCCATCGCCGACCTGGCGCGCGTGGAAGCGCTCCTGCGGTCGCACGGCATCCGACGCCGGCGGCGCCGACCATCCGTCGCCACGCACGGCTGGGAGGCGCTCAGCCCGACGGAGCGCTCTGTCGTCGACCTCGTCGCACAGGGCATGACCAACCCGAGGATCGGCGCCCACCTCTACATCTCTCGCCGCACCGTCGAAACACATGTCTCGCACATCTTTCGCAAGCTCGGCCTCACCAACCGGGCCCAACTCGCCGCCGCCGCCACCTCCCACGCCACTGGCGACACGAGGTGAGCGCCGCTCACCGCCGCTCGTGGTCCGCACGTGTCACCAGAACGTTCGCGGCGGTGGGAGGCGC
>CAWJNE010000008.1:0-54626 GCA_963844175.1 uncultured Acidimicrobiia bacterium
AGCAGGGGGTCCCTCTGCGGTCAGGTGCCGCTACCGCACTTGGTCATGAAGTGGTCGACGTCGACCACGACGCGACCCATCTTGCCGGCGGCGACCAGACCGCGGTCGTCCGACGCCGAGACGTTGAACGTGAGCCGCCGCCCCTCGACCTTCTGCACCTGGGCCTCGGCGACCACCGTGGCGCCGATCGGCGAGGGCTGCAAATGGTCCACCGCCACCTTCATCCCGACCGTCGTCGCGCCGGGTGGCAGGTCGCCGGCCACCGCCCGGCAGCACGCCTCCTCGCACAGTGCGATGACCCTCGGCGTGCCGAGCACGTCGACGCTCCCGGACCCCAGCGCACGCGCCGTGTCCGCCTCGGTCACCGTCATCTTCGCCTCGCCGCGCACGCCCGTCGCAACCGTCACGTCGGACGAAGATACTGCCCGGTCTCGCGCTCGCCACGCACCGGCGCCGGTCAGGGCCCACCGGTAGCTTGACCGGCGTGATCGATCACGACGTCCTCGAACGGGTGCTGTCCACGGCGATGCGATCCGGCGGCGAGTTCGCCGAGGTCTACGCCGAGGACAAACGGTCCACGTCGGCTGGTCTGGACGACGGCCGTGTCGAGCAGGTGACGAGCGGCCGCGACCGCGGTGCCGGCATCCGCGTCGTCGCCGGGGAGACCACCGGGTTCGCCCACACCAGCGATCTGTCCGAGGCCGGGTTGCGCAACGCTGCCGAGGCCGCCGCCGCAGCCGCTCGGCAAGGCGGCGGGGGAACCCGCACCATCGCCCTGTCGCCCGTCGACGTCGTTCGCCGAAGCACGGTCGACACCTACCCCGATGCCGTCGCCAAGGCGGACAAGGTCGAGCTCTTGCGGCGGATCGACGAAGCGGCGCGCGGTGCCGGTGACGCCATCGTCCAGGTCTCGGCGGGCTACGGCGACAGCCGCAAGCGGGTCCTCGTCGCCAACAGCGACGGGTTGCTCGCCGACGACGAGGTCGTGCGGTGCCTGATGCGCATCAGCGTGGTGGCCGACGGCGACACCGGCATGCAGACCGGGTACCACACGATGGGCCACACGGTCGGCTTCGAGATCTTCGACACGGTTGATGTCGAGGAGATGGCTCGCGAGGCCGCCCGTCAAGCGCTGACCAAGCTGAAGGCGCGTCCCGCGCCGTCGGGATCGATGCCGGTCGTCATCAAGCAGGGGACCGGCGGCGTGCTGTTCCACGAAGCGTGCGGCCACGGCCTCGAAGCCGATCTGGTCGGCAAGGGCGCCAGCGTGTACCGGGGCAAGACCGGTGAGACCGTGGCCTCGCCGCTCGTCACCGTGGTCGACGACGGCACGATGGCGGGGGAGTGGGGCACGTTGTCGATCGATGACGAGGGCCACGGCACCCAGCGCAACGTCCTGATCCAGGACGGCGTCCTGACCGACTACATGTACGACTTCCTGCGCTCCCGCAAGGAGCGCCGGGCGCCCAGCGGCAACGGCCGCCGGCAGAGCTACATGCACCTGCCGATGGTGCGCATGACGAACACGTTCGTCACCGAGGGGGAGACCGACCCGGCCGACATCGTCAGCTCCACGGACCGCGGCGTGTACGTGGCCCGGCTCGGCGGCGGTCAGGTCAACACGGCCAGCGGCGACTTCGTGTTCGGGATGACGGAGGCGTACCTGATCGAGGACGGTGAGATCACCGAGCCGCTGCGTGAGGCGAACCTGATCGGCAACGGTCCCCAGGCGCTGCGCGACATCGACGTCGTGGGCAACGACTTCGCGATGGGCGGTCCGGGGACGTGCGGCAAGGATGGCCAAGGCGTGCCCGTCGGAACTGGTCAGCCGACGCTGCGCGTCGCCGCACTCACGGTCGGTGGTACCGCGGCGTGATGGACGATCTGCAGGTCCTTGCCGAGCTCGCCGACAAGGTCGTCGCCCAGGCGACGGCGGGGGAGCAGATCGAAGCGTTCGTGTCGCGCGGCGGAGAGACCGAGGTGCGCGTCTACGAGGGCGACGTCGAGCACTTCGTCTCGGCCCAGAGCGAGGGCATCGGCGTACGCATCGTCCGCGACGGGCGTACCGGTTTCGCCTACGCCGGCACGCTCGATCCGAGCGCCGTCGACGAGGTGCTCGCCGAAGCGCGTGACAACGTCACGTTCGGAACCGTCGACGAATGGGCCGGCCTGGCCGAGCCCGACGGCGTCGCCCGCACCGGTCAGCCGCTCTGGAACGACGAGCTGGCGGCGTTTCCGACGGAGCGCAAGATCGAGCTGGCCAAGGAGCTCGAGCGGTTGACGCTGGCGTGTGACCGGCGTGTGCGGGTCGACGACTCGAACTACGCCGACGCCTGGGGCGAAGTTGCAGTTGCAACGACCACCGGGATCCGAGAGTCAGGTCGCGAGAACGGGTGCTACGTGAGCGTCAGCAGCCTGGCCGACGACGGCGACGAGACGCAGACGGGCTTCGGCTTCAGCGTCGCCCGGCAGCCCACGGGGTTCGACCTCCCGAAGGCGGCCCAGGACGCCTCCGACCGCGCCACCCGCCTGCTGGGCGCCACGAAGCCGCCGAGCAAACGGGTGACGGTGGTCCTCGACCCGTTCGTGACGGCGCAGTTCCTCGGCGTCATCTCGTCGACGCTGAACGGCGAGAGCGTCGTGAAGGGTCGCAGCCTGTTCCGTGACCGGCTCGGCGAGGTCGTGGCGTCCGACCTCGTCACGCTGATCGACGATCCGACCAACCCCGTGGCCTACACGGCCACCGAGGTCGACGGCGAAGGCCTCGCCGCCCGTCGCAACGTGCTCATCGAGGACGGGGTGCTGCGCCACTTCGTGCACAACAGCTACTCGGCGCGGCGCGCGGCGACCGTCTCGACGGCCAACGCCATCCGCGGCGGGTTCGCCGGGACGCCTGGCGTTGGCTGCCTGGCCTTGGCACTGCGACCTGGGAATCGCCCGCAGGAAGAACTGATCGCCGACATCGACGACGGCCTGCTCGTGCAGTCGGTGGCGGGCCTGCACTCGGGCGTCAACCCGATCAGCGGCGACTTCTCGACCGGCGCCTCGGGCATGTTGATCAGCAACGGCACGATCGGCGCGCCGGTGCGCGAGTTCACGATCGCCTCGACGTTGCAGCGGATGCTGCTCGACGTCGCGGAGGTCGGCAATGACGTCGACTGGCTCCCCATGCGCGCCGCCGGCGTCAGCCTCGTCCTGCGCGACGTCACCATGTCCGGCGCCTGACGGGGACCTCAGAAGGTGCGGCGGTGGGGGTGGGCCCCGCCGTGGACGTGCGGTCCGAGCTGGTCGGCGAACACCCACAGCGGGTCAGTGGTCACGGTGGCCAGCCGCCCCCGCCCAGCGGGCAGTAGAACGTCCGGTCGTGCCGCTCTTCCACGCCGTCGTGCTCGGCCTCGTGCAGGGGCTGTCCGAGTTCCTGCCCATCTCCTCCAGCGGGCACCTCCTGCTCGTGCCCTGGCTGTTCGGCTGGAACGACTTCGACAGCGAGTCGACGGAGAAGGCGTTCGACGTCGCCCTGCACGTCGGGACGCTCTTTGCCGCCATCGCCTACTTCCGCCGCGACCTCGCCATCTACATCAAGGCCGGGTGGCGGGCCGTGTTCGACCGCCAGGCGCGGGCGACCACCGAGGGGCGCGTGGCCTGGCTGCTGCTGCTCTCGACAGTGCCGGCGGCACTGGTCGGCGCGGTGTTCGAGGACCAGATCGACGAGGGCCTCGGAACGCCGACGATCATCGCCATCTCGCTCATCATCGGCGGACTCCTGCTGTTCGTGGCCGATCGGGTGACCGGCCGGCGGAAGGTCGAGGACTACCGGGTGCGCGATGCCCTGGCCGTCGGTGCCGCCCAGGCGTTGGCCCTCAACCCCGGCACGTCGCGCTCGGGCATCACGATCACCGCCGGGCGCTTCCTCCGCTTCGATCGCGATGCCGCCGCCCGCATCAGCTTTCTGATGATGATCCCGGTCACCGCCGGCGCCGTGGCGTTCAAGGGTGCCGGCCTGGCCCAAGACGGCATCCCAGAGGGGCTGGCCGTCCCCATGCTGGTCGGCATCGTGACATCCGGCCTCGCCGGATGGGTCGCGGTGTGGGGCACGCTGCGCCTCGTCCGGACCCACAGCTTCACCCCGTTCGTGATCTACCGCATCGTGCTCGGGATCACCGTCCTGATCATCGTGGCGACCGGCTGGCGCTCCTGACGTCGCCCAGTTCCGTCCCTGGCGACGGACCTGCCCCACGCATCGGAGGGTGTCGAGGCACCGGAGGGTTTCCGTACCGCAGCGACGGCTCACGGCGTGGCCGCTGCGTCGGTACCGTACGGCGGTGCACACGGGTGAGTCAGCCGCGCCGGTCGAGTGGACTGATCACAACGTCCACGATCCTGGGGTCACGCTCCTGCAGGTGCTCGCCTACACGCTCGGCGTCGCCGCGCTCGCAGTGGCGTCCGTGGGAGTGTTCCGGGGCCGACGTCGCTCGGCCGAGTCGACGGCCGCCGACGCGCCGCGGCTCCTGATCAGCTCGATCCTCGACAAGCTGAAGGCGCTCGTACGACCGGTGTTGCGACGTGTGCTCGGGTGAGCCTGACGTCGAGGCTGTGTCACCGTTCCTGCCACCGGTGGCGACAACGGTGACGCAAACACCGAACTAGCCCACGAGGAGCAGGGTCAGGTCGCCGGCGTTGGCTGCCGCTGCGACGGCGGGAGCATCGGCCGCCGGCACGGCGACCACGACCGTGGACTCGATGCGACCGACGACCACACCGTCGCCGGCGACGATCACCCCGCCGCTGGCCGCGGCGACGAGATCGCCGACGACCGCGCCCGATGGGACTGGTTCGGCGATCGGCACGCCACGCCATCCGGGCGGGACCAGGGCCACCGGGAGGTGCCCGGCGACGACGTCGAGCTCGACCAGCACCTCGCCGGGGGCGACCCGCTGCCGGGCGACGGCGGACGGCGGCACCGCAGTGAGAGCACTGGCGGGCACCATCGGAGCAGGGTGCGGTCGCAGCTCGGTGCGGCCGGACAGCGGATCGCCGGGAGCGAGCTCGGCGACGGCGACCACGACCGACCTGGTGTCGCCCCAGGCGCGGCGGGCGTCGTCGACTCCGGCGACGGCACTGGCCGCAGCGACGCCGATACCGGCGGCGAGCAGGGCGACGGCGGACCAGTACAGCCACGGCCGGCGGGCGAGCACATGGCGCAGACGGGCCACGGGGTGCATGGGTTCCTCCGCATCGTCGAGCGATCCGGGGGATGTCGGCTCGAGCCGAGGCTACCGATCAATCGGAGGACGAGGTCGACGGCGAGCTGGTCGACGTCGACGCCTTCGACTCACCCTTGGATCCCTTGTCGGAGGATCCGCTGCCGCTGTTCGACGACGAGCCGGTGTCGGATCCCGACGACCCGCCCTCGGACGATGTCTTCGACGCGGACGACGAACGCGATCCGGAGCCCGAGCGGCTGTCGTTCTTGTAGAAACCGCCGCCCTTGAACGTGACACCCACGGGCGTGAAGACCTTCTTCACGGGGCGCACCTCGCCGGAGGTCGGATGCTCGGCCTCGGTCAGCGCATCGTCGGCGAAGGCCTGCTGCACCTCGATGGTCTCGCCGGTGTCGACGAACTTGTACACGTAGGTCGGCATCGAACGTCGCAGGATATCGGTCGGGCCGGTCACGCCGTCCGCCGGAACCGTTCGGGGTGGTCGCGGGCGACGCCGAAGTCGTCGACCTCGAACTCGAACGAGTCGTCCTCGCCGGCGGCCACCCGGCGCCAGCGTCGGGCGCCCAACCGCTCGTAGCGCCGCACGGCGACGCCGACGGCGAGGGTCTCGACGTCGACGGTGACGACGGGCAGCTCGGCGGCGTCGCCGACGAGCAACGGCAGCCGGCGGATCGGCACCGTTGGCGGGAAGGCCGAACCGATGACCTCGACGTCGACGCAGCCGTCGAGCTCCGGCCGGTGGGCGCCGTTGACCTCGCCCCACCGGGAGTGCCCGTCGGTGGCCAGCCACAGGTCGGGTTGCTCGAGGTCCCGGAAGAGCAGGAACTGGCGGAGCCGCCACGTCGCCGAGATGCGCATGACGTACTGGGCGCGGTGGCGGCCGAGGTCCGACGTCGCCGTCCACGCCTCGTTGTCCCAGCGCAACGTGAGGTCCTCCACGTGGGCGCCGTCCCACGTCTCCCACCTGGCCCCGTGACCGTCGGCCGGCACCGCCCGGAGCGCGTCGGCTGCTGCGGCCATCGGTCGAGTCTGCCGCCTGCCATGGCGCTGGGTACGGTCACCGCGGTGATCCCGCTGGAGGACGCCCAACGGATGGTCCTCGAGGCGTGCCCGCCGCTGCCATCCGTGTCGGCGCCGTTCCGCCAGGCGCTCGGGCTCGTCCTCGCCGCCGACGTCGTGGCCGCCGAGGACGTCCCCCCGTTCGCCAACTCCGCCGTCGACGGCTACGCGGTGCGTGCCGCCGATCTGACCGACGCACCGGTCGAGCTGCGCGTGGTCGCCGATACAGCCGCTGGCGCCGAGCCCTACGACCAGCCCGTGCAGCGCGGCGAGGCGGTGCGGATCATGACCGGCGCGCCGTTGCCGGCCGGAGTCGACGCGGTGGCGATGGTCGAGGACAGCGAGCGGGTGGGCGACGACCGGGTCCGCCTGGCGGTCTCCGTGGCGCCCGGTGCGGCCGTCAGGGCCGCCGGCGACGACGTTCGGGCGGGCGACACGGTCTTCACCGCCGGCACCATCGTGCGACCGGCCGTTGCCGGCGTGCTGGCCAGCATCAACGCGGCGACGGTGGAGGTGTTCCCGGCCGCCCGGGTGGCCGTGATGTCGACCGGCGACGAGCTCGTGACCGACGGTGGGCCGTTGCGACCCGGGCAGATCCGCGAGAGCAACGCCACGATGCTCGCCCCGCTGCTCGCCGAGGCGGGATGCATCGTCGAGCATCGGGGCACGGTTCCGGACGACGAGGACGTGCTGGAGGCTGCGCTGCGTGAGGCCGCAGCCACGTGCGACGCCGTCGTGACCAGCGGCGGCGTGAGCATGGGCGACTACGACGTGGTCAAGGCGGTGCTCGGGAGGATCGCCGACATGCGCTGGATGCAGGTCGCCATCAAGCCGGCCAAGCCGTTCGCCTTCGGGATGCTGGGGGGCACGCCGCTGTTCGGCTTGCCGGGGAACCCGGTCAGCTCGTTGATCAGCTTCGAGCTGCTGGCCCGGCCGGCGCTGCGGCGGATGATGGGCCACCACCACGTGGCCCGGCGCAGCGTCATCGGCGTCGTGGACGTCGATCTACGCCGCCAGCAGGACGGCAAGGTGCACTTCGTGCGAGCCACCGGCTCCTTCGAGGACGACGGTCGCTGCCACGTGACGCCCGTCGGCGCCCAGGGCAGCCACCAGCTGGCGGCCACCGCGCTGGCCGACGCCCTGGTGGTGCTGCCCGACGGTGACGGCGTCCCGGCCGGGGCAGACGTCGCGGTGTTGTTGTTGACCTGACTGCAGTGGTTCCCGAGTGTTCGTGCCGCAGCGAGGATGACAGCCCAGGCCGGCCTTGCCCGGTCCAGCCGAGTGAGCGGAGTCTTCGGAGCGACCGAGGCCATCAGCAAGTCCGAGCGTTCGTGCCACAGCGAGCTTTCGGGGTCAGGTCAGTAGATTGTCGTCGTGCCGGTCGATCTCGTGGATCCGTTCGGGCGGGTGATCCGCGACCTGCGGATCTCGGTCACGGACCGCTGCAACTTCCGGTGCACGTACTGCATGCCCGAGGAGGGCATGAAATGGCTGCCGCGGGAAGCGGTGCTCACCTTCGAGGAGATCGAGCGCATCGCTGGCGTGATGGTCGACCGCTACGGCGTCGATTCGATCCGCCTGACCGGTGGCGAGCCCACCGTGCGGGCCCACATCGTCGGCCTCGTCGAGCGGCTCGCTGCCCTGCGCACCGCCGACGGCCCGATCGACCTGGCGATGACGACGAACGGCGCCACCCTGGGTCTGCTCGCCCGCCAGCTGCGGGCAGCCGGGTTGGCGCGCATCAACATCAGCCTCGACTCGCTCGACCCCGCCAAGTTCGCCGCGATGACCCGCCGTGACGAGCTGCACCGGGTGCTCGACGGCATCACCGCCGCCAAGGAGGCCGGGTTCGACCCCGTGAAGCTGAACACCGTCGTCCAGCGCGGGGTCAACGACGACGAGCTGGTCGAGCTGGCGACGTTCGGCCGCCAGCGCGGCGTCGAGGTGCGGTTCATCGAGTTCATGCCGCTCGACGCGTCGGGCGGCTGGAACGACGCCTCGGTCGTCGGCCAGGACGAGATCGTCGAGCGCATCCACGCCGTGTACCCGTTGGAGCAGGTGCCGGCCCGTGGTGCGGCCCCGGCCGACCGGTGGCGCTACCTCGACGGGCAGGGGACCGTCGGCGTGATCCCCAGCGTGACGAAGCCGTTCTGCGGTGATTGCGACCGTGTGCGGTTGACCGCCGACGGGCAGTTCCGGACGTGCCTGTTCGCCACCGACGAGTTCGACCTGTGCACGGCGATGCGGGCCGGCGAGGACGACGATCAGCTGGCGGCGCGGATCGAGCGGGCCGTGGGCACCAAGTGGGCCGGCCACCGCATCAATCGCGTCGACTTCGTGCGGCCCAAGCGCTCGATGTCCCAGATCGGCGGCTGACGCCCTCCCAGCGTCAATGGGTCGGCAGGACCCCGGCATGCGAGAATCAGTTGATGAGCGAGCGAGTCTTCGAGCGAGCGAATCATCGTTGCGGTGCTTCTTCGTCGCCGGCTTTGCGGCGACACGCTCACTGGTGCCGGGTTCGTCCGAACGAAGCGCACCCGTCGCCTCCGTCAATGGTGCACCAGTGAGTGAGCGAGTCGTCGAACGAGCGAACGATCGACACGGTCTTCTCGCTCATGGCCGAGCGCCTACTGCGCTCCGACCCGGCGTCACCGGCCACTGCGAGGTGCTCGCATGAGCGATCTGTCGTTCAGCCACCTCGATCCCCTGGGTCGGGCCCGGATGGTCGACGTGACCCCGAAGGAGCCGACCCATCGGCGGGCGCTCGCTCGGTGCAAGGTGCTGATGCGCCCCGAGACCACCGCGGCGATCGCCAACCGGGAGGTCAAGAAGGGTGACGTGCTGGCCGTCGCCCGCGTCGCCGGCATCCAGGCCGCCAAGCGGACGTCCGACATGATCCCGCTGTGCCACCCGCTCCTGGTCGGGGCGGTCTCGGTGAACTTCGAGCTCGGTGACGACTACGTCGCCGTCGAGGCCCACGTGGACACCGTCGATCGCACCGGGGTCGAGATGGAGGCGCTGCACGCCTGCGCAACGGCGGCGTTGACCATTTACGACATGTGCAAGTCGGCCGATCGGTCGATGGTGATCGGCGAACTGGCGCTGTGGGAGAAGACGGGCGGGCGCTCGGGGACCTACCGCCGAGACTCGATTGATGTGCCCGACGACACGCCTGTCGTTGCCTCCCCCTCGCGCAATGTCGTAGAATCGTAAAGAACGCCCACCGGGCCGGTCGCCGCGCGATCCGGGTCAGTGGTTCCGCCGTATTCACGAACGAGGACGAACACACCGAATGGGTCAACTGGTCCTGCTCGTCGTAGCAGCCGCATGGGCCGCAGTGCTCATCCCGCCGCTGCTGCGATCCCGTCTCGAGAACCGTCCCAACTCGTCGGTCACCGATTTCCGCAACCAGCTGTCGAGCCTGCAGAAGGCCGTGCCGGCGCGTTCGGTCACGGTGCGCTCGATGGCTCGGCCGCTGGCCCCGCCGCCGCCGCTACCGCCCCCTCCCTCACCCTTGCGGCGCCCCGCCGCTGCGGGACGCCCCGTCCTGCGGTCTGGTGTGCGCACCCACGAACGGACCAAGGCGGTGTCCACCCTCCCGGCTCCGCAGAGCCGCACGCCACCGCCCTTGCCCGCCGAGGTCCGCTCGCGGACCCATGGCAGCGGGGCCCGCGCCGCCGACCGCCGTCGCCACCGCCCCGCCGCAGCCACCTCGCCGGTGGCCGTGCGCGCCGGTGTGAAGCGCCGCCGCGCCAACGTGCTGTTCGTGCTGGTGCTGATCGCTGCGTGCTCGCTGTTCCTCGCTGCCACCATGCAGACCGAATCGCTCTACTACGTTGCCGGCGCAGCGTTCCTCGGCCTGTGCGCCTACGTGTACGTGCTCGCCCAGCGGCGCAAGCGCGAGATCCCGGCGGATCGCCGGGAGGCCCGCAGGCCGCCCCGGCTGCGTCGGGCCGACCCCGCCGACGAGCTGGACCAGCGGGGGGCCGACATCGACGAGTCACCCGCGCCCGAGCGCCGGCGCCGCAGCCACGGCCCGACCGTGCGCTACGAGGAGCGTCCCGCCCGCACCCGCCGCAGCCCGAGCGCAGATCCGACGGGTGCTCGTCGCCGCCCCCTGGAGCCCGTCGGCAGTCCGGCGGCCGCCTCGCGGCGCACGCACCGGGCCGACGTCGACGAAGCGCTCGTCACCGGGGCCGTCCGCCGTCGGCCGCGGCCCGACGATCGGTCACGGGCGGGAAGCCGCCGCCAGGCTCCCGCTCGCCGGGGCGAGGTCCGCACCGGCCAGCGCCCGGCCCAGGCGCGCGGCGAACGCTGGTCGCCCGCCGTCTGACGGCAACCACCCGTCGAGGGCGCAACGGCCGTCGGTACACTCTGGGCCGTCCGCGGGGCTGTAGCTCAGTTGGTAGAGCGCAACAATCGCACTGTTGAGGCCAGGGGTTCGATTCCCCTCAGCTCCACGTCACCCGTTCCCGACGGTCAGGATTCCAGCAGGCCGGCGCCGAGGTAGCTGTCGCCCGGGCCGGGGGGCACCACGTACAAGCCACCGCCGAGCGGTCGGATGTACTCCTCCAGCGCCTCGCCGTCGAGTCGTCGCTGCACCGTGAGGAACCCGTCGGTGAGGCTGCGCTGGTAGCACGTGAAGATCAGCCCCTGGTCGAGCTGCGAGTTGTCGTCGGTCCCGCCGACGTAGCTGAACGGCCGCCGCAGGATCACGCTCCGCTCGCTCCCGGGTGTGCGCGGGTTGGCGCGGGCGATGTGCGACTCGAAGTCCCCGGCGAAGCGCGGCACGTCCGTCTCCCGCACCAGGCCGATCGGTGCGCCGCTGTCGCGATGGCGGCCGAACAGCCCTTCCTGCTCGCTCAGGCGGGTGCGGTCCCAGAACTCGACCATCATGCGGATCACGCGGATCGCCTGGAACGTGCCGCCGACCGCCCACGCCGGCTGCCCGTCGTCCGGTTGGATCCAGACGTGGCGGTCCATCGTTGCGCCGTCGCTGCGATCGGGGTTGGCCGTGCCGTCCTTGAAGCCCATCAAGTTGCGCGTCGGTGCCGTGCCCGGCGGCGCCGAGTGGTCGAGGGTGTTGTAGCCCTCGCGCAGCCAGCGCACCGCCAGCTCGCCCCGCGTCCGGCGCAGGACCTGACGCAAAGCATGGTGGGCGGCGTCGTGGGTGTCGGCCTGCACCACGATCGACACGTCGCCGCCGGAGCGGCGTGGCTCGACGCTGCCGTCATTGCGGAAGCGAGGCATCTCGACGAGCTCGCTCGGCCGCTGGGCGGCGAGCCCGAAGCGATCGTCGAACAGCGACGACCCGAACCCGACGATGACCGCCGTCCCGGTCGGGCCCGGCTCCGGGCCGAGGATCCCGGTGTCGAGGGGCGGGAAGCCTCCGGGGCGCCGTTCGAACGGGCTCCCGTCCATCACCCGTTCGATCTCCGTGCTGATCGTCTGGAACAGCGCGATGAGCTCGGTGCGGTCGGCGACGCGCACATCGAGACCGGCGACGACGCCGGCAGCCGAGAACGGTGCGACGATGCCGGCCTGGCGGTCGGCGCGGAACGGCACCAGCGCGGCGACCGAGGCGGCCGGGGCATCGGTGTCGGCGTTGGTCCCGTCCCGTTCGACGTCGGTCGGTGGGTCGGCGCGGTCGTCGTCGCCGGCGCAACCGGTGGCGACGATGCCGGCGCCGGCGATCGCGCCGCGGGCGAGGAAGGACCGCCGGGTGCTCCCCGTCCGTGCCACCCGTTCGCTCACTCCAGGCCGAGCGTACCGTTCAGCAGCGAGAGCGATTCGGCGAGGGCACCGAGGTCGGCGGCGAACTCGTCCCGCTGCTCCTGCGTCACCTCGGAGTAGGGCACGAAGCCGTCCTCGAAGCTACCGAGCTCGGCGAGCTGGTCGAAGATGGTCTCGAACTGCGCCGCGGATCTCGGCCAGCAGCTCGGGATCGGCCTCCTCCAGCGCTGGGGCGAGCAGCTCGACCAGCGCCTCCGAGCCCTCGACGTTGGCCTGGAAGTCGTACAGATCGGTGCCGGAGTACCGGTCCTCCTCGCCCGAGAGCTTCCCGTCGGGGGCGGCGACCTCCTCGATCAGTTCCTGGGCGCCCACCGTGAGCAACCCCGGCGGCAGCTCGAGCTCGGGTGCCGCGTCGGCCAGCGTCTGCAGGTCTGCGTCGAGCTGGTCGGCGAACGCAGCTGCCTCGCTGACGTCCTCGGCCGTCCACAGCTGGTACTCGAGCCGGTGCCAGCCGGTGAAGGCGGGGTCGGTCGGGCCGTCGTAGTCGTCCTCGCGGGCGTCGACGGCGGTGTCGATGTCCTCGATCAGGCCGGCGATCGGCTCGATCCGCTCCCACGACCGGCGCGAGATCGGGTAGGCCTCCTTCGCCGCCTCGATGTCGCCGGCCCGCACGGCGTCGGTGAACGCCGTGGTGTCGGCGAGCATCGTGTCGATCTGCTCCTGCAGGTAGGCGCGGTAGCCCTCGACGGCGTCGTTGACGAGCTCGTTCTCGGTCTCCTGGGCCACGCTGTCCGGAGCGATGCCCGTCGCCGATCCGGAGCCCGACCCGGACCCCGACGCCGGCTCCGACCCCGGCACCGATGCCGCCGCCGTGGCCGATCCCGACCCGGAGCCCGACCCCGACCTGACCCCGATCCGGACCCCGACGACCCGTCGCCGGTGGCCGCCGCCGAGCCGGCGCCGAGGTCGCGGACATCAGCGCCGTCGTCGTCGCCGCAGCCGGCGGCGACGAGTCCGATGACGACGATCGCCGCAGCGAACGAGCGGCGATGGCGATGGTTGTTGCGCATGGGGGAAACCTCCGGGGTCAGGCCGTGTTGAGCTCGCGGTAGACCGCAGGCACGACGCGCCGCAGGTAGCGACCGAGCGTGACGAAGCTGCGGCCCGTGGTGCGGTAGTGGTAGCTGATCGGGACCTCGACGTACCGGAACCCCTTGGCCAGCAGGTCCAGCGTCAGGACCTGGGCGTAGTTGTAGTCGTGGATCACCTCGGCGGCGGCCGCCGCCGCTGGTGAGAACGCCCGGTAGCCGCTCTGCCCGTCCGTGATCGGCCGCCGGGCGACGAACGACAGGCCGGCGGTCAGGGCGCGGTTGCCGGCGCGCCGGTGGGCGCGCATGTGGTCGATCCGGCCGAGGAACCGGCTGCCGACGACGTAGTCCGCCGTGCCAGCGAGGATCGGCGCCACCAGGTCGTCGATCTCCTCGGGCGCGTACTCGCCGTCGGCGTCGCAGAAGACGATCGCTGCGGCGTTGCGCTCGACCCCCAACCGCAGCCCCGTGCGCACGGCGGCGCCGAGCCCGCGGTTGACCGGCGAGGTGACCACCTCGACCTGCATCCGTCGGGCGATCGCCGCCGTGGCGTCCGTCGAACCGTCGTCGACGACGAGGCGCTGCAGGGGTCGCCCACCGGCCGTGGCCGGGATGCGGGCGAGCACCTGGGCGAGGGAGGCCGCTTCGTCGTGGGCGGGGAGGAACAGCATCACCGGCGCATCGTCGGGCACCGATCGCGGAGGGCTCGGCGGGGGGGTGGGAAGGGCGCGCAACCGCATCCGTCGACCATCCCGCACGGGTGCGTTCGGACTCAGCACCCGCCGGACGTTAAGGTTGTCTAACTCCAACCGTCAAGTACGTTGGTCCGCTCATGGTCCCCACCCCCTCCTCGCGCACCCTCGAGCACCGATTGCGGCGCGCCGGGGGGTGCGTCCTCGCCACGGCCGGCCTGATCGCCCTCGTCAGCTGTTCCGGGAGCGGCGACGGCGAGACGCTGCGGGTGTACTCCGGGCGCCACTACGACGTCGAACTGGCCTTCGAGCAGTTCTCGGAGGAGACCGGCATCGAGGTCGAGTTCCTGACCGGCAACGACGCCGAGCTGCGAGAGCGCATCGCCGCCGAAGGTGAGGACACCGAGGCCGATGTGTACCTGACCGTCGACGCCGGCAACCTGGCCGCCGCCGCCGAGGAAGGGCTGTTCCAACCGCTGGACTCGCCGACGCTCGACGAGGCGATCCCGGCCGAGTACCGCGACCCGCAGGACCGCTGGTTCGGCCTCGCCCTGCGCACCCGCACCATCGTCTACAACCCGGAAGCGATCAGCGAGGCGGACGTCCCCGGGACCTACGAGGAGCTGGCCGAACCGGAGTGGGCGGGCCGGCTGTGCCTGCGCAACGCCAACAACTCCTACCAGCAGTCCCTGGTCGCCAGCATGATCGCCGCCAACGGCGAGGAGGCGACGCTCGACGTGCTGCGCGGCTGGGCCGACAACGCCGAGATCTTCGCCAACGACGTCGAGCTGCTCGAGGCGATGGCCGCCGGCGCCTGCGACGTGGGGATCGCCAACCACTACTACCTGGCCCAGCAGCTCGAGGACGACCCCGACTTCCCCGTGCAGCTCAAGTGGGCCGAGCAGGACGGTCGCGGCGTGCACGTCAACATCTCCGGGGGTGGCGTCACGGCCGCCGCCGACGACCCCGACCTGGCCCAGCAGTTCCTCGAGTGGCTGGCCACCGACGGCCAGGCCGTCCTGGTCCACTCCAACCACGAGTACCCGGCCAACCCGAGCGTCGCCGCCGACGAGCTGGTGACGTCGACCTTCGGCGTCGACTACGTGCGTGACCCGGTCGCCGCCAGCGAGTACGGCCTGCTCAACCCCGACGCCGTGCGGTTGATGGACGAGGCGGGTTTCGGCTGAGATTCAGGGCCTCGTGGTGGTGAAGGCCCAGACCATCGATCCGAGCCCGCCGCCGCCGGCGGCTCGTCACGCCGGTGGGCGGAGCTGGCGCTGGGCGGCGTTCGCCGTCGTCGCCGCGGCGCTCGTCGTGGTCCCCATCGCCATGCTGGCGAGCAGCGTGCTCAGCCCCAGCACGGAGGTCTGGCAGCAGCAGTGGCGGACGCGCCTGCCCGGCGAGATCGTCTCGACGCTCGTGCTGGTGGTCGGCGTCGTCACCTGCTCCGTCGTGCTCGGTGTGGGGCTGGCGTGGCTCGTGGCCGCCCACCGGTTCCCGGGCCGCCGGTTCCTCGGATGGGCGCTGGTGTTGCCGCTCGCCGTGCCGGGCTACATCCTCGGCTTCGTCACCACCTCGGTGTTCGGGGTGGCCGGGCCGGTGCAGGAGCGGTGGCGCGACTGGTTCGGGTCGGATGCGTGGTTCCCCGAGGTGCGATCCATGCCCGTCGCCATCGTGACGCTCTCGCTCACGCTCTACCCCTACGTCTACCTGCTCGCCCGGGCCGCGCTGCGCGACCAAACGGCTGATGCCTACTTCGTCGCCCGCACGCTCGGGGCCTCATCGGGTGAGGCAGCGCGGCGCGTCGTGTTCCCGATGCTGCGCCCGGCGATCGCCGCCGGGGCCGCCGTCGTGGTGATGGAGACGCTCACGGACTTCGCCACCGTCCAGTACTTCGGCGTCGACACGGTGTCGGTCGGCGTGTTCCGGATCTGGCGTGGCTCCTACGACCGCGACGCCGCCTCCGAACTGGCCACGCTGGTGCTCGTGTTCGCGCTCCTCGCCATCGGGCTCGAACGCATCTTCCGCGGCCGCGCCCGCTTCGCCGCCGCCGGGGGCCAGGGGGCCGGCCTCCCGACGCGGCTGCTCGTGGGGTGGCGCGCCGTCGCGGCGACCGCGCTCGGCGTCGTCGTCGTGCTGGCTGCGTTCGGTGCTCCCACGGCGCAGCTCCTGGCCTGGGCGATCCGCGAGCAGGGCGGCGACCGCGGCACGCCACTGGTCGAGCGCTACTTGGAGTTCCTCGGCAACAGCCTCCTGCTGACCGTCGTGACGGTCGCCATCTGCCTCCTCGTCGCCGTGGTGGTCACCAACGCCGGCCGGTTCGCCAACCCGCGGATCGTCGGGCCGGCGAACCGGCTGGCCTCGGTCGGCTACGCCGTGCCCGGCCCCGTCGTGGCGATGGGGGTGATCCTCGCCCTGGTGGCGCTCGACGACCTGCTCGGCGGGATCGGCCTCGGCCTACCGGGCTCCGTGGCGACCGGCTCGTTCATCGCCCTGGTGTACGCCTACGGCGTGCGCTTCATGGGGCCCGGCCTGACCACGGTCGAGTCCGGGCTGGCGCAGGTGTCCGACGACGTCACGGCGTCGGCTCGCTCCCTCGGTTCGCGGCCGATCGCCGTGGCCGGCCGGATCCACGTTCCCCTGTCCAAGGCGAGCATCCTCGCCGCCGCCGTCCTGGTCGGCGTCGACGCCTTGAAGGAGCTGCCGATCGCGCTGCTCCTGCGCCCGATCGGGTTCGACACGTTGCCCGTCTGGGTCTACAACCTGGCGTCGGAATCGCGCTTCGAGCAGGCCGCGCTCCCGGCGCTGTCGATCATCGCCGTGGCGCTCGTTCCCGTGGCGCTGCTCAGCCGGCGGCTCGATGTGCGGTCAGGTGGGCGTCGATGAGCGAACGTGGCCCTGCGCTGCGCCTCGACGGCGCGTCGAAGGCGTTCGGGGCGACCGTCGCCGTCGATGACGTCGGCCTGCAGCTGGACGACGGCGAGCTGATGGCGCTCGTCGGTCCGAGCGGGTGCGGCAAGTCCACCCTGTTGCGGCTCGTCGCTGGGTTGATCGGGCTCGACACCGGCTCCATCGCCATCGGCACGGAGATCGTCGACGACGGGTCGCGCCGGCTGGATCCTGAGCGCCGTCACATCGGCCTGGTGTTCCAGGAGCACGCCTTGTTCCCCCACCTGACGGTGGCCCAGAACGTGGCCTTCGGCCTGCGCCGGCTGCGGCGCGACGAGCGCTGGTCGCGCTGCGCCCACTGGCTCGACGTGGTCGGTCTCGGTCCGCACGCCGGCCGCTACCCCCACGAGCTCTCCGGAGGTGAGCGCCAGCGGGTCGCCCTCGCTCGCGCGCTGGCTCCGGCACCGCGCCTGATGCTGCTCGACGAACCGTTCGCCAGCCTGGACCCGAACCTCCGATCGCAGATCCGGACGGAGGTGATCGCGCTGCTGCGGGCGACCGGCACGCCGGCGGTGTTCGTCACCCACGACCAGACCGAAGCCCTGGCGACCGGTGATCGCGTGGCCGTGATGCGGGCCGGACGCATCGCCCAGCTCGGATCACCGACCGCCGTCTACCACGAGCCGGCGTCCCGCTTCGTCGCCGGCTTCATGGGCGACGCCGACTTCCTGCCCGTGCGCCGGGACGGGGAGCGGGCCGTGACCGAGCTCGGTGAGCTCGCCGTGACGTCGCCCGTCGTCGGCTCGATGGCCGTGGTGCGCCCGGAGGAGGTCGCCTTCGAGATCGAATCAGACGGTCCGGCACAGGTCGTCGAGGTCGAGTTCCGCGGGCCGAGCTGGCACTACACGCTGCGCCTCGATTCGGGCACGGTGCTGCGCTCCTCGCGGGCGCGGGAGACACCTGTCGAGGTCGGCACACGGGTGCGGCCGCTGCTGGCGGCCGGGCATCGCCCGGTCCTGATCGCCGACGAGGCGTGATGGAGGTCGTCGTCGTCGGCGGCGGGCCATGCGGGCTGACGGCCGCGCTCGGCGCCGCCCGAACGGGGCGTCGGGTCGCGCTGTTCGAGGCGTCGAGCGTCGTGGGCGGCATGGCGGCCAGCTTCGAGGTCGACGGTCAGCGCGTCGACCACGGGAGCCACCGTTTGCACCCGTCGGCCGCGCCGGCCGTGCGTGCCCTCCTGGACGAGCTGCTCGGTCCTGACCTGCAGGTGCGCCGGCGAAACGGACGGCTGCACCTTGCGGGGCGTTGGGTCGCCTTCCCCCTCCGGGCCGGAGACCTCCTTCGCACGGTGCCGCCGCACGTGGGCGGACGCATCGTCGCCGATCTGATCGCTGCGCCGCTGCGGCGGCGCGGCGACGACTCGTACGCCGAGTTCGTGCGCGCCGGCCTGGGCCCGACGGTGCTGGCGAAGTTCCACGGTCCGATGGCCGAGAAGCTGTGGGGTCGGCCGGCGACCGAGCTCTCGTCGGTGCTCGCCCGCCGGCGGATCGCCGTGAGCGACGGCTTCGGTCTCCTGCGCAGGATCGCTCGTGGTTCCAGGCCGGCCGGGCGCACGTTCCTCTACCCGCGCTTGGGCTACGGCGAGGTCGTCGACCGCCTCGCCGTAGCTGCCCGTTCGGCCGGAGCGACGATCGAGACAGGCGCCGTCATCCGGCGGGTCGACCCGGGCTGCCCAGCGCGGATCACGTTCGACGACGGCCGCACCATCGAAGCCGGGACGCTGCTGTGGACGGCACCGCTGCAGTCGCTGGCCATGGTGGTCGGCGGTGCGCCGACGCCATCGCTCGAGCACCGGGGGCTCGCACTCGTGTACCTCACGCTGGACGAGGACCGGTACAGCGACGTCGATGCCTACTACGTGCCCGACACCGACATCGCCTTCGCCCGGTTGTCCGAGCCGAAGAACTACCGGTCGGGCCCCGATCCGATCGGACGCACCGTGCTGTGCGCCGAGGTGCCGGTGACCGTCGGCGACCAGCGGTGGACGGCCAGCGACGAGGAGTTGGGCGCCACGGTGGTCGACGGGATGGCCCGCATCGGGCTGCGCCGGCCGGCGCCGAGCGGCGTGACGGTGCGCCGGCTGCCGCGGGTCTACCCGCTGCTCGGCATCGACGACGACGGGCGAGGAGCGTCCCTGGCGTGGGCCGATCGGCTGCCGGGCGTCGCCGTGCTCGGCCGGCAGGGCCGGCACGTCGCCGACAACCTCCACCACGTCATGGACATGGCGCTCACCGCCGTCGGCTGCCTGGGCGACGACGGCTGGGACCAGCGGGGCTGGGCGCAGGCCTGCGGCCGTTTCGACGAGTTCGTGGTCGACGACTGATGGGCACGGCCGTTCGGACCTCGACGCTCGTCGGGCTGCTGGCGGCGCTGGCGGCGCTGGTCGGTATCGACGCCAGGGCGACCTATGGCGCGCGGGTGTCTGGCGACGAGCCGCAGTACCTGCTGACGGCGACCAGCCTCGGCGAGGACGGCGACCTCGACATCAGGGACGAGCTTGCCGCGCGCCGGTTCGAGCCGTACCACGAGATCGACCTCGACCCCCAGACGATGCCCCTCGACGAGTCGGGTCGGCAGATCTCCCCGCACGATCCGCTGCTGCCGGCGCTGCTGGCGATCCCGATGCGGGTCGGCGGTTGGGCGGCCGCCAAGGTCGTGCTGGCGCTGATCGCCGGGCTGACGGCCGCCGTGACGACGTGGGTGGCGATCCGTCGGTTCCGGCTCCCCGGCGGGCCGGCGGCGATCGGTGTGGCGTCGGCGTTCGTCGGCATCCCTCTGGCGGCCTACGGCGCCCAGGTCTACCCCGAGATGCCGGCGGCCCTTGCGGTGATCGGTGCCGTCGCTGTGCTGTCGTCGCCGCGCCGGGCCTGGCGCCACGAGGTCGCCGCCATCGGCGCCGTCGTCGCGCTGCCGTGGCTAGCCGTGAAGTACGTCCCCGTGGCCGCCGTGCTCGCCGTGGCGGTGCTCATCGGCGCCCGGTCCGACCGGCGCCGCGTCGTCGTGCTCGCCGCATCGATGCTCGTGGCTGGGGCGGTGTTCCTCGTCGCCCACCAGCGCTGGTACGGGGGATGGACCGTGTACGCCACCGGCGACCACTTCTCCGAGACCGGTGAGCTGGCGGTCGTCGGGACGCAGGTCGACCTGGTGGGCCGGGCGCGACGGCTCGTCGGGCTCCTCGTCGACCGGGACTTCGGCCTCGCCGCGTGGTCTCCGGTGTGGCTGCTGGCGCCGTTCGGGCTCGGTCTGCTCGTCAGCGGCGGCAGGCCCGGCCGTTGGATCGTCGTCGGCGCCCTCGCCGCAGGTTGGCTCAACGCCACGTTCGTCGCGTTGACCATGCACGGCTTCTGGGTGCCAGGGCGCCAGATCGTCGTCGTGCTCCCGCTGGCGGCGCTCGGCGTGGCGGCGGTCGCCTCCCGGTCCCGGGTCTGGCTGATCGCCGTGTCGGCACTCGGTGCCGCCGGTCTCGTCAACTGGTGCTGGCTGGCGCTGGAGGCGTCGACCGACCGGCGCACGTTGATCGTCGACTTCGCCGAGACCGCGTCCTGGCCGCACCGTGCGCTGCGCGCCATCCTCCCGGCGGGGTGGCGATCGGACGCGTGGACGGTGCCGCTCCTCGCAGTGTGGGCGTTCGTGATCGTCGCGACGGCGGTCCTCGGGTGGACCGTCTCCGGGCGGGTCAGGTCGAGCCGGACAACGCCTCGGCCAGACGATCGCGCTCCCGCGCCCGCAGGGCGACGTTGACGCGCTGGCGCTCGAGGATCTGGTCCAGCGTCTTCGCCGCTTGCTCGATCGGATGCTCGGCGAAGAACGCCTGCACATCGGCGGCGACCTCGGGCTCGGTCAGGAGCTTCACCGAGTCGACCATCCGCACGATCGTGTTGCTCGGGAAGCGGGTGTTGGCCTCATCCCAGCGCTGGCGCACGAACTGCCACGCCGCCGCGCCGTGCGCCCGGTTGGCGATGCACATGCGCAGCAGGAACGGGGCGTTCTGCGTCTTGACCTCGCCGGCCATGGCGAACTCGCACGCTCGCAGCAGCAGCTCCTCGGCGTCGACCTCGGCGAGGGCGAACAGGTGGCGCAGCTGGTCCTGCGGGGTGGCGCCATTGCGGAACCCGTCGACCAGTTGCTCGAACGTCGCCTGGTCGGCCGTCGAGGCGACGATCGACGTGGCGGCGGCGACGAGCTCTGGATCGACCGACCCCGGCGTCTCCTCGTTGCGCCGGTACGTGTCGGCGGCGCGCACCCGAGTGGACTCGTCGGCACCCTGGATGGCCAGCGCAGCGGTCAGCAGCCCGCGCAGCTTGGCCCGCAGGTCGCCCTCGCCGTCGACGGGCTCGCCGAGCCGGGTGACGGCCGGAGCGAGGAGGGTCCGGATGCGCGCCTGCAGCGCCGGCAGGTCGGCGTCGTCGACCAGCCGGCCGAGTCCGCGCAGGCCGATCACGATCGCTTGCCACACGGCCAGCTCGTCCTCGCCGCCGAAGCCTTCGACGAAGGCCAGGAAGTCCGCCGCGGCCAGGCGCCCGGCCACGACCTCGTTCCACGCATCGTCGACGAGGTTGTAGCGCTCCAGCGTGTCCAGCGATCCGAGCACCTCGCCGGCGATCCGGCGGCGCAGCTCCGGGTGGTAGCTGACGCGGAAGAAGCCGTGGCCCCCCGCGTTGACGACCACGGCCCCGGCGGGATCGGGCAACTCGGTGCGGGTCTCGACGCCGTCCAGCAGGACGGTCGTCGTCGTGGCGCCGTTGCGCACGTGCACGGGCACCAGCCAGGTGGTCGGCGACTCATCGGCCTCCAACGTGGCGTCGTCGTAGGCGAAGCGCTGCTGGCGCAGCACCAGCTCGTCGCCGTCGAGCGAGGCGCTGACGAGCGGGTAGCCGGGTTGCCAGATCCACGAGTCCATCATCCGCCGCACCGGATCGCCCGTGGTCTCCTCGATGGCGTCCCACAGGTCGTTGGTCTCGGTGTTCGAGTAGGCGTGGCTGCGCAGGTAGTGGCTCACGCCGGCTCGGAAGCGGTCCGTGCCGAGGTACTGCTCGAGCATCCGTAGCAGGGCGCCGCCCTTCTGGTAGGTGAGAACGTCGAACATGCCCTCGCAGTCATGCGGCGAGCGGACCTCGTACTCGACGGGGCGGGTGCTGCGCAGCGAGTCCGTCTCGAATGCCGCCGACCGTTCCAACCCGAACAGCGTCCAGCGCCCCCACTCCGGTCGGTAGGCGTCGCACGCCGCCAGCTCCATGAAGGTGGCGAACGCCTCGTTGAGCCAGATGCCGTTCCACCAGCGCATGGTGACGAGGTCGCCGAACCACATGTGGGCCAGCTCGTGGGCCACGACGTCGGCGATGTTCTGCTGCTCGGCCTGGGTGCTGGTGGCGGGGTCGATCAGCAGCAGGCTCTCCCGGAACGTGATGCAACCGAGGTTCTCCATGGCGCCGGCGGCGAAGTCGGGAAGGGCCAGGAGGTCGACCTTGTCGCTGGGGTACGGGATGCCGTAGTAGTCCTGGAACCAGCGCAGCGCGAAGGCGCCGACGTCGAGCCCTGCGCCCGTCAGGTGGCCCTTGCCGGGCACGTGGACGATGCGCAGCGGCGTGCCGTCGACGACGACCGGGTCGGTGGCCTCGAGCGGTCCGACCACGAACGCCACGAGGTACGTGCTCATCACCATCGTGTCGGCGAACGTGACGGCGACGGTGCCATCGGCGCGCGGGACCCGCTCGATCTCGGGGCCGTTGGACACGGCGAGCAGGTGCTCGTCGACGACGAGGGTGATGCCGAACACCGCCTTGAAGTCGGGTTCGTCCCAGCACGGGAAGGCCCGTCGGCAGTCGGTCGACTCCATCTGCGTGGTGGCGATGACGTGCTCGATGCCGTCGTCGTCCTTGAACGTGCTGCGGTAGAAGCCGCGCAGCTTGTCGTTGAGGATCCCGCGGAACGAGATGCTGACGTCCACGGCGCCAGGCTGGAGGCCGCCGGCTGGGCGGATCATCAGCCGCTCGGTCTCGGGCTCCAACGTCCAGGCGACATCGCTGCCGTCCACGCGCACCTCGTCGATGTCCAGCTCGATGGCGTTGAGCACCAGTTCGGCGACGGCCGCCGCGACGTCGACGGCGATCCGCACGCGCCCGGTGAACGTCGCCGTGGCGAGGTCCGGGGCCAGCTCGACGTCGTAGCGGCGAGGGACGGCAAGCCTGGGCAGGCGGTACGGGTCGAGCACGGGCGCGTCGGCGGTCGTCACCCGGGTCACGGTACTGGTGCCGGTAGCGTTGCCGCCCGTGCCGGAGCACCAGCAGGACGGGATCCGGTTCGATGTGGTCGGGATCGGCAACGCCCTCGTCGACATCATCGCCCACGGGACCGACTCGTTCCTCGCCGGGCAGACCCTCACCAAGGGCTCGATGCAGCTGGTCGAGTTGGAGCGGGCCCTGGAGCTGTACCGGGCGCTGGGTTCGGCCGTCGAGATGAGTGGCGGATCGGCGGCCAACACGATGTGCGGGGTGGCCAGCTTCGGTGGCCGGGCGGCGTACATCGGCAAGGTCTCCGACGACGACCTCGGCCAGGTGTTCGCCCACGATCTCAACGCCGTGGGGGTCGGTTTCCGCCCCGGCGCGCCGGGCGGGGACACGCCGACCGGCCGTTCCGTCATCGTCGTCACACCGGACGCCCAGCGGACGATGAACACCTACCTCGGGGTGGCCGAGATGCTGTCGGCCGACGACCTCGACGAGGAGACCATCGCCGCCGGCGCCGTGTTGTACATGGAGGGCTACCTGTTCGACCGTGACGACGCGAAGAAGGCGTTCCGGCGGGCGGCGACTGTCGCCCATGGCAGCGGGCGCAAGGTGGCGCTGACGCTGTCGGACTCGTTCTGCGTCGATCGCCACCGGCCGGACTTCGTGGCGCTGGTGCGCGACGAGGTCGACGTGCTGTTCGGCAACGGCGAGGAGCTGATGTCGCTGTACGAGGTCGGCTCGATGGGTGACGCGATCAGGGAGGTGCGGCGGCACTGCGATCTCGCCGCCATCACCGCCGGCGCCGACGGCTCGTACATCGTGACGGAGGAGGAGGTCCTGCACGTGGGGGCCGAGCCGGTGGCGCAGGTGCTCGACACGACGGGAGCCGGCGACCTGTACGCCGCCGGGTTCCTGTTCGGGTTGACCCAGGACCGACCACTCGACCAGTGCGCCCGGCTCGGGTCGATCGCCGCCGGCGAGGTGATCAGCCACGTCGGCCCCCGACCGCTGGTCGAGCTGCGCACGCTGCTGCCGTGAGCGAGCGTCCGGGTCGACCGACCGAGCCAACGGTGAACGGTGCGAGCGAACAGGCGGCCTCGTGAGCGAGCGTCCGGGTCGACCGACCGAGCCAACGGTGGACGAAGCGAGCGAACGATCGGCCGCGTGATGGGGACGTCGGCCGCCGACGTCGCCGCCGCATGGTTGCAGGCCGAGCCCGACGAGGACATCCGAGCCGAGCTGCAGGCGCTGATCGCCGGCCCGGCGGAGGAGCTGGACGCCCGCTTCGGTGGGCGACTGGCGTTCGGGACGGCGGGTCTGCGGGCGCCGGTGGGTGCGGGCCCGCTGCGGATGAACCGCTTGGTGGTGCGCCAGGCCGCCGCCGGGTTGGCGGCGTACGTCGCCGAGACTGAGCACGACGCGGCGGCGCGCGGGATCGTGATCGGCTACGACGCCCGGCGCAAGAGCGACGTGTTCGCCCGGGACACGGCGCGGGTGGTCGCCGCCGCCGGGCTGCGGGCGATCCTGCTGCCGTCGGCACTGCCCACACCGGTCCTGGCCTGGACGCTGCTCGACCTCGGCTCGGCCGCCGGCGTGATGGTCACGGCGTCGCACAACCCGCCGGCCGACAACGGCTACAAGGTGTACCTGGGCGACGGGGCGCAGATCGTGTCGCCCCACGACACCGAGATCGCCGCCCGCATCGCCGTCGTCGACCCGACCTCGGTGGCGATGGCGGCGGCGGACGACCCGCGGATCGAGGTCCTCGGCGAGTCGGCGGTCGAGCGGTACACCGCCGCTGCAGCGGCGGTGCGGTTGCGGCCGGATGTGGGCGGTGTGCCGTTGGCGTACACGGCGATGCACGGGGTGGCCGGCGCCGTGCTCGAGCGGGCCTTCGCTGCTGCCGACCTGCCGGCGCCGATGGTCGTCGGTTCGCAGTTCGAGCCCGACGCGGCGTTCCCCAGCGTGTCGTTCCCCAACCCGGAGGAGCCAGGGGCGATGGACCGGGTCGTGGAGTTGGCGGCGGACCACGGCGCGGCGGTGGCGCTGGCCAACGATCCGGACGGCGACCGGCTGGGCGTGGCCGTGCCGCAGCCGGACGGCTCGTGGCGACGCCTGGGGGGAGACGAGATCGGGTGGCTGCTGGCCGACCACGTGCTGGGTCACACGGCGGGTGACGATCGGCTGGTCGTCACGACGCTCGTGTCGTCGAGCCTGCTCGGGGTGATGGCCGCCGACCACGGGGTGCAGTTCACCGAGACGTTCACGGGCTTCAAGTGGATCGGCCGGGCGATCCTCGACCGGCCCGAGCTGCGCTGCGTGTTCGCCTATGAGCAGGCGCTCGGGTACCTGGTCGCGCCGCGCCCCCTCGACAAGGACGGGATCTCGGCGGCGGTGCTGATGGCCGAGCTCGCCGCGCTGGCCGCGGCTGAGGGGACCTCGGTGCAGGGGCGGCTGGATGATCTGGCTGCCCGGTACGGCCGCTACGTGATCGCCGAGCGCTCGGTGCCGATGGATCCGTCGACGGCGGCGACGCGGGTCCGCCAGCTGCAGCGGGAGCCGCCGACCGAGCTGGCCGGGCACGAGGTCGACGAGGTGGTGCCGTTCCCGGCGGCCGACCTGCTGCGCTTCGTGCTGTCCGGCGGCATCCGCCTGCAGGTCCGTCCCAGCGGCACGGAACCCAAAGTGAAGCTCTACGCCGAAGCCATCGACCTCGACCCCACCCCCGCCCTCCACGCCCTCCAAGATCAGCTTCTCAAGCGTTTTCAGTAGTCACCAGCGAACACAAATCGACGGAAGAACCGTCAGCATCGCAGCGAGCGCCGGCGCTGGTCGTAGATGACCCGGATCTGGCGGCCGAAGGCCGGGAGGTTCGCTCGCACCGACTCGTCGACGCGGGCGATGCGCCAGCCGATCTCGTCGCAGGCGAGATCCCGGGCTTGATCGGCCCGCTGCCCCAGATCTCCGCCGTGCCACCACGAGTGGCCCGGCTCGACCCCGAGGCGCACGTCCGGCCACGCGGCGTCGACGTGGATCGTCTCGCCTGAGGGCAAGATCAGCGGGAGCTGTCGCTCGGGTTCCGGCAGTCCGGCTCGGCAGATGGCGTCGATGACGTCCTGCTCGAGCCCGCTCTGACTCGGAGACTTGCGGAACGAGATCCGCTCCAGCCAGTGCTCGAACTTGATGACGCCGGCCCGCCCGCTCCGGCGCACCGCGGCGAGGTAGTCGGCCGCCGCGGCGGGGGTCACGAGCCCGAGGTGCCATGCGTCCTCGGCTGCTCGCTCGAACCGATGCTGGTTGAAGACCCAGGCCATGCGGAACAACATCCGCAGTGGCGTGGCGACGCGCAGCCCGTCCGTTCGCACCATCACGTCACGCGGCGGGTCGACCCACGTGGTGACGTGCAGTCGAGCCCACGCCGGAACGACGACCTTGCGGGTCTCGCCGATCGTGCACTCGACGATGCGTCGGGGCATCTGGCGCAGTCCGTGCAGCACCCCGGCGCTGGCGCCGCTGATGAACACGTCCTTGCCGGCGTGGAGCTGGAGGGCCATCGCTCGGGCGAGGAACGAGTCCGGTGTGCCCGTGACCTGGACGACGCCGGGCACGACGGTCCTCACGATCTGGGCGTGGCGGGCGCGGTAGATCATGCTGGGGGTGACGGACAGCTCGTGGAGCTGTTCGAGCGAAGCGACCCAGTGCTGAGCGGCGAACAGTTGCAGGACGGCGGGATTGTTGATCACACCTCGCCTGGGCGCGGTCAACCTCGCGGAGCGGAAACGCCGGTTCTCCCGGCACTTTGTGTTCGCTGGTGACTACTGAAAACGCTTGAGAACCGGTTTCAGGCGGGGGGGCCGAATTGGCGGTCGCCGGCGTCGCCGAGGCCGGGGACGATGAAGGCGGAGTCGTTGAGGTGGTCGTCGACCGCCGCGGTGACGACGTGGAGCGAGAGCTCGGCGTCGCGCAGCCGCTGGATGCCCTCGGGCGCGCAGAGCGCGCAGACCACGGTGATCGGCGTCGGCGCGTCCCGCTCCAACAGCAGCTCGACGGTGTGCACCAGCGACCCGCCCGTTGCCAGCATCGGGTCGACCACGATCACCGGCCGACCCGCCAACGACTCCGGCAGCTTGTTGACGTACGGCTTCGGAGCGAACGTCGCTTCGTCCCTGCTGATGCCGATGAAGCCGACGTCGGCATCGGGCAGGAGCTCCTGGGCGGCGTGGACGAACCCCAAGCCGGCGCGCAGGATCGGCACGACGATGGGCTGCACCGCCAACCGCCGGGCCGGCGCCGTGGTCAACGGCGTCTCGACGGTCGTGTCGATCGTCGGCAGTGACTCCGTCGCCCGGGCCATCAGCAACGTGCCGATCCGCTCGAGGTTCTGGCGGAACAACGCGTTCGGCGTCGAGCGATCGCGGATCTGGGCCAGCGCGTCGACGACCAGTGGGTGGTCGACGATGGTGACGACGACGTCTGCGGCGAGCTTCGTCGGCTCCGACGACTGGTTCATTCGCCGAACGCCAGCTCGGCCTTGAGCAGTGCGTAGCGCGGCTTGATCACGCCGTTGATGATCCGCAGCCGTTCCGGGAACGGGGCGAACGCGCTCTTCACCGTGTTGATCGTCACCCACTCGAAGTCGTCGATCGTCCACCCGAACGCGTCCTGCAGCTGCACCAGCTCCTTGGTCATCGACGTGTCGCTCATCAGCCGGTTGTCGGTGTTCACCGTGACCCGGAACCGCAGCCGGCGCAGCATCTCGATCGGGTGCTCGGCGATCGACGGCACCACACCCGTGTTGACGTTCGACGTCGGGCACAGCTCGAGCGGGATGCGCGTGTCGCGGATGTACGCGGCCAGCCGTCCGAGCTGCTCGTTGCCGACGGGACCGGTGATGTCGTCGACGATGCGCACCCCGTGGCCCAGCCGTTCAGCGCCGCACCACTGCACGGCCTCCCAGATCGACGGCAGCCCGAACGCCTCGCCGGCGTGGATCGTCGTGTGGAAGTTCGCCCGCATCACGTACTGGAAGGCGTCGAGGTGGCGCGTCGGTGGGTAGCCGGCCTCGGCCCCGGCGATGTCGAACCCGACCACCCCGGCGTCCCGCCACTTCACGCCCAGCTCGGCGATCTCCTGGCTGCGTGCCGCCGTGCGCATCGCCGTGGCGATGGCGTAGATGGCCAGATCGGTCCCGGCGGCGCCCTTGGCGAACCCGTCCAGGATCGCCTCCATCACCTCGTCGAGCGTCAGCCCGGCCGTGGTGCAGAGCTCCGGCGCCATGCGCACCTCGGCGTAGACCACCCCGTCGGCGGCGAGGTCCTGGGCGCACTCGAAGGCCACCCGCTCGATGGCGTCCCGGTGCTGCATCACGCCGACGGTGTGGGCGAACGTCTCCAGGTAGAGCACGAGGTCGTTGCGCTTGGCCCCCCGGTTGAACCAGTGCGCCAGCTCCTCGGGGTCGGTCGTCGGCAAGCCCTGGTAGCCGTACTCCCGGGCCAGCTCGACGACGGTCGCCGGCCGCAGCCCGCCGTCCAGGTGATCGTGGAGGACGGCTTTGGGAGCGCGGGCCAGCCGCTCGTGCGTGAGGTGGCCGGTCATCCCGGTCGAGACTACGGCACGCCCGCGTAGCCTTCGTCGGCGTGACGGCTGAAGGACTGACGGTGCTCGGGTCGAGCGTGCGCGAGCCGATCGACCACGTCGAGGTGTTCGCCGCGCCGGCACACGTGACGGCCGTCCGGCTGACGACCGACGAGGTCGCCTCGCTGTGCCCCGTCACCAGCCAGCCCGATCTGTCGACGGTCGAGATCGACTACGTCCCACACCGCTGGTGCGTCGAGACCAAGAGCCTCAAGCTCTACCTCTGGCGGTTCCGCCAGCGACAGGTGTTCGCCGAGGCGCTGGCGGCCGAGATCGCTGGCGAGATCATGACCACCGCCCAACCACACCGGGTGACCGTGACCCTGACCCAGCGACCACGCGGCGGGATCACGGTGTCGGCCACCGCCGAGCGGGCGATCTGACAGCTACGCCGGTTCGCCGGCCCGATCGCCGGCCATCAGCAGCCCGATGCGCTCGCGGCTGGCCTCGGCCACGGGCATGACGTCCTGGATCCGGCCCTCGTAGATCACCGCCACCCGATCGGACAGCGACAGGATCTCGTCGAGCTCGGCTGACACCAGCACCACGGCGACGCCGCGGTCGCGCTGGGCGACGAGCTGGTTGTGGATGAACTCGATCGACCCGACGTCCACGCCGCGTGTCGGCTGGGCGGCGATGACCAGGTCGGCATCCTGCGTCAGCTCACGGGCGACGATCACCTTCTGCTTGTTGCCGCCGGACAGCGAGCCCATCGGCAGGTCGATGTTGCGCGGCCGCACGTCGAACCGCTCGACCATCTCGGCGGCGTGCGCCTCGACGGCGGCGAAGTCACGCACGATGCCCTTGGCGTACGGCGGCTCGTCAAAGCGTTCGAGCACGAAGTTGCTGGCCACCGAGTAGCTCCCGATGAACCCGTGCTTCTCCCGGTCCTCGGGGATGTGCGACACCCCCATGCGGTTGACCGTGCGGGCGACCTGCCCGTCGATCCGCCGGCCCTTGAACGTGGCGGTCCCGCCGTGCACCTTGCGCATGCCGGCCAGCGCCTCGACCAGCTCGCGCTGCCCGTTGCCCTCGACGCCGGCGACCCCGACGATCTCCCCCGACCGCACCTGCAGGTCGAGACCGTTGACGGCTCGCTGGCCACGATCGTCGTCGACCTCCAGGCCGGCGACGTCGAGCACGACGTCGCCCGGGTGGGCGTCGCCCTTCTCGACCTGCAGCACGACGCTGCGCCCGACCATCATGTTCGCCAGCCCGGCCCGGTCCGTCTCCTGCGGGGTCGTCGTGCCGACCACCTGACCGGCGCGCAGGACGGTGATCGTGTCGCACACGGCGATCGCCTCGCGCAGCTTGTGGGTGATGAAGATGATCGCCGCGCCCTGGTCGGCCAGCTCGCGCAGCACCTTCAGCAGCTCGTCGGTCTCGGTCGGGGTGAGCACGGCCGTCGGCTCGTCGAGGATCAGGATGTCGGCCTGCCGGTAGAGGGCCTTGAGGATCTCGACGCGCTGCTGCGTGCCGACCGGCAGGTCTTCGACCAACGCCTCCGGGTCGACCAGGAGCCCGTACTGGCTCGACAATGACCGGATCCGCTTGGCCGCCACGCTCGGCGCGAGCAGCCCCACCTGCCTCGACTCGTCGCCGAGCATGATGTTCTCGGCAACGGTGAAGACGGGTACTAGCTGGAAGTGCTGGTGGACCATGCCGACGCCGAGGGCGATGGCGTCGCCGGAGTCGTGCAGTTGCACGACCTCACCGTTGATCAGGATCTCGCCCTCATCGGGCTGGTACAGACCGAAGAGCATCTTGACCAGCGTGCTCTTGCCGGCACCGTTCTCGCCGAGCAGTCCGAGGATCTCACCGCGCCGCAGCTGGATCGACACGTGGGCGTTGGCGTACAGCGGTCCGAACCGCTTGGTCAGGTCCCGCGCCTCGAGCGCCAGCGGCGCATTCTGATCGATCGGTGCCATCGCGTTCATGGTCACTCCTTCACGAACGGCTTGCCGGCCGCCGCCGGGGGTCGTACCCGGCCGGCGAACAGGGCGAGCACCACGATGACCAGGACGTAGGGGAGGATGTTGATGAACTGTGGCGGCACGTCGATCACCTGGTCGAACTGCAGCTGGGCGGCGAGGCGCGACGTGAAGGCGAAGAACAGCGCGCCGGCCCACGCCAGGAACGGCTTCCAGCGCCCGAAGATCATGATCGCCAGCGCCGTGAAGCCGCGCTGGGCGCTCATGCCCCGCTCGAACGTGCCGACCGCCTCGAGGCTGAGGAAGGCGCCGCCCAGCCCAGCCAGGCCGCCGGCCAACGCCGTGTTGACATAGCGCTTCAGCCCGACGTTGATGCCGACGCTGTCCGCGGCGTTGGGGTGCTCCCCGACGGCTCGGCTGCGCAGCCCCCATCGAGTGTGGAACAGTCCGACGTACAGCACGGCGACGAGCCCCATGGCGCTGTAGGCGATCGGCGTGTTCTCGAAGATCGCCGGTCCGAGCAACGGGATGTCGTGCAGCAGCGGGACGTCGTACTCGGGCAGCGAGCCGGTCAGGGTCTGACCCTGCTGAATACAGGAACGACGTCAACCCGGCGACGAAGATGTTGATCACCGTCCCGGCGATGATCTGGTCGATGCTCCAGGTGACGGCACACAGGGCGAGGAACAGCCCGAGGAGGGCGCCCGACAACATGCCGGCCAGCACACCGGTCCAGATGCTGCCCGTTGCCGCGGCGACGTAGAACCCCGTGAAGGCCGACATCAGCAGCTGGCCCTCGATGCCGATGTTGACGATGCCCGTCCGCTCGCCGAGCAGGCCGCACATCGCGGCCAGCACGAGCGGCGTCGCCTGGCGGAACGTGCCGTTGAGCACGGCGCTCGTCTTGACGTCGGAGTTGAAGAAGTAGAAGAGGTAGGCGACCACCACCACGGCGATGACCGGCCACAGCACGACGAGCACCTTCTTCACGCGGGTGTTCATGGGACCACCGCGTTCCACTGCGAACGACCGAGCGCCAGCGAGGGAGTGGCCACGTGCTGCGCAGGCTGCGGGTGTTGTGGCCGGGGAACGCAGGGACGTCTCATGGGGTGCCGCCCCACCCGGAGGTGATCTGGATCCGCTCGATGGCGTCCTTCGGGCCACGGACCCGCAAGATCCAGCGGACCACGATCGGTGCGCAGACGAGCAGCAGGATGATGGCCAGGATCACGTCGATGATCTCCTGGGGCACGTCGGCCCGGAACGACATCGCCGGTCTGGCCGGCGCGCATGATCCCGAGGAGCAGCGCTGCGGGGATGGCCAGCAGCGGCTGGACCCGGGCCAGCAGGGCGACGGTGATGCCGTCGAACCCGAGGCCGACGTTGAAGCCGGCCTCGTAGCGGTGGAACTCGCCCTGGGTCTGGATCGCCCCGCCGACGCCGGCGAGGAAGCCGCTGAGGGCCATCGCCAGCACGGTGATGCGGGCGGCGGAGATGCCGGCGTACTCGGCCGCCGGCTTGCTCTGCCCGACCGTCGTGATGCGGAACCCGATCGTGGTGCGGGAGACCAGGAACCACATGATCACGGCGGCCAGCACGCCGAGGGCGAACCCGAGCGGGAGACCGCCAGACCTCGGGGATCTCGGCCGACGGCTGGATCAGCGGCGTGCGGGACTGCGCTCCGGCGTCGGGGTCGTGGAACGGCCCCCTGGCCCCAACCAGGTACTCCGTGAGGTTGATGAGGATGGCGTTGAGCATGATCGTGGTGATCACCTCGTGCGCCCCCCGGTAGGCCTTGAGCACCCCGGCGAGCGCCGCCGGCAGCATCCCGAAGATGCCGCCGACGACGATGGCGAACGGCACGTGCAGCACCGCCGGCAGTCCCGTGAACTCGTAGCCGACCCAGGCCGCGAACGTGGCGCCGAAGATCAGCTGGCCCTGGGCGCCGATGTTGAACAGGCCGGCCTTGAGGCCGATGATCACGGCCAGGCCGGTGAAGATCAGTGGCGTCGTCCGGGCCAGCGTCCTGGCGACGTCCTCCTTGCTCCCCAGGGCGCCGTCGACGAGTGCGGTGTACGCCGTCCACGGGTTGCTGCCGTTGAGGCGGATCATCACGGCACCGATGAGCAGTGCGAGGACGACCGCGCCGAGCGGCAGCACGATGTTCTCGGCCCGCTGGTTCAGACGCATGGTGCTCCGCGAGGTTCAGGACGTGAAAACGGCGACGAGGTGCGGCAGAGTCTGCCGCACCTCGTCGCGCTGGATGTGGACCGCGTTCAGCGGCTCACGGCTCGTAGCCGGTCGGGATGTCCCCGGACAGCACCTGCGGGGTGATCTCGTCCATCTCCGCCTGGACCTCGGCCGACACTCGGTCCGCCAGGTCGTGGTACGTCGCCAGTCCGACGTCACCGAAGACGTTCCCGCCCTCGATCGATCCGTCTTGGAGCGCCGTCACCAGCTCGACGACGCCGTCGTTGATGTGCTTCGTCGCGCTGGTCACGAGGCACGGGTGCGCCTCGGGGACGGTCTCCCACTGGTCGGTGTCGACGCCGATGCACAGCGCCTCACCGCCCTCGCGGGCAACCTCGATGAGCGCGCCGTTGCCCGTCAGTCCGCCGGCGCCGAAGATGACGTCGGCGCCGTTGTCGAGCGCCTGGCGGGCCGTGGTGGCGCCGAACTCAGGGTCGGTGAAGGCCACGTCGAGCCCACCCGGGTGGTAGGTAGAGATCACAGTGGCCTCGGGGTTGGTGTACTGGCCACCCCACCCTCGAAGCCCTCCTTGAAGGCGACCACCGGGTCGACCTGGTCGGTGCCGAGCACGGCGCCGATGGTGTTCGACTCGGTCAGTAGCCCGGCCAGCGCGCCGGCCAGGAAGCCGGACTGGTCCTCGGGGAACAGGAGCCCGGTGTAGTTGCAGACCGGTCTCGGCCTGGAACTGGTCGACGCCGATGAAGGCGATGTCCGGGTTCTCCGTCGCTGCCGCCGTGGTGGCCTCGGTCAGAGCGAAGCCGACGGTGATGATGACGGTTGCGCCGCTGTCGATGAACTGGCCGATGTTCGTGGCGTAGTCGGTCGGTGCCGCCGTCTCGATGTAGTCGGCTTCGCCGCCGACCGCTTCGGCGGCCTCCTGAGCGCCCTCCCACGCTGACTGGTTGAACGACTTGTCGTCGACCTTGCCGACGTCGGTGACGAGACCGATCGTGATGTCCTCCAGGGGCTCGCGGGCCTCGCACTCGGTGGCTGCGCTGCCGCCGGTGGTGGTGTCGGCGCCGCCCTCGGTGGTGTCGGCGCCGCCCTCGGTGGTGTCGGCGCCGCCCTCGGTGGTGTCGGCGCCGCCCTCGGTGGTGTCCGCACCGCCCGCTGTGGTCTCGGTGCCGCCGGCGGTCGTGTCGGCGCCGGCGGTCGTCGGTGCCGCCCCGCCTGCCGTGGTGTCGCTGCCCTCGTCATCATCGCTGCCACACGCCGCAAGGGCGAGACCAGCAACGGCGAGCGCGGCGACGAACTTGGTCGCTTTCATGCTCCCCCGATGTCCTTCCTGTCGTGAACGGTGGCCGCACCCTACTCCCGGGGTGTCACGAGCGAATCGCGACGGCCGTGAACAGCTCGTTTCGGAACCGATGTGCCGGATCAGAGCCCGTCCGGCATGCGTCGCGACCCGCCGGACCGGGTGAGCGCGACGATCGCGTCGCGTTCAGCCGGCCAGCCGGCCACGAGCTCGTCCACGTCGCCGCCCTCGTAGGTCGGCGACGTGAACCCGGGCGCCATGGTGTTGCCCATCAGGCTCCATGCGCCCGTCGTGCGGCCGGCCATCCACGCGCCCGCCCGCACCACGTGCACGGGTCGCTGGTCCGCGGCGAGGTCCGAGCCGAGCGCCACGCGGCGGCTCGCCCCGTTCGCCTCGAGCAGCACCAGCTCGATCGGCGCGCCGGCGTAGAAGTGCCAGATCTCGTCGCCCCCCAGCCGGTGGAACTGCGAGAACCCTTCGGGCTCGTCGGTCAGCAGCGCCACGATCGCCGTGCCATCCGGCACCGCGGCGTCGGCCGGTGACCGCCAGATCTGGCGGAACCACCCACCCTCGACGGGCAGTGGCGCCAGCTCGAGGAGCTCGATGACCTCGCGGGCGTTCATTCGCGGGATGGACGGCTGATGGACACGCCGTAGTTCCGCCCGATCGCCTCCTGCACGGCGCGGTCGAGCACGTGCTCGCCACCGCCGGCGGCGAGCAGCGTGCGGGCGAGGTGGCAGATCTCGGCCGTCCACTCGACCGACCGCGCCACCACCTCGGCCTCGCCGAGCGTCGGCGCGACGGCAACGACGCCGTGGTTGGCCAGCAGCACGGCCCGGCTGCCGGGCTGGCGCTCGAACGTGCGCAAGGCCTGGCCGCCGAGGTCGGCCGAGCCCGGTGGCGCGTACTCCGTGACGAGCACCTGCTCGGCGCGTGTGGCGATGCTCTCGTTGCAGATGAACGGCAGGTCCAGGCGGGCGACCGAGAACGCCGCGGCGTAGCGCGAGTGGGTGTGCACGACGGCGCCGACCGCGGGCAGCTCTCGCATGACCCCGAGGTGCAGTGCCAGCTCGCTGGTCGGGCGGTGCCGACCCTCCCACGACCCGTCGGCGGCGGCGACGACGGGATGGTCGTCCGGCTCCAGCTCGCTGTAGACGACGCCGGCCGCCGAGACGACGAAGCGCTCGGCGTCGAGGCGAACGCTGACGTTGCCGGCCGAGCCGATCACCAGCCCGTCGGCGACCATCCGGGCGCAGGCGGCGTGCACCGCCTGCCGGCCCTCCTCGACGTTCACGGTCGCCCGCCTGCTGCCGCAGCGATCCGGGGGATCAGATCGCGGACCTCGTCGGTCGCCGCGTCCACGTCGACCGCCCGCACCACCCGTTCGTCGACCGCCACACGACCGCCGGCGACGACCCATCGCACGTCGGCCCGCGCCGCGGCGTAGGCGACCGTCGACACCGGGTCGTACGACGGCGTCAGCGACGGTGACCGGGCGTCGAGGACCACGAGGTCGGCCCGCTTGCCGACCTCGATCGACCCGCACCGATCGGCCAGACCCAGCGCCGTCGCACCGTCGATGGTGGCCATCGCCAGCACCTCGTGGGCACCGACGGCCCCGACCCCGTGCAGCCCCGACTGCACGTACGCGGCCAGCCGCATCGCCAACCACAGGTCGAGGTCGTTGGCCGACGCCGCGCCGTCGGTGCCGAGCCCGACCGTGATCCCGGACGACCGCAGCTCGGGCAGGCGGGCGAAGCCGCTGCTCAACTTGAGGTTGGAGGCTGGGCAGTGGGCGACGGACGCGCCGCTGGCCGCCACGTGCTCCACGTCGGCATCGCTCAGGTGCACGCCGTGGGCGAGGACCGTGCCGGGGCCGAGCAGTCCCGAGTCGTGGAGGACCTGGATCGGCGACCGTCCGCCGTGGCGGGCGGCGACCTGGGCCAGCTCCGCCGACGTCTCGCAGGCGTGGACGTGGACCCGGGCGCCGGTCGCTGCGGCGAGGTCACCCACCGCCCGCAGCTGCTCCTCGGACAGCAGGTAGGTGCTGTGCGGGCACACGCAGCGACGGTCGGCGGGGGTGCCGTCGAGGTAGCTCCGAGCCCACTCCATCCGGGCCGGGAACGGACGGCCGTCGGCGCCGGGGAACTCCACGAAGACCGGGCCCGTCAGCAGCTGGAACCCGGTGGCGTCGGCCACCGCGCTGGCCGCCTCCGGGAAAGAAGTACATGTCCATCGCCGTCGTGATGCCGGCGCGCAGGCACTCAGCGACGGCGAGCGCCGTCCCGGCGGCGACCGTGGACGCGGACAGGATCGTGCCCTCCGCCGGCAGCAGCCTCCCGAGGAAGCCGTCGAGGTCGAGGTCGTCGGCCAGGCCGCGGAACATCGTCATCGCCAGGTGCGTGTGGGCGTTGACGAGCCCGGGCACGACGATGCCGCCACCGGCGTCGATGACCCGCACCGCCGGCCTTGCCGCACCGGGCGGACCGACGGCGCGGATGACCCCGCCGGCGATCTCCACGTCGGCACCAGCGAGCACGGTGCGGGCGGCGTCCATCGTCACGACGGTGGCGTTCGTGACGAGCAGGTCGGCTGGGCCGCCCGCCGTGGCTGCGGCGTTCTCGGTCACCGCACCAGGCGCTCGAGGATCGACCGCAGCAGCGGCCCGACCCGATCGGCGGCGGCATCGCCGGCCGCCGTGACGTCGTCGCCGTGCAGCGGCACGTCGCTGATGCCGGCGGCGAGGTTGGTGGCCAGCGACAGGCCGAGGATTCCCAGCCCCACGTGACGGGCGGCGATGGCCTCGATCACGGTCGACATGCCGACGAGGTCGGCCCCGAGCGTCGCCGCCATGCGCACCTCCGCCGGCGTCTCGAAGTGCGGCCCGTGCAGCCCGAGGTACACGCCCTCGGGCAGGGTCGGGTCGACCTCGTGCGCCAGTGCCCGCAACGACGCGCTGTACAGGTCGGTCAGATCGACGAAGCGGGGTCCGAGCGGCGGCTGCGGGTCGAGCCCGGTGAGCGGCGAGTGGGCCGTCAGGTTCAGGTGGTCGGCGATCAGGACGGGCTGCCCGATCGGCCAGTCCTCGCGCAGCGAGCCGGCACCGTTGGTGATGACGACGGTGCGGCAGCCGGCGGCGGCCGCCGTGCGCACGCCATGGGCGACGACGTTCGGGTCGTGCCCCTCGTACAGGTGCAGGCGGCCCAGGTAGAGCAGCACCCGCCCGCCGCCGACCTCGACCGAGCGCAACGTCCGACCGTGCCCGACGGCGGTCGGTTCGGGGAACCCGGGGAGGTCGGCCAGCACGACCTCGGTGCCGGTCAGCCCGGCCGTGTCGGCGCCCCGCTTCCAGCCCGAACCGAGCACCACGGCGACGTCGTGTCGTTCGACGCCCGTGCGCCGGCGCAACTCCTCGGCCGCTTGCTCGGCGAGCGCGAACGGTTCGGTCACGCGCGGCCTGCGTGGCCGGGGAACGCCATGACGGGATCCTACGATCCCGGTCCGTGCGCACGATCGAGTGGCGAGGCGACCATGCGGTGCTCGTCGATCAGACCGTCCTGCCGGACGAGATCACCTGGCTCGAGGTGCGCGACGTCGACACCATGATCGACGCCATCCGGCGCCTGGCCGTGCGCGGTGCACCGGCGATCGGCGTCGCCGGCGCGTTCGCCGTCGCCATCGCCGCGCTCGCTGCCGAACGCGACGGCCTCGGACCCGATCACGTCGTCGCCGAGGCGGCGCGGATCCGCCGGGCCAGACCGACGGCGGTCAACCTCGGGTGGGCCGTCGACCGGGTGCTGCAGCGACTGGACGACGGGACGGCGGCCGTCGTCGCCGAAGCGGCGGCCATGGCGGAGGAGGACGTGCGCGCCAACCAGCAGCTGGGGGCACGCGGGGCCGAACTGCTCGCCGACCTCGGCGTCCTGCCGGCGCGGGTGCACACGCACTGCAACACCGGCGCCCTTGCCACCGTCGACTGGGGCACCGCACTCGGCATCGTCCGCGCGCTCCGTGACCAGGGCCAGCTGGTGTCCGTGACCGCCGACGAGACCCGTCCCTTGCTGCAGGGATCGCGGCTCACGGCGTTCGAGCTCGACCGGCTGGGCATCGACCACCGGGTGGTGGTCGATGGTGCCGGGCCGTCCGTGATCGCCCGGCGCCTGGCCGACGTGGTCATCGTCGGCGCCGACCGCATCGCCGCCAACGGCGACGTGGCCAACAAGATCGGCACCTACCCGCTGGCGCTCGCTGCGGCGCGGGCCGAGATCCCGTTCGTCGTCGCCGCGCCCGAATCGACGATCGACCTGTCGACGCCGTCCGGCGCCGACATCGAGATCGAGGAGCGCGACGAGGACGAGGTGCTGGTCGTCGGGGGGCGGCGCGTCGCGCCGACCGGGTCGAGAGCCTTCAACCCGGCCTTCGACGTCACCCCGGCCGACCTCGTGACGGCGATCGTGACCGAGCGGCGGGTCATCCGTCCTGCGGTCGGCGACCGCCCGTGAGCAGCGCGGCCCCGCCGGTCCCGGACCTGCTCGACCTGTCGGGTCGGGTCGCCGTGGTGACGGGCGCCGGGCGTGGCATCGGCGCCGGCATCGCCCGCCGGTTGACCGACGCCGGGGCCACCGTCGTGATCCACCAGCGCAGCGGCCCCGACGTGGCCGGCGACCTGCGCTCCAAGTACGTCGCGGAGGCGGTCGCCGACACCGTGCTGAAGCGGCACGGTCGTCTGGACATCTGGGTCAACAACGCCGGCGTGCAGCCCGTCGCCACCATCGCCGGGATGACGGACGCCGAGTTCGACGACGTCGTCTCCTCCAACCTCACGACCACGTTCCGGGCGACGCGGGCCTGCGCCGCCGTGATGGCGCCGGGCGCGGCGATCGTCAACGTGGCGTCGATCGAGGCGCTCGCCGCGCCGGCCGGGCACAGCCACTACGCGGCGGCGAAGGCGGCCGTCGTTGCCCACACCAGGGCCGCCGCCGTCGAGCTCGGGCCCCTGGGGATCCGGGTCAACGCCGTGGCCCCGGGCCTGATCGACCGCCCCGACCTGGCCGCCGATTGGCCGGAGGGTGTCGAGCGCTGGATGCGGGCCTGCCCCCTCGGCCGGCTCGGGCAGGCCGACGACGTCGGCGACGCGTGCCTGTTCCTCGCCTCGCCGGCCGCCCGCTGGGTCACGGGGGTGCTGCTGGTCGTGGACGGCGGGGTCTCGGCAACCGCGCCCTGGTAAGCCGTTCCGCTTCACCGCCCGGCCGGTGAGTGGCCGTAGCATGCGGCGAGACGATGACCACCCATCGACCTGTTCGCGCCACTCCCCGCCGGCGGCGGGTGAGCCGCCGCCGCTACCTCGTCCGCCGGGCAGCGGTCGTCGCCGTCATCGTCGGCGGCGGGTTCGGCGTGGTTCGGGTGGCCGGAGCCCTCGGGGGCGAGGACGACCAGGCCGCTGACGTCGTCGACATCACCGCCGCTCCGACGACGACGACTCGATCGGTCCCGCTGACGGAGGTCACCGCCGACACGTCGGACGAGTTCGAGGCCAGCGATCCGGAGGACGTCGAGGACGAGACGCCGACCGGGCGGACCGATGCACCGACCACGCGGGCATCGACGGTGGCGACGACGACCACGCTGGCGCCGGAGACGACACCGGCGACCACCGTCCCGGCCCCGCCGACGGCGGACGATCCCGCCAAGGTGCTCGTCGTCGGCGACAGCTTCGCCGGCCTCTGGGGACCACCGCTCGAGTCGACGCTGGAGGAGACCGGTGTCGTGCAGGTGGAGATCGACTACCTGATGGGCAGCGGGCTCGGGCAGCCCAGGGACTTCGACTGGTTCGCCCGTGTCAACGAGCAGCTTCCCGCCGTCGGGCCCGACGTCGTCGTCACCTCGTTCGGCGGCAACGACTTCGTCCAGCTGACCGCCGCCGACGGCTCGCTGGTCGTCGGCGACCCCGTGAACAACGAGGAGGAGTGGATCGCCGAGTACCAGGAGCGGGCCGGCGCGATGATGGACCTGCTCTCGGCGGACGGGCGGACCGTCGTGTGGGTCGGCATCCCGAACGACTCCGATCCGGCGCAGACGGCGGGGCTGGCGATCCAGAACGAGGCGGCCAAGGCGGCGGCGGCCGAGCGCCCGCACATCGTGTTCATCGACGGCTGGGGCATCTTCTCGGGCCGCGACGGGAACTGGGCAGAGTACGTGATCGACCCGCGCGACGGCCTGGGCAAGGACGTGCGGATGGACGACGGCTACCACATCAACGACGCCGGGGCCGAGATCATCGCCCACTACGCCGCCGAAGCCGTCGGCGCCGCCATCCACCTCTGACCCATCCGAGGGTTTGCGTCCATCGGAGGGTTTGCCGAGGGGCTTCCCCGCACCTGACCCTCGGATGCAGCAAACCCTCGGATGGGTCAGCGGGCGGTGGCGCGGAGGATGGTCCAGGGGAGGGGCATGCGGACGTCGTCGACGTCGAAGCGGCCGGCGACGAAGCGCCGGAAGCCCCAGCGTGTCCAGTGGTTGACGTGGCCCGGCGTGTTGCCCCAGTCGCCGACGTAGCGCCGGCGAGCCAGGTTGCCGGCGCGCCAGATCGGCTCGAACGGCACCGACGCGACGAGGGTTCCCGAGCACACCCGGGCCAGCTCGGCCAGCGCCGACTCCGGACCGGGCACGTGCTCCAGCACCTCGATGGCCAGCACGAGGTCGAACGCCTGGTCCGGGAACGGCAGCGCCGTGGCGTCACCGAACATGCACGGCAGTCCCTCGGCGCCCCAGTCCTCGGCGAGGGAATTGGAGGGCAGATCGAGCCCGGCCAAGGAGACATCCGGGAAGCGCTCGCGGACCCGCCGCATCACGTGACCCTCGCCGACGCCGACCTCCAGGATCCGCGTCGGTGCCAGCCCGTCGAGCATCGCGTCCAGCGCGGCCATGAACCCGCGCATCATCCGCTGCTCGATCGGGTTCGTCGACGCGTACTTGTCGTAGGTGTTGCCCGTGGGCGTGACGGTGCCCGTCATCACGCTGGGGGGACCTGGGTCGGCGGCTTCGTGGCCCGGACCACGAGGTCGGCGAGCAACCCGACGGTGATCGCCTGCAGCGCGGCGAGCAGGATCAGCAACGTGTTGATGGCGACGCGGAAGTCAGCGTCGACCAGGTCGTAGACGAGCTTGCCCAGGCCGAGCAGCAGCAGCACCGCGCCGAGCGGGAGGAACACCTTCAGCGGGTTGTACGACAGCGTCATCCGCACGACCTGCAGCAGGTAGCGCTTCGTGTCCCGCCACCAGTGGAACTTCGACGTGCCGGCGCGCGGGAAGTAGTCGATCGGCACGTACTTCACCTGGTAGCCGTTGGCCAGGAACGACATCGTCAACGTCGTGACACACGAGAAGCCGGCCGGCAGGTGGTGCACGTACTGCATGGCGACGTCACGCCGGAACGCCCGCAGCCCCGAGTTGAGGTCGGGGATGTCCGTCTCGACGAGGTAGCTGGCCAGCTTGCGGATGAACCACTTGGCCGGCACCCGCACGATGCGCCGCGTGCCCTCCTCGGTACGTCGGGCGCCGACGACGTGATCGAAGCCGTCGAGCTCCTTGACCAGCATCGGGATCTCGTCGTTGGGGTACGTCATGTCGACGTCGGTCCACACCACCACGCGCCCGCGTGCCGCTGTGGTGCCCGTGCGCCGGGCCGCGCCGGCGCCGCGGTTCTGGGAATGGCGGATCAGGCGGATGCCCGGGATCGCCGGCAGGTCGGTCTCCGAGCCGTCGTTCGACCCGTCGTCGACGACGATGATCTCGAACGAGTACGGCGACTCCTCGAGGGCGAGACGAATGCGGTCGATCTCGGTCCGCAGGTGCCCGCGCTCGTTGTACACGGGCAGCACGACGCTGACGTCGAACTGGTCGGCGTCGGGGCCTTCCACGGCGCGCGACGCTATCGGGCGGTCACCCAGGCCTTCCGGCAGCTCAACCGCCGTCGGCGGCGGCCTCCTCGGGCACCGATCCGAGCGCCGGCACCTTCCACAGCACCCACTTGGCGTCGGCCCAGACCTCTTCCAACCCGAGCCGGCGGGCCTCGAACGGCGTGACGTCCGGCTGGGCGTACGTGGCGTTGCGCAGCTGGGCGAAGTAGTCGGAGCGCAGCATCATCTCGTCGGTGCTGCGGGTCTGGATCGCCCGGCGGTCCGTCATCAACGTCATGGTGCGGGCCCGGTAGTAGGTGATCACGGCGTCCGGCGGGGTGAGCTCGAGCACGGCCTCGAACACCGGGATGACCAGCGGGTCGGCGGGCCCGAACTGCTGGCGCCCGTTCGACTCCTGAGTGGCGACACGGTCCAGCGCGTTCGGCAGCACCGCGGCGTGGACGCCGACGACGTACAGCAGGGGGAGGACCGCCGCGACGAGGGCGAGCCGGCGGATCCGCAGCGGCGTCAGGGCGGCGACGGCGGCGACGACAGCGGTGGCGGCGAAGTACAGCACCCACGGCAGGACCTGGAAGTAGTAGCGCTCGACCAGGCGCAGGTGGGTGCTCACGGCGAGGACGCTGAGCACGGTCAGCGCAGCCAAGGGCACGTTCAGGCGTGGTCGCCGCCAGCAGCCGACCGCCATGCCGGCCAGCGCGAGGAGCAGGATCGCCGCGCCGAGGTTCTCGTGCGTGGCCAACCCGAGCGACCGGGTGAGCGACCCGAGGTAGTCGCCGATGCGCTCGGGGACGAACGTGATCGTGTCGTCGTTGTCCGGGATCAGCATCGACGGCAGCAGCAGCTGGAAGCCGACGACGAAGGCGACGAAGGCGGCGTACGGCGTCAGCACCGGGCGCCAGCCGGTCCGAGCGCCGGCAGCGCGGCGGGCGCCCAGCCACTGCACCAACTGGGTGATCGCCAGCACGGCGATCAGCACGATGCTCTCGCGGCGCACGTTGTAGGCGACGGCCGCCAGCACGCCGAGCACGACGAGCCGGCGAGTGTCCGCCTGCAGCAGCGTGCCGTCGGCGCTGATGCGGTCGAGCCACCAGACGAACACGCCGATGGCGACGGCGTGCGGGTACTCCGACAGCAGGAAGTCGGTGTGGGCGAGCAGCATCGGAGCCGTGCCGACGACGGCGGTGATGGCGAAGGCAAGGACCCGCCCGGCGCGGCGGCGCACGATGCCGTGCACCAGCACGAGCCAGATGCAGAAGCAGGCGACCTCGAGCAGCTTGAGCTTGTCGAAGTCCAGCCCCCAGACGTGGACGAACGGCGCCAGGACCAGCGGCCAGCCCCACGGGTAGGCGATCGGGCTGAACGGTCCCGGCGAGTTGACGACCGTGAACCGGTTGTCGGCGACGACCTGGGCGACGTCACCGTCGAACAGGCTGCGGGCCTGGCGCAGGTACAGCGCGAAGTCGTCGCCCTGGTGGTGGCCGGCGCGGTGCAGCATCACGGCCAGCGCGGCGGCGGCCCCGACCACGGCGCCCAGGGCGGCGCCGCTGAGGACTCGCCGCCGACGGTCCATCACCGCACCGGCGGCGCGGGCGGGCAGACCGTCCTGACCGGCGGGGTCGCCCACCGATGTTCTCGGACCGTCCGGCTCGTCCGGCCCGTCACGGGCGCCCGCGTTCGGGCGGGCGACCGTCTGGCTCACTGCGTGCGTCCGCGCCCTTGGATCGCCATCCGCCGCTCGGCCACCTTGTCGGCACTGAACATGGTGCGCTGCCACGCCCGGGCGTCGCGTGCCTCCTGTTCCCACGCGTCGTCGTCGTGGGCGATGGCGGCGTACGTCGTGCGGATCTGACGGACGCCGTCCTGGTCGTTGCCGGCGATGTCCGTGGCCAGCTGGTGGGTGACCGCCAGCAGCTCGTCGTGGGCGACGACGTGGTTGACGAGGCCGAGCCGCAACGCCTCCTCGGCATCGATGAAGTTGCCCGTGAAGCTCATCTCGCGGGCTCGCCGGACACCGATCGCCTGCGGCAACAGCACCGTCAGTCCCCAGCCGGGCATCACGCCGACCCGGGCGTGGGTGTCGCCGAACTTCGCTCGCTCGGAGGCGACCAGGAAGTCGCAGTTGAGGGCCAACTCGAACCCGCCCGTGACGGCGACGCCGTTGATCGCCCCGATCAGCGGCTTGGTCAGCTTGGGCATCGGACCGCGCCCGCCGAGCGGGCTGTGGCCGTCCTCGCGGGCGATCGACCCGCTGACGCCGCCGCTGCCGGAGCCGAGCTCCTTGAGGTCGAGCCCGGCACAGAAGGCGGGGTCGGTGCCCGTGAGCACCAGCACGTCCACCTCCGGATCGGCGTCGGCCTGCAGCAGCAGCTTCGGGAGCAGGCGCAGGACCTCACCGGACAGGGCGTTGCGGGCGTCTGGTCGGTTCAGCGTGACCGTGGCGATGCGCCCGGTGACGTCGAGCAGGACGGGATCCTCGGCAGACGGCATCCGGACAGTCTGTCGCGGTCGGCGCTGGTCACACCCGTCGCGACCGTCGCCGTGGACGGTCGTTGCGCGGGGAGGTGCTCAGTCGGTGTCGGACTCCTGGGCCGGCAGGAAGGCGAACTGCAGGTCGCCGAGGCGGACCAGCGTGGCCGCGACCCACCCGCCGAGGGCGCCGAAGTGATCGTCGAGCAACGAGCTGGTGCCGTCGGCCAGCGTCTCCTCCGCCAGCTCGTAGAGGCCCTCGTAGGTGATCTCCACGGCGTACTCGAGCTCGCCGGTGTCGTCGTCGGTCGGCAGCAGCTCGGCCGGATCGGGGTGGGCGATCTCCACCGTCAGGCCGGCCCGCTCGAGACGGCCGTCGCCGATCAGCGGGCTGGCATCCGGCAGGGTCGTGTACATCTGCTGGGCGCTCGGCTGCTCGGCCAGCCGCTGGATCCGCAGCACGATCTCCATCTCGATGGCCGGCGGGCTGTCCAGCTCCTCGTCGACGTACCAGCGGCGGTACGCCGTCTGGCTCCACGTCGGCCAGTCGAACGTCACGTGGGCGACGACGCGCGGTGGCTGCCCCTCGCCGGGCAGGCCGTAGCTCGTCTCCCACGTGGTGTCGCCGAGCAGCACGTCGACCTGGAAGTGCTCCTCGAACGCCTGACGCTCCAGGAACGCCGCCTCGAACGCGTCGCGCAGCGCGCTGATCGCATCGGTGAAGACGTGGTCGAGCATGCCGGGGTTCGAGGCTACCCCTGCCGGACCCCAGCGAGCCGGCGGCGCAGGCTCCGCCGAGGTCGGGGTTCGTTGCGCGAGGCCGGTCAGAACTCCCACGTGAAGGCCTGGAACGACTCGGCTCCGGGCACGCCCCACGAGCGGGTGACGACGGTGTCGCCCGTCGAGACGTCCCAGCGCAGCGTCGATCCGGGCTCGATCCCCGGGCAGAAGGTGGCCGACACACGTGTGTAGGCGGCGATCTCGGCGTCGCACTGATCGGACCCGTTGCCGGGAGCACCCGGGTTGACCCGCAGCAGCTTCGTGATCCGCACAGGGTCATCAACGACGGCCTCGGAGCTCCTTCGCGCCACGGACCGAGCCAACGTAACCGTCCGTCCGGCGCCGCCGACTAGAACCGCTGCATGGCACTGGTCCGCACCGACGTCCGAGACGGCGTCGCCACCCTGACGCTCGATCACCCAGAGGAGCGCAACACCCTCACCGCCCCAATGGTCGCCGACATCACGGCGGCGATGGACGAGATCGAGGGTGACGGTTCGATCGGGGCGCTCGTGGTCACCGGGACGCCGCCCGCCTTCTGCGCCGGGGCCAACCTGGGCAACCTTGGGACGGCCGACGGCTCGAGCCTCGGCAACGTGTATGAGGGGTTCCTGCGCATCGCCCGCAGCCCGCTGCCGACGCTGGCCGCCGTCAACGGAGCCGCCGTCGGCGCCGGGATGAACCTGGCGCTGGGGTGCGACGTGCGCCTCGCCGCCCGCCGGGCCAAGTTCGACACCCGGTTCCTCCAACTCGGGCTGCACCCGGGCGGCGGGCACACCTGGATGTTCCGGCGCATCGCCGGGCCGCAGGCAGTGATGGCGGCGGTGGTCTTCGGCGAGGTGCTCGACGGCGCCGAGGCCGAGCGGATCGGTCTCGTGTGGCGCTGCGTCGACGATGATGCGCTGCTCGACCACGCCCAGGAGCTGGCGGCGCGGGCGGCCGCCGCACCGCGGGAGCTGGTGCTGGTGACCAAGGCGACGATCAAGGACATGGCCGACATCGACGACCACCCGGCGGCCGTCGAACGGGAGCTGAAGCCGCAGGTCTGGAGCACCCGTCAGCCGTGGTTCGCCGAACGCCTGGCGGCGATCAAAGCCCGCATCTCGACCAAGTCGGGCGGCGAGTAGCCTCGTTGCCACGGGGAGGAGCTCTCACCACCAGAACGGAGCGTCGTAGGACGCCACCAGGAGGTACCTGCATGAGCCAGCCCAAGCCGGCCAAGTCCACCAAGGAAGAGCTGCGCGCCCAGGCCCACAGCGAGCGGCACCGCATCCACGTGCAGCTGCAAGACGTCGCTCACCAGGTCAGCGGTGGCCTCGATCCCGAGGACGTGCACGAGCCGGGGGCGGCGTGGAAGCCGGAGCACCGCCACGACGGCGAGGTCGCCAAGGCGCTGGAGACCAAGCGCAGCCGACCGCTGCGGCACTGGAAGACGAAGATGTGGAAGCGGCGCAGCGCTCGCCGTCAGGCCAAGGCCGAGGCGATGCGCCTCGCCGGCGAGGCGTAGCCGACCCACCCCGAGCGGTTCCATGGCGCGATTGCCGCCACATTTGACGGCAATCGCTGCTCAGAATCGGGAGTGGGGCTCAGAGCCAGGTCTGGGTGAGGTCGGGACGGCGGGCATCCCACTCCTCGGTGGTGAAGCCATAGCGGACGTGGTCCTCCCACACGCCGTTGATCTCCAGGAAGCGCTCGGCAGTGCCCTCCTCGCGCACGCCGAGCTTTTCCATCACCCTGCGGCTGTTGGTGTTGCGCGGGACGATGCAGATCTCCAGGCGGTGCAGGTCGAGCTGCTCGAAGGCAAAGCTGGCCAGCACGACGACGGCCTCGGCGATCAGGCCCTGGCCGGCGCGCGCCTGGTCGATCCAGTACCCCACCGTGCCCGACTGCATGGCGCCGCGCAGGACGTGGTTGAGGTTGACCTCGCCGGCGAGGCGTTGGTCGACGAACACCCCGAAGCCGTAGGCCAGTCCGGCGGCGGCATCCCGGTCGCGCGCCGTGCAGCGGGCGGCGAACGCCTCGCGGTTGACCGTCGGGTCGAGCTGGGCCGGTGGGCGCCTCGGTTCCCACGGCGTGAGCCACGCCTCGTTGCGCCGGCGGACGTCGCTCCACTCCGGGAAGTCCTGCGTGGCGAGCGGGCGCAACATCACTCGCCGCCCGTAGAGCCGCAGCGGCGACGGCAGGGAGGTGCTCGCCGACGGGTGGCGCATCAAGCCGCCGCAGCGGGGGACACGGCGATCTCGTCGAGGTGCAGCCGGCGCATCACGGCCAGCAGCAAGCAGCACGTGCCGAGCACCGTGTCGACTCGCTCGGGGTCGAGGCCCGGGTTGTGCAGGCGCTCGGCCCGTGTCGCCGTGGCCAGCAGGCGGAAGACGTCCTCGGCGGCGACGCGTTCGAGCACCGCCGACGGCTCGGCCACCGGGCCACCGCGCTCGACGACCACGAGGTGCCACGGCTCGGCTCCGGCGACGTGCACGTGACGGCTGGCCACGACGGTCGGTTGCTCGCGCACCAGGTCGTCGAGGTGGTCGGCGACGAGGCCGAGGGCGTTGGTGAGCTGGGCGGCGTCCGGCGGGTCGGGGTCGCGCAGCTCGCCGGCCAGCAGCGACTCGGGCCCGATCGGCACGGTCATCGTCGCCCCACCGTGGCGGAACGTCGTCGTGACGGCATCGACGGCGATGTCGAGTCCGGGCGGCTCCTCGGCTGCGTCCTCCTCGGCGGCCGCCTTCTCGGCCGCCGCCAGCCGTTCCGCCACCCAGCGCCCGACGGGGTCGTCGCCACCCGCCAGGTGCCAGGCGTAGTGGGCGTGCAGGCACTTGACGCCTCGACGGGTGCCACCCACCCCTCCCGTCGGAACTGGACCGCTGGCGCCGCGTCGCTCGACCGCGGCGTCGCGCTCGGCGGCGTAGCGGGCGTGGGCGGCGGCCAGCTCGGCGGCGTCGACGGCCGCCTCGGCGGCGGCCACCCCGCCGTCCGCCTCGAGCCGGCTCACGGCGCGGACGTCGGCCCGGCCGACCAGCCAGAAGCGCGTGGGCATCGGCGTCCCGTCGTCGAGGAAGGGGTCGTTGCGGATGACCCGCGGAGCGCCGTCTTCGTCACGCACGACGACCTCGAACTGCCCGTCCGGCTGGCGGCCGAGCAGGTCCCGCACGGCGTTGCGGTCGTCGGAGGTCATGGCGCGGTGCTGGTTCGGGGCAGAAGATGTGGTCAGCGCCGCCGGCGCCGCCGGCGCCGCACCAGCAGCAGCACGATGAGCAGCACGCCGAGCACGGGTGCGAGCCGCTTGATGATCGCCGGCCCGGCGACGCCCGCCAGGTCGACGGGCTCGCTGGCGGGGCTGTCGATCTTGCGCACGCGTGGCGCCGGGTCGGCGGGCTCGGCCGTGGCCGTCGGCGCAGGTACGGGGGCCGCAGCCGGACCCTGGTCGGCGGCCTGTGGCGTGTCGGCCCCGAGCGCGCTGACGCTCTCGTCGCCGTTGCCCGCCGCCGCCTCGGGCGCCGCCGCTGGCGCATCGGTCGACGGGTCGGTGCCCTGCTCGTCGAGCATCGTGTTCAGGTTGCCGGCGAACTGCGCCATCAGCTTCTTGGAGACGTCGCCGATGATCCCGCGCCCGAACTGCGCCACCTTGCCGGTGATGTGCAGGTCGGTGGTCACGATCACCCGGGTGCTGGTGGGCGACAGGCTCTCGGCCTCGGCCTGGATCTCGGCCGCCGCGTTGCCTCGGCCACCCGTGTCGCGCCCCTGCGCCTTGAGCACGGCCCGGTGGGCCTCGTCGTCGCGCTCGATGAAGTTGGCCTCACCCTTGAACTGGGGCGTGATCGAACCCAACTTGATCTTCACGACGCCGCGGTACGTGTCACCCTCGATCTCCTGCAGCTGGGCGCCCGGCAGGCATGGTGCGATCCGCTCGACGTCCGTGATCACCGCCCAGGCCTCGTCGATCGGCCGGTTCACGGTGAACTCGTTGACGAGTTGGTCTGCCATCGCTGGAGATCCTCCACAGTGTCGATGTCGATCGGTGAGCCATCGCACGGTACTGCAGTCACCAGATCCGGTCGAAGGCGCATCAGCGTGCGGGCGCCCTCGTCGCCGTCGGCCGGCAGCAGATGCCACACGTCGTGGCGCAGACGCACCGGGTGGCCGCGCCGGCCGCGGTAGGTGGCGACGGCGATCGGCACGTCGGTGGCGGCGACGGCCCGCCAGGCGTCCGGCGAGATGAACGGTTGATCGCCGAGGCCGACGGTGACCGCCGTCGCGCCGAGCTCGACGGCGGCGGCGATGCCGACGTGCAGTGACGTGACCTGACCGTCGGCCCACCGCTCGTTGACGACGTGGACGACCGACGGGTGCAGCGCCGTTCGCACCTGCCCGGCGGTGACCACGATCACCGGCCCAGCCCCCGACGTGAGGGCGGCGGCGACCGCCCGCTCGAGGACTGGGCGACCGCCGACGGCCGCATCCAGCTTGTGTCCAGGCCCCCGGAAGCGGCTGCCGGCCCCCGCCGCCAGGACCACGGAGACCACCGGCACGTCTGCCAGCCTGCCAGACCATCCGCCACATGACGGTTGTGTGTCGATAGCGTGTCGGCTCGATCACACCGCAGGGCTGTGCCACCCCCCAAATTGGCGCGCCCCCGACCCACGGACGGTCCGATGCCCCACCCCAAACCCACCCTCGCGCGCGCTCGCGCCCTGATCGGCCGCAGCGCTATCGCCGCAGCCGTGCGTCGTCGGCGCCGCGTCGGCCGCCTCGGCCGCACCGGCCGATGCCGCGCCGGTCCCGATGGCCATCCCTGGCAACCCGCACTCGGGCACCGTCATCGAACGTGCCGGCGCCGCCCTTGCCGCCCACGACGTGTTCAGCTGGACCCAGGCGCCCGATGCCTTCGCCGCCTACGTCAGCGCTCGCCACGCCGCTGCCGATGCCGTGTCCGTCGAGCTCGGCATCGACCCGGTCGGGCTGCGTGACGCGTGGGCGCGGGCGGATCTGCCCCACCAGAAGGCGGTGCTGGCCGCGCTGACCCAGATCGACCGTCAGTACGTCAAGAACACGTCCGACCCGAGCGTCGGGTTCGACTGCTCCGGGCTCACGGCGTTCGCCTGGGCGCGTGCCGGGCTGACCATCACCCGGCAGAGCAGCGCTCAGCTGCAGGCGTCCCGCCGCGTCGACCAGAGCGAGGCCGTCGCCGGCGACCTGGCCCAGTACCCGGGCCACGTGATGATGTACCTCGGCGTCGGCGACGCCATCGTTCACGCCGCCAACCAATCGACCGACGTCGCCATCGGGTTCCTCAGCCGCGGCTCGAACTTCGGCGATCCCACCGGCTGACCATCCACCACTCGACCCCGGAGTCGAACTTACGCTCCGTCGCTATGCAGCGGTTGGGTGCGCTCACGGCCATGTCGGCAGCCGGCGTGATCGTCCTCGCGACGGCACTGCCGGCGGCCGCCGGCCCGGACGACGGCGGGGCCGAGGTGTCGGTCAGCCCGGGGTCGATCACCGCAGGCGCCGAGTTCTCCGTCACCGTGTCGGGGTGCACCAGCGGCCAGCAACTGCAGGTCCAGATCGACCCGGCCGGCGTCGTCGCCAGTGCGTCGTGCGACGGCACCCCGGGCTTCGCCTCGGCCCAGTTCCTGGCCGGCGGTCCGCTCGGCGCCGAGGGCGTCTACGACGTGATCGTGCTCGAGGCGGCGGCCGAGATCGGCCGAACGTCGGTCGAGGTGACGGCGGCCGCCGGCGTCGAGGACAAGCGCGCCGCCAAGGCCGAGCTCGGTGCCGGCGCACCGCCTGCCGAGGCGCCGCCCCTCGAGGCCACCGAGGAGCCCGCCGCCACGCCCGAGGAACCGACGGCCACGCCGGACGAACCGACGGCCGCGCCGGACCAGCCGGCGTCCGCTCCGGCGCTCGACGATCCGGCGGCCGAGCCAGCGGCCGAGCCAGCGGTTGGAGCGGCGACCGATTCGACGGCCGGCGACGATCCCGCCGCCGAGCCCGAGTCCGAGCCCGACGAGGTCGTCGCGGCACCGATGGAGCCCGTCGACGACGCCGGTGCAGGCGACCACGATGGTGCCGCCGCCGACAATGACGATCTGGCCGCGACCGGCCCGTCGTCGAGCACCGCGATCTCGCTGCTGGCGGTCGTCGCCCTGCTCGCCGGCGGTGGCCTCCTGGCCCTCGCCCGGCGCCGCGCCGACTGATCAGGCGTGGATCGGGCCGTCGCTGTCGCGCAGCGACGGGGCGTGCTTGCCGGTGCGGGCGGCGATGATCTCTGCGCAGATCGAGATGGCCGTCTCCTCCGGCGTCCGAGCGCCGATGTCCAGCCCGATCGGTGACATCAGCCGGTTCAGGGCCGCCCGGTCGACGCCGGCCTCGGCCAGCCGCTGCATCCGCTTGTCGTGGGTGGTCCGGCTGCCCATGACGCCGATGTAACCGACGGCGGTGGCCACGGCGCCCTGCACCGCCGGCACGTCGAACTTCGGGTCGTGGGTCAGGATGCACACCGCGTCGCGTGGTCCGAGCGTCGGGCCACGCTGCTCGAACACGGGCCCCGGCCACGACACGACGACCTCGTCGGCCATCGGGAAGCGGCGTCGGGTGGCGAAGATCTCGCGTGCGTCGACGACCGTGACGCGGTAGCCGAGGACCTTGGCCACCTTGGCCAGCGCGGCGGTGAAGTCGACGGCGCCGAAGATCCACATCTGCGGCGGCGGCGCATAGGACTCGACGAACACGCGGATGATCGGCGAGTCCTCGAGGTCCTCCGGCGTGGTCTGACCCTGCGGCCCGTAGTGACGCACGCCGGAGCGCGCCGCCTCCAACTCGGCCTGCGCGTCACGGGTCACCACGCGGTCGAGGTCGGGGTCGCCGAGGCCGCCGGCAAGGTGGCCGGTCGGACCGACGAGCAGCTTGGCGCCCCGGCCCGGTCCGTCGATCACCGTGGCGAGCGCTACGGGTTGCTCGGACCGCAGGGCGTCGCGCAGCTGCTCGAAGATCATCGGCCGGTCACCAGTCGAGCGGTTCGATGAACAGCCGGATGGTCCCGCCGCACGTCAGCCCGACGGCGAACGCCTCGTCGTCGCTGTACCCGAACGTCACGATCCGTGACTCGGCCTCGCCGGCCAGGATCGCCAGCGCCTCGGTGACGACCGCACCTTCGACACAGCCGCCACTCACGCTGCCGGCGACCTCGCCTCGGTCGTTGACGGCCATCGCCGCCCCCGGTCCGCGCGGTCCGGAACCCTCGACGTCGACGACGCGGCGCGCGCCAGCGCCACCTTGGCGCCGGCCGACCGCCAGCGGTCGAGGTCGTCCAGGATCTCTCGCTCACGGCTCGTCCAGCACCTCGGCCAGGCGCTCCAGCGCGGCCAGCGAGTGGCCCTCGACGAAGCGATCGATGTGCGGCATGGCGGCGGCCATCCCGCGCGCCAGCGGCGCGTATCCGGGGGTCACCTTCAGGGGGTTGACCCACACGATCCGGTGGGCGACGCGCGACAGCCGTTGCATCTGCTCGGCCATGGCGTCGGGGTCGCCCCGGTCCCAACCGTCGGACAGGATCACCACGACGGCGCCGCGAGCAGTGCCGCGCACGCCCCACTCGTCGTTGAACTGGCGGAGGCCGTCGCCGAGGCGGGTGCCTCCCGACCAGTCGACGACGCGCCCGGTGGCTTGCCGGACCGCCAGGTCGGGGTCACGGGAGCCCAGCTCGCGGGTGATCCGGGTCAGCCTCGTGCCGAGGGCGAACGCTTCGACCCGGCGGCGCCCGGCCACGGCGGCTTGGACGAACCGCAGCAGGGCGCGGGCGTAGGGCTCCATCGACCCGCTGACGTCGAGCAGCAGCACGAGGCGGCGATGGCGGGTGGCTGGCGTCCGGAAGTGGCGGCGGATCGGTTCACCCTCGGTGCGCAGCGCGGCCTGCACGGTCCGTCGCAGGTCCGGCCGAGCGGTCCGCCGGGCGATCGGCTCCATGCGCAGCGAGCGCCGTGGCGAGCCGGTCAGGCGCAGCCGGCTCATCAACCGGTGCGCCTCGGCCAGCTCGTCGTCGTCGTAGGCGGCGAAATCCTTGTGCCGCAGGACCTCGGCCACGCTGAAGCGGAGCTCGACGACCGGCTCGTCGGAGGCATGGGCGGTGTCGGGCCCGTCGTTCACGTCATCGTCGTCGACGGCCAGCGTGATGGCCAGCGGCTCCGGCTCGTCGTCGACGAGGCCGTCGGGCTCGGCGCGATCCCAGAACACGGCGAAGGCCCGGTCGAACGTGGCGAGGTCTTCTGGCCGGCGCACGAGCGTGGCCCGAGCGGCCCAGTAGACGTCGTGGCGGTTGCCCAGGCCGACGATGCCCAGGGCCTCGGCGAACGACAGCACGGTGCTCAACGGCACGCCCAACCCGACGCCGCGCAGCAGGCGGCCGAAGGCGACGGCCAACCGCCACCCCTGATCGTTTACGTCCGGATCTTGGTCGCCGCTGCGACCATGATCCGGACGTAAACGCAGTTGGGCGGTCATGGGACGATGCCGCGGGCGAAGGCCTGCTTGATGATGTCGGCCAGCCCGTGCTGCTCGACCCGCTGGTGGTCCTCGCGGTACTTGAGCACGGTCCCCAACGTGGCCTCGACGGCACGTTGGTCCAGCTGCTCGACGCCGAGCCGACCGAGCGCCGTCGCCCAGTCGATCGTCTCGGCGACGCCGGGTGCCTTGTAGAGGTGCAGCTCACGCATCGCCTCGATCGCTCCGGCGACCTGGCGGGCCAGCACCTCGCCGACCTGTGGGGCGCGCAGCCGCACGATGGCGACCTCGCGCTCGAAGTCCGGGTGCTCGACCCAGTGGTAGAGGCAGCGGCGCTTCAGGGCGTCGTGCACGTCTCGGGTGCGGTTGCTGGTCAGCACGACCAGCGGCGGCACCACGGCCTGGAACGCGCCGAGCTCCGGCACGGTGATCTGCCAGTCGGAGAGCACCTCGAGGAGGTAGGCCTCGAACTCGTCGTCGGCGCGATCGATCTCGTCGACCAGCAGCACTGGCGGGGGCCCCTCTCGGGGCTCGATGGCCCGCAGCAACGCCCGCTTGACGAGGAACCGCTCCTGGTACAGCTCGGCCTCGAGCGCATCGGTGGTGCGGCCGGCCGTCTCGCCGGTGGCCTCGGCGGCGCGCAGGTGCAGCAGCTGACGCCCGTAGTCCCAGTCGTAGACGGCCTGGGCGGCGTCGATGCCCTCGTAGCACTGCAGGCGGATCAGCTCGCCGCCGGTCCACGCCGCCAGCACTTTGGCCAGCTCGGTCTTGCCGACGCCCGCCTCGCCCTCGAGCAGCAGCGGTCGTTGCAGCGAGACGGCGAGGAACACCGCGGTCGCCAGCCCGTCGTCGGGGAGGTAACCGTGGGCGGAGAGGGCACGGGCGACGGCGTCCACATCGGCAGGCGCCTCGACGGTCACCGG